>CAWCYQ010000029.1:0-331730 GCA_963799755.1 Terriglobia bacterium | reverse complement strand
TGAAGCCTGCGTTTTTCCGCAAAATGCGTGCAGCGTATCGAAGATCTTGCAGCAGGGCATCCATAGAACCTCCGATTCTGATGTCGCGAACATTCTCCTTAACCAGCTCAACGCTTCCAAGCTCTCTACGAGCGGCACAGGCAGCGTCTTCAGCGGTCATTCCGCCCCGTACCTTTTCAGCCGATACGAGTTCGAGATAAGCGCGGATTTCCTCGTCAAGGTCATGATCCAGACGTTTCCTGCGGAAGATGTTCCGAACGAACGCATTCAACCGCCTGATCACGATCTGCTCTCCTAAGTAGCGCGCAGGGCGCTCGCCATTGCGAGCGAGATGCGTTCCCACCGTTCCGCCTCAGTTTGGAGACGGCTCCTGCCCGACTTGGTCAGCCGATAAAATTTGGCGCGACGATTGGTGTCCGATTCGCCCCAGGAAGACGTCAGCCAACCCGCCTCTTCCATGCGGTGCAGAGCAGGAAACAAAGAGCCGGCCTTGACCTCAAAGGTGCCGTTTGTGATTTGCCCTATTCGGCGCGAGATGCCCATCCCATGCATCTGTTCGAGTGCGAGGGATTTCAGAATCAACAGATCAAGCGTTCCCTGCAGAAGTTCAGATTGGGAGGAGGAAACCATATACCTCTTATAGACAGCCAATAAGAGATTAGCAATGCTCCTATAGATTGTCAATAAGGGGGTGAGGAGATGACCACGCAGGGAAAAATCAGCTGGCCGCTGCGCCGTTCCGCTAGCTCGCCGAACGTTTGCAGCGTTTTACGGATCTCGCGGGTAAGCGACCCCGAGATGAGCATCGATATTAAGGGAGCGCCTTACTTCTCTGGTACGGCCACCGTGATGTTGCGGAACTTCAGACCGCCGGTGTGATCTCCCTGGATATAAAAGGGACCGGGCTCGCCTTCGTTGGCGTCGAGGGCGCCGCCAGTGATGCCTTCGATTTCTTTGTGATCAATCGTGAGCGTGCCGTCGCGAGTCACGGTAACTATTCTTCCGACAAGCGTCACATCGAATGTTTCCCACTGGCCCACTTTCCGCGGCAGCGTAACGCTCGGCGCAATGCGGCCGTAGATGGAGCCCATGCCGCGCTCAGGCGGCTCACTGCCTTCCTTTTCATACTCGAGTTGCAGCTCATATCGTCCGTGCAGATAAAAGCCGCTGTTTGCGTCATCGGGACAATTTACTTCGAAGTGCAATTTGAAGTCCGTAAATTTTCTGTCGCTCGCGAGGTTAGCGCCGCGCTTCTCATTCAGCAGATCTCCGTCCTGCACTACCCAGTGATTGTTTGCGGTATTGCCGATCGGATGCCAGCCATCGAGATTCTTTCCGTTGAAGAGTTTCACGGGTTTCGTCCAGGCCTTTGGCTCAACGCTCTTCAATTCGGGAGCCGGCAGACCGGTAAGCGCAATGGTGTGCTCTCCGTGCTTCTGTGTTCCGACCAGTTTGCCGTCTTTCGCGTCAAGCTCCCAGGACAGCCCATGGCCCATGTTGAGCGTCAGGTGAGAGCCGCTAGCTTTGTAATCGGTTAACTGAAACACGTGACCACCAGTGGGCTGGAACCAGATATCGAGGCCGCCGCCGCTTTCTTTGATGCCCAGCCAGTTGGCGGCTTGTTGGCCATTCGACTGATGGATGGTGAAATCCCAACGACCGACAAACGGGCTAGTCTGTGCGTACAGCGCGGGTAGAAGAAATGCAGTAAGGCCGACGATGCCTACGGAACGGAGCATGCAAGCAGTCTAACTCATCCGGCTGTTCGGCTTGGGCGGTTGCACGGGGTGAGAACCTCTGAAACTACTGGTCGCGCAACGCTATGTTGGGGTCGATCTGTGTGGCTCGGCGCGCCGGAACATAAATCGCGAAAGTCGTCACCAGCAGAAGCGCCGCCAGCACGACCGGGTAAAGTCCGGGCGCGCCAAACTCCAGTTTGCTGCCCTCGAACATAGCGTCGAAGAGTCTCGGCAGCGGTAGTGCCATCACCAGGCCAAGCGCCGATCCGATCGCGGCCATCTTCAAGCCTTCCCTCAAGACCATCCGGGATATGTCCGATCGTTTCGCTCCGAGAGCTATGCGAACACCGATCTCATGGGTTCGCTGGCTCACCGAATAGGCGGCGAGACCATAGATCCCAATCGCTGCGAGAAGCAGGGCAAGAAGCGCAAAGGTGCCCAGCAGACGCGTGAACAATGGATTTCCGCTCCGCTGGCGTTCAATGACCGTTTCCATCGTCATTACACGAGAGAGCGGGAGTTCCACGTCCAATTGCGCCACCGCATGCCGGAGAGCGGATGACAGACTCTTCGGTTCGAAATTCGACCGGAGCAGGATAGCAAAAGAGGAGACAGGCCGCTGCAGAAAGGATTCATAGACCTCCGGATCGACGCGAGCATCTTCGGAGTAGCTCTTGACGTTACCGACCACTCCCACAATTTCGCTCCAGGATGGCGCAGCCCCTCTAATTTCCAGTTGAATTTGCTTTCCCAGCGGATCTTGATGCTCAAAGTAGCGACGCACAAACTCTTCGTTTACCAAGACTACGCGCGGCGCCTTGGCATCGTCTGTCTCCGCGAATGTGCGTCCACGCAGTGCCGGGAGGCCCACGGCCCGGAAATACTCTGCTGTAACCACAGCGTCAAGCGCGCTCCGCTGTTCGTTGGCTAGCAATTTGGGCTGACCTTTAACGTGGATCGGAACGGTGCCCGGATTGGTGGCCGGAAGATCGGAAGCAACGGCGGCATTCTCAACGCCGGGAATCTGTTCGAGACGGCGGATCAGATCGCGAACGAAGAGCAGTTGATGAGAGCTATCGTTGTATCGTCTATGATCCAGTGCCACACCGGCGGTAAGAAGATGATCTGTCCGGAATCCTAATCTTTGATGATCGAGCAAAAATACGCCGCGGATCAACAGGCTGGCTCCGATCAACAGAAACAGTGCGATGGCAATTTCACAGCAGACCAGCACGCCACGTAGCCGGCTTTGTGAGCGGCCGGCAGAGGCCGTCCGGCTTTCGCTTTTCAGACCCGCATTGGTATCGGTGCGTGATGCCTTGAATGCCGGAACAAGGCTCGACAGCATGGCGGAAACCAGTGAAACACCGAGCAGAAATAGCAAAACGCTGCTGTTGAGCCCCAAGGGAACAGCGCTGACTACTTCATCGAAAGTCAGGTTGGCCCGAACAAGATTGATTCCGAAGTATGTGAGAAACAGACCGGCGCCCCCGCCGGCGAGCGCGATCACCAGACCCTCCGTTACCAACTGCCGGACGACGCGCGCGCGGCTCGCGCCGAGCGAAACGCGAATCGCCAATTCCTTCTGGCGTCCGGCCGCGCGCGCCAGCAGCAGGCCGGCGACATTGGCGCATGCAATCAGCAGAACAAAACTCACCGTGGTCATCAGCACCCCCAACGCGGTGCGAATTCCGAAAGCGTGAATCAGGAAATCGCCCAGTCTTCTAACTGCTGCGCCCCATTGCTTCTCGATTACGGGGAAATCCGTTTGAGACCGTTTTGCCAGCACCGTCAACTCGGCGCGCGCCTGCTCGAGCGTGACACCGGATGCAAGTCTCGCAAACAAATACAAAAAGCGCTGCTTGCGCCCGGCCACTGTCTGATCCTCCGCGCTTAACACCAGCGGCGTCCACATCTGCGGCGTGAAGCCGAGGAGCTGAAAATCCGCTCCCATTACCCCAATCACCACGTAATCTTCGCGATCCACGCGTACCGTTCGCCCGATAATCGATGGATCCGAACCGAAACGCCGCTCCCACAGGCCGTGGCTGAGGATCAGGACATGGTCGCGTCCAAGCCGATCCTCTCCCGCCAGGAAAGAACGCCCGAGCTGCGGGGAAACGCCAAAAACATGGAAATAGTTCGACGATACGGCCGCGTAGCTGACCACTTCCGGCTCTCCCTGCCCTGTCAATCCGGCCGTACGATATTCATCGGCTGCTGCCATTTCCGCAAAAACGCGCGAATCTGCGCGCCAGGCGAGATAATTGGGCGCGGAAACAGGACTCGTGTCCGGCAAGAAGTCCTGATTAGGATTCACCGAGGTGACAACCACCACGTTTTGCGGATTACGCCCAGGCAGATGAGGCAACAGAAACGCGCTGACCAGACTGAACATAGTTGCATTGACCGCGATGCCCAGGGAAAGCGTCAAAACTGCTGTCACCGTGAACCCCGGCGCCTTCGTGAGCTGCCGCACAGCAAACTTCGCATCCGCCCCGATACTTTCGAGCGTCGGCCATCTCCAAACCTCGCGGCTGCATTCTCCGATCAGCGTCACATTCCCGAACTCCCGGCGGGCGGTTCTCTCGGCATCTTCTCGAGCCATGCCATCGTCCATGAGTTCCTCGATCTTTTCTTCGAGATGTTCGTTGATGGAAACTGCAAGATCGTCATAACGCCGGCCGCGAGTAAATAGCTGTTTGAACCATTGCATGCGGTTGCCTACAATTCTGAAACTGCAAGCACGCGAGTGATTCCCGCCAGCATCCTATCGAAGCTGAAAACCTCGGATTCCAGGTGCCGCTTGCCCGCCGCCGTCAGCCGGTAAATGCGAGTGGGCCGGCCTTTCGCTGAAATTCCCGCTTTCGATTCCAGCAATCCTTCTTTGAGCATGCGCTGCAGAGCCGGGTAGAGCGAGCCCTCCTCGATTTGCAGCAGATTATCTGAAACTTGTTTGATGTGCTTGGCTAAGGCATAGCCGTGCATCGGCTTCAGCCGGAGCGAATGCAGAATCATCAGTTCCAACGCGCCTGCGAAAAGGTCGCGTCGTTCAGGATCTTTCGCCATGAACACAGGTTATCACGGCATAGCTATTTTACGAATAGGTATTCCATTCAGGCCACAGATTCTCGTTTTGCATTACGCGGTCGAACGGTCGATCCACTTGTCTATGACAGGGACCGTATAACTGTTCAGCCGATCCAGTAGACGGACCGGATCGGTATCGGCGAGCAGGAGTTTACGATGCACATCGCGTAGGAAGCCCTCCTCCACAGCACGGTCCGCCATGGCGAGCAAGGAATCATAGTAACCGTTCACGTTGAGCAGGGCACACGCTTTGCGATGCAATCCAAGTTGAGACCAGGTCAGTACCTCGCAAAACTCTTCCCAAGTGCCGTAACCACCGGGCAATGCGACGAAAGCATCGGCGAGATCCGCCATGCGCGCCTTTCGCTCATGCATGGACTCAACGACGTGCAGTTCACTCAATCCGCGATGGGCGATCTCCTTTTCGACTAAGGCCTTGGGCATTACACCCACAACTCGTCCACCGTGGTTGAGACAAGCGTCGGCCAGCGCCCCCATCAGGCCGACCTTACCACCGCCGTATACGAGCCCGATTTCCCGTTGCGCAAGCAGTTGCGCGATGTGTCCGGCGGCCTGGACATACATGGGCCGGACCCCAGGGCTAGAGGCGCAAAACACGCAGACTCGCTGTAGCATTATTCCAGTCTAAAAATAGATGGGGCCTAGCGGCGCAAATCCGATGGCGATTCCGTGATGTAATGGTTCCCTCCAATGAGTGATCCACTCGTCACTTATCTGCACGATCATCTTGCCGGTGCGGCTTTTGCCGTCGATCTTCTGAAATCGTTGCGTGACCACTACTCGGGCCAAGCGCTAGGCGAACTCGCCTCTCACCTACTTTTGGAAGTGGAGGAGGACCGGGACGTGCTTCAGCGAATCGTAGACCGGGCCGGAAAGGGATCTCCGGACCTGAAAGAAGCTGCCGCGTGGCTCACCGAGAAGGTGACCCGAGCCAAGCTCCGTCACAACGATGCATTCGGAACATTTCAGGCATTGGAAACGCTCGCGCTCGGAATTCTCGGTAAGCTCTCGCTCTGGCGTGCCCTTCTTATCATTGCGGAGATTGATGATCGCGTGCGCGGCGTTGACCTGGAACAGTTGATTACTCGCGCTCAGGCACAGCATGCAAAACTTGAAGAAAGCCGATTGCTCCTGGCCGCCAGCGCTTTCCCTGAGCGCGGATAGTGCGCGAAATCCCGCTGGTGCGTCTCACCTAGCCGGCTAGCCCAGCGATCTATGGGAAAGGTGGCCGCTTGCTGATCCGGCCATTCTGGAAGTTCAGCCTACCGATACTGTCGAACTTGTGCGCGATCCTTCGGTCAGCGGTTCGTTGGTGCCGCCGATTCTCATCCGGTAGAAGGATCTCCAGACAAAATACATCGAGATCAGCAGAAAAACGACAGCGAGAACATGACTCATTCCGGGCCCGTGATCGGCTGACAACGAAACCGCCAGCTCCACCGCCAGCAATCCGAAGAGCGTTGTAAATTTGATGATCGGATTGAGCGCTACCGAAGATGTATCTTTGAACGGATCGCCCACCGTATCGCCTACTACCGTGGCATCGTGCAGCGCGGTTCCCTTCTGCTTCAGTTCTGTCTCCACGATCTTCTTCGCGTTATCCCAGGCGCCGCCCGCATTGGCCATGAAAATCGCCTGGTACAGGCCGAAGAGCGCAATCGAAATCAGATAGCCGATGAAGAAGTAAGGCTCAACGAAAGCGAAAGCGAGCGTCACGAAAAACACGGTCAAAAAGATGTTGTACATGCCGCGCTGCGCATAGCGGGTGCAGATCTCAACCACTTTCTTGCTGTCGGAGACCGAGGCTTTGGTTACGCCTTCGAGCCGGATGTTTGCCTTGATGAACTCGACCGCGCGATAGGCGCCTGTCGTCACGGCCTGCGTCGAGGCGCCGGTAAACCAGTAGATGATCGATCCACCCGCAATCAAGCCCAGCAGGAAGGGCGGATGAAGAATCGATAAGTTCGAGATCAGGTCGGGCCTCAGGCCGTGAGTCAGCGCCACGACGATCGAGAAAATCATTGTCGTTGCCCCGACTACCGCGGTTCCGATCAGGACCGGTTTGGCTGTCGCCTTGAATGTATTGCCGGCACCGTCGTTCTCTTCGAGGTTGTCCTTGGCGCGCTCGAAGTTGACGTCGAACCCGTAGTTGCGCTTGAGGTCCTCCTCGATGCCCGGGATTTGTTCGATTGTCGAAAGCTCATAAACCGACTGGGCGTTGTCTGTTACCGGTCCATACGAGTCGACCGCGATTGTCACCGGGCCCATGCCGATAAATCCGAAAGCGACTAAACCGAAGGCGAACACGGCGGGCGCAGCCATCAGGTTGTCGAGCCCGAGCGTGCTGACTCCGTAAGCGATGCTCATCAGCAGGAGAATGGCGAGGCCGAGCCAATAGGCGCTCATATTGCCCGCGACGAAGCCCGACAGAATGTTCAGCGAAGCGCCTCCTTCGCGCGAGGAAGAGACAATTTCGCGCACGTGGTTGGATTCGGTGGATGTGAAAACCTTCACCAATTCCGGAATGACCGCTCCAGCAAGCGTTCCGCACGAGATAACGCTCGAAAGCTTCCACCACAGGCTTGCGTCGCCGCCCAGGTCCGGAATCATCGCATAAGAAACGATATAGGTCGCGGCGATGGAAACCAGCGAGGTCAGCCAGACGAGCGACGTAAGGGGCGCTTCGAAATTCATTTTATCGGCGTTCGCATACCTGCTCTTGGCAAACGCGGCGTTGATCCAATAAGACAGCCCTGAAGAAATCACCATCATCACGCGCATGGCGAAAATCCACACCAGCAATTGTGCCTGCACGAGGGAACTGCTCACCGCCAGCACGATAAACGAAATGAGCGCGACGCCGGTGACGCCGTAGGTTTCAAAACCATCGGCGCTGGGACCAACCGAATCGCCGGCGTTGTCGCCGGTGCAGTCCGCTATCACGCCAGGGTTCCGCGCGTCATCTTCTTTAATCTTGAAAACGATCTTCATCAGGTCGGCCCCGATGTCCGCGATCTTGGTAAAGATCCCGCCCGCCACGCGCAAGGCGGCCGCGCCCAGCGATTCGCCAATCGCAAACCCGATAAAACAGGGACCGGAGTAATCATGCGGCACGAACAGCAGGATGAAGAGCATGAGAATGAGCTCCACGCTGCACAGCAGCATGCCGATACTCATGCCGGCTTTAAGCGGGATCTCATAGCATGGGAACGGCTTGCCGCGCAGGCTGGCAAAGGCCGTGCGGGAATTAGCGAAGGTGTTGACGCGGATACCGAACCACGCCACTCCCGTGCTTCCGCAGATGCCGATAATGCTGAACAGCAGGATAATCACGACCTTCACGGCTGCGAAGTGTTCCAGAAATCCGAAATAGAACACGATGATCACCCCGATGAAGATCTCCAGGATGAGCAGGAACCGGATCTGCACGACCAGGTACGTCTTGCATGTTTCGTAAATCAGCTCAGATATTTCGAGCATCGACCGGTGAACGGCCGCCGCTTTTAATTGGCGGTAGATCACCAGCCCAAAGAGCAATCCGAACACAACGATGATCATGCCGTAAAGAAGCAGGGACCGGCCGTTGATAAGGCCGCCGAAAAACGTGGCCTGCGACAGGTCCGGCAGAATCAGGTTGGCCTCTCCGCTGGCCTGATTTGGCACTTGCCCAAACGAGATTCCAGTCGTCAAGAGCAGCATCGCGCACATACACAGTGCTCGAACGTAAAACATCTATGAGAAGCCTCCTCGCCAATAGTGCTGAGCTACAGTATAGCGACGTTGTTGCCGCAAAGTAATGAAAAGGGACTGGTAGGGACGGGCAGATTCGAACTGCCGGCCTGCCGCTTAGGAGGCGGCCGCTCTATCCATCTGAGCTACGTCCCCGCATTTCAAAGTCTACCAGCGGCGTAAGCCCTTGCGGCCGATATCGGTGCGGTACTGGATGCCGTCAAAATGAATTGTTTGGATGGCCTGGTAGGCCTTGGAGATTGCCGCCGGAAGGGTACCGCCCTTTGCTGTAATACCGAGGACACGGCCTCCGCTGGTCACAAGCTGACCGTCTTGCCGGGCAGTGCCGGCGTGAAATGCGGTAGCGCCAGTTGCCTCACACTCTTCGATGCCGGTGATGGCGTCTCGCGTTCGCGGCTTATCCGGATAGCCTGCAGCGGCCGCTACTACACAGACCGAGCATCCCGCGGTGCTGGGACGTAAGTCCGGTTTTTCCCCATGCGCGGAAGCCTCGAGCGCCGCGGCCAGATCGCCGTCGAAGCTATGCATCAAGACCTGCGCCTCGGGATCGCCCAGCCTCACATTGAATTCGAGCACCTTAGGTCCCTCTGCCGTCATCATCAGGCCTGCATACAAAAAGCCGGTGAACGGATTCCCTTCCTTCTTCATGTGGGCGATCGCCGGAAGCATGATGCGATCCATGATCTCGCCGGATTGCGCGGCGCTTAGAATGCGTTCATCTACATACGCCCCCATGCCGCCGGTGTTGGGGCCTTGATCGTCATCGAGTTGCCTTTTGTGGTCTTGGGTAGGAAGAAAGGGCGCGATATCGCTGCCATTGCTCAACCCGATAAAGCTGACCTCTTCGCCGTCCAGAAATTCCTCAATGACGACGTCGGGTCCCAGCCGCTGAAGGGCACTCCGTGCCTCTGCTTCATTCTGCGCAACCACCACGCCTTTGCCCGCTGCCAATCCGTCGGCTTTAATCACCACGGGAAAGCCGAACTTCCGAATGTCGGTTCCGGATCGCGCCGTGGGTATTCCCGCGCGCTGAAAGAATTCTTTGGCGAATAGTTTTGAACTCTCCAGGCGAGCTGCGGCTTGCGTAGGGCCGATGATTTGAAGATTGCGGCTCTTGAACTGATCGACGATGCCGGCAACCAGCGGCGCTTCCGGACCGACGACAGTCAGATCGATCTTGAGTGATTCGGCGGTTTCAGCGGCGGCATCGACAGCCATAGGAGGCAGAATGTTAGCTAGCTTACTAATACCAGGATTGCCTGGGCTGGCAAACAGCTCCACCTGTGACGATTGCGCAAGACGCCAAACGAGCGCGTGTTCGCGGCCGCCCCCGCCAATGACGAGAATCCTCATTTTCAAAGCTAGAATAACGGATGAGATTCCATTAATGCAGAAGAAGTACGATGTCGTGGTGATCGGCGGGGGCCATGCGGGCTGTGAAGCAGCTCGTGCGTGCGCGCGTCTGGGGCTGCATACAGCGATGGTCACGATGAATATCGACCTGATCGCGCAGATGTCGTGCAACCCGGCGATCGGCGGCATCGCGAAGGGCCATCTAGTGCGCGAGATCGACGCGCTCGGTGGCGTGATGGGGGAACTGACGGATGCTGTGGGGATCCAGTTCCGGTTGTTGAATACCAGCCGGGGACCAGCAGTCTGGTCGCCCCGCGCACAGTGCGACAAGAAGCAGTACCGCATCCGGATGCGCGAGTGGCTCGAGAAGGAAACGGATTTGCGGATACTGCAAGCCGAGGTCGGGGAACTGCTATTTCTGCCAAATGAACTGCCCAGGCGCATCGCCGGAGTACGCCTCAAAGATGGACGCGATCTGCTTTGCGAAGCCGTCATTATCACGACCGGAACATTTTTGAACGGACTGGCTCATGTTGGCGAGACGCGCTACGCTTGCGGGCGCAATGGCGAAGCGCCCTCGAACACGCTGGCTGACCAGTTTCGCGGCCTTGGACTGCAGTGGACGAGGCTCAAGACCGGCACGCCGCCCCGTCTGGACGGCCGCACGATCGATTGGTCGCGATTCGAGGAGCAGCCGGGAGATGCTGTGCCGACGCCATTCTCATTTCTGACGGAGAAGATTGACCGCGAACAGGTCTGCTGCCACCTCGCTTACACGACCGACGAGACACACCGCATTTTGAGCGAGAGCATTGCGCGGTCACCCCTGTATAGCGGCCAAATCGAGGGCGTTGGCCCGCGTTATTGCCCTTCGATCGAGGACAAAATCGTCAAATTCCCGGAAAAGCGCCGGCACCAGATTTTTCTGGAGCCGGAAGGCATTGACACGCACGAAGTTTACGTAAACGGCATGTCGACCAGTATGCCGATCGATGTGCAGGCCGCCATGGTGGCTTCGGTTCCCGGCCTGGAAGACGCCGAGATGATCCGTCCGGGATATGCCATCGAGTACGATGCTGTCGATCCCCGCGAACTGGCCCATTCGCTCGAAGTCAAAGCCATTCCTGGGCTGTTTCTGGCCGGCCAGATCAATGGGACCTCCGGCTACGAAGAGGCCGCCTGCCAGGGATTGATGGCCGGACTAAATGCGGCGTGCAAAATCAAGGGTCTCCCGGAGTTCCGGCTTGGCCGCAACGACGGATACACCGGGCATTCTGGTGGACGATCTGGTCAATAAGGGCGCAGACGAGCCATATCGGATGTTTACGTCGCGAGCGGAGTTCCGGCTGCACCTGCGTATCGACAACGCAGATGACCGATTAACGCCGCGGGGGTATCAGATGGGCTTGGTCACTCGCTCCCGATGGGAGATCTTCTGCGAAAAGCAGCGGCAGAAGGCCGAAATCGTAGACTTGCTCGAACGGACCCGGGCCACAGCGCTCTCGGACGTAATCGGACTGGCTACGGCAACAGATAATCCTACGCTGATGGTTTGGCTGCGCCGCCCGGAGGCGAAGATCTCGATCCTTGAGTGCTGGATTACGGGGCAAATGGGCAAGCCTGTTCGGCACGGGGTCCTGACGACCGTTGAGACCGAATCGAAATACGCCGGGTACTTAGCTCAGCAGGATCGCCAGATCCTACAGCTCCAGAATTCGGAAAACAGGGCCATTCCCGTGTGCTTTGCGTATGAGGACATTCCAGGTTTGTCGAACGAAGTGCGGCAGAAGCTGACGCGGGTTCGGCCCACAACCCTGGGGCAGGCCGCCCGTATTCCCGGGGTAACGCCGGCCGCGGTGGCGGTACTCGACATTTACTTGGGCCTCAGCCCAGCTCTTCAAACTTAATGTTCCACGTGGAACATTGCTCCATGTTCCACGTGGAACATTGTCCCGGGCCGTCCGTGTTAGGATTGCTGAGTCTTGGCCAGAGTTATTTCTATCGCTAACCAGAAGGGCGGCGTAGGCAAAACCACCACCGCCATCAATCTCGCCGCAGCTTTGGCTGCTTCCGAGCTCAAAGTCCTCCTCGTCGACTCCGATCCCCAGGGGAATTCTACGAGTGGAGTGGGCGCACAGAAAGCACCTGAGACGAAAACGATCTACGACGTGCTTCTAGGAGAAGCAACGGCCGCCGAAGTCATCATTCCTACCGATTTCGAAGGGCTATCGCTCCTTCCCGCCGATCAGAACCTGGTCGCCACCAATCTAGATCTGGTGGATGCCAAATCGCGTGAAGAACGCCTCAAGAATGCCCTGGAGCCGATTAGATCCGACTACCAGTACATCCTGGTCGATTGCCCCCCTGCACTCGACCTGCTTACACTGAACGCTCTGGTGGCCTCAGATTCTGTCCTGATCCCGATCCAGTGCGAATTTTTCGCCCTAGAGGGCATCTCGCAGCTCATAGATACTATCGACCGCCTTAAAGCAGCCTTCAATCCAGGCCTCAAGATTGAAGGCGTTCTTCTGACCATGTACGACGACCGAACGAACCTGACCAGGCAGGTCGAGTCCGATCTCCGTGAATTTTTTGAAGAAGAGGTCTTTCGAACCGTCGTCCCGCGAAGTATTCGACTCGCCGAGGCTCCCAGTTTCGGAAAAACTATTCTGGCCTATGATCCGCGCTCACGCGGCGCCGAGGCCTATATTCAACTCGCAAAGGAAATTCTGGCCCATGAACAAAGAGCCCGATCGAAGTCAGCGCAAGGCGCTGGGCAAGGGGCTTTCGGCGCTCCTGCCGAGTAGGTCGAACGCCGCTCCCCAATCCAGACCGGCCGCCGCTGCCGAAACTGGGATCTCCGAGGAATTTCAGAATATTCCGCTCGACAGAATCCAAGCCGATACCTCACAGCCTCGTGACCACTTCGATGACGACAAGCTCGCCGAACTCTCCGTCTCCATACGAGCGCACGGCGTCATTCAGCCGATTACCGTTCGGCGCGTAGGCGAGGCGGCTTACCGCATCATCGCTGGTGAGAGACGATGGCGCGCTGCAGCATTAGCTGGCCTCAAGGAGATTCCGGCGCTGATCCGCACCGTCGAAGAGGGCGACCAGTTGGAACTCGCGCTGATCGAGAACATCCAGCGCGAGGATTTAAATCCGATCGAGATCGCGACCGCTTTCAATCGCCTTTTGACCGAGCGCCAGTTGAACCATGAGCAAATCGCCGAACGTACCGGGAAGGATCGGTCAACAGTCAGCAACTTTCTGAGGCTGTTGAAGTTAGCTCCGTCTGCCCGGCACGCCTTAATAAACGGCGAGATCAGCATGGGGCACGCGCGGGCGCTCGTGAATCTCGATCTCGAACAACAAACGTCGCTATGCGCTGCGATTAAGCAGAATCAACTGTCGGTGCGCGAGACGGAATCGAGAGTGAAGCGGCTTACACAGACCGCTCCGCCCGTAGCACCAGAATCCAAAGAAGCTCCTGAGCCTGTGGACCCGAATGTTCGCGCCGCTATCGACGAAATGTCGATGGCGCTTGGGACGCGGGTCAGGCTGCTGCCCAGAAAAATTGAGATTGAATATTACTCTCAGGAAGATCTGGACCGGATTTACTCGGTAATAGTTAAATAGTACTAGACGGGCTCCGTTCCGGACGGTGCCGTTCCGGATTACGCGGGCGAGAGAAATGCCTGACTTCACGCGCGGCTCTGTCATTTCAGGTTATACACTCCGAGCAGTGCCCTTTTCACCGGCAAAGAAGCTTTCGGCCCGCAGTTTCTTCGTGCGCTCGGGGGTGCTCTCGCGCTCGCATCCGAACTACGAGTTTCGCCAGGGGCAGCTCGAAATGGCGGAAGCGGTGGAAGCGGCGCTTTGTGAAAAAACCCATCTCATTGTCGAAGCCGGGACTGGCGTCGGCAAAACGCTCGCTTATCTGATACCGGCGATTCTGTCGGGCAAGCGCGTTGTGATCTCGACCGGAACCAAGAATTTGCAGGAGCAGCTTTACTCGAAGGACGTTCCGTTTCTGCAGTCGCTCTTCGAACGGCCGCTGCGCGTCTGCTATATGAAAGGCCGGGCAAATTACCTATGCCGGCAGAAGCTATACGACGCCGAGCGCGAACCGATGCTCTCCGGAATGGATGAGCTGCGGGATTTTCAGGTGATCCGCGACTGGGAGCACGAGACACAGACGGGAGATCGGAGCGAGCTGCGCGTCATCGTGGAGAATAGCAGCACCTGGTGGAAGCTCGATGCGCGCAGCGATGCCTGCACCGGGCAAAAATGCAAACAGTTCGAGCGCTGTTTCATCACCGAGATGCACCGGCGGGCGGCTGAAAGCGACATCATCATTGTTAATCATCATCTGTTCTTTGCGGACCTGGCGATGCGCGATCAGCCGTTCAGCGCGATTCTGCCCGACTACTCGGCAGTGGTTTTTGACGAGGCGCACGAGATCGAGGACGTCGCGGGGCAGTATTTCGGAATCTCCGTCAGCAACCTGCAGATACAAGAATTGATAAAAGACACAGCGGCTGTTTCACGCCGCAAGTTTTTCGCGACACCGGAGTTGGATCGGAGCCTGGTGTATCTCGGGGAGCGCTCGGAAGGCTTTTTCCGGCTGTTTCCGCACGAAGGACGGCACGGCTTCGGCGAGCACGAGAGCTTCCTGGCGGATCACGAGGACGTCTATCGCGAGTTATTGTTCGCGCTCGATGCGCTGCATGCGCGTCTGGAACTGGTTGAGGGCAGCGTGGATGAAACGATTCCACTGGTTCGGCGCGGGCGTCTGATCGAGCAGGCTCTTCGCTTCTGGATGGAAGCGGAGGACGCATCTTTCGTTTACTGGACTGAAGGGCGGGGGCGGGGAACTTATCTGCAGGCGACGCCGATCGATGTTTCGAAGATCCTGCCCGCCCGGCTATTCGCGCAATTGGATACAGCGGTGCTGACCTCCGCTACCTTGACGGTCGCGGGCGGCTTCACTTACGCTCAGGAGCGATTAGGCTTGGCGCATGCGCGTACGCTGCACGTCGAGAGCCCATACGACTACAGCAAGCAGGTGCTGCTTTATGTGCCGCCGCATTTACCCGATCCGCGGCATCAGGAATTTGCGCGCCGCGCGGCAGACGAAATCGAGCGCGTGATAGAAGCTTCTCGCGGAAGAGCGTTTCTCTTGTTCACCAGTTATGCGCAGATGCGGCAGATTTACGAACTGCTGCGGCGACGCCTCGAATATCCGCTGTTGCTGCAAGGTGAGGCGCCGCGAACGGCATTGATCGAGACGTTCCGGAGAACTCCCGGCGCGGTGCTGTTTGGAACATCCAGTTTTTGGCAGGGGGTGGACGTGCAGGGCGAACAACTGAGTTGCGTTGTCATAGACCGGCTCCCGTTTGCCGTACCGACCGATCCGGTAGTTGCGGCGCGCAGCGAAGCAGTGCGCCAGAGCGGAGGCAATGCCTTCGAGGATTATCAGATCCCGCAGGCCGCACTAGCGTTGAAGCAGGGATTCGGCCGGCTGATCCGCGGGACCAGCGACCGGGGTGTATTGGTTCTGCTGGATAATAGAGTTACCAGGCTTTCTTACGGGCGTGTATTTCTGAAGAGCTTGCCTCCCTACCGCTTTACCAAGAAGCTGGACGACGTTCAAGAATTTTTTGATGTTTGAGATCTGCGTAGAACATACCTTTGCCGCCGCACACGCTCTCCGGAACTATTACGGGAAATGCGAGAACCTGCATGGGCACAATTATCGCGTGCAGGTAGGGATGGAGGGCCCGGAGCTCGATGAAACCGGCCTGCTGTATGACTTTGCGAAGTTGAAAAAGCAACTGAGGGCAACGGGCGAGTATCTGGATCACCAGTATCTGAACGAAATTGCGCCGTTCGATGTTATCAATCCATCAGCCGAAAACATCGCAAAGTTCATTTGCGAGGAGATTCAGAAAGGGCTCGATGGAGGTTCAATAGCGTATGTGCGGGTCTGGGAAACCGATACATCGTATGCGGTGTACCGGCCGTAATTGCAAGCGTCTGATATTTCGCTCGGCGCACAAAACGAAGCTGGTGGATTTCCTTCATCGCTGCCCATCCCAACGTACGGCTGCACTTCGCACCTACGTATTCATCCTGGCTCAATCAAGTCGAAATCTGGTTCGCATGTATTGAGCGGGAGGTGATTGCGCGTGGTGTCTTCACTTCCGTCTCCGACCTGCCCGGTACATCCAGGCTTGTTCAACTCACGCTAAACCTATCCAGTGGAAGTACTCCGATCCCACTCGTCACATCGGTAATGCTCTCTTTACGACAGGCCACTAGTTTCCGGGTGGCCGACGATCGGCTCGGAACCGCCAGATTCGCGGTATCCGTTCAGTGTGTTTTGCACGGTGAGCGCCACGCAGTGATGCTTGAGAAATGGAGCTGCTCCGCTCGCGAAGGTCTTGCCACGCCAAGCGTCATGCAACAGGCGATACCGGCCGATGCAGGAGCGCCGCCACATCCAGGAGGAATGCGGCGAGAGGCGTGGGTCGCCGTCAACGGCCACCGAGATGTGAGGGAACCGCGTAGGTACGCCCATAGCGGAAGCTTGCACCGGCGTCATCAGCGGACGCTGCGCCCCGCTATACTGGCGACTTCGATGAGTATGTCCGCACGATTAATTTTCTTCAACATCGGCTGGATGAAGCGGTATCAAGGCATCTCCGAAGATGACCGGCCCGAAGGTGGCGGAAAGTGGGTAGAGGAGAACGCATGGGACTACTCCATGCTGAACTTCAAGCGATTCAACGGGCACTGCTATGGCTATGGCGAGACCGGGTCTCAGCAAGTGAACCTTAGCCGGTTGGGTGCAGTTCCCGAACAGGATCGTTTGGACGGCGTGATCGTCGTTTCGGTGTCCAGATCGCCGGAGCACGGTCCGGTGATCGCGGGATGGTACAAGAAGGCCACGCTCTTCCGGGAATACCAGGAGCCGCCCGAGGGCTCCGGGCGCGAACATGACGGTACGCCGATAGGCTTCTATGCGACGGCCGCAGCGGATGACTGCATCCTGCTGCCGGACGAATCCCGCACGTTTCCGGTTCCGAGAGGGAAGGGCGGCATGGGACAGTCAAACGTCTGGTATGCCGACCAGCCGGAGCACCAGCCCTTCAAGGAGCGCGTACTGGAGTACATCAACAGCAATGGGACATATGTCCAGGAGGGGCTGCCGAAGGCATGGATCTTCCAGGCAAATCCGCGGTTCTACGACATTGATGCAGCCATGCGGGCATTGTCTCAGATGACGTGGACCGTGAGCGCCTACAAGAACCAGATCGCGCCCGGCGACGAGGTCTTCCTGTGGAGGAGCGGGCCAGAGGCCGGGATCATCGCCATTGCCACAGTGCTCGCCGGACCGGCGTTGATGGGCGATGAAGAAGAAAGCTTCCAGTTCGCGCACGATCAGGAGCGGTTCAGCGGCGAGCAATTACGTGTACGGCTGCGCTTGGATCAGGTCGTCTCGCCCGCACTATCCAAGGAAGGGCTGAAAGCCGATGCCCGGCTGTCCCAGCTTTCCATCCTGAAGTTCAGTCAGGGAACGAACTTCATGGTGACGCCGGGAGAAGCTAAGGCCATTCATGAACTACTGGAGAAAGGGCCAACCGTCAGCCGTCCCTCCAGCAGCCGATGACGCCGACACCGCTGAGAAAGACGACATCCCGGCCATAGACGAGCCAGCGGGAGACCATGGCGGCCCTCGCGTTTGGGTGTACGCTCCTGGGCCGAACGCCAAATACTGGGAGGAATTCTACCGAGATGGCATCATGGCGATCGGCTGGGACGAGATCGGCGATCTCGCCCAATATGCCGATCTGGAGAGCACTGCGCAGGCCCTGATCAGCGCCTATAACCTTCAGCGACATCCGATCAACGATTCCAACGCCTGCTTTGAATTCGCGCACGTGATATGTCCAGGCGATAAGGTCATTGCCAAGCGAGGGCTGCATGAGGTGGTAGGATACGGCACCGTCACTGGTGAATACCAACACGTCGCGAGTCGTGCGACGTACCGGAACGTGCGTGCCGTACGCTGGGAGCGCCGTGGCAATTGGAGAACGGATCGCAGGGTCTTCGCGGTCAAGACGCTGACCGATTTTACGGGTTACACCGAGTCCGTGACGTACTTGAAGGAGCTGACTGGGATCAACGAGGCTGTGGCGGTAACGCCGCCCATTACCCCGGCGGCGCCGCCGTACACCATTGACGACGCACTACGTGGAATCGCCTTTGAAAGGGAACGCTTCTGCGCCATGCTGGCGACGTGGAAGGAACAGAAAAATCTCATCTTGAAAGGTCCTCCGGGAGTCGGAAAGACGTTTCTGGCCCGCAGAATGGCCTACGCCCTGATCGGGCACGAGGTCCCGTCCCGAGTCGGATTCGTGCAGTTTCACCAGAGCTACTCGTACGAAGATTTCATCCAGGGATACAGGCCAACAGCAGGAGGCTTTGACCTAAGAGACGGAGTGTTCGTCCGGTTCTGTAAACGGGCCTCCCTGGACCAGGATGCAACGTACGTCTTCATCATTGACGAGATCAATCGAAGCAACCTGAGCAAAGTCTTCGGGGAGTTGCTTATGCTCATGGAAGCCGATAAACGGGGTAGCCAGCACTCGCTGGCGTTGACGTATTCGGCGTCGGACGAGGAGCAATTCTATGTGCCGCCGAACGTCTACGTGTTGGGCATGATGAACACCGCTGACCGCTCACTGGCGATGGTGGACTATGCTCTGCGCCGGCGGTTTGCCTTCGTGGACCTGAAACCTCTGTTCGGGGCTGCCGTTTTCAACGAGTTCCTGGCGGATAAGGGAGCCGATCCTTCTTTCGTTCAGGTGGCCTCGGCGCGATTGGATGAGTTGAACCAGGCGATCATCGCCGACCAGAACCTTGGCTCCGGGTTTGCCGTCGGACACAGCTACTTCTGCAACGACGGCGCCGCATTGGAACCTTCAGCCTACAGCCGGACGATTGCACACCAGATCGTCCCGCTATTGGAGGAGTACTGGTTCGACGACCCTGACCAAGTGACAAAGTGGACCTCCAAGCTGCTGGCACCTTTCGATGTATAGCGATGCGGAAACCCATTCCGATTGCCAACATCTACTACCTTCTCTGCTATGCCTGGGACGAGTTTGCCCCGCGGCAGTTGACGAACTTGGCGTCGGAAGCTTGCCCGGACACCTTGGACCTTTTTGCTCGATTGCTGGCCTCCGGAGTTGATGTTCTGCATCGCCGCGGCCTCGACAGCGGTTATATCGCTTACCAGGAAGCCAGCGGCGGTGTTCGGGGCCGGATTGTCATGGCGGAGACGATTCGTTGTCTCGCAAGCCAGCCCAAGCGGGTAGTCTGCGCATTTGACGAGCTGAGCGCCGATGTCCTGACAAACCGCATAATAAAGGCGACTATCTTAGCCCTGCTGGCGGAAGTCGGCCTCGCTGCCGAGGTTCGTACGGAGCTGCGGAATGCACTGAAGGTTCTCAGTGGGATTCAGGACGTACGCCTGGAATCTCGACTGTTCCATCAGGTCCAGCTCCATCAGAACAACCGCCTTTACGCCTTCCTCCTGAACGTCTGTCAGTTCTTCTTTGAGTCGCTGCAGCCGGACGATCAAACTGGCCGACATCGTTTTCGGGATGTCGCTCGAGATCAAGAACGGATGCGCCGGGTCTTTGAGAAGTTCGTCCGGAACTTCCTTGCCCGCCGGCTCGACCGGGGGTTTTCAGTCTCACGCGATTTCATGCGTTGGGCCGGGTCGGGCATCGGGGAGTCCAGCCTGAAGCTGCTGCCCCAAATGGAGACAGACGTGACCGTGCGGTCGGCGGACCGGACGCTCGTAATTGAGTGCAAGTACACGGAGGCGTTGTACGAGGGCCGGTTCCTTGCGGAACGCTTCCGTCCGCCA
Organism: Terriglobia bacterium; assembly: GCA_963799755.1. GTDB lineage: Bacteria > Acidobacteriota > Terriglobia > Bryobacterales > Bryobacteraceae > Bog-105. The sequence goes on along the minus strand of CAWCYQ010000029.1, from coordinate 311,834 downwards.
CACCTTTACCAGCTTATGGCCTACCTTCGGAACTTAGAAGGCCGGTCGGGGCCTGATCAAGCTGCCGACGGCATGCTGTTGTACCCGACCATCGGGGACTCCCTGCACTGCACGTACATGTTGCACGGCCACCGTATTAGCGTGGCCACCCTGAACCTGAACCGGAGCTGGTCGGATATTGAAGCGCGCCTGCTCTCGCTTGTCCACGAAGGGTAAGAAGAACTGGGCGGCTGCTACCAAATTGTGGATTGATGTGAGAGCACCTCGGTGGCCCTGGGTAACACGAAAAGAGTGACGGTGCCCAGAGGTCGCCTGACCTCACGCGCATCGAATTGTGAGTGAAAAACGGGCGACTCAGACATTGACGAGCGGTTCGGTGCTTGTTCCGTAAAGCGCCGCAGGGATGTGCTTGGCGCGGACGCTGTTCACTGAACAGAGCGTGACCCGGCTGACTGGGTCGTTATCTGCCGAAAAAGGCAGCGTTTCGTTGGGTAAACGCGGCCCACTTATCGGGCAGGTCGTCTAGCGCAAAGATCGCAGAGACAGGGCAGACGGGCACGCACGCGCCACAATCGATGCATTCGACGGGATCGATGTAGAGCATCTCTTCAGCGTCAAATTTTTCGGCATCTTTCTTAGGATGGATGCAGTCGACCGGGCAAGCGTCTACGCAGGCGGTATCTTTCGTTCCAATGCAGGGCTCGGCGATTACATAGGCCATGTTATTTCAGCTCTTTCTAAAGTTTACAAGTAACATAAGGCTGCGCTTAGCCTCAAAGGGCGATCAGCGAGCGGCTAGATTTGGGCACTCAAGCGCGTACAATGACGTTTGATGACTCCACGCGTGAGAAAAGCGGTGTTCCCCGCAGCCGGATTGGGGACACGATTCCTGCCCGCTACCAAAGCTCAACCGAAAGAAATGCTGCCCTTAGTCGACAAGCCGTTGATTCAATACGGCGTCGAAGAGGCGATGCACTCCGGCATACAGAACATTATCATTGTAACGGGTCGCGGCAAGTCATCGATCGAAGATCATTTCGACGTCAGCTTCGAACTAGAACAACTACTCGAATCGAAAAACAAGACCGAAATGCTTTCCATGGTGCGGGCCATTTCGGACATGATCGACATTTCCTATGTCCGCCAGAAGGAGGCGCTGGGTTTGGGCCATGCGGTTCTGCGAGCCAAGGAACTCATTGGCAACGAGCCTTTCGCGACCGTGCTATCGGACGACATCATCGCCTCGGAAACGCCCTGCATTCGACAACTGCTCGATATCTACGAATTCTACGGAGCTTCGGTTCTGGCTTTGATGGAGGTGCCGAGCGACCAAATTTCTGCCTACGGCGTGGTGGACGCGGAGCTGATCTCGGACAACGGACGCGAGAACCGCCTATATCGAATTCGCAACATGGTGGAAAAACCCAAGGCGGCTGATGCGCCTTCTAACTTGGCAATCATCGGGCGGTACATTCTGACGCCCGAAATTTTCCATTGCATCGAATCTATTGAGCCTGGGAGCGGCGGAGAAATCCAATTGACCGATGCACTGAAGTATATGCTGCGAAACCGGCCCATCTACGGGCTGAAGTTCGAAGGAACGCGCTACGATGCAGGCGACAAGCTGGGTTTTTTGCGAGCGACGGTCGAGTTCGCGCTAAACCGCCATGACCTGGGGCAACCCTTTCGGGAGTATTTAAAAACATTGTGCCTCGATTAGCGCGGCGAAGGGCGATCGGAGCGCTCGCGTTCTGCGCAGCGCTGCTGCCCGCCTATTCACAAGTTTCAACACCGAGAGTGGTGGCTTATGTAGAACTCGCGCTGCAGCAAGGCGACCTCGCGAATGCCAAGGCGCTGGTGGCGCAATATCGCCGCCTGAATGGCGATACGCCCGAAGCTCTGGAAGCGTTTTCCTGGGTGGCGCGCGGCGAGGAGGCAGCGGGCAATCTGGGCCAGGCGATGCAAGACGCGAAGGAGATCGAGCACGCGGCGCAGACTTCGTTAGCTACCAGAAAGCTGGATGCTGAACCGCATTTGCCGCTGGCTTTGGGCGCAGCTTACGAAGTCGAGGCAGATGTGCTCACCCAACAAAACAAGCGCGCAGAGGCGCTGCAGATGCTGCGGGCTGGTATGGCGACGTGGCGGGGAACATCGCTGGTAGATCGTTTGCAAAAGAACATCAACCAATTGACGTTGCAGGGAAAGCCGATGCCGCTGCTGCGCGAGACGGCGTGGATTGGAACGAAACCAGCCGCGCCCTCTGCCTGGCGAGGGAAGCCGCTGCTGTTGTTCTTCTGGGCTCACTGGTGCGCGGATTGCAAAGCCGAAGCGCCGATCATCAATCAACTGGCGCAGGAGTTCGAACCCAAAGGATTGGTAGTAATTGCGCCCACCCGGTTCTACGGATACACGGCCGAGGATGAGAATGCTTCGCCGGTCGAAGAGAAAGCGTTTATCGAGCGAGTGTTTAACACGTATTACGCCAGTATCCCGAACGTGCAAGTGCCGCTCGACAACGGAAACTTCGGGCGCTTTGGCGCGAGCACAACGCCGACTATCGTTTTGGTCGATCGTCATGGCACCGTCCAGCTCTATCATCCGGGCGTGATGGACGAGCCTTCACTGCGGGCCGCTATTGAACGTCTCGTCACTCCCGTCAGCGCCGAGCATCGCGCCGCACGGGCTGGGCGATAATGCTGGCATGAAGCTCCGAGCTGCGCTGCTGATTATCGCGGCTATGTTGACTGCGGTGGTTGTGTCTGCCGCCGATCCTCAGACCACGACCATTAAGGTTGTTATAAAGAACCAGTTTGACAAGCCGGTCGAAAACGCGGCCGTGATTCTCGATTTTCTGGGCTCCCGGAATTATGCAAAGCTGGGGCGGCATAAGCGCATTCACTGGGAACTGAAATCCAATCAAGAAGGGATCGCGCATTTTCCGCCAGTGCCCGAAGGCACGGTGCAGTTGCAGGTGATCAACCAGAACTATCAGACCTACGGCAAAAAGCTGGACGTATCGGGCGAAGAGAAGACGGTTGAAATCACGCTCGAACCGCCGCAAAAGCAATACAGCGCGCACCCGCCACTGAAGCCGGCGGATGCGCCCAAACAGTAACGGCTATTTGCTGAAGGGATAGGGCGTGTGCTTGTCGAGGGCGATGGCTTCAATCTCGATCCGGGCATCGCGCGGCAGGCGTGCTACTTCGATTGTGGTTCGCGCCGGCGGATGAGGGCCGAAGTGTTTGCCATAGGCCTCGTTCATCTGAGCGAAGTCATTCATATCTTTTAAAAAGACGGTCGTCTTCACGATGTCGTCCAGGGAGAGCCCTCCGGCCTCGAGCACAAGTTTCAGATTCTCGAGTACGCGAGCGGTCTGCACCTGGATCCCGCCGGCAGCGAGTTCTCCGGTTTCAGGGTCGGCATGAATTTGTCCACTCAAAAAAACAAAGCCGTTCACTTTGACGCCGGGCGAATAGGGACCGGCCGGTTTCGGCTTTTCAGGCGTGATGATTTCCTTCATTGCTCTATTGTGCATGGTGCCGAGGGGCTGGGTTTAAAAGTTGAGGTGAGATCGCGGACGTGTGCCGCGCCCGATCTTTGGAGGAACGCATCGAGCTGCCGGGCGACAAGCAAGGGCGCGCGCGGGTCGATGAAAGTTGCCGTTCCGACTTCCACGGCCGCGGCTCCCGCCATCAGAAACTCGGCGGCGTCTTCTCCGCGGACGATTCCTCCCATGCCGATCACGGGTATTTTGACGGACGCCGCGGCTTCGGCGACCAATCTCAGCGCGAGCGGCTTGATGGCGGGTCCGGAAAGACCGGCGAAACCTGCGGCGATGCGAGGCTTTCCGTTCTCTGCGTTCAAAGCGAAGGCGATTACCGTGTTGATCAGCGAAACTGCGTCGGCGCCGGCGGCTTCCGCAGCGCGAGCGAACGGCTCGATGCGGGCGACATTGGGTGAGAGTTTCACGATGAGCGGCCGGCGGGCACGGGGCCGCACGCGCCCGACGAGATCGGCCAGCAGAGTGGGATCGCTAGAAAAAAACATTCCGCCCTCCCTGGTGTTGGGACAAGAGACGTTCAGCTCGTAGGCCGCTAAGCCTTCGGCATCTTCGAGCGCGCGCACAACTTCGACATAATCGTCGACGGCATAGCCGAAGACGTTAGCGAAGACTGGAACCGAATAGCGCCGCAGCTTGGGGAGCTTATCGCGGATAAAACCGTGGACGCCCATGTTTTGCAGGCCGACGGAGTTCATCATGCCGCCTTCGGTGTGCCAGAGACGGGGCGCAGGATTGCCGGCGATGGGTTCCCGAGAGAGCCCTTTGGTCACCAGGCCGCCGAGTGCGTTGAGATCGAGGATCTTCTCGAATTCGATGCCGTAGCCAAAAGTGCCGGAAGCCGCCAATACGGGATTTCGCAAAACGATGCCGCAGAGAGTGGTGGCCAGGCGCGTCGTGTGCATGTTCGCGGAAGCGATCTTAGCCCCGTTCTGTAGAAACCAGTTCAGCAGCGGAAACACGGCGGGCGGCTGCTTGAATCAAGTTCCAAGTTTCGCGAATATCGGTCTCGGTAGTCTGATAATTGCCGATCGCGAAGCGCAGAGTGTAGCGGCCATCGAGTACGGTATGCGAGAGAAAAGCTTTTCCGCTGCAATTGATCTCGGCGAGCAGCCGCTGGTTCAGCCCGTTGTCTCCGCGACAACGAAAGCAGACCAAGGAGAGCGGAACAGGGGCGGCAAGCTCGAAGCTTTCGTCGGCTTCGATCAGGCCCTTCAGCAATTGGGCCAGGCGTAGCGATTCGCGCAACATAGCCATGATTCCTTCGCGGCCATAGTAGCGAAGGACGTACCAGAGTTTCAGCGCGCGAAAGCGCCTTCCTAACTGCACGCCGTATTCGTTGAAGTTAACTACCTGGTCGTCTTCGGGGGTGCGGGTATACTCCGCATTCAACGACGAAGCGCTCCGCAGAATATCCGGCCGGCTGGTGTATAAAATGCTGCAATCGATCGACACATAGAGCCACTTGTGAGGATTGAATACAAGAGATTGAGCGCGCTCCATGCCGTCGAAAATATTCCTCATCTCCGGAAGCACGGCAGCAGACCCGCCGTACGCCGCATCCACATGAAGCCAGATATCGTAGCGCTCGGCAATATGGCCAATATCCGGCAGAGGATCAATAGCGCTCGTCGAGGTCGAGCCGATTGAGGCAACAATGCAACAGGGCCGGTGCCCGGCAGCAATGTCCTCCTGAATGGCCGTTTCGAGGAGATCGGCGCGCATGCGGAACTGCTCGTCAACACCGATCTTGCGAACATTGTCCTGGCCGAAGCCGAGTGTGATCGCCGCCTTTTCGGCAGAGAAGTGCGTCTGTTCGGAAACGTAGACGATCAGGCCGCTCCGCATTCCTTTGGTGCGGCACTCCGGATCGATGTATTCGCGGGCTGCTCCGATGGCCTGCATCACGGCTACGGACGCCGTGTCGTAGATGATGCCGAAAAACCCCTCAGCAAGACCGAGCCACTGGCGCACCCAGCTCAACGTCACTTGCTCCAGTTCAGTTGCTCCTGGAGAAGCCTTCCACAGCATGGCGTTTACGTTGACCGCGGCGGCGAGGAAGTCGGCCAGCATGGAGGGAGGGGTTGAAGAAACAGAAAACCAGGCAAAGAAGCGCGGATGATTCCAGAGGGTCAGAGCAGGGAAAACACTCGATTTGAAATCGGCCAGAATCTGGTCCAGAGTTTCGCCGTGTTCCGGGGCGCTGGACGGCAGTTTGGCTGCGAACTCTCCCGGGCGAGTGGAAGACAGGACCGGATAATCGCGCACGTGCTCGAGGAATTCAGCGATCCAGTCGGCATGCGCGTAGGCGGCCTGGCGAAATTCGCCGGGAGTCACTTGACGCGGAAGGTTCTGTTCTCCGGTATTGTTCTTCTCTTGCTCCACATCCTTTACGGTCTCATGGCAGCGGTCCGATTGCACTCGCCCAGAACGGCGGGAAACCACTGCTCGAACCAGGTTTGAAAGGCGCCGAGATTGGCGGAAGTTTGTTGGTCGAGCGGCACGGCGAAGTGGTCCATCTTCCAGCCGCGCCCGGAAGCAGCCTGCTTGATGGCCACGGTAGCGGGAAATTTGTTTACCCAATCCAGGAACTCGAGCAAGCGCCCGTTCAAATGCTGGGCGCGTTCGTGCTCGGAAGCCGAAACGGCCCGTTCGAGCTCAATCATCAGCTCCGGAATAGCCGCAGCAAGGCCGGAGACCGTACCATCGGCGGTGGAACGGCCTTGCAGGTAGAGGCATTCGTTGCCGAGCAAGAGCTGAAATCTGGTTTTCTCCCGGATTGCGCGAAGAGATTCGAATAAATTCCAGTCGCCGCTCGAATCTTTGATCCCGGCGAACTCACCGGTCTCGAGCAGGCGCGCAGCGAGGGCGGACGATATCGGATTGAGGAACATCGGCAGATTGTAGAGATAGATTGGAACATCGCGCCCCGCCTGAGCCACAAAATGCCGGTAAAACTCAAAGATCTGATCGTCGGTATATGTGTAGAAGAATGGCGGAGTCAAGAGCAGTCCGGCCGCGCCGGCCTCCACCGCGCTGCCTGCCACGGCAACCGACCCCGCCAGAGTGGAGTGCGAGGCATTGACCAGGACGGGCAAGCGGCTGCGCTTAATGGCGAGGCCAGAAACGCGCATGCGTTCCTCCACCGCGAAGTGAACAAATTCTCCGGTGGAACCGAAGAGCACCAGGCCATCGACACCCGTGGCTGTTACCCTGTCCAGGTAATCGAGCAGCGCTCCGGTGTCGGCTTCGAGCGAGTCTGCCCGGCGCGGCGTCACCAGCGCAGCATACAAGCCACTCGCTAGGGACGGCTGTTCGTTGCGATCGGCCATGCGAAAGAGAGATAAGAATCTTTCAAGCACCAGGGTTCTTGTTGGCGACCGTCCCGGCGCTTGTAAGAATTTTACTGCCTCGGCGTTTCGCCTTGAGTGGCGGAGTCAGTTCACCAGAAATTTCTGGCGCGACTCCGGAAGCGGGGGAGATATCCGGGACAGGAGATCGTCGGGATTGAGCAGATGCTCCGGAAGAAATTGCGTGGGAGACCATCGGCTATCCTGTTCCAGCTCAATGCCTATGAAATAGGCCTCGTCGCGATAGAGCTCATAGCGAACAATCCCGGTCAGTTCTCCAACCCCGTAGAGCATTCGAACAGACGTGCCGGTCGGGATTGGCGTCTCAAGTTGTACGCAAATCCCATTCGGGGAGATGTCCTCGAGGTTGCCGATCCTTCTCTTCACCCGATCCTGTGAATCACGCCAGATTAACTCCACAAGTTCGGCGCACAGGAGGCGCGTGTCAGTCCGACGTTCTCGCATTTTGCTCATACCTACTCATCGGCACATTTTTGGCCGGTTACGATGAGATTGTCAAGCGTCTCGTACTAAGAGTACTTCACGCCTTGATTGGCCGCCTTCGATGGCACTGCAACCCGATCTAACGACTCCTTCCGCGGGACCTGACACCCGCCTGGGGATCATTTTACGGGTCGTCTTTTTCGTTGCCATGGTTTTCGTCGGGCTACAGTTGCTGGCAGCTCTTCTTCTCCGCGCTGGTTTCGGATTGGTGCTTGCGGGGAGCGTAGGCCTTTGTACCACTGCGCTGCTGGCGAATCTGCTGACCATGCGAATTTTCGACCGGCGGCCTTTTACCGATATCGGTCTGCGGCTAGGAAGCGCTTCGGGTTGGAATCTCGCGCTTGGGCTGCTGCTGGGAGCGGGCTCCGCGGCTCTCATGCTGGTGGCGCCTCTGATTGCAGGTACCGGACACCTGGTAGCGAGCGGGGAGGCCGGTGTTCCCTGGCCCAGTCTGCTGTTCTATCTCGCCACGCTGGCCATCGCCGCAGCGGGCGAGGAGATGATCTTCCGCGGTTATGCTTTTCAGTTACTTATAGAGAAGATGGGCCCGTTTGCCACAATTCTGCCGGTGGCCGTCCTCTTTGGTTTTACGCACGCTTCGAATCCCCACTCGTCAGCATTGGGCATCTTCAATACCATGCTCTGGGGTGTGGTCCTGGGCTATGCCTTTCTGCGCAGCCGCGATCTCTGGCTTCCCATCGGCCTGCATCTCGGTTGGAACGTGGTGTTGCCGCTGTTTGGAGTCAATCTGAGCGGGCTTACAATCGAGGTAACGAGGTATCACTATCGATGGGATCTCTTGCCTCTTTGGAGCGGCGGGGATTATGGCCCGGAAGGCGGACTGCTGGCGACGATTTTTGTCATCGGGCTGTTTTTTGCGCTTCTCAGAGTAACGGTAAAAGCGCAGCGGGCGGCCATCGCGCAAAGTCTCAACGAAGCTGCCTGACAGCGCTTGCCGCCGTTAGCTTGCTCTTCTCACTATGCGGGCAGATGCGGGCCGACAAGCTGAGCTTCGACGAAAAGATGGAGATCGAGCGGGGACTCAACGCCGAATTCGCCACCATGAAAGTGATCCTGCCGCGCTCGAAGAAACCTTTGGTGATACGCAGCGACGGGCAGTACGACAAAGATGCCTGGAATAGAGCGTTCGACGAAGAAGGCCCAGCGGCCCGCTTAGGAGATCAGGTTCAGATCACGCGGGTCCAGATCGAATCGAATAAGATACTGCTCGAAATCAACGGAGGGACGCGCTCCGGCCATTGGTATGACCACGTGGATGTCGGCATGGGAGGCGGTATGGCGCCGATGAGCACGAACCAGAATGGGCAAGCGGCAGCCAATGGCTCGCACGTGGTGCTGGTGTTTCCGGGAGCGGTACCTTCGTTGAAGGCCTCGGAGATCCGGCATATCCTCTCGCCGATATTCGATTTTGAAAAGCATTCCGCCGCGCAGCAGTATGTAGAACAACTGCCTGCGCCGATTCAAAAGGCAATCAAAGAGCAGCACGCTATCCAGGGCATGGACCACGACCAGGTTCTGCTGGCGATGGGCAAGCCGCGCAACAAGAGTCGCGAGACGAACGCCGACGGGGATGAAATCGAGGACTGGGTGTATGGCGAACCGCCCGGTAAGATGACATTCGTGCGCTTCAATGAAGGCAAAGTCGTGAAGGTGGAGGATTCGTACGCGAACGTCGGCGGCATGACCTCCCCGCCGCTGCCCGAACCGAGATTCTAGCGAGTACTCTTGCGCTCGCAGCTTAGATCTCCAAGATTGCTTTCGGTTTACCTGGTCCTCTTTCTCACATTCTGCTCATTTTTGGCGGCATTCGCCCTCGAACCTGCCGTCGGGCAGACCGGTACTCTCTCTGGCTCGGTCCCCCGCTACCGATTCCAAGTGGTTCAGGTTTATCCCCACGACAGGCAAGCCTTTACGCAAGGTCTGGAATTTCGTGACGGATTTCTTTACGAGGGAACGGGACTGAAGGGCCGGTCAACCCTGAGAAAAGAGGATCTGGAATCCGGAAAGGTTCTTCAGGAAATCGAACTCGCGCCGCAGTTTTTCGGCGAAGGAATCACCGTGCTCGATAGCCGCATCACTCAGTTGACGTGGCAATCGCACGTTGGCTATGTGTACGATCAGTCCTCGTTTCGGATGCTCAAGAACTTCTCGTATCAGGGCGAAGGGTGGGGATTGACCAACGATGGCAAACAGATTTACATGAGCGACGGAACGGCCCAAATCCGCTGCCTCGATCCCGAAACGCTTCACGAACTGCGGCGATTCACCGTCCGCGATGGCGGCGAAGAGATCAACGAACTGAACGAGTTGGAATGGGTGCGCGGCGAGATCTACGCCAATATCTGGGGGACGGATCGCATCGCTCGCATCTCCCCATCGGACGGAAGAGTCGTTGGCTGGATCGATCTCGCCGGCCTTCTGCCCGAGAAGGACCGAACTTCAGAGACAGATGTCTTGAATGGGATCGCGTATGATGCGGCGGCAGACCGGCTTTTCGTGACTGGGAAACTATGGCCCAAGTTATTCCAGATCAAGCTGATAAACGGAAGCCGGCTAAATCCGTATTGATCTCTCGCGCCGCATCCGCTAACCTTAAATCTGACCTCGCTGTGTAGCGAGGCGTTTCTCTCCCCGTCAGAACCTTTCGCAGCGTTGCGAAGACTCAGTTGGCAGTCTTGCGAGGCGAAAAGTGTCCCTACGTGAATTTCGCAGAGCCGGCCATGCGCCCACTCTGCTTTCCGCATTTCTCTATTTCGACATCAGTTTCATGGTGTGGGTGATTCTTGGCCCACTCGCACCCTTTATCGGCGAAACGTACAAGCTCTCTGCGGCGCAGAAAGGTCTGCTGACTGCTGTTCCGCTGCTAGGCGGCTCTTTTTTCCGCCCGATTCTCGGCTCGCTGACGGAACGGATCGGTGGCCGCAGAACAGGCTTGATCGGGCTGGCGGTGACACTGATTCCCGCTGGCGCTCGGCTGGAAATTCGCGCACAGCTTTTACGATTTTCTCGGGCTTGGATTGCTGCTGGGCGTTGCAGGCGCCAGTTTTGCCGTAGCTCTACCACTGGCCAGCGGCTGGTATGCGCCCGAATACCAGGGCCTGGTCATGGGCATCGCCGGCGCCGGTAATTCCGGAACCATTTTCGCTACTTTGTTTGCTCCGCGTTTTGCCCAGATCTACGGCTGGAGATCCGTACTCGGAGCAGCCATGATTCCGGTCGCCCTTGTCTGGCTGCTGTTTTTCTGGCTTGCCGAAAATGCTCCGGCGGAGCGCAAAGTCCGGAGCTGGAGCGAGTACGCATCGCTCCTCAAAGTGTCCGATACCTGGTGGTTCTGTTTCCTCTACAGCTTGACATTTGGCGGGTTCGTCGGGATGGCGAGCTATCTCTCGGTCTTCTTTCACGATCAATACCGGCTGACGCCCGTCGAAGCAGGCGATTTCACCACCGTGGTGATCCTGTGCGGAAGTTTTTTGCGGCCGGTGGGCGGAGTTCTTTCCGACAAGCTCGGCGGGTACCGCATGCTGATCCTGCTCCTGGGAGGCGCCAGCATTTTTCTGGCGGCTGTTTCCATGCTTCCTCCCGCAACGATCGCTTTACTGCTTCTTGCGCTAGCCATGAGCCTGCTGGGCATGGGCAATGGATCAGTCTTCCAACTTGTGCCGCAGCGTTTTGCCGGAAGCGTAGGCGTGATGACGGGCGTTATCGGAGCAGCCGGCGGATTAGGCGGTTTCGTGCTCCCTTCCCTGTTAGGAGCGGTCAGGCAGGAAACGGGCAGTTTCGCAATCGGCTTCGGCTTAATAGCACTGGCGATGCTCGCGGGCGCGGGCGCGCTGCTCTATCTCAAAAACATTTGGAGAAAGACGTGGCCTGCCGCCGCAGCGCAGCGCGCCGGATTGCTGCCGCCGCAGGAAGAGGAAAAAGGTGCTTGCATCTACGCTGCCGAAGGATGAGGTTGATGCAGGAAGGGTGTCTGCCGTCGAAACGCCGACGCATTGCCCGTACTGTGCCCTGCAGTGCGGCATGAACCTTGTAAGCGAAAACGGCGGCGTGCGCGTGGAAGCGCGCGATTTCCCGACCAATAACGGCGGCTTGTGCCAAAAAGGCTGGACGGCGGCGGAGTTACTGGCGCATCCCGAACGCCTGACCACGCCGCTGATTCGAGACGCGCACGGAACGCTGCGAGCCACGGGCTGGGACGATGCGCTCGATACCATCGTGAACGGTATTCGCCAAATCCAGCAACGACACGGAAGAGATGCCGTCGGGATTTTCGGGGGAGGCGGTCTCACGAACGAGAAAGCTTACCTGCTCGGCAAATTCGCCCGCGTCGCGCTCGAGACGTCGCAGATCGACTATAACGGACGCTTCTGCATGGCGTCGGCTGCCGCAGCATCGATCAAAGCATTTGGAGTGGATCGCGGACTTCCCTTTCCACTGGCCGACATCCCGCATGCCGCAACTATTCTGCTGATCGGAAGCAATCCCGCCGAAACCATGCCGCCGATCATGCAGTATTTCCAGGCGCAGGCAAAGAACGGCGGCGCACTGATTGTGGTGGATCCGCGCGAGACGCCAACCGCTGCTGCGGCCACGCTGCACCTGCAGATTACGCCCGGTACGGATAGCGCGCTCGCTAATGGCCTGTTGCACGTCGCCATTCGCGAAAAGTACATCGACGAAAGTTTCATTGAGCAGCGCACAAACGGTTTTGAAGCCGTGAAGCGAGCCGTTGCTTCCTACTGGCCGGCGCGCGTGGAGCGGATCACCGGAATCCCGGAGAAGGCGCTGGGCTTGGCCGCGCAATTGTTAGGGAAAGCATCGAGCGCCATGATTCTGACGGCGCGCGGACCCGAGCAGCAGAGCAAAGGCGTGGAAAATGTCCTGGGCTTCATTAATCTGGCGTTGGCTCTGGGCAAGGTCGGCAAGCGGTTTAGCGGTTATGGATGTTTGACGGGTCAGGGAAACGGGCAAGGCGGCCGGGAGCACGGCCAGAAAGCGGACCAGTTACCCGGTTATCGCAGGATCGACAATCCCGAGCACCGCAAGTACATCGCAGACGTATGGGGCGTGCCGGAAGAGTCTTTGCCTGGGCCAGGACGCTCGGCTTACGAAATGCTCGAGGGCATCGGTGAGGATGGCGGGTTGCGAGCGCTGCTGGTCTTCGGCTCCAACTTGAGCGTTTCCGCGCCGCGCGCAGGCCACATCGAGGCGAAATTGCGGATGCTCGATTTGCTGGTGGTCTCCGATATTTTCTTGTCCGAAACGGCCCGACTCGCACACGTGGTTCTGCCCTGTGCGCAGTGGGCGGAAGAAGACGGCACGATGACCAATTTGGAAGGCAGAGTTCTCTTGCGCCGGCGTGCTGTGACTCCTCCAAGGGAAGTACGCTCGGACCTGCAGACCATCGCAGCCCTGGCAGAACGCCTCGGTTATGGTGCAAAGTTTCCTTCGGCGCCTGGCGATGTCTTTGAAGAACTACGGCGGGCCTCGGCGGGCGGTTTAGCCGATTACGCGGGCATCACCTATGAACGCATTCAAAAGGAAGACGGTGTCTTCTGGCCTTGTCCAGATGAGCGGCACGCGGGCACAGCGCGCTTGTTTGCTGAGAGCTTCCCAACGCCCGATGGGCGGGCCCGGTTTCACGCGGTAGAGTTTCGGAGCGCAATGGAAGAGCCTGATGCGGAGTATCCGCTTTATCTCACGACCGGACGCGTGCTCGCCCACTATCAATCGGGAACGCAAACCAGGCGCGTCGAGAAACTCCATAGCGCCGTGCCTGAAGCATTTGTAGAAATTCATCCGGCCATGGCGTGCGGCTACGGCATCGGGCAGGGCGATAAAGTCTCCCTCTCGACGCGCAGAGGAACCGCGACGGCGAAAGCGCGGCTTACTTCCAGCATACGGATGGACACGGTTTTTCTGCCCTTCCATTTCGCCAGTAATGGCCGGGCCAATCTACTGACCAATCCCGCGCTTGATCCGATTTCGCGGATGCCCGAATTCAAGGTTTGCGCGGTGCGTATTGCAAAGGTTTTTTGATAGCGGAAAGGAAAGATTTATGCAAAAGCAGACTCTGGTAGTGATCGGGAACGGCATGGCGGGCGCGCGCGCGGTGGAAGAGATTCTGACACGCGGCGGCGGGGAGCAGTTCCAGATCACGATGTTTGGCGACGAGCCCTACGGGAACTACAACCGGATCCTGCTTTCCAACGTGCTGAACGGCAGCCAACAGGAGAGTGAGATTTTCCTTAATCCGCTTTCGTGGTATCGCGAGAACAATATTACGCTTCACATGGGCGTGCGCGCGGAACGCATTCTTCGTAAATCGAAGATTGTGTACGCTGACGACGGGACCGGCGAGCCATACGACAAGCTGATCGTAGCGACAGGCAGCCGGTCCTATATCCCGCCGATCGAGGGGCTCACGGTTGCGGACGGCTCCTACAAACCGGGCCTGTTTGTTTTTCGATCGCTGGACGATTGTCACGAAATCGCAGCGTACGCGCAAGGACGCGGACGGGCCGTGGTGATCGGCGGCGGCCTGTTGGGTTTAGAAGCGGCCACGGGATTGCAGAACTTCGGCCTGGAGGTCGAAGTAGTGCATCGCGGCGCTCATCTGATGGGACAGCAGTTGGATGCGCAAGCTGGAGCGATTCTAAAAACCACCATGGAGCGCAGGGGAGTGCGCGTTCACCTGAAGAAGAACACGACAACCCTGCTGGGCGAGGAACGAGTGAGCGGGATCGCTTTTGCGGATGGCCCGCCGCTCTCCTGTGAAATGGTGGTGATCGCAACCGGTATCAGCCCCAATGTCGAGATCGCGGCGCGTAGCGGCCTGAAGGTGGAGCGGGCGATTGTCGTCGATAACCAGATGCGATCGGTCGACGATCCGGACATCTACGTTGTCGGCGAATGCGCGCAACATGGCGGCAACGTCTATGGGCTGGTCGCTCCTTTGTGGGAGCAGGCCAAAGTTTTGGCCGACAACATCACGCGCCACAAGACGGATTCAGTGTATCGCGGCTCCAAAATCGCGACCAAGCTAAAGGTGATGGGTGTCGAGATGGCGTCGATGGGCGTTACCGAGCCCGAAGACGAGCGCGATGAAATCGTACAGTTCACGGAGCCAAGTAAAGGAACTTACAAGAAGCTGGTTATTCGCGATGGCCGCCTGATCGGCGCGATCCTGCTGGGCGACATCAGCAAAGCTGCGTATTTGACGCAAGCCTTCGATCGCAACACGCCTCTACCGGATGACCGGCTGGCTTTGCTGTTCGATATCGGTGCGCCTTCGAAGCAAGTGACGATTGAAGAACTGCCGGCCGACACTCAAATCTGCAACTGCAATGGCGTCAGCAAAGGCGAACTCGTAGCCTGCGTCAAAAGCGGGAAGCGCAGTCCGAAAGCGGTGATGGAAGCGACACGCGCCGGCATGGGTTGCGGTTCGTGCAAGAGCACAGTTTCGGAAGTGATCGAGTGGGCTTGCGGCGGCGAGGTGGAAGAAGATCCCTCGGTTCACTACTATGTGCCAGGCGTACCCCTGACCAAACCCGAACTGATTCGCGCGTGTCGGGAGCAGAATCTCAGATCGGTATCGAGCGTTTTCAGGGCTTTGGCGGACGGCAAAGAAGATCCGGGCAGCAAACCGGGGCTGGCTTCCCTGCTCAATACGATCTGGGCGGACGAGTATCAGGACGAACGGGATGCGCGCTTTATCAATGAGCGCATTCACGCGAACATTCAGAAAGATGCGACGTTCTCCGTGGTCCCGCAGATGCCGGGCGGTGTTACCACGCCGGCGCAGTTGCGGCGCATTGCCGACGTTGCCGAAAAGTATCGTGTACCGATGGTGAAACTGACAGGCGGCCAGCGTATCGATCTGCTCGGCATTAAGAAGGAGGATCTGCCGAAAGTCTGGAGCGATCTCGACATGCCTTCCGGACACGCTTATGGCAAGAGCTATCGCACTTGCAAGAGCTGCGTAGGAACGGATTTCTGCCGCTTCGGCGTAGGCGATAGCACAAGTCTTGCGATACGGATCGAGAACTATCTGAAGGGCATCGATTCGCCCGGCAAGATGAAGATGGCGACGGCCGGATGTCCCCGCAACTGTTCCGAAGCCATGGTTAAGGACGTCGGCGCGGTGGCAGTGGAAGGCGGCAAATGGGAGATTTACATCGGCGGAGCTGCGGGCGCGCATGTCAGAAAGGGCGATGTGCTGTGCACGGTCGACAGCCAGGACGAGGTACTCAAATACATAGCCCGTTTCGTTCAATATTATCGAGAGAACGCCAAATATCTCGAGCGCACCTATGGCTTCGTCGAGCGACTGGGAATCGAGAAGATCCGGTCCATCGTAGTTGAAGATAGCGAGGGCATCGGTGAACAACTCGAGGCCAATCTGCTGCGCAGCACCGTGGCGTATCGCGATCCCTGGAAAGACGCGGTCGTGTCGGCCGCACCGAATCAGTTTGCTGCGCTGCTGCCGGTAATCCAATGACGAAAACTGCTGCGGAGATGATCGTTGCGCCCTTGAGCGCCATACCGCCGGGCGAAGGACGCAACTTTGAAATTGCCGGCAAGCGGCTGGCTATTTTTCACGCGCGGACTGGGGAAGTATTTGCGACGCAAGCGGAGTGCCCGCACAAGCAAGGACCGCTGGCGGATGGCCTGGTTGGCGGCGCGACGCTGATCTGTCCTCTTCATGCCTGGAAATTCGATCTGCGGACGGGCGAGCCGCGCCTGGGAGCGTGCGGCATAACGGTCTACCCGGTGCGGGTGGATGATCAACAGCGCATCGTGCTCACGCTGAACGGAGCTCCATGCCTCGACACGGTGGACTGTTGAGGCCGGCTTTTTTCGCGCGCTCCGTAAAATAGAAGATATGCCAATTAAGGTAGGTATCAACGGCTTCGGCCGTATCGGGCGAAATGTTGTCCGGGCGGGACTGCATAATCCCGAAATCGAATTTGTCGCGGCCAACGATTTGACAGACACTCAGACGCTGGCCCATCTTTTGAAGTACGATTCGATTCTCGGCCAGCTTCAGGAAGACGTTAAGGCCGAAGGCGATAGCGTTCGCGTGGGCGATCAGAAGATCAGGATTTTTGCGATCAAAGATCCGGCGGAAATCGACTGGCCCGGCCTGGGCGTGCAAGTGGTAGTGGAATCGACCGGACGTTTCACCGACGCAGCCGACGCCAAGAAGCATCTGCGCGGCTCGGTGAAGAAGGTGATCATCTCGGCTCCCGCTAAGGGCGAAGACGTGACAATCGTGCTGGGCGTCAACGATAACACCTACGATCCGGCAAAGCACACGATTATTTCGAACGCTTCGTGTACGACCAACTGCCTGGCCCCGCTGGTCAAGGTTTTGAACGATACCTTCGGCATCGAGAAAGGCTCGATGACCACGATTCATAGCTACACGAATGATCAGAACGTGCTTGATTTCCCGCACAAGGATCTGCGGCGCGCGCGGGCGGCGTCTTTGAACCTGATTCCTTCTTCGACGGGCGCGGCCAAAGCGATCGGGCTGGTGGTGCCGGAGCTGAAAGGCAAGCTCGACGGTTACTCGATCCGCGTGCCCACACCGGACGTATCGATAGTGGATTTCGTAGCCGTCCTGAAGAAGAACACCAACACGGAAGCGGTGAATGCAGCTTTGAAGCAGGCTTCCGAAGGCTGTCTAAAAGGCATTCTCGCGTATACAACCGATCCCGTGGTGTCGACCGACATGCTGCGTAATTCGAACAGTTCTATCGTAGATGCGGAGCTTACGAAGGTGCTCGATGGCAATCTGGCGAAAGTTGTTTCCTGGTACGACAACGAATGGGGCTACTCGAATCGTGTCGTGGATCTCGTGGTGTTTGTGGGGAAGAAGGGAATTTAGAGCTATCAGCGGTCAGCATTCAGCCGCCGATTGCTCAGCGCTGATTGCTGGCCGCTGGCTGACGCAATTCAGTATCCGACCTGATTGTTATGCTCCTGTGCGCCTCACTCCAATGCTCACGCCGTCGCGGCAGCCGTCCGGTAAGCCGGCACGAACTCTTCGCGAACGAATTGTTCATAGGAGGTCGGCGTCGTGTTCCGCACCGATCTCGGCTCCAGCGCGCGAACGTAGCCTGAATTGAGCGCCTCCGACATCTCCGCAAACAGGTCGGCTAGGCTTTGCGAGGCTCCCATCTGTAGCAGAATCCCGCGAAACTGGTCATAACTAATCTGGCGGTATTGCAATTCCGGCTGCCCGATCGCCTTCCCGATCACGCTCGTCGCCTCCGGCATGGTCAGATCTCGCTCACCCTGCAGCTCCTGGGTTTGGTAGCCTCGAAACTCCAGCCGTAGTAGTGCGTCGGCCGCAAATTCGCCGATGTCCCGCGTCGCAATCAGCGGAATCTTAAGGTCGGGCCTCAACGGACCAGCCGTCGCTCCCATCTGCTTTATCACGCTCGCCTGCGGAAGTGTATTCTCCATGAAATACCCCGCGCGCAGAAACAGCGCATTCAGGCCCGAAATGCGCTTCAGCCGCTCCTCCATCCGGTGCAGCCCCGCAATCGGCCCTGTTTTGTCCGGCTTGTCCGCGCCGAAACTGCTAAGCACCACGACATGCGCCGGTGACCCCTGCTCAAGCGCCGAAGCCACTGCTTCAATCACCTGGTCCTGATATGCCGGAAAATCCGGGTTTGCCATATCTGGCGGAATCATTACATACGCCGCTTGCGCGCCGCTCAATGCCCTCTGAATTGGCTCTTTGTCTCTGATGTCCCCAGTAAACGGTTCCGCCCCGAGCGACACAAGCGAACTCAGACGTTCCGTGCTGCGTCCCACCACTCGCACTTTCTTTCCTTGCGCGAGCAATTTCTTCGCAACAACGGATCCGGTATTTCCGGTCGCACCTGTGACTACGTACATTCTGACCTCCAGAGTTCTTGATATCAGGTTTTCGATGACGTAACCCCCGTCAGGGATTCCGCGGACTCAGAACGATACGAATGATTCACTTGCTTGGCGTCCGGAGGTCGGGACTGCAATCCACAAAGCATTCCCTGCCAAGCAGTGTTATCGCTTCCCCAGACAGCGCATTCAGGCTTCGATCGTTCCGATGGAGGTCGTTTCGCCTTGTTCCGCTTTAGGCCCGAGCACGTCGCGCATAACCGTGGCGAGATCGCGGAGTGCTTGTGCTCCGTCACCGTAATAGGTTGAACCGTGCATAGTCGCCAGGGTTTTCGGTGAACGCTCAGCTAGCGATTCGAGTACGCGGCCGGTGTGGTGCGTGTACGGCACGTAGTTCGCGAACGGGCCTGCCTCACTTTCCAGCAAGGCGATCTTGCAGCGTTCCATTATGCTATCCCGAGTTGTTGGTTCTCGGTGGCCCCATTGATGAAAAAGATCTGAGCAGAAGAGTGTGCGTTCGGATTCTTCAAAGAGAACGCCAGCGTCCCATCCATGAGGCACGTGCGGTGTAGGAATGAATCGAAAACGATACTTCCCAGTCTCCAACACATCATCCCTCGTCAAAACACGAGCGGGCCGTATGGCAAAATCGTTCACGCTAACCAGGGCGCCAACTAAGCCGCACACCGCCTGTGCTGCCGGTGCAAGCTCGAGCCAGTGGTTTAGAGCCCCACATTCATCCGATTCGAAATGGCTGAATCCGACGTGCCTGATTTTCGAAATATCAATCAGGCGTGAGATCTCTTCGCGCACAAGAGGAAACATGCTCCGCAGCCCAGCGTGGAATAGCAGTGGTTCGTCGTCTCTCACCAGAAAATGACTGAACTCCAGATTGATCTCTGGAACGAAAACCGAGATACGATACACATCCGCCGCGATCTCTGTTGTACTTGCCATGGTTCCTCCGTTTGCAGACACCAATGCCTCGATTCAGCACCGTCATTCCGAACTGGTTTGCGGCGGCCTCGAAGCTTCGACTATATCGTTCTTGTACTTTTCAAACAGAGACAAAAACTCTGTCTGCTCCCGACTGCCAATGCCCCTATTCTCAAGCACGTGCCTGGTCAATTCAAGGTTCGCAGTCCACTCCTCTTCAGAAATTCCCAGACCTGCGTGAGAGGTCTTCATGTCTCTACCGGTGTAGTAGCAGGGTCCCCCTGACAGCGAGCAAATCTGGTCCACGATCAACTGCTGAGACCGCCTGTGTGAATCGATGCTGCGGCCCGTTCCAAACCGAACGAATCGACTATCCTTTCGCAGCAGCACAAACAAGTCATCGACGATCGCCGTGATGGCGTCGTACCCGCCTAGTCGCCTGTACAATGAGAGCTCTGCCGGCTCATTGCGAACGCCCATAGGGGCAATTATATGCGGTGGCGCTAGCGACTAATCATTCCCTGATTACTTTTGGGCCGCCTGGAATCATAACGGCGCAACGAGTAGAGATGAACTTCCTTGCACAGCGATTGCCCTCGATGACGGGCAATCCGTGAAGTAGATCTGAGCATTATCGATTCGCGGTTGAAAGGACCGCGACCGATGCGAAAACAGCACACAAGAAAGGAACACCGAACTTCGCCCAAAACCGCACTGCGGCCGCCGGGCCGACCATCATGGAACTAGCCCACACGCCCCAGTTGCTACCTTTTTAAATTGAAGTTGGGCAGCGTTGTCTATGGCTTCGACGATGGATATCATCGAGTGAGGCAGAGCATGAACAAGATCACACCGTTTCTGTGGTTCAACGACAACGCCGAAGACGCTGCGGAGTTTTATCTCTCGGTATTTCCGGAAGCGAAGAAGCTGGGAGAACTGCGTTCGACTGGCGTGGGACCCTGGCCCGCCGGAAAGATCGCGACCATCACCATCGAACTCATGGGTCAGCAAATGACGTTCCTCAACGGTGGCCCCGCGCAGACGCTCACGCCGGCTTTCTCGTACTCGGTGGCATGCAAGGACCAGGCCGAGATTGACCGCTACTGGGACAAGCTGCTTGACGGTGGCAAGGCCATGGCCTGCGGTTGGCTGACGGACAAGTTCGGCCTGTGCTGGCAGATCGTACCGGAGAAGATTGGCGAGATTGTGAAGCATCCCAAGGCGATGGCCGCGATGATGAACATGGTGAAATTTGACATCGCCACGCTGGAGGCCGCGGCGAAAGAGTAACCGCGAGCGACTTACCGCCCGAAACGGCAAAGGCTCATTTTCACTCGCGACGCTCCCTCTGCAATCGCTGCCATTATCGAAGCACGATGTTCAAGAGTGTGTTTTGTCCAAGTCGCCGACCACAGTGGAAATAAACCAAGCAATTGGAACAAGACTTTCTCGTTCAGTGTCCAATCGAATTGACGGCATTCCTGTTGAAGCCGATTGCAGGCCTTCTGCTTTGTTTCCTTTCCGCCTTCGCGCAAGTCTCTTCAAACGGCGTCGTTCCGAAACAGGGATTTGTTCCGAACGAATTAGTCGCCCTAGCAATCGCGGAGGCCGTCCTGATACCTGTGTACGGAAAGAACGTTATCGATTCCGAGCGTCCATTCAAGGCAGTGTTCAAAAGCAATGTTTGGACGATCTCAGGCTCAGTTCCGTGCGACGGACCACCCGGCTCGATATGTCCAGGGGGAGCAGCGGAAGTAAGTATTTCCAAGAGTACTGCACAGATACTCTTTATGACGCACTATTAGTGAGGCTTTGTTCGCCAATTGGATGATTGCCAGTTCTGAGTTGCTGCCGGGTGACGACCAATCTGGAAATTGGCGGCTGGGCCGACCCGTGTTCAAATTCAATGCCCAGTTTGCCGACCAACCACTGTGAACCGCAGCACTCTGCCTTTTACAGCACTGTGGACCTCGTAACCCGGATCTTCGCGAACAATTCTGTTCGCCGGCGCTTGGTCTAATGCGTTCGGCCCTTCTACTCTGCCCGTAAAGCTTCGACCGGATCGACCTTCGTCGCTCTCCTCGCGGGGAGATAACTGGCCAGTGCCGCGGCCAGAATCGAGGCCGCCTGAAGTCAGAGCATAGGTCAGTGGATCGGAAGGACTGACTGAAAACAAAACTGATTTCATTAACGGCGCGAGCATAAGGGCCGCTGCCAGCCCGCAGGCGCAGCCGATCGCCGACAAAATCAATTCGTTGCGAACGAAAGCAGTCCTGACCTGTGCAATCGGCGCGCCGAGCGCAAGCCGGATTCCGATTTCGCGTGTGCGTTGCGAGACCGAATAGGAAATGACGCCGTAGAGACCGACAAGTCCCAGCAGCAGAGCCATGCCGCCGGCGATTGCGAACAGCAGCAGTGTGAAAGAGGTACGCGCCAGCGAGCGGTTGTAGAAGGTCTGGAGCGTGTCCATCCCCGCAATCGGAAGCTGTGAATCGACCGCCCAGAGCGCATTCTGAATCTCGTTTCTCAGTGATATAGAACCCGCGCGCGGCGTACGAATCGCGAAAGAAACGTAGCGTTGCACGTCGAGCTTTGCGCCTCCAAAATTTTTCGTCAGCAGCGGCCAGTAGACGATCGTGGGCGCGGGACTGTCGACGCCGTCCGCATGCTCGTCGGCAACCACACCGATGACCTCGCGCCAGTCGTCTTTTTTATTCGTACGAATCCGTTTACTTAGCGCGGCCTGCGGTGACCCCCAGATATCGCGCGCAGTATTCTCGGAAACAACCGCGACCTCGCCGCCGTTATAAATATCTGTCCAGGTCAGGTCGCGGCCTGTCAGGATGTGCTGCCCCAAGGTTTTGAAATATTCCGGCGCAATGGATTTGAAACGGCGCAGCGGAGCAATTTTCGCCTCGCCATACGTCTTGTCGGCCGCGTACACAGGATCGTTGGAGTCGCCGCCGCCCATCGGAAGAGACGAGGTGATGGACGCCGAAAGCACGCCATTAAGGCGCGCGATCTTGTCGAGCATCGCCTGTTCCATTCGCATCACGAGCTCGGGCTCTTTCACCTGTTCATCGGGTATTCCAATTCTTACGGTCTCAATCTCCGGCGCGTTCCTGAATCCGGGATCGACATTGTGCAGGTTGCGGAAGGTGCGGATCATGAGACCCACAAATGATCAGCAGCAGCAGGGCGAGCCCGACCTGGAAAACCACAAGAAAACCCCGCACGCGCTGGCGGTCCTTGCTATCGTTGAGCGAGCGGCCGCCGCTGCGAAGCGCGTTCTCAAGCCGGGGTCGAAGATATCGCAGAACCGGAATGAGCCCGAATAATGCGCTGACGCCGATCGAAACGACCAATGTGAACAACAGCACCCAGCCGTCGATCCGGATGTTTTCGGCGCGCGGCAGGTGCACTAAATTCGAGGCCGACAGCAGTTTCAGCGCTGCCTGGCACAAAGCGAGCCCCACTGCGCCGGCAATGGCGCCCAGCAGAATGCTTTCAACCAGCAATTCCCTCGCGATACGCGTCACGGCGGCACCAAGCGCGGCGCGCACGGCCAGTTCCTGCTGACGTGCGTCGGTTCGGACCAGCAGAAGATTCGCAACGTTTGCACACGCAATCAGCAGATCAATCCCAACATTAGAAATCAACAGCATCGCAGTGCTGCCGATTTCTCCGATCAGGCTCGTCATTGAGCGGCCGCAGATTCGATGTAATACGAGCATCTTCAAACACTCTTGACCGTATAACCAGCCAAATGAAGAAACCGTTCTGAGCCCACAGCAGCATGCAAGCGAGATCCGCATCCGACCTGATTCAACGTTTGGCCGGTCTTTGATCCTTGCCAAGCCGCGATAAGAGAACACCCCGAGATTCGTTTTGGCGCGGTCGAAGCGCATGGGGATGAGCAGGTCCGGGTGTTCATCCATGAACTCAAACGAAGGCGGCAGGACTCCAATGATGGAAACGGCATTCCCCTCAACCAAGATCTGACGGCCGAGCACCGAACGATCACCGCCGAAATGCGATCGCCAGTAGCCGTCCGACAGCATCGCCGTGCGTGTACCCTTCGGATCGTCATCCGCCGCCCCAAATAGGCGCCCGAGTTGAGGTTTCAGGCCGAGAATGGGAAGCAACTCGTGCGAAGCAAATACCGCCTGCACCTCTTCCGGGTGTGTTTTGTCGACGGTCGTGCGGCCGGTAGCGAAGATGCTCACGGCCTGGAAAGCACGCTCTTCATCGCACATCGTGAAGTAGACCGAAGGCGCCATGTTCAGGTCGGCAATCTTCACCCCCGGCGCTGTCATCCTGACCGCGACCAACTGCTCGGGATGTGGGTAGGGCAGCGGCTTCAGCAACACACCATTGATCACGCAGAAGATGGCGCTCGTTGCGCCCAGCCCCAGCGCCAGCGTGCCGATGCTCACCAGCGTGAACCCGGGAGTCCTGCGCAAACGCCGCAGACTATATTTCACATCTCTCATTACGTCGCCGAGAATGCTCTCCCATCCGTAGGAACGCACCTCTTCGCGAAGCGCCGTGCTGCTGCCCAATTGTCAGCCGCGCCGCCCGAGCAGCATCGGCACCGCTGAGCCCGCGGGCTTCAAAATCGGCCTTCGTTTCGACGAAAAAGCTATCGACCTCGTCGGCAATTTCTTCCGCTGCGCGTCTCCTCCGAAGCAGATTCCGCAAGCCACGCCCGAGTTGCCGCACGATCGACATCGTTTACGCCTCCGTTCTGAGCAATCGCGCAATTGCCGCCGACCGGCGTTGCCAATCCGCCGTCTCGTTCTGCAACTGTTTCCTGCCGGTCTGTGTAAGACGGTAAATTTTTGCCCGCCGCGAATTCTCTGTCACTTGCCAGGCGGCATCCAGCCAGCCATTTCGCTCGAGCCGCTGCAATGCCGTCAGCAGCGACCCCGGATTCACCTTGAAAACCTTCTGGGTCATCTGCTCGATCCGGCGCGCAATCCCAAAACCGTGCATCGGCTCCAGACTCAGCGTTTTCAGGATCAGCATGTCCAGCGTCCCCTGGATTACGTCGGTATTGTTGCTGTTCATCGAAGCAATCGCAGGATAACAGGCGGTCATCATGGATGTCAAGATATGGACATCAAGCTTACTGCGACCGCAGACTCGATCTTACCCCGATCATAGAAGGGGAGTGTCTATCCAAGCCATGGTGCTCCGGCTTTCTTCTGTTTACGGGCCATCCGTAAATTCGGGTCAGGCATGGTGCTTCTACTGCCTGAGGATATTCTCGCCGTCCGAAATCACGGAATGGATTGATGACGGGCAAACAGCGTTGTGTCCGCATTGTCCGGTTGATTCTGTTATCGGCTCGGCATCGGGATACCCGACCCCGGAAGTGATCCGGACAAATGCTTATTCGCATCCTCAGTTCACGATAACGTCACTTTGGCCGGTGAGCCGAATATCAGTAAATACTGCACCGTTGATCGCGGGTAATCGGTCCCCTCTTCAACGCCAGCTTTCGGAAGCGTGGTTTCACATGCCTCAACTTCCGTGTAGCGATCCACCCAGGAATATAGCGTTCTGGCGTAAGGAGCGTCTCAGCTGTTACTCATCTCTGAGCACGACGTTCGGGTCTAGCCGTGATGCGCGCCACGCCGGGAGACATCTGGCGACGACCGCCACGACCGTAATCGTCGCGATCACAAAGGCGATCGTCACGGTATCTGTCGGCTGCACACCAAACAGCAGGGACGCAATCAGCCGATTTAAGGCAAGTGCGCCCGCAAGGCCAATGATGACACCCAACGCCGTCACTTGAAGTCCTTGTTTCATAATCTGTGTGAGCACGTGGGAGCGAGTTGCGCCGAGGGCAACCCGAATGCCGATCTCGCGCCGCCGCTCGCTAACCATATAAGAGAGCACACCGTAAGTACCGATGGCTGCCAATAGCAGCGCCAGTCCGGCAAAGCCGCCCAATAGCTGCGCCAGGAGTCTCGGCCGGCGAATCGATTCGGCGAACACCGAATCCATGTCGCGAAGCCGCACGACCGGAACCGCGGCGTCCAGTTCCCGCACCATTCGCTCGATTGTCCCTGACAGCGCGGCCGCTGGCAGCGTCGTCCGCATCACCACGTTCATACTCGGCGGAGCAACGCCGTGCTGGTCAAGCGATACGTAAAGTTCAGTTCCTGCCGGGCGCTCCACCCCGCGCTGCCTGACGTCCTTGGCTACTCCGATCACCCTATGCCAGACATCATCGCTAGCGCCAAACGAACCACCCGGCGGCCGCAGACGATGGCCAATCGGGTTCTGCCCCTTCCAGATCCTTTTCGCCAAAGTCTCATTGACGATCGCTACCTTGCCTTGCGACGCGTTGTCGGTTCGCTCGAAGCCGCGGCCGGCGACGATCGGGATACCCATCGTCCCGAAATAGTCGCCCATGACGAATTGGTAGTAGTCGATGATGGCAACGTGCTTTCCATCGTCGGAGGTGTAGTTCTCGATGGAAGTCGCGATCGCATCTGGAGTTCGATTCGGCGGCAGACCCGACATGGCAGCCGCTCCCAGTACGCCCGGTACGGAGCGAAGCCTGTCGAGGATGCGTTGATATGCCTGCGCCCGCGTGACGGGTTCTGAATTCGCCATTGGCAATGTTATCGAGAACGTCACCAGCCGCGACCGGTCAAATCCTGCATCGATCCTCGTGAGGTTGTAGACTGTCTGGACTAGCAAACCCGCTCCGATAACCAGCATCACCGCGAAAGCGACTTGGGCTATCACAAGTCCACGACGAGCGTAATGACGCCAGGCGCCGCTGGCAGCCCTTGCGCCCTCCTTGAGTGCAGTCATCATGCTACTCGTTCTCCGCCGCCCGAGCGACACGAATCCGAAAAGTAGGGCAGTGGCGGTCGAGAGGCCGAGCGCAACCAGCAGAACGGGCAAATCAATCGTGAGCTCACTCGCCCGTGGAATGCTGGTCGTGTAAGCACGGATCAACGCCCGCACGCCAGCGCTGGCTAGCCACAGACCCAGAATGCCACCGGCTCCGGACATCACCGCACCTTCAGTTAACGACTGCCGGAGCAGCCGGCCGCGGTTAGCGCCGAGAGCAGTGCGCAGTACAAACTCACGTCTGCGTGAACCGGCGCGAGCCATTACCAGGTTTGCAAGATTCGCGCAGACAATGAGCAGCACGAATCCCACGGCGGCCTGCAGAACCCAGATCGGGCGCCTGGCATTCCCAACGATCGCATCCTGTAACGACCGCAACTGCAGCGTGTGGTCTACTGAGCGCACGGAGCGGTTCGTGGGCACATGGTCTGTCGTGCCGGCACGAGCGCCCCAGTTTTCGAGAAATGCGCTCAGCTCTGTCTCTGCCACCTTAGCGGTGACGCCGTCTTTCAGTCGCGCAATAACGTAGAGGACGTGGGCGTCGCGTTGCCGCCCCATATTCGGCGGTAGCCAGAGGGGCAACCAAACCTGCGTGTGGTGATCCATGACATCGGCCCCGGGTGGCATAATGCCAACGATTTCGTGAGGACGGCCGTCGATTTCCACCTTTTGTCCAACCAGCGGTCGTCCTCCAAACGCTGTTCGCCACAATTCGTGGGAGAGAATTGCGATCGGTGGCGGCAGCATCCCGGTCCAACGCGCGGTTTCTTCGTCACTAAAGAAGCGCCCCTGCTCCGGCTGAATACTGAGCGCCTTGAGCAAATGTGCATCGACAGAGATCGAACGCACCCGCAGAGGTCGATCCCCGGCCGTGAGGTTGACCTCGCCGGTTGTGTACGTTGCGCCGCCCGTCGAATAAGCGCCAACCTCCGCGAACGACCGGTTCATCTTGCGGAACTCGATGTACTCTGGCGCAGAGAGCGCACCTCGGGTGCTCCCAATGGCCGGAGCTTCTGCCGTCAGATACATCAGCTGATCGGGTTTTGGATAGTCGAGTGGCCGCAGCAGCACTCCATGCACGATCGTAAAGATGGCAATGTTTGCTCCAATCCCAAGCGCCAGCGTCGCGACGACAACTCCTGTGAACCCTGGACTCTTCGCTAAAGATCGAACCGTGTAACGTACGTCTTGTACAAGATCCTCGACAAAGTTTACGCGGCGCATATCCCGGCACTCCTCCTTGTACTGCGCGATGCCTCCGATCATGCGCTGCGCGGCCCGGCGGGCCTCCTCGGGCGGCATACCGGATGAAATCTTCTCTTCGATGAGCTGATCCAGGTGGAAACGAAGTTCGGCTTCGAGTTCGAAGTCGACATTCGGACGGCGGCACAGCGACCGAAGCCGCAAACGGGCTTTATCTAGAATCCGCATTGCTAGGCCTCCTGGACCACTATGTTGATGGCCGTCGACAGACGAAGCCAGTTCGCCAATTCCCTTTCCAGTTGCTTCCGTCCCGAACGCGTAAGGGAGTAGAACTTTGCCATTCGCCCAGTCTCGGTCATGCGCCACTCAGCCTTGATCCAGGCCTGCTGCTCCAGACGGTGAAGCGCCGGGTACAGAGACCCCTGTTGGATCTGGAGAGCTTCTTGTGAAACCTGTTGGATGCGCTTGGCGATTGCCCAACCGTGTTTAGGTTCGAGCGAGATGGTCTTGAGAATCAAAAGATCAAGAGTGCCTTGGACAAGATCGGTTGGCTTTGCCACATGCCTAGATTACCAACAATTGTAGACGATTAGAGTACAGTTGTTGCGAAGGCCGGGCGCATGAGTGACCAACCGACCGGCATCAGGGAAAATGATCTTGGATAGACCCTGATTGTTCGCCCAGAGTTTTGCTACTGCGAACTGGTAATGCGCCACGCGGACTTGAGCCGGTGCCGAGGCGTTCCGGCCTGGGCGTTTCATTTTCGGAAAGTGGAGCTGGAATCGCGGTCTCACCTGTGCCTGCTATGGCTCCTGTGTGGTCGCGAAGTGTGAAGCATCGGAAGCCGTCTCGCCGCGTTCGGAATGCAAACAGGGTTGCGGAGAAAGGAGGCGACTGACCGCCTGTAACGAAAGTAGTTCAAATCGCCGCCTCAGCGTTTATTCTGCTCGTAGCGCTTGCGCTGGATCAATGGCGGTCGTTCGGAGAGCGGGAATGAGACTGGCAGCAAAGGACACAACCAGAAGCCCGCAGCCTACTGATGCAAACACGGTCGCGTCCAAGGGCTTCACTTCAAATAGCATCGATTGCATGATCCTCACTGCACCAATTGCAATCACCAAACCAGCCGTCATTCCGATCAGGGCGGGCGCGAGCCCTTGTCGCAAGACCGATCGAATCAGATCCTGTGGTTGCGCGCCGAGCGCCAGACGCACTCCGAATTCGGGAATCCGCTGTGTCGTCGAATAAGAGACAACGCCATAGAGACCCACCGCTGCGAGTAGTACTGCCATACCAGCGAACGACATTAAAAGGAGCAAACTGAAGTGCTGGTTGGCGGTTCGTTTTGAGATCAATTGATCCATCGTGAGGACGTCCGATACAGCGAGATTCGGATCAAGACGAGCGACTTCGCGCTCTATCGGGATTGCGAGCTTTAACGGATCACCCTCCGCTCGAACGGCGAGCGCTGCGAAATTCAGTTCACCACTGGAAATCGGTATGTAGATCGTAGGCTCAGGCAACTGATCGAGATTCTTCCGAACGTCACCAACGACGCCAATGATCTGCCAGCGCCTATTCCAGAAGGAGACGTATTTGCCGATGGGGTCCTCGGTTGGGAAGTACTTACGCGCGAGGCTACTACTGACGATGCCTTTGTCAGCTTTTTCAAGCCGTTCTTGCGGCTCAAAGACACGGCCGTGCTCTAGCGGGATACCCATGGCATGAAAATAGCCAGGATCGGCCGTGCGCGGGATAACCACATTCATTTCATCGCGCGGTGGCGCTGGCCTACCGGCGATTGTCAGCTCGGTGTTCATGTATTGTCCGGCCACTGGAAGCCACGAGACGAGGCCGGCCGCCTGAACACCAGGAATAGCGCGCACGCGGATGAGAAGCTGTTCAAAAAATATGACCGCCTTTGTATCTGTCGGGTACTGCGCAATCGGCAGTGTCATGCGCATGGTCAGCAGATGACTTGCATTGAAGCCGAGATCTACGGTTTGTAGTAGAACAAAACTCTTGAGTAACAGCCCCGCCCCGATTAGTAAGAGACATGAGAGCGCAATTTCTCCCGATACGAGCGCACTCCTGTACCATCTTCTGTGCGCCGATCCAAATGTCGTTCGGCCAGTCTCATGCACTGTTTGATTGAGATCGAGAGCGGGAGCAGAAACGGCAGGCAGTACGCCTGCGAGGCTTCCGGCTAGCAGCGCGAGGCCGGCGGCAAACAACACCGTCGTCCAATCTAATTGGATCGCGGAAGCTCGTGGCATCGATGTACTGATTTTCACGAGAACCCGTGTCAGCCATTCGGCCATCAGAACCCCCGTCAGGGCTCCCCCGAGCGAAAGAATCAAGCTCTCAAGCAAAAACAGTCGAAGAATGCGAGTTTTCGATGCACCCAAAGCGATGCGAACGGCAACCTCCCTCCGTCGAGCGGTGCTGCGCGTCAGCAACGGCTTGTGGAGGCGCAGATTTGGGGGCGACGCGGGCATCATCGGCCGGAATCTGCGCCTTGATGCTCAGCTTTATACCGTTATTGGCGTTATGCCGCGCGATTTCGAATTCCCCGCAGCGACAACTCAGTACTGGATTCCGATGCAAATCGCTCTTCCGGCAACGGAACTAAGGGACGGACAGGCGATGATCTTGTCGCGTCCAATAGATTTGCAACATTTACGCAAGCGATCAGAAGAACACAACCGACCGCGGCCCAGAGGACATACAGAGATCTTCGGACGGTTTGGTCCACTATCTGGCTCTCGAGCGTATACACTTCAACCGAAGTTCCTGTTTCTCCGGAGTATGCGCGAGCGATCCGTGATTGAATACCCGTAATCTCGGCGGTCGATTGCCCCGAACTCCTTGCGAGCCTCGCGGACAGCGTCTTCGAACCCCATACCATCTCGCACTTTCTCACTTGCTACCAGATCGAGATAGCTGTGGATCTCCTCATCAAGGTCCTGATCTACACGTTTCTTGTGAAAGATATTCCGAACGAATGCCTTTAAACGCCGGGTCACAGCTTGCTGCTCCTATGTAGCCCGCAAGGCATTGTGCTCGAGTGCCAGAGATTTCAGGATCAACAAGTCGAGTGTTCCCTGCAGGAGTTCGGATTGCGAGGAAGCCATACACCTCCTATAGACGATCAATAAGAGGCTAACAAAGGTTCTTATAGACTGTCAATAGGTCATTGGAAGCCAACAAATGTTAAGGGATGACAACTCTTGTTGAGTCTCTGGCACAGCACTGGCTGGGCAACTGAATTTCGGTTGCCGCGACCCTAGAATCGGGCAAAAGAGATAAGCCGACGGCGTGTTAGGAATTCATTTTGCACGCGTGGATGCGCGGTTCGACTAGCAATCGGAACCGCGGGCCCGGAGCATCCGACTAGCTGAGCGATGAAGCGATTCTAGTGGTCCCAATGGCATCGCCGCTCATCACGCCAATCACACCCAATTCGTCGGAGAGAGTGTTTGACGACATATTCCCCTACGGCATCACCGAGCGTCTGCCCGGCGTTGCAGTCTGTCCGAAAATGAATTCCGCCGAACACGCGGGCGTTTACTATTTCTTCGAGAGCTGCGGAAAAGCTCGAAAAATTGCGCATTTGTCCGGGCAGCGCGTCACTTGTAACAGTAATTGCCGTGTTCTCGCCAAAGTAGTGAGAAAGGACTCGGGCCGCGGCGCCGCTGGCGCAAGAGTGCGCTGACGGGTAGCCCGGGAACGGCGGAGTGACGAGAAGCGGCGTCCATGTTGGATCGGCCAGCGTCTCGGGATTTCCATCTGTGTCCGCCAACTGAATCGCCGTGATCGGCCGCCACGAGACATACGTGTATTTGGCATCCCAGCAGCCGATCATGGAATCGGACATAGCCAGATTCACCTGCGCGAGCAGATGTGCGGTTTGCAACAGGTTGAAATGATGCTTGTCGGCGAGCGAAACCGCAACGGGATTCCAGAAGTCGGGCGGATTGCCCGGATTCCAGAAAAGCGCAGCATCGGTTTCATCGGGTGTACGGCTAGTGCTGGAGTTGCTTCCCATAACTTTGATTTCGTTGAAATCCGCTGTGTACTCGGCGCTATCTAACGCGGGAGGCGCCGAAGGCCGAAACTGCGATGGTGACTGAATGATCCATGGAATCATGTGCGCGAGTTGCGGAGTAAGACCTGGCGCGAACGCTGGCGGCGTCGGGCGCCATTCTCCGGGAGCGGTTCCGCCGGTGAATGGTGGCGGTGTCTGGGCGAACCCATCGTTGCTGCGCCAAGCCCAGATCGCATCGGCAACCGTCTGGCCCCACTCAATTCCCTTTTGAATCGATTCGGAGCGCTCGGCGTCCCAACCGCGAGAGATGCCCATCAGCGATGCCGACCGCTGTTGATCCAGTATGTCCGATTGTGCCGGATACAGGCGAATCAAAATAGCGTAGGCCGCTTGTACTGCGGCGGCACGTTGCGACGCGTTTCGAGGACCTGTGCGCGAGACATGAATAGGAGTGTACTGCGGGTCGATGCCGTTCACGGCATCGAAAACCGCAGCCTGCACAATGGCGGTGCTCCGGGTTGAAACGGGCGCTGGCGTTGCAGGCGGCGTGAGCGTCGCTTCGAGCATGATGTGATTCCAGTCAGTTACTTCATCGGCTAGTCCGATTCCAGAGCTAACGAGCAGGAGAACGGATAAACCGATCGTGTTGACGCACTTTTCGAGTGTTGACATGTGTGATAGTCCTTTCTTGTGGTTGTTTTATTGAAGTGTTTGCGGTTGTGACGGTCTTGCTTACCGCCGTTCAGTTTCGGCGTACTCTCAAGGAAACCGCGCAAAACGGCCCCGGAATCAGTCGCGCCCCGCAAAGAGCAGCGGGTTTGCTTCCTTGCCTTGGGGCGCGCATCCGCGGCCTTTGCGCCTCGAGGAAAGCCTGGGCGTTCTGAAGTTCAAGCCTTTGCGTATCAGCGTGTCCGCATAACTGAAGTAACTGCGAATAGAGTTCTTTTGCCTTCTTTGGATCGCGACAAAGCTCGGCTGCACGCCCGGCGCCATAAACCGCATTGAATCGATTCGGCGAACTCCGCAGCACTTGTTCGAACTCGGGAAGCGCGCGTGCCGGCTGGTCCTGCTCCATCAGCAACTCGCCCAGAAGCTCACGCGCCGGCAACACGGGGCTTGGAGTTACGGGATGTTTTTCCATGGTGTCTTCGAGATCGGCTGCGGCTCGCATCGAGCGCTGTGCTGATTGCTCATTTCCTTCCGCATGCTTGCAGCCACGCCAATGCAGTAAGCCGCTGAACTTCTACTTGCGCAGACCAGTCGTAATCCTCTTGACGCTGTCGAATCGTCTGCTCAACCTTCGTAAGCTCTTCGATTCCGGCACGGGCCTGGGCTATGTTTCCGGTACGTGCCGAGCCAAGCGCGCGCGCGAAATGTGTGATGGCCTCTGCGTAAGGAAACTGTATCCAGGGGAACCATGCCGGCTGCACCTGAAGGGCAGCGGCTGCCGACCAGCGCCGCCGCTCGAGCGCGTAGCGCGCGGGAATGGCAGCGAAGGCATAAGCAGCTTGGAAGACCTGCTGATCGACTCTTGACACGGATGCCGCTTCGTCAACGATGCGCTTCGCTTTCTCGTCTTGGCAGGTCTGGAGGTAGGCGTAGACGAGATAGTCCATCGCATGGAGTTGATCCGGCGAGGTAGCGGCCGGAAGAGTTTTTGTCATTTGGCTCTTCGCAGCCGCGGCGGAGGCGAGATTCGATTGAATCGACTCGTCCCACAGACCCAATCGGGTGAAGATATGCGACGGCATGTGGAGCGCATGCGGCGATGCCGGAGCGGTTCTCGCGTAGGTCCGTGCAGCGGGCAGCGCGAGAATCGCAAGCCGTGGCGAATCATAGCTGTGGATCAGGTAATGGGCGATGCCGGGATGGTCCGGCTGCTCCGGCAGGATGCGGTTCAAGATCGCCGCCGCTCGTTTTTGATTCGTATATGTTTTGTCGGCTGGAGGCGGAGTTGCAATCAAGGCAAGCGCGTAAAAAAGGGCGGCTTCGTGGTCTTCCGGATAGCGCGCCGAAAGCCGCTGCATAGCATTACGCCAGGAGAGCGCGCGCTGCCGATGGGGCACCTTATCCGAATCCTTATAAAACTCTTCGATTGCGGCAATGTAGTCGCGTTCACGCTGTGTTTTCGCTCCAATCGATTTGGCTTTTTCGATCGCAGCGATCCCTTTCCTCAGATCGGAAGGCGTGGGCGGAAACCATACG
This sequence comes from Terriglobia bacterium, assembly GCA_963799755.1. GTDB lineage: Bacteria > Acidobacteriota > Terriglobia > Bryobacterales > Bryobacteraceae > Bog-105. Next base: position 278,239 of record CAWCYQ010000029.1, on the reverse strand, counting down.
GGATGATAGAGGCTCATAGCGATGCCCCAGTAAGCCATGGCGCAGGCCGGATCGACATGGATTACCTCGGAAAATGTCTTTTCCGCTTCCTCGTACGAGAACGAGTGGAGAAGCGCAACACCGTGTTCGAAGGCCTTCTGTGCCTCGGGAGTACAGGACACGGGAAACTGTATGTGCCCGACACCGTGCTGATGATCCTCGAAATTGGCAGCGCCGGGTATGGTGACAGCGATTAAGCCGCATAGAAACAACCCGCGAAGCTGGAAAGCGTACAGGCCGTTTGGTGGCCGTTGTGCGCGTTCTTCAAGAGAAGACCTGGGCATCTTGTGCGTGAGAACAGCTTCGCGGGTTTGGGCTGATCAGGCAATGCAACGCAGGCGAAACGTAGGTGACATCGCATCTCATTGACTGATCTGGAATTCCGGCGAGTGGTGAAACATCACTAGCAGGTGTAGAATCGTACCTCAAACAAATGTCCTCCGTAGCAGCCAGGCCGGAATCGAGCGCCTCCAGCCGGATTTTCCGGTTTGGAGCATTCGAGTTCCATGTCCAGGCGCTCGAGCTGCGGAAGCACGGCCTTCGGATTAAGCTCGCCGGCCAGCCGATCAGCGTGCTTGCCATGCTCCTGGAACGCCCCGGCGAGGTAGTCACCCGAGAGGACCTTCAAGCGCGGCTCTGGCCGGCGGGCACCTACGTGGACTTCGAGCATAGTGTCAACGCCGCCGTTAAGAGACTCCGGCAGGCTTTAGGTGACTCGGCAGATTCGCCGCGCTTTATTGAGACGCTCGCTCGTAATGGATACCGCTTCATCGCTCCGCTGAGCGAGCGCACTGAAGATTTAGCGAAACCTGCTGGCCCGCCGGGCAGCCAAGCTGCGCTTGGTCAACACAGGAAAGTAACTCCACCGATATCACCAAGCGGCAGCGCAGTGCGTTGCCCGGCGATTACCCATGAGAAGCAGCCTGAAGAGCCCCAGTCCCCTGCCCAGGCCAAAAAGACGGCAAAATGGTTGCGATTCCTTGCGTTTCCACGCGTAATGGCCGGCGTTTTACTCCTCATAGGAATCGCCGCCTTCATCATTGGGTTGCACGAAAGGCGGCCGGCTCACACGGGTTCGGGTCCAATCCGGTCTTTAGTCGTTCTCCCTTTGGCCAACCTTTCAGGAGATCCCGACGAGGAGTATTTCGTGGATGGAATGGCCGACGAGCTTCGACAGCACCTCGAGGTCATCAGCCCTCTGCGCGTCATTTCCCGGACCTCGTCCATGTACTACCGGGGAAGCAGTAAGCCGCTTCCGGAGATTGCGCGTCAGTTGAACGCCGATGCAGTTGTCGATGGCTCGGTCCTGCGCTCCGGAAAGCGCGTTCGCATTAATGTCGAACTGATTCAGACGGCTAGCGACACACGCCTATGGGGCGGCAGCTATGACCGGGATCTGAAGGACATTTTCACGCTGCAGGCTGAAGTGGCCCAAAAGATAGCTGGCGAAATCCGGGCAACTTTGACCCTGCCGGACCGGGTGCGTCTGGCCCGTCGGCACACTCCCGATCCGAATGCCTACTTGGCCTATTCCAAGGGGAGGTTTTTCTGGAACAGGAGGACCGAAGCGGACCTGAAGAGAGCCATTCGTTATTTCCAGCAGGCGATTGAAAAGGACCCGAACTACGCGCTGGCCTATGACGGCCTTGCGGACTGTTGGTTGCCGCTCGGATGGTACGCATACATGGCTCCATCAGAGACTTTTCCGTATGCGAAGGTCGCGGCGAGGAAGGCGCTGGCCCTGGATGACTCGCTCGCAGAGGCACATACGTCGCTGGCCTTCGTAACCCTCTACTACGATCGCGACTGGACCGACGCTGAGCGTGAATTCCGGCGCGCTATCGAGTTGAATCCAAACTACGCAAACGGGCGCCACTGGTACGCCGAATTCCTGTCGCTGGTAGGCCGCCATGAGGAAGCCATCGACGAATCGGAACGCGCCCGGGAGCTCGATCCGCTATCGAATATCATCAACACCTGGGTGGGCTCACGGTACTTTTTTGCGCGACAGTACGATAAGGCGATCGAGCAGTACAGAAATGCCGCGGAGATGGACCCGGGCTTCGTTCCGGTGCATCTGGTGCTCGGACACGCGCTCGAGCAGAAGCACATGTACCAGGAGGCCATCACAGAACTCGAAAAAGCAGTAAGTCTATCCGGCGGCAGCCCGGTTTATGTGGCGTCCTTAGCGCACGCGTACGGAGTTGCCGGCAAGCGAGGCCACGCGAAGAAGCTATTCGAGGACCTCAGGAACTTATCCAAACAGAGATATGTGTCCTCCTATGACCTCGGACTCGCATCACTGGGTATCGGCGAAACAGATCGGGTATTCGCGCTGCTCGCGCAAGCGGTCGAGGAGCGCTCGCCGCGGATTGCCTTCCTGGGAGTAGACCCCCGGTTTGATGGTCTCCGCAATGACGCTCGATTCAAGGAGTTGATGATTCGAATCGGGATTTCTGCCCGGTAGACGAGTAGCCGACAGCACGGGAGTTCAGAATTCCAATAAAAGCAGGTAGCTGCTGACGGTTGTCATAGGGTCAAACCCGTGATTTTGAAGCGATGAGGAGGGTTGTGGCCGCAATGGGATTGCCCCACCAGAATCTCCAACCCAACCGCTGGCGCTTTACGTCCGACGCCCCGAGCGTCCGCAAGGCGTCCGCATATATCGCCGTGGCACGGATATCTGCGATCACCATCCTGCCGCCGGGTTTGATGACCCGGAACCCTTCGGCAATCGCCCGCCTGCGATCGGCGTTCGATCGAATATTGTGTATCGCCAGGCTCGAAACCACCACATCGAAAGTCGCATCCGAAAATGGAAGCGCCCGCATATCAGCGGTCTCGATGTGCACGCGATCGTTAACGCCTTCCAGCAGCGCGTTACGAAGGGCAACGTCCCTCGCATTCCCCGACTGGTCCATCGTGCTCCAGATATCCACACCTGTCACCCGGCCCGTGGTCAATCTGCGTGCGACGGCCGTCAGCACTGCGCCTCGGCCGCACCCCATATCGAGCACCATCTCGTCGCCACCCAGGTGAATACGATTCAGAATGCGCTCCCACTCGAGAAATTTGCCGCGTCGGGTGGTATAGAAAAAGCTGGCGGTGTTGGCCAGGAACAATACGAAGTACAGCGTGATCGGAGCGGCCGCCTGAGCTGCCATGCGCCCCCAGGCGATTACCGCCCCAAGACCACTGACAATCGTCAAAGATCCAAATATTACCAATGCGTAAGGCGCATCGTAGCCGTATTCGCCGCGTGGCATTGCGGTCGTCGATGGTATCACGACGCGCGTGTTGTGGCCGACAATGGACAAACCATCGCCGAACAGATCCGCACCAACGTCGTGCTCTGAAAACCGATGTCCTGGCGCATTGATGAGCTATTGGTCCTCTAAGCGCAACCGGGCGCTCAATGATAGTAGTAGATTTTCGACCTCATTTGTGATACAAATTCTGCTGGATGAGAAAGCGACGTGCAGATGACCGCATAGACTTGATTTACGGCGCGCTGGACATGCTGATCCTGCGCACGCTGCTTTGGGGCCCCACCCACGGACATGGCATCTCAAAATCGATTGAGCGCATGTCTGAAGATGCCTTGAAGGTAGAGCATGGGTCGCTCTATCCTGCCCTGCAGCGGCTCTTACAGGAGGGCTGGATTACGGCGGCCTGGGGAGTCTCGGAAAATAATCAGCGTGCAAAATACTATCGGCTCACCGCGCGTGGGCGCCGAAAGCTCGCGGCCGAAACATCGCGCTGGGACCGTTTTGTGCAGGCGGTCACCGGTGTCTTGCGGCCGGCGAAAACCGAGGAGAGCGGATGAGCTGGCGGCGGGCGCTTTCAAAGTTGCGATTTCTGCTCCGGCGCGGGCCGGACGATCTCAGAGAAGAGATCGGCGCGCATCTTGCGATGGAAGAAGCGGAAAGGGTCGCAGCAGGCATAGATCGAGAGGCAGCGCGACATCAGGCAAAGCAACGCTTCGGCAACGTAACGCTGGCGGAGGAGAGCAGCAGGGACATGTGGAAGTGGACGACAATCGAGACGCTGCGGATGGACATCGCCTATGCCTTGCGGCAGCTGCGGCACAATCCAGCTTTTGCGGCGGTCGCTGTACTCACTTTGGCGCTTGGCGTCGGAGCGAATACAGCGATTTTTTCCGTGGTGAATGCGGTGCTGCTGCGGCCGCTTCCCTTCGCAGATCCTGACCGGCTGGTGGATGCGCGAGAAACCGAGGAAGCACCAGGAACATATCCGGTAAATCCCGCCGATTACCTGGATTGGCAGGCGCAGAACCGGACGCTTGAGGCCACCAGTGTCTATTCCTGGACAAGCATTGCAAGTTTGGCCGGACCGGGTGAACCGGCATCTGCGGCGGTGACGCAGGTGCAAGCCAACTTCTTTAGCACGTTGGGTATTTCCCCATACCTTGGCCGTCCTTTTAGCAAAGGCGAGGATGTTGCGGGCCGCAATCACGTAGCGCTGCTGAGCTATGCCTTTTGGCGCCGCAATTTTGGAGGAAGCACCGGCACAATTGGGCAAACAGTGGACCTCAATGCGGAACGCTACACCATTGTGGGAGTTATGCCGTCCACCTTTCACTTCCCGGGCACAACGGACGTCTGGGTTCCCATTGACATGGCCGGCAAGCAATTCAGTCAGCGCGGCAATCACGGTTTGAACGTAATCGGCAGGATCAAACGCAACGTTACTCTGGCGCAAGCCAGACAGGATCTGCTCGCTATTTCACTGAGACTTGAAAAGCAGTTTCCGGATGGCAACACGAAGGTACACGCCGTACTCTTTCCGCTGAAAGACCGGTTGGTCGGCGGAGCACAGGAGCGGCTACTGGTGCTGCTTGCAACCGTTGCACTGGTGCTGCTGATTGCCTGTGTGAATGTCGCAAATCTGCTTCTGGCACGGGCGGCTGCGCGCCAGCGCGAGATTGCTCTGCGCGCCAGTTTGGGCGCTGGGCGGCTGCGAATGATCCGGCAATTGCTGACTGAGAGCCTGGTGCTGTCATTGGGAGGTGCGGCAGTAGGTGGATTGGGCGCATGGTGGTGTGTTCGGCTGCTCAATCGTGTGACGACGCCTTTCGTGCCGGACCTGAATCCGGTAAGCATCGACATCAGCGTGCTTCTGTTCACTCTAGGTATCAGCCTGCTGGCGGCGTTGCTGTTCGGGCTCGCGCCCGCACTCCAGCTCTCGCGAACCCAGGTCAGCGACTCGCTCAAAGCCGCTGCGCAAGCTGTGGCGGGTCCGGGCTCTGTTCGGCAGCGGCTGCGCGATGCCTTGATTGTCAGCGAAATCGCGATCACCCTGGCGCTGCTCGTGGGAGCGGGTTTGCTGCTGCGCAGTTTCGTCAAATTGCAAAACGCCGGTATCGGCGTCGATCCGCGCAATCTCCTGACGGCCAGCTTGAACTTGCCCGACGCGAACTATCCCGGATTGGCCGCGCGCCGGCAGTTCTTCGATCAGTTGCTGGAGCGGACGCGCCGTATACCCGGTGTCGAGGCGGCTGCCCTCTCCACCGAAATTCCGCTCGAAGGCGGCAGCAACGGGTACATCCACGTCGAAGGCATTTCCGATCCGGCTATTTCGAGCACGCTCATCGGATTCAACTATGTGACTCCCGATTACTTCAAGACATTCGGCATCCCCTTGGGGCGAGGGCGTGCATTCGACGCCGAAGACCTGGATCAAGATGCGGCGGCTTCCCAACGAATATATGAGCTCTACCTCGCCTCCGGGAACGCCGCGAAAATTCCGCCCGATGTCACGCTGCATGCCGTTATCAGCAAAACCGCAGCGCGCACGTTCTGGAAAGGCCGGGACCCGTTAGGCGGTGACTTCCGCTGGAGCGGCGCGAAAGTAATCGTGATCGGCATTGTCGATGACGTCAAGGAATATGGAATCCGCGCCAAGACGATGGCCCAGGCTTACTTTCCCTTTACGGCCGCGCTGCCTTATGACGAGTACGCCAATCTGACGTTGAAAACTGCGATAACTCCGACTGCGGTCCTGGGCGACCTGCGCCGGAATCTACGCACGCTCGATCGCGGTTTGGCGCTGCTGCGCCCGCGCACGATGGAGGAAGTAATCGACAGCGATACACAGGATGCCCGCGTGGAGACGATACTGTTGGGAGCATTCGCCGGGCTGGCATTGGTGCTGGCCGCGGTCGGGCTCTATGGAGTTATGTCGTACACGGTGACGCAGCGCACTCGCGAGATCGGTATCCGCATGGCCGTGGGGGCAAACCGAACTGATGTCCTGGGCATGATCGTTCGGCAGGGATTGGGCCTGACCCTGGTTGGAGTGATTGCAGGATTGCTGTTAGCCGCAGCGCTCAGCCGGTCGATCGCAGGTCTACTGTTTAGTACCAGCCCTTTCGATGCGTTTACCTTCGGCTGCACGGCGTTTTTGCTGGCCCTGGTTGCTACGGTGGCGTATGCAGTTCCAGCGCGGCGCGCTACGAAGATAGATCCCATGCTTGCCTTGCGATACGAGTAACGACGTGGTGTAAAGCACATTGGTCAAGATAAGACCTTCGCTGCTGATTTTCGCCCGGACTTGGCGGATCGGGAGTTATCGCGAAAGTTCCTTCGACTTTAAGTGTTAGACTACCTTTCGCATCCGATGCCAAAGCCCGGATTCCGCGAAGCCAAGGCGCAGTCCGAGATCAGCCGGTTCACGGATCGCGACGATCCGCGCGCTAGGTTCCGCACGCTGCTGCATGCGATCGACGAGCCGCCCGTGTTGATGTTCTATGGGATCGGCGGAACGGGCAAAACCTGGTTGCTGAAGAAGCTCCGCGAGGAAACACTTCGCGATATCCCCACGGCTTTTCTCGATTTCGCGGTGGAGAACGGAGGCCAGCGATTTGTCCTGGACCCGTCACTGGCTCTGCAGGAAGTCCGCCAACAACTAGGGACTCCAGCTCCCCGTTTCGACATCGCCCTGGGCATGATGCGCTATAAACAAGGGCTCGGCAGCGAACCCTCCCCCTATAGTGAGGGCATCGGGCTTGCCATGGAGCTGGCGGCTGAGATCGCTAAGAAGGCGGTAGAAGTCGCTCCTGGCGGCAAACTCACCGGTGCGAGCCTGCTGGTAGGTCGATTGAGCAAGGCGCTGTGGGCGCGGATGAAGGATCTTCCACTGGGGGAATTTTTGTCTACTCGGCTGGGAAGCGAATTCGCCCTTCAGCTACACTCGCAAAGCAGCCAGGAAATCGGCAATGCGCTTCTCGATTATCTTGCAAACGACTTGCGCTCCAATTTGCCGGTTCATTTTAATCGCGCGGCACGCGCAGTGCTTTTTTTTGACACCTATGAGGCAGTGAGTGCGGGTCTTGAGAATCGCATACACAAGCAAGCCCGTGAGCAATGGATGCTCGATGTGGCGGCAAACTTCGATTTCGCCCAGCGCCCAGCGCTGCGGGAACTCGGTTTCTATATAGACTCGCAGCGCCGACTCGTAACAGTCGATGGCCTGCCGGAGGTTCGCGTCCCGATTCCCGCTCGGCAGATCATTCCAGGCACTGCCTAGATTGTTCTGCGTCACCGCCCAGTCCCGCGCGAATGCGAAATCGTCCGCGAAAATCTTCGGAGGAGTCGCTCCAATCTATGATTCCGCAGGTTCTCAGGGAACAGCAGGACGTTTCTTTAGCAGTAAGAGTTAAGCCATTCGTCCCTGCATCGAAGATAATTCGGGGGATTGCGTAGGCTTCAACCAACAATAGTGCCGCCAATGTTTCAGCTGTTCAGGAGCAGCGATATCACTTCTGGAACCCGCCCTCTCCAGCTTGATTGCCGGCTAATCCTAGATACTGTTGGAGAACGGGCAAGCCGGACACAACTTCCGGTTTGCCGACCGCTGGGACAGAACATGTCAACCCTCGGCCGTGTTTTCGCTACTAATGCGCGGAACTCGCAGCGGAGAACACTGGAGGTTCTCACGCATTCGCATCAGCCCTATGGCTTCGTCTGCCTCAGCGGCGGAATTCTCGGTGCAACCTGCAGCTTCGGCAGGTTCTCCGGATCCAGCCGAAACACCGCTGGATACTTGTCCAGATCCCTGTTCGCTTCCGGCTCAGTAGTGCGCCATGTGTAGAAGCACGTGTCGCACCCATAGACGATCCAAATACCGGCAACGGGAGAGACGCCTCGCACCGCTATCGTGTTGGACCGGCACCTCGGACAGACCGCAGGAGCAGTTCCCTGTGTCGTTGCGCTCATTTCTGCAGCTCCTTCGTCAACGCTTCCAACTTCTGCAACCACACATCCGTTCCGACTGGAGTCTCGAGGAGCTCGCCATAGTCTCCTCGAATATCCGGTGGAACCGGCATCGTCGCATCGATGATCATCTTCTGCACCATGCCGCTTGGCTGGCACGCAGGATCCAGGAGATTCTCTGCCAGGTTCGGCAGCATCAGCACATCGCCCGCCGGGTTCACCCTCACCGAGATCGCCCACATCACCTGATTCAGATCAAACGGATCAACATCCGCGTCGACGACGACGATCACCTTCGCATACCCAAGTCCATGCGGCGTGCTCAGCACCCGTAGCCCGACTGCCTTGGCGAAACCACCATAACGTACCTTCGTAGAGACGATCAGGACAAGACCGTGAGTATAAAGTGCGTTGACCGCTTGCACTTCAGGAAATGTCGCGTTCACCTGATCGAATATCGGTGCGCTCGTCGTCAGAGCCTGAAGATAATCGAGCTCCGTCCACGGTCTGCCCACGTACACCGACTCGTAGATCGGATCCTTCCTGTGCAGAACGCGATCGATCTCAATTACCGGGTACTGATGGCAGCCGGAGTAGTAGCCAGGAAACTCGCCAAACGGCCCCTCGGGCTGTCGCTTGCGCGCCAGAATTCTGCCCTCCAGCACAACCTCCGAGCCATACGGAATATCCAAACCCTTTGCGTTCTGCATCACGCGATACGGCTGACCCTGCATCACCGCGGCCATCTTGTACTCCAGTTGCGTATACAGCATCGGAGTTGCACCCATCAGCGTGATGATCGGTTCATTCCCCAGCGCAATCGCCACCGGCAGATCCTCAGCGCGGGCCTCAGCATGCGCAAGCTGCAGCGCGATATCGTGTTGCGGTACCGTCTGGATGCCCAGATGATTCTTGTCCTTCACCTGCAATCGGTAGACGCCCACGTTCTCAACGTCGTCGTTATTCCAGTCATCCGGATCGCGGCTGATCACGCATGGCTTATCAATAAAAAAGCCGCCATCGCCCCGGTTCCAGCGAAACAGCGGCAGAATCTCGAAAAGGTTAATGTCCTTATCGATCACCACCTCCTGCCACGGCGCAGACGTCACTCGCTCCAGCTGTCCCGGATACATGCGGTAGCGGCGCACAAACTCAAGAAACTGATCCCGCACTCCCGCGTCCGGGTCCATGCCCAATGCCAGCGCATGATTCGCCCACGAGCCATGCACGTTCGTAACGATCTGCACGTTCTGATAGCCGGCAACATTGTTGAACAGGAGCGCCGGGCTGCGATCGCCAAGCTTAGTCGCCGCGGCGGCGGCCGCAGCCATATCAGGCTCCAGCTTGACCGGATCGGTTATGCGTAAAAGCTGTTTTTGCTGTTCAAGTACAGAGAGGAACTCCCGAAAATCCTGATATGCCCGCATGTATGCCTCGTTGCAGAGTCAAAGCACAAAACCAAATACTTAGAAGGGGACCCGGAACAACAGTCTACAACGCCTGCTTCACTGTATTGATGAAAAGCTCGAGCTGGCAACAGTTGCGCTTAACTGCACTTCGAGCCTCAGCGTCCATTTATAATACACTTCGCGTATCATACACTTCGCCGGGAAACAATGGCTGACATCAATCACGAGATCAAGATCAATGCCGCGCCTCAGGTCATCTATCAAGCGCTGACCAACCCATCCGAGCTGGCAAAGTGGCACACTGCAGGCACGAACGGCAAAGACGAGACCTTCACCACTCATCCCAACGATGGGCCCAGCTTCGAGTGGAAGGTTCTCAAACCCGACGCCGACACCGTCGAGTGGCAGTGTGTAGCAGGACCGGGCCATTCCGTCGGCACCATCGCTCGCTTCCAGCTCTCGCCCAGCGACGGCGGACGCACACTTGTGGAATTCAGCCACGCCGGCTGGCCCGATGCAGATGACAACTTTCGCAAGTGCAATACTCTGTGGGCTATTCTGCTCTTTCACCTCAAGAAGTATCTTGAGGTTGGAAAGGCTGCGCCCGCCTTCAGTTAATGCCACGAGAGGCGTAAACTCACACGCCCCTCGTCGTATGAGTCGATTCTTCAGAGTGAGGTTTCCCTCGATCTGCAGGCCAGGAAATGGTCGCGAAAAGTCCGCCGGGAGCTACCCTGAAAATAGACAAACCATTGCCGAACAGATCCGCCCAACGAGCGTAGTGTTTACAAACCGTCTCCAGTAGTTCCAGTTTCTCTCGGCCGCCCTCTGGATTGGATACTCCTTGTGGCCCGAGCCCCGGATTCGGCAGGACACGTCTCACAAAATCTACTTGCAAAAGCCCTCATGCACACAAGTCGTGAGTTCTTACCGTTTTCAAGCACCTCGGAAGTACCTCGCTGCACTCGCCCGATTCACGCGTGTCGAGCAGATCGAATCCAGCGCAAAACTCGCAAGCGGCTTTGACGATCTGACGCCCATGTGAAAAAGCGCTGCGATCGAGAGCGAAAGTGGTCACCGCTCAGCAAAGTTTTTTGTCTGAGCACTGACAGCGCTTTAGCGCTCTCGAGCGCTGAGAGCCGCCGTCTCTAAACCGCAAAAGGCCCGTATTTACAGATGTTCCACGTGGAACATACCTCGTTTTCGCAACCCCGGACCGCCTCGAATCCTAAGCGTTTTTTGCCTTGTCTCCGGCGTGCCGAAATTACTACCGCCGTTCCCTTTTATAGACGGTAAAAACCCGGTGCCAGCAGGCGTAGAAAAGTAGCGTTGGGTGTGTGCGCTGACGTACTCCCGTCACCCTCATTATCGACTTGATCGTCTCGCCGGGTTCCATATCTCGCCGCTTCGAGTGGGTACTAGCACCGCCTCTATCTTGTCCGCCGCTGTCGCGAGCCCATCTTCTCGCAAGAGGCGGCCGCGCAATTCTTTCGCAGCTTCGCTGTATTGAGGCTGCTCGAGCAGCGGGCGCAATTCCCGAACGGCGGTTTCTGCGGTGTAGCGGCGACGCTCCAGCGTGCGCGCGACGCCAAGCCTCCGGAGCCGCTCGGCGTTGTCGGGTTGATCGTGTCCCCAGGGCACCACTAACATCGGTCGGCCTGCGTGGAGAGCCTGCGCGGTGGTGCCTATTCCACCTTGATGAACAATTGCGGCAGCATGCGGCATGAGTGTCGAGTAAGGCGCGTAGCCGGCGGTGAACATAGAGTCCGAGAGTCGGCCCTGGAATATATCGCGCGATTGATTCCCGATCAGCAGAACAGCGCGAACGCCCAGCTTTTGGGCAGCAGCGATGCTTTGCTCGAAGAATGTTCCGGGCTCCATGACTGCCGAAGAACCGAGGGTGAACAAAACCGGGGGCGGCCCGGCCGCCAAAAATCCTGCGAGTGCCGCGGCGTCTTCACGCTGCTCGCCCATACCAAGCTGATCGTAAAGGACAAACCCGGTAACAGTGACGCCGGGCGGCCAATCGGGTTGCGGCGCTGCGAAATGCCTGGAAAACAATGCGAGCGTACCTAAAGGGGAGAACGCTCCCTCGAACACGGGGTTTTCGCGGATCGATAGGCCAAGCCTCCGGCGCAGATCAATAACCGGCTGCACCCAATACCTGACGCGTGCTTTGCCCAGAGCAAACAAACCAGCAATCACTCGTCTGCCAAGTGGGTAAAGCTGCCGCAACCACGCTGCGGGAAGAATTGGGGGATCAGTCGCCGAAAGGAAAATGGAAGGCTGCAGCGCAACCGAGAGCCAGGGAAGCCCGCTGACTGCGGCAACAGCGGGGCCTGCGTACACGACAACGTGCGTTAACAGAAGGTCAGCGCCTTTCGAGGCGCGAGACAAGTCTTCATAACTCTGTTCAATGCAAGGGGCCAAATAGTCTCGAATCAAATATTCAGTGCCGCGCGCGGGATGCCAGATTTTGCGGAGCAAGCCCGGGCTTTCGAGCAGTTCGCCGACGTCGGGGCGTACTGGAGCGAACTCGATGTTTTCCGCTTCCACTTTGTTGCGGTATACCGCGGAAGTTGCGATCAGGGGCTGGTGACCGCGTCTTCGGAGTTCGCCCGCGATGGCCAGAAAAGGATGAAGGTCTCCTAGGGAGCCGAACGTACTTAAGACGATTCGAGCCACTATTCACTATTCATCATCCGTGATCCGGTACAGACGGCACGATCTTGTACCATGAAATCGCCAACCAGCATGCAGCATTCGCATATCGACAGTACGGTTACGAGCGATCCGCTCTGGTACAAAGACGCAATCATATATGAAGCTCACGTGCGCGCGTTTAGTGACAGTAACGCCGACGGCATGGGCGATTTTCGCGGCTTAGCCGAGAAGCTCGATTACCTTGAAGACCTCGGCGTCACAGCCATCTGGCTGCTCCCGTTCTTCCCTTCTCCATGGAAAGACGACGGCTACGATATCTCGGATTTCCGCAGTGTTCATCCGGCTTACGGCACTCTGCGGGATTTTCAGCATTTTCTCAAGGAAGCACACCGCCGCGGCCTGCGCGTCATTACCGAATTGGTCATCAATCACACTTCGGATCAGCATGCCTGGTTTCAGCGTTCCCGTACTTCTGAGCCCGGTTCGCGGTGGCGCGATTTCTACGTCTGGAGCAACGCTCCGGAAAAGTACGCCGGAACGCGCATCATATTCAAAGATTTCGAACCGTCCAACTGGAGTTGGGACCCGGTCGCCAAGGCGTATTTCTGGCATCGCTTTTATGCCCATCAGCCGGATCTGAACTTCGATAACCCTCTGGTGCGGCGGTCGGTGATGCACATGCTCGATTACTGGGCCGGTATGGGAGTGGACGGGTTCCGGCTGGATGCGATCCCTTATCTCTACGAGCGGGAGGGCACGAGCTGTGAAAATCTGCCTGAAACGCACGTCTTTTTGAAGGAACTGCGTCAACACCTGGACGCGACACATCCGAACCGGATGCTGCTGTCCGAAGCCAACATGTGGCCGGAGGACGCCGTCGCTTATTTCGGCAATGGCGACGAATGCCACATGAACTTCCATTTTCCGCTGATGCCGCGGTTGTTCATGGCATTGCGGCTGGAGGACCGGCTGCCGATAGTGGAGATTCTGAAGCGCACGCCCGATATTCCCGAGACTTGCCAGTGGGCGATGTTCCTTCGGAATCACGATGAACTCACGCTGGAGATGGTGACGGATGAAGAGCGCGATTACATGTATCGCTCGTATGCCTCCGATCAGAGAGCGCGCATCAATTTGGGCATCCGGCGGCGTCTGGCTCCTCTGCTGGGGAATGACCGGGCGCGCATCGAGGTCATGAATGCGCTTCTCTTCTCGCTTCCTGGAACGCCTGTTATCTACTACGGCGACGAGATCGGCATGGGCGATAACGTTTATCTCGGTGACCGCAACGGCGTTCGTACGCCCATGCAATGGAGCCCGGACCGGAACGCAGGCTTCTCGAGCGCCAATCCGCAAAAGCTTTACCTGCCCGTCAATATCGACCCCGCCTATCACTACGAAGCCATCAATGTCGAATCGCAGGAGGAGAATGCGAATTCACTGTTGAACTGGACGAAACGGATCATCGCGCTGCGCAAGCAATTCAAGGCTTTCGGCCGTGGCACGCTCGAGTTTCTTCTACCGAATAATCAGCGGGTGCTGGCGTATCTGAGGCGCTATGAAAACGAAACGATCCTGGTGGTGGCTAATCTATCGCGCTTCGCCCAGGCCGTTCAACTGGACTTGCACAAGTTCGCGAGCCACACGCCAGTAGAACTATTCGGCCGAACCGATTTCCCGTCGATCGGCGAGAGCTACTATCCGTTGACTCTGGGTCCGAATTCTTTCTTCTGGTTCTCGCTGGAGCCTCGCGAAGCGGCGGTTACTGTTGCCGCACCCACGGCGGAGACACGGCAACAGAGCATCCCGATTCTTACGATTCCAGCGCTGCGGGATATCTGGGATCCGGCGATTCGCGCCAGCATTGCGGCGGTGCTTCCCCGTTTTCTGCAGCTAAGGCGATGGTTCCATACGAAAGATCGCCGTTTTCGTTCCATTGAGATCACTGAGCTGATTCCTATCGGCGACGGTAAATTCAGGATTCCGTTGGTGCGGGCGGAATATACGACCGGCGATCCGGAGACGTTCGTGGTTCCGATGGCACTCGGCGGAGAAAATGAGCTGCGCAAACTGCGAGAGGAAGATCCGGACGCGATCGTTGCGGAAATCCGGACTCCGGGCGGCGTGAAAGCTGTTCTTTACAGCGCACTGAGGAGCAACGAGTTTTGTACTGCCATGATAGAGGCCTTTGCGCGCCGCCGCAAATTTATCGGCGAGCACGGACAGCTAGTTGCGCAGCGCAACAGGCGATTCCGCAAATTGTGGGGGACCACTCACCCGGATCTGGAGCCCGCGCTGCTGCCGTCTTCGGAAATCGACACCTCAATCCGGTTTGGCGACCGCTTTGTCTTGAAGATCCTGAGAAAGGTCGAACCCGGGATTCACCCCGGCGTAGAGTTCGGCGAACTGCTCACCGAGAAGGTAGATTTCACACATGCCGCGCCGTTTGCAGGCTATCTCGAATACCAGGCCGATGGCGGCGAGAGTACGACCATTGCTGTTCTGCATGGATTCGTACCAAACGACGGAAACGCCTGGCAGGAAACTCGCAAAGAGCTGGATGAATTCCTGGGTAAGGTGAAGGACATACCGGAGGCAGAACTGCGAGAGGCGAGTCCCGCGAATGTTTACACGCTGGATTTTGCGCTTAAACCGCCGCCCGCTCTTGCTCGCCAGGTGATTGGTCCATACCTGTCGTTCGCAGAGAAGATCGGAGCACGAGTTGCGCAATTACATCTGACTCTTGCCACTCAATTCGACGACCCCGCCTTTGCCGCCGAGCCTTTTAACGATTTCTATCGACAGAGCCTTTACCATGGCTATCTCGGATTGACCGGACGGCGACTCGAGTTCATCCGGCAGCGCTACGCGGATATGCGCGAGGACATGCGCGTGCTGGCGTCGACAGTGCTCGAACGAGAGAGCGCGATCATCGCTAAATTGCAAGCGGTCTTCGACCAGCGCATTCAATCGGAGCGAACGAGGTTTCACGGGCGTTTGCATCTGGGTCACCTGCTGGTTCGCGAAAACGACGTGATGATGTTTGATTTCGAGGGCGATCCGGAACAGCATATAAGCGAGCGGCGTATCAAGCGATGCCCGCTGCGCGATGTCACGAGCATGCTGGTGTCTTTCGGCTATGCGGCGCAGGCGGCAATCCGGCAAACCGCTCTGGCCAACCTCAACAAGTCGGCCCCCACTCATGCGCTTCGGACCGCCGGACGCTTCTGGTACTCGCATGTAAGCGCCGCGTTCCTTCGAGGCTATTGGCACATTGCCGGAAATTCAGTCTACCTGCCCACCTCGCGTGCCGACCAGCAAACGTTGCTGCAGGCATTTTTACTAGAGCGCGCGTTGCTAGACGTACGGGCGGACGTGGAGGATAAGCCGGAGCTTGCGGGCATGCCGTTCCGGATTATTCTGCATCTGCTCGATCCGGAGTCGGAACGGAAAATCGGCGAGTAAGGTCGGGGACCAAAGCAAAGGGGGCATCCCGTGCCGGGATGCCCCCACAATTTTGAGCTATAGAAATCCGGTCAGCGCGCAGCGGCTTTCGCTTTAGGGGCGACGGCCTGATGAGTTGCTTTCCCGGATCGCGAAGGCTTCACTTTGTGACCGTTAGCCAGGTTGCTGTTATGCACGATGCCCATACCGTTATGGGCCGTGCCGTTCGAATTTCCGTTGTGGGCGGCGCCGTTTTGCGTGACTTTGCCCAAAATGACATGCCGCTTCGCTCCGGTCGCCATGGGGACGTTCGAGGGCCGCGCATGCGCCGTTTCGTAAGCCATCACAGCGAAGGCGATCGCCTCTTTGGAGTCGACGTCCAGCCCGACTTCCGTCGTATCTTTGACCGGAATTTCGCCCATGGCTTTGCGCAGCATACGCATGAGCGTCGGGTTGTGGGTACCGCCGCCTGAGACAAAAATCTCATCCACACGCATTTCCGGAAGGACGAAATTGCGCACGCTCAGCGCGATGCTCTCGGCTGTGAGCGCCGTTGCCGTGGCTACCAGATCTTCACTGCTCAGTTCGGTATCGAGCAGCTTCGAAACGAACTCCGCGCCATATTGCTCGCGGCCCGCGGCTTTCGGGGGTTTGGCGCGGAAGTACTTGTCGCGCAGCAACTTCGCCAGCAATTTCGGATCGATTTCGCCGGTAGCCGCCATCACGCCATCCCGGTCGTAGGTAAGGCCGCCGCTGGTGATACGCGCCACCAACTGATCAATCACCATATTGCCCGGGCCGGTATCGAAAGCGATGACGCGATCCGTGTTGGTGTTGGGAGGAATCGCCGTCAGATTTGCGATGCCACCGATGTTGATAGCCACGCGGCCGCGGCCGCGGTGACGGATCAACATATAGTCGAGATAAGGAACCAGCGGAGCGCCCTTGCCTCCAGCGGCCATATCCCGTTCCCGGAAATTCGATATAACATCGATTCCGGTCCGCTCGCTGATGACGCTTGATTCACCGATCTGGAACGTGCTCGCGACCTTTTTGCCGAGATACGGCGCCGCCTGACCTTCATGGAAGATGGTTTGTCCATGACAGCCAATCAGCTTGATCGTTTCCAGTGGAATTTGCGCGCGCTCAGCGGTTTCTTCCAGCGCTTCAGAATACAGCTCGCCTAGAAGAAAGTTCAGCCGAGATATGTCACCGGTGAAACCGCTACTATTCGCTACTGCGAGGAGCGCCTCACGGATCTTTTTAGGATAGGGAACCGAATGGCTGGTCAAAACATTGATTTTGGCCTTGAAGCCAGAACCCGCGATGTCTATGATCGCCACATCAATCCCGTCGAGCGAAGTCCCGCTCATGATGCCTGCTATTCTCATGTCTTTAGCAACTCTTGCTGTAATTCGTGCAGAATCTGCAAAGCTTCAACCGGCCGAAGTTCATCGATGTTCAATCTCCGAATCCGATTGGCGAGCCCCTGATTCACGGGCTCGAAAAGTTTAATCTGTAGGGGCGCAATTGCGTCACTCGGGGCCAGCTCTTCACTGACTGAGTGTTCCCTTACTTCATGATGCAATAAAACTGACCTCGCCCGCTCGATTACTTGCATAGGTAACCCTGCGAGGCGGGCCACTTCGATGCCATAACTGCGGTCCGCTGCACCCGGTTCGACCTTTCTTATGAATAAGATCTGGTCGTTTGACTCCTTCACGGCAACGTGTAAATTTCTTATCTCAGAAAGTTGATCCGCGAGCTCGGTGAGCTCATGATAGTGAGTCGCGAAGAGTGTTTTCGCTCGAATCCTCTGCTGGATGAACTCGACCATGGCCCAGGCGAGAGCCAAACCGTCATACGTCGAGGTGCCCCGTCCGATCTCGTCCAATACTATGAAGCTATTAACTGAAGCGGTATTGAGGATCGCGGCCGC
Organism: Terriglobia bacterium; assembly: GCA_963799755.1. GTDB lineage: Bacteria > Acidobacteriota > Terriglobia > Bryobacterales > Bryobacteraceae > Bog-105. Next base: position 260,510 of record CAWCYQ010000029.1, on the reverse strand, counting down.
CTCTGTCATCTCGACCATGAAGGTGGATCGGCCCCGCGCCAGGTTATCCGCTGCCCCGATGCGCGTGTACACTCTATCTACTAGCGGCAGCAGAGCCGCCTCGGCAGGAACAAACGAGCCGATCTGGGCCAGAATCAGAATGAGCGCGGCCTGCCTGAGATAAGTAGATTTTCCACCCATGTTGGGGCCGGTAATGACGGCTATATATTGACGCGAATCTAGGTAAAGATCGTTAGGAATAAAGCGGCCCGCGTCGCGCTCGGCCAATTTTTCGATCACCGGGTGGCGTCCGGCATCGATACGCATTTCGCCGGAATCGGAAAACCTGGGGCGCTTATAGCGATTTTCGATGGCGACGTGGGCCAGGGCAGCCGCGACATCGAGTTCGGCAACTGTTCCCGCTGCGTCTTTGATCCGGCTGGCGTGAGCGGCGGCAAAAGCTGCGGACCTCCTGGAAGATCTCGCGTTCGAGAGTCAGGATTTTATCCTCGGCATCGAGCACCTTGGATTCGAGGTCTTTGAGCTCTGGCGTCGTGAAGCGCTCGGCGTTGGCCAAGGTCTGCTTGCGTTCGTAAGCGGAGGGCACCAACGGAAGATTGGCCTTCGAGATCTCGATGTAGTAACCGAAAACATTGTTGAAACGGATCTTGAGCGACTGGATTCCGGTCTGGGTTCGTTCCCGCGCCTCGATGGCGGCGATATAACGACGGCTGTTGCTCCTGATGTCGCGTAGCTCGTCAAGTCCCGGATGAAATCCGTCCCGAATCGTGCCGCCGTCGGCCAGCAGCGCGGGCGGCTCGTCAGCAATGGCCGCCAGAATTTTGTCTCTGACTTCGGCTGCCGGTTCGATCCGCCGGTTCAAGAGAGGAGCCTCGAACTGAGTAGCCAGCGCGGCGATTGCCGGCAGTTGCGAAAGCGATTTGCCGAGTGCCAGGAGTTCTCGCGGAGCAGCCGTGCCTAACGTCACCTTCGCCAGCAAGCGTTCCAGATCCTGTACTCCGTCCAAGAGCTTCCTGAGCTGACCTCGAACGATGACTTTCCCGGCGAGTTCTCCCACTGCATCCAGGCGGCTCTCGATCTCGCTGCGTTTGTAGGACGGCTGCAGCAAGCGGCTCCGCAGAAGCCGCCCTCCCATGCCGGTACACGTCTGATCCAGCACGTGGACCAGCGTTATCTCCCGGCTTTCTCCAGCGAAAAGCGGCTCTACCAGTTCCAGATTCCGGACGGTTGTGCTGTCCAGCACCATGTGGTCGCTCCGCTGGTAAAACGCCGGCGGATTGAGATGGCTCAGGGCTACTTTCTGCGTATCCCGGAGGTAATGCACAACTGCGCCGGCGGCCGCGGCTGCCAGGGGCTTGTCGCCCAGACCACAGCCATCGAGCGACAAGAGGCGAAAGGTCTCCAGTATCTGCCGGCCCGCGTAGTCGCCTCCAAAAATCCAGGTGTCCAAAGCGGTTTCGAGGCACTGGCAGCCAAGCGGCAAGCCCTCAGGCCGCAAGACTTCCCGTATGCTCAGGGTTTCGAGCGCCGGAACTAGTTCTTCTGCGGAAATCTCGGTTGCGCGAAATTCGCCCGTCGACAGATCGGCATAGGCCAGCCCGCACCGATTGTTCTTAATAAAAGCAGCCGCCAGAAAGTTGTTTTCATGGGACCGGAGCAGGTTCGCATCGGTCGCGGTGCCGGGAGTAATGACTCGCGTGACCTCCCGGCGAACCAGCTTTTTGCCGGGGCCGGCTTCCTCCATCTGCTCGCAAATGGCGATGCGGTGCCCGCGCTGGATGAGGCGGGCGATATAGCCCTCCGCGGCATGGTATGGCACGCCACACATGGGAATGGCTTCGCCGCGCTCCTTGTTGCGGGATGTGAGAGTAATTTCAAGTTCCCGGGAGGCAGTAACGGCGTCTTCGTAAAACAATTCATAGAAGTCGCCTAACCGGAAAAGTAGGAGTGCGCCCGGAACCTGCTGCTTTGCGGCCCGATACTGCCGCATAAGCGGAGTGGACGGCTCCTGGGTCATGGAGTTCGGATTGCCAAATGAACAGTGTACAGCCGGGCGGAGATTCCCGCTCGGGAAATTTAGCTGCCGCCTGATGCGGAAGATGCTAGACTAGAGACATCATGAGCATCAGGACGACGGTTACCCTGGATGAGGATGTGTTGGAAAAGCTGAAGCAGGAGAGCCGGGAACGGGGCGACTCGTTCAAAGAGACTTTGAACAACCTGCTGCGATTTGCGCTTTCGGCGGAGAAAAACCCGGCTCCAGAGCATAAGAAATTTAAAGTTAGAGCCGTTCACATGGGTACTATTCCTGGATTGAATTACGACAAGGTTAACGATCTGCTCGATTATGCCTACGGTGAAGACCGGACGTGGTAATTCCGGATGCCAACATACTCCTATACGCTTACAATCTGGACGCAACCCAAAATCGATTGAGCGCGGCGTGGCTGGAGGAACAATTTAACAGTCGAGAACAAATCGGTTTCACATGGCTGACACTCTGGGCGTTCGTTCGCATCGGCTCTCGTCCGAGAGTACTTCCGAGGCCGCTATCGGTAGAGCAAGTTCTCGAAATTGTCGACGAGTGGCTTAATCGGCCTAACGTCGTCTTAATTGGGCCCGGACCGCGCCATCTGACAATTCTCAAAAGTTTGATCACGGACAACGAGATTGCTGGCAATTTGACGACTGATGCGGCGTTGGCAGCCATCGCCATTGAACACGCAGCCACTCTGGCCTCCACGGATCGAGACTTCCGACGATTTTCCGGCCTGCGTTGGATTAATCCGCTGGAGGATCAGGCGTAAAGGCCGCGTTGTTTGATGGCCAAGGCGACGCGATCGAGAGCGAGCATATAAGCTGCGGTGCGATTATTTACACCGTGCTTCTCGGCGTATCCGATCACGTCGCCAAAGCTACTGACCATGATTTCTTCGAGCCGCTCGTTTACCGTTTTCTCGTTCCAGAAATAGCCTTGGCGATCCTGCACCCATTCGAAGTAGGAAACGGTGACGCCGCCCGCGTTGGCCAGGATGTCGGGAATGATGAAGACTTTCTTTTCGGCCAGAATGGAATCCGCCACAAAGGTTGTGGGTCCATTGGCTCCTTCGCAGAGAATTTTCGCCTTAATCCGACCGGCATTGGCGGAAGTGATCACATTCTCATGGGCTGCCGGGATCAGCACATCGCAATCCATGAGCAGCGCCTCTTCCCTGTCGAGGTCCTCTGCCTCGGCAAAGCCGCGGATGGAACCGGTTTCGCGCCGATGAAGCATGAGAGCCTCGATATCGAGGCCGTGACGATTGTAAACAGCGCCGTCATATTCCACGATACAGACGATCTTGAAACCGCTGCGGCTCATCAGCTTTGCCGCCATGCCGCCGACGTTGCCGAATCCCTGAATCACGACCCGGGTGTTTTCCGGAGATAGACCAAAGCGCTTCAACGCTTCGAGCGTCACGAACATACAGCCCCTGCCAGTTGCCTCGTGTCTACCGAGCGAGCCACCCAACTCCAGAGGCTTGCCGGTCACCACGGCGGTTACGGTGTGGCGCTTGTGCATCGAATAGGTATCCATGATCCACGCCATGGTCTGCTCGTTGGTGTTCACGTCGGGAGCAGGAACGTCGCGTTCAGGACCGATGAAGTCGATGATCTCGGCGGTATAGCGCCTGGTTATGCGTTCCAGCTCTCCTTCGCTCAAGAGATGCGGTTCACAGATGACGCCACCCTTGCCGCCGCCAAAGGGGATGTTGACAACCGCACATTTCCAGGTCATCCAAGCGGCGAGCGCGCGTACCTCGTCGAGTGAAACGTCGGGAGCGAAGCGGACCCCGCCTTTTGCCGGACCCCGCGCGATCGAGTGCTGGACGCGGTAGCCAGTGAACACCTCGATCCGGCCGTCGTCGAGCATTACGGGAATGTTGACCGAGAGCTCCATGGCGGGCGAACGCAAAACTTTTCGCATACCGTCATCCAGCTTGAGGAGTTCGGCCGCTTCATCGAAGCGGTGCGCGGCGGATTGCCAGGGATTAATTTCCTGATCGACGGACGGAGTCGAGGTTGCTTCCAGGAGCATAGAGCACAGCTTTCTGATGGTTTCTGCGGAACTTCGGCTGTTTTCAATCGTTCGGCGACCGAAGTTCTTCTACAATGTTGAGCAAGTTACCATCCATCCCTACACTGTCACGCGCGGGAACCCGCTTGCAAGTTTACTGGTCCGCCGGGGCGCCAAGGTCCGCCTGAACCGGCTGGCAAAAATTCGCGTCTAAAGAATAGCGACCGAGAAATCATGACACCAGACGAACGAAACATGCTGAATGACCTTGCCGGCAAGGTTGCGAAAACGCCCGCTCCCCCGCGAGACCCCGAGGCCGAAGACATCATCCGAACCAAGATCGGCAGCCGCCCGGACGCGCTTTATCTGATGACGCAGACGGTGCTCATTCAAAACATGGCGCTGCAACGCGCGCAACAACAGATTCAGGAATTGCAGCAAAGGGCCGGACAGGGACAGGTGGCAGCAGGAGGCTCGAGTTGGCTGGGGCAGCCGGCGCCAGCGCAGCAACAATATGCTCCTCCTCCTCCGCAGTACTCCTCGCCTGCTCCTTCGTCGTTTGGCGGCGGAGGTGGCGGATCGAGCTTCCTGCGAGGCGCTGCCCAAACAGCTGCCGGTGTCGCGGCGGGTACATTAGCTGCTGAGGCGATTGGATCGATGTTTTCAGGTCACGGCGGCGGGTTTTTCGGAGGAAGCGGACTCATGGGCGGAGGCATGGCTCCCACGGAAGAGGTCGTCAACAACTATTACGATTCTCCCGGCGGCAACGACTCCGGTCTCGCTCCGACCGATGATCGCGGAGATAACTTCGTCGATCCGGGAGACCCGAACCAGACTGATGACGTGCAGGCGGACGATTCGCAGTACGACGACAATTCGCAGTTGGACGATGCCGGGTTGGACACGGATGATGGCGGCGGCTTCGATACTGGCTCCGACGACAGCTACGTCTAAGTAGAAGACACGGGCGCTTGAGCCTCCAGGTAGGCCTGGCGGCTCTCCGTTATCACTTTACGGGCTTCCCGAGGTCCGCCCCATCCCTTCATCGTGGTCGTCCCACCTTGTAGCTCCTTGTAAATCGAAAAGAAGTACTCGATCTCTTTGCGGATGTGGGGAAAGACCTGATCCATCGTGTGAATACTGTCAAAGCGCGGATTCCGATTCGGAACGGCCAGCACTTTCTGGTCGTTTTCTTTTTCGTCCACCATGTGCAGCAATCCCACCGGCCGCGCTTCCATCAAACAGCCGGTGAAACTCGGCTCGTCGACCAGCACCATGATGTCCAGCGGGTCGCCATCTTCAGCGAGCGTTCCAGGTATAAATCCATAGTCGCCGGGATAATGCATCGGCGAATAGAGCGCGCGATCGAGCCGAAAAACGCCGAGCTTTCCATCGTACTCATATTTGTTGCTGGAATTTTTTGGAATCTCTATGATCACCCGCACCAGTTCGGGACTATCTGGTCCAGGATCGATATCGTACAGCTTCACGGGTTCAGAGTAACAAAAACGTTCAAAGGACTGGCTCATCATGAGAAACTCGGGTGCATGGGCGAACAGGCGAGTTCAAAGGCCAAAGTGCGCTGGGGCGTGCTCGGAGTTGCCAATATCGCAACGAAGAAGGTGATTCCGGGAATGAAGAACTGCGAGCGGGCGGAAGTGGTCGCAATCGCATCGCGGAATCTGGAACGAGCGCGACTGGCCGCCGCCGAGTTGGGCTTACCGGCTGCTTATGGCTCCTACGAAGAACTCCTGGCAGATTCGAGTATCGACGCAGTCTATAACCCGCTACCCAATCACCTTCACGTTCCGTGGTCGATCAAAGCGGCGGAGGCCGGTAAGCACGTTCTCTGTGAGAAGCCGATCGCGCTCACCGCGCAAGAGGCACGGCAGCTCATTGCGGTACGCGACCGGACGCACGTCAAGATGGGCGAGGCTTTTATGGTGCGCACGCATCCCGAATGGCTGCGGGCAAGAGAACTTGTGCTCAACGGAGCGATAGGCGAGCTGCGCACGGTGCTGAGCGTATTCAGCTACTTCAATCGCGATCCTCACAATATCCGCAACATGCCGGAAATCGGCGGGGGCGGCGTGATGGATATCGGCTGCTATCCGATCACGATGGCGCGCTTTTTTTTCGGCCGGGAGCCAGTTCGCACGGCGGCGCTCGTCGATATAGATCCAGAAATGGGAACAGACCGGCTGAGTTCCGCTCTGCTCGACTTTGCGCCCGGCCAGGCGGTTTTCACTTGCTCCACTCAGCTCGTGGCGTTTCAACGCATGCAGGTATTCGGAACAAAAGGGCGCATCGAGCTGGAGATACCGTATAACATTCCGCCCGATCGGCCGAGCCGCATTTTTATCGATGACGGGTCGCAGTTAGCCGGCTTGAGTGCGCGCGTGGAAGAGTTTCCAGTGCTCGATCAGTATGCCATTCAGGGCGATGCTTTCTCGCAAGCGATTCAGGAGAATTCGCAAGTGCCGGTGACGCTCGAGGATGCAGCCGCTAATATGCAGGTCATCGAAGCGGTGCTGGCTGCGGGCCGGAGCGGCCGCTGGGAGAAGATTTAGCGATCGAGCGCGGCGGGTTCGTGCAAGTCAGCTGCGAATCGAAGAGGCACAGATTCTCCGCTTTCCAGCGCATGGCCGCATAGATGCGCGTCCGGCCGCTCGGATGATCGAAAAAGAGGAACTCTTCGAGCGGCGTAGGGTTGAGTTTTCGATACTCTCCCAGGAGCAGGTCCACCTCGGCCTCGCCATCCGGCTGGCGAGCCGCATTCAAGCCGAAAATATCCGCCTCATACTCCGCGGTCCGCGTGTATGTGTTCTCTAGCGGCGTCAGGACAAAGTTGATGGTAGAGAGAAGGAGCACGGCGAGAGGCAGTACCGCAATATCGTCTGCGCCGCGAACCTTCCAGCGCTTTCCCCAGGCGCCGAGCGCCCACTTCAATCCCCAGCGCAACACGCTGAACATCGCGAGCAGCACAAGCGCCGAAAACAGGACTCCGTTCAAAATGTGGTGCATGACGTAATGGCCCATCTCATGTCCCATGACGGAGAGCACGCCCTGTTGAGAGCACCGGCTCAAAAGATTGTCGTTGAGAGTGATGCGATCGGTTCCGAATAAGCCACTGACATTTGCGCTCACGCGCTTGCTCTGGCGCGATGCGTCGACTTCATATACGTCGTTGACTGGAATTCCGTTGGCGTGCGCGAGACTCAATACCTGCTGTTTGATCGAGGCATTTTTCAATGGAGTATAGGTATTGAACAAGGGCATTACAAACACTGGGGCGACGGCGACTCCAAAGACCGTAAATGCGATTGCCATCAATGCGCCCCAGATGTGCCAGGAGCGCGGAAGTAGCTGCACCAGCTTCGCGATTGTCGCTACGGCCAGCCCGCCGAAGAAGGCAGCTACCGCGAAGCCGACCAACGCATCGCGCGACCATCCCAGCAAGCTCTGATTAGACAGACCGTATTTGTGTTCGCGAAAGAAATCTTCGTAAACGGTGAGAGGCAGGAGCACGAGAGCAGTAAGGACCGCAAACTGTATCCAGTAAAGGTAGGATTGCGGCCAGAAATGTCGCGTGAAGCGCTCCGCAAAATCGCGCATTCGAGAGGAAACGCCAGTTTCGAGGAGAAGAATCATCACCGCTGCAAGAGAGAGGAAATCCCAGAGAATGAGCCAGTAGCCGCCTTCGAAATAAGCGTCCGACTTTGTGCGCTCAGGCGCAGAGACAGTGGCAAGCCATGCATCGGTAGCGGCGCGGGCATCGAAGTGAGGAGATGCGGCGGCCGCGGCCGGAACCGCTGGCGAAAGCGGCTCGCCCAAGGCGAGCGCCACAAAAAACAGCATCGCGGCGACGAACAGCAGCAGACGTCTCACTTTCTCGATTTCGAATATTCGGTGTACCAGCGGGCGATATCTTTCTTAGAAGTGTCACCCGGATGGATAATAACGCGATAACGAAAACGCAAACTCTGCCCGGCCGGCAAGCGGTATCCGCCTTGGGCCGTTGAGCCCGGATCGAAATCCTTAACGCCGAACGGATTCACCGCGAAGAGCCCGTAATCGCGCGCGTGCCAGCGCGGCGGATGATTCAGATTATGCGGATTGTCCAGAATTAGTATCCCTAGCTTCTGTCCTTCCACCGAGCCGATGTAGTCCACCCAGTCTGCGTGTTTGCCCCAAACGTCTTTCTCTGTATGCGCACCCTCCGAATTCGTCAGGATGCCGCCCTTCTTACCGGAGATGCTATCGGCAACGCGAATCGCGAAGAAGCCTTCCTTTGTGTCGGCAAATCTGGCGGTCGTCTTTGCCAGGAAGCTGGCATCTACGTCGAGGCGGCGCAGTTTTTTGTCGGCGTAGAAAATCATGGTCCTCTGCTCTTCGAGAACTTCTGTTTCGTTCGGGCTCAGCCAGGCAAAAGTTGCCTTGAGGCTGCCGGATTTCTTACCCGATTTCAATTCATCGATCTTGACCAAACGAATCTTTCCCTTGTCGGCCGGATTCGTGCCGCTGGTTTTCGACTGGGCTTCGACTTCCCAGAAATTGATTCCGTTGACGTCGCCATAGCCGATCCAAAGACCCTTGTGATGAGGATGGTCGCGCGTCTCGCCTGCCACTTGTTCCATCGGAAATCTGCGTGTCACAATGAGGCCGCTGGCGGATCTTAACGGCGCAAGAAACGGTTTGGCGTAAGTGCTGCCCAGATAGAAATCAGAAAATGGCTCGCCGTTGATCTCGATAGATATGTGATCGTTGTTGACAGAAGTTACTCGGACTTGCGCGCTGACCGGGCAGGACGAGACCGCTGCGGCGAGGCAGGCGATTCCGATTCCGATGATGATCTTCATGTGTTCTGTTTCTACACCCATGTACTGTATCTTGTTTGGGCACTATCGGGTTTGGAGAAAACCGGAAACCGGGCGTTCCGAATGCTGGGCTATCATAAAGGCGTCACACATATAGGAAGGAGATTAGATGGGCCCAATTGGCGCACCGGAGATGTTTGTTATTGTTCTTCTTGCGCTACTCCTTTTTGGCCCCAAGAAGTTGCCTGAGCTGGGCCGCCTGTTGGGAAAAGGACTAACTGAATTCCGCCGGGCGAAGAACGAGCTGAAGAGTACATTCGAATCCCACATGCAGGAACTCGAACGGGAAACGCGGTTGTCCGAACAATCTGAAGCGTCGAAGCGGAACCAATCCAACACTCCGTATTCGCCCGCTACCTATTCGAATCCCTATAACGAATACGGGCAACAGAGCACTTCGGAGGATATTCCTTCTCATTCGAGTGAATCTTACGATGCAAAGCCGGCGGAGCAAGTTGCTGGAACGGTGCCTCGTTCCAAGCCGGCGCAGACATCCGAGCCAGTCGCAGCCGTCACAGACGAGAATCGGCCGGCCTAGTCACTAAAAGTCAATGTCCGATGAACCGAAGGAGCGCGAGACTCCGAACGATGATGCAGCGCTTCCGCCCGATTCCACGCAGGGCACGCCCGCCGAAAGTAGCGACCACTGGACGCCTACCCGGGAAGATGACGCGCTGGTCACGCCCGCCAACGACGCTTACGCCAGTTCCTCTGATCCATACGGTCATATCGAAGCCAGTCCAGTAGAAGCCATTCCACCTGAGGCAAAGTCGCAGGAGATCACCGGCTATTTGCCTCCTGAAGCGGTCGCGCAAATCCCGCCGAAGGCACCGCCGCCTCCGCCTCCATCGACCGATGAAGACGAGGAGGAGGGCGACGAGGAAGAGAAGGGCATGCTGCGCATGTCTTTCATGGAACATCTGGAAGAGCTCCGAACGCGTCTTCTACGGTCGGTCATCGGGTTGGTCGTTGCGTTCATTCTGAGCATAGGCTTCTGCAAGGATCTGTGGAACATCGTTTCCGCGCCCGCGATCGGTGCACTGAGGCATCTGGGCTTTCCGCCCTATCTTGCGCAGATCTCGCCGATGGAGCAGTTCAACGTCATGTACTTGAAGCTGCCGCTTCTGGTATCCGTCTTCGTTGGATCACCTTGGATTCTCTATCAGGTATGGGCATTTATCTCGCCGGGCTTATACAGACGCGAGAAAAAATGGGCGGTTCCCTTCATTCTCTGCACTGCCGGACTCTTCATCGCCGGGGGCTGCTTCGCTTACTTCGTCGCTTTTCGATATGGCCTTGAATTCCTCCTTGGCATCGGGCGCGATGTCCACGTCCAGCCATTCGTTTCGATCAACGAATATTTCAACCTGTTCGTAAATGTGACGCTCGGCATCGGGCTTGTGTTCGAGATGCCAGTGATCATTTTCTTTTTGACATTACTGCGCCTGGCTTCACCGCGTTTTCTTATGCGGCATAGCCGCTATGCCATTCTCGGGATCACAATCATTGCGGCAGTAGTCACGCCAACCCCCGATGCCTTCAACATGATGCTGTTCGCAGTACCGATGGTACTGCTGTATTTCGTCGGGCTGTTTGCTTCTTATCTGCTCGTCTTGAGAAGGGAAGGCAAAAAGTTCCCGTGGGGCAAGATCGCGATTGGTGTGGCGGTGCTGCTATTGGTGCTTGCCGGAGTGGTGGTGGTGCTGGTTCATTACAACCACTTTCAACTCATTCCTAAGTGGCCTTTTATTTTGCCGCCGGGGGTGAGTCACCACGCAAAGTAGCGTTGGTCGCGAAATCGCGCCAGAGCGCGACGCCTCCGATCAGCCCGTCTTCGTTCGGAACCCGCGTGACGTGACGCGGCAGCGGGAAATCGATCTTGGTGGCATTGCCTCCTCCAATGAAGAGGTGGTCGAAGTTGAAGAGAGCTTCGATTTGGGCAATTGCTTCTTCCACCTCTTTGTTCCAACGCTGACGCCCGAGCCGTTTCAGTCCCTTTCTCCCGAGAAACTCTTCATACGTTTTCTTTTTCTTCCAGGGATGATGGGCCAGCTCGAGACCCGGCACGAGATGGCCGCTGGTGAAGAGAGACGATCCCAGTCCCGTGCCTAAAGTAATCACGAGCTCGACGCCTCTGCCGCGAATCGCGCCATAGCCCTGTACGGCCGCGTCATTGGCTACTCTTACGGGCCTGCGCCACTTGCGCGAGAGAACTTTTTCTAAATCGAAGCCGATCCATGTCGGGTCCAGATTGTGGGCGGTCAGCGTCGCTCCATGTTTCACCACACCGGGGAAACCGACCGAGACTCTATCGAATGCGCCAAGCGGTTTGACCAGTTCGTCGATAGCAGCGAATATGGCCTCGGGTGTAGCGGGGTTCGGCGTGTCGACCCGCTGGCGTTCGCTGATTGGCCTGCCACGCTCATTCAACAGGATCGTCTTAACTCCAGTCCCCCCCACATCGATGGCTAGCGTCGTGAGACCTTCGGGCTTATTCGGCATACCGACACTGTATCCGATCTCTGGTCCACGTGGCAGACACCCGCATCTGCAGTGTTCTTGTAGCGAAAACCGATAGCATCACACAGCCTTCCTGGTAGTTTTTTCCTGGTGTATTCCGATGGTTGACAGCTAAATCAGTAAAGGGCGGATCGGAGTAATCTTTGGGCGGCCGCGTGCATCGAAAGAAGTGACAGAGGCATGTAGCTCTATCAGATAGATAACACAACGAGCCGTGACGACATCGATCTGCGGCCAGTGGAGATTTGAGTTGGAGGAAATACGTGAGTAGCAATTTTAGAGCGTTTTATATAGGTGCTCTGGCAGTAACCGGTATCGGGCTAATCGGCAGTTCGTTTGTCCCACGGGCGCACGCAGACGCGTGGAACAAAATGACGATTGTTACGGTGAACGAGCCGATCATTGCTGGTAACAAGGTGCTCGATCCTGGGACGTATGTATGGAAGCTGCTGGATTCCCAATCGAACCGGCATATCGTACAGATTTTTGATAAGGATCAGAAGCATCTCGAAGAGACCATTCTTGCCATACCGAACTATCGGCTGCAGCCCAGCGGCAACACGCAATTCTCTTTTTGGGAAACGCCGGCAGGCGTGCCGAAAGCAGTGCGTGCGTGGTTTTATCCAGGCGACAACTTTGGTCAAGAGTTCGCTTATCCTAAGAAGCTGGTTGCGCAGCTAGCGTCGGCGGCCCCTGTACCGATTCCAGTGAAGTACCGCGAGCCGGAGCCTGCACCTGCAGCAGCTCCGGAACCGGCACCTGCTCCGGCTGCGGCACCGGCACCACCTCCGTCGCCAGCCCCCGCGCCGGGGCAACAGGCGGCTCCGGCTCCTGCGGCGGCGCCTCCGGAGCCAGCGGCTCTACCGCATACTGCCAGCTTTAACCCGCTAATCGGATTGGCGGGCCTGATGTCACTAAGCCTTGCGGGACTGCTTGCACTGGCTACACGCCCGTCCTAAAACCGGAAGTGAAGACTTCTCCTGCCGTGACATTATGTAGGTGAACCGAAGGAGCTTGATGCTGACTGGGAGTAAGAAGGCGAGTAGCATCTTACTCGGCATCCTGGTCAGCGGCTTTTTCGGGTTAGCCGCACAGACATTCCGACAGCGCCCCTTCACTATTTCCGATAACGTAGATCTGGTTTTGCTAGATGTCGGAGTGCGTGATTCAAACAAACACTTTGTTGCCAATCTAAACAAAAACAACTTTACTGTTTTCGAAGACGGACGGAAGGTCGAGATCCGAAACTTTAATAGCTTCGATGCCCCGGTGACACTGGGTCTGGTAGTGGATAACAGCGGCAGCATGGCGGAAAAGCGCGTTCAGGTAATCAACGCCGGGCTGGCATTCGCGAAGGAAAGTAATCCGGGCGATCAATTTTTCGTGGTGAATTTTAACGACTCGGTAACCAGAGGTTTGCCGCCGGCAGTTCGCTTTACCGATAATTTGCAGATGCTGAGGAAGGCGCTCTATTTTGGAATCGCGGGCGGACAGACCGCGTTGTATGACGCGGTGGCCTATTCGCTGAAACATCTCGAGTTGAGCTCTCTTCAGCGCAGGAGCTTAATCGTTATCAGCGATGGACGAGACAATGTAAGCGGGATGCGGTTCGCCGAGCTGATGAGGGATATGGAAGCTTCGCGGGCCACAATCTATACCGTTGGATTGCGTGACCCGGACATGGATGATTTGAATTCCGGTGTTCTACGGAAAATCTCCCGGGTAAGCGGTGGCGAGTTTTTCGAACCCAGCGAGCTATCCCAGATCGAGCCGATGTTCCACCAAATCTCTCAAGATATCCGGCACCGTTACACGATCGGGTACGTTCCTGATGAATTGAACGATCGGAGAACCCTGCGGAGAGTTAAAGTGGTCGTTCGCGAAGGCAATCGCAAATTAACAGTTCACGCCCGAACAAGCTACAACATTGCGCCTGCTCCTCATCCGGCAGCCGATGACTCAATGGCGGAGGCGCATTGATTTATGCCATGCGCGCCAGACCTGGTGCGGCCGGGATATCACAGTCATAACGCAAGCCGTCTGGCGACTCGCGAAGGCAGCCGCCCGGATGCCCGACTGCATCGCATCAAGCGATTCCTGCTCGTCGCCGGGCTGATCTGCGTCGGCTTTTATCTCTATACTCTCGGCAATCAGTATGTTTATCAGGCATATGAAAACTGGGCCTTCGATCAGGAGATTTCCGGGCGAACTGGAGTCACCTTTACTGAGTACGTGAAGGAAAAGATACCCGATGGCCTTTGGCCGGCCGCGAAACCTCTAACGGTGACCGCTCCTTCGCTGAGCCAAACAGCACCCGTTGACACAACCCCCCGATTGGCAGAAGGAGATTTGGTGGCGCGTGTTTCGATCCCGAGACTCGATTTGTCGGCAATTGTGCGCGAGGGAGTCAGTGCCAGAACTCTGAGCACCTCGGTAGGTCATATTCCTGCAACCGCGCTGCCTGGGAACATTGGTAATTTCGCGATTGCCGCTCATCGGGATACCTTGTTTCGAGCCCTGAAAGATATCCGGCTGGGCGATCAGGTTACCGTCGAATCTCGCTCCCGGCGCTACGTTTACGAGGTTGTAGCGACGAAAATCGTAAGACCTTCCGATGTCGGCGTTCTGCGCGCCGATGGCGGCGGCCTTTATGCGGCCGCTGCGAAGGGCGATGGATCGGAACGGCTGCTTACGATGATCACCTGTTACCCGTTTTATTACGTGGGCTCGGCGCCAAAACGGTTCGTTGTGGAGAGCAGGCTGGTTTCGAGCAGCCCGCTTTCCTGAGTCTCTTCGCTGTTATACTTCACTTGAGTCTGTTGGGAGGTCGTCTAATGGTAAGACTGCAGACTCTGGATCTGCGTATCGGGGTTCGAGTCCCTGCCTCCCAGCCATACTTGACTCCGCGTGCTAGTGTGAGAAGGCTACTCAGAGGGTAACGCCCGCTGGCGATAAATAGTCACACTGGGGACGGAATTGGAGGAGATCATGGCAGGAAGAAACACATCAGCTTTCGGCATTTATGCGAGCCGTGAAATGGCTGAAAACGCAGTAGACCGGATGCTAGCCGCCGGATTCCGGAACGAAGACATTTCGGTCCTGCTGCAGGATAACGCAGGAACAAAGGATTTCGCCCATGAGAAGCACACAAAAGCACCAGAAGGTACGGCCACCGGGGTCGTTGCTGGCGGCATTATAGGCGGGACGATCGGCCTTTTAGCGGGCATTGGGGTACTGGCAATTCCAGGCCTGAGGCCGCTGATCGCCGCCGGTCCGATCATCGCAGCACTGTCCGGCATCGGATCGGGCGGCATGCTTGGCGGTATCATCGGTGCGCTTGTCGGTTTAGGGATACCAGAGTATGAAGCCAGGCGCTATGAAGGCCGTATAAAGGACGGCGGCATCTTGCTTTCGGCTCACTGCGACAATTCCGAATGGGTGAGCAAGGCCAAGCAGCTTTTGAAGGAATCGGGCGCCGAAGATATCGCTTCGGCTGGCGAGCAAGCGGGGGATTTTACCGCTCCCAAAAAAGGCCTCAGCCGCGGTGCGAGCGTCGCTTAACTGCGACGCCCGGTGTATTTATAAGCTCGCTTTAACAAAGACCTTAGTGGGCGCGGCTATGCTTGCGTCTTTCGTTTCAATCGACACTTTGATCGGCTGAAGACCCGCTTTTTTCTCGGGACGGGCGAGAAAAGTGAGCAAAAACTGATGTTGCTGAGCATTCCGGAACTGATCCAGGAACGGTTGAAACGACACAGGTGAGCCGAACCCCAGGAAATAAGACTCTCCCCCCGTGGTGTCCGATAACTCGGACAAAAAGTTCTGTCCCCAGGTATTGCGCCACAAGCTATGACCTTCGTGACCGGCGCTCGGACTGTAGATGGTGTAAACGACCAGGCCAGCCTTCAGCGCACTCGAAATACCCGCATTCACGTAGGGATTATCTGGGTAATAGCCGCCACCCAGCGCTTCGATGCCGCTGCCGATCATGAGCACTTCCTTGCGCTGCGCTCCCGGCTGGGGCCACTTGCGCGCGGCGTCGGTGAGTGAATCGTAAGGGCTGACATCCGCGCCGGCGGGTCCGATGGTGAGGCGGACTGAATTGGCTGCCGCAGTGTGATCACTGGTAAAATTTTGCGTGAGCTGCGCCATGCCATTACGCATGTAGGCGACGGCGACGGAAAAATTGGGCGGCAGAGAGGTGATGAACTGTTTAAGCGTGGCGATTTCGGTGCCGAAAGTTCCGCGCGAAGAATCGTCGATCAACAGCATGAGCTGCGTGTCCCCGTTCTTTACAGAGGTGAATTCGGTGACCGGGCGTTTGTCCTTGCCTTCACGAACTGAGATGTCCTGCTGTTCGACGGCAGGGATGGCCCTGCCGCCTCTAGGCTCAAGCGTGACGAGTATACTTACCGGGACACCAGGAGGAGTGGACTGAGGAGCCGCGGCAGCCAGCAAGGCCGTTGTGCAAACGGCGGCTAAGCCTACCGATAGACTAAAAATCGATTTCATGTGTGTACTTCCACTTATTAGACCGGCGCGGTCGATTCAAGGATTCGCTTAAGTAGTATGCCGGACAGAGAGCCGCTCACGACCAAGGACCTGCTCGATTTACTGGTCCAGCGCTTAGAGGATTTCGTGATTGTTTCGATGGATTGCGACGGAAACTTCACATCCTGGCATGCGGGCGTGGCGAAGCAGTTAGGCTACGCGGCGGACGAGTTTATTGGAAAGAGCGGCGATATCTTACTACCTCTGGCGGACAGGTTGAAAGGAGCTTTTCGACGGGAGCTGCAGCGGGCTACCGAAACGGGGGCATCGTCCGACAGTACATGGCTCGTTACAAAAACCGGCCGCCGCATCTTTGTCGATGGCGTTGCGCTCGCGCTTCGCCACCCAGCTACGAACGAGCTGCTTGGTTTCGGAAAAGTGCTGCAAGATATCACTGAGCGCAAAAGCACGGAAGACGATCTCAAGACGCTGGCCCGGGCGCTCGACCAATCAACAGTATTCATAACCAGTTGGGACGGCGTGATCGAGCATTGGACTTCGGGTTGTCAACGGCTCTATGGATGGACGGCGGATGAAGCCGCTGGCCGCGCGGCCGATGAACTTCTTCAGACCATGCCGCCGGTTCCAGGCGCGTCCGTACAAGCGCAGCTTATGAGCGAGGGCACCTGGCAAGGCGAGCTGCAACAAAAAAGAAAGGACGGAACTCCTGTCTACGTCTCGGCATATTGGACAATGCTTCCCGAAAGCCGGGCCGAACAACCGAGCATCATCGCCACACACACCGACATCACGCCGCGTCTTCAGGTGCAGGGCGAGCTCGAGAGCGCAAACAATCGCTTGCGCACAATGGCGCTGGAACTGGAACGCTCGAACGCCGAGCTTGAAGAATTCGCACGCATCGCCTCTCACGATTTAAGCGCTCCGATCACCAGTACGCGCTGGTTGGTGGAACTTCTCGCGAGCAGGCATGGCCAGCAGCTTAACGCAGATGGACAGAACTGCCTGCGACAAATATCGCTTGGTCTGGACCGCATGACCGACCTGGTGGAAGCGATTCTCGCCCATGCGCAAGTTGGGATGAACCCCATTGGAACTATTGAGGCCGTGAGTGCCGAAGAGTCGCTAGACATGGCGATCGGCAACCTTCAGAAGGATCTAAGTTTCTCCGGCGCGCAACTCTCTCGCGACCCGCTACCGGAAGTGTTGATTGCCTCTCAACCGCTCGCGCAGTTGTTCCAGAATCTACTCTCGAACTCGATCAAATACCGGCGCCAGGATGTGCCTCTACACGTGCATATAGGCGCGGTTCGGGAAGGGCAGTTCTGGAGGCTGAGCGTGCGAGATAACGGGATTGGAATTCCGCCGGAATGGCTGGAGCGAATTTTCCAGCCGCTGCAGAGGCTGAGCCGGCCAGAGATCGGCGGCAGTGGGATCGGCCTGGCAACGTGCCGAAAGATTGTCGACCGGGTGGGCGGGCGCATCTGGGCCGAATCCGAGCTCGGGTCCGGATCGACTTTTTGTTTCACGGTGCCCGGGCCGGTCGCGGAATAGCGACGTCAGATCTTCTTCTTGATGAGCGTTTTTAGTTCAGTGATGCCTTTTTCGTCGCGCCGGTAAAACGTCCATTGCTTGATCCTTCTGCCGCGGACTAAGCCCGATTGAGTGAGAATTCTCATGTGCTCGCTCACGGTGGGTTGACTAACGGCCAATTTATCCGCGATGGAACAACCGCATACCCCATCTTCGATGAGATCGCCGTCCACCTGCGGAGGGAAGTTCTTCGTGGGCTTCTTCAGCCACTCCAGTATCTGCAGCCTGCGTTCATTCGCAACTGCCCTCAGAGCCAGATCGAGATCCATATAGGTTCTTAGCTAATACACAAAGTATACTGATGTGTGCTTAGGATCTCTAAATGCCTGATCAACGCTCCTATCGTTTTCGAGTCGTCGACGTCTTCACACGCGTGCCGCTAGAAGGGAACGCACTAGCTGTTTTTCCCGACTCGCGAGGGCTCGAGACTAACGTAATGCAGCGCATCGCTAAAGAATTGAACTTATCGGAGACTGTGTTCATTGAGACTCCGACGCTGCCCGGTTGCGCTGTCGCCTTCCGGATCTTCACTCCAACCAGAGAAATGATATTTGCCGGCCATCCGACAGTAGGTGGCAGCTATGTAGCGATGGATGAGGGCATAGTGCCCAAGGAGAGTGAGCACTTTGCAGTCGAGGAGAAAATCGGACTGGTTCCCATTCATGTGGAAAAGGGGGCCGAGCCGCTGATTTGGCTGACCACGCCAGCTATTCTCTTCGAAAAAACGTTCGATCCGGCCTTGTGCGCAGAAGTTCTCGGGCTAAGCCCGCACGACGTGATGCCAATCGCTCCGCAAATTGTCACGGCCGGGAATCCGGCGCTTTTCATTGCAGTGAACGGCAAAGAAGACGTCGATCGAGCACAACTGGACACGAGCGCGTTCGCCAAGCTCAAGACCGGCCGGGAATCCTTCTGTGTATTCGTTTTCACGCCCACAGCGGAGGGAGCCTATTCGCGGATGTTTGCGCCGGACCATGGAATCGCAGAAGATGCTGCGACGGGCAGCGCCACCGGACCGCTGGCCGCATTCATGAAAGAACACGATCTTCTGCGGCGCGGCAGCGAGAAGCGGTTCGTTAGCGAGCAGGGCACAAAAATGGGACGCCGAAGCCTCTTGTATTTCGAATTCTCCGCAACTGGCATTTCGGTAGGCGGATACGTGACGCCCGTAATAGACGCCGTTATCAAGCTATAGGCCAGGCTGTACGAAGGGGCTATTCGCGATGAGCCGCCTGTGACTTCACTTCGAAATTTAAAATTATCGAGAGATTTTTCTTGCGTAGCGGGCACTTGATCTGAGAATCGAGTATTGGATCCGCATGAAATCCCGTTTGTTTGCCCGCTTCCAGCCGTAGTGTTCTGAATGCCGCGCTAACTACCGCAGCCATGGTACTCCTGGTCACCTCGGCCCAGGCATCCAATCTCGTCTTGAACGGCGATTTCGAACAGTTGTTGGTTCCGGGCTCCTCCATGGAATTTGGAAGCCGCTATTCGTATCAGCAAGTCACTGACTGGACCACCAGCGGTTACAATTTCGTCTTCACGCCTGGCTCTGCTGACACAACTGGAGCAGTCGGGGAATACGGCGGTCTTAACTTGTGGGGGCCCAACAGTGGCTCGAATAATGGCCTTCCAGCCGCGAGTCCGGCGAGCGGTAACTTCCTGGCGCTAGATGGCGATTACGCGGTCGGGGCCGTCTTGCAAACCATAAACGGCTTGACTCCGGGCAAGGCGGCTACCGTGTCATTCTACTGGGCGGGTGCACAGCAGGAGGGATATGATGGCGCCGCGACAGACCAGTTTCAGGTGAGCCTTGGCAGCGAAACCCAGTTCACGCCGGTGCTCGATAACGCGAGTCATGGCTTTACGGGCTGGCACGGGGAGACTCTCACCTTTCTGCCCACGAGTACCAGCGAAGTGCTCTCCTTCCTCGCTATCGGAACCCCGGACGGCGTCCCTCCGTTTTTGCTGCTGGACGGAGTCTCCGTGTCGGACGTACCGGAGCCAGCCACCTGGGCGCTAGTGTTTCTCAGCTTCGCCGGAATTGGCGCTCTGCGCCGCCGATTGAAGCGCAACGCCGACAACGCGTAGTTCGAGAGGACGATCGGGGCCGGAACCCGGCGCAGTCTCTCTCGCGCCCTTGTTGAGCGACAGGATTTGCATCTATGGCGCTTCAATCGATAGAGCAGAATCTTCCCGCCTGCGCCATGCAGGTATTGCGGCTTTGCGTTTGGTTAACGCTACTGACGCTGATTTTCGCACCGCTCGAACGGCTGTTTGCGCTGCATCCGCAAAGAATATTCCGTAAAGCGATTCTCACCGATCTCGGCTATTATTTTCTGAGCAGTTTGCTGCCAAGCTTGTTGCTCAGCGCACCTCTGGCGGTTATCGCTTGGGGCGTGCACCGCTCTGTTCCGAGTGCCGTTGCTTCCGTGGTGGCGGCCTGGCCAGCTTGGCTGCGTATCGCCGCGGCGCTCGTGGTTGGCGACATCGGCTTCTATTGGGGCCATCGCTGGAGTCATGAGATTCCTCTGCTCTGGCGCTTTCACACAATCCACCACAGCGCCGAACATGTCGATTTTCTAGTCAATACACGTGCCCATCCGGTGGACATGGTGTTCACGCGGCTCTGTGGCCTGGTTCCTCTTTATGTATTAGGTCTCGCGGCACCGATGCGTGGAAATGCAAGCTTGATCCCAATACTGGTTCTTCTGTTAGGCACCATCTGGGGATTTTTTATTCACGCCAATGTGCGCTGGCGCTTCGGCCCGCTGGAGTGGCTTATAGCGACGCCGGCTTTTCACCACTGGCATCACACCAACGACGGACCAGCTTATATAAACAAGAATTACGCGCCGCTGTTGCCCTGGGTGGATCGAATGTTCGGCACGCTGCACCTGCCGAAGAATGCGCAGCCGGCGCGCTATGGCATTGACGAATCTCTTCCGCGCGGCTTGTTCAGGCAGCTACTCGGGCCGTTCA
This sequence comes from Terriglobia bacterium, assembly GCA_963799755.1. GTDB lineage: Bacteria > Acidobacteriota > Terriglobia > Bryobacterales > Bryobacteraceae > Bog-105. Next base: position 239,972 of record CAWCYQ010000029.1, on the reverse strand, counting down.
TCCGGAACACTTGAGTGGCGGAGGCTGACTTCGGTCTGATCGCCCGCGACACCCGCAGTATGCACGCTGCGGATGGCTAGAAACACTGCCAAGTCTGAATCCCGCGATGCCGGTAGTTCGGTGCGAACGCTTCGCCCGACTACCGGCACCTACCCCGTCAACAGAGGAACTTCGGTCTAGGAGGAGTATCTAGGCAGGAGCTGACGAGGTATGCAGGTTACCGTTTGCGCCTTTGGGAAAGAAGCCGCCAGATGTCACGTTGGCTTTGCTTCCATAGGCCAGGTATAGTACTTGACCGGGCGTGCGAATCGCGGTTAAGCCGGTGGTGCTGTCGGCAGAGATAAAACTGGTCCCGGTAGGAGGCGGCAAGATGTCGACACTATCGAGCTTCGGCGATGCGATGTTAAGGCGGGCAATCTGCAGACGAATATTGCCGACGTGTTCGGCTTCCGTTGCCAGAATACGTGCTGCCGTGCCGATATAGGGACTGTCGGTTACGGAACTCAGTTGGGCAGCACCGCCGTACGCTGTCACTCCAATGTCTTCGAAGATGCGAGCGAGGGTTAAGAACTGAGCTTCGTTGGCGAACCCAATGCCGAGAGCGTTCAGGTTGATAGGCGGTTTCGCGACGGGCGTTATGCCAGCATCCATCAAGGCAGTGCGAAGAAGCTTGACGTGCGCGCGCTCATCGTTGCCGATCTCGGCCGCAACGGCAGCAGTGAACACCAGGTTATTGCCGAAGTTGACTTGGTTGCCGCCGGTGGTTGGCCCTGAGTTGCCCGTACCGTCGATGCCAATGTCATAGGGAGACTCGTTGATCGTCTTACCCGATGTGGCAACTGTGTAGAACTCGGCCTCGAGATACTCGAGGTTGAGCGCGAACTGCAGGACATCGACTACAGTAGGCGACGTCGGGTCGGCTTTGAGCAAGCCTGTGGTGGAAAAAGCAGCGCCGGCCGCGGCGCTCGCGATACCGAAAGTCTTCAGCAAACTGCGCCGATTCGGGGAATTAGACAAAACATCATTGATCAGGTCTTTACTGGCCATTTCTTCTCCTGTAATTTTTTTAAAAAACGAATTAGTGCAGACAGCTAACTGAAGACGCAAGCCGCTTCCGGAAGATCATCGCTGCAAGCAGCACCGGAGCAAGTAAGAAAAATGAAGCGGGTTCAGGTATAGCTGAGACAGAAGACACGTTCACGTTCAGCGCGTATGCTCCTGTCCTTGTATTCCCGCCAATATCGACGAATGTGACACCGTTGCCGAAATTGGACTTGAAACCATCGGATAAATTAGTCGCGGTCGCCGACTGGCTGAGCGCCCAATCGGTAAGTGCCAAAACGTAGCTGCCGGGCGCCAGATCGTTGGCCGTCAGATACGAATCCAAGGTGAGCCCGGTGGTTGGGTCGGCAACAGCGCTGGAAGGAGGCGTCGCCCACTGGTTTGCGATTGCAATTCCACTAGGGTTGAACAGCGTAACGTTCGGCTGGAATCCTCCCGTTGCGTACGATGTTGTGAATGCCGTCAGATTTTCAGTACTCGGTAGCGTGAAGGTCACTTCGAGTACAGTGTCCTGGTTTGGTAGAGAACCCGAGATGCTTGCGGGGTAACTTCCTGAGTAGGTCTGTGTGATGATTGTCTCGGCGCTAACTATGGGCGCTAGGACACATACACTAAGAGCGACTGCGGATAAAGTGAATCGTGCCGGTAACTTCATTTGTTTACTAACACCTCCTAATTGAATAAGTCTCGATGAATGATTGAGTAAGTCTCTATGAATGCGGACAATTGAGTGGATCTAAACTGAACCATTGTGTTTCCGGAAGCTTGCATATACGGTAGTCCTGCTTGTACTAGTGGTTTCCTTCCCAAGCGAACACCACGGATGTAAAAGAGACCCATCGAGTCCTTATCCCGCATACAACAAGACATACGAGATCGACCGCGAACTGGATCAGCTAGAACTTATACGGAAGCTGGTAAGACGTGTTCGCGGAAGAGCCGATCCAGCACGGGCTCCGGTTCGTCGCAGATGCCGGAGTGAACGGGAGACGGCTGAATCCACGTGCTACGCGGTGCAACGAGCCAGTGGAAGCGAGCGCGTTGCGACAGGCGTGCGATGGGTCCCGCAGCGGGATCGCCTGCGCAGATTTTCAGGATTGCATCAAGCCGTTGCTGAGCTTCAGCGGCGTCCAATGCGGGCGCGAAAGCCTGCAGCTTTGTGATATCGAGATGAATACGAGCTTCGAGGAATTTCTGCTGGGGACAGAACAAAATCACGCCCGCGTTGAAGAACTCCTCCCGTTCGACAAACGGAACGATGCGAATTACGGAGTAATCAAACGAGTTGGGCATGTGCGCGCACCGCCTCCTCGAGAAAGTGCGACTTCGCGAGACGCTCCCGGAAGTACATCGAGTAACCTTCGATGCTTGGTCCTTCGCCTTGCGGCAGCCAGTCGGGCGGGACGGCTTCGACTACCTGGCTCAATACCTGGTCAGTAAGCTTCGCGCGCAGTTCCCGATCAACTTCAGCAATGCGATCTGCCCAAGGAAGCAGGACGTGATCCCGGATTGCCTCAAATGGCTTCGCGGCCATCTGGTCGATTGGACGCCAGTTGTGATGGAAGTACAGGCTAGCGCCGTGATCTATGAAGCGCAGCCGCTTGTGCCACCAAAGCAGGTTAGTATTCTTGGCGGTGCGGTCGATGTTTGTGACCAGCGCATCGAACCATACCGCCTTCGAGGCAGTTTCAGAATCTGCGCGATCGCCGGCGGCGGGATCGAACATGGTCGCGCCGGGCAGAAAGTCGATCCCGATATTGAAGCCTACGCTCGAAAGCAGAAGCGCCCGAATTTCGGGGTCGGCTTCATTGCGCCCGATCGCCTGGTCGAGTTCCATGAACACGAGCTCCGGGACTTCGAGCCCCAGTGACCGGCCGATTTCGCCGGAGATGAGTTCGGCGACGAGCGCCAGCGGGCCCTGCCCGGCGCCCCGAAATTTCAGAACGTAGAGACCCTCGTCGTCCCCTTCGACAATCGCCGGCAGCGATCCGCCTTCGCGCAAAGGCGTAACGTAACGGGTCACGCGGACCGTTCTTAGCATCGCTCTGATTCTACGAAGCCGTTACGCCTGAGCTTCAGTTAACGGCGATTCACCGGGCGGAAGAGCATCTGGTCCGTAATCGCCTGCTGATCCGGCTTGGGAGTTGCCCAATCGCTTTCTAATGTTCCGTCCGGGAGCTCGCCTGGGAAATATCCCCAGAGCCACCAATCGCCGCCAATGGGCTGTTCCGGCCCGTAAAAAGCGGGTCCACCCGCGGACGCGTACTTTCCATTCATGTAATTGAGCAGCGTGTGGGCCCAGGTTATCTCGGTCGGGTTGTCCAGATTCGAGCCCATTTCGCCGATCCACACCGGCGCGATGTTCCGGGTGTAGAGATAACCCCAAACGGCATTCATATGCGGAACGTAGGTGGACGGCTGGTCATTGGCGCCGAAGTCATAGACCTCCGGCCCATATTCGTGAACCGAGTAGACCACCTGGTCCGGGCGGTTCAGGATCACCGGCTTCGGCTCGACACCGCCTACGCCGCCTACCGCCGAGAGATCGCCCTCCGGTCCGTGTCCCGCGAGGCCATTGCCGAGAGGGCCAACGTTGATGGCTGTCTGCGGGCCTTCGCAAATGATCAACAAGTGCGGGTCCAGGTCCAGAATGGCGTTCCCGACTCTCGTGTACATTTCCCAGATGTCGTCCGGTCCGCCCGTGCCCCACGTCAACTCGGTGCCGGGATAGCTCAGCGGTTCGTTATCGAGGTCGTAACCAATCACGGTGTCCTGGTCCTTGTAACGCCGCACGAGCGCGAGCGTATCCTCCTTAAACTGCTCGGCCGTAATCGTGCCGATGTTACCGCCGCCATCGGTTCCGTCCGTACCCGGCCCTTTATCGAACCATAGACCATTTGGCTGCTGGCCGCCGTTTCCGCCCGCTCCGCCTTCATTTGTATGGTGATCGAGGATAATGCGCAAGCCGATCTTCCCCGCATACTGCACGATCTTGTCGATGACCTGAATGCCGGTCAATCCTTCGAGGTCGGGATTGAGGGTGTAGTCGATCGTTCCGGGATAGGGCACCGCATTCTGCGTAAGAAGCAGATCGTTCCAGGGGATTCGGATGGTATTGAAGCCGTCCGCCACCATGCCGCGCATGGTCTCCTGATAATTTACGGCATACAGGCCGCGCGGAGCGAATCCATTCCCGTCATCTCCGGACCATCCGACCGACGCAATGCGTATAGGTCTTCCTTCACAATCGACAATCTGTGAGCCGCGGGTATGAAAGTAACCCCTCGGCAGCAGAAAGCCACCCTGGCCGGCAGGTCGCGGAAATTCATTCGCAGTGGCTTTTCCCGCGTCATTCCGATAGTCGTGACAACCGTGCTGCTCGCTTGCCACTGCGGGCGATATCACGATTGCCGACAGCAGAGCTGTGATGAAGTAATTTTTCATTCTGACCTCCCTTCGAATACATCGCGCAAGCTGTGGAGGTGCGCTGTTTTCCTAACGGCTGAAAAGCGCGATCAAGATAATGATCGGGATCGGCACACCGAGTAACCAGAGTAGAATTGAACGCATTCCAGACCTCCATAATTGAAATTACACCGGCCCAGATAGCCAGGCAGAACCTAAGATTGCTCTATATAGCTTTTACATGATCCCGCTGCCGGCCGCCGATCGTGGCGGAGTAACTCGCGCAAAAGGCACCGATCAAGAGGGCAACGAATAGCCACAATAAAAAGTGGGCGGCTGCTTTCCGCGCTGCATCCAAAGCCTGCCGAGCTTCCGAGAAAACGTCGGAAACCCGTTTCTCAGCGTCGGATTGGTTGAGCCCGGTCCTGGCGGATACGAGTTGGGCCAGATAGGTTTGATCTGCCGCGGGAATATTCCCGTGCCGGAGAGCGTTAGCAAGAATGCGGCCGGCCTCGGCGCGCACGGAAGCATCGTCGGCGTCTGAACGCGAGTGATCCGAACGGAACAAAGTGTCGACAAAATACACGTTGGGATCTACGGCTCGTGCATTCGCCTGCGCGCCCGTTGCCGCCGGCGACAAGGTGGTTGGGCCGGCTGATTCTCCGCCCGCCATCGACGCCGCTGCGGAGGTCAAAAAGGCCGCGGTGATGACGAGTCCGACCGCCCATACCAGGAAGCCGTGCGCAGTATCGCGAAAATATACTTCGTCGGTGTGAATCGCCGCCCATTTGGTGCGCAGCCGGCCAGCCAGATAGCCGCCCATAGCAGAGGCAACGATTTCGATAATGATCAGCCAGATAATAGCGGCCTTGCCTACTGTTGAGGCAGACGCGCCGACATTCGACCACGGGGAAACGGAGGAGAGCCCGAGACCAGATCCTAAGGCGAGGAGGATGAGCGCCAACGCGGCGGTGACAAACGCGCCAGCTATTACCGCGGCCCAAGATACACCGGACGAATAGCTCTCTTTGCTCAACGACGTCTCACCAAACCCGGATCGCGCGCCCACCGGCTCAGCTTGTTCCATAGAGATCTCTGTCCCCCCGTTACTTTTCGACCGCTGCGAGCATATCATAATTCGGCGTATGACTCGTGCAGACACGTGCTTCCAAGACGTGGTTGCGGCGAGGCAATGAATAGGCGCGCGTGATCTCCTTCTCACCCGCGTGTTCGATGACAGATATAAATAGACCAGGTGTAAAGCGAAGCTGCTCGATGCCCGGGACTTCAAATCGGAAGTGATGCACTTCGGGCGCGAGTTCTTCCCGAGAAATCGGGCTTTCCGTGCAATACGCCCCGCTTAGATGATGATGCTTGGCGCGCGCTCGTCGATGCCCGCTTCAGGCGTCATCTGCTTCAGAAGATCGAGAAACATGCGTCCACGCGGCCGCCCATTCTGATTCTGTTGCCCGATCCGGTGTAGAAAGACCAGGATCGCCAGGACTTCCGAATTCCGCACGGGTGCCAGCGATTCCCGCTCAGCGCGCAGTTTTTCGTAGTCGGCCAGCGAGGCAGTGAAAGAGCGTTGCACGGCTACGGCAACCAGATTCTCGGGCTTCGATTCGTACAAGAGACCGGATTCGAGAGTGCGATAGGTCTGAATAAGAGCCGCGAGCGCCGCCATCACGTCTGTATCGATCGCGCCGGCCGTGCGCGTGGCAGCCTGAACCAGGGCGTAGACGCAAAACAGCAATAACTCCTCATGCTCGCGAACGAATTGCTCGTCGACCGAGATCTCCGGATTCGAGAGCTGGCTCTCCTCAAAGGGTATGGGCTTCTCGTGTTGATGCGCCTCTTGCAGATATTCGCATTCGAGAGGGCAGGCCAGCGAAACTTCCCGCTCGCTGCCGCAACAGAGGGTGCAGATATCGCCGTTTACCGCCGGGCAGGCACGCCGCGCCCGCCGTTTCCCGCAGATTTTGCATAACACCGGATCAGCCATCAGTACTCGTTATTATCGGCTGTCGATGCAATCTTTTCGCCGGCTAGCGCACTGCTCGAAAGATGCCGCGGGGCGCGGCTGGATGCGGCGTAAACTCCACACGCCCAAATCCCACGTCGCGCAGCATAGCCTCAGCGCACGCCCGGTTCGGTCCCCACCAATTCGTATCGTCGCCGTTTAGCTCCGCGCCCGGATAGAACACCATCGCCGGCCGATCGTAGTCTGTCGCGTCCAGGTGTGTCTCGAGGATCAGCTCCGAAAGAGCCAGTTTCGCCACGCGCTCAAGCTCCTGCAAAGGATGACGGAGATGATACAGCACCCCGGCAAAGAGCACCACATCGAATTGACCGATGCGCTCAGGAGTCAGGTCTGGCAAATCGATGTCCATCACCTCAACAGCCGGTGCAAGATGCTTTCGTGCCAAATCGAGGGCGCGGCGGTCTCCCCAACAACGTGGCGTCCAGGCGAAGTGATCCGTCGCGAGCACGCGGCGCGCCCCGCGCCGGAATGCCTCGATACTGTTGAATCCGTCCCAACACCCAATGTCCAGGAACGATTTCCCCTCGATCCCCTGTCCGAAATAGATATCAGCTTGCGCGTTCAGGATTGCGAGCGGAATGCTGCCCGCACTAACAATGCCCTGCCCGAAATCGATCGAATGGAACCAGCGGAGAGAGCGGATGGTTTCCTGCAGCTCTTGCGTACTCATCACGGAAGCATCATTCAGTGTGCTTTGGGTGGTAATTCCGGGTGAATGCGACAGCTTACTGGGTCCTTCTTTCTAACCTTCTCATACCGGGCAATCCACGTTGACTACCCGGTTTGCTTACCGATTCTATTTTCGCATCGATAGACCCTTCGACCGCTACTCAGCACCGTTATTATCGGATCAGAGCAAATGAAGAGACTGGACATATACATCAAAGTGACTGTCGAACTGGATGAGGAAGAGAAGCCGGAACGCCTGGCGGGAGAAATTTGCCGCCAAATGGAAAAGCTGTATGGAGTGCGGTCGGCGGAAACGTCGAGCATCGTGAGCAGGGATTAATCAGTGAGCAGTTCCGCATGCTGGCGCAGCAGATACGAGTCCGTCATTCCTGCGATGTAGTCGCAGACGACGCGGTGAGCGGGTGTGTCCTCCAGGTGGGCACGGTACCCGGCGGAAACGCGTTCAGGGTTTTGCACGAAGAATTCGAACAGAGTTTTCACTTTCTTCACAGCGTCACCGCGATCCGCCATCAGGCCCGCGCAGGAATAGGCGCGCGTCACCAGCAGTTCCTTCAATTGGGCATTGAGTTCAGCGGTCTCGGGTGAAAGGCGCGCAATTCTTCCGTTCAGGCGGCGCACGTCTTCGACGCTTTGAGCTCCGGAATCCGTAGCCGCTTCCACGGTGCCCTGAATCAGGCCGCCAATCAGAAGGTTCATAAGCTGGCGCTGCACTTCCCAGAAGCGCACGCGATCGGAGGCGCCCGGATACTGCGTTTCCGCCGTATCGATGAGCTCGGCTGCGCGCGGGACGAACTGGCGCAGATCGTCGAACGAGATCAGCGAAGCGGCGAATGAATCGTCGAGATCGGCGGACGTATAAGCTATTTCATCGGCGATATCGAGGAGCTGCGCTTCGAGAGCGGGACGCTCGCCGGGGAGAAATTCCTGCAAGGGTGGCTCCGCAGTGCGCTCGATCTCGCGGGAGTGCTTCACGATGCCTTCGCGGACCTCGAAAGTCAGATTCAATCCGCTGAAACGGGGGTATCGTTCCTCCAGCAGATCGACCACGCGAAGGCCGTGCAGGTTGTGCTCGAAGGAGCTTCCAAAAAGACGCATCTGGCGGTCGAGTTCTTGTTCTCCGACATGGCCGAAAGGCGGATGGCCGAGATCGTGAGCGAGCGCCAGGGTCTCCGTGTACTCTTCGTTTAGCCCCAGTGTGACGGCGACTGTGCGGGCTACCTGGGAGACTTCGATCGTATGCGTTAGCCGGTTGCGCGTATGGTCGTTAGAGCCGGCGGTAAAGACCTGGGTCTTACCTTCAAGGCGCCGGAATGCGCGCGAATGGATGATGCGGTCACGGTCACGCTGGAAATCGTTGCGGTAGGGATGCGGCGGCTCAGGGAATCGGCGGCCGCGCAAATTCTGAGTGCCGAGGCGCAGGTGACCCAGCATCGGTCGGGTGCTTACTTGGCCAATTGAGCAGAAAGCTCATCGGCTGCCCGGCCGACGGCTGGGTCCGCGTTAGAGCTCTTGAGCTTCTGGAGAATCTGCTTTGCTTGCTGTGGGTTCGCGGACGCGTCGAGCTGGGCGAGCAAGACTTCCGCTTGTGCTTTGGATACCAGGTCCGTGGGCTTGTTGACGATCGAGCGAAGAAGCTCCTGCGCTTCAGAAGTTCTCTTGGACGAGAGATAGAGTTGGGCCAAAGCTATTTTGGCCAGTGCCGCGGAATCGCTGCCCGAGTTCGCGACCGTACGAAGATCTGCTTCCGCACCCTTGACATCGTTCTTTTGCGCCTTCAGTGTCCCGAGGTAATATTGTGCAAAAAATCCCTCGCGGGTTCCGGCATCTTTGGCAGCAACCAGTGAGAGAGCCTTGATAGAAGCCCGCAGCTTTTCGTCTTGAGTGGCGAACGTTTTGACGTACTCGTTGGGAGGTCCCACCTGAGCATCAAGCACTGTAAAGGCGGTTTGCAGATCCTTTTGTCGAAGAGCTCTGCGATGGGAATTGACGAAGAACGCGCCGGCAATCACGACCGCTGCCACGGCGACAACAATACCCCACTGAGTCAAGCGTTGTCTGTGCGAGCTGGCGTAACCGAGTGTGCGGGAAACAGATTCAGTGAAGTGATCGTGCTGAAGCTGTTCCTTCAATTCATGACGGGTCAAACTGGTGCGACTGCCTTTCCTGAAGAACTGGTTCCCTTCTAAAGCTTTGGCTGGCAACACATCCTAACGTGTGCGGCCGTAGGCCAGGCAGAACGAGAATCTTAGGGTAAACCACCCTCAGGCTAGCATATTCACGGGTTATTGGGTGCTGGCCGGGCCAGCGCGAGGTCAGGCGCGGAGGTCAGCCAAATCGCGTCTAATGGCGAACTTCACCAGTCCGGCCACATCGTGGATGTCTAGCTTACGCATGAGGCTCGAACGGTAGGTATCAACGGTCTTGGGGCTGAGCGCCAGGCGCGCGGCGATTTCCTTGGCCCGTACGCCTTCAACGAGTAGAGAAAAGACCTGAAACTCGCGGCCGCTGAGCGAATCGATCGGATCGGCTTCGTGCAGTGGGCCGTTTTCTCCGAACAAACTCATCACTTCGATCTGCGGAGAAACGTAAATGCCACCCTGGACAAACTGTCCCAGGGCATCGGCCATCTGATCGCAGCTCGAGGTCTTGAGGAGATAGCCGCAGGCTCCTGAGCGGAGGACTTCGAGGACGGTTTTGCGATCCTTGCGGGTCGAAAACACCGCGCAGCGGGTCGGGAGATTCTGTTCACGCACGCGCCGGACCACTTCACTGGCAGCCAGATCCGAAAGTCCGAGATCGAGGAGAGCGAGTGCGGGCCGCAGGCGTGCAATTTCTGTCAGCGCAGCGCTGGCTGTTCCAACCTGAGCGACCACCCGAAACCCCGGGATAGAGTTGCAAAGGGCCGCAAGACCCTCCCGAACGAGCGTTAGCTCGTCAGCCAGCAGTATGCTGACGGGTTGTATCTCAGGAAGAACAAAGGCCGGCGTGGGGAGGACAGAAGCTAGCATGAAAAAGAGTCCAGATGGAAAAATGTGTTGCGACTGCTAATGGAGTGTGTTCCGGTTGGCAGTTGTCTCATACCGGCTTCGCTGGAGATGGAGAACGGCCGCCGGCCTGACGCCGAGTTAACAGAACCGCGCACGTACTAAGCGGAGTTTCCGAATCTCGCCGCGAGTGGGATCGATTCGAGTAGGATCGACTAATGAAAGCTGCGGACCGCTTCCGCTTCGTCGTCGAAAGCTTCGAACACGGTGTACAGCTTGGTGATCTGCAGCAGATCCTTGACGCGCTTCGAGAGACCGACGAGCTTGAGCTGGCCGCCTCCGTTAGTGACTGTCGTGAAACCGGATACCATTTCGCCGATACCGGAGCTATCGATATAAGACACGTCGCCCAAATTCAGCAGTAATTTCTTGTCACCTTTTGCGGCAAAACTTCGGATCGCGTCGCGAAACGCGCTCGCACCCTCGCCCAGCGTAATTCTCCCCGCCGCATCGATTACGGTGACATCGCCCACCTGGCGAGATGTCAGTTTTACACTCACTTCCGCGTCCTCCCAAGAGCTATAGACTATCGAAACCTTTATTCTTGCTTAGCCAAATATTTGACCAGGCGTACTTCCGTGCCGCCGCCGGGTCGGGGATGCAGGTCGAACTCGTCCATGAAAGCACGCGCCAGCATCAGACCGCGGCCCGACTGCCTGAGAAGATTCTCGGGAGCCAGCGGATCCGGCAACGAGTTGATATCGAACCCTTCGCCTTCATCGCCAATCACGATTACCAGTTCTTTCTCCAGGCGTTCTATCAGAAGATGAACCTTTTTGTTCTTGTTATAGCGGTTGCCATGGACGATGGCATTGACCGTGCACTCGCGCACCGCCATACCGACCTGATTCTGTTCATCTTCATCAAACCCCAACTTGCCAGCTTCCTTCAGGACAAGCTCCTCGGCTTTATCCGCAGTCTCCAGCGTCGAGTCAAGCAATGTCTGAATGTTCTCCATGTGGCTGCGATCAAACCGGGGCATGATTAGAGGAGCATACTAAAATTAGATCCAACCAACCGAATCGTCACAATAAAACAAGGCATTGACTGAAGTCAATCATAACCTGCCTGCTCCGGTACCAGCGCCAACAGGCTAGAACGGAACGGTCCTGGCCGTCATAGTGCATGCTGAAGAAATGCCCGGGTCAGAGCCGTTTCATTTTCAAACGCGTATCCGATTCATCGATACCGATGCCAGCGGCCGCATTCATTACACGGCCATGTTCCGCTATTTTGAATCGGCGGAGATTGAGTTCATGCGATCGCTCGGCCTGGTTTACCTGGAACGCGATTTCACGTTTCCCAGGGTCCACGTAGAGTGCGACTTCAGACTTGCTTTGCAGCACGACGATCTCATCGATATTGAAGTATGCTTGGCGAAGCTTGGAAGATCTTCGGTCCGCCTGCAGTTTCGAACTCTCAGACACGGTGAGGTGGCCGCGACGGGAGCAATTGTGGTGGCATGCGTGGATAGAGAAACGAAGCGCGCGATTCCGATTCCGGACTGGCTACGCCGGAAGTTGGAAGGTGCGATGATGAGCGGCGCGTCGGCCGAAGAAAACGTCCGATGAACATCCCTCTGACGCCGATCCGGTTCCTGTACCGCGCTGTAGATCTCTACGGCAGGAAGGAGGGAATCGTTTCGGGAGACCAGCGCTTCACCTATGCCCAGTTCGGAGAACGCTGTGAGCGGCTGGCGGCCGGTCTGCTGCACGAGGGCGTACGGCGTGGCGACCGCGTCGCATTCCTCAGCTTCAACAACCATCAACTGCTCGAAGGGTATTACGGTCCCTCTCTCATCCGAGCCGTTCCCATGCCATTGAACGTGCGGCTGACTCCGGCCGAGTTGAGCGAGATTCTCAATCACGCGCAGCCGCGTGTGCTCGTATTCGAAAGCGAGTTTGCGCCTCTGGTCGAGGTGTTTCGGAAGGCTTGCCCGAGCCTCGAGCGGTATGTCGCGATCGATCGTTCGGAACCCTCAGCAGACATCGTCTACGAAGAGTTGCTCGAGCGAGATCGCATTGAGCGGCCCGATGTGTTTTCCTTCGACGAAAACGATATGGCCGAACTGTTCTATACCAGCGGCAGTACGGGAACGCCTAAGGGCGTCACGCTTTCGCACCGGACGGTATATCTGCATGCGCTCGAAGCGGCCGCCGCCTTCAACCAGACCGATCTTGCCGTCCAGCTGCACACCATCCCGCTTTTTCACGCCAACGGCTGGGGACTGCCGCAAATAGCCACGATGTACGGCGCCAGGCACGTGATGGTGCGGAGATTCGAGCCGCTGCAGGTGCTGCGGATGATTCAAGAGCGAAGGCGCGACCAGCATGCTGCTGGTGCCCGTTATGGCGAATGCGCTGCTGAATTGCCCTGAGCTCGATCGATTCGATACTTCCACTCTGCGGGAGATCCTGCTGGGAGGGGCAGCCGCATCGCCCGAACTGGTGGCGCGGCTCGAACAAACGTTTCGCTGCCAGGTAACCTGCGGATACGGACTCACGGAAACGTGCCCGGTGGCCAGTTGTTCGCGGCCCAAAGCCACAATTTCTTCGGGTGGCGAAGAGGACCGGCTGTTTCGAGCATCGATGGCAGGTTGGGCCATCCTGGGCACCGAAATTCGCGTAGTCGGGCCCGATAAGAAGAACGTGCCACAGGACATGGTGTCGATTGGCGAGGTGGTGATTCGTGGCGATAACGTCATGGACGGCTACTATCGGGAACCGGATGCAACGAGAGCAGCGATCGTAGACGGGTGGCTTCAGACGGGCGACATGGCCGTTTGGGACGAGGAAAGCTACATCCACATAGTCGACCGGAAGAAGGACATCATCATTAGCGGTGGCGAGAACATCTCATCGATCGAAATCGAAAAGGCGATCATGGCGCATCCGGCGGTCTTCGAATGTGCGGTATTTGCCGCGCCCGACGACAAATGGGGCGAGGTGCCGGCGGCAATCGTGGCCCTCAAGGCCGGCGCTTCGTTAAGCAGTGATGAGCTGCTTGGTTTTCTGCAAGCGCGCCTCGCGAAGTTCAAGCTGCCGAGGCTGATCAAGTTCGTCAGCGAGCCGTTGCCCAAGACCGGCACTGGCAAAATTTTGAAGCGTGAGCTGCGGGAGGCGTTCTGGGTAGGAAAAGAGCGCAGAGTACAGGGAGGCTAAGATCCGGTGGACCGCAAAGCACGACGAGGCTCGTCGCGGTCATCTACGATATTCACGCAAACCTCCCGGCTCTGGAAGCCGTGCTCGAAGAGATCCGCCGCCTAGAGGTAGACCAGATCATTGTCGGAGGCGATGTGCTTCCTGGCCCGATGCCGCGTGAAGCGCTCACGTGCTTACTCGAGCTCGATATCCCGACTCGGTTTATCTACGGCAACGGAGAGGTCGCCGTGCTCCAACAAATCGCCGGCAAGGATCCGCTTGCCGTCCCGGAACAGCATCGACCCGCGATACGCTGGACTGCCCGGCAGCTTGATTCAGAACAGGAGCGGCTGTTAAGAACTTGGCCCCAAACAATGCGCGCCGAAATCTCTGGTTTGGGTGAAGTACTGTTTTGCCACGCCACGCCACGCAATGAAAACGAGTGTTTCACCCGCCTGACAGCCGAAGACCGGCTATTACCGATTTTTGCAGGACTCAACGTCGCTGTTGTCGTCTGCGGCCACACCCACATGCAATTTGACCGGATGGTTGGAACAGTGCGAGTTGTGAACGCCGGCAGTGTGGGAATGCCGTTCGGAAGACCTGGTGCGGATTGGCTTCTACTCGGGCCGGACGTCGAACATCGCCATACGGATTATGACCTAGCGGCAGCGGCCGAGCGCGTCCGAGGCACGGCCTATCCGCAGGCGGCCGATTTTGCTGCCAATCTCCTACAGCCGCCCGCAGAGGCACAGATGCTTGAGCTCTTCGCGCGCGCCGAATTCAAGTAAACGAATGAATCAGGGCGAGCGGTGCGACTTCTGATGAGGCTTACGTCAGATGGGGACCAGAACCGTGATCTATTTGCGGCTTGCAGCCTCTACGCTGTCTGTGGGATCGGCGCCATCCCAGCTCAAATCGGCGGTCGGGCCATAGATCGGAGGCACCGGCTTATCGAGCAACCGCAGATACACCGCAAGCTGGGTGCGGTGATGCGCGGTGTGGAGAACGCGCCGCCAGAAGATCCAGATGCGCTGTCTTCGAACCTCAAAAAATGGGACTGTTTCCAACCACCAGGCGTCCGTCTGGCCGGCGAAGAAGTCAAGGCGGTCAAGAACGAGTTCCACAAACCTGGATTGAATGCCGGCCAGGTCCAATACCGGCGGAAGCACCTTGTTCGCGGGCGGTTCCGGGGTTCCAAGGAACTCTCCGAAAAAACGCCGCTCAGACAACAACTGATGCTGGAGGATTCCGAGTACGGTACGCGACTTGGGGTCCGGTGAGAAATCCAGATCGGCGTCCGAAAATGCCCGCCAGACGGCGACCACCTTATTGCCTTCGCTGACGTAGGTGTCCAGGAGATGCTGGAGCAGCGGGTTGCTCGCGCGCGGAACGAAAATCTCGGCAATCGCTACATACGGGTAGAGCATGTCGCGAATCGACTTTGCCCGTTCAGTCTCCGTGGCTGGGGATTGGAGCTTGCGGGTATTGTTCGTCGGTGACTTCGTAGCGCGCACGGCCGCGGCGGTCGGCGCGGCTCGCGCCGGGCCAATCGAGCCGTAGATCCTGGCACACTTCATCCAACATTTCGACGGTGGCCCCCCGTTGCTCCATGGCGAACGTCGTGACCAGCAAATTGTCACACAGCAGATTAATTACGCGAGGAATACCGCGTGAACGGCGGTAAATCTCTTCCAGAAGCTCGAGGGAAAAGACGGTCTGATTCGGCATACCGGCCCGCGCCATTCGGGTTCCGATGTAGGCCGCCGTCTCCTCCGGGTTGAGCGGATTCAAGGAGCAGCGCAGCACGATCCGCTGCTTAAGTTGCCGAAGATTCGGAGCATCCAATTTGCGATCGAGTTCCGGCTGGCCGGAGAGAATGATCTGCAGCAACTTTCCCTGGCGATTCTCCAGGTTGCCGAGCAGCCGGATCTCTTCAAGAACATCCCACTCCAGGTTGTGAGCTTCGTCCACGATCAGAACGCAGGTTCGATTGCGGTGAGCTTGCTCGATCAAAAGCGTGTTGAGCGCGAATAGAACGTCCGTTTTGGATTTGCGATCGCATTTCAGATCGAAGTCGTAGGCCATCATCTCGAAAAATTGATCGGGTGTGAGGCGCGAGTTGAAGATGAAAGCGAACTCGGTACGTTGGGCGTCGAGAATATCGCGCAGGCACTCCAACATGGTGGTCTTGCCCGTACCCACCTCGCCCGTGAGCACGATAAATCCCCTCCGGCTCCGGACTCCGTAGGTCAGGTTCGCAATGGCCTCTTCGTGCTGCGGACTGCGATAAAGGAATTCCGGATCGGGGCTAATGTTGAAGGGATTCTCTGCAAACCCAAAATACGGGTTATAAATTGCATTCTGCATGCGTTATCTACCTGACCTATTTACCTGTGCTTCAGACCGCCGCATTATCTCCATCATACTGGCTCTTATTGGCAATCCGGGTTCCAATTTCATGAAAACTGGATTGGCAGCCGTACTAATGGTTTACCCTGCAAGCTCCAAGCGCACCCATCCCGGCAAAGACGCAGGTTTCCCCTGGATAAAAACAATCCGGCGGGTCTTCGGGAACGGCAGATTTTCGCGCAAAGCTTTACCAATTGCCGGTACGGCCCGAAGAATTTTCCGGTAAGAGGCGTTTTCGGTCTCGAGAAAACCGGCTTTCGCCGTGAAACCGGTACCCCAGCCCAGCGCCAGGAGGCAAGTGAGCGGGGCGTTCTGGGCGGCGCTCAGTTCCGATTTGAGCCGCTCGATGGCTGAGTGAAGACTCTCAAGACCGGCCAGATCGGCATATTGGGTATGCAGCGCAAGCTGCGTTGCCGCATGCTTGTTGGCAGCGTCGACAATCGCGGACGGGGCCGGGGCCGATCGCCAGCCCAGAGCGCGGGCGACGTCGGGACTTTCAAAGAAGCTTCGCTCCTGCCAGTCACCGGAAAAGGAGGTGCCAGGGACGGCCATCTCTGTAAACAGTGGTGTCGAGTCTCCCACGCGCTGGGCAGGAACACTGCCGCGCCCGGCTACTTTCCAGGCCAATTGCGGTTTACCAGCCTGACGAGTATCGAGCGACGCCGTCCGGGTCAGATAAATCTTAAGCGTGGAAGTTGGAATCGTCTGGCTATCGGCCAGGCTGAGCACCTTCGCCTGAGAAGCGCCCGCGCTGATTTCAGCGGATTCGGCGATCCGCCGCGGCACCCGATCTCCTTCGAGGGAGGCCGCGATCCGTTCAATCGTAGCCGCTGACCAGCGCGAAGACACGAGACCCGTCCGGAGAGCACCCTTCAGAGCGGACGCCGGAAGGTATGCGCCAGCCGTCGCGGCGGCAAACATTGGAATGAACAGCGATTCGGAGGAAGCGGAGTTCCAGATGGCAGTAGATTCCGGATGCTCAAACGGAATGCGCCGCTGCGAGAAGTTTTGAGCGAAGCCGCCCCAGGAGGCAAAATCGAGTTTTGTCGATTTTTTCAGTTGCGCCAGATATCCGTCGAGGCGCGGGCCGCGCGCCAGTAATTTGAAGATGCGCGCTTGATCGAGCACGTTGATCTGGTCTTTCCAGACCATGTAGTCAATGGGAGAAAGCTCGCGGCCATCTCCGACCAGCAGCGGCGTGAGCGCTGTAACGTTATAGCGCATCGTCCGGCTCCTGAGAGATTGAAGTTTCGGCGGGCGGCTCAGGTTCCGGTTCACGCTGTGGCGCAGGCTCCGGTCCTGGTTCGTGTTGCGGTAAAGGCTCAGGTCCCGGTTCCTGCTGTGGTAACGGCTCCGGCTCCGGTTCACGTTCTGGTACGGGTTCAGGTTCCGGTTCGTGTTGCGGCGCAGGTTCCGATTCACCCTGCGCTTGCTCGTCCTTTGGTTCCTCGCATGGAGCCTCGATAACCGCTTCTTCGGTAGCCGCTTCCTCGACCGGCTGCAGTTCTGCCAGGATCTCTTCCAAAGCCTGTGCCGCCATTAGCGGCAGTTCGAGCGCCAGTGCCAGACCCGAGCGAAATACCGGATGTTCGAAATTGTCCGGGGCGACATTTACGGCCGCACCTGCTGGCTCGGCTGGCGCAACCAGCACCGACCCCTCGGCCACCATGCGAACCGCTTTCTTTTCGGCTCCGTTCTGGCGGCCGCTTTCCACGCGCCCTGACCTGACGGCCATTGTGTAATCACCGCTTCGCCAATCGATCTTATCCGCCGCTGCGGGCGAATAGAGCGAAAGCAGCCAGTACCGCGAGCTGTCCCCGTTCCCATTGAGCGAGCCCGAGCCATGGTTGAGCCGGCCCACCTTGGGCAGCAGGAGCCCCGGCCAGGCGCCACGCTGAAAATCAGGCGAATGCGTCTGGCCCCAGCCGCTCGATCGCTTGCCGCCGAAACCGCTATCGCCGAGTAAGCGAAAGGCCGCCTCGATTCTCTCGTTCCACACCGTTTGAGCCGCGGCATCCCGATAACGGGCGAGCGTCCACAGGCCTGCGCCCGGCTCGAACTCGACGCAAGCGGAGGCGACAGCCAGCGGCGCTTTCTGGGTTAAGCGATCGACGGCCGCAGTGGTGCGCGTAACCACGCGAAACGGACTCGCGCTCGGGCGGTCGCGGCGGAGCAGACAGGCGCTTTCGGGATCGGGCATCCACTGATCGGCCAACAGGCCACCCCCCGTGATGAGCAGATCGATGACACTCAACGGCACAAAGCGTGCGGTCTGCCAGCGAATCTTAGCCAGGAACACCGAGTTCGGAGCGCTAATCTGCCCCGCGGGCGGCGGCCACAGGGTAGCCGGTGGAATGGCGAATAAAGTATCCCCTTGGTAAGGATAGAGCGAACTGAAAGCCACTGCCGGTGCGCTCGAACGGGCAGTGGCATCGAGCCATTCTTCCAAAAAGCCGAGCCGCTGCAAGGCAATCGTCACCGCGGAAAAAAGGCGGTCGCTGCGGTAGAGCTCGTCAACGCGATCGGGTGCTCCATCGCCCGCGCCATAGCGCCACGGCCCCGACGGCTGAAGGCGAATCAGGAGAGCTGGCTGCATTTAGGCAAGCTTCTCGGCAAGATCCTCGGCGCTCGCGAGCTGCTGTAGCGCAGCAAGATCGGCTCCCGAAAGCAGACTGCTCTCCGGCGCACCGTGCGCGTAATAATCTTTGTTGCGCCAGGCGAGGTTCAGGTTCGTGAACGATACGCGGCCGCTGCCTCGGCTGCCGCCGCCGCCCAGAGCATCGTCTTCCAGCAGACGCAGTCCTTGGGCAACGCGAGCGAGCAATGGTCGATCCTCCGCGCACAGAACGTCCAAGATCATGCGGAAGCGAAAGCGCGCGCCTGCCGGGACGCGTTCGAGCGTGCGCGTATTGGCCTGCGACGTGATGCGGTCGACCGCGTTCTCGCTCTTTACCTCTGTCAATTCGTCATCCAGATTCTCGCGCATTTGCGGAGAGATGCTATCCACCACCAGCGGCGCGTCGTAGACCGTCAGCCGGGCCGGTGTCGCGCTGGCGGATTCCGTGGCATCGCCGCCAACTTTTTCCATCCTGCCCGAATTGCGGCCAAAGAGGATGCAGATTTCGTCATCCGGCCGGTCGCTTTGATGGATGCGGACCTCCTGCCCTCTGCGATTGAAAAGAAATACCAGTTCGCTTGGAACCGCTAAGCCAAGAGTCTGTTCGAGCAGCGAGCGCAGCCGTCCGCGAAGAGAGCTGCCGGGAATATAAGGAATGCCGAATGCGTCCTTCACGACCGGATTGTCGGCGCCGCCGATCTCGAGCGAGCCTTTACCCGCGCCTATGTGAAGACCGGTCTGGCAGTTGATCTCCCCTTCGAGGATTAGTTTCCCGAGGAATGTCAGTTCAGTTTCTGCGGTGTGGGAACTCATGCTTGTCTTTCCGTTCTGAGCTATTCGTTGTACGCGATGATCGCTTCGAAAAGATCGCGGAAACGCTCATAGCCGCGCGTATCGTTTTTGCGAGTCACCTGCAGAAGCAGGCGCTCTAGAGCATCCAGGCTGCGTAGCGAGTGCCGCGCGATGGTATAGGCCAGGCGCGCGCGAACCATCACGAACTCGTGCTGCCGCTCACTCTCAGGAGCCCGCGTGGCGCGGCGTACTGCACTGTAGAGCCGGCGTAATTGGCTTTTGGTGCCCGAATCCATATCGCGCATGCGGCTCACAACAACGTGCGCCTGGTTGTCGAGATAGAGGCTGTCCGCAATTAGCTTTTCGATATCGATCTCGGGCGGGCCCTCGCTGCGCCGGTCGCCGGGACCACGTCCTCCGCCCGGGCCGCGTCCTTCACGGCCTCTATCGCCTCGGTCACCACGATCCGAGCGGCCCTCCCCGCGTTCGTTCGGGCGCGGACCGCCGCCGCGATTCTGGTTTGGCGGCCGATTTTCGCCGCGACGCTCTTCTGTCTTCTTTTCTTCCACTTCTGCCATTGCTAGATCCTTTCAGCGAAAGTTCGCGCCCCGGTTAAGCGCTCGCCGCCAGTCGCGCCCATTCCAGAGCGACACGCGCGGTGGGCCTTAACTTCACCCCAGCCGTTCTCTTTGCCATGAGGTTGGTAATTATCGCATTGCGCAAGTTATTTTGCTCCTTGCCGCGCGGCTGCGGAATCACTCGCGAAAGCCGCAGATAGGTCCGCCAGCGCTTATCTGCGCGCATCGCTTTGCTGCGCCGTCCGGCACGAGCCGCAAACGATTCGCGGTAGACCGAAGCCAGATCGTTGAGGTATCCGGCCGGGTAGCAATGATCTCTGACCAATCGCACCAGGCTCGATTTAAGCTCTTCAGCGTCGCTCAAACGCTTCCATTCGAGGCTTCGTCCGAATAAATGGAAAGAGCCGAGCTCTGCGGATTTGGCGGCGCGCAGCTCCACGCCGGCCTCCGCGAAAACTGCTGCCGGGAAGCTCGTTTGCTCTGGAGCAATCGCCAGCGCCATGCTGATGCTCTTCGCTTCCACGCCGGGCAAAGGTGCAACGTGCTGTTCGACAAACTTCTCGAAGACGCGATCCAGTTCGCGGCCCAGCTCGATCAGAGCATCCCAGCTTCCCGACACCGCAAAATCGTCCCCTCCGCGATAGAGGATTGTCACTTTGCGCCAAAAGTCCGGCAGAGCACAGATCACCGCGAGTTCGCCAGCGAAAAATTCTTTGAAAAGAGCGGAGAAGTGGATGTGTTCTTCGACCGAAGCGGCGCGCCGAAGCTGCAGCTCGAAATGGTCGACATCGCCGCGCAGGATGCCCCATCTGTCTGCACCTTCAGCTCTTTCCCCGACCTCCGCGAGTGAAGCAGGAGCAGCGTGTTCGTCATCCATCGCAAAGCGCCGCGGAAACAGGATGCCTTCTTCTTCAATGCTGGAATGTTCACGCAACGGCCAACTCTGGGCGCCATCCTGCCAGGTCAGCAGAAGAGGAGCTTCGGCCGACCAGCCCACGGAAGTGGCGGAAACCAGCCCTTCGGCAAACTCGGCGAAAGAAGACTGCACCTGCGCCGGCGAAGTCCCGGAGAAGGGCGCGAACAAATCGTTTGGATCGCCTTGCGGCAGCGGGCAGCGCGTTTTTAGAGCAAGCGCGTCCTCCAGCCGCTTGCGCACCACCGGCCACGCGCCCAGATTCTCAGTACTCGCCCAGACCAGCCGCAGTGTGTTCGCGGAGAGCTGCGAAATAGAGTTTGCCGCACGCGTCAGGAAGTCGTTCGCCCGCGGAATGTCCTCCTCGGCGAGCACCAGCAGAAATTGCTCCGCGCTGCTCGAACCTAGCAGCATGCGAGACAGTCCTAGCTCGGCCAGCAGTGCCCGGGGCAGAACTTCTCCCATCAGAGTGAGCCACGCGCAACGCCCAACCAGATCGTTCGCTGCCTCGCTTTGCTCGGAATGTAAGAATGCCAGAAACCCTTCGGCCCCGAGCAGTTGAGCTTGCAGGAAAACTTGCAGCGACATGACAGAAATGGTCGTAGCGGCTCGCAAAACGCGAGCAGAGCGTGTTCAGCGACGCTCTCAGCCTAACACAGCAGTGGATTACTCAGTCGAGATTCTATCCTGAAGACATGACCCTTTTCATTACTGGCGCAAGTTCGGGCTTCGGTGAGGCAACGGCGAGGAAATTCGTGGCGGAGGGAGCCAAGGTCATTGGTACCGCGCGCCGGAAAGATCGCTTGGAGAAGCTCCGGGGTGAACTTGGTCCGGCCTTTCACCCGCTGGTCTTCGACGTGGGCGACCGGGGCGCGGTAGAACAGGCTATCCGCCAGGTGCCCTCCGGCTTCGCGGAGATCGATGTGCTGGTCAACAACGCCGGTGGGGCGATCGGCCTTGATCCGGCCCAGGAGGCGAACCTCGACGACTGGGACGCTATGATCGATAGCAACATCAAGGGCCTCCTGTATTGCACCAGGCTTCTTCTGCCCGGAATGATCCAGCGCGGTCGCGGCACCATCGTCAATCTGGGTTCTACCGCGGGCGAATTCCCCTATCCGGGAGGCAATGTCTACGGCGCCGCCAAGGCGTTTGTCTATCAATTCAGCTTGAATCTCCGAGCCGATCTGGTAGGAACTCCGATTCGCGTGACCGACATCGAGCCGGGACTGGTAGGCGGTACCGAGTTCTCGGAAGTGCGGTTCAAAGGAGACAAGAAAAAAGCAGCAGCGCTCTACGAAGGTGCGGATGCACTCACCCCGGAGGATATCGCCGACGCTATCCATTGGGTGGTCACGCGTCCCGCCCGCGTCAATATTAATAGCCTGCAGTTAATGCCTGTAAGCCAGGCTTTTGCGGGGCTCACAGTCAAGCGCAAATCGTAGGGAGAGTGCAAGGCATACGGAAATCTCAGTCGCTTTAACTGGAGAGGCCCTGCTGCAGCAACACGATCGATTTGTGAATTGCTCCATAGAATGCCTCGACGGTTTCGGGATCGTCCGCCTGTTCAGCATCCCAATTCAATACGAAGGAGAAGTAGACCCAGCGGTTCGGGAAATAGACGCCGCCGGCAATCGAACGAGCATGTTGGTCCGGGATGTCGGCGTATCCAGCCTTCCCGAACACGCTCAACCCGAGTGGAAACGGAACCAAATAGTTGATGTCACCGAGCGAAAGAATTCTTCTGAACTGAAACAGCGTTTCTGGATGCGAAAAGAAACCTCCTTGCAAGGCACGCGAAAAGAACGAAACGAGATCGTCCGGAGATGATGCAAATGTTTCAACGTCGTTCAGAAACGGGTGCGCGAGCGATTGCGGTGGTGGGAACTTGCTCAGTTCGTCCCAGGTGATCGTCTTATAGTTGGGGGCTCCGACCAGGTACGCAGCGAAGACGCGTGTACTGTCCGGAATCATCGTTTCGTTCAGCCCGATCGAGGCAATGAACCTGCGCACCGCATCGGCCCCGGTTTCCTTCAAGACCATGTCGGTCGCGGTATTGTCGCTATGAACAATCATTGCTTCCATGGCAGTCCGCTCGCTCACAAGCCCCGATAAATCGGGCGGATTGAAAATTGTGCTTCCCGGAGACCAGACGCTCTGGTCGAGCGCCAGTTCATGCTCGGCGATCTGTTTCTCAACCGTTGGCGAGTCTAGCTGGCGCAACCGTTCGCACAATATGACCGATTTCATCGTGCTCGCCACAAACATTCGCCGATCGGCGTTCAGCTGCACTAAAACCTCGGGGCCGTTCTCGGTAGCCGGGGCCCAGATCTTGAAAGCCTTTCGATCCGGTAGATCGGAGAACAACTCAAGAATTCCCTCTTCCAACCCGGAGCAGTCCGGCGCCGCGCCCTGACTCAGTTTCTCTGTTTGCCCCAATCCGGCCTGCGAACCGCACAGGACGGCTGCTGTTGTAGCGGTCGCCCGAGCTAAAAAGCCTCTTCGATCATTCTGCATGGGCATAAAGTATAATCCATTTGCTTCAGAACGACAAATATCAGCGGCAGAATACCTGAGCGGCAGACACGTTAGCGCCAGGCATGTGTTGGCAGTTATGTCCGGGTCATTTCAGCGGCGAGCGAGAGCGAGCATCTCGCCGATTCGGCGGAAGCTTTTCCATGGCCGCGTAGAGATCGGCTGTGCGCCAAAGCCAATTCGAGTGAGACCTTCTAGATACCGAACTGCCGAAAGTGATGATCGAGATGTTTGTAGGCTAGTCTCGCCCATTCCTGCGGACTCATCGGTCCAAAAAAGCTATGTGGGTGTTTCGTACATTTGTCTGGACCGCCGGTGGAGAAAAGGCGCATGCATACACTCAATCGCTCTCGCTCCGACGCGAAGTCTCGCTCTTCGTTGACGATTAAACTCTTATCTGTCGGCATGTTGCGACGAACTGGCTCATCATTCAAGACGTTTCGTTTGGCGACACGACCGAAGATATATCCGACCAAGCTTCGTGGTGGGAAGGTGCGCCCCAGAGCCAGGTCCATCCATTCAGAGCAATGCGCCAACATTTGCGCGACGGTCATTTTCCCCCAGTGGCGTTTGCTCTCCGGGCTTAACCGAGTAAGGCGGTCGTTCAATTCCTCCAAAACGGAAGGTTCAAAAAGGTGCTTCACGGGGTCTCCCTCCACGCCAGAACTTGGCTTCCTGTACTTAAGTCGAATAGCTTGGCTCTTAGTCGACAGCCACCCACGAACTTGCACTCCAAAAATGCGTGAGGGAGCATTAGGCACTTTCAAGGACACGCTTCAGGCCGATCAAATCACGGTTGATCGCGCCCTTCATGAAGAACAGAATGGGTGCCAGCCACGCATAACGAACGCGGAGATTGAAATGGACGACGGATTCGATCCGCGACCTGTTGTTACACCCGGCCTCTGATTGTTCGATGACACGAAACGACCAGTAAGCGGATTTGAAATAGCGGGCGTTGCCGTCGTGACTGACAAGGTCGATGCGACAACCTGCTTCGGGATCGGTCTGCCCGATTCGATAAGTCATTCGGCCGTGATTCGGGGCAGCGGCATCATGTCCAACCGTGGTGAAATTCAAAACCCTCCCCTGGTAATACGGTCGCCTTGCCTGGCTCCACTGCCTTCACGCCGCGGTCCCATTTGGCGACATTCTGCGGGTCGGCAAAAAAGCTGCAAACCTCTTCTTTGCTTTTGTTGACGATGATATCGCTGGCGAGCTGCATGTGAAGTGTATCCAATTTTGTGGCATTCCTATTATCTTTCGAACGATCGGCCGTCCATGAGCGAATCGTGTCTTGAGCGAATAGTCGGCAAGTGGACATTAGTCCGAGTGGCCCGTCATCCTGGCGCGATCCGGAAACTGCGCGCCAGCGCAGGCAAATTCGTGCCGGCTATTCATACTACGAGGAGCGTGTCGTGGGTTGACCCCGCTTGTGGCGCTAACTGAAGGCCGGTGCAGCTTTTCCAACTTCAAGATACTTTTTCAGGTGAAAGAGCAGAATAGCCCACAGGGTATTGCACTTGCGAAGGTTGTCATCTGCATCGGGCCAGCCGGCATGGCTGAATTCCACAAGTGTGCGTCCGCCGTCGCTGAGCGAGAGCTGGAAGCGAGCGACGGTGCCGACGGAATGGCCCGGTCCTGCTACACACTGCCACTCGACGGTGTCGGCGTCGGGTTTGAGAACCTTCCAGGGTTGTAGCGAATGCGCAACAAACCTGCGCTCCCCGACGCGAGCTCTCCGCGGTGATAAACAAAAAACGCCCTGGGGTTGACCTGCGCCCCTGCGCTCTTCGTTCTCACCACCGGAGGCGCTCACAGCTAAATTCCGCGCTGTGGTCTGTATCCGGGCCGGGCACGGACTTTATATTTCTTCATGCTCGGGTCGTTCAGTTCGATTCTGATTCTTCGAAAGCCTTCATTCGGATTGGGCTGCGGGTAATACGTCACCACATAACTGTTACCCAAATCCTCGCGGATGGATTCGAACGCTTCCACCTGCTTTTGCCAGGTCTTGGCGAAATAGCTCTTGCCGCCCGTGTTGGTCGAGATGCGTTTGAAGATGGTGCTCGAGATGGGATCTTTGTTAATCTCGTTCGTCGAGATGACATAGATCGGAATGCCTTCGTCTTCCGCCACCGCGCGCACATCGTCCGGCGCCACCATGCTGGCGTTATCCGGGCCATTGGAGAAAACAATCACAACTTTTCGTCCGGGAACTTTTGACGCATCGCGTAGCGTGAGCAGCAGGCAGTTATAAAGCGCGGAATCGTCTCCGGCTACTGCCTTCCGCAAGCCGGCGATAGCGTTTGTGCGATCGCGATTCAGCCCGACTGCGCGATTCAGATTCCGGCTGTAAGTATAAACGGCGACCGAATCGGCGCGATCCAGACCGCGTATGAAGTCCGCAATCGCATCGGAAGCATAAACGAATCCCCGGTACATGTAATTGCTGGTATCGAAAAGAACGAAAACATTCGCGCCGGCCGAGTCGGAGCGCAAATCAGTCGCATTCGGATTTGGAATTTCGCCGGAGCCGCCGGATGCCGTCGCTGTGTGCAGCGGCCGCGTTTCGCCGTTATCGAGTACCTGCAAAGGTGCATGGTTTCCCTCGGCGAAGGTCGCGGGTTTCTGCGTAATATCATCCTCGTAAACTTTGAAGTCCTTGGGCCGCAGGCCGTTCACATATCTGCCCTTGGTGTCGGTTACGGTGAAGCTCAGCACCACCATATCCACTTTCACGTGGAAGACGCTCTGATCTGTGTCCTGAGCGCGAACCCAAAGGCATGCGCCTATCCCGGCCAACGCGAGAATACTCGTCAAGCGGAAGAATTTTGTCACGGGGTTATTGGTTCTCCGATCTTGCTATGGAAACGGGAGCGCTCTGGTGCTCGCGCACCTCATTGCCGACCGTGTGTAACGAGCGCAGAATAGCTGGCCAGTCTTCCAGGTGAGTAGCGAAAATGTTCTCGATCGCGCTTCGATTCCAGTCAGGCACGCACGCATCGAGCTGGTGAACCGGAACCGCGGCTTCATCGGCCAGCGCAGCGAAATAGAGATTGTTCGATTCCCAGCTCTCGGCCAGAATGCGGCTTGAGTACCCCATCAACGTCGGGAACGGCCGCAGATAGAGGAGGCCCGGGCGGTAAGAGTGAGTGAGCGTCGGCTTGGGCGTGCCGAAGACGCGAGAGATAGCTTGCGCGGAGAGCTCCGGATTTTCTTGCGACGCCAATGCCGTAAGCTCCTCGGAAGCGGCGTCCGGTACCGCCCTTTTCAGCGCCGGATCATCGGCTAATGCGTACACAACCGAAACCGGAACTTCGGCCATGGCTCGCGCGAAATTTCCGCCCCGCAATTGATCGTCAATCAATTCCACACGGCCTGGCGTTTCGAAGCGGCGCATCGAGTCGAGTACCTGCGGTTCGATCGCGCTGTCCAGCGCCGCTCCGGCCAGCAAATCACGCCCTCTTTGCAGATGAAGGGCAACCCAGCGCAATTGTTCGGGCGTCACGTTGCGCCACCTGTTTATGGTGACGTCTACGATCATCTGCGGGACCAGATCCGCCCAGATCAAAGCCTGCTCACGAGTCGGACTAAGAAAATTTTGCTCGGCTTCGGCCAGCGCGTACGGCAGGGAAATGAGCGAGCCCGTCAGACGGCCTCCGGCGCTTGCAGGCCAGCCGCTTCCGGCAACCTCGGTAGAGCGCCACTCATCCGGGAGTCCTTCCGGCCCTATGAAATCGTGACTGCGCACAAACACCGGATTCGTGATCAGAACCTGGGCGCCGGGCGGCGCGTAGTAACAATACAAAAGCCCAACCAGCGTGTCTCTCAAGAGCGGAGCCAACTGCCCGCGCGGGTCTTTTTTCTCGCTATTCTTCGCGAGATCCTCCAGGTCGAGCTTATGCTCCTGCTCGATGTGCCGTTCGCTCCAGTACCCAACCGAATATGAATTTCTCTCCTGGGAAGAAAGCGAATTTTTTAGTGATTCTGCCTCTTCGAGACGGCCCAGTTGCGCCGCGATGGCTTTGAGGTTCTTCGTGTCGGCGGATTTATTGGTCAGGTGATCGGAGAGCGCAAAAAGATTATCCAGCGAAACCAGGCTCTGCGCGTCAAAGATTTTCAGGAACTGTTCCGCCGGAGAAACCAGGCCTTCGGGCTCTTTTTCAACGTGCCCTACCATCAGCTCGATCAGCCGTTCCTGCGGTCCTTCCTGATTCTCCGATCGCGCTGTCGTTAAGAGAAGCTTGACACCGGAGCGGCCTGCCTCGAAAACATCGGCCTCGCTATTCGATTTTCTAAACGGCTCGATCAGCGCAGCAAAAGAGGCATTTTGTTCGGCGGGCGGAATGGCGTTCTCGCGGCACAGGATCCGCCAGATCTCGACCAGCGATTGCAGTGTGCCCAGCGTGTCGGCCCGCAAAAGGGCGTTGCGTATGCCTATCGTTTGGCCGAACAGGTCCATATAGTGACCAATGGAGGCTTCGTTCAGCGAGGGAGCATCTGCGAAGACCAGATACTGCGCCCCATACGCGCGATAGTTGTTGATCAGCCGTGAGACCAGGTCTGCAGATAGCGGACGGGAGCGGTTCTTGTCGACATCATTCAGCGCCAGGAACATCTTCAGCGGTTCATTCTCGACCGTCTTTCTGCTCAATCCGAACAGGGCTTCCAGAAGATCGTCACTGTTTCTCCAGTTGTTAGCCGAGCGCGTCAGTTTGCCGTCATACTTGCCGTGCGGATGTTTGATGAATAGCGTTCGCCAAACGTCCAGATCGCCCGGAACGTGCGGCTGGCCATTCGGGTCAATGCGCAGAGATGTAGTCAGCAGCATCAGCTCGGTGCTGGAACGGAAGACCGGACGTGCCGGACCCGGGCTGGTGATCTTGCCGCGTAAGGCATCGTAAAAACGCTTCACGTGATCGGGCGAAGTCAGATAGGCGGCGGTCGGTCCGCTGATCCGGGAGAGCGCGTCAAAGTAGCTTGCCATCCAGCCGTCATCGGTCGAGAGCAGCTTCTCGAAAAAAGCTCCGGGATTATTGGGGGAAGCACCGGCGAGAGAGGCCCAGCTCTTCGCCGAGCCCGGCACTACCGCGGCCCCATTGCGAACCTCGAACATCCCGCCGAAAAAATCGAGCACATGCGCGAAGACCTTGAGCTTTGCGGCGGGCATTTGCTTGCGCAGGACTTCGGCCGTCTGCCGGTCCAGGTGAGAGAGGCCCAGATAGAGCCGGCACAGGGATGGATCTGAGAGGAAAGCGTCGATAAATTCCGGTCCGCTGCTGCGGGTCGCTGCGGAGAGCCAGTACTGTTGGTTGTAAAGCACCGGCACCGTAGTCGGGCCGTACGGGAGCTCAAAAGGATGGTTCGCGCGCAGATCCTGCTCGAGCCGGGTCAACGGAAACGCGGAATCGACCGTAATAAACGCACGCGTCGCGTTCACCGTCTCGAGTACGATATCGGCTCCGCACGTCCCCCGCATTCGATATCCAAGAACTTTGAGGAGATTGCCGGTCTGCTCGCTGTCGCAGCTCGGAATGACAATCTTTCGATCCTTATTAGCCAACGCCTGCAGCTCCCGAGCCTGGCTTACATAACGAGTCAAGAGGCGCAAATACTCTGTAGGCTGCAAAAGCTCGTTACCCGAAGCTTCGAATCCATTCGTTACTACATTTCGAGCCAGCGCGGGAAGCAATTCTTCCGGGGCCAGGTCCGGTGCCAGCGCCGCCATGCGCGCGAACGAAGGAAGCGGACCCGGAATCATCACGGTTGAATAGGGCGCAGCCTTAGCGCGAATTGCCGGCGCGGTAAAATCGCTGCCGCCCGCAGCTCGATACTGGTCGAGATCGCTGGCGAGGTCGGCACTTCTCCCCTCGGCAAAATCGTCAAGCACGATCTGCCGCAGCGCCAATCTTTTTCGAGAGGGATCCGTTTCCGCCGTGGCCCAACGCAGATAGGCCTGGCGTGAATCGATGCTGTGGTGCCGGTCTAGAAACTCGGCCAGCGCTTCGATTCCCCCGGTGTTGCCGGGTGTCGCTGCCTGCTGATTCAGTAAAGATTGCGCGCCGGCCAGATCGCCGGTGGCCTCATCGCGCAAAACCTGGGCGCGTACGTCCGCGGCCGGATTCGCAGCGCCAGCCGCTGCGCTTGCGCAGATCCACAAAAGAACGGTGGAAGAGAGAGCAGCCCAACAGGTCGAACTCACTCTACGAACGACGAGAGTCACAGCGTTCATCCCCCAACTTAGGTTTCTTACTTTACCACTAGCTGAACGAGCACGGAATCCGTATTTATCAGGTAGCTCTATTAGGCTCGCAACACTAATAGAGCGGACTGCCAGTACTCGGAGAACATTACGAGATTCGAAGTGGGACCAGATGACCTGGTCAGCAGCACATACCTTCAATTCAGGAATTCGGCCATTCAGAGCCGCGAGCGTAGCGACCGGTGTCTTGCTCTCTACGTTTCACGACCTTGAAGCGATTGCGGTGGCCCTCAACGACACTTAACTAGCGGCGCCTGCGCCAGCGTTGCCCGTCGAAAATATCCCGTTCGCTGTCCCATGTCCCAAACTTCGAGGCCATCTGACCGCCATCGACCAGTAGTGTTGTGCCTGTAACATACGAGGCCAGATCGGACGCAAGAAAAAGCACAGCTTGCGCCACTTCGCCTGGTTCTCCCCCGCGCCCCAGCGGAATATGCCGGAAGTACCGCGAAAGCGTTTCGGAATTGCCAAAACTCGCTGCCGTCAGGCGAGTTCGAATCAGTCCCGGGCAAACCGCATTCACTCGGATTCCGTAAGGACCCAATTCATTGGCCGCTGTGTGTACCAGCCCGAGCACTCCGGCTTTGCTCGCGTTGTAAGCGAGCAGATCGGGTTCCCCATCGTAAGAATTAGTCGAAGCCAGAACTACGATGGACCCGCCTTGCCGCTTTTGCATCCGTTTCGCACCGGCTTGCATGGTGTGAAACACTCCGGTCAAATTGACTGACAGTGTCCGATCCCACAAATCGCTCGCCGTATCCAGAATGGAACCGGCCTGCCCGATTCCGGCGTTCGCCACCACAACGTCGATCTCTCCTGCCTCGTCGAATCCTTCTTCGAGAGAGTTCCGGTCGGTAACATCCGCGACAAACCCTCGCCCTCCGATGGATTGCGCGATTTCGGCGGGCCGTTCTACTTCGAGGTCGAGAATGCAGACAGACCCCCCGGCTGCTGCGAAGGCTTGAGAGATCGCCCATCCGATCCCGTTCGCGCCGCCGGTTATCACGATATGCTTGTCGCCGAAGTCGATGGTCATAAGATAACTCACATGTTTTCGCAAACCAGCCGTCGTTCTTTTCTCGCCGCGGCGCCGCTTACTGTAGCTGGCGCTTCTTTTGCCGCAGCCTCCGCGCACCCGATCCATTTGGGAGGCCCCATCTTCCTCAAATCGGACGATCCCGCCGCACTCGCGGCCGAACACAAACGCTTGGGCTACAGCGCGGCTTATTGCCCGGAAGTGAAGCTCTCCGACACTAGCCGTATCAAAGCCATCGAGGACGCCTTCGCGAAAGAAAATATCGTAATTGCCGAAGTGGGCGCTTGGAAGAATATGCTCGATCCCGACCCGGCCAAGCGTCGGGAAAATCTCGCCTATGTCACGGAACGCTGCGCATTGGCGGATGCGGTCGGCGCGCGCTGTTGCGTCGACATCGCCGGCAGTTACAACCCTACAGTCTGGTATGGACCGAATCCGAAGAACCTATCGAAGCAGTTCTTCGATGCAACCGTCGAGAACTGCCGGCATGTGATCGATTCCGTTAAACCGAAGCGCACGAAGTTCACCATCGAAATGATGGGTTGGAGCATTCCGGATAGCCCGGATTCCTATGTGGAGCTGATGCGCGCGGTGGACCGGCCTGCCTTCGGCGTCCATCTCGATGTCTGCAACGGAGTGAACTGTCCCCAGCGCTTCTATCAGAACAGCGCCTATACCGGCGAATGTTTCGCCAAGCTGGGCCGCTGGATCGTCTCTTGCCACGCCAAGGATCTAGCCTGGATCATTGAACTGAATGTTCACTTTCAGGAAGTGGTCCCGGGGCGCGGGCAAATTGATTACACCCGATACTTAACGGAGTTGAGCAAGCTCCCGAACGGCCCCACCCTCATGCTGGAGCACCTCAAAACGGCCGAAGAATACGATGAAGGTGCGCGTTACATCCGAAGCGTCGGCGCCCGCGCCGGCTTGAGTTTCGTTTAAGCGAGTTGAGTCCATTGGCGTTAGATGACGACCAAGCCGCAGTTTCGGAGCGATCCGCCTGAGATCTTCCGCATTCACTCGTAATCACCGGCTTGCCCAGCCCTCTGAGCACATACGACCACATGAGCATCAACGCCATCCGACGTTCCCGTTCGTGCTAACAGCAGCCCGACCGCAGTCGCATCCGGTCCGTCGAGCGCTATGAGATCAGTACCCACCTGTCGAATCAATCGAGACAGGAGAACCTGCCTCGCGGGGTTACGAATCGCCTGCGCCAGCGCCGTCGCCGGAATCGTAATGCGCCTACCAAGCTCTTTCGCTCGTGCGAGCACAGTAAGCACCCGACGATCTTTCCGATCCAATGCGATCAGGCCACCGGCATCGAAGGTGATGCCGTTCACGCCGCCTTCCGTTTTCCGGAACGCCTCTTCTGCGCTCGGGGAGAGAGAAGCGTGTCGGCCCATGCCCGTTCCTTTTTGGTCAATGGGCCCCCCGTTTGCGCTAATGCCTCCTCGAGCAATTCCCTCCACCCTGCAGCATCGCTAGAGCGATACTAATCTGCAGCTGGACAAGCTGGAGACGTTGGTTGCTCTCCGGATGCAAAGTAACGCGCATTTCTTAAACCTGCGCCTTCCTAAGAGTGACATGATCTTGGCAGTAGTACTGCCAACCAATTACCATACCTCCGAAGAATGCTTATCGACCTTCTGTCTCGCCATGAGCTCTCCTGCAACATCATGCTGGCAGGAACATAATGCTGAACGATGTTCCAATGATTATCAGACACCGATACGATGCCGATCCTGCGGCCCACCATGTTCTGTTCGTATCTGATCCCCTGATCGCCGGTAAGCAGAACCGCGAAGCTATTCTGCTCCGCGGCCGCAAGAAGCTTTCCGTTGGAGATTTTTGTCCAACCCATCTCATCGGCAAGCTTTACATCGCATGCCTTCAGGAACCGGGACAGCCGTGCTGGAACGTTATGGTCGAAAAGAACGCGCTTCAAGCAGCTGGGGACGCTGTTTGATGTCTCTCGGCATAAGCCAGCAACGCCTTCACGTCAGCGAGCTTCAGCCGATAATCAGAAGCGATTTCTTCTGGCGTCTCGCCGAGCTCCGCGCACTCGACAACGGTGTCAGCCGCTACACGAGTATTCTTCACAACCGGTCTTCCGTTTAGCCGATCGGGCATTCGCTCAACGAGAGGGCAATCCGACCAGTCGATAGCGCTCATTTCCATGCTGCTATTTTACCGGCTTTTGATCCGGCTGTAACGGTCGACGCACATCTGGGAAAGACACCCGCAGCGCCGAAAAGACGTGTCGCCGCTCCTCGATCTTTGCTCCTAGGGCTACACCAAAAAAGTCGCCTAGAAAAGGCGGAGGCCTCACTCGCTACGTTCATCGATTCTCTGCATGTCCCAGCTCGCTCGTCGCAATATGTCCGCACTATGATAAACTCCGAGCCACTCTCTCGAAAAGGATGGCCCTATGAAAATCATGCTTGTTTGGAAAACTGTTCCAGGCAAATACAGAACTGCCTTGGAGGGATTTCTTCGTGGTGGCGCCCCGGTTCCGCCCGGAGCCAAGACCTTAGGCCGCTGGCACGCACCGGGATCAGTTATCGGCTGGCACCTTATAGAGGGCGACCTGAGCGCTGTGGCGCAACATGTGGGCGAATGGGCAGACTTACTGGAATTTGAAGTTTATCCGGTAGTCGAGGACGCCGAGGCCGCTGCGGCAGCGAGTAAGGTTGCTGGAAAGTAGGCGCTATCTTTTCCGCCGCGCCATTACGCATTGGGCAAATTCTTCCTCGAATGGCTCGCCTGAACGCTGAACGCTGTCCGCTCCTAATGCTGCCACTTCACCTCATCGCCTTCGCCGGGGCGCTGCCAGTCATTCGCCTTCAGCAGCAGTTCCTTTTCCCGCTGCTCTTTGGGCACCTTATTGATCGTGAGATTCTCTTCGAAATGCACGCCGGTCTTGCCCGCCGTCGCAATATCTAAATCGCCGTCGCCGTCGAGATCTTCCACAACGAATTGCGTCCCGGCTGCTGCGGTCCCATTGACCGAAACCGGATAGCGCGTGAACGTGCCGTTTTTCCTGTCGATCTTGTAGTAATAGATCACCAGCGGATCATACGATCCGGGATCATTCCCGTTGTGGCCGCGATAGCGCTTGCCCACAAGCAATTCCATCTGCCCGTCCCCATCAAGATCGACCAGCTTGAGCGCGTGTACCTGTGAAAACGATTCGTCGATCGTATGTTTCACCCATTTGCGGTCGGACGCAGTTCCCTGCTGCTCCATCCAGTACAAGCCATAGCTGTGGCCGCGCCCGTAAATCAGATCCATTTTGCCGTCGTTGTTCACGTCGTAGCCGATAATCGGAAATCCGGTTTCACCAAGGTTCCAATCGCCGTGCCATTCCCATTTGTCGTTGTTCGCATCGATATTTCGGAACCAGCCAAAAGGCGTCATCACGTCCACCTTGCCGTCTCCGTCGATATCCGCCATCCCAACGCCATGGCCATCCTGATCGTGGCCGCCGAGGTGATGAACTTTGGGTTCAGGTCCGGCGAAATCCACCCAGATAACGCCCGAACGGCCGTAGTGCGCCAGCGCTAGATCGGGCTTGCCATCGCCATTGATGTCGGCCATCCATCCGCCCTCGGTTTCGACGGTATGCGTGATGAAATGCGGCTGCCACATCACGCCCTGTTTCTTGGGATTCTCATACCAATACAGGCCGTCTGTCATCCAGCCGGTGGTTACCACATCGGGCGCGCCGTCGTGGTTCACGTCGACCACCCACTCTCCGCAGTCCGATACAAACTCGCCGACGATTTTAACGGTCCGATACTGGTGGATCTTCCAATCGCCGCCCTGGGGCCCCGGATTTTCATACCAGAACGCGCCGCTCAGAATATCGGGCCGGCCATCTCCATTCATGTCCATGCTGGTGACCCCTTCGGCGTGGTCTGTTCCGAGCCGGTGAACGAAGTACTGCGTTTCCGGCACTCCATACGGACCGTTGCCGCGCTCCTTATTCAATTGAGCGTTGGCGAGGAACGCGGCGACTAGGCACGCGGATGCAACAACAAATTTGGTAGTCATGTTTCTGATCGAGCAGGCAGAATCTCTTCCCGTACACTATCGAAGTCGATTCTACGCCTTTCCCATAAGCAATCGTCAGTGTGGTCGAACGAAAACCGGTCTGAATAGTTCTTTCCTGCCCGGGAATTCAGGATCGATCACGCCCCCTCAAAATCTTCTTTCTTCCCCACGCTCAACCCTTTAGCCCGTCGATCGATTTTTCGCCCGTTCGCTCCGGATGCTACTTTTCGCGCGAAAGGTCCTTCTTGTATGTCTGCTCAACGCTCCAAATCGAAATCCAAATCCAAACGCGCCGTTGCCAATCGCGCCAATGCTCAAAAATCTTCTGGTCCAAAAACCGAGCAGGGGAAAGCCGCCGCTTCGCAGAACTCTTTTAAGCATGGTCTCTATTCGAAAGCGCTGATCATTCCGGGCGAAGATCCCGCACTCTTTGAAGCCCTGCGCACCGATCTGGCTGCCGAGCATCGCCCTGTAGGGTTGACCGAAGAGTTGCTGGTCGACGAAGTGGCGCAGCACTACTGGCGCATGAAGCGTTACCGCGCCATGGAAGCGCAGATGTACAAATCCCAGGGCACGAATGCGAATGGCAACACGGACCTGGATGTAGAGAATCTGGTGAGCTGCATCGAGCTCGGATTATTCACCTCCATCCAGCGTGTTCTGAACTCTGCCGAGCGCAGCTTCTACAAGGCGCTCAAGACTTTACGCGAGTTGCAGAAGGCCCGTGGCTTCGTTCCTGCAAAGGCTCAAAACACCGCTGTCGCTCCCGCCCCTTTTCCTGCCAAACAGCGCAGCGCCGCCGAGGAATGGGCCGAAGTTGAGGCCGCTACCGGCATGAACGAGGCGCAATTGACCGCCCTGTTCCGCGGAGCCGCCTGACCGGCCGGCATTTCCGCTGATTTTTAGAACCTGTTCGGCACGACTCGCACTCGCAGTGTTGCCAATCGCTCGAAGCTGAGAGCTAATCGGTCCGCTTCAGACCGGCTTCGCACTCGCAGTGTCTCCGCTCTTCATCGGCCAGTTAATCTGGCCGCCATGATGCAGAGCCAGGTTGCCGATATGGCCCGCGCGGGCGGTATCGACGCCAGCCTCTACCGGAGCATTCGGATCCTTGCGGCTCTTCACGCATGCGAAAAAGTTCTGCATGTGTGAGATGGTTCCATCTTCAAAACTGCGTTCGCTCGCCACCGGATTGCCCTTCTGAACACCCTCGCGATAAAGTTCGAAGCCGCTGCGGTCCAACTTTATGGTGCCTTCCGTGCCGCGGAATTCCAGGCCGCCGTCATCGATCGACGAAACCATCGTCCCTTCGTAGCCGACATCGAAGCCTCCATAATGGAATCCACATTGCACTGTGTCCGGGCACTCCCACTGCTCAAAAACGTACTTATTGCCGATCATTTGCGCAAACGTGGGCTCGGTCTCTTTCATGGCCCAATGCACGACGTCGATCCAGTGGGCGAAAAGATCGGTCATAGCGCCGCCGCCAAAATCCCAGAACCAGCGCCAGCGGCGATACTTCTCTTCACTGAATGGCTGATCGGGGGCCGAACCGAGCCAGCGTTTCCAATCGAGCAATTGCGCGTTAATAGGTTTCGCGGGCCAGTCTCGCTGGTAATTTTGATACCAATACGTTCGCACCTGTGTAATGCGCCCGATGTTGCCCCCCTGGATGAGATCGACAGCGCTTTGGAAATGGCGCCAACTCCGCTGCTGCATGCCGCTCTGCAGAATTTGCTTGGATGAACGAACCGCGTTAGTCAGCGTGGGCCCTTCTTCAACGGTATGAGTGACGGGTTTTTCGAGGTAAACGTCTTTGCCGGCCGCGATAGCATCGCAGGCAATCCGCACATGGGAGTGATTCGGCACTGCGATTAGCACCGCGTCCATCGGCAGGGCGAGCAGTTCTTTGTAATCGACATGCGTCGACGCCGCTCCGCCGTTGGGTCGTGCTTTGAGTTCATCAAGGTGAGGCGAATACACGTCGCAGCCCGCGACAAGTTGATAGGGGGCCGACTTATCTGCCGAGCGAAGCAGAGTGCCCATCCGTCCGCCGTTTCCGATCACTCCGATTCGGAGCGTGTCGTTCGCGCCCCACACCCTGGTAGCGGCGGCCGCGGTCAGACCGCTCGCCATAAGAAAGCTGCGCCGGTTCGTCTTGGTTTGCATTGCTCTCGTTGTTATATCAAGACAGCGGCTGCGTCGGGTGCCTATTTTAATTGAGAGCGGCCGCCGCTCGTGCCGACTAAGGTTTTACTGATGCCTGAGAATCTTACGCAAGATACGTCGACGGCGCTCGTTCCCAAGCTGAATGGAGTGCAAAAAGCGGCAATTATTCTCATCGCATTGGGTCCATCCGAAAGCGCCAATGTCCTCCGTCACATTCCGGAAGAGGAAGCGGACGCTGTTGCGCGAGCCGTAGCGCGCTTCGATACGGCTACGCCCGAGCAGTTGAAATGCGCTTTCGAAGAGTTTGAGCAGTTCAGCCTGTCACGCCGCCTTATCATCCGCGGCGGTATGGATTACGCTCAGAAGCTGCTGATCGAAGCATATGGCGCAGAGGGCGCAACCCGGCTGATTGAGCGTCTCACCAGGTCCCTGAAAACGGATTCCATCACTTTCGAGAATTTCCGCAAAGTAGATCCGCAGCAACTGGCGAAGTTTATCCAGGACGAGCATCCCCAAACCATCGCTCTGATCCTGTCGAATCTGGAAGCCGGCCAGGCCGCGACGCTTCTCAGCTCGCTGCCTGTCGAAACTCGGGCTGAAGTCGCAGAACGTATGGCTGACCTCGATCAGATTTCGCCGGAAGTGGTTCGTAACATCGCTTCCGTCATCGATCAGAAGCTGCGAAATTTGGGAGAGCTGAGCCGCGAGGCCGTTGGCGGCGTTCGGGCAGTCGCCAACATGTTCAACCGTCTGGATCCCAATACCTGCTCCCAGATGCTGGATTCGGTCGAGAAGGACAATCCGTCTCTGTTTGAGAACATCCGCCGGTTCATGTTCGTGTTTCGCGATCTCGAAAAGCTGGATATTGCCGCCATCCGGACTCTCATGACCAAACTGGAGCGGAATACGCTCCTGACCGCGCTCAAGGGCGCGGATGAATCGCTCCGTCAGAAATTTCTCTCCACTCAGTCGCAGCGCGGCTCGGAGATGATGGCCGAGGAACTGTCAAATCTCGGACCGGTGCGCTTGAAAGACGTCGATGCGGCCCAGCAGCAAACCATTACCATCGCGAGGGAATTGGAAAAAGAAGGGCTGATTAGCTTGAGCGGTTCCGCCAACGATCAGTACGTCTATTAATAAATGAAAGGCCTGGAAGTGATAGAGGACGTTCCGCTCCCCTTGCGGGCGGAGTTGGGACGCAAAACCATCTCGTTTCGGGAACTGCTCGAGTTGAAGATAGGCAGCATTGTGCCTTTGTCCAGACCGGCGGGAGAAAATGTGGACCTGTACGCGGGCGAGGCCTACCTGGGGAGCGGTGAAATCCTCGTCATCGACGGCGTACTCGCGGTTCGTCTGGCCGATATCAGCGGGGACGGACCCCAGCCATCCGACAAATCCCCAGCCAGTCAGGAAGATCATCAATGAACAACGAGAGTCAAACTGCCTTAACTCACGGCAGCAATCCGGAAGATTCGCAGTGCTCCGCAACGGACGCTGGCTTTACGCCAATGCTTCGGCGGCTGATGGATTTGGAGTTGCCCCTGGCCGTTGCGCTCGGCCGCGCGGTTTTGCCGATTGAGGACATCCTGAAGATCACCTCGGGTTCTCTGATCGAGTTGGATCGTAGCGTGGGCGAATATGTCGACCTTATGGTCCACGGAACCGTTGTAGCCCGCGGCGAGATTGTTTCCGTAAAGGGCAACTATGGTGTTCGAATTAAAGAGATCATCAGCCGGCAGGACCGCCTGGCCTTGCGCGAGGTTGCTTGAACCAGTCACATCAGGAGATCGATCTTCTCTCCCCGACCGGTGCGGACGCCCAACACGATAACCGGAACGACGTTTCGCTGTTTGACTTCGGCCGTCTGGACCGTATTTCGAAGTCGCAGCTTCGCGCGCTCCACCTCGTGCATGAAAACTTCGTGCGCAATCTGGCATCCGGACTTTCCGCTTATTTGCGTTCATATGTTGTCCTGAACCTGGTGAGCCTGAGCCAGATTTCCTATTCGGAGTTTCTCGAAGGACTCGAATCTCCCACCTGTCTCGCCTATATCGGCATGGCGCCTTACGAGGGGACAGCCGTACTCGAGCTCGATACTACGCTGATGTTCAGCCTGATTGAGCTATTACTTGGCAGTAAGGGGCGCTCGCCAACAACCGTTCAGCGCAAGATCACGGACATCGAGAAGAATCTCATCCAAACTCTCTTGCGGGTGATGCTGAGGGATCTGTCTGAGGCCTGGAAGACTGTCGCCGACATTTCGTTCAAGGTGCAGTCACTCGCCAGCGAACCACAACTGATGCACGTGCTTTCACCAACGGAGGCCGTGGTAGTAATCGCGATCGAGATGCGCGTTGGAACCTTCTCCGGCCTCATGAACCTGGCGATACCGTCGCTGTTCGTCAAGCGGCTGCGAAACAAGTTCGATCAGGTGCGGCAGGTTCGAAGAGTAGAGTCCAGACAAGAGGATCAACTGCGTCTCAGCCGTGTGATTCAGAATGTGGCTATCACTTTCGAAGCCCGTTTGAGTGCGGGAACAATCTCGGCCCGTACGCTTCTGGATCTCGATGTCGGCGATACGCTTGTCCTCGAGCAGCCTATAGAGGGAGATATTCACGGCCTTCTAAATGGCCGGGAGAAATGGCTCGGAAAGATTGTCAGCGCCAAAGACAAATTCGTTTTTGCAGTGGGTACACGTATCGCTTCGCGCCCGAACACGAATCCAGCCGCCTAGCCAACCACATTAGAGAGAGTCCCGATCGGCGGGATAGTAATCCGGATCTCATCCCCCGGCTTGAGCGAAAACGAATCGGGCGGTACGATGCCGGTTCCTGTCAGCAGAAAGCAACCGTGGGGAAAGCTGTTGTCGCGGTGCAGGAAATCGACGAGCGAAGTTGGTTCGCGCTTGAGAGATTCAAGCGTTGTGGAACCCTCGAATGCGGAGCCGCTCGCCCGCAGGATCTCCAGTCGAATCTCAGTCGTCTTCGCAAGCGGGCCTTCGGTAACCAGGATGCACGGCCCCAAAGCGCAGCTCCGGTTATAGACTTTCGCCTGCGGCAGATAAAGTGGATTCTCTCCTTCGATATCCCGCGAACTCATGTCGTTACCAATGGTGTATCCGGTGATCTTCCCGTTCGGCGTAACCAGCAGAGTCAGCTCCGGTTCTGGGACGGACCAGCGCGCATCGCTCCGAATTGCTACCGGCTGATTCGGCCCGACCACGCGGTGAGGGGTCGCTTTGAAGAAGAGCTCCGGACGCTCTGCGCTGTAGACGCGATCGTAGAAATCGCCGCCTCCCGCCGATTTTGATTCTTCCATCCGGGCGCCGCGGCTGCGGTAATAGGTCACCCCTGCCGCCCAGACTTCCTGTTTGCCGATAGGCGCCAACACTTCTTCGAGCTCGCCTTGCGGCGCGGACGGCGCGTCAGAAATCCTCTTTTGAAGAAAGCTGGACAGGTTGTCGCGAACCAGGAGAGCGTCCCAATCTTCGTCGACGATCGCGAACAGCTTGTCTTCGTTCTCAACGACGCAACCACGGCGGGTACGATATAGCTTCATGTGAACCAGGGCAAATACTACTGAAGCATACCGGCACGATAACCTCCGACGTACCATACGAAAAGGACTTTAGTCGCACCTTCCCGCAAAGCATCTAATGCTCAAGCCTCATTTCTCATTTGTAAGAGTTGGAATCGCCACGCTGGTCTCTACCGCCTTGGCTGCGGCTATTTGGGCCGCTAGCACAAATCAGCCATCGGCAGTCGCGCTTGCGACGCTCGATCCGAATGCCATGCCGATCGATCTCGATCGCGGCGCGGCGGGATTAGCCAGATGCCTGCTCGAGCTTCACACACGCGCCAGCATCTTGATGGTCACTGCGCATCCCGATGATGAGGATGGGGGCATGTTGGCCTACGAGGCGCGTTACATCGGTGCCCGAGCAGCGCTTCTGACATTGAATCGGGGCGAGGGCGGCCAAAACGCCATGTCGACCGATTTCTACGACGCACTCGGTCTTGTGAGAACCCAGGAGCTTCTTCAGTCAGATCGCTTTTACGGCGTAGAGCAGTTCTGGGGCACGGTAATCGATTACGGCTTTTCAAAAACCCGTGAGGAAGCGCTTCAAAAATGGGGCTACGAAAGAGTGCTTTCCGATACCGTGCGTGTCGTCCGGATGACAC
Organism: Terriglobia bacterium; assembly: GCA_963799755.1. Taxonomy (GTDB): domain Bacteria; phylum Acidobacteriota; class Terriglobia; order Bryobacterales; family Bryobacteraceae; genus Bog-105. The sequence goes on along the minus strand of CAWCYQ010000029.1, from coordinate 199,036 downwards.
GTCCCCTGGTCGTCACCTCCGTATTCGTCGGAGCACCTACAGATGGCCACGGCAACCATCAGGTAGCTGGACAAATGGCGCAGGAAGTCTTTAACGCGGCCGGTGACCCGAATCGTTTCCCGGAGCAGGTCCGTGCGGGCTTGAGACCTTGGAAGCCGCTCAAAGTCTATGCTCGCGTGCCGTTTTTTGCTCCCACTAAAGACAACAAGATCTACGATTACGCGACCGACCAGTACGTTGCAATTCGTTTCTACGATTACGCGAACAAGACCTGGATCAACCAGACACCCGCAACGAATGTCACTGTCCCGGAGGGAACGCAGAACCCCGCAGCCGGGTTGACAGCCTCCCAGATAGGCCGCGAAGGCTGGGGCTATCAGAAGTCGCAAAACGGCGGCGGCACCACTCCACCGCCCAGTCTCTATTCGGCGCCATACCATCGCTACGGTTCGCGGGTGGAGGCGAAAGAGAACGAGCAGTCCTTCTATGACGGCATTGATGTTTCGCTGAAAGGCATCGCCTCGCTGGCGACCGGCGGCGATACGGCCTTTCTCAGTGAAAAGCTAGCTGCTTTGGCCGAATGCGTCGAGCAGGCAATCGATCAATATCGGCCGGGTAAGCCCGCCGCCATTGCACCCGGGCTCGCTGCCGGTCTGAAGCTTACCCAAGCCCTGCTGGAACAGGTACGCGCAAGCGCCCTTTCCGAGCCGGGCAAGAGCGATATCGAATTCGAACTGCAAAAGAAAGTGGAGCAGTTTGAAAAAGCGCTCACCCTTGCTCTCGGAATATCGTTCCAGGCAACAGTCATTCCGGACAAGGAACCGACCGGTCCTTTTGCCGCCTTCGGGGGGGCGCCCGCCACTTTCACCATTGCCATTCCGGGACAGCACTTTACGGTTCAAACACACTTGCTGAACAGCGGCCCCGAACCTCTGCGTATCGAGGACGTCAGGGTCGCGGCTTCGGACGGAAAAGACTGGAAGATTTCCGGAGGAACGGCCAATGCAGCCGATCTCGCCAGCGAGAAAGAACTTAAACAAAAATTCCAGGTCGCCGTGCCGGATGACGCCGCTGCCGTGAAGCCTTATTTTCAGCGCCCGGACGAGGAGCAGCCGTACTACAACTTGACCGATGAGCGTTTCCGTAACCTGTCACTCGCGCCGTATCCGCTCTTTGCCAGCGCTCGCGTCGAATTTCAGAACGTCGCCTGGGATCTTCGGCAAGTGGTCGAAACCAACTCGCGCGTCGATAATATCGGTATCATGCAGAATCCGCTGCTGATCGAGCCTGCCATTTCGGTTTCGATCTCGCCGGCGGCAGGCGCGGTTCCGCTGGGTTCGGCTTCTTTCGCATTCACCTGTACCCTTCACAGCAACGTCAAAGGGCCGGCCAAAGGGATTCTGCGCCTGACTTTGCCCGCAGGTTGGCACTCCGACCCCGGCGATTACCCGTTTTCCTTTTCCCGCGACGGGGATGGCGGCAGTTTCAGTTTCAAAATTGCGCCGGGCTCTATCGAGCCGAAACGCTATGAAATTCGGGCCATCGCCGATTACGATGGCAAACATTATGCGGAGGGTTACCGCCTGGTTGGCTATACGGGGTTGCGTCCCTATCCTTATTTCCGTCCTGCTCGCTACGAAGCAACGGGAGTGGATGTCAAGACGGCTCCCGGCCTCCACCTGGCGTTCTTCCCGGGTACCGGCGACGACCTTCCACAGGGTCTGGAAGATCTCGGCCTGCACGTTACAACGCTCTCCGGCGAAGTTCTCGCAAACGGGGATCTTAGCGGCTTTGACGCGATCATTCTGGGAGTACGAGCCTATAGCGTGCGTCCCGAATTGCGAGCATTCAACGGCCGTCTCCTTGACTACGTTAAGCACGGAGGCGTTCTGATCGTTCAATATAATCTGCAGAATTTTGACGACGATTACGGCCCTTATCCATTTTCTCTAGGATCGAATCCGCAGAAAGTAGTTGACGAAAATTCGAAAGTTCAGGTTATAGACCCTGCCAGTCCGGTTCTGAACTGGCCTAACAAGATAACCGAAGCCGATTTCAAAGGATGGCAAGAGGAGCGCGGGCACGGCTTCCTGAAAACCTTCGACCCGCCCTATAAACCCCTGTTTGAAATGCACGATCCTGGCCAGCAGCCTCAAAAGGGCGGAATGCTTCTCGCCCGTTATGGCAAAGGCTTTTATATATACGATGCCTTAGCTCTCTACCGCCAGTTGCCCGCCGGCGTCCCGGGAGCTTATCGAATTCTGGCCAACCTGGTCAGCATCGGCAAGAACCCGGAACGTAACCAAACCGGGCCGAATAGCGAATCTAAGAGTGAGTAGTCGTAATCCATGCTGGTAGGTGTTTATGCTCGTGTCGCGTGTTGCCTTGTTTTCAGCCATCGTTCTGGCAAGTAGTTGCATTGCCGAAACCGCCAATCGCTCCTTCCCCGCGCCCGCAATCGATATGCCCGCTGCGTCCTCCGATGGAATGCAAACCGCGGTTCTGGCAGGTGGCTGTTTCTGGGGAATGGAAGGCTTGTTCGAGCGTATCAAGGGAGTCAAAAAGGTTGTCTCCGGTTTTGCCGGCGGCCAAAAGTCGACCGCTCACTATGAAGAGGTGAGTACAGGCAGAACGGGACACGCGGAATCCGTTCAGATCACGTTCGATCCAAAGAAAATCACCTATGGCCAGCTCTTAATGGTTTACTTTTCCGTTGGTCACGATCCAACGGAGCTGAATCGTCAAGGACCAGATACGGGAAGCCAGTATCGCTCGGCGATCTTCTACGAAAACGACGATCAAAAGAAGGTCGCCGACGCTTATATTCAGCAGCTAAGCGCCGCCAAGGTTTTTTCACGGCCGATTGTCACGCAGGTAGTGCCGCTCAAGGGCTTCTATGCCGCTGAGGCGTATCATCAGCACTTTCTCGACAACAATATGACCTATCCGTACATTGTCTATAACGATTTGCCGAAATTGGCGGCACTCAAGAAAGAGTATCCGGCATTCTGTAAACGTTAAGTAGCCGCTACTGCTTGGGCGGCCCCGCATTCTTGGCGGCAGAAGCTGGCGCGGTACTAGCGCCGCTCTTTATTTCAAGAAAGCGAACCGGTCGGGGCGTCGTATCGTACTGGCTCAACCTTCGAACTTCGCTGGCCTTATCTTTATAGCGAGCCTGAACTTCGTAATCGTTGGTGAAACTTAGGTCCGCGAACTGGTAGCGCCCATCTTTCTTCGTAAAGAATTCTGTTTTCTCGTTAGTCTTCTTATTGGTCAACGTGACCATCGCTCCCTCGAGCACCTGGCCGCTGTCATCGACAACCTGACCGGTTACCGTGCGTGAAGTAGGCGCTTTCTCCTTCTTGGGAGACTTCTGATTCCCGAACGTCGCGTCGTCCTTCGGATGAGTGTTGAGGGCCGGATCGATGGTTTGTTGTGCAGCACAAAGAAAGGCCAACGTCAGTGTGGCGATACTTGCCACCACAACACGTTTCATAGAGCTACCTCGAAAAATGCTTTGGAACTTCTTCAATCCTATCAGTCGGCGAGGCGTCCAAACTGCAACATCGGCTGGTGCGCCGCTTCTAATAGTGGTGAAACGGTTTCGCCCGATATCAGGCTCGCTCCTGCTCGCGTTCGTATTGGTGTGCGCCAACCCCGCTCAACAAGAAAACGCTACTGAAAATATCGTGATCGATGAGGCGGCTCCGACTCGTCCCTTCCCTCATTTCTGGGAGCAGATGTTCGGTTCGGGACGGGCGAATCTCAGTTTGCGCGAGAGCTACCGCGAAGATCTGAAAACGGTCAAACAGCACACAGGATTCACTTACGTGCGTTTTCACGCGATCCTTGATGACGAAAACGGCGTGTACGACGAGGATGCGCAGGGCAATCCCGTTTACAATTTCTCTTATGTCGATCAGATCTATGACGGTCTGCTCGCGAACCAGGTAAAACCTTTTGTGGAGCTGAGTTTCATGCCGCGCAAGCTGGCGGCTAACCTGACTCCGCACCCCTTCTGGTATAAACCGCTTCCCTCGCCGCCAAAAGATCCCGCCAAATGGAGCGCCTTAGTTCAGGCTTTCACCCGGCATTTGATCGATCGCTATGGGAAAAGTGAGGTGGCCCAATGGTACTTCGAGGTTTGGAATGAGCCGAACATCGACTTTTGGGATGGCGACCCCAAACAGGCAACGTATTTCGCCTTGTATGACGTGACAGCAAAAGCGATCAAGCAAGTGGACTCTTCGCTTCGAGTCGGCGGTCCCGCAACCGCTCAAGCTGCCTGGGTAGGCGCGTTCATCTCGCATTGCAAGCAGAACGACATCCCGTTTGATTTTGTTTCTACCCATGTTTATGGGAATGAGGACTCGAAGAACGTTTTCGGCCGCGAACTTCCAATCAGCCGCCGGGATATGGTGGCGCGCTCGGCCAAGAAAGTCTATGACGAAGTGAAAGCATCGGCAGCTCCGGACACGCCGATCATCTGGTCCGAATACAACGCGACCTATATGACGCAGCAGCAGGTAACCGACAGCGCCTTCATGGGACCTTGGCTCGCGAACAACATCCGGGAGTGCGATGGGTTGACAACCATGATGTCTTACTGGACCTTCTCCGATGTCTTCGAAGAACAGGGAGTGGTGAAGACCCCGTTTTACGGAGGCTACGGCCTGATAGCCGCGCTCCACCTTCCCAAGGCGGCTTTCTGGGATTTCGATTTGCTGCACCAACTAGGTAGTCAACGCATAATGATCAATTCGCAGAATGCCCTGGTGACCAAGAGACCAGACGGCACGTACGTGATTGCTCTCTGGAACTATGCGGAGCCGGGCGAAAACGCGGGCCCGAAAACATTCCAGTTAGTCCCGAAACGGGTCAAAACGAAAATTTACAACCTGCAATTTATCAGTCCGGATCACGGCTCGGCGTTGGAAGCTTGGAAGAAAATGGGTTCGCCGGCGTATCCCACGCCGGTTCAGGTCCGCAATCTTATTGAGGAATCGAGACCCGGCCCAGCACAACGGTTCCGCCTGGATCACGCCATTGTACTAGGTCCACAAACACTGGCAGTGCTTGAAATCGGCCGCTGACTAACAGGGCATAGCCAGCGCAGGCTCAGGCGTATGCAGTAAATCGTTGACCTCCAGAAAAGTGTACCCTCGATCCTTTAAGACCGGTACGATTTTCTTCACGGCCAGAATTGTTTCTGAAATATCGGGATTAGCTCGAATCGCACGCCCGTCATGAAGGCAAATGATTCCACCGGGGCAGATGTGATTCAGAACGTGCCGTTTGATACGTTCAGCAGGCCAACGCCAGTCGTTTCCAATGACCGTCCAGAGCACGTTCAGCAGCGAAAGTTTCTGCTGAACTTCGCGCAGGCCGGGCCAGCGAAAACCGTACGGTGGACGCAGGATCATCGGCGCGATGCCGGTCTCGAAGGTAATGACTTTTTGCGCTTCAGTAAACTCTTGTTCAATAAAGGCCCGCGACTTGAAAAGAAGCTTTGGATGGGAATAGCTATGGTTGCCGAGTTGATGCCCGGAGGCCGCGACGCGCCCCGCTATATGAGGTAACCGCCGCACGTTCACCCCGCATTGAAAGAAGGTGCAAAACACCTTTTCCCGGTCCAGGTACTCCAATAACGGGAGAGTACCTTCACTTGGACCGTCATCGAACGTCAAAGCAATCGTTCGCTCGCCACCCGAGCCCTTATATACGGATGGCCCAAAAAGTTGAGACGACTTGGAAACACTACCGTAAGCGGCCGCAGCGGAGAGACCTCCCATAACCGCTCCGGCAGTAAAACCTGTTACTTTCAAAGGTCGCATTTACGTCACCAGACTAGCATCTATAAACCATTACGAGTATCTAGTTAGATACTGAACCTACTCGCTCACATGATCGGGTGGCGGCGCAGTAGCTTGAAATTCCTTCTTCACCCGATCGGCATAGCAGGTCAGAAGTTGCTCAACGCGCTCACGCTCACGTGATTTTACGATAAAGCCTATATGGTTCCGCTTCTTAAGTCTCCAGACCAGTTCTGAGTCTGTAAAGCCGGACGTATCCGGCCATTCCTGCCTGGCTAGTGAGACTAACAAGCCAGCATAATCACTCCGAGCCGTTTGAGAATTGTATTCTATATTGAGCGCCGTGGCAACCTCGCACTTTGCCCACTCGACCCAAAGATTGATTCCAGTTGCCTGTTCGATCAGGTCGGCGATATGCGCACCCCCGACCCTGGCGGACGTTTCAAGAAAGTAAATTGCGCCGTCCTCGCGGGCCCGGATAAATTCAGTATGCGAAACCCCTGCGGCCAATCCGAAAGCCTTCAAAACCTTTTCATTCGTTGAAGTTAGGAGTTGATCGACCTCGCTTCCGCGCTCCACTATCTGGGTGGTAAAGATGCCCCCCTGGGTGGTCAATTCAAATGGCGGCGTTCCATAAGCACTGGCGATAGCGTAGACCATCTCGCCCCCGAACCAGATTGAATCCACGTGAAAAATGTCGCCCGGTACGAAGCGTTCTAGTACGAAGAAAGATTGCTCGTCACCGAGACTATGAATCCGATCCCAGAGTTCCCGCTTATCCCAGAACTTCCTGATCCCGATAGCTCCAGCCATCAACCGCGGTTTCAGTACCCAGGGAGCAGGCACGCGCTCAACGAACTCTTCAATTTGGCTGTAATTAAAGGTAGACGAAAAATCGGGCACCCGGATACCGTGCGCGGCGGCACCTATGCGCATGGCGAGCTTATCACGAAAATATCGCGCTGCGCTCTCACCCAACCCTGGAAGCCGCAGGTGCTCTCGCAGAAGTGCTGCCTTCTCTACATCGAAATCGTCGAGCGCGATGATGCGGTCGATCCGTACGCTTCTTGCCAGATGGCTCACACCTGTGAGCATCTGGTGCAGGTCCCACTCGTGTTCGCGATCTTCCAGATAGAAGATGTCGTCCAGGCTTTCGCGCGGCCATTCCGCCTTTTCCTTCAGACTCAGCGAAGTAAGAAGAAACACCCGGCAACCTTGCCGCTTCAGTTCCTCGAGAGTCCGTTGTCCTTTTTCGTAACTGGCCAGACATAGAAAGTTAAGCGGCGAGGACTCGCCTTTTGTATCGGAAGACGCCATAGGCTGATTAAATAAAGATGGGAGTCTTCTCCAGCAGAATGATAATGCTACCCCGTAACTATAACGCGCTGCGAAACGAAGGATCTGGCAGATGGCGAAACTCAGGCTGAAGCATTTGCTCGCGATCCGATGGTTTCACTGGATCAACTTTCCCCTGCTCTTCCTGATGATCTGGAGCGGCATTCTCATCTACTGGGCCTATGCTCCGTATCACCTTGGCAGCTTTCACTTTTTTCCAAACTGGCTGTACAGCCTGCTGCATATCGACCACCGGCTCGCTGAGGGTATGGCGCTTCACTTCACGCTTATGTGGCTCTTCGTGATAAACGGGATTGCTTACGTCGCTTACACTGTTTTTTCTGGAGAATGGCGCTACCTTGTGCCTCGATCATGGTCGGCATTCCGCGATGCGTGGGACGTGGCACTGCACGACCTTCATCTTAGGAAAGAGCTGCCGCCGCAGGAAAAATACAATGCAGCACAGCAGATTTCCTATTCGGCAATCGTGCTGATGGGGGCGGGATCGGTCATCACGGGGCTGGCGATTTATAAACCCGCCCAGTTATCCTGGCTCGCTGCTTTGTGCGGAGGCTACACAATGGCGCGGCTTATTCATTTCGCGCTGACGATCGGTTATGTGCTGTTTTTCGTAATCCATGTCGCGCAGGTAGCTCTAGCCGGGTGGAATAATTTTCGCGGAATGATAATCGGCTACGAGCTGGCGGATGAAAAAAACTAATCGTCACCCTGAAATTTTGCTTCCGCCCGGGGAGCTCAATCGCGAGCTCGGCCGGCGCTCGCGGCGCGATTTTCTGATCGCTGGTGCAGCGGCTGCTGCCGGTTTCGCTGGTTATGAATGGCTGACCAGGACCGGCCAGGAAGATGGTGCACCCTGGCCGCAGCGCCGCGTACTCGATTTGAATCGGAAATTGGGGCATGCATATTTAGGAAATAACCACGTAATGCCCGCTTATTCATCCTCCCAAATCACTTATTTGAAACCCAATGGCGATTATGGCCTCGATTCTGATTTAGATCTAATAACGTACCGTTTGCGCGTATCATCGGATAACTCAAAGCCTTTCGATCTTCGCATTTCCGATATTATGGCTTTGCCAAGAATCGAAATGATCACTCGTTTCTGTTGCATTGAGGGTTGGAGCGTAGTTACTTCGTGGGCCGGAGCCCGCTTCGCCGACTTCACGCGAAAATTCGCTCCGCCGCGTCAGGATCTTCCACCTTATGTGTACATGGCCACGCCGGACGCTGAATACTATGTTGGCCTCGATACCAAGAGCGCCCTGCATCCACAGACGCTGCTCGCTTATGAGCACAACGGAAAACCGCTCACGGCAGAGCACGGCGCGCCATTGCGCCTGGTAATTCCGGTCAAATACGGCATAAAGAACATCAAACGGATCGGCTCGATTCAATATACGGGCAAACAGGCGGATGACTATTGGGCGGAACAGGGATACGATTGGTTTGCAGGTCTCTGATACGTGCCCGAAGCCCCACTTTACGCCGGAACTTCCGGCTTCTCTTACACGAGCTGGAAGCCCGCCTTCTATCCCGCGAAATTGCCCAGCGCCAAATTTCTTTCGTTCTACGCATCGCGTCTGAATGCCGTCGAAGTGAATTACACGTACCGGCGCATTGCGTCTCGCGCGACCTTCGACAAATGGATTGCCGAGACACCGGAGGGCTTTTTGTTTTTGCCCAAAGCCCACATGAAGATCACGCACTCCTTCAAATTGGATGGCGCCGAGGAGTTCACGCGGATATTTCTGGAATCGCTCGAGCCGCTGCGCTCGGCCGGGCGTCTCGGCCCGATTCTGTTCCAACTGCCGCCATCCTTTAAGATCGATCGGGAGCGGCTGGCGCGCTTCGTAGGCGCCTTGCCTCGAGCGGTGCGTGCCGTCTTCGAGTTTCGCAACGCCACCTGGTTCGACGACAGCGCGTACGAGGTACTACAGGACGCAAACGTGGGGCTTTGCCTGGCAGAAAACGAGAACCTGGAAACGCCGCACGTGTTGACGGCGGATTTTGTCTATCTGCGGCTCCGGAAACCCGAATACACCGAATCGGAGTTAGAGAGTATTCGCTACCGCGTGGGACAGTATCGTTCGAATGGCTATCCCACGTACGCGATTTTCAAGCATGAGGACACGCCGGCAGGAGCTTTGAACGCCGAGAAACTGCTCCAGGCCCAGACCGCAGCTCAGACTTCTTCTTGAAGCGGCGGGGCAGACCGCTCAATGAAACCGGTCTGCCCCGACCGTCGCGTTTAGAAGTTGTACTTCATGCCGAGTTGGATGTTACGTGCACCTTGCGAACTCTGGACAAGCCCATCGGTGGAGCCAATCCCGTGGTTCGGCGCATTCAGAATTACGGAGTTTGAGACGTTCAAAAACTCACCGCGAACCTCCAAGCGTTGGTGTTCTGTGAAGGCAAAGCTCTTCGAGACACTCAAATCCACGTTGTGAAAACCCGGCCCGCGAATCGTTCCCACTCCGCAATTACCGAACGTGCCGGGGGCAGCTGCCGTGTAGGCCGTGGGATCAAACCACTGATAACCACCCAGGGGTGATTCTTGTTTGCCGAAAACGGTTCCTGGCGCGATGCAATCGGCACGGGCGCCCCGAGAGCCGGTGCCCGAGTTATCACCGGCTGAAATGGTTAAAGGAAATCCGGTATGAATGCCGACAATTGCGCTGACCTGCCATTCTCCCAGCGCTGCATCGACCAAACGATTCATGTTCTTGCCGAACGCGCGGCCACGGCCAAACGGAAGATCGTAGATGATATTCCCCGTGAGATTATGTGCTACGTCGTAGAAGCAAGGTCCCCATTCGGACTTCTTGTCATATAGATTTTGCCAGTAAGCAGATTGACTGCCCGATTGCCCACCGGCACCGTAGTAACCGATCGCGTCAGACATGCATTTCGACCATGTGTAGGCTGCCGAGAACTGTATTCCATCCGCCAGGCGTTTCTGTGCGACAGCCTGCAAGGAATTGTAGCTCTGATTCCCATTTGAAGCTGTACCGGAGACCTGCCCGATTTCACTGACTAGGGTGGGGTTTCCTGCTAGGAACGCACTCGGAGCAACCGTTCCGTCTGGTAGTAGCTGTTTTTGAAGATACGGCATCGGGACCATAAGGTGTGTGGTCTTCTGGCCGACGTATCCGACCTGCACGGTGGTGGAGTTACCGAGCTGCTGCTGCAGGGTGAAATTGTACTGGTTGGAAACAGCCGGCCGTACATTCGGATCCCAGACGCGAAGGGTGGCCCCCGTTGGGTCATTGGGATTCGAATTGGCGAAGGGGAGAAAGCCCTGATCTAGCGTAGAGCCGGGTAAGCCTGTGCGCAGAGTGCTGTAATCGAACTCGTGTTCGCCAGCGAATGGAGGATTGATCGGCAGCCGTAAGTTAGTGCCGGTCCCTTCCAGATAGGTGGACAAGGTGTAAGCGCCGCGCACCACAAACTTGCCACCGCCCGGAGTATAAGCGAATCCGAGGCGCGGTTGGTAATTCGTGATGCCATTGTACTGGTTGTAGAGTGCCCGGCAGTTGTTGTAAGGGCAGGGTCCCTTACCAGCGATGTATTGCTGACCAGTGAGCAGATCGAAGTTAGACTGACGATTTTCTACTTCGACCCAAGGCGTGTGCAGTTCCCAGCGCAAGCCCAAGTTCAAGGTGAGGTGAGACGTCACCCGCCAGTCATCCTGGAAGAACACGCCAAAGATATTTGCGCGCTGCCCCCAGGTACCTCCATTGACGCCTTCGCCAATGTCATAAGGCAGACCAAGTAGAAAATCTGCTTCGCCGGCACCCGTCGAAAAGCCACCAAAGGACGAGCCTCCCGATGCCAAATTGCTGGGACCAGCAGTGTAGCGGCCATCGAAATTGAAGGTGCCCGCAAGGCCATTGTTACCCGAGTAGAAGGTATCAATCCGCTGGCGTTGCCCTTGGAACCCGAAATGCATCGAGTGCTGCCCTTTGGTGAGAATCGCAGTATCTCCATACTGGATAACAGTATCGGCAAAAAGTTGATAATTGTCAGAGTTGCCAAAACCGCTGGCAAAGGAGTTGGCCAGATTCATACCTGGCAAAATGTCCGAGGGCACGCCCGGAATACCCACTGCCTGCGGGAGATTGCCGAGTTGGCCACTGTTGGCAGCCCCGTTATTGACCAGGACGTAATTGACCCCGACTCGCAAGTCATTGACCATAGTCGGCGAGACAGTGCGCGTCCAGTCGAGCACTCCGTTCTTCGTAGGATAGGTTGCGAAACTGTTATATGAGAGAGCGTAATTATTGATGCCCGGATTGTCCAGCCTGCTTTGCGAATAGCGACCAAAGAGACGATCTTTGTCCGAGATGTTCCAGTCCACTCTGGCATCGCCCTGATCGCCATTCGTTGAACTGCCGGACCCCACTAGGAGATTGTTATTGAGAGAACTGGATGTAGGGAGGGGGTTGGCTGCTAGATTGATGATCTTAAGCGCGGCCGGGCTCAGCAGACTCGTAGGAATGACGTTTCCGACAAAAGGAGCGCGATTTCCGGCCGCGTCCACCGAGTAAGGATTGTATAGCTGCGTAGGATTAGATGAGGTCAATAGCTGAGAGAAGTTCCCCGTACGCTCCTGAGCCGTGAACTGTGAGCGAGCCGAGGTTGAAGTGGGGAAATCGAGACGTTGCCCCTGATAATCGGTAAAGAAAAAAAGCTTGTTGCGAATAACAGGTCCTCCCAAGGTACCGCCGAACTCATTCCAGCGAACGGCAGTGCGGGCGCCGCCTACCAGGTTGGTTGACCATTCGTTAGCATTCAGAACATCGTTCCGGAAGAACTCAAAAACGTTACCGTGGAACTCGTTCGTACCGGATTTAATGGAGGTACTTATGATGCCGCCCATGAAGTTGCCGAACTCAGCAGAAGCGTTTTGTGTAATCTCATTGAATTCCTGAATCGCATCGACACTCGGCGTGTATCCGACCAGGTTGTCGGAGACCTGGTTGTTATCCATACCGTCCAGGATGAAGTTATTCGACTGCTCCCGGTTGCCGTTGACATAAGGTCGACCGCTCCCCGCAGTAGTTTGTCCGTTTTTGAAAGAACTCGGATCGGGATGCACGCTGCCCGCTGCCAGAAGTGTCAACTGCACATAGTTGCGAGAAGCGAGCGGAAGAGCCGTGTTGGTCCGGGCATCGATAACTTGCCCGAGTTGAGTCGACTCGGTCTGGAGAATCGGTGCCGCCGTGGTTACTTCTACCGTTTGGTTGACGTTTCCAAGTTCCAGCGAGAAATCGATCTTCGCGTTCTGGTTGAGCTGCAACACGACTTCCGGTTTCACTGATGCCTGGAAGCCCGCATTTTCGACGCGCACTTCGTAGCGGCCTACGGGAAGGCGCGGCAAATTGTAGAACCCGCTACCATCCGTGGTTGTGGGGAAAGTCGAGCCGCGGTCGAGATCCTTCGCCGTCACCTTGGCACCGGCTACGGCCGCGCCTGAGGGATCGGTCACAACACCGTTTATAGCTGCAGTGACCTCCTGCGCCGGCATCCGCGCGGACGCAAGGAGAAAGAAGGTAAGCAAGACAAGGCTCGACAAGAGCCCGTAGAAACTACTAAATTTCGACCTCATAGACAGCGCCACTCCTGCGACAGCAAAGTTAGACGCCCTGCGCTTTTACAGCGCCAGGGCAGGCATTGACCGGATTGTAGAGCTAATAGAAAAAGGTGTCAAGCAAAAAGAAACAAACCGCAAGTGGAATAGCAACAATATACAAAGTGATAATCAGTATATGGTTTCCCATAGCAAGTACCTGGTAGAAGGCTACAAACCGAAGATGAGTGTGTTGGGCGACTGAAAGCAATTAGGCGAGAACGACTTCGATGCCTCTCGCACGGAGCTTCTCGACCTGAGTCGCGGGAGCGCCCGTATCCGTGATTATCCGTTGTACATTATGGAAATCCGAAATCAGGGATAGACTTCTATGGCCGAACTTACTCGAATCCGCCAACACTGTCACTTGAGCGGCGGAAGCAATCATGCGCTGATTGAGCTGTGCTTCCATGATGTCGAGCGTGGTCAGTCCCAGGTCGGCATCCAGGCCCACCGTGCTCATGAAGCAGTGGTCGGCATGAAGCGATTGCATCATCTGCTCGGCGTGCGGTCCTACGAAGGCAGTGGATGGATGCCGCAGAAACCCGCCCAGCATAACCAGCGAGACATGTGGCAGGTCGGCAAGCATAATTGCAATACTCAGCGCATATGTAATGACGGTAATATTTCTTTCGCGGCTGCCCCGCTGGATCTGGGTCGCCAACTCGGCCGCCGTAGAACCTGTGCATAAAATGATGGTCTGAAAAGGTCGAATCAACTGCCAGGCGGCTTGGGCGACGCGCACTTTTTCGGCGTGATGCATGCCTTCGCGAACACGCAGCGGGTGCTCCGGAGCGGCATCCAGAGGCTTGATTCCGCCACCATGCGAGCGCACCAGCGCGCCGCTGTCAGAGAGCGCGTCGAGATCTCCTCGAGCGGTTACGGCCGAGACACCAAAAAGCTGAACCACTTCCTCAACGGTGATTCGGCCATTCTGTCCCAGGACACCCACGATTTCGCGGCGGCGTTCCTCGGCATGAAGGCGGCGCGGGTTCGCCTTAGACATGAAAGAGTTTCAGATGCATCGTTGTGCCACCGGTGAGGAGACGAGCTCCAGGATTGGTGCTATCTTACATCGAACATCGCACAAATGAGAAGCAATTTTTTCTTTTGCTTCCGTTTGCTTTCTTTTAGGGGCGGACTATACACAGCGTTGCCAGCAGACTTCAATCGAACAAACGCGATAATAGCTGCGTAAGCGCGGTAAGAACTCTTCATGGCTACCCTTTCAGTACAAGCGTCTCCTGCCTCGAACGGGATTCCCTGGTATATCTGGTGCGCGGTGCTGGCGGTTACGTCGGCCGTTGTGGGTGCGAACTGGGATATTTCGTGGCACATGTCGATCGGCCGAGACACGTTCTGGACACCGGCCCACATGGCGATTTACTTATGTGGAGTGCTGGCCGGACTAGCTTTCGGATACATCATTCTTTCAACCACATTTTCAAAATCATCGCCGCTTGCCCCAGCTTCGGTTCACATCTGGGGATTTCGCGCGCCGCTGGGAGCATTTATAGCGTCCTGGGGCGGTATTGCGATGCTGACCTCTGCGCCATTCGATAACTGGTGGCACGACGCCTACGGGCTGGACGTTCAGATCGTCAGCCCCCCGCACATTCTGCTTTTTCTCGGAATCTACGGCGTTCTGCTCGGCACCATGGTGCTGATTGCGGGGCATATGAACCGTACCGGCGGAGAGACTCGCCAAATCTCAAAATTACTGCTCCTCTACGGCTGCGGCATCATGCTCGTGATGGTGATGACGATGTTGATGGAGTACATGGGACGGGTTCTACTGCACACGTCCCAGCCTTATGTCATCCTGGCGGTTTTTGTGCCGATCATGCTTACGGTAGCTGCGCGTGCGACGAACATCCCATTCGCTGCTACGTTTGTGACCGGATTCTACATGCTTTTCGGCATCGGACTCATTCTGGTATTGCCTCTGTTTCCGGCGGAGCCCAAACTCGGTCCCGTTTACCAGCATGTCACTCACTTCATTCCCGAGGCTTTCCCGATTCTGCTTATTGTTCCGGCGCTGGCGCTCGATCTGCTCTGGCAACGCACAAAGCACTGGAACCGGTGGAAGCTTGCCGCAATAAGCGCCATTGTATTTGTGGCCGTGCTCGTTGCGGCCGAGTGGCCGTTCGCCAGCTTCCTCATGAGTCCGGCTTCCCGCAACCGTTTCTTTGGGACAGGTTATCTCTGGTACGGGCTTCCGCCCGCCTCGCATTCGGCGCGCTACCTGTTCCTGACTACGGAAACGGCCGCGCACTTCTGGCGCGGCATGCTGCTGGCACTAGTTTTCGGAACACTCGCTTTTCGTTTCGGTCTTTCGCGCGGAGAATGGCTGCAGAGGATCAAGCGCTGATATGCTGTGCCGCCCGGGCATCCTCTTAGCGGTCTCTCTCGCGTCGTGCGCCATAGCGCAGGCTCACATCGGCAGTCCCGATATCTATCTGGATGCGAAAGCGGGCCCATATCAATTGTTTGTCACGGTGAGACCGCCTTCGGTCATTCCCGGCGTGGCAGATCTGGAGGTCCGTTCTTCATCGGGCGGAATCACCAGCGTGCATGCCGTGCCAATGCCCATGGCCGGGCCGGGAGCGAGGTTTGCGCCAGTGCCCGACAAGCTGACCGTTTCAAAGGACGATCCACAGCTCTTTACCGGAGCGCTGTGGATGATGCAGCCGGGCTCATGGCAGGTGCGCATTCGAGCGGAAGGGTCGCAAGGAAGCGGAACGATTTCCATTCCCGTGCCCTCGGCGGCACTCGTCACTAAGCGGATGCGCGTCGGATTGGGCGCGGTGCTTTCCATTTTGGGCCTCTTTCTGGTGTGCGGCGTAGTGGCGATGGCGGGAGCGTCGGTGCGCGAGGCCCGGCTCGATCCCGGAGTGGCTCCGGCCTCGAACCGCATCCGAGCCGGACGCGTGGCCATGACTGTCGCGCTGGCGCTTGTCGCAGGCATTCTTTGGTTCGGCGATCGCTGGTGGAACAGCGAAGCCCGGTCTTATGGCCAGGAGTTATACAAACCAATCAAAATGACGGCGGCGTTGACGGACACGCAACTTCTGATCCTGAAACTCGCCGATCCAGGCTGGCTGGACGGTCCCGGTTGGGCCGGAATCTTCACGCGGTCGGTAGACGATTTCATCCCGGATCACCGGCATTTGATGCATCTCTACATGATCCGCGAGCCCGGTCTCGATGTGGTCTATCATCTTCACCCGAATCTCACTGGGCCAGGGGAGTTCCGGCTGAGTCTTCCGCGAATGCCGGCCGGTACTTATAATCTCTACGCCGACGTGGTGCATGCGAACGGTTTTCCGGAAACCCTCGCGAGTTCGATCAAGCTTACTTCTGCGATCGAAGGCGGCCCGTTGACTGGCGACGACGCAACCGGTCGCGCCAAGCCATGGAGCGAAACCGCCGCAAGCTCGAACGAATTCACCCTGCCCGATGGTTACCGGATGGAGTGGCTGCCCGTGGCCGGCGGACTGCATGCGAAGCAACCCGTGCTCTTCCGGTTCCGCCTCAAGAAGCCGGACGGGGGCGCTCCGGAGGACATGGCATTCTACATGGGCATGTTGGGCCATGCTGCTTTCGTCAAGACGGATGGCAGTGTTTTCGCCCACGTTCATCCCACGGGCTCGGTTTCCATGGCCGCATTCATGCTGGCGCAAGAGCAGAACTCGACGTCCAGTATGGAGGGAATGGACATGAAGGACATGGGTCCGGGCGGGGACTCATCCCCAGCGCTGCCCAACGAAGTTACTATTCCCTACGGCTTTCCGTCGCACGGCCGTTACCGCATCATCATCCAGATGAAACACGGAGAGACGATAGAGACCGGCATTTTCGACGCCGTGGTAGGCTAAGGCCAAGAGGCTTGTCTTAACCTCACGCGAGTAATCCTTTGTCGAGGAATACTCGTACTAATGCGCTGAGCACGCGATGCCGCGCAGTGCCGGCGCTTCCGTAACCTTCGCAACGGTTACGGCGCGATTGGGATGGATCTCAAACTCAACGCAGGCGAACTGAATGCGTTTCTGAACGGGCTTGCTCCGCTGCGGCACAGGCGCGCGCGCTTTCTTTTTGCCGTCGCAACTACCGTTGTCGCGCTGGCGCTCACGGCTTTGGCTCAGTGGGTTCTTGGTTCGACTGCGGCGACGGTTTTCGCAATTTGTGTAGCGATCTCGACAGGTCTGTTCGGCCTGCTGGAAGGCTTGATTGCAACTCTCGCGGCGATTCTGATACTCGACTTCTTCTTTTTGCCTCCCGTTCTTGTCTTCGAGCTTCGACGCCAACCTGATGCGCGTTGCCGTTGGACTAAGTTCGCTTGCATTGTTACTCACCTGATAGAGCGGCGTATCTCGGCTGCTATTCGTAGCAGAGTCAAACCTCCGCTCGGCATGCACGGCAATCTGGATGGTTTTGAAGAGCGGCGAAGTTTTCGGCTGGGCGATTGATGCGGATCAGCCAAGCAAGCCTATTCCGATAACGGTGTTCGTGGACGGACATCCGGTCTCACGTGTGAAGGCGGTCTATTACCGATCCGACTTAGTCTAGCGTATGGGCTCGGCCGAGCATGGCTTTTACGTTGATCTTGCCGAACACTTTACGACGGATCGTGAATCGGTGATTGACGTACGTTTCCCGAATGGCCGTTCGTTGCCTGGCGGCCCTTATACACGTGCGCACGCCCGCGATCGCGCCGCGCGAGCGCAAGCCGACGGTGCTTTCTCATGCACATCCCCAAGACGGCTGGGACGGCTTTCCGCGACGCGATCGGAGCGAATTTCCGGCTGTCCGAGATCGCTTACCTCTATCCGAGCGCACCAGGTTTTCTGGTCAACGATCTTCGCGCGCTTCCTCTTGAGCAGCTTAAAGCTCTGCGGCTCATCATCGGTCATTTTCAGTTCGGCATGCATGAGGCGCTTCCCCAGGAAGCCGAGTACATCACCATTGTGCGCGAGCCCGGAGCGCGTGTATTATCGCAATACAGATATTTGCTGCAGACGAATCCGGAACTTGCCGCGGACAAAAGTGGCAAGACGCTGAGCTTACCGGAGCTGTTTGAGAAACGCCTGACGGTAAACTTCGATAACCTGATGGTGCGGCATTTCAGTGGTGTGGGTGAATGCGACCTTCCGCCCGGCGCTATTACGGACGCGATTTATGAGCGCGCAGTGAGGCATCTGCGGTCCAGCTTCCGTTTCGTGGGACATCAGGAGTGTTCCTCGCAATCCTATGAATGGCTGCGGCAGCACTATGGATGGCACTTGACGGACAATTTGCCGGCGGTTAATCTGGGCGCGATTCGTTTGGAGAAGACGCCGGGTCCAGACCTGAACGTAGTCATCCGGCACTACAATCGCTGGGACTACTTGCTCTACGACGAAATTCTGAAGCTGTTTCCCCGTCCGGATTTAGCGCTCACTCGTGGCGAAGCGCCTCAACCGGATTTAATCGGGCAGCGCTGATCGCGGGGATCAAACAAGCTAGTGCGGCGACCACCAGAAGAACGAACGCAGTTAGTCCGTACATAAGTGGATCAAGAGCGCGCACTTCAAAAAGTAATCTTTGGAGAATGCGACCAAGAGCCGCGGAAGCAAGTAGTCCGCCAACGATCCCAACTGCGACGGGCAGCATGCCGCTTTCGAGAATCGACTGCAGAATTTGCTTCGGGCGCGCGCCGAGCGCCATGCGAATCCCGATTTCCGCGGTGCGCCGAGTCGTGGCGAAGGCGAGAACACCGTAAATTCCCAGACAGGCCAGGAGCAGTGCGGCGGCGGCAAAGGCGGAGAGAAGAGTCGTTTGGAAACGCTGGGGGGCTACGGAACTCGCACGGATTTCCTGCATAGTTTTGACACTGGTGATGGCGGCCTCAGGCTCGAGAGTGGAGACGGCCCGGCGGATTGCACGGGCCAGGGATCCCGATTGGGAAGCGGTTCGGACAACCAATGACATACCGTTGTCGACGTTCTGCCAATCGGGGAAATAGACCATCATAGCGGGCGGTTCGGTGAGCGAGGCGGCGTGTACGGCCCCGACGACACCCACCACCGTGTAAGGCTTATCCGAGCCGTAAACTTTGAGCGGACGTCCAAGGGGGTTTTCACGAGGCCAGAGACGAGCCGCTAGATTTTCCGTAATAACGACCTCGGGGATCTTGCCGTCGCGTTCTACGAAGGTACGGCCTCGCTGGAGGGGTATGCCGGCGGCATAGAAATAGCTTTGGCTGGCCCGCCGGCAATCGGTCATGGGCCATTGGGCGAAGGGCGGGGCAGCTCGATCGGCGCCGATGACGGGATTGCCATTGTTATCGCCCGTGAGAGGCAGGTCGGAGACAACGCCCGCGGACACGACGTCGGGCAACGCACCCACACGGCCCTGCAGCGCGCGATAGAAGGCGTGGATGTTTTCCGCTTTTCGATATTTTTCCGGGGGTAGCTGGATCTTAACGGTTAACAGATGCTCGACATTCAGGCCCGGGTTGACGTCGAGAATAGAAACGAAGCTTCGTACGAGTAGGCCGGCTGAGAGAAGCAGCACGGTACTGAGCGCAACTTCGGCAGCAACCAGCAGTTTGCCGGCGCGGTGACCAAGACGGCCTTCGCTGGTACTGCGGCTGGAGGATTGCAGCGCTTCCTGCGGGTCGATGCGAGCGGCGCGCCAGGCGGGCCATAAACCAAAGAGCACGGCACTCCCGACGGAGAGCAATACAGCAAACGCGAGAGCGACAGGATCCACCGCGAGTTCCTCGACCCGCGGGAGATCGGGCGGAGCTTTGAGGCGAATGGCAGCCAGCAGCCAGACGGTTAGCAGCGAGCCGAGCGCAGCGCCGGCTAAAGAGAGCAACAGGCTTTCGATAAACGCGCCGCGCAGCAGGTCGCGGATATTCGCACCGACGGCTAATCGGATGGCCCATGCGCGGCGTTGGGAAGTGGCGCGCACAAGCGTCAGGTTCATGAGATTGATGCAGACGATCAACAACACGGCGGACACGGCGGCGAGAAGGAAGAGTAGAGGCAGGCGGACATCCCGGGCCATGGCACGCTGTAAAGGCTGGATGACGGGATCGAGTTCGATCGGCTGGGGAAAGCGTTTCGCAATCACCTTTTCCAGAGCGATCAATTCCGCGAGCGATTGGCCGACGGTTACTCCTGATTTGAGTCGCGCGAGGGCAATGAAGTCAAAATTTCCCAGCGGCGACTCCAGATCGTCTTTGCTGAAGACGAGCGGGGTCCAAAACGCAGCGTGATCGGGCATTTGCTCCAGGTCGGAAAGCTGGCGGGCGCGCGGGAATGGGAAGGCAACAGGCATCACGCCGATCACCTGATAGGACTGGCCGTCGAAGGTGATTTTTTGATTGAGGGCGTCAGGGCTGCCGCCGAGTTTCTCCTCCCAGAACTGGTGACTGACGATGACGACCCGGTTGCGGCCGGCTTGATCCTCATCTTTGCTAAAGCCGCGGCCAAGCATGGGTTGGATGCCGAGCAGGTGGAAGAAATTCGGGGTAACGCGCACGCCGTTTACCTGGACGGACTGGCCGCGGCCGCTGAGAATGTGGGCGTCCGAAGCGAGCAGGCCGACCTCTTCGAGGGTGCGAGCGTGATCGCGCCAAAGCTGATAGTGCTGGGCGTTGACGGGAACGGTAGAGAGATGTTTAACGAACTGGGGAACCTTGAACAGGATCGTGACGAGTTGGCCCGGGTCGCGATAGGCAAGAGGCTTGAGCAGCACGGTTCGCGTAACGCTGAACATGGCAGTAGTCGCGCCGATGCCGAGCGTCAGAATCAGAATCGCCAAGAGAGAGAAACCCGGCGAGCGGCGAAGGGCGCGAACGGCTAAACGGAGAGACATTCTGGGCGAGAATAGGCACGCAGGGGCCGCACCGTCGTGAAGACACCATTCAGAACGCGCACGTCGCTAAGCGGTCTCTTGCATGCCATAACGAAACCATTCAGAAAAAATTCCAGAACTGGGAATAGCCTATTGCGGAATTGGGACAACGCGGTCAGGCATGGGCGGTGTTCGGCCGAGCAAACTCAAAATAGTAGAAGCGAAATTCAAGCTGTCATAAGGCTCTTCGATCTTCCTGACCGGGAGACCGCCGCCTGCCATCATCCAGACTGAATGGGTCGAGATGCGCAGAAAGCTCCCGTGATTTCCGCCCGGATTGGGAAAGCGTACATTGAAGTTCCAGTGATCTGAAGCAAAGATGTGGAAATCGGCCTGCACCAGTTCGCGGCGACGCTGTTCATAACGCCGCAAGATGTCGTTGACACCAGGCGGCCCGGGCACATTGGCAGCAATAGGCGAAAGCTCCTCGGTAATGCCGATGATGCCGTTAGAGTATTGGCATTGATGAATGGCGGAGAACCATTCCTGTTCTGTGTGCCAGGTGCTGAGCCATTTGCCTGGGTTTTCACCAGGCGGCGGATGTAATTTCGGATCTTCAAAAAGCCGGAGAGGCAACCCCGCCCGCCACGCTTGCTCTCGCCACGTGATTTGACCGTGCCGATCCTGTTTCAGATCGCAGACAGGCGCGAGCCGCAGACGTCCGGCAGCATCTTGCAGAATCAGCAACTGACTGTCCGCGTCGCCATAGAGCCAGTAAGCGTGTTCCGGGATTTGCAAACCGGGTGAAAACTCTCCGTCCGGAAGAGCCATAACGACGAAATCGATTGGCTTCGAAGACAATTGGCTTTGTGGGTTATTTCGCACGCGCTGCTTTGCCAGCAGGCTGAAGTAATTCACATAGCGGAAAGATTGTTCGTCATCGAGATCACCTTTCTGATCGATAGCAAGTCCTGCCGGTGACGGCCCGGCGACATAGTGCTGAATGTCGGCGATTGTGTTGTTGTCTCCCAGAGACATCTCGGGAATCAGCATCGAAATGTTACCCGTGAACGGGTGGGCTTCGTCCGGCTTGAATCGCAGCAGCGCTAGCAAATGGGAAACATACGCCTTATACCCGGATTCTTCGTTCTGCCACTCCTGCAGTTCACGACGCAAACGGTGCTTAGCCTTGTCCTCGCCCGTTTCGCGCTCTTGCTTCGTCACTTTTCCGGGAAGTTCGCCTAGCAAGGCCTTGCGATTAACAATCGCCTGATCAAGATTCTTGAGTTCATCGCTAAGCTCCGAAACCGTTTGGTTCCATCGAGCACGATGGATATCGATCGTTTGGCAGATCCGTTTGGCCGCGGCTTTACGTATTTCGGCAGGCAGCTTCGCCTTGGCTAACTGCTGCAATAGGATGTGGATTTTATTCAAGTCGCTGTTTCGAAGGTGGACCGCGGCACGCTCGTTGCCGTCGATGTCCAGCCAGACGGTCGGATAGCGCGAAGCTTGGCCGTCCAGATAGAACGACCTTGTGCTAGGCGTTATAACACGATGCACCAGCGGGTTGATGCCCTTCAATTTATAGTCGCTGAGCTGTTCCCGGTCCGTGACGACGTGATGCGCGCCGCCTTCCTCGCTATTGAATAGATCCGGAAGGCTAAAAGTCTGGCTGAAAATGCCCGGGACGTTATTCATGCCGTGATCGGAGACGACGACCAGCAAGGTTCGCTCGGAAAGCGGTCCCTGCTCAATGGCCGTCCAGACGCGGCCGAGTAGCGCATCGAGCTCCTGCAGAACATGCAATAACGCGGCAGGATCGCTCGTAGCATGAGCTTCGTGATCGATTTCGCCCGTGAAGAAATCGAGATATACGAGGTTGGAACCGCGAAGGCCCTGCTCCAATTGACCCTCAAGCTCTCTCGAAAGCGATGAGCTGAGTGAAATCGGCGTAGCGGATTCCAGCATCGAAAACAGAGATCTACCAGAGAAGCTGCGCAGCAATGCATCTTTCAGAGTGGTCCATCTTACTCCACGCTGGAAAAGCTGGAAGCTTTGCAGAATTCGATCATACTGGAACTGATCGATCACAAGAGGAATACCGGCGCGGTCGAGCACTTCCACTCCCGGCATGTCGACGGCTCGATTCTGCGCGTAGCCCAGATAGAAGGGGAAGAAATTTAAGTAATCGTAGATTTCTCCCGTGTAGCGGTCATATTCCACATTGCCGCGAATGATGCTGTGCCGGCCGGTGTCGAGAATCGACCAGGAAGGCGCTGAAAGACTGATGCCCCGGACGTAAAAATTCTGGAAGATGATGCCGTTTTCGGCAAAGACATGCGAGAACCAGGGCAGCCGCGATTTGCCACTGTTCGCGTCCAGTTGCTGCATGGTCTCGTAGAGCAGGTCCGCGTTCAATCCATCGACTTTCAGGACGACCACACGCTCGAATTTGGGCAGCGGCGCGGCGATACTTTTGGCAGGAGAAGAAGATTGGAGCGCGATCAGAACAAGAGCATAAAATAGTGCCGCGCTTTTCACTCAAGACCATCCCCTCCGATTGCAACGTGGTCGCGTTTCAACGAAGAACTTCGCAGTACAGATGGTTTTAAAGCCACACGGTCTCCATGCGGCAGCCGGTCAATGCTCAAGGAAGCGATGGCTGTCGAACAATCCGATTGAAGGGCATCGTCTTGAGAAAGGCTCCTCATTCGCTCGAGTGTCGCGGCGGCGTGAGCACGCAAGTCTCGCGATGCCACTTCCGGCATCACTTGCTTGAGTTCCGCTATGGCGTGCTGAATTTTTGCCGGGTCGTAAGCCACTTCCGGCTGCGTCCCTGCATCGGAGATCTGGTCGAGCAAAGCCAGTTCGTATTGCGCCCGTCTATAAGTATCGACACGCGCGAGGTTTTGAACGTTTGGCTTTACGCGACGGGTGTAAATCCCAAAACTGCCGATGTGCAGAGCGTAGTTCCATAGGACCTCTTTCTTCGTTTCAGTGTCCAGCGCCAGTTCGGCGCGGCGATTCTTTTCAACGCTCTTGAGCAGGCGCCCCGTCGCTGCTTCTTGTTGTAGGATGCCGTAGCGCGTACTAGCCGCTGCCGTTTCACTCTGAGGGGCTGATTCGAGAGGATTCACCGCGAGCGCATCGACACGTTGTTGCATTTCGCGGCGTAATCTGGAATCAAGTTGATTGTCGAGCTGTAGCTGAACCCGGAATTGCGAATAGCAATCTAGCCGCGCCGATAGATCCGTAGCCGCCCCGTGCCGCGATTCGATAAAGTCATACACATCGGCCGCCACGTAGTAGTACCAGTTGGTCAAGTGCGACATTCCTATCACTCCTGCTGTTATTTCGTTGATCGATCGCTGTGTCATCTCATGCCATTTGACATGCAGGTTGCTTCGAAAATCCACCAACAACAGTGGCATTTTGGGATAGTTCAGGCTATAGACACTAAGCGGAAAAAGCTTTACCTGGCGCACGCCGCTCTTCCCCATAGGCAGCAAATTACCGTCTGCGTCCAGGTCGCGCGGGTACCCAACTGCAGAAGCCGACTTAAGCCGCACATCGTTCCAGGGATTTTTGATATTGAGGAGCTTCCAGATGGGGCCGAGCCGCGTTCCTTCCGGCTGAGCGGATTCATCAAGCGGAAACCAGAGGATCGCGTACTCGCCGGAACTGGCAGCGACGTTCAGCGGTTCGAAATATAACCCGGTTTTATCGGCGTACTCTCTCAACAACTCCCAATTCCGGCTCCGAATGCGCTCATACCTGGTACTGGCCTCCTCACCGATCCGAGCGGCCGCTCTTTGACTCACAAATCCTCCGAGAAGCGTTTTGCGCAGCTCTAATCGAGCAATCAACGTATTGATTTGCCTGGAGGTGAGGGTAGCCGGGCCATTTCCGGAAGGCGATTGACGCAGATAGCTGATAACTTCTTCGAGGTGCAGGCGTTCGTGATCGGTTTCGTTCGTTCGATACGCCCGTGACGTTGCTCTAATGGGCGTGGTGGAAGGATCGAGCATGGCCCATTGCAGTACATCCCGCTCGACTGTGTTGATCATCGGATGCTGCAGCGACGTTAAATCGAGCAAAGGGGCTGTACCCTTGGCAGCAGATTTCTCCGAACCATTCCCCACCCGCCAATAAAAAAAAGGTACGGCCGAAAGAAGGCGCTGCCCGATATTCGGCCGGGAATAGGTCAGTAGCCAGACTGACGTAAGGCGATCGTTTTCCGGATCATCGTCCCCCAGAGTGTCCCGCAAGACTGCGACGAGAGGCACGTTGCCACACGCGCTAGATGCGCCTTGACATCGCTGGCAGAATAAAGTGGCGAGCTGAGCCGTGCTTCCAACCGGGTCGATCCTCCAAAAATAGACGGTACGGTAGGCCGTCGGCGCTGCGCGAATCATAGCTGACATTGCCAGCAACAGAATTCCAAATTTGAAGGGCAGCTTCATCGGTGCAGACTGCGCCTTTTGGATGCAATTCGCACTCGAAATGTTGAACACTTTCGTTACCCCGGCTGCGATCTGAAGCGGGCGGATGTTGTCCTGGTATAACTTCGGTGCCATGTTACGGTAGAGATGAGTGCGATTCGACACAGCGCTTAACTTGATCTGGCTCACGTTCGGCGTGTTTGCCTTGGCAGGCACTCTACGGGTGAAATTGCGCGGTGGCAGCACGCTCAGCAGGGGGCCGGCATGGCTTCACATTTGCGGTGTTGCGCTGATTGTTGCGGCACTATTTCCCTACATTTCCGCGACGGATGACATCTTGCGTATTGAGCACATGAATGTGCAGCAGAATCCGGAGCACTCTCGGCAAACTGGTAAGAAGGCCCCGAGCGACGCACTCATACGGCTCTACGAAACAATGGACACGCCTGTGATCTGCGCTGTCCGGCAAATTTCATTCACGCTTCTCTTCGTCTCTTTGGTAGTCACGCCGGTTCTGCGGCAAGTCGATCGCAGCATGCCGTTTCTGGCAGGCCGTTCCCCTCCCGTTTCTCTTGCTTAGATATTCAACGTTGGTTCACGTGCAGTCTTGAGGAGGACAGATGGAGCGCCTCATCTGGCGTTTCTGCCTCGGTCTCCTGTTTGCAGTCCCTGGACTACTGGCCCAGTCTCCCAGCCAGGGACACGCACTTTCGTGGCAGGAAACTCAGGCAAACTTTAGAGCAAACAACCCCGCCCTGCTGGCCGGGCAAGTGACCATTGACGAATCGCGAGCAGACGAGATTACGGCATATCTGCGTCCCAATCCCGATCTCAATCTCGGATGGGATCAGATCACGCCTTTCACCGGGAACCCATACCGGCCTATCTCGCAGTCGTACGTTTTCGGCAGCATGGACTATCTCCATGAACGTGAGCATAAGCGGGAGTTGAGACGGCTCAGCGCCCAGAAGGGTACCGCGATAGCGATTTCTTCGCAAGCGGATCTGGAGCGCAATCTGATGTTCAATTTGCGCGATTCGTTCGTGCGAGTGCTGCTGGCGAAAGCGGTACTGGGGGTTGCCAGGGCAAATCTCGACTACTACGACAAGGAAATAAATATCAATCGAGACCGTTTCAACTCTGGCGATATTGCCAAAGTCGATTTTCAACGCATAGAAATCCAGCGCGTGCAGTTTGAATCCGACTTGCAAAACGCGCTAGTGGCTTTGCGCACGGCCAAGATAGACCTCTTGGCCCTCTTGCGCGATAGGACGCCAGTGGAACAGTTCGATGTCCAGGAGACATTCGAGTACACCGAGCCGGTATCCACGCTTCCGGAGCTGCGCGCGTTGGCGCTGCAGACGCGTCCCGATCTCAAGGAAGCGCAACAATCGCTGGACAAAGCACGCACAGACCACCAGCTTTCGATAGCTAACGGCTCGACCGACCCGACTTTTGGTATCGACGGTTCACACCAGCCACCCCCTCTGAACACCTACATCGGCTTCAGCGTCAGTATCCCTCTGCGCATCTTCGACAGGAACCAGGGCGACAAGCTGCACACGTTGCTCGACATAAATCGCAACCAGAAGCTGGAAGGCCAGGCTGAAATAACGGCTCTGCATGACATCGATTCTGCCTACGCGACGTTGGAAAGCACCGTCGCGCTGCTGCGTCCTTATAAGGCCAAATACCTTAAGGAGGCCGGAGAGATTCGCGACGAAGTTTCCTATGCGTATCAACATGGCGGTGCTTCGCTGCTCGATTTTCTGGATGCGCAGAAGGACTATCGCGACACCCAGCTCAATTATTTGAACCTGGTCGGCTCTTATTTTTCCGCTGCAAACCAAGTGAATTTTTCCGTAGGGCGTGAGGTTATTCGATGAAACGCACGAGCCTACTCGCGGCGGCCTCGGCGGCGCTTCTGGCCGCCTTGTTTTCGAGTTGCGGCTCGAAAGAGAAAGCTGATCCTGCAGCAGCCGCGCCGCCAGCGGCGCAGGTAGTGCAGGAGCCCGACCTGAATGTAGTGAAAGTCGACCGGCCAGAGCGCTTTTCACTCGTCACCGCGGGACAACATGAGGAGCTGCCGGAAATACAGGCGACAGGAGTAATCAATCCGGACATAGAGAAATCCGTGCCGGTCATCTCGCTCGCTGCGGGCCGGGTAGTCGCGATTTACGCCAAGCTCGGCGACGACGTACATAAGGGCCAATTGTTGCTCAAATTAGTGAGCAATGATATCTCGAACGCCTTCCAGACGTATCTTCAGGCGAAAGCGGATGAAGAACTCACTCGCAAGCAACTGGAGCGCGCACAGCTTCTTTACGCCCACGGCACGATGTCGCTGAACGATCTACAGGTGGCCGAGGATGCCGAGCAGAAGGCCAAGGTCGGCACGGGACATTGCGGCACAAACGCTGAAGATTCTGGGAGCAGACATCGAGCGGCCCGATCCTGTGATCAGTATCTACTGCGCCGATAGACGGAACCATAGTTGAACAGAATGTCGTCGGCACCAGCATCGTCCACACACCGGACAATCAGACCAACCTTTTCACCATCGCCAACCTTTCGACCGTTTGGGCAGTCTGCAACGTCTACGAAAACGATCTTCCCAACGTGCGTCTGGGCGACACCGCCGATGTTCAACTTAACGCCTATGACGGGCGTATCTTTCATGGACGCATCAGCAATATCGGTAAAGTGCTCGACTCAAACATTCGGACCGCACCTGTTCGCATCGTTCTCACAAATCCGGGAATAATGCGGTCCGGGATGTTTGTTACCGCAACGCTCTACGGGCAGCATGGGAAACAGTATGCGGCGGTTCCAAGCAGCGCCATCTTGCACTTGCACGACCGCGACTGGGTATTCGTGCCCGCGGGACAGGGACAGTTCCGCAGGACCGAAGTTATGACGGGGAAGCTCTATGACGGCAAACAGGATATCGCCTCCGGGCTTTCGCCGGGGCAGCGCGTAGTCAATGACGCCCTCGCGCTCTCGGCGGAAAACGAGCAATAAGGCCAGCCATGATCCGAGCTTTGGTTGATTTTGCTCTGCGCGCTCGGCTGCTCATGCTGGCGATTGCGATCATGCTGCTGGTCTGGGGCGCTATTGCGTTCCATAATCTCCCGATTGAGGCGTATCCCGACGTGGCCAACAACTATGTTCAGGTCATCACGCAGTGGCCTGGACGCGCCGCCGAAGAGGTCGAACAGCAAGTCACGATTCCCATTGAGATCCAGATGAACGGTATCCCTCATCTGCAACACTTGCGGTCATTTTCGTTATTTGGTCTTTCCAGTCTGACCTTGATCTTCGACGATGACTCTGTAAACGACTGGAACCGAGCGAAAGTTCTCGAGAGACTGGCCTCTGTGACACTGCCCAACGGGCTGCAGCCGCAGATGGGTACCGACTGGAGCCCGGTTGGCCAGATCTATTGGTACACGCTCCGCAGTACCAATCCTCAATATGACGTGATGGAATTGAAATCCCTCGAGGATTGGGTCATGGAAAAACAGTTGAAGTCTGTGCCCGATGTGGTCGATGTATCGAGCTTCGGCGGCCCCACCCGCGAATATCAGGTGCGCATCAATCCGGACAAACTAATCGAATACGGTCTCAGCATCAGCCAGGTGGAGCAGCAGTTGACCGCCAATAACCTCAACTCGGGGGGAAGCTTCATTCAGGAGGGAGCGCAAGAGATCAACATTCGCCAAGTGGGTCTGGTCGACCGCACGCAAGATATCGAAAAAATAGTTCTGACAACTCAGAACGGAACACCCGTGCGCGTGAAAGACATCGCCGTAGTAGAACAGGGGCCGAAGATCCGCCTGGGTCAGATCGGCAAGGCGATTCACTTGCCGGACGGCAAGATTCTGGACAGCCGCGATGTGGTAGAGGGAATCGTCCTGCTGCGCAAGGGCGCGCAATCGGATTCGACACTCGAAGCAATACACCAAAAGGTCAAGCAACTGAACGATCAAATCCTGCCGAAGGGCGTAAAGGTCGTTCCCTTTCTCGATCGTAGTGATTTGCTGCATTACACTACGCATACCGTCCTGCACAATCTGACAGAAGGCATCATTCTGGTCTCGATCATTTTGTTTGTCTTTCTCGGAAACTTGCGAGGCGCGCTCATTGTGGCGCTTACTATTCCATTCTCATTGCTCTTCGCTTCAATTTGCCTCGACCTGGACAAGGTTCCAGCTAATCTGCTTTCGCTCGGCGCGCTGGATTTCGGAATGGTCGTGGATGGAGCGGTGGTTATGGTGGAAAACATCGTGCGTCACATGGGACGCCGGGAAGCGCGTGAGAGAACTCCGCTCGAGACCATCCGCGACGCCGCCCATGAGGTGCAGCGGCCGGTCTTCTACGCGATAGCTATCATCATCACCGCGTATCTTCCGATCTTCACGCTCCAGGCGGTGGAGGGTCGATTGTTCCGGCCGATGGCTCTGACGGTCGCCTTCGCGCTGCTCGGCGCGTTACTCTTTTCAATTCTGATTGCGCCTGTGCTCTCCAGTTTTCTGTTCCGAAAGAGCGCTAAGGAGTGGCACAACCCGGCCATGGAATTTCTGATCCGGACCTATCGCCGTGCGGTCCGCCGAGCCATTCGTTTGCGACTGGTGGTTTTTGTTCCGGTACTGATTCTGTTCACTATTGCCATGTGGCTCTTCATCGGCGGCTATATCGGCTCGGAGTTTTTGCCGCATCTCGATGAAGGCGCAATCTGGGCGCGCGGCACTCTTGCCCCGAGTACGGGACCAGACGAAGGAGAGGAATTGATGCGTCGGGCGCGTCTGGTCTTCGCGTCGTTTCCGGAAGTCACGCAAGTAGTGTCGCAGGTGGGGCGTCCCGACGACGGAACCGATACTACCGGCTTTTTCAACACCGAATACTTCGTCGATTTGAAACCGAAGAATCGCTGGCGAGCGGTCTTTCACGAGGATAAAGACGATTTGATCGCGGCCATGGATCGCCAGGTGGAGAAGTTCCCAGGCGTCATCTGGAACTTTTCGCAGCCCATTTCGGATAACGTCGAAGAGGCAGTCAGCGGGGTGAAAGGCGAACTCGCCGTCAAGGTCTTTGGAACCGACCTGCACACGCTCGAAGACAAAGGTGAACAGATTGTAAACGTCATGAGTAAAATCCCGGGCGTTCAGGACTTGGGAATTTTTCGGGTTCTTGGTCAGCCCAATCTGAATTTCGCGGTAAATCGCGAGAAGGCTGCCCGGTACCAAATTAATGTCGCCGACGTGCAAGATGCGATACAGACGGCTGTCGGAGGTAACGCTGTCAGTCAGGTCTTAATAGGCGAGCAAGTCTATGACATGGTGCCGCGCTATATGCCGCAGTATCGCGGCACGCCGTCGGAGATCGAGAACATCCGATTGCTGGCCCCTTCCGGAGAAAGAGTCTCTTTAGCTCAGCTTTGCGACGTAAAACAGATCGATGGCGCCTCCGAAATTTACCGCGAGTCGAACTCCCGCTACATAGCTATCAAATACAGCGTCCGGGGACGCGATCTGGGTAGCACTGTCGAAGAAGCCATTTCAAGAGTCAACCAAAACGTGAACTTGCCCAAGGGCTACAGCATAGATTGGGCGGGTGAATATGCCAGCGAACAAAGAGCCAATAAGCGCCTCGCCGTAATCGTACCGATCACCATTGCGGTTATCTTTATCCTGCTTTATTCGATGTTCAGCTCATTCAAGTGGGCGGCGCTGGTGATGGTTACGGTGCTTCTGGCTCCCATAGGCGGGGTGCTAGCGCTCTATTTCTCTGATACACATTTCAGCGTGTCCTCCGGTATTGGCATGCTCGCGCTTTTTGGAGTGTCCGTGCAAACGGGCGTGATCATGATCGAATACATCAACCAGCTACGGGCACGCGGACACTCCATCGAAGATTCGGCGGTTGAAGGCGCGGTACTGCGCTTGCGGCCCATCATGATGACCATGCTGGTCGCGACGCTCGGCCTGCTTCCGGCAGCGCTTTCTCGCGGGATTGGATCGGATTCGCAGCGCCCGTTCGCCATCGTGATTGTCGGAGGCCTATCCGCCACGCTGGTAATGAGCATTTTTGTGCTGCCTACGCTCTACGTTTGGATCGCTCGCGAACAAGACGTTCTGCCCGCGGCGGAACCGGGCTTTGAGGAGTGAGAATCAGGAGATCGCTCGGAGCGGCTTAATCGACGACCGTACGCGGACTGTACAGAGCGCGCGTTTCGCAGATTGCTTTGCGAAAGCGGCGAGCCCGCTCGGTCCTTGACATTCCGACGCTCCGAAATCTTTCTAATAGATTGGGAGGAGCGGCATGTGCGTTGGAACTGCTTAGCGCTCAGGACTTGCCGCCGAAAATCCTTCGGAAGAATTGCTTCCAGTGCCATTGCGGCTCCTGGCATTCCGGAGCGGGGGCATACATGATCGTCTTGGTTCCGCGCTGTACACCCAACGATTGCAGTTCGGATCCCTGGGCTTGCACGTTGACGGTCACGAACGTTTTGCAGCCATCAACCGAAGCAATCTTCCAGGGAGACTGGACCTTTTTATCTGGGCCCCAGTCCTGGAGGAAGCGTTTGTAATCGTAATTGGTACAAGGGTTGGCCGCCGTGCAGCCCCAATCTGAGTATGCCTGAGTATAATTCTGCGAGTTCACTTCCGCGAGAAATCGTTTAACAGTCTGTTTCTCGGAATAATTATGAAAGACCAGGTAGAGAACCCAGAGCAGTATGATCAGCCCGATGACACTGAAAACGATGATCTTGATTACCCGGTTGCGCCGCTCTTCCCCGGCGCCGTAATGTTGCAGGTAGCTGCCCATTCGGATTTCTTTATGTCGAAGCTATGAGATCGCGAAAAGCCTCAGGTACTGCAGCCTCAAACATTTGGAATCCGCCGCGCCCCCGATTGTTCCATGTTTTCTGTTATGGAGTCGCCGGATACGCCTTGTCGTAGCCTGCCGTCGCCTCCGCTGTGATGTCGAGCGCCGGTCTGAAATATAGAGTATTTGTTACGTCGATGACGACATCCAAGCCCCGTTGTTCGGCTATCTTTCGAATCACCTCCGTCATCTGGCGGCCAGCCTTTCCCAAAATATCCTGGCGCTCGGCGTTAACATCGCTTTGCAGATCTTCACCCTCCCGCTGCAACCGCTTCTGCTTTTCGGTGGCGGTCTGCCTGAGCTGAGCTTCGCGATCGGGCGCGAGATTGGGCACGCTCAACTGCTGCTGCAGACTCTGCAGATCGTGCTGCAAAGTTTCGATCGCTTGCTGGCGCGGCCGGTACTTCGCTTCGAGTGCGGCTTGTGCCTTCTTGATCTCCTGCGTTTCCCCAACCGCCTTCTGCGCGTTGATAATGGCAATTTTTGCGGGTGCGATAGTCTGCGCCTGCACACTTCCTGCCAGAAATGCTGCCGCTGCAGCGAGGAGCGAAATGCCCCTGAGATTGGAACACATTATTGGTCTTGAACTCCTGTGGTGGTGGAAGACATTAGACTAACACGGGGCGCCTGCAAAATCGGGCCTTTCCGGTATCAGCAATTTTGAATTTTACCCTGTGCATCAATGCTCAACACGCGGTCGCGCCAGCGAACCTCTCGACCGGAATAAGACGCAAGCCAGACTGCAAACGAGTACAAATCCCAAACCGGCGCCAGCCAGAATAAGGCGGCGGCTTGTGAACTGTCGAGTACCCATAGAGAACTCAGCAAAGCGGAGACCAGCCGCAACGAAAGCAAGACGAGTGCCGGGACCGTAGCGCCCAAGACAATGGCCAGTGCAACCCACACGCCAGCGTGCGTAATCGGAAGGCCGGCATAGCCTCGTCCTTTGCAAGCCCGGATCGTACGCGCCCAGCGAAGCTGATGTTCCCAACTCCCCTTCCAGGTGGCGTCCCCGAGTGCGGTCTCAACAGTGTATGTCGAAAGCAAAGCGCGTTTTCCCAGTCCCGTAATGTGCTTAGCCAGCTGATAGTCATCTGCCAGATAATCGCCGATCGCCGCAAAGCCTCCCACTTGGGCCAAGTCTGACGCGCGAAAGGCAAGCGTCGAACCAAGTCCAAACTCACGCACGCCGATGAGCTGCGCCACCAGGGTGCTGGGCATAAAGTCGCTGGCCACCCCCAGCGATTCCCAAACCGCCGGTCGGGTATGCCCGCGTGCCCGATACAGGCAGGTGACTATCCCGATCGAAGAATCCTGGAGCGGGGCAACGACGGTTGACAGATATTCCCGCGTGACCTTAATGTCGCTATCGTTGATTACCCAGATCGCATATCTCGCCTGGGCCCCCAAGTGAGCGAGTACACCCACCTTGCCGTTGGCTAGTTGTTCGCGCCCCACGATCAGCCGGATGCAAACATCGGGAAAGCGGGCTTGGAGCTGTTGAACCTGCGGAATGGCCGGGTCGGCCGTATCCGCCACGCCGAAGAGAATTTCGTATTCGGGGTAGTCTTGCGAGGCTTGCGAGACAAAAGCCTCGAGGGTGTTGGGATCGAGGCCGCGCAATGGTTTCAGCACGGAAATCGGCGGCTGAAACACCCGTTCCTTCTTCTTACCCGAATAGCGCCTGCGCAGATGGTTCAGCGCTGCCAGGATGGAGAGTGTCTGATACGCAATAGCGGGAAGAAAGACCAGCCAAAGAGCGCGCACCAATCTATCGTGCCAGAAGCACCACTCCGCCCAGGACCAGCAGCGCGCCCAGGGCGCGGCGCGGCCCTACAACCTCTTTGAGTACGAATTTAGCCAGCACGGTTTCGAGAACGAAAGTAGCCGCGGATGCAGGTACCGCGAAACTGAGAGGAGCGGTCTGCAGCAGAGCCATGAAAGCGAAGAACGATATGGCCATGCAGAAGATACCTAAGAAAAGATAGCGGCGGCGAAAGATCAGGCTGACCAGGCGAGCAAGCCCCTTGGCGCCTACGCCTTGTTCGCCGCTGAGTTTCATCTCGCGGCTTTGGAGCAAGTCACCGAGTACCGTGGCCACCACTATCAGGGACAAGAGCAGCCACTTCATGCATCCGCTCCCTTCGCCTGAGCGCCCGGACCCGCGGTCTTCTGTCGAGTGCCGCCAACTATGACAATCCCAGCGAAGATCAGGCAAGTGCCCAGCCATTGGGCGGGCGAGATATTTTCCTGGAGAAACACTTTGCCTAGAACCGCCGCCAGGAAATAGCCGAATGCAGTCACCGGCAGAACGAAACTCAAGTCGGCCCAGCTCAATAAAGCCATGCGCGTCAGCAGCCAGAGGATCAGCAGAACTATGCCCAGCGCGACAAACGGATTCAACATGTCTCGCACATAGCCGAAAGGATTCACCGCAACTCGCACCGCGGCATGCTTCATTCCCCACGCCAGAGACAGATTACCCACTGCATTGAGCAGCGTGACTGCAACAACCAGAAGAAAAACCTTTACCCTGCTGGATCGCCTGCTCTGCTTGCGAGTATCGGAGAGAAGAATTGCGGCTTCGACGTTCGTACCCAGAGTTTCTAATCTCCCGCAGTCAAAACGGCAGCCTCCTGTTCCTTCTGTTCCTTCTGCTCTCTTACAAAATGCTTCCGCTTGGTGCGGAGAGCCAGGTATTCGCGAGCTTCCTTGTAAAGCCGCCGGCGTTCGCTGCCGTCGAACATCGCCTTGCTGATCAGGCGCAGAGCTACCTTGGGCCGGAAATAGTACTCGCCATAAAAGCGTTCCACCCACTCGACGAGTTCGCCCCGGTCAAGGCCTGGATACTGATAATTCGGAAGCTGGTGTCCCGCTTCATCGGCCATGACCTCGTCGATGGTGATGAGACCGTTCTTCTTGACGTGATCGTAGAACTCCGTTCCGGGGAATGGATGACCAATCGAAACTTGAATCGTCTCGACATCCAGCTCCTTCGCAAAATCTATACTCTTGCGAATCGTCTCGGGTGTTTCGCCAGGCAGTCCCACGATGAAGTCGCCGTGGATGACCAGCCCGAGCTTCTTGCAATTGGCTGTAAACCGCCGCGCCATGTCGATCGTGGCGCCTTTCTTGATATTTTTGAGAATCTGCTGATCGCCCGATTCGTAGCCAACGATCAGAAGCCGGCAACCCGCGTCTTTCATGGCCTTCAGCGTGTCGTAATCGGTCGTCACGCGCGAGGTGCAGCTCCAGGTAAACTTCAGGGTCTTGAGCTTGGAACAAAGCTCGATCGTGCGCGCTTTCTGGTAATTGAAGGTATCGTCGTCGAAAAAGATTTCCTTCAGTCCAGGAAAGTTCTCAAGTGCATAGCGGCATTCGTTCACAATGTCGTCCGACGAACGCAGACGCCATCTGTGGCCGGAGTGGGTCTGCGGCCACAAACAAAATGTACACTGCGCCGGACATCCTCGTGTGGTGTAGAACGAAATGAAGGGATTCAGCAGGAACGGAACATTGTAGCGGCGAAAATCGAGGTCGCGCTTGTAAACCTTCGTGACCCAGGGGAGCGCATCGAGATCCTCGATGGGAGACGCTTCCCGATTGCTTTGGAAATCGCCGTTCTTGCGGAACACGGCGCCGGGAATCTCCTCGAGGGGCATTCCCTGCGCATAATCGCGAATGGCGTAATCGAACTCGCGCTTCACCACGAAATCGATCGCTTTGGAAGCGCGCAGACTCTTTTCCGGTTCAATTGTGACCGGTGGCCCCACGAATGCAACCTTCAGCTTCGGGTTGACATCCTTCATCATCTCCGCTATCTTCACGTCCACTTTGAAGCCCGGAGTCGACGTAAACAGCACCAATAATTCAAAATCCGACGCCATGGCCACGGTCTGATCGATAGAAACTTTTTGTGGCGGAGCGTCGAGTACCTTACTGTCGGGAAGCATTCCTGCGGGATAGCAGAGCCAAACGGGATACCAATACGACTCAATCTCCCGGGCAGCGGGCCATCGCGAGCCCGCACCACCGTCGAAGCCTTCGAAAGAAGGCGGATTCAGAAAAAGCGTTCTCATGGACTCCCTTTACCCTTCATGTTACTTTGCCTTAGCCCCGGTACTCAACCTGCGGGCTTTTGATGGACACGACAGTTAGACGGAGGGCGGAATTCGCCGGTTCACTGAAAACTCCGCTATCTCGATGGAAAACTGACGTTTGAAAGTGAACTATCCGCGCCGTCTTTTTGGTCGGTATCAGGCGCATAGTTGGAATAGTTCACATCCAACTCCACTTTCCCAACTACCCTGGTAGTAATCGTGCTGTTCATGTACTGGGGAACGGCCTTGCCATCCTTTATGGCGAACGCCCGCTCAAAATCCACTTTTTTGAAGAAAATAGTGGGGTTCTTTACAAAACGGCCTTTCTCGTAGACAGGAAGGTAGCTGGTAGCATCCAGCCAGATCTCCCCTCTGAAAAGCCCTGCCTCGTGCTTCCTGGGAGTCAGCGCGAAGATGTAAACGTCTTTGGCCGAATCCAGTCTGCGCGCACCCTTGAATTTGAATTTGTAATTGACCGGCGCCACGGCCAGGTGGGGATTAGATTGTCCCTGCTGTTCGGCTTGCAGATAGCGGGCAATGACCTGCGTTTTGACCGCACTGCTTCCCTGGAATCCCAACACGCGATAAGTGATTCGCCCCACGTGAGACATCACGCGCAATGCGTGTAGCCGGCCGTTCGCTTTCAACCTGGGCACAGACGCGTTGATATCGACTTCCATCGATTCGCCGCGCGATGCACCCTCAGGCGCCTGGGCCGCTTGCACGTATTTATTGATAATTTCCGCCGAATCGACCGAAGAACCCGGGTCAGGTTCCATGGCCCGCACCGATATCGGCAAAACTGCAAAAAGTACTGGAATCAGTACAGCTAAAGTTATTGATTTCAATGTAGTAAAAAGGAGCTGGCGACCCGTTAGATTTCTCTATTGTAACTAACGATATCTGCCATCCTCCCGTTCGATGATCCTTTACCCCAAGTAGTTCCATGATTCAACCGGCCGCGCAAGTTCCAGGAAACGCAGGGGAGGCGTGGAAAATGCAGGGAGGCGCGTTCGAGCATGTAGCCGGACCCATCTATTGCTGAACGCCTCACCGGAAATCGACCCCAACATGGAAGAGCCTGAGAACTGCATCGCGACAGCTATATACTCGGATGTTCCGGGAGTGCTGCTTGGATTTTTCTTCGGCGGCCACCTAGCATCACACGACTATTTGCCCGCAGTTCAATCCAACAATGATGACAAGACGAGATACGCTTTCTTCGCTCGCCCTCTCGGCATTAGGAGCATTCACACCAGGCAGCCGGCAGCGCTCATCGAGCAGCGGCGTGGCAGCCGGATGGCAGAAGTATGCCGGCAATCCGGTCATCGGCGGATCCTTGGGAACGGTTTTTGACGTCGCTGTTCTCAAGGAACAAGATCGTTATTTGTTATGGGGATCCTGGCGTCCCCGCAAGAGCATCGCGCTTTTCGAAAGTGCCGACGGCAAACACTGGAGTGAACCGCGGATAGTGCTCGGTCCTAGCGATACGGGCTGGGAAAGTGACATTAATCGGCCGGGCGTTGTCAAACGCGCGGATGGTTATCACCTCTGGTACACCGGACAGGCGAATGGCCGCTCGTCGATCGGTTACGCCACCAGTCGCGATGGAGAGAAGTGGAAGAGAATGAGCCGTTCACCCGTGCTTTCGCCTGAAGTTCCATGGGAAAAAGTCGCGGTCATGTGCCCCCAGGTTATTTGGGATGCAGAGCTCAATCTCTTCCGGATGTGGTATTCGGGCGGGGAGCAGTATGAGCCGGATGCCATTGGCTACGCCACCAGTGCGGATGGAATCCATTGGCTTAGACGCTCAACTAATCCGGTCTTTCAAGCCGAGCCCACGATTCCTTGGGAGTGCCGGAAAGTAACTGCGGCTCAGGTCCAACCGCACGGTGAGTGGTATTACATGTTCTATATTGGATTTCGCGACATCGACCATGCCCAGATAGGAATCGCCCGCTCTCGAGATGGCATCACCGGCTGGCAGCGCCTCCCGGCGAATCCTGTCATTCGACCGGCAGAGAGCAGTTGGGATAGCGACGCCTGCTATAAGCCGGCGGCCATTTATGAAGAATCCTCCCGGCGTTGGATGCTCTGGTATAACGGCAGGCGCGAGCATTTTGAGCAAATCGGTCTTGCCATTCACGACGGAGAAAATCTCGGCTTTGACCGGGCGAATGACCATCGCAGGTGAGTATCACGCGCCGTGAGTTTACTACTCGTAACGTAACGCCGTCATTGGATCAACCGATGAAGCGCGATGAGCGGGCGCGGCGCATGCGAGTGCGGCAACGATGCTCAGCACGAGAATGGCGCCAAACAGAACGAGAATGTCTCGAGAGCTGCCCTGCGCCCAATGGGCCAGAAGGTTGCTGAGACCGAATGTCAGCAGGACTCCGCCAATCAGTCCGCCGCCAACACTTATCACCGCGGACGCAAAGACTGTTCGTAACACGTCTCCGGGTTGTGCACCGAGCGCCATGCGAATACCGAACTCATTCGTCCTCTGTTGGACGGAGAACGATACCACGCTGTAAAGGCCCGTTGCTGCGAGAGCGAGAGCCAGAACCGCGAAAGATCCGAAAAGCCAGGCCACCAGGTGTTCCTGCGCCCACTCCGGCTGATCCTGAATCCAGTGCTCCAGGTCCTGCACCTGACCGTTGATCTGCTGGTCGGCATCGACCGAATTGACCTGTTTGCCGATGGCATGTAACAGGGTCAGAGGCGAACCGGCGGAGCGAACCAGGATTTGAGTCCACATACGCATGTTCAATGTGTATGGGACGAAGGCTTCCGGTAGAATCGGATTCCGCAACCCGTCGTCACGCTTGTCGGCGGCAATGCCAACGATTAGCAGCGGCAAGTCGTTCCCCGGCGCCGAAAGCGCAAACGGCGGCTCGTTCCGCATGTCGGGTATCTTTATCGAATGGCCCAGGGCAGTGCCGTCTGGAAAGTAGCGGCGGGCGAGGGTCTCGTTGATCACGGCCACGCGCGCAGCGTTGTGATTTTCGGTTTCGTCCCAAAAACGGCCTTGGGCGAGCGGGATTCGCAGAATGGGAAAGTATCCCGGGTTGACGAAGTTGATGCGAACCTTCTGGTCGTCTTTCGGCGGTTTGCCTACGATCTCGATGCCCGTGTTCCAGCCATTCGATGGGGGAGTGGCGTTAGTGGAAATGGCAGCCATCTTGACGCCCGGCACCCCGGCGACTTTGTTCCGCAGCGCCTCGAAGTAAGCCGCGCGCGCCGCCCAGGTTGGGTACGATCCGTCGTGGACTGGAATTCCAACCGACATGATGTGGTGCGGGTCATAGCCCAAAGGCGTGTGCAGCAGGCGCAGAAAACCTCGCATCGCAGCGCCTGCGCCAGCCAGCATCACCAGCGTCAGCGCAATCTGTCCGGCGATCAAAATGGTGTTCATAGTGCGGCCGCGCGCGCTCCCGGCAATACGCCGCGTGCTCGACTGCATCACCTTCACGACGTCGGGCCGCGACAGTTGCAGCGACGGCCAGAGACCGAACAGAACGCCGCTCAAAACCGCCAGCGCCACGCTGAAGATCAGCACTGGAACGTTAAGCTCGATAGCCGCTTCATGTGGGAACGAATATTTCGGCAATAGCTCGGCGATAATGCGCGTCGCGCGATACGCAAGCAGCACGCCCAAACCGGTCGCCGACGCCGGAGAGCAGCAGCGCCTCAACCAGCATTTGCCGGATCAGCCGTTTTCGACTCGCCCCGACCGCCGCGCGCACGGCAAACTCATGTTGGCGTGCAGTCCCTCGCGCCAGTTGCAGAATGGAAACATTTCCGCAACCGATCAGCAGGAGAAACGCGACCGCGGCAAAGAGTAAATAGAGTGTCCCGCCGAGTTGCTTCACGAAATCGTCGTTGAGACCTGCCAGACGAAGCTGAAAACGGCCGTGCGGAAAGTGTTTCGGCAGCTCCTTGGCGAACTGTTGGAGCAAAGGCTGCAACGCCGCATTGGCCGCCTTTTGCGTGATTCCCGGTTTGACTCGAATTCCGACATAATAGGCTCGCGACGGGTCTTGAGTGACTTTCAGCGGAAGGTAAACATCCGCATCGTCCCAGGTGAAGCGCGGAGCAGCGACCCCAACTATGGTGTAAGTTTTCCGAACCAATTGCAGCGTGTGCCCGACCGCGCCCGGATCAGAGCCGAAATGGCGCTGCCAGAATTTGTAACTTAAAACGACCACCGCCTGCGGGTCTTGCCCATCAATCGCATCCGACGGCAGCAGCCCGCGTCCCAATGCTGTAGGCACTCCGAAGAAACGGAACGCATTCGAGGTGAAATAGTCCGCTTGGACGTCCTCCGGGAGATCGCGTCCCGTGACCGTGAGGCTCCAGCTGTCGGACGCAAACGCATCTTCGACCACCGGCGACTTCCTGATCGCCTGCCACTGACCGCCAGTGAGGCCGAACCCTTCTTCGTGGCCCGCTGCGTCGAGGAGCCGCATGTGCGCCATACGGTCAGCCGCCCTATATGGATACGGGTTCATCAGGATGGCATAGATGACACTGAAGACCGCAGTGGTGGCGCCGATTCCCAAAGTCAGCGAGACGATGGCCGTCAGGGTAAAGCCGGGTGTCTTTATCAGTTGCCGAACACAGTATTGCAAGATCCTGACGCACGTTATTCGCGAGCCTCTCTTTCGCCGGGCGAGTTTGTGCCGCATCCGACTTATCGCCTTCAGGGCACTTGACGCGGCCAGACGCGTAAATGAGCTAAGTGCTGAACATGGCGCACCGGTCGGCGGTACAGCGCTGGAAGCGGCGTCCGACATTGGGATACGGTGTTCGAACGTGGGAGGCTCCGTCAGGCTAAACTCCTGTTGTACTTAACCGTCTCAATAGGAAGGCACAAAGTTCTATGTCCGTTTCGTATCGCACCGGCTCGCGCTTCGTGCGTCAATCAGTTTTGCTGGTGGCAGCGCTAGGGTTCCTTTTGCCTGGCGCTCCCGGGCGTCCTCGGCGCTCAGTCCGTGCCGCCCGCGCTGGAGTCTCCGGCGGCGGCGCCACCCCAGACCGGCCCCAACGGCGAGAAGCTCCCTGGTATGCCGAAGTTTCACGACCCAGCGCCATATGATATCGACGAGCACACGGGCTACAAACAGATTTTCGATGGCAAGACTTTCACCGGATGGGACGCCGACTCCAGTATCTGGCGCATCGAAGACGGCGTCATGGTGGGCGAAACGCTGGAAGGCAAGCCAAAGGGCAACAATTACATCGTCTATCGCGGCGACAAAACACGCGACTTCGACCTCAAGCTGCAGATGAAGATCGAAAAAGGCGGTGGTGGCGGCATTCAGTACCGAAGCGTCACTGGCGTCCCCTGGACACGCTCGCCGCCCGCCGGCCAGCCGCCGTACGACCTCAAATTTATGATGACTGGCCCGCAGGCTGACTTCTGGTTTCCGGTCAGTGCACAGTCTGCGTCATACACAGGCCAGTGGTACTCCGAAAACACCATGCAGGGCATTCTCGCGTATCGCGGTCAGGTAACGCAGGCGCTGCCCGGCCAAACCAACCGCCTCGTTGCCAATATTGGCGACAAGCAAGCCCTAGGCGGGTATGTGAAGGTCAACGAATGGAATGATTACGAGATCATCGCGCGCGACGGCGTGATGATGCATATGATGAACGGCCAATTGATGGCAATCTTCATCGATGACAATAAAGACTCAGTCAATAACCAACCGGGACTCATCGGTTTCGAGATCGAAAGCCAGCCGTGCAAGATCTCTGTGCGCGATATCTGGCTCCGGAGGTTCGACTGAGCTGGTCTCGTTCAGCGCAAGCTGGAGTGGCAGAAACACGGTCGGTGCGCACGAGACTCGAGTCACTCCAGCCGAAGCGCAATTGTGGGATCGAGCCGCCACGCGCGCACAACGGGAAGGCAACCTGCCGACATCGCCGCCAGACACAGAATCAGCCCGGCTCCGCCTATTGTCCACGCATCTGTGGAATTCAGACCAAAGAGCAAAAACGTCAAAAGCCGACCGGCCATGATCGCGGCCGCGGCTCCGGCGATCAGGCCAGCCGCAATCGCGAGCGCAAGGTGCCGAAGGATGATCCACGTGATATTCGCTAGTCGCGCGCCGACGGCAACGCGAATGCCGATCTCCTTCGTCCTCCGCGCAACAGAGTATGCAATCGTGCCATATGCGCCAAGAACTACCAGCACCAGAGTCAGCCCGGCGAAGAATCCCGAAAGGTCAGCAATGAGATTCTCCCGGGCGAGCTTTTGATCAATCCGTTGCTCCAGAGTTGCTACGTCGACTATTCTCAGCCGCGGATCAACGTCCCGTACCACATGGCGAATGTCGTCCGCGACAGTGAACGGTGGAACGGTCGTGCGGACCTCGAGGGAATGGACCTCCGAACCGCTTTGCAGTGCCGCAAAGTACACGAATCGCTGGTTGGATTTGCGAAGATCACCGTGTTTCGCGTCCTTGGCCACACCAATGATCTCGTACGATTTGCCGTTGAACACGAAGCGCCGGCCCACAGCGTGATCGCTTCCCGTATACTGGCGAGCTATTGTCCGATTTACGATCACGACTTGCGGTGAGCGCGCGTCATCTCTTGGCGAGAACTCGCGCCCCTCCAACAGCGGAATCCCCACAGTCTCGAAATACCTCGGCGAAACCCACGTCGCCCCGGCGTGTTGATCCTCTCCCGTGGGGGCCGGAGAACCCTCAAACCGGAAGCCGCTAATACCACCGGCGTTCCCTAGAGCTCCATCAAACGATAGGCAAGCGGCCTTAACGCCCGGCACAGCCGCCGCACGCCGGAGCATCTCCCTGATCAGGCTCGGCCATGCGGGCCGGTACTGCCTTTGAGTATCGAATTGAACTGAGAGCACATTGGCGGCTCGCAGCCCCAAATCCTGATTCTTCAGATTCTGCAGAGTTCGTATAAACAGGCCGCCTACAACCAACAACACCATCGACAGCGCAACCTGGACGGCGACA
This sequence comes from Terriglobia bacterium, assembly GCA_963799755.1. Taxonomy (GTDB): domain Bacteria; phylum Acidobacteriota; class Terriglobia; order Bryobacterales; family Bryobacteraceae; genus Bog-105. The sequence goes on along the minus strand of CAWCYQ010000029.1, from coordinate 155,971 downwards.
AGTCCGCCTCGCAGCCCGAAGCCGCTCCGTCCAAAAGAAATGCTGGACGCGTTGAGTTTCAGAGTCTCGCTTACGTTCTCTCGTACCGCATCCATTGCGGGGATCAAGCCGAATAGCAAGCCCGTGACCACCGATATCGCTCCCGTAAAGAGCAAGACCGGGAGATCAGGCCGGAGATCTACCGAGATCTTCTTTCCCGCGCCTGCTACCAGGTTGAGAAGTACTCGCTCGCCCCAAATCGAAAGACCTAGTCCAAGCAAACCGCCCAAAACGGACAGAACTACGCTTTCCGTGATGAGTTGCCGGAAGAGGCGGATGCGGCTTGCGCCAATGGCCAGACGGGTAGTGATCTCGCGCTGCCGGCTTGCGGCGCGCGCAAGCAGAAGGCTCGCCAAATTCGCGCACGCGATCAGCAGCGCCACGGCCACCACCGCCAGGAGAATCTTCAACGGAGCGGAGAAGCTGTCTCGCAGCCCAGAGCTTCCCAAGCTGCCTGGCTCGATTTCGATTCTCTCAATGAACCGATTCTGCAGCTGAGGGACAAGTGAAGCTAGGCTGGCGCCTGCTTGCCTGGCAGTCACACCCGGTTTCAAACGCCCCATCAGGTTGAGCCACGTGTAGCCTGGCGCTGATCTTAAAGACGCTGGCATCAGCGTCATCGTTGCCCACACATCCACGGACTCGCCTACCGTCTCACTGAGAAACTCCGGCGGGGCCACGCCCACGATGGTGAAGGCTTTACCGTCCAGATCGACTTGTCTGCCCACCACGTTAGCGGACCCACCGAAAGATCGTCTCCACCACCGATCGCTGATCACGGCGACTGGCTGGTTCTCCTCTTGGTCGCGAAAGGTCCGTCCGATTGCCGGTCGAACTTGAAGAACGGAAAAATAGTTGCTCGAGACGATCTTCCGCTGTACGGTCTCGGTTTCGGCGCCCATTCCGGCGGCAACCGGGGCCAGTGTTGACGCTGCCAGGATGCCCGAAAAGGCACGCCTCTCCTTGCGGAGCGTGAGATAGTCCCCATACCCGAAGTCGCCGATTTCGTCATCCTTCGAGTACGATGTCAGCACTACCAATGTCGCCGGATCGTTTACTGGAAGCGGTTTCAACAGGATTGCGTTCATCAGGCTGAAAATGGCAGTATTTGCTCCAATGCCAAGCGCAAGCGACAACACGGCCGTCAGAGTGAAGCCAGGATTCCGCCTCATCGTACGGCAGGCGTATCTGACATCTGCGGAAAGCTGGTCAAGCCAGGTCCACCTGCACACGGAGCGTCCTTCCTCGGCGGCCAGTGTCAGACTACCCAGGTCTGAACGCTTGCCATCCACCTCCGAGAGAGAGGCAAGCGACTCAAGCTCCTCCCGCATGTCCTGCTCAAAAGCCCTGCGGCACCGTGGCAAAAGATGTTTCAGTTTCACAAGGATGCTCATCTCTTGCCTTTCTCGTTTGCGGCCACTGGGCCCATAATCTGCGCCACCGCTAAGACGAACTCAGCCCATTTCGAATGCTCCCGTTGAAGCTGTTTCCGGCCGGCCGCCGTCAAACGGTAATATTTCGCTTTGCGATTGTTCTCGGAGATTTCCCACTTCGCCGAAACCCATCCTTTTGCCTCCAGCCGTTTCAAGGCCGGGTATAGCGAGCCGAACTCGATTTCCAGCGCCTCCTTGGAGTTCGCACGAATGGCTTTGGAGATGCCGTAGCCGTGCAGCGGCGAGAGGACCAGCGTTCGCAATACCAGCATCTCGAGTGTTCCCTGCAGAAGATCCATATGAAGACAGCTTATATGAAGATAGCCACAGTAACAAGTCGGGTGCCACTCTCAAGGCTTGACTCGAGCCACCGCGAGCTTGATCCCCAGACCATCTCGATGCCAAATCGGTATCGCCACATATGGCGTGAATGTCACTGGTGGCGTGTCGGTGAGTCCAGAGCCCGGCGCGCCTGGCCTGCTCGGCAGCGGACTGTTAGGAATGCTGGTCTGGCCCTGTTCTTTTTGGCTGTCGTTTACATCGGGCAATGCGTGTATGAACCGCGCACAATCACGGTCGCGTCGCAAGTGAGCTTCCCGACGGCTGAGGTTGTAATGTCGCCGCGAGAGCCAAATGTCAGTGCCACGTCCGCCGCAGTGTTGCCGGTCACTGTGGACTGAATCAGAGTAATGCTGCTCCCGTCGTCCACATGAACGCCATTCATCGCATTGTTAGTGCTATTTAGGGCCGCCTGATGGATTACGGTGAAATTCGATCCGGTCAACACATTCAGCCCATCTCCAGCGTTGTCATGCGTGTTGATCGTGGTGGTGCCAGGTGCGCCTGAAAACGCTGGCGTATTGAACATGGTGAGCACCGAGGTCTCTTCCAGGTGGATTCCATCCTGCGTGTTGCTGCTCGAGTTCAAAGTTCCGGCGGCATCCAGGTCGAGTCCCGCTTTCGAGTCAATCGAAACGCCGTGTGCGCCATTACCGGTGGCCGTGATTGTTCCGCCGAAATCGACCATGTGGGCACCGGAAACGATCGTCAAGCCGGTGGTCGTATTATTGGTCGCGGTAATAGACGTGGCCGCGTCCGCGATGAACGCGCTAGCACTGGTGCCAATCTGAATCCCGAGCGTGTTGCCCGAAACCGAAACCAGCGATTGAGAGAGAGTAAAACTCGAACTGCCGTTAATGTTCACGCCGAAGACGCCATTCTTGTTGCTTTGATATGCTCCATTCACCACGACCGAGGAGGAACCTTCTGCGTCCAGGCCGTTCACACCGTTACTGTTCGTCGCAACGCCTGACAACGTTGCCGAGGACGCCCCTGTCAGCAGGACCCCTATCGCGCTGTTGCCCACTATTTGCGTATTCCTGAGGATGAGTTGCGCGCCAGACGTCGCAGTGATGCCGTTATTGCCGTGCTCGACAGAGACGCCCTTCAAAGACAGTCGCACTGGGCCGGTAACGGTGATCGCGTCCTTGCCCGTACCGTCGATTACCGCACCAGTGTTGCTCTCGAGCTTAATGTTTTTTTGCTTGATCGTGATAGGCCCGGAACACGTGCCGGTGAGCCGGAGCGTTTCGTTTGCAAGGGCGAAGTCAATGGCGGCCTGAAGCGGAATGCCGTCTCCACAATGGAACGGAACCGCAGCAAAGACATGAGCAGCCAATAACGGCACCGCTGCCGTCATCCATTTGAAATGCATATCGGTGATCCTCCTCGTCATGTCCCGGCGGATGCGCCGGGGAGTTTCTACCATATCGCTCCAGCTCTCGCAGACACTCTCGACGCATACCGCCCACAATCGGCGCCACTTCCCGACGTCGGCAGAAAAAGCGAATAGGCCAACTAAACAGAGGTGCAATAGCGGCTGTGTTCAAGTCGATCAAGAAACACAAATCTTCAAACGATGCGATCAGTATATGGTACGGGGCGGCGCGTTTGACCGCGCGTCCCATGCGGTTCTCAGTTTGAGCGCAGCGCGATCATCGGATCGATCTTTGAAGCTCTTCGTGCCGGGAGATATCCTGCCACGGCTGCAACAGCTCCAAGCAGAACGACCGTACCAAAAAAGCTAAGCGCATCAGTGGGGGCAGTCCGAAACAGAAGAGAAGCAATCAGGCGTGAGACCGCCAAAGATGCGAGGACGCCAACGGAAGTGCCAATCACCGCGAGTCGCATGGTCCTCCAGATCACATCGAGCTGCACACGGGTTTCCGTCGCACCAAGAGCCATGCGTATGCCGATCTCCGGTGTCTGCCGCGTCACGGAATATGAGATAACCCCATAAATTCCCAGCGAAGCCAAAAGGACTCCGAGGCCCGCAAAGATCCCGACCAGCAGAACAAAAAAGCGTCTTGGAGACGTGGCGTGATCGACCAACCCCTGAATTGGTTTGAATTCTGTCGCTGGTTGTCCGGGATCGATCCGCCGCAACGTGATCATCACACTCCTGGCCAGCGCGGTGGGAGGCAGCTTCGAACGCATCACCAGGTACGCGCCCTCCGGCCCAAACTGTTTTGTCGCGGGCAGGTACATCTGTGCTCCTGCATTGTCTTCTGCGCTGCTTTCGCGAACATCTGCAATCACACCGACCACCCGGGCTTCGGTTCCGCCTGCAAGGGCTATACGGCCGATGGGGCTCCGTCCGTTCCAGAGTCTTCGCGCGACTGTCTCATTTATGATGACTACGTTCCTGTTATCGGCGATATCGTGCCAACTGATATCTCGACCTTCCAGTAGGTGCATTCCCATCGCCTTCAAGTAACCTGGCGACACAATGTAGACAAATACCGGAACGAAATCGCGTCCGTTGGGCTTCTGCTCGCCTTTTGCTGCGATCCCCCAACTCCGGTTGCGGCTCATGGGCAGGTTATCGGATATACCAGCGGTCTCGACTCCAGGGATCAGCGAAGTGCGTTCGATAATCTCCCGCCATTTCGCAGCGCGCGCAGCCGCTTTTTCGCGATCATCGAAGTCAAGACTGATAGCGGCTGCGTGGCTTGGCTCAAAGCCCAAGTCGACGTCCAGAACGCGGAGAAAGCTGCGCAGCAACAACCCGGCGCCGACAAGTAGAACGCAAGCCAGAGCAATTTCCGTTACGACCAGCGTCGAGCGCAGGCGGCCATGTTTTTTGCCGTCACTGGCTCCATGCCCTCCACTCCCTTTCAGCAGCTCCTGCAGATTGCCACCCGACATGCGCAGTCCCGGTGCTGGTCCGAAAAGAACTGCTGTGCCTACTGCGATCAACAGCGTCCATACCAGTACTGTTCCGTCCACGCGCACCATGCTGAGCAGCGGCAGGGCAATCGACCCCTGATGAGCGAGATATCGGATGGTGAGATAGGCCAGTCCCAACCCGAACGCAGCTCCCGCCGCGGCGAGCACCATGCTTTCGGTTAACAGTTGACGCACAATCCGCCCTCGCTTTGCCCCGAGAGCGCTGCGCATTCCAAATTCTTTGCTGCGCGCTGCCAGCCTCGCGAGCAGCAAATTTGACAGATTCACGCAAACGATCAGCAGAATCAGGCCAACCGCACACCACAGCACAATCAGCGATCGCCGCAGCTTGCCGCTCACGTAGTCTTTCAATCGAGTAAGTTGGCCTGTGTAGCCCTTTCCGTATTCGGGGTGCTTATGCTCGAAATAGAGTTGCGGAAAGAGTTGATCGGCTTCGCTCTGTGCTTCCGCTAATGTCACGTTTTGTTTCAAGCGGCCGATTAATGCCAGGTCATTTCCGTCATCGCGGAAGTCATCCATGATGTAGGGCACGAAGAGATCGACCTTAGCTCCCGGCGAAAAGACCGCGCCGAAATCGAAGGTATTCGGCAGCACTCCTATGACTGTTACCGAAGTATTGCTCAGGTCAATTGTCCGCCCGATAATGCTGCGATCACCGCCAAATTGGCGTTTCCAAAAAGGATAACTGAGCAAGGCCACCGGCGGAGCATGTTTCACAAATTCTCCGGACCTGTATAACCGCCCAAGCGAAGGTTCTACTCCTAATGTTTGAAAAAAACCTTCGGCGACAAGCATGCCTGTAACAGGTAGGGGCTGGCTATTTCCAATCAGCTTGAAATTGTCGGGTCCGGTAAAGGCGAAGTAGCCGCTCATCGACTGAAAAGAGCGGTTCCGTTGCTGGAAGTCTTGAGTCGCATCCGCTGTATAGGTTTTGCTGGACTCGCCGGCCTTGGGATCCTTCTCCACAATCCGCACCAGTTGCTGCGAATCGGGAAATGGCAGCGCTCGCAGCAGGATCGTATTCACCACGCTGAAGACCGTGATATTGGCGCCTATGCCGAGTGCAAGAATCAGCACTGCGATCGTTGTGAAACTGTAATCGCGCCTCAATGTGCGGAAGGTAAAACGCAAGTCCTGCGTCAAGACGTCAACGAACGGCAGTCCGCGGAATTCGCGCTGCAGCTCAACCGACTGCTGGACTCCACCGAAGCGGACAAGCGCCTCGCGCCGGGCTTCTTCCGGAGACATACCACGCCGGATGTTTTCTTCAAAGGCCATTTGCAGATGCGATGCCATCTCTTCCTTAACTTCCTGATCGAGTGGATCTTTGCGGAAGAAAGAGCGGATTCGGTTGAAAACTTCCCGCAGGGAATACGTCACGGTTTACCTCCCTCGCCCTGCGTCGCGAGAAGCCGCCCCATTACTCCTGCCAGCCGTTGCCAATAAGCAGTCTCCTGCGATGACTGCTTCTGGCCGGCTTTTGTGATGGAGTAGAACTTCGCTTTGCGATTGTTGTCTGAAGTGCCCCATTTAGAGGCGATCCAGCCACGCTGCTTGTTCGATGCGGCGCCCAATGCTATATCCGTGCAGCTGACCCAAGACTTCGAGCCTCTGCAGGACCATCACATCGAGCGTTCCTTGCGAGAGATCGAGTTTGGATTGGCCCATCTGGGTGTCACGTGGTACGGCCACATACTATCACAAGTCGTATGTGGTACCACAGTTGCCACAGAAGCCCGTGTGAAGCTGGATGTGATCCGGAGGACCATGCGACTCACAGCGCTTGGAATTTCTGTTGCCGGGTTTTATATGGGCACGTACTGCAGATTAATGAACTTTTTCAATACCCGGGGGTACATATGTGCCATCCAGAACGCTTCCCAGTGGACCGTAATCACGGAGCATCACATTGAAGGGCCCAGGCGGAATCGGAAGCCAATTAGCAGCAGGGATGCCTCTAGGGAGCTGCCTCGCCATATAAATTGAGATCGACCCGTCAACGTTCTTCTGCAGGTCTGGGGTGTAACTCGCAACGAGGTATTTGTTAGCCGAATTGGGTACCAGTTCGATTGAGTTTGGCGTGTAGGCTGTCAACGACCAGAAGCGGCTGGTCGCAGGAATCTCCTGAGGTGAAAAAGTCAGGACGTAGCCATTGGGATCGGTACCATTCAACGGCAAACCGTCACGATCTTTGAAGGCGTGGAAATAAGCCGCTGCTTCATGGTCGTTTGCATACTGGATAAATTCTGTGATTGAGGACCGTTGGACTGCTAAGGAGGACCCTGGGTCGGGGTTAGGGCAAAAATCATCGGCGTTGTTGGGACACCAATGACCAATATTCTTGTAAGTGATCCAGTTTGTATCGCCGGTATGGTTGAGATACTCGTCGACAATCAGGTCGTGCGCTGTCCGCGCGCCCGTCGCAAATTCCGACCTGTTATTTGCTGTCCTGCTTGCAAACAGCGCGTTGAAGTGGTCCGATAGGCTTTTCACCTCTGACGACATCGTCGGAGTTTTAGGAGAGTCCACAGCCGTCTGGAGCTGCCGCAAGAAGGCGATTGGGTCTAGCGCGATCAAGTTGTCAGCGATCGTCTTGAACGGTAAGGCGAACTCGATTTCTGGCACGATCTTAGTAAAGTAGGGCCCAGGAGGCACTCCGGCCGCGCAGCTCTGGTCCGGATAGGCGGACAGCGGCATCGCGCACATTCCCCGCCTGAAGGTGTCGGCCTCCGTAGTCATATCCTGATAATCACCGTTGACAAGCTTAAACTTATCCGCTCGGAAAATGATCGTCATGTAGTTGAAAGGCAATGGAACCCGGGCAACGCTCATAGGAAGATTGCTCGGGTCGAATCCGGGCCCGTAGAGCGCGTACGTTCCTGGTTTGTTTGCAGGGAACATGGAATGGAATATGTCGCAGTAGCGATCAAGCGTGAGCACCGAGTAGTTGACAGGCGTCGACGGGATCGTCAGGATCACTGGCCCGTTCGACAGGTCAAGAAACGAACTCGCGTAAACCGTATCGTTATTGATCGCGACTACATAGTGGTATAGGGGAGAGATCCTGTTCGGGCCGACCAGGCGATTGGGACTGCCAAACGAAGTCTGATAGTAGGTAAACCATAGCGGATAGAACTGCGAAACGTAATCCCGCGTAGTCTCAAATGGGTCCTCCTGAGCCGGCAACAACACGGCCAGTGGGAGCATCAAGAGAAGACACGCGAAGAAACGTTTCACGCAAACCTCCTTTGAGCTGATGGCTTGGGCGACCGATCTATAGCCGGCTGTTAGGCCTGCGCGTGTAGTGGCTGTCGTAAATCTCCAAAAATTTCTGTGAAGCATGGTTCTGTCTCCCGTGCGCGGGACTGTTAGTTTCTGGACCGCAGCGCTGAAATAGTTTATCTCAGTACTGAGTGAGCGATCAGAGGGCTGAACTGTGCAACTTACCGCGATTGGAGTTCACAACTGCTTAAGAATCCTCGCTTGCGGTGAATGGCCGAACCCGAGTCGTTGCGCGCTTGATGGATGAGTTCGAGTATTTCGTACGAACTTAAACGGGCTTTCGCTTCTAACGGCATCTCGCGGTGGGGATACGGGCGAGCGAGCAATCTAGGAAGTCCGCACCTTTAGGCGCTCAATCAGAACTGCCTCCTTCAGATGGGCTTCGCTCCACGGGTGAAGCCCCACCATACGGGATTTGGCCCGTGCGATCTTCGCTTCGCATCGGAAACTAATGCAAACGTGGGTTGAGGTACTCGGTTCCAGGGTTTTCGGGCGCGGGCAGTCGCGAGCGTGTCTCATCCTTCGCCCGATTCGCGTCTAAAAATAGGAGGTGCTGCATGATTCTCACCAAGTCAGAGTTGTTCCCGAGAACTCTCCCACCCGAATCCCATGACCAGGACATCGCTGCTCGAACTTCCAGTCTGTTTTGCTGGCTGGCCGCCTTCTGGTTTTTCATCACTCCCTGGACCTTCTTCGGCGTATCAACGCAAAGCTCGGCCTGGAACGCCTGGATCGTCGGAGGCGCGATGGTGATGGCCTCGATCGTTCGAATGACCCATCCCGAACACACCACTGCGTTCAGCATGCTCAACGTCGCTTTGAGCATCTGGGTTCTTCTCTCTCCCGTTGTCTTTGGTTACGTACATGACCCGATGCGCTTGGCTAATACGCTCGCTGTTGGCGCTGCCATTCTCGGGTTATCCCTCATGTCGCTGTTGACCACCAAAGCTGGGGACTCGAAAATCGGAACGCCGCGTTCTCTCTAGAACAAACGCGGTGCGATACACGGAGAGAATAACGTGTTGCAGACGGATGCTGACGCGTGCTTGCCGCGCGCCGTTTGTTGATGCGACATGGAAGCAACATCACTTGATCAGAACACGGCGGGTTATCTGCCCGTTGCTCTCATAGTAGGTTATCTTGCTTCTGAGAAATGGGTTATCCGGCGCTGGCTGGACGTTGCCATCAATGTCGAACGCCCGCGAGCGGATCGCGTGCTCGCCTGACGCAGGCATCCCCCAGTCAAAGTGCCAGAACACCCAGGAGTAGTCACGCGTTCTTCTCTCGCGTGATGCGGGGCTAAGCAGTCTTGTTGCCATCCAAGGTCCATCATCGATTTGCACCTCCACCGCTGCAATCGGTGCTCCCCAGGCCGCACCCATGATTGCGTAGTGGTTATTGCGACGCGTTACTTTGGCCGGCGCCGATTTGAGCCGCTCATGCCTCACGGTGGCGAAGGTCCAGACCGTCTCGCCATCGTGTTGCTGCTCCCGGATCGTGACATAATCCCGCGCCATGAAACGGCCTGCCCAGCGCTGGTTCCTCACCTCGATGCGAGTTACCCATTTGACATTCGCCACTCCGTACCAGCCCGGGGCGATCAGGCGCACGGGAAAGCCATGCTCAGGAGGCAATGGCTCGCCGTTCATCTCGTAACACAGCAGGTTATCCGGGCTGAGCGCTTCCGCGACGGACATGCTGCGGGCGAACTGTTCGGTAATCGTCAGATCCAGATTCCCGTCGGGATCCGGCATCGATCGTTCCCGTTCGACCACCGCTGAGGATTCCTCCATTGTCACGGATGGTCACCGTGCCGCGGTCTATTCCATAGAAGACCACCTCGATCGCCTGTTCCAGCACGCCCGCCTCTTCCAATATGAGGGCCAGCGGCGTTCCCCCCCAGCGCGCATTGCCAACATTGCCGATGAGCCACGGAAATCCATTGTTGCCCGAACACTCTAGTGTAAAGTCCACTTCGCGCCGCTCACGGGCTTTCAGGTCGGCTATGGTCAGTGACTTGGGCCGAGCGACCAGGCCGTCAATATCCACGTGCCAAGTAGACTCATCAAGGCCCTCCGGTTGACCGTAGTGCCTGACGTAGAAGAAGTCGCTCGCAGGTGTTATCCAGGAATCGAGCGCCTCCCATACCAGCTGATTGCCAAGGATAGCCGGAGGGAGGGCAGGCGGCGGAGGCTGATCGAGCCAGGGGATGACCTCCTCGCCGGATTGCCCGAAGGCTTGCGTCGGTCCTGCTACCCGCAACATCGTTAATCCGGCGAATGCGGCGCTGCCCCCCTTCAGCAAGGACGCGCCGAGAGATGTCTTGATTTTCCATAAAGCAGTCTCCAAGTGACCTCAAAATCCTGTTTGCGAGTCACACCAGCGGAAGCAGGCCGTTAATCTTCGAAGTTTGATTCCGCTTCATTTCGCGGTATCACTACTGTCACCGCGTGTCGAAAGCGAAATAGAGCTTCCCGGTCCTTACGCGCCAATGTAATCCCGCGCCGCCCTGACCTGCGCTCTCCGAGATTCTGGCTTCCGAAATGTCCATTGGCCGGCGGCTCATTCTTCACCAAAATCGAGATTAAAGCCGTGACAGGTTCAACGTCCTTCGCACGCACGGAAAAAACTCGGATAAAATCCTGAAGAAACCCTGAACGCCGATGGCCCTAGATTTGAATCACGTTTTACAGTTCGGCCCCTACCGGATCGATCGTGACCAACGCCTGCTGACAAGGGGAAACGAGGTCATTCCGCTCGCGCCGAAAATTTTCGACACTCTTCTTGCGCTGGTGGAAAGCGGTGGGCGAGTCTTTGAGAAGAAGAATCTGCTCGAAACGGTGTGGCCCGACGACTTCGTCGAAGAGGGCAGCCTTGCGCGGAACATTTCCACGCTGCGAAAGGTGCTGGGAGACAACTCGCACGATCCAAAGTACATCGTGACGGTTCCTAAGCGCGGTTACCGTTTTATGGCCCAGGTGACGGCCGGAGAGGCCTCCGGTCATTGGGGTAGCATTTCCGGCAAGCCAGGCCTCGACCGTGAGGCAACTCCGGCGCAAGCGATTCCGTTGAACGCGGAAGCGCGCACTTTCGTGGGCCGCGAGCGCGAGACAAAGCGTTTGGCGCAACATTTTGAGCGGGTGCTGGCAGGGACAGGCAAGCTCGTGTTTGTGACCGGTGAGGCAGGCATCGGCAAATCCGCACTGGCGGATGACTTCATAGGCTCGGTGCGCAGCCAGCATCCCGGATCGATGATCGCCACCGGTCGAGCTGTCGAGCAGTACGGGACCGGTGAATCCTATTTACCTTTTCTGGATGCGCTCTCTGCGCTGCTGCGCGAGCACGCAGACTCTTTGCCGGTGTTACTGCGCGCTCACGCACCCACCTGGTGTCTTCACTTTCCAGCCTTTCACTCCAGTGGCGATCTGGATCAACTGCGGCGCGAAACAGCGGGCGCCACCAAAGATCGCATGTTGCGCGAAATGGGAGATTTCCTCTCGGTCCTTTCGTCGGCTGCACCATTGCTGTTGCTTCTCGAAGACCTGCACTGGGCCGATCCTCCGACGGTCGACCTGCTTCGGCATCTGTGCCACAGAATATCGGCACAGCGGGTCCTGCTGCTCGTGACCGCGCGCCCCGAAGAGGTTGAAATTGGAAATCACCCGCTCAAGAACTCCAAGATCGAAATGCAGGCCCACCAGCAATGTGACGAGATTCGGTTGGATGTGCTCAGTGCGGAAGACATCGCAGATTTGATTCATTTGAAATTCAGTCCCAATGATTTTCCGGGCGAACTTTCCCGCCTGATCCGAAAAAGGACAGACGGCCAGCCGCTTTTCACCGTCAGCCTGCTTGACTTTCTTCGAGACCGCGGCGACATTGCGCAAACCAACTCTCATTGGACACTCACGAAGCCTCTGTCTGAGATGGGTTTGGAGATCCCCGAGGATGTCCGCGCAATGATCCGCAAGAAGAGCGAAGCACTCGATGCGGAGTCCCGCCTTGTCCTGCAGTACGCCAGCGTACTAGGCGAGGAGTTTCTCTCCACTGTTGTTGCGAACTTACTCGATAGCAATGAGCTGAAGGTCGAAGAGCAGCTTGCGGTCCTGGCGCAGACGCATCGGCTGATCGAATTCCAGGGAGAAGAGGAGTTGCCGGATGGCGCTCTGGCGACACGTTATGCATTTGCACATGCGCTGTATCAGAACGTCTTCTACGACGAGCTAGTAAGCAAACGCCGTACGTTGTTACACGCTCGTGCCGGCGAGCAATTATTGCAACACTATGGTGATTACGCCCCGCGCATTGCCATGCAACTGGCAATGCATTTCGAACGCGGACGCGACTGGACTAAAGCGATCGAGTTTCTCATTCTTGCAGGCCTAAATGCGAGAAGTATGTACGCTAACGCGCAAGCCGCAGAGCACTATACGCATGCTCTTGAGCTTGCCGCAAAGCTACCGCCGGCGGCGAGTGCGGAAACGGAGTTCCGCATTTACAACGAGCGCGCTGCCGTCTATCTGGCTACCAGCCGTTTTGATCGCTCCATCGCCGACTGTAAAGAGATGATCGATCGCGCTCGAATCATTGGTTCACCGGCGTCGGAGTACGTTGCGCTTTACACGCTTGGTAACACGCTGTTCTGGGCCCACCGTTTGCATGATATGCAATCGGTGCTGGAGGATGTGTTACGACTCGCGGAGCGCACCGGCAGCGAAGAAGCCCGGTTGCAAGCGGTAGCCTTAATGGCCCAGGGGCATCTCGCTCTCGGCGAATTAGACGACGCAGAGCGTGAAACTCGGGATGTCGTCGAGCGCGCCTCTCTTGTTGATAAGCATACAAGGCTGGGAGTTCTGGACGTACGCGCCAGGCTCGCGTATTTCCAGTCCGAATACCTTAAAGCCGAGAGGCTGTTCAGAGAAACGCTGAATGCCGCGTCCGAGCTGGGCAACGCTTTTGAGATGCTCAAATCGCATTATTTTCTCAGCCTCACCCTGGCTAATCTGGGGCGCATCTCCGAGGCGCTTGAAATGCTCAGTCAGGGAAAGGAGATGGCTGAACGGAATGGCGATTTATTCTGGTCTTCCCGAGTGCCGAACGCACTCGGCTGGATTCATCATGAGTTGCAGGATTTTGAAGGTGCCCTGGCTTTAGACCGGCAAGGCGCCGAGACGGCGCGCCGCCTGGGCGTAGTAGAGGCCGAGGTCAATTCAGTAATCAATATGGCGGTGGATCACCGCGACGTGGGAGACGGGGAAAGTATGTCCTCCGCAATGAGATCTGTCGAGTCGATCCTATCGCGCGAGCCTTGGTTTCGATGGCGATTCGAGATTCGCTTTCATGCCGCGCGTGCGGAACAGGCGCTCTCGAAAACCGAAGCGCTCTGCCTGCTCGAAAAGGCAACCTATTGCCGCGCACGCAAGTACATGGTCACCGCACACACGATCTTGGCAAAGATTGCAATGGCTGAAGGTGACCCGGCAACCGCCGAAGCCCAATTGAACGCGGCGGTCGTGTTATTGAGCGAATTTCCAGCGCCCCTCGTCGCCTGGAAAACATATTCGATCCTGGGCCGTCTTCACGCGCAGCTCGGGAAGTACGATGCTGCGCGTGCGGCATTCGGAGAAGCAACTTCGCTCATCACTTATATTGCCGATCATATTTCCGATGAGCGCTTGTGCGGAATGTTCTTACACTCTCGGGCAGTTCAAGACGCAGTCTTGCAGGCACGCGCTTCAAGCGCGGGTTACTTATGAGTGCGAGCAAGCCTCATTGATCAGCAGCGGCACATCCGCGCCGGCTGGCCGGTGCATATCCGCAACTCATGGAAGCTGAAGATTATCGGCGCAAGCCTTTGAAGAAAGCATTTCGTCTTCACATCTGGGCACTCTCGAAGAATTCTTCTGGGCGAAGGACGTGTCGATCGCAAGAGTCGATCCGGTGGCAGGATATCCCGCAATCGGCTTATATCGGTTTCCGTCGCTCCTTTCAAAAGCCCGGTTAAAGCGATATCTGGGCGAACGTGTATTACGATTACGATTCTAGGGCGGGTGAAACAGAAACCGAGAGGTTTGCAGTATTTCTGGGTGACGACGCCGCGGCGAAGACGTGCTCCTGGGTTGGGAGATGAGGTCGCGGCGACTCGCGTCAAATGGAGGAGAGCATGAAGAAAGCATTGCTGGTGCTGGTCGCGGCGGGAAAGCTGGACCAGTGATATCGCTAACTAGGCTTACGCGCTCGCAGGTCCACCTGTTCCTCCTCGCATCATGCAGCGTTTTTGCGTCCGCGCAGACGGGTGCCGATGCAATTCTCACCGGCCAGTACAATGCTGGGCGAACCGCATCCACATCCGCCGAAACGATCCTGAACACGTCGAACGTGAGCAGCAATGAATTCGGCAAGTTATTCTCCTGGACCGTAGATGGCTGGGTGTATGCACAACCTTTGTACGTTCCTGGCGTCAAAATCAGGGGTGTGGCCAAAAACGTTGTCTACGTGGCCACGATGAACAACAGCATCTACGCGTTCGATGCCGATCAAACAAACCCAAGTGCGGCGCAGTTGTGGAAGAGGAACCTCGGAAGGGCCGTAGCGACATCTACTTCAAACGGCTGTCCATCCGCCAATTTCACCGGCAGCCAACTCGGCATTCTCAGCACGCCTGTAGTCGATCCGTCCACCAACACGCTTTATGCGATCTCTACTTCCCCTGCGGGGAGTACATACGGGTTTAAACTGCACGCGTTGGATCTGGGGACAGGTACGGAGAAATTCGGTGGCCCCGCAGCCATTCATGCGAGCGTGTCCGGTTCCGGCTATAACAGCCAAAACGGCACGATCACTTTGGGTCCGGCGAGCACCGAGATCCAGCGTACTTCGCTGCTCCTGTCTCAGGGTACGGTGTATGCCGGATTCGGAAACTGTGGGCCGGACAATGATCCTTGGCATGGTTGGGTGCTCGGATACAAAGCGTCTAATCTGTCTCAGAAGTTCGTATTCAATTCGACGCCAAATGGCGGGCAGGGCGGCGTCTGGCAGTCCGGCCGGGGTCTCGCGGCCGACGGGATTGGTGACATCTACTTCAACACCGGAAACGCTACCTGGTACAACAAGAACTTCGCAAATCCGACTACCGGTACCAGTTCCGGTGACGCCGCGCTGGATAATTACCCGATGCGGTTCATGCAATTGACCTCTGCCGGCCAGTTTCTCGCATCGTACCCTCCCAGCAATTACACCGACCTGAACCTCTACGATCTCGACTTCAGTTCGAGCGGACCGCTGCTCATTCCCGGAACAAGTCTTTGGGTGACCGGAGGCAAGGATGGCATCATCTATCTGTTCAACTCGAACAACCTGAACAAGCCCGTGCAAGCGTTCCAGGCCACGGGCACAGCTGCCTGCAGCGGTGACCAGGGCGACTGCGACCAGATACACGATCTGGCTTTCGCGAATAACACACTCTACATCTGGGGCACGAATGACATCCTGCGCGCCTATGCATTCGAGCCCGCGACCGAATCAATTCAACCCGACACCCAGTTCGATGGGTACGTCCGCGCTACAGGGCGGCGCGCCGACGCTTGCGGTCTCCTCAAATGCGGGTCAATCGGGTACCGGCATCGTCTGGGTAGCAAAACCTGACAACACACTGCACGCGTTTGATGCCTCCAATGTTGCCCACGAACTTTGGAACAGCACTCAGAATGACGGACGCGATGCTCTTCCTTCAGCCGCGCACTTTGTCGAGCCGACCGTTGCAAACGGCCGCGTTTACCTCGCCACCTTCTCTAACCAGATCGTCGTTTACGGGCTGCTCAGTAACTTCTCGCTCGCGACCTCGACCAGCGCCCTACCGGTCAACGCCGGTTCTTCCGCGGCTTTCTCGATAACTACCGATTCGCTCAGCGGGTCTACCGCGCCAATCAGACTCGCTGTCATGAGCGGCCTTCCCGCGGGTGCGACTGCCAGCTTCGATCCCGCCCTGGTTGATGGCTCCGGAAGTTCCATCGTCACGATCACTACCGCTTCCGGGACGCCTCCCGGAAACTATAACCTCATCGTGAGCGGCTCACGACATAACGAGACCCGTACCACGAATGTGTTGTTGCTGGTTACAACTCCCGACAAGACATCTCCCGAATGGAGCTGCTGCACCTACAGTTACAACGGATCGAACACAATCACGTTCGAGGGATGGGACACGCAATCCGGCATGAAATCGATTACGCCGGTCCAGGTGGTGAATGCAACGTACTCGATACCCCAGTTTCCGGCGGGAACTACCAGCACGATCGATTTCAGTGCTACCGAGAGCGGTTGGCACTCTTATGTGAAATTCCAACTTACCAATCGCGCCGGCAACACGTCCTATATCGATGCGATTTTCGTCAATCCGGAGCGGCAACCCGGGACGCCAGTCCCCTACATCGTCAAGAATGTCACGTCTCACGAGGGAATCATCACGATTCAAAATCAAACTCCTGGTCTGAAGAATGTGCGGATCGAAGTAAATGCCGGCCTGACTTCAGCGAAGGTACAAGTAGCGGGACTAAAGGATGGCGAGACTCGCGTCGTCGACATTACGCCGAGGCTGCAGATTTCCGGTCCTACAATGGTCACAATCACCCCGCACGGAAAGCCTGGTGGTAAAGCCACGTTTGTCTTCTCAAATGTGAGGATGGTCGGGACTCATTAGATCGCTGGTACCCAAACGCCTCGAGCCGGCCAGGCGCCGAGGGGGGAAAGTGACTCCTTCCCCCGTCGGGCAGGCAGGATGAGCGAGCAGTGTTAGTATCTCGCGATGGCGATCAAAGCGGCGGTAGTCGATGATACGGGCACGCAGCACCTGATGATGGTCTCAATCGCCCGGCCGAACTCCCGTTGCGCTGCTGCTTGCCCAGCGTCACCGTAGGCGTGTTGTCGATCAGCACCGGCGTACTGATCAATTCCACCTGTTGCGCGACGCGAAGCGGCACCGCGAGCGTCTATCAGTACCGCTCAGTCTTGATCCAATCTCTCCAGGGCCGCCATGTCCATCTGACAGTCACGGAGAATTTTGTGCAGTAGTCCGGCTCAATCGTTTCACCCGAATGAACCGGCACCCGGTCCTTCGACCGTCTTCATGGATCAAAAAATGATGGCTTCCCTTGATTCGCTTTACTATGAAGCCGGCTCTCGTCAACGTGGCTATTAAATCAGAACCCGTCAATCGCGGCGCTCGGCTCATGCTGCGATTGTGATCCGTTGAACTCCTACGAATTCCAGACTATCTGTGGGAGATTTTGTCCGCTTCAAGGCACAACTCAATTGCCTCGCGAATCCGTTCAATCAATTCGTCCAGCGATCGGGCCTGCGTATGACATCCCGGGATCTGCGGAACAGAGGCGACATAATAATTCTCCTCGTCGCGCTCGATGACCACATCAAATTGGTGTGACAAATTAATCTCCCGCTCTCCATTTTAGAATCCTCGGCAGCGTGCCGAGGAGGCTCATCTCCTTCACTGCAACATCGTCTTCGCCAACCCCGCATTCCCGGCCACATCGTAACCCGAATCACCAGCAAATGCTCACTCGCCCGCAACTTCTCCAGATGCACATGGATTTTTCCTGCGGTGAATCCGTAATCCCGTCCACCGATTCAATCGGCTGCCAGTTCCCTGCATCGAGCGAGTACTCGCCCAGCCAGCGGACCCGTCTTATCGCAACGGGAGTTCGGCGCACGTGGATCTGGAAGCGGCGTTTGCACGGTCGTACGATCTCCGGGTGCTGAACGACGGCATGCTGTTTAGCACGACAAACTTGGACTACTCCAGATCCGGAAGCTCAAAATCGATTTGGGATTTGTTTGCCTTTCTTCGCCATCCCGGCGCCCTGCCGCGCCTCAACGCGCGATTGCTCGCGCGAAGGGCGTGACCTTCTATCTTGATCAAGTGGGGGGGCGCGAGATTACCTGCTCAACCGAGGTTACCCGCGGCGCTTAAGCCCTTTGCCTTCCGTATTAGCTGTTCGAGGTGCCGTGTTCGATCTCTGAAGTAGCCGTTGTACCGCGTGATGCCCTCCGCCCGATACAGGCTCCAAGCTGCCCCGATGGCCTGCAGCGCCTCGTTCAGCCGCGCCGTACTGCCTTCGCGTACGCCCAATTCCCGAAGCGCATTCCCGAGATTGTTCTGCGTCATAGCCCATTGCAGCGGCAGGCGTTCGCGGATACGTTCCTGCAGCGCCGCTCGATAAGCGTCTACTGCCTGCTCCAGCAGCGCTGTCCCGTTCTCCCGTTCACCCAAAATCTGAATTGCGTTGCCGAGATTGTTCTGCGTCATAGCCCACTGCAGTGGTAGGCGGTCTCGGGTATATTCTTCCAAAGCCGCATGAAACGCGTCCGCCGCTTCCTCCAGCCGCGCCGTCCCGCCTTCGCGTACGCCCAATTCCCGAAGCGCGTTGCCGAGGTTGTTCTGCGTTGCCGCCCATTCCAGCGGCACGCGTTGTCGGGTGCGTTCCTGCAAGGCTGCACGAAACGCGTCCGCCGCTTCCTCCAGCCGCACTGTCCCGCTCTCCCGCTCGCCCAAGTTAGAAAGCACCGCGCCGAGATTGTTCTGCGTTGCCGCCCATTCCAGCGGCACGCGTTCCCGGGTACGTTCCTGCAGCGCCGCACCGAACGCGTCGACTGCTTCCTTCAGCCGCGCGGTCCCGCTCTCGCGTAGGCCTAATGCCCGAAGCGCATTGCCGAGGTTGTTCTGCGTCATGGCCCATTCCAGCGGCACGCGTTCCCGGATACGTTCCTGCAGCGCCGCTCGATAAGCGTCTGCTGCCCGCTCCAGCAGCGCTGTCCTGCTCTCGCGTTCACCTAGGGTCAAAAGCGCATTGCCGAGATTGTTCTGCGTTGCCGCCCATTCCAGCGGTGCCCGGTCCTGCGTGTATACGTGGAGGGCGGCACGAAAGGCGCCGACCGCTTCCTCTAGCCGCGCAGCCCCACTCTCTCGCTGGCCTAACGTCCGAAGCACCTCGCCCAGATTGTTCTGTGCTGCCGCCCATAGTAACGGCAGGCGTTCTCGGCGACACTCTAGAGAGGCCGCGCCAAAGGCGTCGATCGCTTCTCGCAGCCGTGACGTCCCGCTCTCGCGTTCACCTAGGGTCAAAAGCGCCGTGCCCAGAATGTTCTGCAGTATGCCCCATTCTGAGCGATGGCGCGAATAGTCAACACAAGCAGAAAAGGTTCGGCACTTGTCTATCAGGACGAGTAAGGCTGTATTGTCGACCCGCCGCTTTCCGTACAGGTAAAGGGCTTGAGCATAGCGGATGAAATAATCAAACTGCAGGTTAAATTCGTCTTTAGTGCTGAAGGCGAACGCTGCTTCGAAGTGGTCAGCTGCCTTGAGATAATCAAGCCGCGTCAGGCTCAGTTCCCCGCGCTGCGCCCGAATGACGGCAGCAAGGTGCCGCTTGCGATCGGCTAACGCCGTCGCTCGCATTTCCAACCCTTGAGCATCCCAGAATGCTGATGTTTCTTCTGCTTCCGCCTTTGCCAATAGTGCATCCGCCTGGTCATAAGCTGTGGAGCTGTCTGCCTCTTTAAGGATCTCGCGAGCCTTAATCAGATCAACCCCCGTTTCCTCCGGATCGAGTGCAGCGAGGCTTTTCATCATCGCTGTGTGCCGAGCTGCGATCTCCTGCAATACCTGGGGAATCATCTCGACAGAGATCTCGCCACTGTGGGCATTCACAGTACTTAAGAACCCACGAATGGCCTCGCATGTGGCACCCAACTGTTTACTTAGGTCCTGGATGACGCGGTCCTTCTCAGTGCCGAAGCTCTTCAACGCAGCTAGAAAGTCATCGGGTGAAATTCCTGCAGTGACGCTCGCGTAAGCGCCTGGTCCATACGCTTGCGCAATACCTTTACCCCTTGCGTGTTGGGTCAATCTGTTCTACCTAATCGTTTATCTTCTTGGGCCGCGTCTTCCAATTAACGCTGGCCGAACTGCCGCGATCGGCCTGTGCAATGCCCATTCCCGACGCCATCTGAGCGTGCTGCTCTGGTCGAACCAATTCAGCAACCATCGCGCGAAGGGCTTCAGAAGCGGCGAGCAGTTCCGGATCAGCGGAGGCGCGGGCAGATTCCAATTCCTCCGCGAACGTTTGTTGCCTTCCGGCAGAGTGCGGCTGCGCCTCCAGGTTATTAAGCGCGCGCCCGACATCCGTCTGCTGGCCGAACTTATTTTGAATGAGTGACTTCAGCGCAGAATACGAATCGGTCACCGACTTTTTGGCCGTCTCCGTTAGGCCTGCTGAGGCTCCAAGCGTAAGAGCGGTGATCACCGCTGTGCTGATGGGTTCCATTAGGCAGTTGACTCTTTATATTCTTCTACTCACTTGAATTTGAGCATAGAGCATATATAGGGCTGGCCCTACGCGAGCATTTACTGCTGATTGTCCTTCGTCCGAGAATGACGATTGCGTTTCGCGCCTCTTTCTGCAGCCCAATTGATCTCAATCGAAGGCACGGCCGGGGACTATGTACCGGATGGTGGACCAATGTAAAGTGTTGGCCAGATACGGAACGACAAGTCCGCTTGTATCTGGAATTTCAGAGATTGTTCGCCGCCCCCGGCCCGGGCATGCCGAGAGCCGAGAAACAACGAAATCAAATTAGCCCGGAAGTCGACTCCCACTCACCGCAACACCATCTTCGCCAACTCCGCATTCCCGGCCACATCGTAAACCCGAATTACCAGCAAATGCTCACCCGCCCCTAACTTCTCCAGATGCACATGAAACCGCTCCTGCGGTGAATCCGTAATCCCGTCCATCGATTCAATCGGCTGCCAGTTCCCCGCATCGGGCGAGTACTCGCACAAGCGCAGCGGACTCGTCTTATCCACCGCTTCCAGATCCACGTACTCCCGTTGCGCTGCCGCTTGCCCAGCGTCACCACCGGAGACGTGTTGTCGATCAGCACCGGCGTACTGATCAATTCCACCTGTTGCGCGACGCGAAGCGACACCGCAGCGTCTATCAATACCGCTCAGTCTTGATCCAATCTCTCCAGGGCCGCCATATCCATCTGACAGTCGCGGAGGATTTTGTGCAACAGTCAGGGCCAATCGTTTCACCCGAGTGAACCGGCAGTCCTTCGACCGTCTTGATGGATCAAAAAAATGATGGCTCCCTTGACTCGCTTTACTATGAAGCCGGCTCTTGTCAACGTGGCTATTAAATCAGAACCCGTCAATCGCGGCGCTCGGCTCATGCTGAGATTGTGATCCGTTGAACTCCTACGAATTCCAGACTATCTGTGCGAACTTTGTCCGCTTCAAGGCACAACTCAATTGCCTCGCGAATCCGTTCAATCAACTCGTCCAGCGATCGGGCCTGCGTATGACATCCCGGGATCTGGGGAACAGAGGCGACATGGTAATTATCGTCATCGCGCTCGATGACCACATCAAATTGGTGTGACAGATTAATCTCCCGCTCTCCATTTTAGAATCCTCGGCACCTCCCGAGGAGGCATCATCTCCCCGCAACACCATCTTCGCCAGCCCCGCATTCCCGGCCACATCGTAAACCCGAATCACCAGCAAGTGCTCACCCGTCCCCAACTTCTCCAGATGCACATGGATTTTTTCCTGCGGTGAATCCGTAATCCCGTCCACCGTTTCAATCGGCTGCCAGTTCCCTGCGTCAACCGAGTACTCGCACAGCAGCAGCGGACTCGTCTTATCCACCGCTTCCAGATCCACGTCCGCCAAACTCCCGTTGCGCTGCTGGTTCCCCAGCGTCACTACTCGCGCCGTGTTGTCGATCAGCACGGGCGTACTGATCAACTCCGTCTGTTGCGCGAACTGCGGCGCATTCGACGGCGCGTCCGACTCTACCACTCTGAGAAACTAGCGCCCGTCGGCAAACACGTCCGGATCGAGCAGCAGCGTGTTCTCGAACATGTGGCTGCGAATCGTCTGTCATCCGTTCTCGTTCTCCGCCCGGAAGTCCACCGAGTACACCAGCTCCTCGCTTTCGCACAAGGCCAGCACATCAAAACCACACCTTGATCTAGCGCCTTATTCCTCGTTGACCTTGTATCTTTTTGCCTTGAGGTTCTGTTCATCATCCAGCGAATACTCCAGGCCCTTATTCAGCCATGCTATGGGCAACGGGTTGTTTGCGACTTTGTTGTGAATGAGCACGAAATCCCCGCCGGGGTCCGTCGGTACGTTAAGCCAGTCGCAGTAGCTATAAAGAACGGCGCTGATATGAGCGTAGGCTGGATTCAGAAAGACATCAGTTTTGATAGAGGACCCCTTCGCCTTGTACGTCGTATCGTGCGGGTCCAGATAAGTACCCATGAGGTCGCCTGTGGAACGGTTGATCAACAGAACCTGATTCCCCACTCCAAGTAGCGCCTGCACTATTCGACGAATGGGTTGCTCTGAGAACTTCGTCGGCAATACCGCTCCGGAAATAGCTATTATGGTCGGTTCTGATGCGGGAATCACTCCGTCGTCGATGTACTCTCGGAAGGCGGCAGCCTTCACCTCAAACGCCGCGCGAAGTCGTAAAATGAATTCCCGTGTCGGCATTTGATAGGCTTCGCCAATCGGGGGCTCCAGAAGGGCGTCTTCTCCACAGCCCGGGGTTGGCGCAATTGCCTCGATCCAAACGCTCGGATTTTCGGTGTGAAGGTCCGGGCCCCTCTGTCTCTTCTTCGTTCTGGGCTGCCCAACCAGACTTATGTTCAGTTTTAGTAGCGAATAGGCGAGATACAACTCCCAGAAGACCGCCGCCATATTCTCTTTGGCGTGCGATAATGCGTTCGCGTCGAGATACCGAGAGCACTCAAGCCATAGGAGCTCCAGGAACTCTCGGCTAGCCGGATAAGGATCGTGTTCACGATCACGCGTCCGTTGATAGTAGATGCATTTTGCTGGTCCCGGCTGAAAGAACGACAAAGTTAGGTCACCCTTCTGATCCATATACTGATTGGCCTTGAATAGCGCTGAAGCGGGCAAGGCATAACAGCTCTAACTCTCCGGATGCATTGAGGTCCTCTCCCTAGTACGTCTCCAAGTCGTCGGCCATGCCGCAAGCAGCATGATAGTTCGCTCTGGGCTAAGAGCCCGAGCCGCTGTTCTCGATGGGCTTACACATGAAACCGCAGATTCTTCCTGTCTCGTCGGGTACACGAAAACTGAGCTAAGCGGATAGGGAATTGTAATCGAAACTCCGCTTGTATCTGGTTCAGAGGCTTTTCGAGACCACACCCACACTCCTCCCCCTCACCGCAACACCATCTTCGCCAGCCCCGCATTCCCCGCCACATCGTAAACCCGAATCACCAGCAAATGCTCACCCGCCCCCAACTTCTCCAGATGCACATGAAATCGCTCCTGCGGCGAATCCGTGATCCCGTCCACCGATTCAATCGGCTGCCAGTTCCCTGCATCGAGCGAGTACTCGCACAACCGCAGCGGGCTCGTCTTATCCGCCGCTTCCAGATCCACATCCGCCGAACTCCCGTTGCGCTGCTGCTTCCCCAACGTCACCACCGGCGGCGTATTGTCGATCAGCACCGGCGTACTGATCAGCTCCGCCTGTTGCGCAAACTGCGGCGCGTTTGAGGGCGCATCCGACGCCACCACTCTGAAAAAGTAGCGCCCGTCGGCAAACACGTCCGGATCGAGCAGCAGCGTGTTCTCGAACATGTGGCTGCGAATCGTCTGCCACTCGTTCTCGTCCTCCGCGCGGAAATACACCGAGTAGACCAGCTTGTCGTTATCCGGATCGTCCGCCTGCCAGGAGATCTGCGTCTGCGTCGTCTGCAGTCGCGAAACGCTTTGGCTGCTGGAAGTGGCCGAACTCGCAGCCGGCGCTTCGCCCGTATCTGTCACCGTGATCGAATACGCCGAGGAAGCCGAAGGCGGACTCGCGCCGGTTTTCGCGGCATTTGTTCCCGACACCGAGCTGACCGTCACGCTCCGAATCACGGGCGCGGAGTTCTGCGAGAGGTATGGCACGTCGATCGTGTTGATCCGCGCATCGCTTCCCGCCGGCCATTCCGCCCGAAATTGAATAAAACGTGCCGCCGGACTCTTGATCAGCGAATCGCCGTCACTCGTGATCGGCGCCGACCAGGCGCTCCACGTCCCGTCGGGGCGCGCCCCATAGCCTGTTCGCGTGCGGAAGACCACGCCGTTGCCCGTCCCATGCCACTGGAAGTGTCCCCATCGCGCCACGCTGGTCGAGTCATGCACCTGCGATTCGTAAGAGCCCGGGCCGCTACCCGGAGGACCGAAACTCATCAACCGCGCCGAGTTGCTCAGCGCCGCATACAGCCGGTCCCTCACTTTGAGGAGCTGCGTCGTCTCTCCCGAACCCGGTTCGGTCAAAAGACTGGTCCTGCCGTCTTCCCAGCGATAGATCCTCCCATGATCATCCGTCGAAAACAATAGCGCCTTACCGTCGAGTAGCAGTGCATAGACGTTGTCTTCTTTCGAACTGCGCAGCGTGTCGACAGCGCCATTCGTGCGAATGCGATAGATCGCGGATTTCTCGACTCCGCTGACTTCCGTTGTGGCCGCGGTTGAGGTGGCGGGAGCCGAGGAAGCCGAAGACAGCCCGCTTCTCGTCTGGTCATTCACTTTGGCGGCCTGGTCTCCCTCGCTGTCCGCCGGCACTCCATTCTCTTTTGCCGCCGTGACAGTAATAACGGTCGGTGTTGTAGAAATGGCCGTCGGGGAAGACGGCGGCGTGCTCGGTGTAGTGGTGTTCATCCGGGCCGGTACCGCGCCGCCCATGGCGGCCGCATAGATCGTCCCGTCGCTATCCACCGCGATCGCGCGAATTTCCGGCAGAGTCGAGTCGTAGAGGACTGTCGCGTGGCCCACGCCGGTTATGTCATACAGAAGGCCGTTCGGATCTGTTCCCGCATAAAGATGACCGCTGGGGCCCGAGGCCAGCGACGTGACATTCAGTTGACCGGTGTCGTAGTAAACATCTGTTTTAGACTTGCCGTCGTACCGGTAGACCCGCCCCGCCTGTCCGGTTCCGATATAAATAGAGCCGTCGGAGCCCGGCTGCAGCGACCAGATGTAACGTGTCGCCGCATGCCAGACTTCCTGTGCTGCTCCATTCTGGATACGATACAGTCCCCCGTTCGGCGATGTGCCGGCAAATAGCGCGCCCGTCGAATCAAAACAGATCGCGAAGATTTCGCTTTGCTGGCTGCTCCAGACGACCGATTGTTTGCCATCCGGTGAAATCCTGAAGATCTTTCCGTTATGGCCGGTTGCCGCGTAGATCGTTCCATCCGGCGCTGCCACGATACTCCAGAACGCGGGCTGTCCAAGCGAAGTAGTCCAGCGTGTCGAGAGTCCGGCTTGCAACCTGCCGTTCGCGTCGAGCGAGAGTCCGCTGAGATGGCCCTTCAGAAAATCGGTGAAGCCGCTGACTTCCCAGGCCGTGCTCGTCGCAGCCCGCGCACTGAACGTAAACACGCATAAGCACAGCACCGCGACCGTTGTGGCGCGGGCACTTTTGCCTGCCGTGTCGGCACTCGTGCCACTCCTATCGAAGCGCGACCGTGAGGGAGCGGCATCTTTTCCAACACGCATCCCCGCTATCACTCCTTCACTTCCACCTGCAAAGTCTTCGCGCCGCTCACCACATACCCGGCTACCCGCAGCGACATCTCCGCCATCTGCGAACCGCGTGTGACCGTGAGCGCCGGATTGCTGGTGGCCGAATCCGAAGGATCTGCCAGAATCAACGCTGCCGAAGGCGGCGGATCGGTCAGTTCGCCAAAGGGCGATGGCCCTCCCACTGTAAAGAAGGGCTGCTGCCGCCAAACCCGCAGATAGACCGCGTCCGCATCCCGGAATGCGTTAATCGTCTGTATCAAGTCTGCCGGTGTGCGCGAAGCGGATTGCGCCAGACCCGCGAATTCGGGAAAATTCAGCGTATTGCCGTCGCTGACCGTAAAATTCAAAGGCCCGGCCGCCGCGCCCCGAGGCACATGGTACGTCAGCGAGCGCGACATCTCGAGTCCGTTCTCGCCTTCGAGCAGCGCGGTGATTTCCAGAGAATCCCCTGGCCGAACTTCATGCGTCGACGCCCACGCTTGCGCCA
This sequence comes from Terriglobia bacterium, assembly GCA_963799755.1. Lineage (GTDB taxonomy): Bacteria > Acidobacteriota > Terriglobia > Bryobacterales > Bryobacteraceae > Bog-105. The sequence continues at coordinate 129,846 of CAWCYQ010000029.1, read as the reverse complement.
CCCGAAGCTCCCGCTTCGATTCGTTTGCTTCGAGATTGAAAGTCACTTGCCTCAGATTGACATTCTGAAATCCGCCGCCCAGCACGAACGCAAGCGGAACCACCGCGTCTACCGCCACTTGCTGCGCCAATCCGCTATCGGTGACAAACGTGTCCCGGACTCGAAGCGGGGGGAGATTTCCTTCCCACTCTGCCTGCCCGCTGAGTTGAACGGTGCCCCGCCCAAGTGTTCGCTCAGTCGCATCGAGCACGGAAAAAAGTGCCGTCTGCATAATGAACGGAGTCAGGAAGCGGTCGTTGACCACCTGGAAATGATAACTGTGGGTCCCGGTCACGCTCGAATGCACCACTACGCTGAGTGGAATGGTATGAGCTGGCCGCCCGATCTCGCCGGCAATAGCCGTAGCCCGGTCGCTCAGCATCGTTCCCGCCCATTCGCGCGGTGTCGAAAGTTTGAAAGAACTGCTCACATTCGGCACCAGCGCGATGACCTCCGAATGCGCGAAAGGCAATTCGGTCGAACCGGTATTTAGAAAACGGTGCCCAAAGGCGTAGACTTTGTTCCCATGAACGAACGTCACAGTTCCGTCCGCGGTAATATTCATATCGCCTGTCAGAAGGCCCACGCTGATCATGGAACCTGGCAGCACCGCTGCCGCCGCGGCCGCCCGGCTGGCCATTTTGAGCTCCGGTGGACTAGCTCCAGGCAGGACTTGACCGGAAATTCCCGATAGCGGTTCGAAACCGAGGCGGCGGAATTCGCTGGCGAGCGCTCCCGTGGCGGCTGGACTGAAGCCGGAGAAAGATAACGGAATCAGCAGGTGGCTCAGGGAGCCATATGGTGTCGCAACACCCGAATCCGCGTCGTCTTTATTCAAATCGTCGCCCGGATTGCCGAGCAGCCGGATCCCATGGAAGCGCCAGGAGGCCATGGCCGGTGGTTCGGATTCGAGCCTTTGCCTCGATTCCGCAACCCCGCCGCTTGCATCCGCGACCATCTCCTCAATCGGCTGAATACCGGCAATCGGCTCCTTCGAGAAGGGAAAGCCCAACGCAACCGCCCCTAGTAGTTTCCCGTCAATGTACACGGGACTGCCGCTCATTCCCTGCATTACGCCCGTTTCCGCCAGCGGACCTCCGCTCAACCGGGCTAGAATAATCGGCTGTTTGGGACCGGGGTTTTCTAGAACCCCCAAAATGTCGACTTGGAATTCTTCGATCTTGCCGCCCGCGAACACTGTACGTCCGATGCCCCGCAGACCCGGGCGAACATCCTGCAAAGGGAAGAACGCCTGTGCCCAGCAGGAGGGATGATCCATAAAGAAAGAAAGGAGAAAAAGAGGCTAACGGAAGAACCAGCCGCGAAAGCATCAGGAGTGGACGATAACTTGCCTGAGGAGTTTCTGGCAAATCTACATGAACTGTTGGTAACAAATTGATGTTGGAAAACTCCCTTCCATCGTAAGCAGAGTCGTCGTTGAGATTTTTTGACAGAGAGACCACTTTCTGGTGAGTGTGTGACGTGCGAGATACCCAATCGGTGAAGGCGAAGTCCGCCTTGGCTGTTTCGGAGATGCGGCCCGCTTGGCGCCGGTGACTTAAATAGCCGGGAAGCATGTGTTTAACTAGAGGAGGTTTATCGCATTCATGGTAAGCGCGCCCGTTGCTCCGTCCGCAATTGAGCCGAAGCGGTCGAGTGTCCCCTGGCAACCGATTGCCTGGTTCGGTGCCTTACTCATCGTCTGCTACGCTCCGATCCTGTACCGCATGGCTGTGCAGTGGGCGACCGACGAAAACATGGGGCATGGCTTTCTTGTGCCAGTTCTCGCCGGCTTCATCGTCTGGCGTCGGCGTCACGAACTGATGGCCCTTCCCCGAGAGCCGAATGGCTGGGGGCTTTTCCTGGTGGTTTTCGCAGCCTTGCAGGCTTTGGCGGCTACTTTGGGTGCGGAACTCTTCACTGCCCGTCTCGCTTTTGTCATCGCCCTCGTCGGCGTCATTCTCTACCTGGGTGGCACGCGCTGGATCAGAGCCCTTGCTTTTCCCCTCCTACTCCTTCTTTTGATGATTCCGATCCCGACCATTATTTATGCCCAGCTAACGCTCAAGCTCCAGATGCTCGCCAGCCATCTGGGCGAGATTCTCATCAGTGCCGTGGGCATTCCCGTTCTCCGCTCCGGTAATACCTTGGAGTTGCCGAGTCAGACCCTCGACATAGCGGAGGCCTGCAGCGGCATTCGCTCGTTGATGTCGCTCGCGTTTTTGTCTCTTATTTACGCCTACTTCTTTGACAAGCGTGTTTGGATGCGCTGGGCGCTCCTCGCTGCGACTATCCCGATTGCGATCGGTGCAAACGGTATCCGTGTCGCCGTCAGTGGCATGCTCTCCCAAATCAACACGAAACTGGCTCAAGGAGCTTATCATGAGACTGAAGGCTATATAGTATTCGTCGTTGCAATCGTCGCGTTGATCATCACTCACCGACTTTTCGGATTCATCGGAAAAAAGTTAGGAAAGGCATAAGCGGATGAACACCTTTTGGCATTCGAAGAGCGTCCGCATCATGAGCCTCGTCCTGATCGCACAAGCAACCCTCTTTTACGGATTCTCGCGCGCCGAGAAGGTGCCCTTCCACAAGTCCCTCGCCTCCTTTAGTCTGGACAATCCTGACTGGACGATGATGCAGGAACTGCAGATCGACAAAGAGTCGCTCGACGTGCTTAAAGCCGACGATCTTTTGTCCCGCGCCTATGCCAACCGAAAAACCGGCCAGGTGGCCACCCTCTTTGTCGCCTACTTTGCTACTCAGCGTACCGGAAAAGCGCCGCATTCTCCCAAGAACTGCCTGCCGGGAGCCGGTTGGGTGCAGACCAAATCCGGTACCGTGTCCATTCAGATACCGGGTCAGACTGAACCCATTAAGGTGAATGAGTACGTCATCGCCCGTGGCGATAACGAAAGTGTCGTCCTGTACTGGTATCAATCGCGAAATCGCGTCATTGCGAGCGAATATACCGCCAAAATCTATACCGTCACCGACTCCATCCGTTATGACCGCAGCGATACGTCCCTGGTCCGGGTCGTCGTTCCGGTCAGCAACTCGGATCGCCAAAAGGCCATCAACACCGCCGTTTCCTTCGTTCAGGCGTTTTTCGAACCTTTGAAAGACTATCTGCCGGCCTAGACCACATTCGTCTTTTGTTCGCTTGTAATTACCCTCTCGCCGGCCTTTTTTATAGACGGTAAAAACCCTCCGCTTTCAATCACCAGCAGCGTCATATCGTCGGGCTGCGGAGCCGCTTGGGTGAATTCCTCCGCGCCCGCGAACATGTCCTGGATAACCTTGTAGGCTGAACAACTTCGCGCCTCTCGCGCCGTCTCGATCATCGGCTTTTCTCCCCATTCTTCGTCCTCGACCGTCATCGTTTCGCATGATTCCGTCCGCGTACGCGAGCAGCATTTTTCCCCTTTCGAGCCGAATCGCCTGCGCGCAGGCTCGCCATCAGAAGCGCCGCCGAAATGCCTTTGCCCGAAACGTCCCCAATCGCGAAGCCGAGCGTTTCGAGGATAATCTTAGAAATGAACCTGGCTTCCGCTCGCGCTTGTTGTTTACCGTTCCTGTGCGTCTCTTTGGCGCTCGGAGGGCAGGATTCCAAAGCAGCAGGTACCGGAGAACTGATTGCGGCGCAACAGATCGTTGTCCGAGTCGACGATAAGCCGCAGATGATTTTCACCAGGGACGATCTGGCCAAGCTGCCGCTGCATTCGGTAACGGTTCAGGAACACGGCAAGACAATCAACTATGAGGGTGTTCTGCTGCACGATGTCCTGGCACGTGCTGGTGCCCCATTTGGCGAGCAGTTAAGAGGAAAAGCGCTTTCAAATTACGTGCTGGCGACCGCTCGCGACGGATACGCAGTGGTTTACACGCTCACTGAAATGGATACTACCTTCAGTGACGGCGACCTGCTGCTGGCAGATAGAGCAAATGACCAACTGCTGCCCGATACCCAGGGACCGTTCCGCGTTGTCGCAACACACGACAAGAAACCTGCCCGTTCGTTGCGCATGCTGGAGCGGATCGACGTGGTGCAATTGAGGAAGTAAGTACGAGGAATCAATGCCGAACTGGATGGATGATCTCTCGAAAGATCTCAAGCAGACGTTTCGCGGTCTGCAGGCGAATCCGCTGTTTGCCGCCGTCGCAATTGTGACGCTGGCACTCGGCATTGGCGCAAATACAGCTATTTTCAGCGTGATTAATGCGGTGGTGCTTCGCTCGCTTCCGGTACACGATCCGCAGCAGGTATTCTTCTTACGGACGGAGCCCAATCAGCCGAATGGCGCGAGCAATACCGGCAACGGCGATTCTTCGTTCAGTGAATACGTGTTCGAGCAGCTTCGCAAGGATCACCGCGTTTTCGCGGACGTGATAGCGTACGTTCCGCTCGGCTTCAACAAGATCGCTGTGCGATCCGGAAACTTGCCCGAAGAAGTTGCTGGCGAGATGGTGAGCGGAAACTATTTCACCGGCCTGGGCGTGCAGCCGGAATGCGGCAGGCTGCTCAGCCCGGCCGATGAACGAAACCATACCGCCGCCGCGGTCCTGAGCTACGGCTACTGGAATCGAAGCTTCGGCCACAACTGCAACGCAGTGGGCCGCTCGATTTCCATCAAAGGCGTACCATTCACCATCGCGGGTGTCGCCGGGCCGGGCTTCATCGGCCTGAACGGAAACTCTACGGATCTGTGGATTCCTCTGCAAAGCAGGCCGGACTTCAACGCCTGGGGTTCTAACGAACAGAACAATTATTACGCAGATCCCAACTTCTGGTGTCTTCCGCTGGCCGCGCGCCTCCGACCTGGTATCACTCCGGCTCAGGCGGAAGCGGCGATGCAACCGGTTTTTCTGCACGCAGCTTATGAACATCTCGGCGGTAAGCCGCAGCGCGGAGAAAAGCCGCCAGTCTTGAAACTAATCGAGACACGCGGTCTCAGCGGCTATCGCGACGCCTACGAAAAACCTTTGACTATTCTGCTCGTGATGGTAGCGGCAGTGTTAATCATTGCTTGCGGGAACATCTCCATGCTGCTGGCTGCCCGCAATGCTGTCCGCCAGCGTGAGTTCGCCGTACGGTTAGCACTGGGCGGCAGCCGCCGCCATCTCTTCCGCCAATTATTCGTGGAAAGCTTTGTATTGGTAGCTGGCGGAGCTTTGCTCGGCTGGTTGTTCGCTTTTGCCGCCACTCGAGCGCTCGCACGCTGGTCCGAGATCGAAGCGAGCCTCTCACCAGACCGCAGAGTACTGCTTTTCACACTGGGAATTTCGCTTTTGGCAGGCTTCATATTCGGCCTTGCTCCGCTGGTCGGCTTGGCACGCATCTCGGTAAGCGAAACCCTGAAGACGTCGGGGTCGACGGCCTTTCGCAGCCTCTCCCGAGTTCGCACGGGCAACTTGATAGCCGTTTTACAGGTCGCGTTGTGCCTGGTGCTGCTCATCAGCACGGCGCTCCTTGTTCGTACGCTGCGCAATTTGGAAAACGTAAACCTCGGCATGCGCACCCCCGGTTTGTTCGTGTTCGGAATCAACCCGCACGTGCAGGCGAACTCGGACGCAACCACAATCACGTTTTATCGGACTCTGACGGACCGGCTGCGGGCCTTACCCGAGGTAGAGTCAGTCACGTTAATGGGAAATCGCATAGGTTCAGGATGGGCCAACAACACCGGCGCGATTCTCGATGGAAAAGATCCGCACCCGGGCCAGTTTTCGCCTATGCGCTGGAACAACGTCGGTCCCGACTATTGCAAGACCTTGGGCATACCAATCCTCAGTGGCCGCGACATTAGCGATGCCGATGGTCCGAAATCGGCCAAAGTAGCCGTCGTGAACAGCACGTTCGTGAAGCGCTACCTCGGCGGACGATACGCGCTGGGGCACACCGTGTCCTTCTCTCCGACGATACCGTTCACCATCGTGGGAGTGGCAGGCGACAGCAAATATCGCGGAGTGACGGAAGAACCAATCCCGATGGCCTACTTTCCTTACGCGCAATTGGAAGGCATCGGGAGCATGCATTTCGAGCTAAGGACACGCGGTAATCCATTCGCAGTTGTTCCCCAGGTTCAAAAGATAATCAGGGATTTCGGGCCCGATCTCGCTCTCCTGCAGCCGATGACTCAGCAGGCGCAGTTCGACGAGACCATCTCGTTCGAACGTCTGACGGCACGCCTCTCCATCTTCTTTGGTCTGTTAGCGGTGGTTCTGGTGGGAACGGGACTCTATGGAACGATTGCCTATGGCGTGAGTCGCCGCACCTCGGAACTCGGAATTCGCATCGCTTTAGGCGCCGAGCGCTCTCGCCTGCTTTGGATGGTTCTGCGAGAAGGTCTGCAACTTTCTTTTTTCGGAATTTTGCTCGGATTGCCGCTTGCCTTTGCATCGACCAGAGTGTTGAGTTCGCTCCTCTATGGACTGAAACCCAATGACCCGCTGTCCATCTGCGCAGCCGCCTTTGGCATCATCGCAATCACCGCGGCGGCGTGCTTCATCCCGGCACAACGAGCCGCTTCGATCAGTCCCACAGTCGCGCTCCGGAACGAGTAAGCCGTCAGCGCACGATAACGTTGGCCGATTCTACCTGGTAGCCCTCATCCACTGCGGTCTTTTCCGCGGCGGAGCGTAAGGTCTCCTGGGCGGAATCTTTTGCCTGTTCGAAGTAGCGGCGGATAACTTCTTCGCCAACGATGATTCGAGCGAGCCATTTCTTCTTCTGGTCGTCCCAGGAGACTTCTACGCGGTCAGCTTTCATTTTTATACGATATATCGTCTTTGAGGTCCGTGGGAAGCTTCTCCAGCAAGGCTATCGACTTAAACTAGAAAGAGATGTCAGTTGCAGCCGTAAGCGTATTGGAGCAGACCCTGCTCGACCGGATTGGCAATACTCCTTTGCTGAGAATAGATTTGGCTTGCCGAGGGGCTGTTTCGGTCTGGGGAAAGGCGGAGTTCTTCAATCCAGGAGGTTCGGTGAAAGACCGGCCGGCGCTGAACATGATTCGGGATGGCGAAGCCCGGGGCCAGCTAGTCAAGGGAAAGACGCTGCTCGATTCGACGAGCGGCAATACCGGCATTGCGTACGCCATGATTTGTGCTGCGAAAGGCTACTCCGTGAAGCTGTGTCTTCCGGCAAACGCATCGCCGGAACGGAAGCATATCCTGCAAGCGTTCGGAGCGGAACTGGTTTTAACCGATCCGGCCGAGGGATCGGACGGAGCTTTTCGCGTCTGCAACGACATTTACGAAGCCGAGCCCGAAAAGTATTTCTATCCGAATCAGTACGGCAATCCTGCGAACTGGCAGGCGCACTACGAAACGACCGGAAGGGAGATCATCGAACAGACTGCGGGACAAGTAACCCATTTCGTCGCTGCGCTCGGCACGACCGGAACCTTCACCGGCGTGACCAGAAGGCTCCGGCAGGAATTGCCGCATGTCCAGTGTTTTTCGGTCCAACCGGCCTCGCCTCTGCACGGATTAGAGGGAACCAAACACATGCCGACCTCGATTAAGCCGGATATTTATGACCCGGCGTTGGCAGACGGCAATCTCTGGGTGGAAACAGAAGAAGCTTACGCTGTCGCGCGGCGGCTTGCACGCGAGGAAGGCTTGCTGATTGGAGTATCCGCGGCGGCGAATGTCCTGGCGGCTTCGCGCGTTGCTGAACAAGTCGCAGCGACGAGCCAACGCGGCCTGGTCGTGACCGTGCTGTGCGATGGCGGCCAGAAATATTTGACTGAGTCTTTTTGGACCGAATAAAAGATCCATGATAGAAATCGAATTGAGCCCCTGGCAGGCAATGATTATTCATGCGGAACGAACCTATCCGAATGAATGCTGCGGCGCCATGCTGGGCCACACGAAAAGTGAGAAGAAGCTGGTTACAGAAGCGATACCGCTCGAAAACGCCTATGCAGGTGGGCAAGGCGAGCGCTATGAGCTCCGGCCGGCGGATCTGCAGCGCGCTGAGAGCGAGGCGCGGACGCGCGGGCTGGACCTGATCGGGATTTTCCATTCACATCCCGATTGTGACGCTTACTTCTCCGAAACCGATCTGAAAAACTCCTGCCCCTGGTATTCGTTTGTCGTGCTTTCCGTTCAACGGGGCGCATTTCACCATGCAAATAGCTTCCTGCCCGACATCGAACAGACAGAGGCAAAAAAAGAGGAACTCATATGGCCAAAATCTTAATCCCGACCGCGCTCCGGCAGTTTACCGAGCAGCAGGACGCCGTGGAAGTGAGCGGGGGAACCGTTGGGGAAGCACTGAATCATTTGACAGCGCAGTATCCCAATATCAAAAAGAATCTGTTCAACGATCAAGGTAAGCTGCGGAGCTTCGTGAACATCTATGTGAACGACGAAGACATCCGCTATCTGGAAAAAGATGCCACGCAGCTCGAGGGAACAGAGACCATTTCGATTGTGCCAAGTATCGCCGGTGGTGCAACGAATGTAGCGGAACCTCCTACCGCGGCGGCGCTGAGCAATGAGGAGATTGCGCGCTACAGCCGGCACCTGATTCTACCCGAGGTGGGAATGGACGGCCAGCTCAAGCTGAAGCGGGCCAAAGTGGCGATGATCGGGGCGGGAGGCTTGGGCGCGCCACTTGGGCTTTATCTGGCGGCGGCTGGCGTGGGCCGAATGGGTTTAGTCGATTTCGACGTGGTGGACACTTCGAATCTGCAGCGTCAGGTGATACACGGAACGAAAGACATCGGCCGCAAGAAGCTGGATTCGGCGGCAGATCGGATGCGCGATATCAATCCGAACATCGAGATTGATAAATTCGATACCGGATTAACCAGCGAGAATGCGCTCGAAATCTTGAAAGACTACGACGTAGTGGTAGATGGCACCGATAATTTCCCGACGCGCTATCTGGTGAACGACGCCTGTGTCTTACTGAAGAAGCCGAATGTTTACGGCTCGATCTACCGCTTTGAAGGACAGGCGACGATCTTTGCATATGAAGACGGACCGTGTTATCGGTGCCTGTACCCGGAGCCACCACCGCCCGGACTCGTTCCAAGCTGCGCGGAAGGCGGTGTGCTCGGCATTTTGCCGGGTATGATCGGCGTGATACAGGCGACCGAAACTGTGAAGATCATCCTCGGTATCGGCGATTCGCTGAAAGGAAGGTTGCTACTTTACGACGCTCTCGGGATGCGCTTCCGCGAATTGAAACTACGCCGTGACCCCGATTGCCCGGTGTGCGGCGATCATCCGACGGTAACGAAGTTAATTGATTATCAGGAGTTTTGCGGAATAAGACCTATGACTTCACAACCTGCGCCTACAGGCGATGCAATCGACGCTACTGAATTGAAAAAAAAGCTGGACCGCGGCGACAACTTCGTGCTTCTTGACGTGCGCGAGCCGCACGAGTACCAGATCGCACGGATTCCGGGATCGCGCTTGATTCCATTGGGCGAGTTGTCGAAGCATCTGAACGAGCTTGATCCCGAAGCCGATATTGTGGCTCACTGCAAGACTGGCGGCCGCAGTCAAAAGGCGGTGGACCTCCTGAAGGCGAACGGCTTCAAACACGTGCGCAACATGACCGGCGGAATTACAGCCTGGAGCGACAAAGTAGACCCGAGCGTTCCGAAATACTAAACTCCATTTCGTGAAGCGGCTGCATTCAGATACAATCCGGATGATCTTGCCGCATGTCCAAACAGACTAGGGCCGCCCCACTACGCTACATCGTTCTCGCTATTCTCTTCGCGGTTGCGGTGGCGTTCCAGGCTGCCATCGCAGTGCCCGAAATGAAGTCTTTATGGCCCGACGTCAGTCACTTTCAGTTGGACATGCTGCACGTCTGGGTGATCATGCTGAACCTGCATGTGCTGACTCCGATCGCCTGCCTATTGCTTGGTTTTTATGTTGCGGCCGTGCGCGCCTACGACTCGAAGGCATGGTTGCTGCTTGCTGTACTGGTCAGCTTCAGCCTGATCTCGGACGGGAGTGACATTCACGACAGCGTTATGCGATGGCACACTCCGCTAAAGCATATGGCGTTGGTCTATCGGAGCGCGGTCATCATGAGCTGGCCGCTCTTCATGCTGCTATTTGCGATCTATTTCCCGGATCGGGCGGAATTCGATCGCCGGCAGCCGTGGCTGAAGTGGATCGCTCTCGTACCTGCGCTCCTTGTTTATCTCCTGCTCGTGGTGACGCGGATTGTCAACAACGAAGATATGGGGGGCACTCCGCTGCCAGCGAGAATGGCCCATAATCTCGTCAGGCCGGCGCTGCTGGAGATTCTTGTATTGCTTTCCCTGGTCGTCTTCGCGGTAAGGCTTGCCAGAACAAACGAGCATGACGAACGGCGGCGGTTGAGAGTTCTACTCTTCGGGCTGGCCATCAGCTTTGTTCCTGCAATCCTATTGGAGGTTATCGGTCATCGCATGATGCACATGAACCTCCAGCACGACCCGGTGTGGCTCTCGCTTGCGGTTTACGGTGCGGTTCTGCTGTTTCCGGTGACGCTGGCCTATGTGACGGTGGTGCAGCGTGCCATGGATGTGCGAGTGATCTTGCGGCAGAGTCTGCAGTACGCGCTGGCACGCCGCGGACTGGTTCTGATTCAGATCTTGGTTTCTCTTTTTATCGTTCTGTTGGTTGCGCTCTACTCGGGTCGAATGACTTTTCTCGGGCGCGCGACTCTCACCGGCTGTGGAATCGCTATTGTTTTGCTGATTGGTTACGGCGCCCGCAAGCTTGCCGGTTGGATTGATCGGCGCTTCTTTCGCGAGGCTTATAACAGGGAACAGGTTCTCGCCCGGCTGGCTGAATCGGTAAGTTCGATCGTGGATCTATCCGCGCTTTTTACGACGGTAGCGACGCGCATTGCCGATGCGCTCCATATATCAGGCATCGCGATCTTCTTAAGCGAGCAGAATCGGTACCGGCTCGCCTACGCGTTCGGCTATACCGACTCGCGAGCCGATGTTACGTTTCCCGACAAATCGCCGACGATGGATCAGTTGCAGCGCGAGAAGAAGCCGCTGCTGCTTTACCCCGACGATCCGCACTCGTGGCCGGCAGAAGTCGACGCCGGGGAACGAGCCGAATTGGCCCGGCTTGACTCGCGATTGCTGCTACCGCTCGCACGTCGCGAAGAACTGCTCGGATTTCTGAGCTTGGGGCCGAGATACTCAGAGGCGCCCTACTCGACGGGCGACGTGCGCCTGCTGCAATTGGTCGCGCAGCAAACGGCTCTGGCAGTTGAGAACAGCCGCTTGACTTCCACGATCGCCGCCGAAACCGCTCAACGGGAGGTGATGACGCGGGAACTGTCGATTGCTCGCGAAGTTCAGCAACGATTGCTGCCCCAAACTGTACCGGCCATTGCCGGAATCGAGTGTTTTGGAACCTGCCGCCCGGCGCGCGAGGTGGGTGGCGACTACTACGATTTCCTGGAGCTTCCGAACCATGCGCTGGGGCTGGCAATTGGCGATGTTTCCGGCAAGGGAATTCCAGCTTCGCTGCTGATGGCCAGCCTGCAGGCTTCTCTCCGAGGTCAAACTCTAGGCGTGAACGAGAGCCTGGAGAAGTTGATGGCTAACGTGAACCGGCTCGTTTACGCCACTTCGCCGATCAACCTCTACGCCACTTTCTTCTACGCACAGTATGACCCCGAATTGCGCCGCCTGACTTACGTAAACGCCGGTCATAACGCGCCTATCGTTTTGCAGCGAAATGGCGGCGAAGCGAAGATAACTCGCCTGGACGTTGGTGGGCCGCCTGTCGGAATGTTGACTCAATTGCAATATCAGAGTTCCCGGGTCGATTTGCAGAAGAGTGATTTAGTAGTCCTCTTCACCGACGGAATCACTGAAGCCATGAACACCCGCGAGGAAGAATGGGGCGAAGCGAATTTGCTCCGGACACTTCGCGAACTCGACCCGGCCAGCAGCCCTGAAAACATTGTGCGCGCAGTGTTCCGTTCAGCCGATGAATTCGTGGGGGAGGCGCCCCAGCACGACGATATGACACTGGTGGTGCTGGCGATCCGATGATCAAGGCTGTGCGAAGTGATTGACTGGACCTTGTCCCTTTCCCAGTCCCGGGGCCGTTTCGATAGCGCGTTGCAGATACTGGTGCGCAAGCAAAATTGCTTCCGGCAAAGCATTGCCAAGGGCCAAAGCAGCAGTAATGGCCGCTGAGTAAGTGCAGCCTGTGCCGTGCGTATGCTTCGTTGGAACACGACAAGCGGGATAGCGAGAGGCACCATTCGAAGATCTATCGCTCGAGCAAAATAAAAGGTCTACCGGCTCTCCTGGCAAATGGCCACCTTTGACGAGCACCGCTTTGCATCCGTACTCGAGGATGCGATGGCCGGCCAGGCTCATTTCCGCTTCCGAGCGAATCTCGATACCCGCCAGAGCTTCGGCTTCGGGAATGTTGGGAGTCACCAGCAGGGCGTAAGGCAAGAGTTTGCGCTTCAGTACCTGCTCCGCCTCGTGCGACAAGAGGCGGTGACCGTGTTTGCTGACCATCACTGGATCGACTATTAGAGGGAAGGAGAATGCCTTCGCCAGGTCAGCAACCGCCTCGACGTTTTCCGCGTTTCCGAGGGCGCCCGCCTTTGCGGCATGTGGGGGAATGTCTTCGATAACGGCCGTGATCTGCTCTGCGACCAGTTTCGCAGGCAGCGGCGCTACCTCGGAAACGCGCTGTGTATTCTGAACCGTGATCAACGTGATCACGGCCTCGCCATAGACCCCGAATTGGTGGAATGTCTTGAGGTCAGCCTGAATGCCGGCGCCGCCGCTGGGGTCGGAACCAGCTATAGTGAGCGCTACGATGGCCATGTTTCAACGGTAGCGCGCTACTACAGCGGTCACGCACTACTGGAAGGTCATCGTTGTGCTGGTCTGTCCCGCTGAATTAGTCAGTGTTACCGCAACTGAGCCGATCTGCGTGACATCGCCTGTCACCGGGAAGCTGGCCTGCACCGCAAAACTGCCGCCCGCCGGATCATTGGTGAAAAAGTAATTATGAAACTCCGACAATGCATCCACTGGCAGAGCCGCATTGATCTGCGCGCCTTTGAGATCGAAGAAAGTAAACGATAGCTGCCCTACTGAGTACGTGTTGTCATATCCATTCACCGTCACTACCAGTGCGGGCGATTGGCGAGATGCCAATCCGCTTGAAACATGTATCAGCGCGGGAGTAATGCTAAAGGACTGGGTCAGTGGCGGCGTGTTGGGAAACGTGAGAGTAAACGTGATGGTTCCAGCGGTTGTGCCAGTCTGGAATGCGAGCGCGGATTGGCCGTCGTAAGTCACTGCCTGCGAGCCTGCAGCCAGCGTAACGGACAGCTTCCGGCTGTTTGTCGCGAAAAATAGAATGGCCGGATCGTCCTGCACGTTGCTCACCGATGGTGTGAATTGCATGGTCAGCTCGCCCAAAACAGTTTGCGTGGCGGCGGTCGCTGCTTCGAGTGTCAGGTTCACTTGTTGCGCGCTGGTAAGAGGCTGCTGGCTCACTTGAAATGAAATGGCCGGCGCGGGAGAAACGACCGCCACCCCTGTCAAAGCGAAGATACGCGTGCCGATCGAAAGCGAGCCAGTAAAGGTCCCGCTGCTCGCGGCAGAGAAAGTAACGGTGAACGTAATCGATGCATTGGGCTGAATCGTCGCGGGCAAAGATGGACCGCCGGTGAGCTTATAAGCCGCCCCGCTCACAGAAAGCGCGGATATTGTGACAGCATCGTATGACGTCGCCGGATTAGCCACGGTGAATGTTAACGATGCGCCGGCGGCTGTTCCGGGCACCAGTTGCCCGAAGCTGATCGGCGTTGCGGCTTGAGGCAGGGTGCGCACGTCAGTGGAATCGACGTAGGAAATCTGCAGAGCATCGACATCCGCCACGACAATTCCGGTCCCTTGAATCCCGTACGAGTTTGATCCTACGCTGAGCGTAGCGGTGGTTAAGCCGGTCTGGCCCGGCGCGAATGTGACCGTAAAGCTTCCGGACCCGCTAGCCGGCAAGGTGGCCGGAAGATTGGTTAAATCCAGTGAAAATGCGCTGCTGCTGAAAACCCCGCTATTGATTGAGACGGTAGGCGTAGGCAAAGGCGAAGAGGTTTGATTGGCCAGAGTGAAGGTAATCGAAGAAGTACTGCTAGTGGAGATGCTGCCGAAATCGAGGCGTGACGCCGCGCTAGGCTGCAAAGTGCTGCTTCCCTGACCGTTGTTGTACGTCAGGAGCACCTGCGGCGGCGTGCCCGTTCCCTCCAGCGTGGAAACAGCGGCGATGGTCCCGCTACACGGCGTGCCGGTCGTTGAGCTGCCAAACACGCAACCGTCTTGCTGAACTGCGTAGGCGGCTTGCAGATAGCCCAACAGTTGTCCCGTTGTCGACGGCGTAAAGTTAACCGTGAAATACTCGGATCCCGCGGGCGCAAGAACTTTGTCCTCGGCGATGCCCGTAATACTAAAGTTCGAATTCGCAACGGACGAACCGGACGAAGCTCCCACATAGGCCAAAACCAGTTCTACAGGCGTTGAGCTGTTGTTGGTCGCTTTTAGCATGATGCTGGAGGACCCGCCTTGCGGCGTCGAGGCAAACTGGTATGCGGCAGGGAGCGCTACGTCGGGAGTGGTACCCGTGTTGTCATGAATCGCAAAGGTCACGGTCTGCGCGGCTGAAACCAAGCAGCAAAACGTCAGCAATACGAGCGATTTCATCACTGGAGCTCCTTCCCGGCGAGGAGCCCGGGCAGACGTGACAGACTTGGTTCACTACCGCCGAGATGAAGAGCCCAATGGGTTTTGTTCGAAGGAAAGTACAGATGCACCCACTGCGAGGACATCTGCTCCGCGGTAAAACCGCCCGTAGGAGCTGGCAGTGTATGCTGTGCGCCACCCCGTATTTCGATCTCAAGGCCGCGTTCGTCGCTCCAAATTAGGCGGGAACCAAACTGAAAAGCTGGCGACTGCACGCCCGGAAGAAGATCGGATGAAACTATATTGCCCGCCGGGAGCGCGATGTCCACGGTTGACACACCGGCTGACACGCCACCTTCCGGATGAGCGACAAGGAAGCGCGCAATGTTTTCGCTAACCAGAGAAACACAGTTGATCCTGCCATCAAAAGCACTACTATCGACTGGAATTGTGGTGAAGGTCTTGCCATCCCACCAAAGCAGTGAGCCGGAAGCACTCAGCCAGGCGAGAGCCCCGCTTGAATTGGGGTCTATTCCCAGCAATGGTGCGGCTCCGCTAGGATACCGGTACTCGGCAATTTCAGACCCATCCAACCGGATCAGTTTGATGCGCCCGTTTGCGGCGATAAGAGCTCCGGTGTCCGAAAAACTGCTTGCGTCGGCAGCCCCGAAACTTGCCCCGGCGAGAACCAGATTCCCGCTGACGCCATATATTTTTTGGATTGGCAATCCGCCGTACCTGACGAATCCGGGACTTGGCGCGCCGATAAGTCCGTAGAGACATGCCGCCGAGAGAGCGGAAAGCAGGGTGGTTACGTAGCAACGCTTCATGGCTTAAAAGACCTTTCGGCGTGATCTACGGATGGCCTACGCTGACGGTGGGCGATCCGATCGTGATTCCGGAGGAGGACGAACTCGAGCTTCCCTTGCGCACCAAAGCTAACGCCACTCCGGCACCGGCTGCGACGGCAATAACAGCAATCCACTTCGCCTTACTGTGACCACCAGATGCTGCGCCCGAGCTGGTAATCGAAACGTCCGGTGCTCCCTCCAGAGCGTTAGCGGCTCCGACCATATGGCGGGAGGGCACATTTGCATCAGGCGAATCGTCATCTGTTTCTCCATTGTTTGTGACGGAGACGGCCGGGAGGTTCCCGGGAACAGCAGGCCGGGTCGCGGGAGCGCGTTGTCGAATAACTGCGACAGGAGCGCTTGGCGGTTGGCTTGTCTGGACTGACGCGGGAACCGGCAGGGACGGCTGTACTGGTACGCTCTGTCTGGCGGCAGCGGCAGAGACGGGCGTGGCAGCCGCGCTTAGAGTTTGTTCAAACAGCAGCCCCGCATGGGCCGTGCCTTTTGCGGCAGTCACACGCAGCATCACCAAGCCGGGCGTATCATCCCAACGTATGTCACTCACCCGGGCTTTTCCATCGGCGTCGGCATAAGTTACTGCTGCGAGTGTCCCATCGGCGAACCGCCCGGAGGGGCCGCTATCCGGCAAACGGAAGATCACCGCTGCGTCACGCACAACCCTGCCTGCAGCATCCGTTACTTCTACGGTGAACCCCTGGTTCGAGCGAGAACCAATTCGAGCGCTGGCATTATCGGCATCCACCATCCTGATTTGAAGTGCTTCGGTGATGGGATCTGCCGCTAGCGGCGATTGGGCCATCAATGGCTCCATCGCCAGCAAGGGCGCGAGTAAGATCGAGAGGAGCGGCGATAGAAATCTCAAAATTAGCCTCACTAACTCATCGCGCAGCGTGAGGTTTTTTCTAGCCTATTCGAGGAATGCGGTTCGAGCGGACGGGTCAGACGAGTTGAATCAGAACAACGGTAATGTTATCTGGACCGCCGGCCGCCTTGGCGGCTGCTATGAGGCGGCGGCACTTCTCGGGAAGCGCCTCATCGGATGCCAGCGCATCGCTCAGTGCCCTGTCGTTAAGCACGCCGTGGAGGCCATCACAACAGAGCAGCAGTTGATCGCCAGGCGACATCTTAACTGAGCGGGACCCAACGCGGAGCTCTTCGCTGCTCCCTATCGCCATGGTGAGGACATGGCGATAGGGATGTTTCTTGAGTGCTTCATCGCTCAAGCCTAATTGAGAGCCTACCTCCGCGAGCCACGTCTGATCTTCCGTGACGAGAGTAAGCTGCCCTGCGGAAGCGAGATAAGCCCGGCTATCTCCTACGCTACCCACCTCGAAAAGTTCATCGCTAATCCTGCGGGCAGCCACCAAGGTGGTTCCCATTCCGTCGAGCGCGGGATTTTCCTTGGCAAACTCGCGAACGGTGGCATTTGCTTCGATGAACGCCTGCTGCAGCAGGTCCGTCTTGTCAACTGGCGGCGAATTCAGCAGAATCTCATATAAGCGTTCCGCGCCTAAGCGCGAAGCGAATTCGCCGCCATTTGCCCCCCCCACGCCATCGGCGAGAACAAAGATTCCGGATTCCGAGTCGCTGATGAAATAGTCCTCGTTATTAGAACGGATACAGCCGGGGTCTGACAACCCGAAAGCCTCAAGCATAAGGCTCTCCGATTATACTGAGGGCCCGTTCGGACCGGAAGGCACCCGGGTTTTCCACAGCTCGGTGCAGAACTAAAGCTAATGCCGGCGAATCCAGCCAAACAAGCATTCAGGGCGAATGGGTAGCACGTTTGAGACCACGTGAGAGAAATAGCAGGTCGAAATCGACCAGTTTAATCTGAACGAGCGCCCTACGACCTACCGAGTTACTCGTATTTCAGCGCCTGTATGGGATCGATGCAAGTGGCGCGGCGTGCAGGTAGAAATCCTGCGAATGCCGAAACAAGTAGTATCACCACTACTGCGCACGCTAGCACCAGCGGATCCTGGGGCTTCACGTTGAAAAGCTGGCTGGCAAGCAGTCTTCCCAACGCAAGCGCAACTGGAACTCCAATCAACACGCCCACGGCAGCCAGCAGCAATACCTCTTTCATCACGAGCCGGAGAACATTGCCGCGTTCCGCCCCCAAAGCCATCCTGATCCCGATCTCGTGCGTGCGCCTCGCGACAGCAAAGGATGTTACACCATATAGTCCGACCGAGGCAAGCAGAGTCGCAAGCAGACCGAACGAACTCGATAGCCAGGCGAAGAGGCGATCGATATAGTGCGTTTCCTCGATTTGCTGCTCGACTGTTTTGATGTCGAACATGGGCAGCAATGGATCCAGTTTTCTCAACACCTCGCGAATCGACTGAGTCATCGTGATCGGCTCCTGGCCGGTGCGGACGTAGAAAGTCATGGCCGATGGTGTTTCGTCCTGTAGAGCGGCAGTGTAGGTCCAAGGTTTGGCCGCCTCTTTAAGATCGCCGCCTTTCAAATCCTTCACCACGCCTACTATTTCAAAAGGCATTGGGCCGCTTCCACCCCACCCGAGATGCAAGCCGAGCGCGCGGCCATGCACATACCGTTTCACGAAGGTTTCATTTACGATAACGACTTTCTGCGACTGCGCGGCATCGGCTTCGGTAAATTCCCGGCCCGCGATTATTGGGACCCGCATAGTGGAGAAGAAACCCGGAAGCATCTGGTTCCAGCCCGGATTGATGTCCTCTCCTGCCGCCGGGCGGTAGCCCTCGACATGAGCGCCGTTTTGCCAATTCTGTTCCGCCAATACCGGAACCGATGCACCGCCGACCGACACCACGCCCGGGATTGCTCTTATCTTCTCCTGCAGACTTTCAAAAAATCTGCGGCTTCTTTCCGGGCTGTACTTCTGCAGCGATGGATCAACCGAAAAACTCAATACGCGCGACACATTCATCCCGCTGTTCACCGCCATTAAATCGTGCAGGCTTCGAGCGAAAAGTCCGGCGCCATAAAGCAGCAGCAGCGACAAGGCGATTTGCGCCGCAACCAGCAGACGCCTAAGCCGCGTCTGCTCTGGCGCGAGCGAAGCAGAAGAGATCTCGCTCTTGAGTGCCGGAGCTACATCCGGCCGGGTCATCTGCCAGGCAGGAAATAGTCCAAAGAACACAGCAGTAAGGAGGCTCAGAACCGTAGTAAAAGCAAGCACGTGCCAATCGCTTCGCGTGCTGATTGCGTCGCCAATGTTCTCGAACGGCAACATGCGGACCAGCACGTAGGCCAACCACTGGGAGAGTAGCAACCCAAGCGCTCCACTCAAAAGCGCGATGAACAAGCTCTCCGTCATAATCAACCGGATCAGAGAGTTCCGGCTTGCCCCTAACGAAAGCCGAATCGCAATTTCTCTCTGCCTGGTTGCCGCGCGGGTAATAAGAAGATTCGCCACGTTCGCACAAGCAATCAGAAGCAGCGTCCCAACCATAGCCAGAAGCACGTACAGCGGCATGGCGAACTGTTCCTCTAAGGAGCCGGCCCCTTTGGACGCATTCGTGAAAACGAGTGAGTTGCGCAGATAGCGCTGCCTGAAACCGCTCGGCCGGCCATTGCTCTGAAGATCGTTTTCCAGGGCACGGCGATAGGGAATAGCCATAGCGCTCGCTGCCTGTTCGCTCGAAACGCCGGGCGAGAGGCGTCCGAAAACACGCAGCCAGATGCTGTCACGGCGAGCCATGTCGTCCCAGGTTGGAGTCACCGTACTCTTCATTGTGAGGGGGACAAAGATATCGGACGGATCCATGGGAAGAAAGCCGGCAAAACCCCGCTGCGCGACGCCGGCCACCGTCATCGGGTAGCCATTCACATCGATCGTCCGATTGAGAACCGACGGATCACCTGCGAAATGGCGCTGCCAGTACCCATAGCTGAGCACGATAACCGGCGAAGCATCTCGAACCCGGTCGTCGGCAGGTGTGAACATGCGACCGATGGCTGGCGTTACGCCGAGGACCTGAAAATAATTGCCCGAAACCAATTCGGCCACGCCGCGTTCGGCAGGCCCTCTCTCGGCGATGTCCACTTCGCTCTGATACTCGGCCGCAATGCCGGTAAAGACTCCCGGATTCCCATCGCGCAGATCTTTGTAAGCTGGATACGAAAAGCGATTCCGGAATCCCCGCGCCGAACCTCCGATAAACTGGCCGCGCCACTCGAGCGATACGATCTGCTGAGGATCCTTAACGGGCAGCGTACGCAGCAGGACCTGGTAGGTAATCGTGAACAAAGCGGTGTTTGCGCCAATGCCCAGTGCCAGGGAGAGCACCGCAGTAATGACAAATGCAGGATTGCGCGACAGGCTACGACTAAGAAAACGCAAATTTCCCGGAAGCATCTTGCGCTTAGAGCATTTCCTTTTCCTGAGTGCGCTTCATCGAATCAACATCCTGTGATCGGCAATGCTCGTTGGCCGCTCGCTTTTGGATATCCGCTGTCCGGATCCGGTCATTTCGATTACCGGTTTACCCGGAACAGGCTTTCGCCGCTATGGACTTCCTTTACTCTGCACCACCGCTTTTAATTGCCGGAAGGCCGTGAGGTCGAAATTCGGTTTCAGACGGTCGGGTCCCGGAGGTTTACCGGTACTGCCGCCAGTAAACTCGTGGCGTTGGGCTTGTCCCAGCAGCGTGCGTGCCTCGGCATCATCTGGATCGTGCCTCAGCACCTCCTGGAAGCGCTGCTCCGCTTCATCGAAGTTGTTGTGCTTCAACAACGTATTCCCCAAGTTAAACAGATATATGGGATCGTTGGGATCGCCTTCGAGAGCGTGACGGAAATCCTCGGCGGCGTTCATCTGATTAAGGCGGTTTTCCGCCGCTCCCAGGTTGTTGTAGACCTCGTTTAAGGGGAACGCCTTGGCAACTTCGCGGAAATAATCGGCTGACGCGCCGTAGTCTGCGGCGTCGTATGCGGCCAGTCCCATCTTGAACCGGGCCTCCGGATAACGTGGATCGGCGGCGGAGATGCGTTGAAACCAGGAGAGAGCCTGGCGGAAATCTTTGCGTTCCAGCGCCAGTTTGCCGAGTTCGTAGGCGGGATTTGTGAAATGAGCATCTAGCGCCAGGGACTGCATGAACCACTTCTGCTGTTGCTCTTTGCTCGAAGAAAGCAGGCCGCGGATATAGCTCTCTTCCGCATCGGCGCGCCTGATCTTTCCCGGTGTCAGAAAATGATCGAGCGGAAGATTGAACGACGAATCCAGGTAGCGCAAGGATTGCCAGGCGAGATGCTCCTCGAGGCGAGTCAGATCCACCAGCTTTCCCGCCTCGGCGAGATCAGGTCCGTCGTGCAGTTTTCGCAAGTCGATTACATGTGCGCTTACCTGTATGGAACTATCTTTCAAGGCCGAGCTGCCGGGCGGAAGACTCGCGTCATATGTTCCGTAATAGACGTAGTCGGCGCCCACGGTCTGACCTAATCGAATCAGCGTTGCTTTTGTAAAATCCGCTCCGGGACGAAGAGATAGACGCTTTAGCGCTTCCGTGCGTAAATCGCGGCCGAAAACGATCTGGGTCTGCGCGCCGAACTCATCTTTTAGTGTCTCGGATATGCTTTCGCCCACCCAATTCAGATCCGAGTATTGCGAACTGTTATGAAACTGAAGAACCAGCACTGTCGCGCCATCCGCGGCAGAACTGAGGATCATAGCAAAGAAGAAAACAACCGCTGCAAAGAACGGGAGGCGGTTCGAAAACACGCCTCCATCGTAACAAGCAAAAGCGAATTAATTGCTGCCGCCGGCGGTTGATCCGTTTGCACCGGTGAATACAATCTTTGTCATGGTGCCGCCAACATGAATCTCGCGGATCGCGTTGTCGACGTACTGCACCTGTGTATCCGAATACTTCGATTGCGACTGCTCGGCGTGGGCAGGCACTTCGATAGATTGCTTGCCATGCTTCAAAACCGCGGTGTTATTTTCGACCGAAATTTTGTAATCACCCGCTTTGATCTGCTTTCCTTCGATAATACCGTCTTGAAGGATATTGACCCTGTAAGTGCCGGTCGCGGCGAACGCCGCCATCGCACCCGCTATCGTGAAAATAAGTCTCGATTTGTTCGACATAGAACTCCGTTCTCCCTCTGAGTAGCTGTCAGAGCTACTTCACCTAGCGATACGAATTGGCCAGGTGCAAAAGTTTCGTCAGCTTGGGCGCGACGAAAAGCTTGAGATAAACTTTAGAAGAAAGTTAGACGCGAAAGGCTGATTGATTCAAAAATTCTCGCGCCCGCAACAATGCGGCACTCTGTATTTCCGGCTCGTGGCCGAATCCACTCAACCAAAAGACGCCCGGCTCTCTGCGAAACCAAGTCATCTGCCGCTTTGCGTATTGCCGGGTTTTTGTTTGGCACTCGGCAATCGCTTCATCGACGCTTAGCTCGTTCCGCAAGACCTTGACGGCTTGCAGGTAGCCAAGTGACTGCATTGCTTTCGATTCCCGGCAAGCGCCGGACTTGAGAAGCGCCTCCGTCTCCTCTAAAAGACCAGTACGGAACATCTGCGCGGCTCGACTATTCAAGTGACTGTAGAGCGATGCCCGGTCAGGACTCAGCCCTATCTTTAACGACACGAAACCGCGCAGCATCTCCCGCGGAAGACTTTGCGTCTCCGAGGCCGTCCGGTCACTTAGCAACCCAAGCTCGATAGCGCGAATGAGCTTTTGGTGATCGTTCGAGTGGATACGCTGTGCAGAGACTGGATCGCGAAGAGCGAGGTAGCGATGCAGCGCGGCCGGCCGGCGTCTGGCAATCGCCGCCAATCGGTCCCTGAGCTTGTGGTTGGCTGCCGGCGCCGGCGATAACCCATTCAAGAGAGCGCGTAAGTAGAAGCCAGTCCCCCCGACCAGCACTGGGATCAATCCACGATAGCTGATTTCTTCTAGAATTGGCCGGGTCATACGCGCATACGCTCCGGCAGTGAGCCCCTTATCGGGCTCAACGCAGTCTATAAGATGATGCGGGATTCCTCTTCTTGCCGGTTGAGGCAATTTGGCTGAGCCGATGTCGAGACCCCGGCAAACCTGAACCGAATCGAAATTTACAATTTCGCCATGCAGTTCTTCGGCTAGCATCAAGGCGAGATCGCTCTTTCCGCTGCCCGTAGGACCAAGTATCGCGATCAGGGGTGAATTAGTTGATGTCAAGAGAGATTAGATGCCGGTTCGTCAAGATCAAGTGGACGTCTCGCCAGGTAACCTTGCACGAAAACTCCGCATCCTCAATATCGGAGCTATACTAAGGGCAACCACTGCTCCGGCAGTGCTGACACCTAGCTCGAAGCGGTCGAATGTCTTACCCCCAATTTAATCCCATTGGCCAAACTTGTCTTTTCCTCGCCGCGCTGCTTGCGGCCCCCATTTTGGCCAGCGGCTCCCCAAACGGCTGGCAAAATGCAAGCCCGTCGGCAACCAATGCAGCTAAATTGCCTCCATCCACCAATCAGCCTGCTTCACCTAAAGCGGCCGCGTACTATCACTTTGCGGTAGGGCATCTTTACGAGGATCTTGCGGGAACCTACGGCAACCGAAGTGATTATGCTAATAAGGCAATCGACAACTACCGGCTGGCCATGAAAGAAGATCCTAGCGCAGGATTCCTCGTAGAGGACATCGCTGAGCTCTATAGGATGACTGGCCATTTGCGGGATGCTGTCGAAGAGGCGCAGCAGGCGCTCAAAACCAATCCCGACGATTTGAACGCGCGCAAAGTGCTTGCGCATATCTACACCCAGCAGATCGGCGACGCCCAGACGAATCACATCGATGAAAACATGGCTCACAAAGCCATCGATCAGTATAAATACATTACGCAGAAGGACCCAAGAGACGTTGAAAGTCTTGTCATGATGGGCCGGCTCGATCGCGTGGTAGATGATTCGGTTTCCGCGGAAGCCGCCTTCAAACAGGCAATCGCGGTAGAACCTGAGAACGAAGACGCTATCGTCGGTCTGGCGACCGTCTACTCCGATCGTGGAGATCCGAAAGCGGCAACGGCCCTTCTTGAAAAGTTGGCGCAAAAGGATCCTTCTCCTCGGGCGCTCGTCATTCTGGCTAACAACTACGAGTCGATGCGAGAATACTCGCTTGCCGCAGATGCGTACAAGAAGGCGATCGATCTGGATCCAAGCCGAGCCGAATTGAAGCAGGCGATGGCGCAGGATCAGGCTCTTGCGGGGAGATACGATGACGCGCTGAAAACCTACGCAGAACTGATGGAAGCCAACCCTCAGGATGCTCAGCCTTACCTGAGATCGGCCCAGATTTACCGCGAACAGAAGAAATTGGACGATGCCCGCCGGATGATCGATAAGGCTAAGTCACTCGACCCGGATGATGTAGAGGTCCTGTTCGCCGACGCGAATCTTCTCTCCGACGAAGGGAAAACCGCCGATGCCATTGCTGAACTGAAGACTTTGCTCGCTAAGACAGCGCGCCGCGACTACGATCAGCAACAGCGGGGCGCGCGGGCTGAGATGCTTGAGCAGCTCGGCGTTCTCTGCCGGAAAAATGAACAGTACGATCAGGCCGTGGATTCGTTCCGTCAAATCTCGCAATTGGATCCGGATTTGACTCCGCGGGTCGAGGCGCAGGTGATCGAGACCTATAGGTTGGCGCGCGAGTATCCCAAGGCTCAGGAAGCCAGTGATGCGGCGTCTAAGAAATCTCCGAACGACCGCACGTTGATCCAGACTCGCGCGGAACTCCTGGCCGACGAAGGGAAGAACGATCTCGCTATCGCGGAGCTGAAGAAGCTACTGAATGGCAAAGACGATCGCGACATCTATCTCCAGATGGCCGATACCTATCAGAAGGCCAAGAACTACGGAGAGATGGCGAAGGCGGTTGATGCCGCCGACAAGCTATCTCAAACGAAAGAAGATAAAACCAGCATTCTGTTTGTTCGCGGGGAAATGCTCGAACGGCAGAAAAAATATGAGCAAGCCGAGCGCATTTTCCGCCAGGTGATCGATTCAGACCCCAATAACGCATCCGCTTTGAACTATTTAGGCTATATGCTGGCAGATCAGAATACCAGGTTGACGGAAGCCCAGGAGCTGATTCGAAAGGCAGTGAAACTGGAGCCCAACAACTACGCTTATCTGGACAGCCTTGGTTGGGTTTATTATCGCCTCAACAAGCTCGATGATGCCGAACAGCAACTTACGCGTTCCGTGCAACTGATGTCCAAGGATCCTACGATCCATGACCATCTGGGTGATGTCTACTTTAAACAGGGTAAGACCCAAGAAGCGATCAACCAGTGGCAATCTTCACTGCAGGAATGGAACAGCGGGGCTCCGGCGGACGTTGAGCCTGAGGAGATGGCAAAGGTGCAGAAGAAGCTGGACGGGGCTCGTGTTCGTTTGGCCAAAGAACAGGGTCCGCGAGCCAACTAGCCCGTAGCCGGGCTGAGAAACCTAGATCTTAAGCAGTGATCGCAGCCGGCGGGTCTGGATGCGACTGACCGGTATTTCCGTCTGCTTACGATCGTTCATCTTCAACTGAAAGCTAGACTTAAACCACGGAATTACTTCGCGGATTTTGTTGATGTTCACTAGAAAGGACCGGTGGACTCTCCAGAATAAGTCGGGATCAAGGTTCGATTGCAGCTCTTCGATAGTCCGGTAATTTGTCTGTCCCTCAAATTGAGCCGTCGCTACGGTGATCATGCCATCATCAATCGTCGCGTAAACCAGATCCTGTACATCCACGATCAGGTTGCGGTTATTCGTCTTGACCAGCAACTTATTACGATGTCCCGGCCTTCCTGCCGTTTCCGGCGGCCTCTCTTGACTTTGCTTGTCCTCTATGATTCGCTTCGCTCTCGCTACCGAATCCGCGAGACGTTCCTTCTCGACAGGTTTGAGCAAATAATCCAAAGCTTCCAGGCGGAAAGCTTCGACGGCGTACTGGTCGAAAGCAGTCGTTAATACGAAGTGTGGAACCGGACTTCCCGAGGCTCTCACCTTTGCAATGACGCCCAATCCATCTATGCCGGGCATCTGTACGTCTAAGAAGACCAGTTCAGGTTCGAGCTGCTCAATGAGATCGACCGCTTCGAGTCCGTTCGAGGATGCCGCGAGCACGTCGATCTCCGGGAAATCCTTTAAAAGGAACGAGAGCTCTTCACGGGCAAGCTGCTCGTCGTCCACGATCAGGGTGGAAATGCTGCCCGTACTGCCCTGCGACATCGAATGCTAGTATAACCTAGGCCTTGCACGCCACCAGCCGGTGAGGCGCGGCGGACTGCTGCGAGCCCAACAAGCAATAAAAGCCACTTCAGGAGTTTAATTTTGTCCATAGAAGAGAAGGCCAGCATAAAGCCAGCCGATGGCAAGCTGGGGATCTTGATACCGGGAATGGGCGCGGTGACTTCCACCTTCATCGCCGGGGTTGAGGCAGTGAAGAAAGGCTTAGGCGCTCCGATTGGTTCGCTGACCCAGCTCGGTACAATCCGCCTTGGCAAGCGGACAGACGGGCGAACGCCAAAGATAAAGGACTTCGTTCCACTGGCTCCGTTGGACTGTCTGGCATTCGGCGGCTGGGACATATACGAAGACGACGCTTACCAGGCACTTACCAGGCAGCGAGTCGGGCCCAGGTGCTGGAAAAGCCGCTTCTGGACGAATTGAAAGAGCCGCTTTCCGCAATCCGGCCGATGAAGGCCGTCTTCGACCAAAACTACGTAAAAAAGATTAGCGGGCCGAACACCAAGTCCGGCAGGAACAAGATGGAGCTGGCCGAGGCTCTCATGCAGGACATCCGGGACTTCCAGAGAGCTAATAACTGTAACCGGCTGGTGATGATCTGGTGTGGCTCGACCGAGGTTTTCCATAAAGCGGCAGCAGTTCACCAAAGTCTGGAGGCTTTCGAAGAGGGCTTGCGAAAGAGCGATCCTGACATCGCACCGAGCCAGATTTACGCCTACTCCGCTCTGAAGCTGCGCGTTCCTTTCGCCAACGGCGCGCCGAACCTAACGACAGACGTGCCGGCACTGCTCGATCTGGCGCGAACGAATGA
Organism: Terriglobia bacterium; assembly: GCA_963799755.1. Classification (GTDB taxonomy): domain Bacteria; phylum Acidobacteriota; class Terriglobia; order Bryobacterales; family Bryobacteraceae; genus Bog-105. The sequence continues at coordinate 103,200 of CAWCYQ010000029.1, read as the reverse complement.
GGTGCCGATCTGCGGGAAAGACTTCAAGACCGGGCAGACGTACATGAAAACCCTTCTGGCACCCGGCTTCAAGGCGCGGATGCTGGGCGTGAGGGGCTGGTTCTCGACCAACATCCTCGGCAATCGCGACGGTGAAGTACTGGAAGACCCAGGCTCCTTCAAAACAAAGGAAGAGACGAAACTCTCCGTACTGGAACAGATTCTTCAGCCGGATCTTTATCCGCAACTCTATAAGGATCTGTACCATGCGGTCCGCATCAATTATTACCCGCCGCGCGGTGATGCCAAGGAGGGTTGGGATAACATCGACATTTTCGGATGGCTCGGCTATCCTATGCAGATCAAGATCGATTTTCTCTGTCGGGATTCGATCCTGGCGGCGCCCTTGGTTCTGGATCTGGTTTTGTTTCTGGATCTGGCGCAGCGGGCGGGCATGAGAGGCATACAGGAATGGCTTTCGTTCTACTTCAAAGGACCTATGACCGCGCCGGGACTCTATCCGGAGCACGACATCTTCATTCAACTGATGAAGCTCAAGAATACGCTCCGCTGGATGCAAGGTGAGACTCTCATTACTCACCTCGGCCTCGAATACTACGACTAACCAGCCTCGCTCGCCGTCTAATAAGTAGGTAATCCTATGCCTACGAGGGTGACATCTTCCATCAGGGCGGCTTCCCGGAAGCCGGCAAATAAGCCCGATCCAAATTCGCGAAGGCTCCTCGTCATCGGGGGCACGCAGTTCATTGGACGACTGCTCGTTGAAAAGCTAGTGGAGGCCGGACACGAAGTCCACATCTTGCATAGAAAGAACCGCAACCCTTTCAGCAAGCGTGTGCATAACCTTGTTGCCGATCGAAACGATGCGGAAACTGTCCGAAAAGCCGTGGGATCTATTCGTTTCGATGCTGTCTACGACTTCGCCTACGATTGGGAACGCGGCACGACTGGCCGCCAGGTAGAGGCGACAGCCCAGATCTTCGACGGAAAGGTCGGGCGCTACGTGTTCATGTCTAGTGTTGCCGCCTACGGTGATGGGCTAAATCATCATGAAGGGGACGCGCTGGCACCGGACGATCATCCTAACCCCTATTCCCGGAACAAGGCCATGAGTGAGCGGGCGCTGTTTCGTCTCCATCAAAGGACAGGATTTCCCATTGTTACCCTGCGGCCGCCCTTTGTGTACGGGCCGGGCAATCCCTTCTATCGGGAAGCTTTTTTTTGGGACCGCTTCCGCGCGGGTCGGCCCGTGATTCTCCCGAGTGAAGGCCACCGATTGATGCAATTCATCCTGGTAAATGATCTAGTCCATCTGGCTATGCGAGTCTCTGATAATCGGAACACTATAGGACACGCGTTCAATACCTCAAATCCCAGAGCTGTGACCCAGCACGAATTGTTGCTGGATCTGGCCCGCGTCGCTGGGGTGAAAGAGCCGGAGTTGATTCCCATTCCGCGCGAATTCATTTACCGGGCCGGTGGCAAGGTACTTGGCGGCGAAAAGCTGTATTTCGGCGATTACTTTGACGTTCCCGCGATTACCCAGATCATAACCAAGGCACAGCGAATGCTTGCTTTCAAGCCGACCGACTTTGAGGAGGGTTTGCAAGCAACCTATCACTCCTTTGTGAACAAGCGCGGGTTCCCGAAGCCGGATTTCACCTTCGAAGATGAGCTGCTGGGCCGGTATGCGGCGATCTCTAAAGAGACTCGATCGGCTTGACTTAGCCGGAGAATTAATTTGATGTAATTTAGCCGCATTCTGCGCTCGTAAGTAATCTTTCCAAAGTAGGATGGGAAGTGATGAAAGCCAAAATTTTGTCTCTCGTATTAGCATCCAGTTTTTGTGTCGTCATTCCAGCCTGCTCACAAAGCGTGGCGCAAGACACCAAAGACGCCGCCCACGACAGCTCAACCGCAGCGAAAAAGGGCACCAAGAAGAGTACCAGCGCTGTGAAGAAGGGTTATAAGAAGAGTACTCACGCTACCAAGACGGGCGTGAACAAAGGCGCCAACAAAGTCGCTGACAAAACCAGCACGAGCTGAAAAGTTACCTGCAAGCCTGAAGAGCCTGTGAGTTGGTGAACCGCTCGCAGGCTCTTTGTGTTTGTGGTTCTCTAGAAGAGAAACTTCAGGCTGAGCTGAAGGATACGCGGGTTATGCGCGCCGCTCGGATGCAGAAAGGTCTGCGTGGTGATGCAACTGATGTCGCCTGCTGAATTGTTTGTGCCGCCGTAACAGGAAGCTCCAGAGTTGATGCCGTTCCATTGAGTGTGATTGAAGACGTTGAACGCCTCTGCGCGAAACTCAAAGGCGCGGGCTTCGTTTCTGAACGGAAAACGTTTAAAAAGTCCCATGTCGAAGTTCGTCCGTGCAGGGTTATTCAAGACGTTCCTCCCACTATCGCCAAAGGTTAAGCCAGTCGGGTCTGCGAAAGCCGCCGGATTAAAAAGAAGCGGGCCTAAAACACCGACTGTCTGACTTTGTGACGGCTTTGAGTAGGGATTTCCTACTATGTCAACGTAAGAGGCAGTACCGACTCCGTTCCCGACGCCGGCATTATCACCAAAAAGGCCATTGGTAACGCTGAATGGCGTGCCGGTCTGGAAAGTGACAAGTCCCGACCACTGCCAGGCTCCAAGCACTGTGTGCAATATACCGGCCTTAGTGAAGAAAGGCAGGTCATAGACATAACTTACATTGAGCAGTTGACGCTGGTCGAAATTAGAGCTGGAGCGCGTGGAGGAAAGGTCGTACGAATTTACGAAATTGCCATCGTTTCCATCTGAAGAATCATCGATCGAGTGACTCCAGGTATAGGCAAGACTGAGTTGGAGGCGTCCAACAGTACGTCGGCCTGAAACCTGCAAGGAGTTATAACTCGAGTTGGCCTGATATTCCTTTCCGGTAATGTCACCGTAGCCGGGATAGGGTCGATAAATATCAGGACTGATAGCGTTTCCGCAAGCAACATTGAGATTGTTTGCTGCTGGCCCGGTAACAGGATTGCCATTCACCGTCATAGTCGAGCAGTCATTCGAGCTGATGACTTGGCCTGGAAGATAGGGATTTTGCGAATCCTGATACAGGATAGATCTGGTTGAAATCCCGGACGTCGGCAAGATGCGTTCCCTTGCTGCCCGCATAAGCTACCGTGAGGACCGTGTGGCTCGGAAGTTCGCGCTGAACATTGAAATTCCATTGCTGGACGTAGGGCCAGATCGCCTTGGTAGGAATGGATACGACATTCAGCGGCGCCAAAGAAGCGCCGGTTGCTCCGATGCTTGTGTAGCTGGGGATGTTGTAGAGCGTAATGTCCTGCACGAGCGGCGGACTTCCTTCGAGCGATTCCGTGTTGCCCTCGTTTCCATTCGAATGTTCGAAGAAAATGCCATATCCGCCTCGAATGGATGTTTTACCATCTCCGACCGGATCGTAAGCGAAGCCGATTCGTGGAGCGGGATTAAAGAGGTGTCCTGCCAAGCAGCCTCTTGGTACACCAGGTGCTCCGCATTGGACCATGCCAGAGAACCGGTTGCCGCTGACGGTGTCGCTCGCCGTGTCGAGGACTATTCTGCGAGGGTTGTATGCTCCGCTTTCCCAGTTGTACGCGAGTTTATATTTGTCGCTATACGTTCCAAATAAACTCACGCGCAACCCAAGATTGAGAGTAAGCTTCTTTGTCACGTGCCAGTCGTCCTGAAGATAGGGCTCGACAATCTTATAGCGTTCATAATACTTCGGGAGTTGGTTTGATTGTTCGAATGAGTAGATGTTACCTATCAGGAAATCGGCGAATCCGTTGCCAGTGCTGCCCGAAGCAGTGCCGTTAAATGTAAGCGTACCCTGAGCGCTCTGGTAATCCGAACTTACTTCGTTCTTCTGGCCGGCAATGAACAGAGCTCCAAACATGAGATTGTGAGAGCCGATGATTTTCGTCAGGTTGTCTTTATAGGTATAAGTTGGATTGGAGTTATCCCAGGGGAAATATCCGGTTCCCGCCGTAAAGCCACCTCCGTATTCGGCCGTATTCTCAATGGTCACATTTGGCAAAAGACCACGAAATCCGTTGTTGAAAATGCCGGGCATGTCAAAGCTGCTTGGACGCGAGGCATTGCCTATAGTGTTCAGAGTAATGTGATCCGTCGTGTAACTGAAGACGAATTCGTTGAGGAGGGAGGGTGAAACGGTCGAGGTAAGATTCGCTACCAGACTCACACCAGGCCCAACAAAGCTCGTTCCCAACGGTGGGGAAATTACCGCTAGCCCAAAGTGGAGTTGCCGTATCAGTGTTCCATGAATCATGAATAAAACGAAAGAAGAAGCGCTGTTTGTCTGAAATATTTTGATCTATTCGAACCAGTTCCTCGCGAAAATTGGTCTGCTGCGCGGGCGCGGCGTTGAAAAACGAAGTAGTTCCCGACCCGCTGTTCGGCCCCGAGATCAGGGGAAGCAAGGTCTGTGCCTGAGGAGTAATGGGCACCGTATTGTTTGGGAAATAGGCCCCGGTCTGGGGATTTACCGGGCAATTGGGAAAACCCGCGGTATTGACAGGACCTCCCGCACCCGGACAAACATCTGAAAAGTTGCCACTGCGCTCTGCGCTCGAAGGCACCTGCTGATTGAAGGATGTCCCGGGGACAAGTTCCTTGCGCCACTCCTCGGAAAAGAAAAAGAACGTTTTATCTTTTCCTGTGTTGTAGAGTTTCGGGATGAAAACTGGTCCACCAATCGTATAACCAAAATCGTGTTTCTTGTACTCCGGCCGAGTGTTCTGGAAGAAATTTCTGGCGTTGAAGTCTTCGTTCCGTAGAAACTCGAAAGCGTCCCCGTGGAAATCGCGCGTCCCCGATTTCGTGATCGTTTCAATCGTGGCCGACCCGTTACGGCCGTACTGCGCACCGTAGTTGGATGTCAAGACTTTCACTTCCGCTATCGCATCGGGATTCGGGTAGGTGTTGAGGGTACCGTTACTGCCGTTATCCATGTTGTCGCCGCCGTCGATTTCCCAATTGTTGTACTCGGTTCGGCCGCCGTTCACGCTATAAGCGACACTTCCATTGACGCCCACGGTTCCCTCGTCCTGACCGGTTTGGTTGCTGACGCCCTGGGACAAGCGTAATCAATTGCGTGAAATTCCGGCCATTCAGCACGAGTTGATCGATTTGCTTGTTGGTGATGGTTCCGGACAACTCCGCGGTCTCCGTCTGAACCTGGGCAACGTCGGTGCCCGCTACCGTCACTTCTGAATTGACCTGCCCGACATTCAACGATGCGTCAGCGCGCGCTTTTTCAGCGACTCGCAGCACCAGGTCCTTCACGGCATATTGCTGGAAACCTTCCGCCTTAACGTTTATGTTATACGTGCCGGCCGGCAATCCCGAGATCAGGTATTCTCCGCTATCATTGGTGCTCGCCGTTCGAACGAAGCCTTGCTGATTATTCGTGATGGTAACAGTGGCGTGCGGAACGGCCGCGCCCGTAGCGTCCCGTACCGAGCCCGTGATTGAGCCGTCCTGCGCCCACGCGGCAGTGGCAGCCAGCACCATGGCTAAAAAAACGATTGAGCAGAATTTCGTTAGAGACCCCATTACGCCCTTTCCATATCGACTGTCGACTTCTGGAATAAGCCGCCCTGCCTGACTGCGCAAGCGTTTGCGGCAAAGCATAGCTATGTGTTTAGAACTATAGGCGACCTGACTTTCCCTGTCAAGAGAAAGCTTTGACGGTTGCGGTTTGCGGGTCCTATACTGATCTAAACTTAGCTGCTTCGCAAGCGTTTGCCGTCGGGCGGCTCGCCGAAACCCGAGTGCCCGGCTGTGCGAGGAGGAATGAAGTGAACCATGTCCGTCTTGATGCGGGACGTCGCCAGAAAATCGGGCGTATCGATTACCACCGTTTCTCACGTATTGAACGAAACACGACCGGTGGCCGAGAAGACGCGGGCACGCGTGCTGCGGGCCGCCGCCGAACTGAACTATTACAAGAACACTTCCGCGCGCCTGCTGGTGAGAGGCCGGAGTGATCTGCTTGGCCTGATTATTTCAGATATCGAGAATCCTTTCTTTCCCGAGCTGATCAAGAGCTTCGAAAAAGCCTGCGCAGCGGCACGGATGGAAGTGCTGCTTTGCGCGACCAACTACGAACGCAGCCAGGCGGAGAATGCCCTGCGTCGGATGCTCGAAAATCGGGTACAAGGGGTAGCCGTGATGACTTCGCAGTTTGAAGAGGCGCTCGCGCGACAGCTTACGGAAAAGAAAGTCCCGCTCGTCCTGCTGGGGTCCCGGCCCGTGCAGCAGGATCGCGGAAGCATTGCGATCGACTATTCTAAAGGAATTTCGGACGCAATCCGACACCTGTTTGAGCTTGGCCACCGGGCCATTGCGATTGCGGCCGGTCCGGAGGAGCAGGTTTCCGCGGTACAGCACAAACGAGCCATCGTGGATGCGCTGAAAAAATTGGGTTTACGCCCCTTCTCCATTCTGCAGGGAGATCATCGCCCGGAAAGTGGCGCCTGGGCCGCGAGAATCTTGCTGAGCGCCCGCGAACGGCCCACTGCGATCTTCTGCGGAAACGATAGGATGGCAATCGGCGCTATCGGAGCGGCGGTGGACATGGGATTCCGAGTGCCCGAGAATGTGTCAATCGTCGGATCCGACGATGTGTGGATGGCGCGATATTGCTCACCACCGCTTACAACGGTTCGCATCCCGCGAGATACGCTAGGGCAATTGGCGTTCGATGTTCTGGCTAAGATGTTGCGCTCGAAGAGAAGGTCCGGTGTTCACCACGTGCTGGAGACGCAATTGATCGAACGGCGTTCTACCGCATGGGCGGAGATTCGCCACAGGCAAAGGAAACAAACCAGGTTGACGAGGGGCAATGCCAAATAAAGGGAAAGTAAAAGTAGGAATCATTGGATCGCAATTCGAGGCAGATATTCATGCAGCCTCTTTTCTGTTGATGCCGGAGGAAGCGGAAGTTGTAGCGGTCGCTTCACCGACGCCAGGCAATGCGGAGAAGCTGGCCAGGAAATACGGCATTCCGCGAGCATTTCTCGATTATCGGGAAATGCTGAAGGAATCCGACATAGAGATGATCACGATCACCGCTCCGAACCGCCTGCACGCGCAGATGACGATCGATACCGCAAATGCGGGTAAGCACGTCATTTGCGAAAAGCCGCTTTGTATGACGTTGGCCGAGGCCGATGAGATGATCGATATCTGCAAGCGGAAGGGCGTCATACTCGGCTACGCAGAAGAACTCTTCTTCACTCCCAAGTACGTCAAGGCGAAAGAAATGGCGGATCAGGGTGGATTCGGCAAAGTACACCTTGTGAAGCAAAGCGAAAAGCACTTCGGCCCGCACAGTTCATGGTTCTGGGACATGGAGCAATCTGGCGGAGGAGCCATGATGGATCTGGGCTGCCACGGTATTGCGTTCTGTTATTGGTTCTTGGGTCGCCCTGCGATCAAGACCATTTACGCCCAGCTCGGCACCTACGTCCACAAGGACAAAACCAAGGGTGACGACGAAGGAGTCTGCATTCTGGAGTTCGAGAACGGCGCTGTCGGCATGGTTGAGGTGAGTTGGGCGAAACGCGGCGGAATGACGGATCGTACCGAGATCTACGGCGAGGGGGGAGTCACCTACGCCGATCTCCATATGGGCAACGCTCTGCCAACCTACAGCGAATATGGCTTCGGCTATGCAGTCGAGAAAGCCCCTACGACCAATGGCTGGAGCTGGCCGGTTTTTGAGGAGCACTGGAATTATGGAATTCCGCAAGAGATGCGGCATTTCGCTCGCGTGGTGCGCGGCAAGGAAACCTTGCAAGCTTCCGGTGAGGACGGACGAGTAGTGCTGCAGGCCGTGTATGCTGCTTACGCTTCAGCCGGCGCCGGGCAGAAGATCAAAATGCCTTACGAGCCGAAAACCAGCAAGCCCATCGAAGAGTGGCTGGGGAAAAAGCTGAAGTGAGCACGCCTCTGCTTGACAACATTTTCAATCAGTCTCAAGCTCTCCGCCAAATCGGAAAGCATCAGTTCGGTGATGAACATGATGCGCTCGTCCGCGCCGCAACTCTGCTGAAATCGAAGAAGAGGATTGTACTGAGCGGAATGGGTGCTTCGTATTTCGCGTGCATCCCATTCCAATACATGCTCTCCCGGCGAGGCTTACGAGCGACGACTGTCGACAGCGCGGAGCTGCTCTATTTCCTGCCGTCGCTTATTGGGCCGGATATGGTAGTCGTGCTGGTCTCGCGCTCTGGAGAGAGTGTGGAAGTCACCAAGCTGATTCCTGTACTCCGCGAGAGAGGCGCATCGATAATTGGCGTTGTCAATGTCGCAGAGAGCACGCTGGCAACGGGTTCCGATGAAACGATCGTGATGAACTGTCCTGCTGACCAGATGGTTGCCATTCAGACGTATACCGGGACACTGGCAATTTTTGCGCTGCTTGAGGCCGCCATGTTCGGGGAACTGGATCAAGCCGGAAAGGAAATTGAGACGACGGCAGAAGTTTTGGCGGCCTGGATTCCAGGTTGCGTTGCCGCAAGCGAGCAGTGGCGCAAATTTCTAGAAAGTGAGTCTTCGCTGTATTTACTCGGCCGAGGGCCCGCTTTGGGGGCTGTCTTCGAAGGCGTCTTGCTGATGCATGAAACCGCTAAGGCGTCGGCCGTCGGAATGCAGGCGGGACAGTTCCGGCATGGCCCGGTAGAGGTGGTCGATCCTGATTTTCGTGGCATCATATTTGGCACGCAAATGGCGACGGTGCAGCTCGACGTACGGCTCGCGGAGGACCTGACTCGTATGGGAGGACAGATCCGTTGGGTGGGGCCGATGATCGGCGGTAGTCAGGCCGTTTCATTGTGTATGTGGCCGGAGGGTTTGCCCTCGCGATTCATGCCTATCGCAGAGATCATTCCGCTACAGCTCAGCAGTTATCGGAAAGCTGAATTGCGAGGAGTCCGCCCAGGCGATTTCCGTTGGGCGCCGCTGGTCACCACTGCGGAATCGGGTTTTTCTTTTCCGAATCGAGCTTGATTACGCAGATGAGTATCGCAGCGAAAAGACCTGTTTTATGCGTGGATATTGGAGGAACGTCTACTAAAGCCGCCGTACTGGATGTTGATGGTGAAGTCAAATTCGCCGATTCGATACCGAGCATGCCCGACTGCGAATCCTTCATGCGTTCGTTAATCGAGCTCATCGCAGGCACGCGAGATACGGCCCGCAAAGAATGCGGAGAGCAGCCTGTCCAAATGGGAGTCGCGGTGGCCGGATTTCTTGATCCGGACAGAAACCATCTTGTCTACAATTCGAACCTGCAATGGCTTGAAAGATTTCCGCTTCGCCGGCGGCTGAGCGAGGGTTTCGCCGACCTTGCAATCGAACTCGAAGTGGATTCGAACGCCGCGACGATGGCTGAATATCAGCTTGGCTCAGGCCGGGGAAGCAGCCGATTTCTGTGTGCTACCTGCGGAACCGGCTTGGGAGTGGGAATGACGGTCGATGGTGTTCCCATGCGTTTCGCGTATGGATGCATGGGTGACGTCGGGCACGTGATCGTCCTGCGCGATGGGCCACTTTGCACGTGCGGAGGCCGGGGGTGTGCCGAAATCATGGTCTCTGCGACTTCGCTCGCTCGGCAGTATGCGACGATGACAAACAAAGACGGTGACGTGACTCTGCGCGACGTCATCGAAGGAGCAGAGGCAGGCGACGCTTCAGCAATTTCTGTTCTCGCCGCGGCGGGCGAATGGCTGGGAATGGCCATCGCTTCGATGGCCAATACCTTCTTTCCTGACCATATCGCCATTGCAGGAGGATTATCCGCAGGAGGTGATTTTGTGCTGAAACCAGCCGAGCGAGTGTTTCGCGAAACAGCTTGCGTGCTGGCCCGCCAGAGCGCAACCTTTACCCGCGCAACTCTGGGCTCGCTGGCCACGCTGATCGGCGCCGCCTGGCCGTTCTGGCAGAAAGGAAGCAGGTAAGAACATTGGCCAATCAAGCACCAGATCGGCGTCAGATGCTGGAAATGATGGCCAAAGCGGCCGCGGCCAGCCAGTTTCCCGGTTTCAGCCGCTGGGTTTTTGCAGGCGAACATCATGACGCGGAGAGTGCTCCCGCTCCGGCGAGACCGGTCAACTATGAGCCGCAATTCTTTAGCGCGGATGAGTACCGAACGATCGAGGTTCTAGCAGAATTGATTATTCCGAAAGATGAGACTGCGGGCGCTCGGGAAGCTGGAGTGAGCGAGTTCATCGATTTCATGGCGGCGCATGGAGAAGAGGAACTACAACCCATGCGGCCGGGTCTTCAGTGGTTAGAGAAGAAAGCGAGAAGCGCTCATGGCCAGAGCTTCCTCGAACTGTCGCCCGGTCAGCAAACGACTCTGCTGAAGAGCATCGCGCGAAAGAGCGACACCCCGAACGACGATGCGGTGGGGCGAGAATTCTTTCTATTGATTCGCCGGTACACGGTAATGGGCTACTACACAAGCAGAGCTGGGCTTGAAGAGCTTGATTTTCCTGGGCGGCGTCTTTACACTCAATCCCCTGCTTGCCCGCATAAAGACGATCCCGAGCACCAGCATCTTCCCCCGCCGAGGTTTTAGATGCCTAGAAAGGTCTACGATGTCGTCGTAATTGGAACCGGAGCGGGCGGTGGTATGGCCATTCATGCGCTTTGCAAGGCCGGTGCAAAGGTGTGCGCGCTAAATGGAAGCCGTCGCCTGCAGCCGAGCAAGGATTTTCGCAATCATCGGCAGCCGTACGACATGCCGTTTCGCGGCTTCGGAGATCCCGCCAAGCGCAAGAAATGGATCGGGTACATGGATAACGAGTACACCGAAGGGATCTGGGAGCATGACATCGTCTTCACGACCGCGCCCGGTACTGAATGGACCTGGCGGCGTTGCTTCGCAGTTGGCGGGAAGACGAATTTTTGGGGACGATCTTCAGCCAGATTTAGCGACATCGATTTTCGTGCTGCCAGTCGCGACGGATACGACGTAGACTGGCCGATCACCTACGAGGAGATCGCGCCTTATTACAGCCGGGTGGAGCGCATGATTGGGGTAGCGAGCACCGTCCAAAATCGTCCAAGCAATCCCGACGGCGAATATCTTCCGCCCATGAATTTTCGCTGTATCGACAGGATTCTGGAGAGTGGAGCGCACAAGATTGGTATCCCATACCTGCCTGATCGCATCGCGCAGCTTACGGTGCCACATGCGGGCCATCCCTCTTGCCATTACTGCGCCGACTGCACGGAGGGTTGCGATATAGGCGCGTTCTTTTCGACGCCCTGGTTCTTCTTGCCGGAAGCGGAAAAGAGTGGAAATCTCGAACTCCGCACCAACGCCCTGGCGAAGAACATTCTCGTCGACGCGAACGGTAGGGCCTCGGGTGTTGCCTACGTCGATCGTCAAACGAAGCAGGAAATAGAAGTGTACGGGAAGGCTGTCGTTGTGGCAGCGTCCTGTGTGGAGTCAGCCCGCATTCTGTTGAACTCGAAGTCGAGACAGTGGCCGAATGGAATTGCAAATTCGAGCGGGCAAGCTGGGCGCAACTTGTGCGACCACCTTTATGGGACGACGGCACGGGGTTATTTGCCGCAACTCCTTGGTCAGCCCAGTTTTCCCGACAACGTTTCTGCAAGTACGGTGGCCTGGTTGCCGCGCTGGCAAAACCTCCAGAATCCGCGCGAGGAGAAGTTCATCCGAGGATATTCCGTTTATCCGGACGGCGGATGCAGCGCGTTTCCGTACTACTTCGATCAAATTGAAGGATTCGGCCGCGAGTTCAAACGCGAGATCAAGCGCCGTTATCCGACGCCCGTCGATTTCTATATTCAGGCGCCTACGCAGCGAAGCGACTCGAATTTCGTCGACATCGATCCGGCGGTAAAAGATATCTACGGCATCCCGGCGGCACGGCTCCATTTCCAATGGGATCACAACACTTTACTGATGTGGGAGCATGGAAAGCACTCGTGCGAGCAGTTGTTGCGAGCAAGCGGTGCCGAATACCTGGGAGCGGCCGAGCATCCGGATATGCCAGGCACAAGTCTTCACGAGACTGGCACTCTGCGCATGGGTAACGACCCGAAGAAGTTTGTTACGAACCGCTTTGGCCAAACTCACGACGTCCCCAACCTCTACGTCTGTGACGCCAGCGTATTTCCGAATTGCACGGACAAAACAACAACCATCTCAATTCTTGCTTTCTCTCTTCGGACGTCGGAATACTTGATCGATAACTTGAAAAAAGCTTAAGCAGAGGACCTCGCACATGGAGCCATGGAAGCGGCGCGAATTTTTGGGATTATCACTGGGGCTGGCGGCTTCCCTCGGAGCTGACGAACCGCGGGATAGCTTCCCGACAACGCCCCGCGAACGATTGTCTGTCTCGACGTATCCCTTTCGCCACCTTATTTCGACGCCTAACGCGGCGGATGGTAAATCGGGCAGTGGAATGAACCTCGAACAATTCGCGCAAACGATCGTTCCGAAGATGAATGTTCCTGGGATCGAGCCCTGGAGCCACCACTTTAAATCCACCGATTCCGAATATGTCGCTGGCCTGCGCGACGCTTTTCACAACGCCGGCGTTCATGCAGTGAACATACCCGTCGATATCAGAGTGCATCTCTGCGGCAGTTCGCAAGACCGGGAAAACGGGCTCGCGATGTATCGCAAGTGGGTCGATGCGGCCGCCATCCTGCGTTCTCCAGGCATTCGCGTTCACCTGCCTCGCGCCGGGAATGGAGATGAGATCGGTTGCGCCGTCAGCTCGCTCAAAGAGCTGGCGGAATACGGAGCTTCAAAGAATATCGTGATCAATGTCGAGAATGATAATCCGGATGCGGAGCAGCCCGAAAGAATCGTACAGGTTCTCAAGACAGTAAACAGCCCGTTCCTGCGCGCTCTACCCGACTTCTGCAACTCAATGGCGATCCACGATGACCAGAGCTACAACAATCAAGCAATGCGCATTCTTTTCCCCTTAGCATTCAACATTAGCCATGTGAAGGACTCTGAGAAAGACGAAAACAAGACATATCGGGTGGATGTCGACCAGATCTTCGCGATTGCAAAAAAAGCCGGCTACAAAGGCTATTTTTCGATGGAATGGGAGGGGACCGGTGATGCATACGAGGAGACAAAGAGACTGATCGAAGCCAGCCTGAGAAATCTAGGGTAAGAAGCTGTGGCTCGGTGCTGTCATTGCGGATTGACGACCGCAATCGCGGTTGGCATGATCCTATCGGCGGCCTCCGGAGGTTGCCTGACTCCGCAGAGCAACAGCAGCGCTGCTGAGACATTCGCCGCGGGACAGAGGGCGCTGACAAGCGGGGACTTGAACGATGCCGAAGGTGCTTTCCGAAAGGTACTGCAACTAGAGCCCGAATCGATTCCTGCACGCGCGAATCTGGGCGTAGTCTTTATGCGGCGAAAGGATTGGACGCGCGCCCTCCAGGAATTTCGAGAAGCGGAACGCGCGGCGCCCAATAACCCGGGTATTGAGATCAATATCGGACTCGCCTACTTCCATCAGCAGGATTTTGCGGCTGCCATCAAACCATTCCAGTCCGTGCTGACAAAGGACCCCTCGTCATTACAGGCGCGTTATCTGGTTGGGCTTTGTTATTTCGCGTCGGAACAGTATAGCCACGCAATCGATAATCTAAAGCCGCTCTGGAGCTCGCAAAACGACAAGATGGCGTATTTGTATTTGTTGGCGTTATCGGCAAACAAAGCTGATCGCCCCGAACTGGAGCGGCAAGCGCTGGAGCGCATGTACGTGGTCGGAAATGGTTCAGCAGAGTATCACCTGTTCTTAGGCAGAGCGTGGCTGTCGAGACAACGCGAAGAGGACGCTCTGAAAGAATTGAACGAAGCAGCGCGTCTAAATCCCAATCTGCCGTTCGTACATTACAGTCTGGGTGTGATCCAAGCCAGTACAGGCAACCTTGCTCAAGCAAAAGCGGAATTCCTTGCCGATGCCGAAATCGAGCCGGACCTTGCATTGAATTACGAAGAACTAGGCACGATTTCCTTGAGACTCGGCCATCCGCCGGAAGCGAGGCGTTATTTTCTGAAGGCGGTGCGATTGAACCCCAGGTCAGCGACATCGTATCTTGGGCTCGCAAAGATCGACAAAGCCGAACACCGCTATGAAGAAGCGCTCAGCTATCTCGACGCCGCTGCCAAATTCGATGGGCAAAGCGCGAGTCTGCACTACTTTCGGGCGCAAGTGTTGGCGCAACTGAACCGGACTACGGAGTCCAAGAAGGAATTTGCCATCTCGGCGCGCCTCAGACAATCCACCCGAGACCGTTTAGAGGAAGAAGTCAGCGGACGTTCGGCATTGGATGCGCAAATCGGGCTGGCGCAGCCTTGATACTGCAGTCGGGCGCCATCGCCCCTCTGTGCGACTCGAAGCTATACTCGGATGTGTCGTCGCATATAACGGATATGAGACTTACCTGGTTTACGAATCTGGAACATAGCACGCCATGTCCCAATACGATTTAGTCGTAATCGGTTCAGGCCCTGCCGGCCAGCGCGCCGCCATCCAGGGCGCGAAGAGCGGAAAGCGGGTGGCGCTGATAGAACAGCGCGAGGTGATCGGTGGCGTATCCATCAACACGGGCACGATACCCAGCAAAACGATGCGTGAGGCCGTTTTGCATCTATCCGGGTACAACTATCAGAACATCTATGGAGTCAGCTATCGCGTAAAAGAAAAGATCACGATGGCTGACCTGGCGTTCCGCGTGCAGCACGTGATCAAGACCGAAATTGACGTCACCCAAGCGCAACTAGCGCGCAATGGAATAGAGGTAGTAACGGGCGTGGCGAGCTTCAAGACTCCCACGACTGTTCTCGTGACGGGCTCGCGCGGGTCGTCTGAAATCAACGCGAACAAGATCGTGATCGCTACAGGAACGAAACCGGCCTCTTCGCCGAGAGTTCCGATTAATGCACGGACAATTATCAATAGCGACCAAATCCTGGAGATGCCCTCCGTTCCCCGCACGCTGATCGTGGTAGGCGGTGGGGTGATCGGAGTTGAGTACACATGCATGTTCTCCACGCTCGGTGTGCGGGTAACGCTGATCGAGAAGCGTCCACGCCTGTTGGAGTTTGCCGATTCTGAGATTGTGGAAGCACTTTCCTATCATCTGCGCGATCATCGGGTAACCATGCGTCTTAACGAAGAAGTGCAAAGCGTAGAAGAGGCGGCGGGAGGGACGGGCCAGAACGTCATTGCCTATCTGGAGAGCAATAAAAAAGTTCCAGGAGACGCGCTCTTGTACGCCGTTGGGCGGCAGGGAAATGTGGACGAGCTGAATCTCGAGGCTGCTGGTCTGAGTGCGGATCCTCGAGGCAGAATTGCTGTGAACGAGTACTATCAGACTTCGCAGCCTAACATCTACGCGGTCGGCGACGTGATCGGCTTTCCAAGTCTTGCGTCAGTCTCGATGGAGCAGGGTCGCATCGCCGTTGCCCACGCTTTCGATAAACCGGCCTCCTCGAATCCCAGCTACTTCCCGTTTGGCATCTATACCATCCCTGAAATCTCATTCATCGGCAAGACAGAGGAGCAACTCACCGACGAGGATGTGCCTTACGAAGTGGGCGTGGCATATTATCGCGAAATAGCCCGCGGGCAGATTCGTGGCGATACAACCGGCAGGCTGAAGCTCATTTTTCACAGGGATACTCTGGAACTCTTGGGCGTTCATATTATCGGTGAAGGCGCTTCCGAATTGCTGCATATCGGTCAGGCGGTTCTGATACTCAAAGGCAAAGTGGATTATTTCGTAGATACGGTATTCAACTACCCAACGCTTGCTGAATGCTACAAAGCAGCGGCTTTCAATGGACTCAACAAGCTGTCTCACCCGTGACAGCAGGATAGATATGGCACACAGCATAGGTATCGTCATCACCGAGAGAATCACGGTTGGCTCCGTGTCGGGGAACGCGCTGGTCGGTGCGCTGAGACTTTCGCCGGAGAATCTTTCGATTGCGGATTCTCTGATGGGTGTTCCTGCCGAGAACATTATCCGGCGAATCGTAGACGAAATAGAACAGCTCCACTTGCAGGACGCGCCGTCTCACGTCGGTTTGGGACTTCCTGGTATCGTGCGGCGCGGCGTCGTCGAGGATTCTCCGAACCTTATTCAGTTTAAGGGACTCCACGTGAAGAATCTCCTGGCACAGGCGCTCGAACCGCTGTTCGGCACCAGAGTGCCCGTTGCCGTGTTTAACGATGCCGATGTTATGGCTGCGGGCGTAGCGGCAACTCGTGGACACCTCGATAAGCTGATCCGGGTCTGGACTCTGGGTACCGGAATTGGATATGGCCGTTATCCCTCTACGGACGCGGTCTGGGAAGCGGGACACTCTGTCGTCACTCTGGATGCTAAAGAGCAATTCTGTGGCTGCGGCGGTCGTGGTCACCTGGAAGGCATCATGGGACACCGCGCAATGCGCTTGCGCTTCATGGATTTGGAGCCTGAAGAGGTCTTTGCGCACGCTGTGACCGGGGATACGCGATGTGTAGACTTTGTGAAGCTGTGGCATCGAGCGCTGGCTGCGGCAACTGCCACAAGCATCCACCTTGACGGTCCCGGCAAATTCTTTGTTACGGGCTTTAATGCGCGCTTTGTGAACGTAACTCTGCTGCATGAATACTTGGGTGAAATGGTAAAGCTGAGCCCGCTGCAAGGTTATTCACTCGAGGTTGTACCGGGCGGCGAGAGTGTCGCTACCATCGGCTCGGCCGTGAATGCAGAACGTGCCGCAGTGCTGGTCGGTCATGCTCGCGGATTATAGCTAGCGGGTGCTGCTCTCGCTTTTTTCCCGCGTCGCCAGAAACTCATCACCGCTGTGCCACGTTGGTAATTGAGCCGTATCTGCGGCATCGATGCCTATCCTCAACCCGAATTCGGCCATCTGTGCCATGCCGCTAAAGTCCCAGTCTGCGTGATATTCATCTGAAGGCTTGTGATAATGCTCGGCGTTGTATTGTTCGAAGATCTTCTGGCCGAAGTCCGCTGGCTTGCCCAAGTAGCTCGTGCCCTGCGAAATGCTAAATGCGGGTATGCCCACCCGGGCTAGCGAGAAGTGATCGGAGCGATAGTAGTGCCCTTGCTCAGGCTCGGGATCGGAAACCACTTCCAAATTCATGCTCTTCGCATCCCGTTGGATCAATGGCCAGAGAGTAGTGCGCTGTGCCCCGTCGACCAGGACATCGCGTGTCTTGCCGAACGGGTATAAGGCATCGTAGTTGATGTCCAATGCAGTCAGACCAGCGGGCACTTCCGGATGCTCCCCGTAATATTCTGACCCAAGTAATCCTGATTCTTCCGCCGTGACAAAAACGAAGAGCGCACTTCGCTTTGGCTTCTGTCGGAGCGAAGACCATGCTCGCGCCAAATCCAAAACGATGGCACAGCCGGTTGCGTTGTCAACTGCGCCGTTGTAAATCTTGTCCCCGTTCACTGGAATCCCGATTCCCAGGTGGTCCCAGTGAGCTGTGTAAAGGACAGCCTGCGATTTTAGTTTGGAATCGGAGCCATCAATCCGCCCGATTACGTTGCGGCTCTCAATCTGACGCAGTTTCACGGGAATGTGGCCGGTTACGCGAACACCTAGCGGAATCGGATGGAATGTCTTCTGATTTGCCATTGCCAGGAGTTGATCGAGCGACTTACCGGTTACGCTGACCAGCCTCGCGCCTGCATCTTCTGAAAGCCATGCGGCTAACTTCAATCCATATTGACCCGGATTTAGCTTCAGTTGGGGCATTTCGCGGCTGAAAGATCCATTCACCACACCCCAGCCATAGCCCGCGGTCGGCGTCGTGTGAATGATCAGAGCGGCAACGGCTCCCCGTCGTACAGCCTCTTCGAACTTATAAGTCCAGCGCCCGTAGTAAGTGAGTGCGCGGCCTGCGAAAAATGTTGGATCGTTCGAAGGCGGTTCGTTCGTGAAATAGACAAGCACCTTGCCCTTAAGGTCCTGGCCTTTGTAGTCGTCCCAACCGAACTCGGGTGCCGAGATGCCATGCCCAACGAACACCGCTTCAGCGTCGAAGTCGTTATCGGGCATTTGTGACAGAGCGGTCCCCACGAAGTCTTTTCTGAAGTCGAGAGAGAAACTCTTTTCTTTGCCGGAAATCTTAAGAGTCGCGCCCGGTGAGGTCATGGAGCCTACGAACGGAACCTTCTGGAAATAGCTGCCATCATCTCCCGCCGGCTTGGCGCCAGCCTCTTTTAGTTGAGCCGCAATATATTCTGTGGCGAGTTTCCCGCCCTTTGTACCTACGCCCCTTCCCTCCAGTGCATCGCTCGAGAGATATTTCACATCGGTCCGCATGCTGTCGATGGAGAGGCGGAACTCTTGGCCGGCAATGAGCGAAACGGCTAATGCCGTAAGTAGGAGGCTTCGCTTCAGCATGGTTTCAGTCTACCCACCAGCTCTCGCGTTGAGAAGGCGGGTTGCATCGGCGGTTACTCATCTTCGGCTCCGAAATACCGTTAAACTGTTGTTGACATGACCGTAGTGCGCCTGCGAAGGATTGCGGCTGTATCCGTTGGTATTATCAGCCTTTCTTACCTCTGCTTTTTAGCAGGAGCTACCGCAACCGTAGCCGTGATGTTACTGCTTTTCGCGGTTTTGCTAACTGGAATTTACACGCAGCTTGGAGAGGCCATAGCCGCTTCGATTGTGGCGGCGCTTTGTCTCGATTTCTTCTTTGTACCACCTGTAGAAAAAATTACGATCAACGATCTGCAAGGCTGGCTAAGCTTGTTCGTCTTCTTTGCCGTTTCACTCGTTGCCACGAACCTCTCCAGCAGGGTGCGCGAGCAACGCGATGAACTGATCAGGCAGCAGAAGGAAACGGAAAAACTTCACGCGCTCAGCAGGGCAATGCTGTTGATGAATGGAGAGGACGTCCGCCGGCTCATCGTGAACAAGTGCATTGAGATCTTCGGATTCACGGAGGTGGCGCTTTTCGAGAGTTCTTCAGGAACAATTCAGCGTTCTGAGGCGCCCGGCTCGTTCCCTGACGAAATGCTGAAGCGTTCGGCCGTTTGTGGTGTCTTCGATTCCCGGGATCAACCCAGCTCAACGGTGCTGCCGATTTCGCTCGGGAATAAGACTTTTGGCAGTCTCGGCATTGCCGGTAAAACCCTTCCTGCTACGACGGCCCAGGTCCTCGTCAACACAGTTGCTGTAGCGTTGGCACAGGCGCAAGCTCAGGAGGCGAACATTCGAGCGGACGCCGTCCGCCAGGGTGAGGAATTGAAATCCCTAATGATCGATGCTCTGGCGCACGATCTAAAAACACCCTTGACCGTAATCGAGGCCGCGACCGATATGCTGCTGCCCGCTTCCGATACGACCGTCGAGCAGCAAAGCGATCTTATCGCAGTCGTGAAACAGGAAACGGAAGGCTTGCGAAAAATGGTGGAAGAAGCGATTCACCTGGCTCGTATAGACGCAAAGAAACTGAAGCTCGAGATGCACCAGACTTCGGTGAAAGAACTAATCCAGTCCGCCGTCGAGGTATTGGGAGAGCGGACAGAATTCTACGACATCATTGTAGATATCGCCCCAAATTGCGCGCCGGTGGTCGTCGATCGCGAACTTAGCGTTCAGGCGCTGAAACAGCTCATCGATAATGCGCTGAAGTATAGTTCTCCAAAAATGAGAATCTTCATAAACGCGACTCAAGCCGATGACGTTGTCTCTATCTCGGTGCGTGACAGCGGACGTGGTTTGACTGAAATAGAACAGAGCAAGGTGTTCGATAAGTTCTATCGCGGTCATCAAAGAGACGGCGGCATACAGGGAACAGGCATGGGGCTCGCGATCGCCAAAGAGATAGTGGAAGCTCACGGCGGCTCAATTTCAGTCGAGAGCAATATCGGCGAAGGCTCGCGCTTCACCATCGCCCTGCGGGCCGCAGTCAACCCAGTTCCGGTGCAGCAGTAGCTATGCAGTCTGGTCCCAAAATCCTCGTTGTTGACGACGAGCCGCAGATCAGGCATGTTATTAGAACCGCATTGAACGCCAACAAATATCTTGTCTCGGAAGCTGGCAGTGGCGAAGAGGCATTGGAAAGTATTCAGGTTGACAGCCCTGATTTGATTCTTCTCGACATAAATATGCCTGGGATGGGCGGTATCGCGGCTTGCCGAAAACTACGCGCTTCGTCAGATGCCGCAATCATAGTTCTCTCCGTGAGAAACAGCGAACGCGACAAGATCACCGGGCTGGACGCGGGGGCCGATGATTACATTACCAAGCCCTTTAGCGTAAATGAACTAATGGCCCGCATCCGCGCCAACCTTCGACGCGCATCGAACTCGGATGAAAATGCGAGTCCAATTATTGTCTCCGACCGGCTTTCAATCGATTTCTCTGCCCGGCAGGTGATCGCAGACGGACAGCCGGTTCGATTGACGCCTAAGGAATTCGACTTGTTGCAGTTGCTTGTTTCAAGCGCGAATCGCCCGCTCACGCATAGAAAACTCCTGCAGACACTCTGGGGACCGGAATACGGCAATGAATTGGAATACTTGCGGGTCTTCGTCAGTCAATTGCGCAAGAAGATCGAACGAGATCCGGCACATCCTGAATATATCCTTACCGAACCCTGGGTCGGATATCGCTTCGTGCTCCCGGCGAGTCCATGACCGGCACTGGAAAACTAACAATATTCCTGGGCTATGCGGCCGGTGTGGGCAAGACGTATCAAATGCTCGAGGAGGCGCAGGCTTTGCATGCTGCCGGCGTGGATGTTCTCATTGGCTATTTCGAGCCTCACGGCAGGAAGGATACGATCGCGAAAACAGAAGGCTTGGAGATGGTTCCGCGTAAGCTTGTGAGCTATCGAGGGTCGACGTTTGAAGAAATGGACACGGACGCGATTCTCGCACGTGCTCCGAACGTTGCCATCGTTGATGAGTTCCCTCACACGAACGTGCCTGGGTCCGTACGCGAGAAACGTTGGGAGGATGTTCTTGTGCTGCTCGACGCAGGAGTAAATGTGCTGACGACGATGAACGTGCAGCATTTGGAGAGTTTGAATGATCAGATGGCACAGATTACCGGCGTGAAGGTCCGAGAAACAATTCCGGATTGGGTGGTAAAGCAAGCCCACGAAGTAGTCATGGTTGACCTTACGCCGCGCGCGCTGCTGAATCGGCTCGAGCGCGGGGTTGTGTATGCACCGGATAAAGCAAGACTCGCTTTGGAGAACTTCTTCAAAGAGTCAACCCTGGTGGCCCTTCGGGAAATGGCCTTGCGCCAGACTGCGCACGAGCTGGAGGGAAGGATTGAACAGAGCGATGATCACGAGGTTACGGATCTCAGACCGGCAGTAACACGAGTGACCCGGCAAAACGACGCAGTGGTCATCTACATTAGCGACGATCCTTCAACGGCGATGCTGATTCGACGCGGTAAGCGCGTCGCCGACATTCTCGGATCAAACTGCTTTGCAGTTTTCGTGGCCGAGAAGGGAAATCTCGAATCCTCGGATTTGACAAAGCGCCAGGCCGTTGATCGCCACCTGAACTTCGCCCGCAACTTGCACATTGAAACTCGGGTGCTTATCGGAAAAGAGCAGGCCCAGGCAATCGTTGAATTTGCGCGGTTACACGGTGCGCGCCAGATTTTTTTGCCCCGGATGATCGCCAGGGGGGTGGAACGCTTGCGCCGGAAGAGCCTTGTCAATGAGGTCGTGAGTCTCGCGAAGGATATGGAAGTGACCATCGTTGCGGACCGGCGGAAGACAAGGAAATCGTTTAATGCGGGTGGTGCGATAGACTGAGGTGTTCGGGCCGTGGCGCAGCCTGGCTAGCGCGCTTGCTTGGGGTGCAAGAGGTCCCGGGTTCAAATCCCGGCGGCCCGACCAATTAAGTTGCTTGCACTCAATAGTTACATCAACTCGGTACCCTAGAAGCCTAGATAAACTTAGATCGCGCTTTTATTCACAGCGGACATGGCATCATTCCATCGCTTTGCTGCCGCGAGTTCATCTACCTCAAGAGCATGTGAATAGATCGCGGGTGTGATGTTCGGATCGCATGACCAAGACGTTTTGATAGCACTGGCAATAGTGCGCCTTTGCTCAGCAGTTGGGATGCATGATTACTCGGCTGAACTCAGCCTGCCATATTCAGGCAGGTTTGAAGTGCATCGACGGCTTGCTCGGGCGAAGTGAAACCGGATAACTTCTCTAAAAAGTCCGGCGATTTGCCATCTCTACAAAAGTAGATCTGCCAGAGTGGAGCATGATCGGGCGAGATCATTCTCCGTACTATCGCGAAGTCGTTATCTTCCAGTTTATCGACTAGAAAGCCAACGGTTTTCAGTGTTGCTCCCGGTTGAGCTGAACCTAATTAGGCTCGAACCAACTCTTAAATTTGACATCGTAGAACTCCTGAGAGGATTGCTCTCGTTAGGTGGGTACCGTCGTCGATAAGAGGTATCGGCAGCATTTTGTTGGAATCGACTAAACATGTCTTCCTGCCTTGAGGCTTACAAGATACGGTTAGTCTTTGTGAACGATACTATAACGGATGTGTTTGGATCGAGGTGGAATTTCTAAGCCGCACTCCTCACACGCATCACACTCTGCCGACTCGTCTTGAACTCGTTCGCAATCGAGCGAACAAGTTGAGAAAAATGGCACCAAACAAGACTAATTGACGATGCTAAATACTTCCAGCTTCGCTGGAAAACACACGGATCGGCCAAAGGGACGCAAAGAATGAGAAAATCGGCTACCCTTTTGCTGACGTTGTGTTTGTCGATCACCGCTTACGCTCAATCGCCCAAGAAGCTAGCTTTGCCACAGGAATCGGATTCGACTGATCCGATCTCTTCATTTCAGCCGATTGTGAAGCGGTTTGAGGCGTTTTTCAGTGCTCCGCGAAAGCTGATCTACTTGGACAAGTCCTTGTCGTCTAGTCCGACGGGAAATCTCGTTTACCTGGAAGAGGCCTCCGTTCGTACCGCCATTGGTTACGATGTTCAGAAAACAAATTCACTTATTTCGCGTTACCTCGGTGTAATCACCGCCGATTTGGTTTGGAAGTCAACCTTACGTTGCGGGGACGTGAAATCGAATTATGGTCTCGGCGAATTCCGAGGAATAGGTTGGTCCACGGTACGTGGCGCACTGGGCAGTGATCGTCCCGAGTGCTATCACTACGAACCATTCGATAATACGCCGACGGCGGACCCAATCAGGTTTGTCTTTACATTTCAGTTCGGGAAATGGGTGTTCAAAGATACAGTGGGGGCCGAGGATGGTGTTAGTGATAACTATAACATTCTGCTATCAATCTGGGCTGAAGTCCCCTTTCCGGTAACTAAATTCAACGAACCGGAAGCAGAAGCTCTGAACTCGGCTTGGCGGGATCTCATACATTAAAGCCGATTCCTTAAAACTGAAGCGTTCTCGCCTGTTTTGTAAACATCTTGACCACTCCGATCCGCGTTACCCCATACTGGCCGAGACGAATCAGCGTGATATCAAGCCATGCTGGACGGTCAAGACAGTCGAGTGTTCCAGATTCAGTAACAGATAGGATAGTCCGATGCGTGAAGCGTAGACGCGCTCGTTCGCTATCGCGCGTGCTAAGAGATACAGGTATAAGTTACACCGAGTTAGAGCAGCCGAACCTACGCCGCATTAGCCAAAACAAACCGAACCATCCAAGCCCGGCCAGAAACGAAATTCCCTATTGGAAGGGGGTAGCCCCCGGATGAGCAGAGAGGCCGGTCCACTTTGTGCTGGTCCCGCACAATTTTCAACCCGTTTGTCGTTTTAGATTCGACTTGCCTAGAACAGATGACCCCAAACCATCGACTCAATGAGCGTGTGATATACATGACAGCCGTGTCCGAATCCGAACTAGACAGAAAAAGTGAACCTGCTGAACGCAAATCCCTACTTGACCGATTTGTCGGAGAAACCGCGATTGTCGCGCTCACGACAGGGATACTTTTTCTATTAGGTTACCTTTTTCTCGATGGTTGGTTGGATGTCTTCGACGTAACCACATGGATGATAGATTTCCCATCCTACACGCCGCTTGTATTTTCGTTCATTCCGGTCATGACAGGGACACTGCGGGGTGTTTACGGCCTTTACGCCGTCCTATTTTTAGTTCTTCTGATAAATCTCTTTCCTAAGGTAAGGAACTGGGCGATGGGAGTACGCAAAGAGATTCTGCCGAAGTCATTCAATGCCGTTTGGAGGCCATTCGCATTTGGCGCATTATGGGTGATCATAATCTTTTGTCATGGTCTTCTTGGCAAACAGTCTAGGCAGGAAATACGGGAAATATGAATACGAGCACGGGACGCATGTTCATTTGGTATTCAACGTAAACCTCCTGAGTTCTCTGGACCCAAAACTCACCAAAGTTAATGACGATCGCAGTCTACGACTCCTTACGCAAACCAAGGATCTAGTCATCGTTTTTGAGAAACCGGAATCTCAACGTGATAAGACCAAGAGTGTGTTTGTGCTCAAACGGGCGGACTTGACTTCTGTTCATTCATGGGAACTCGGAGATAAGCGCGGATCTGCTCACTAAGACGCGACTCGACGATCGGGCTTCGCGGGTTCCTATCTGAACGAGCCGTCAGCGTGGTATACACAGGTAAGGGAGAACGCGCCGTGGCAGCAGAGGAATTAATTCTTAATTTGCAGTTGATCATTCATGATCTACAGAAGCGCTTTCCGACGTGGCGGTGAACCAAGCAGCGATGGCAGCCTCTTTAAGAGAATTGCTCCCTGGTTTTGGCGACTTGTTTCGGAATCATCAAAACCGTCTAGCGTCTGACGAATCACGATGAGCCACTTCTGAAGACAGCCGCGTGAACCGTGAACAAATTCAGAAAATATTGGATGAGCTAAAGCAGGGCGGCTCATAGCGGGCGTTGCGTGTAGAATCAGTTGCTTAGTAGCGGATAACTACGCTTGAAACGTTTTTACTCGGGTTCAAATCCCGGCGGCCCGACCAAACGGCTCTATGGCTTACATTGCCCAATGAGTCAGGCAGCGCGTTTTGGAGTCTGGTTTAACTCGTAACGGCAGCCAGTATTTCTTCAGCTTTTCGATACCCCGTTGGGCGCCTGAAACGCTGCTTTGAAGCCCCGAGCAATCCCGCGTAATAAGCCATCGTCAAGTTCCTGCTCTAAATAAGGACTTTCGACTGGAACCGACGTTCTCCGGGTGTCGCGATTCTTCTCGACAAAGTGGAACAAGTCAATTACGATAGATCGTAACCGGAAGGAAGTACGAGCTGGCCTCGTCAGCCGGTCCTAGAGGTCCCCTAACGCAGTATTCTTCATCACCTGGGGACATATCTCGGCGTCTCCTGAAGCATCTGGCAGTACGGCTGCTCTTTGCAACATTCGCGATTGCTCTATCGGTTACCGGTCAAATACCTTCCGTTCCATTAAGCGGCTTACTAGGTCATCTTTGGTTGTGTAATCCAACGCAATTCGCAACCAGCATACGGCTAACATTTCAACAGCGGGCTTGCTGGTACGGGTCAGAACTGGTTTCTCCGTGGGCCGCGGCCCGGGCTGGTCTCAACACCGCAATAAGCCAATGGCGCAACAATCCTTATATGAGGTGTCAGGATGGGGATGACTGCGCGCAGCGGTTTGCCGTCTATTACATAGGGCGTTCTGCCCGGGAAACCGGTGAATTGATCTCTGGGTACTTCAATCATGAGGATCCTCGGCCGCAACCGTCGGGGCAAGCCGCCGTTCGAAGGCGCATTCGCAGCCCGCTCCTGAGCGTGTTAATTACCACAAGCGAGGAAGGCAGACGTCCTGCGCTCGCGCCGATTGTCGGATCTCTTGGATCAGCGGCCGCTCAAGCGGCTTTCTATCGGGACCGAACCGGCGCCGCCTACGCGGTCCGCGGGGCTGGCTTGACCTATGCCAGCTACTTCGGGAAGGCTTTATATCAAGAATTCCGGCCGGATATCTTATTCTTCGCAAAGAGAATTCTGCATAATTCGCCTTAAATCCCTTTCTTGATTCTTCAAACGACTTAGTCCACTCGCGACGGCTTGTGCCAGGAAAAGTGCCGCCCTATGATCCCTTTGATGATCAAGTGGTCCGTCGCCGCCGTCACGCCGATTCCCACGCCGAAATTGATCTCCCATTTAGGTGATACGTTCAGATCGGTGGCGGCGAAGAATTGTTGCTGCTGTCCGCGAAACGGGTCAAACTGCGCGAATCCACCATAGTCGGCATAATATTCAACTCCACCGCTGATCTGCTTTGTGAAGTCATAGCTCACCTTGGCAGCAGGCGCGAATGCCAGACCCTGACGGACATCGGGCCCGTGCCAGGTGCGTTCGAGTGCGGGATTAAAAGCGAAGTACCAGCGGTCTATAGCTTTGTCCACGATCGGGCGGATTTCCCAAGTCCAGGTATCGAGAGAGTAAACGGCCCGCTGATATCCGATCTCCGTCGAGAGGCTGACCCCAATTGGCCAGTGCCACGACGTCGGGACACGCACGCGCGGACGGATGTGGTCGCCAACCCACTGCAGTCCGTGGCCGTTTTGGGTACTTGTGAAGACATAAAAGCCTACCTCCGCCCAATCATTAATACCCTGCGTGATCTCCAGCGTTTCGTGCTCCTGGTGATACGTAGGGTAGATACCTTGAATTTCGTAGCGTTGCCCGGTCGCAGTGAAATTCGAATGAAGTTCCACCATTGTACTGTCGGGAGGAACCGTGTCGGAGCCATACACCTGAATCTCGTAGTTTCCTTGCGCGCTGAGAGGCAGACAAGAGAGAATACCCGTCAACATAAGCCCTAGCCACAGACTCATTGACACCGGAAATCGCAGGCGCCGTAAGCCAGCCATCGCCAGAAATCAAACGTAGCGAAACAGCATCATGAAGCCCATGTCCATGTGGTCCTGCTGATGGCAGTGGAAGAGCGTTGAACCAGGATCATTCGCTGTGAATTCCACGTCCACTTGCGAGTTGGCATTCACTCGCACCGTGTCTTTCATGATGCCGCGAGTTTCGCGCCCGGATAGTTGGCGAAGCTCGAAAACGTGCCGGTGCAGGTGCAATGGATGATCCTCGGTACTTTCATTCTTGAACAGCAAACGATATCGTTGACTTTGTCTTAGATCGATAATGTCGGTGTTTGGATACGACTTTCCATTAATCATCCAATGATCCATATCGCCGTGCCCGGTAAACTTCGACTTAAATACCAGCGGGATATCCGTGATGTTGCTATCGCCAGGCGTGCTGGATTCCGTGCTGCCGAACCGTGCATAATCCCACGACAGTGTTTCGGGCTGCTGCCATTGCGGCTCTCCGCTCCGGTCCGCATATTCGACCACCACGCCCATACCCGCAGCTCTGATGTGCTTACGAACTTCTCCTAGAACCCAAACTCCCGGATTGTTCATTTCTACAATCGCGCTCACACGCTCCGCGGGAGCAAGACTGAGCATAGGCACAAGGTAAGGGTTCGGTACCGGATTGCCATCCAGCGCAAATACCTCGAACTGATGGCCAGCCATCGTGATCCAGTGACATTCGGTCGGGCTCGAGTTCAACAAATGCAGCAGAACATGCTGTCCCGCTTTGACTCGCAACGGCTCACCAAAACCGAGCACGCGCCCATTGATGGTCGAAATATCATACGACGGGTTCATGGAACCGTCATTGCTCGCCAGAAGCTGGCCTCTCCAATCGTGGAGTGCGAGAAAATGTTCAGCGTCGTAGCGCCCCCGGTTCTCGCGCGACTCTATCCATAAAAATCCGTGCTGTCCAGTGTATTGGCCCTTCTTTAAATCGCGGCCAGCAAAGGTATGAGTGTGATACCAGCGAAAGCCTGACGGCCGCGGCGTAAACGTGTACTGTGCGCTCCCACCTGCCGCAATCGCCGGGGTTCCTTCTTCCATTGCGCCATCAATGTGAGACGGCAGAAAAAGACCGTGCCAATGAACTACTTCCGGGTTGCTTGTCCGGTTTACAACGTTGATCGTTACCGGTCGGCCTTCCTGGAAGCGAAGCAATGGCCCGGGTACTTGTGAGTTGTAAGCAACAGTCCGGATAAAGCGGCGTTTCGACGCTTCAAGTGAATAGGGAGCGATTTCAACCGTGTAGTCGGCCGCCGCAGAATCCCTCGCCCTGCAGGGCGCCAGAACAGCAGCAGCCCCTGCCGAAGTCGTTTGCAGAAACTGTCGCCGGCTAACCAATTCCGATCCTAGCAAGCGGGGTATCAGGGTTTCGTGAACGCCCCGTGCCACCAAAATGATCCCTCGATCAGCCGAATTAGCGGCATTCTGCTGGAGAGGCCACCGCAAGCCACTGTCCAAACCCTTCCCCTTGATCGCGAGCAAGCAATCTGAGCCGCTGTATTTGTCCTGGAACCGGCACGCGCCAGAATTCCCACTGGACGTCCTCATCCTGCATTGGCATTTTCTCTATTACCGTGCCTCTATCGCCGTCCAGCAATTCAACTGACAACCCCGCTGTTGAAGGGCCGTGAAGAACGGGGACTATGACGCACCGCGCCGCAGGGACGGGGAAATTAGAAGAGCTGATCGAGCCGGTTTGGCTGTCCGATCCATTCCAGGTTCCGTAAACTGCGCTCGCGGGATTGAAAGAGGTAACAGTTTCATGTGGCCCCATCCCATTGGGAATCCAGGCGGTATCCCGTTGCCAGATCAATCCGGAAAGTGTCTGTCCAATGCTGCCTTTATCCGCAGCCGTGACAACAGGAAAATCGTATGAGTTTCGGATTCGCAGCAGGCTCTTCGTTTTCGCATCTACTAAGTACACCGAAAATCGTCCGTTCGCGTACTTCGCCGGTACGAAGGCCACCCAAGCGAGACGCGGAACCGTCTCAGGCGACAAAAGCTCGGATGGAAGCCCTTCTGGCGGGTGAAGGCCGAAACCTATGGTGTTTCCTTGCTCGTCGGCAACAACAACTTTCTTAAATGCT
Organism: Terriglobia bacterium; assembly: GCA_963799755.1. Classification (GTDB taxonomy): domain Bacteria; phylum Acidobacteriota; class Terriglobia; order Bryobacterales; family Bryobacteraceae; genus Bog-105. The sequence continues at coordinate 74,148 of CAWCYQ010000029.1, read as the reverse complement.
GCTCCCCAACCGACAATCTCGACACCGGTGGAGACGGGAAAGACTCGGGTGACTTCACCCCGGGCAGAAGCGGAGATCTCTGAGCCGAATTGTGAGAGTGGCTTTCCTAACCACTTACTCTTATCCTTGTAAAAAATAGAGAGTTTGAATTCTCTGAGCAGTGGCAAATAACTTTCGACAAAGTGAGGATCGGGAAAGATAGCAAGCAGCAGCCTGCGATCCGAAAGTCCGTTCTGGATACTTAGTTGTGTTACCTGACCATCAATGAACTCACGAGTGCCTGTTTGTAGCCACCACTTCAACTTCAAGAAGGATACCGAGATGAGAAACGTAAACAGAGCCACCAGTAGTGGCGCCGAAATAATACGCCATTTTCGGATGGAAGCGATCCAGATGGCCAAAACAAGGAAGACCGCCCAGTTAATAGTGACTGGCACTAGATAGCGTGTCGCCTTGGCGCCGCCAAAGGTAGCATCCGAAATATCCATCCTACCGGCTGCGGTCAGGAGGGCCGTTAGAAGCGTGAATGCGTAGTAACCAAACAGCACAACGCCCAGGCGAGTTTTCACCAGACCGCTCCTGCAGGCTGTGACGAATAGCCAAGTGATCAGACAAAGATTCAAGAGCCCTATGTACACCCCAAACTGGGGAGATTTCATGCCGCCAAAAGGCATGCTTAGATAAACGGCGATGAAGCACAGACCGTACCAAGGATGCAAGAGAAGGTTCAGTAGATTTGTTTTACCGGAAAACTGATACCCGACGAAATATAATCCGTCCGCGAGTATTGCACTGACTACCAGCGCCATCATTTGCTTTTGACTGATGCTAAGTACGTAAGCGGCAGTGAGCAGAACGATCCAGAGTAACAACCCATTTCCGGAGGAGTAAGTCGCGACTATTCCTGAAGCTATGGAAGCAACCATCAGCGAATGGCCGGTCTTTTCTGGCACCGCGGACACAAACATCAACGACGCAAGCGCCGCTAGCTCGACGATCGTCCACTGGACCAGAAAAGGGTTTGCCAAAACAAGTGTGCACCCCTTCCAGCCCATCAGCACGCCGGTCAACGAGATTATGGCGGCCCTGCCGGTTGGGGGAATGCTCGACTCCCGGCTGATCAGACGGACCAGAATCAACCAGCTCCCCAGGTAACAGAGAAAGTTGATGACAATTGGCAAGATTCTGCGTCCGTGCGCAAGTAAGACATCCAGGGCAAAGACGATATCGGGGAATACGATCCGGTGTTCGTTATGCTGCCGCCAGAGGAAACGAAGGTCCAAACTTTCAATCTGCTTGAGATTTTGGACGACTCGCCAATAATCTTCCGTGGGGATGGCCACGTACAATCCGGGTATGCGGGCGAGCGTAGAAAGCCACGTCCAGCCGGCCCAAAGAGCCAGCAAAACGATCACCGCCCAAGTCAAGGTTGCCCGAGTTGTATTGCCATGTCTTGCGCCTGCGGCTATGGAAGGCATTTGTTCATTTGCTGGCCATTGGCCCCGCTGGATACGAATATACAGGCGGCAGGAAAACGCTTTGGCAATACCGGCCCTGCGTTAGACTGCTCTTAGTGGCGAAGAAAGCTCTTGTAACAGGATCCTGCGGTCTTATCGGCTCAGAAGTAAGTCTTCATCTGGCCAATCACGGATTTCAAATCTTCGGCGTGGACAATAATGAGCGCGCTGTGTTCTTTGGGCCGGAGGGCGATACGCGCTGGTCACTCCACCGCTTGCAATCTCAAATCAAAGATTATACTCATTTCGATTTAGACATCCGTGATCGCTCCAATGTGCTCAAATTGGTAGGCGAGCTCCGGCCTGACGCTATCGTTCACACAGCGGCTCAGCCCTCTCACGACCGGGCGGCGGCGATTCCTTTCGACGATTTCGATACAAACGCTGTAGGCACGCTCAATTTTCTGGAGGCTGCTCGCCGCGCATGCCCTGAGGCGCCGTTCGTTCACATGTCCACTAACAAAGTCTACGGGGACTTGCCCAACACTATTCAGTTGCGCGAGCTCGAGACCCGCTGGGACTACGCTGATCCTACCTTTGAGCACGGTATTCCGGAGACCTTCTCGATCGATCAGTCCAAGCATTCTATCTTTGGCGCCTCAAAAGTTGCAGGCGACGTTATGGTGCAGGAATATGGACGCTACTTCGGCATGCCCACTTGCTGCTTGAGAGGCGGTTGCCTGACCGGCCCCAATCACTCTGGCGTCGAGCTGCATGGATTCTTGAGCTATCTCGTGCGTTGCAACATTCAGGACCGCGAATACAAGGTTTTCGGATATAAGGGTAAGCAAGTCCGCGACAACATCCATTCTGAAGATGTGGCGAACTTCATTGTGGCGTTCTGCGAGGCTCCTCGATCTGGCGAGGTGTACAACATCGGGGGTGGAAAGGAGAACTCCTGCTCCATTCTGGAAGCCTTCGAGATGGTGGAGGAATTCACCGGCAAGCCTCAAAAATACACTTACATCGAGCAGAACCGGATCGGTGATCATATTTGTTACTACAGCGACCTGCGCAAGATGAAGGCTCACTATCCGAACTGGACAATTACGCGTCCACTGCGCGAAGTCGTGCGCGAAATCACCGATTCCTGGAACGTCCGGCTCGTTGAATCCAATTCGGCCGTCGGCACTCGCTGATGAAGCTTCTCATCACCGGAATCTGCGGCTTCGTAGGAGCCCGATTGGCCCGGTCTCTGGTTGAACGTATCACTGGCATTGAGATCCATGGCTTTGATAATCTCCTCAGACCCGGCTCTGAGCAGAATCGCATTGAACTGACGAAGTGCGGTGTTCATTATTTGCACGGAGATCTGCGCATGCGCAGCGATCTTGAAGCTCTACCCGCCTGCGATTGGGTGATTGACGCAGCGGCTAATCCAAGCGTTCTCGCCGGTGTCGACGGGCGGTCCAGCCCCAGACAGTTGTCCGAACACAACCTCGGCGGAACTTTGAACCTCCTGGAATACTGCCGGAAACACAAGGCCGGACTTGTCCTGCTGAGCACGAGCCGCGTCTACTCAGTACGAGAGTTGGCCTCTTTGCCGGTTCGCGCACAAGCCGATTCTTTTGTACTGGACGAGAGCAAGAGATTGCCGGATGGCGTCAGCCCAGCCGGTCTGACCGAAGCCTTCTCTGTTCGTCAACCCATTTCTCTCTATGGAGCTACCAAACTCTCCTCCGAGATCATGGCGATCGAATACGGCCTCACGTTTGGTTTTCCGGTATGGATTGACCGTTGTGGAGTTCTCGCTGGTGCGGGCCAATTCGGCACGGCTGAGCAGGGAATTTTTTCTTATTGGATACACGCGCATGCGGCTCGCCGGCCTCTTCGCTACATTGGATTTGGCGGTCATGGTTATCAAGTGAGAGACGCGTTTCATCCTGCTGATTTGGCGAATCTGGTAGCCCAGCAGTTGCGTAGCAATCCATCGGCCGATCCAATTTACAACGTAGGCGGGGGAGTCCGGAATTCCATGTCTTTGGCGCAGCTTACGGCGTGGTGCAATGATCGCTTCGGCGTCTTTGAGCCTCAGCCGGATGCGCGGCCGCGGCCCTTCGATATCCCGTGGCTGGTGATGGACCACACGCGCACAACGAACGAGTTCGACTGGCGCCCGGCATATTCACTTCATGCGATCCTCGATGAAATCGAGACTCATGCGCGCGAAAACCCGGATTGGCTCGTGCGATGTGGCGTCGTATGACCGGCTCTGAACCAGTTCTAAGCCGCGAACCGCTGCGCCTGCTCAGCATTATCATCCCGGCACGCGATGAAGAGGGCTGTATCGCTTCGACAGTCGAACATCTGCACGTAGAACTGCGGCTTCACAACGTTCCTCACGAGATCGTCGTCGTGGATGACGGAAGTACCGATGCCACCTGGGAGAAGCTCCAGGATGTTTGTAGCCACGTCCCGACATTAAGACCTCTTGAGAATACCGGCCTTCATGGGTTCGGCCGCGCGATTATCTACGGACTGGATCATATGCGCGGCGATGCGGCGGTCATTATGATGGCCGATGAATCAGATGATTCGCGCGATGTGGTGCGCTATTGGAATTTGCTTAACCAAGGCTGGGACGCCGTGTTTGGCTCCCGATTCATCAAGGGTGGAGGGGTAATCGACTATCCGTGGATAAAGATGCGAGTCAATCGGCTGGCCAACCTCTTCATTCGCCTCCTGTTTGGAATTCGTCTGAACGACACGACCAACGCCTTCAAGGCCTATCGACGCACCGTCATTGAGGGGTGCAGGCCGCTGCTCTCGCCTCACTTCAATCTAACCGTCGAGCTTCCGCTCAAGACCATCGCTCGAGGGTACAACTGGACAGTTATTCCGATCACCTGGCGAAATCGCAGAACAGGCACTCCTAAACTCAAGATCAAGGAGATGGGCAGCCGTTACCTGTTCATCTGCCTTTATGTATGGCTTGAAAAATACTTCAGCAAAGGCGACTATCGCAGAAGCGAGTGAGTATCTCTCATTTAAGGCGCGCAAGAACGGATTTGTCGCGCATCGCCGAGAGCGCAGCCTGTATTTGAGGGTCGTGTTTGGCTTGTATCTCTTCTCCTTTGGCCACACCGCTAGCTTGCGTCACTATTTCTTCCTTTAGACGCGTGCTGATCCAGGGTCTCTCAGAACTCCATTCTCCAAGGCTTGGCTGGATTGAGCGGCCCGCCAGAAAGACTTTCAGCTCGTCCAGCATTCCTGCCGTTATTTCGAAAGGCTCTTTGAGGGGCGAGTGCTTAGATAGGTATTCTGTCGCGAATGAAGTGAGCACTCCGCTTGCATCGAGAACAGTCTCTAGCCTGGTAAATGAAGACGGTTCTACTCGAATGTCGGGTTGAATGCCGCCGCCTCCGACGACCCGCCTGCCCTTATCGGTTCTGTAGATCGGAGCATTCGGGTTAGGCTTATCGGTGAAGGTGTTCGATAATGCCGAGTCTCGAAGCGGCTTTTGTATCGAGCGGCCGCTGGGGGTGTAATAGAAGGCTGTCGTAATAGCCAGACCAGTCTCGTCCGAGAGAGGCATTACGCTTTGTACCAGACCTTTGCCGTAGCTCGGCTCTCCTACGATCACGGCGCGATCATGATCCTGAAGCGCTCCCGAAAGAATTTCAGAGGCGCTTGCCGTTTTTTCGTTCACAATAACACTCACAGGAAAGTGATACGGCTTGGCGCCCTTCGGAACATCCGCATTTTGAGGGTCGCTGGACCGTCCCTTGGCCGTAAGTATTCGCTGGCCGGGTTCCAGGAACATCGCTGCTGCATCTAGAGCTGCTGTCACGACGCCGCCCGGGTTGTTCCGAAGATCGAGCACCAGACCCTGCAATTGGTCTCCGCCTAATTTGGTGATGGCGTCACTCAGTTGCTTGGCTGTCTGCAGGTCCCAGCTAGCGACTCGAATGTAGCCGAAGCCGGGCTGCAACAGATAGGCGCGATCCACGCTGGGCGAATCCACCAGCTCCGGCGTAAGCGTAAACTGTAGCGGGCGCGCCGACCCTTGTCGCCGGATGTAAATTTGTACCCGCTGCTGGCGTGCCTCGGTGAGTAACTCGACGATCTGTTGCGGCTCGAGCGAACGAATGGCGATGTTATTCACCGCAATAAGTTCGTCACCCGCCTGTATCCCAGCCTTATTGGAAGGAGTTCCCGGCAGAGTTTGTAAAAAAATCACTTGACCGGGCAAGACGGAAACGATACTGCCGAATCCCTTTTGTTCGGAATCCTCCATTTGCTTCAATTGCTGAAACTGCTGGGGATCGAAGAACTGAGTGTGCGGGTCTAACTCCCGCAGCATAGAGGGGATGGCTCCCTCGTACACCAATTTATCGATGGGTTGAGGATCTGCGCCTTCGTCCTGCACAATCGACAGAACACTGATGAACTGCCGAAGAGACGGAGTGAGGTCCACACTTGGATCCACCTGGCTGGAACTGTGGAGCGTGCCTGAACTGCTTCGGAATGGCGCCTGCGGAGTTGAAGAAACCGATTGAGATTTAATTGCGCCGCTTAAGACAAGCAAGCACAGTAATCTGAAGCACCCGCATGCCTTCATCGCGAGTACTGCGTCCGCCGCCGCGCCGCCGCTCGCTGCAGGGCTAGATCGATGAGGATGTCCAGCAACTCGGCATACGCAATACCTGAGTATTCCCACATCTTCGGATACATACTGATTGAAGTGAAACCCGGAATCGTATTTATTTCGTTGATATAGATGTGGCCGGAACTCGAGTCCATCAGGAAATCCACACGCGCCATTCCCTCACAATCGACCGCTTCGAAACAGGCTATTGCGAGCTCCTGCATCTCTGAAATCTCGGTCGAGCTCAGATTTGCCGGAAGTTCTATTTTGGCCTTATTCAAAAGGTATTTGTCTTCATAAGTATAAAAGTCCTGCGAAGGTAATATCTCGCACGGGATCGACGCCTTGGGCTGCTCGCCGCCCAGCACGGCACATTCAAATTCCCGGCCTTCGATACCTTGCTCAACCAGAATTTTGCGGTCATATTGAGCCGCCCTTTCGAGTGCTGGCTCGAGTTCGGAGCCGTTCTTCACCTTAGTGATGCCTACCGAAGAGCCCAGGTTAACCGGCTTTACAAAAGCTGGATATTTGAACGGGAGAGTAATGGACCCGGCGTCGAAGTGCCCCCGCGCCAATGTCAGGTGAGGAACTACCGGCAGTCCAGCGTCGTGGCACAGGCGCTTCGTGAACGCCTTGTCCATAGAAACGGCGGACGCGAGAACACCTGCACCGACGTAAGGTAATTCTGCCAGTTCGAGTAAGCCCTGGACCGTTCCGTCTTCACCAAATGTGCCGTGCAAAACCGGGAACACCACATCAATGTTTGGATTTCCACCCGGTTCCGGACTGATTGAGTTAGGTTCCCACTTGCCTTGTTTCGTGATGAAATACTGAGACAGCTCATACTTGCCGGCATCCAGAGCCTGCTTGATAGAACTGGCAGAACGAATTGAAATCTCGTGCTCGCCTGATCTCCCGCCAAAGATAAGCGCTAAGCGAATCCTGTCTCGTATGTGGTTCAACTCACCATTGTCTCTCGCCTACTTGCGAGAAGACAGCCGGTCTAGCGTATGTATGAACTGTTCAGCCTCTGCAGGAACATGTGCAGTTCCCTTTACTATTTCTTTGTTAGTAAGCGCTTCGCCATACAGTTCCTTGATTGCGTCCTTGTCCTCCGTCATCGCCGCACCGGTCAAATCAATGCCACCGAATATGCCACGCTGCCGCGAGTACGTTAGGATTTCGGCGTGCATCATGGCGTCCGTCATCGCCGAAGAGTCGCGCCCTACAGGACCAGCCGCCGCGGACGCTTCGCCCCCGATCTGCGTTTTATCCTTCAGCAGATGTTCCATACCGTCTTTGTTCATGACCAGCATGATGAGGTCGGTTTCCGCGCCACCGATCAATAACCCGAACTTGCCTCCTGTAATCCGTATAGCGCCCGGAGCGCTCCAACCGACGCCGGTTTCCTTACGGCACGTGAAAAAACCCTTACCGTACTCGGCGCCTACGATAAAGCCTCCCTTCTTCAAATTCGGCACAACTACCACGCAAGTTGCCTTGTTTAGAAGATCCTGCGGAATCCCTTTATCCGAGGCGTTCATCATTTCATGTAGATCTGCGGTGGCAGCGTCGAGTCGCGCGGCCGCCGTTTTCTGTGCAAAAACCGGGGCTGCAACCAGCGCCGCCGCGAAAACTCCCACAATAATCTTCATCTAGTCCCTCCGCCCTGTTGACGTATGTCAGGTGCAAGATGAAACACGCCGATTATTGGTCTTAGCAGCTTTTAATGCGCAGCGATCAGTCGGGACGTCTCTCTCGCCCGACGGACGCAATCCGGGATTCCCACCCCGTCATAGGCATTTCCTACGAGGTGTAAACCCGGGTAAAGCAAAAGAGACTCTTCCATGCGTTTTAGACGCTCGCTGTGTCCTACAACGTACTGAGGCATGGATTTCGGCCAGCGAGTGACAATCGACTTTCGCGGAGCGGCCTCGATGCCCATCAATTGCCTGAACTCGTCGCGAACGAGCCTGATCAATTCGAGGTTGCTGGTTTTGAGGAGCTGGTCTGCCTCCTCGGCGACAATAAACCCGCGCACCGCCACCAGACCGGGGGCAACTCGCGAGGGAAACTTCGTGTTAGTCCAGGTAGCCGCAGCCAAAGTGCGGCGCTCACTTCTCGGAACGAGAAAGCCGAAGCCGTCTAACGGATGACGAATCTGTTCCGCCGGGAAGAGCAGCGTGACCAGGATCGCCGACGAATAAGGGATACTGGCCAGGCTAGCGGCAAGTTCCGGCGCCGAATGTTCCAGAAGCTTGGCGCAGGTATGCGCGGGACACGCGAGCACGAGGTGCTTCGCTTCGACCAGTTCGTCCACAGATTGTACGAACCAGTTCTGTCCCTTTCGGCTGATGGCCGTCGCCTCGCGGTGTACGACCTGTGTGGATCCCGTGATCGCGTCTGCAAGCGAATCCGTTAGCGCTTGCATCCCTTTTGCAAAAGAACGAAACAATCCCGCCTGTGCGGTGGATTTTTTCTCGTTTTGAACGCCTCTGATCAAACTCCCGTAGCGTTGCTCGTAAGTTAGAAACCGAGGCAAGACACTCTGAGCGCTTAGATCCTGGCTATCTCCTCCATATACGCCAACCAACAAAGGATCAGCCACATACTCCAGAATTTCCCGGCCAAAGTGATCGGAGACGAGCCTACCGACGGAAATGTCTTCGCTTCGTTTCAACGGGCGGAAAAATCTTTCGGTCAGAAATCGAAGTTTGGTCTGGAAACCGAAGAGTTCCGACCGCAGGCTTGGTCGCAACTTGCCGGGGACCATCATGCTCATTCCTTCCGGTAAAGGAACGAGCTTACCTGAGCGAACAATAAATACACGCCGAGCCGTATCGTTAGATGTAATGATTTGTGAGTGAAGCTCGCCCAGTTCCGCCGCTAGCTCCGTCACTGCGGGCTTGGTCACAATATAGCTATCCGGCCCAGCCTCGAGCTGGCAGCCTTCAATCCTGTCCGTCTTGATCAGGCCGCCAAGGCGGTTCGTCTTCTCGACAAGAATAGACTGGATTCCGCGCCGCCCCGAGTAATACGCTGTCGCTAAGCCGGAAACACCCCCGCCGACAATCACTAGCTCAGCGCTCTTCACCTCGTGGTTGAAAACTCTCGCACGATTGACACGACTGCCTTTACATTCTCCACAGGCGTCTCCGGAAGGATGCCATGCCCGAGATTAACGATATGACCCGGGCGCGTACCCGTTCTTTGAAGCAGTTGTGTGACTTTAGCGCGAAGCTCGGGAAGAGGAGCAAACAAGGCCACCGGATCGAGATTACCTTGAATAGCTGAGCGATGGCCAATTTCCATCCACGCGTGATCGATGTTGATGCGCCAGTCGACCCCCAATACGTCGCCGCCGGCAGCGTGCATTTCGCGGAAAAAGCCGCCTGTGCCGGTCCCAAAGTGAATCACCGGAACTCCCGTTGAGCGTACACGTTCAATGAGAGCTCGTGAATAAGGCTGAACGTAATGCACATAGTCTTCCGGACTGAGCGCCCCGACCCAGCTGTCAAAGACTTGCAGAGCTCGAGCACCGGCGCCGATTTGCATGCGGGCAAAATCGCCAAGCACGTCGACCAGTTTGCCCATCAGTCTGCGCCACATCGTTTCGTTGCCGAACATCAGCTTCTTGGTTTTGAGGAAGGTCTTGGATGGGCCACCCTCAATCATGTAGCTCGCGAGAGTGAACGGTCCACCCACAAAACCAATCACCGGTATTCTTCCGCCGAGGGAAGTCGTGACCTTCCGGATCGCTTCGCTCACGTAGCCCAGATCATCGGTTCGGCTGGTCGAAAGGTCGTCTATGTCTTCAGGTTCCGTGATCGCATTTTCGATCCATGGTCCCTCGCCCGATACAAACTCCAGCTTGAGCCCCATCGGTTCGATGGGAAGCAATAAATCGGCGAAGATAATGGCGGCGTCTACATCGAGAATCCCGATCGGCTGTAGAGTGACTTCGGCGGCTAGTTCGGGGCGCTTGCATATTTCGAGAATTCCGTGGTGCGCACGAATCTCACGATATGGCTTTAGATATCTACCGGCCTGACGCATGAACCAGACCGGCCGGACATCGGTAACACGGCGACGGCAAGCGTCGAGGAATCTACCACCTACCGGAGCGGCCCGCGTATGGCCTCCGTTGACTTCTGTGAGTACGAGACTAGATACAAGTTCCCCCTCCGGCTCATGTCGAGTGTATCGTTATTGCTTTTCGATGTCGCGCGGGCGGCCCCGCCGAACACGCTTAAGCAGGTGGTCGAGGCGGGTATCTGTGGCCAAAGAGACGTCGGCTTCGAAGTGCAGCTCCGGAACGCGAAAAAGACTGAGCCGCTCGGCCAACTGCCGGCGGAGGAAGTGGCGGGCTCCGTCCAGTGCACGTATCGTCTCGTGCCGCTGCGTTGAGTCGTTCGACATGTGCAGACGAACCTGCGCATGCTTCATATCGGGTGAAACCAGAACTTCCGTTACGGCAGCGTCCGCGACTCTCGGATCGGAGAGCTCGTAGGCAATCATTTCGCCAAGTTCTTCGCGCAACGCTTCCGAAACGCGCTTAGCGCGGTGGCTATCCATGGGGTCTCCTTTCTCGGGGATGTTTACAGCCACTCGATGCTGCTGCCCGTCAATATGCCTCCGAGTAGCCCGGCCGCATGCGCCTCTACAGCCTGCAGGACCTGCTCCGCACGGACCCGGTCACCCGAAACCGTAACCGCGGCGACAACCGAGTTTTGCCATGAGTCTAGCCCGTCGATCTCTGCCACCGAGATGTTGAAGCGCTGGCGTAGACGATCCTTGAGACTCTTCACCACGTGCCGCTTCTCCTTAAGAGAATGCGAGGTTTCGACATGAATGTCCAGCGTCAAAACGCCGATTGACGGCACCCCGGCGCCCCGAACTACTGTGTGGGCGGCATCTCGACCGCTATCCGTTCCATCGTAAATGCCTCAAGAATATCGCCGACGTTGATGTGATTGAAGTTGGCTAGAGAGATTCCGCACTCGAGGCCGTTCTTGACTTCACTGGCGTCGTTTTTGAATCGCTTCAGAGCTTCGATTCGTCCGGTGTGAACCACGTCACCCTCTCGTACAACGCGCATCTGACTGTCGCGGCGAATCACGCCATCCGAAACGTAGCAGCCGGCAACAGTGCCCACCTTACTGATCTTGAAGGTTTCGCGTACTTCGGCGTGGCCCTGGATAATTTCCCGGTAGACCGGTTCCAGCAGCCCCGTCATCGCGCGCTGTATTTCATCGATCAGTTCATAGATGATGGAGTGAAGCCGGATGTCGACCTTTTGCTGGTCCGCCGTCGCTTGCGCGTTACGTTCCGGACGCACATTAAAGCCGATGATTATGGCTTCGGAAGCGGAGGCGAGCAACACATCGTCTTCGGTGATCGCGCCGACACCGGTACGCAAAACACGCACCCGTACCTTCTCGTTCGAGAGCTGCTGGAGCGTGTCGGAGAGTACTTCGGCAGTGCCGCCCACATCGGCCTTGATGATCAGGTTCAGGTCTTTAAGGGAACCCTCGGCGAACTTCTGATTGAGTGAAGCAAGCGTGGCCACGCGAGCGCCCTTTGCCATGGCCGCATCCCGCGCCTTGGCTTCCCGATAGATGACAATTTGTTTCGCCTTCGAGGTGTCGGAGACAACCTGGAAGCTGTCACCGACTTCGGGCAAACTCTCCAACCCGATCACCTCGACCGGCATTGAGGGTTCCGCTTCTTTGGCGGCATTTCCCCGATCGTCGAACATGGCGCGTACCTTGCTGAACAACGCGCCGCAAATAAAGAAATCACCCACCCGAAGGGTTCCGTTTCGCACCAGCATGGTCGCAACGGGGCCGCGGCCCTTGTCGAGCTTCGCTTCGAGCACTGTTCCGAGAGCCGCGCGGTCGGGACTCGCTTTCAGGTCCTGAATGTCGGCCACCAACAGAATCATCTCGAGTAGAAGATCGAGGTTCTGGTGGGTCTTGGCCGAGACCGGGACAGTAACCACATCCCCGCCCCAATCTTCGGCCAGTAATCCGCGATCGGCGAGTTGCTGTTTGACGCGCTCCGGCTGTGCGTCCGGTTTATCGATTTTGTTGATCGCTACCAGAATAGGCACGCCGGCAGCCCTGGCGTGGTCGATGGCTTCGAGCGTCTGTGGCATCACGCCGTCGTCGGCGGACACAACCAGCACAACGATATCGGTGACCTTGGCACCGCGGGCTCGCATGCGCGTGAAGGCCTGATGGCCCGGGGTGTCGATAAAAACGATCTTGCGGCCATTCTTCTCGACATGATAGGCGCCGATATGCTGAGTAATTCCACCGGCTTCCCGGCCGGCTACGTTCGTCTGGCGAATAGCATCGAGAAGAGAGGTCTTTCCGTGATCGACGTGTCCCATGATGGTGACAACGGGAGCGCGGCGCACCAGGTTCTTAGTGTCTTCAGCGACTCCGACGTCCTGCGTGGCTTCCTCTTCGTAACTGACCTGATTCGTGGAAGCGCCGAACTCGCGTGCAAGTTGTTCGGCCAGCTTTACGTCAAGGGTCTGATTGATTGTCGCGAAGATCTTCTTCTCAACAAGTTTCTTGACGACCAGGTTGGCTTTGACGCCCAGTTTCTCAGAGAGTTCTTTGACGGTAATTCCTTCCGCTACGGTAATCTCACGATCAATCGGAGGCGGCTCAAGAACTGCCGACCGCTTCGAGATACGTTCGCGGATATTTCCTTCGACTTCCTCGCGCTTCCGCAGCGGTTGGCGTCCGCCTGGTTTGGCCTGATGACGCCGTTGCTGTTCGGTCGGCAAGGTGGCCGGTTCCGGGCGCAAGGCGGTTGGGTGCATCGGCCGCAGACCACTGGGACGGCGCAGTCCTGGCTGTGACGGACCTCCAGGCGCACCGGGACCCCGCATCAATGGCTGGCCAGGGCGAACGGGACCGCGATAAAGCGGCTGTCCGGGAGCCGGAGACGGCCGGGCCGGAGCTCCTGGACGCGGCATGGGAGAACTGGCAGGCATGGGCCGCCCGCTTTGCTGCTTGTTAAGGCGCTGCAGAATGTCCTGACGCGGTGGTACAACCGGGCGCGCCTGCGGCTGCCCAGCCAGTGGTGGCCGCGCGGCTGGTGGGCGGGGCGCAATGGGCGCACCTGGAGTCAAGCCTGGGCTGGAAGGCCGCGGCGCGGGTTGGCGTGGCAAGATGGGCGTTCCGGGAACCGAGGAAGCACTCGGCGCCGTTGTAGGGGCGCCGGGCGCCACGACGTGAGTAGGCGGTTGCACTCTGGGCGAGGGCGTCAGTGGACGTGACGGGGCAGGTGATGGCCGAATCCCAGGTTCGGCAGTGATTCCCGGGCGCACGGGCCGCTCGCTGGAGGGCGCAGGCGCGGCAGATTCCGAAGCCGCGGGCTGACCGGGAGGAGCAGGAAGATTTACAGGCGCGAAGGGAGCCAACCTGGGTTTGGGCGGCGGCAGAGGCCTGGCCGGAATAGAAAGGTTTCTATTCACCGGACCGGGAGTCGGTGCATGCGATTGCGGCTGGGCAAGTGGCGGATGAAGCGCACCCCCACCACCCCCCAGCGGCGGCCTCAGCGGCCTGAAAGAAGGAGCCGGGCGCTCCGTTTCGTTTGCAGCCGGTTGAGCGGGAGGCGTCTGTGTAACGGTTTCTGAAGCAGGAGTCGTAGGAGTCGCCTTCAGAACAGGTGGCGCGAAAGGTAATCCTGGTGCGCCCTCGCTTGTTTGAGGACGAGCGGGAGCCGGCAGCGGACCGCCTGGGCGACCTGACTCACTCGACTTAACAAATGGCTGGGTTGCGTGCGCAACCGGCCCCGTATGCGAGGCGTCGCCGAATGCCGCCGAACCAGCGGCGGCCGCCGTTTCAGCCGATTCCGTATGGGTTGCGTCGGTGTGATGCGTTTCGCCTGGGGACGTCAAATCTCCGTTCACGTCGGCATCCCCACCGGACCTGTCTCGGGGCGCAGCATTCGGCCCAAGAAGCCGCTTGCGAAGCTCGAGCGCGACGTCTTCATCCACCGAACTGGAGTGCGTTTTCTTCTCCTGCACGCCCAAGTTGGGCAGCATTTCGATGATCACGCCGGGTTTCACTTCAAGCTCCCGCGCCAGCTCGTTGATTCTGATCTTCTTCATAGATAGTACAGCTTCTAATAAATCGCTTGGCAAACGTCTCTACGCCTTTAGCTCGCTTGGAACCGCGGCCTCATCTTACAGCGTGTGGCGGTCGCCCTGTTCCGTTCACCGGGCCCCACCCGCCTGCCAAGCCACATAACTCCTTAAAACACTGAGGTTTTGACTGATTAGTCCGCGTTTTTCATGGTACCAGATCCAACATCCTCCGCGGTCTCGCCCGATTGCACCATGTCGCGCAGGGTCGATGGGGCCGCCGAAAGTCCTTCTACACGACCGAGATCCAGCACTTCGCCTTCGCTGGTTTCTTCTAGCCCCGCAGGTTCGTTTCGCGCCAGGTCGTGTTCGAGTACTCCCGTCTCGATATTCTCAAAGGCAGCCGGTGATTCGCCTTCCGCAAAATCGCCGTCCGGAGAGACGAGGGCGCTTTCGTCGATTGCCTCTTCGACAGCTTCCGCGTTTGCCGGAGCTTCTTCGCTCTGCTCTTCCTCGAATTGTCCATAGAACGCTACCACTACGGATTGGATCTGGCTCACTATTTCTTCGCTTATCCCGGGAATGACTTCCAGTTCTTCCGGCGTCATGGAGCCGAGCCGTTCGACGGTACCTATTCCCGCGCTAACCAGCGACTCCACGATATTTTCGGGCAAGCCATGATCAATCAGAATTGAAACTGGCGCGCCTGAGATAACCATGTCGGCCATTCGAGTCTCGAGCTCGCGCCGCTTCTCTTCCTCACTCTTGATATCAATCTTCCAGCCAATCAATTTGGCGGCAAGACGGACATTCTGGCCGCGCTTCCCGATAGCGAGCGAAAGTTGCAAGTCGTCCACCACGACTTCCATGTGTTTCTCGGCTGGGTCGACTATGGTCACCCGCGAAATCTTTGCCGGGCTCAGAGCCTTTGTGACGTACTGGATCGGATCGTCCGAATACTCGATAATGTCGATTTTCTCGCCCCGCAACTCTCGAATGATGGACTGCACCCGCATTCCTTTCATTCCTACGCAGGCGCCGACGCTATCCACATCGCGATCCCGGCTGAACACCGCAATCTTCGTTCGCTCCCCCGCCTCGCGCGCACAAGCTTTGATCGCTACAGTGTTGTCGTAAATCTCGGGAACTTCCTGTTCGAAAAGGCGCATGACAAGCTCAGGGGCAGCCCGCGAGACGATTACACCAGAGTTCTTGCCGCCGCGCTCAACTCCCTTAATCACGCAACGGACGCGGTCGCCGATGCTGAAAGTTTCGACGCGAGATTGTTCCTTTTTAGGAAGACGCGCCTCGTTCTTTCCCATGTCGACAATGAAATCCAGCCCTTCAACACGTTTGATGACGGTATTCACCAACTCACCCGAGCGGCCCTGGAATTCGGAGTAAACGCTATCGCGCTCAGCCTCGCGCACTTTCTGCAAGATCACCTGCTTGGCTGTTTGCGCCGAGATGCGGCCAAGAGTGTCGGTGGGCTTCGGTATGCGGATCATGGAGCCGATTTCAGCAGCGGGGTCGTACTTTTTGCCTGCTGACAGGCTGATTTCGGTGGCCTGATTTTCAACCGCCTCGACCACCTGTCTGACACTATAAATCTGGATATTGCCGCTCGATTCGTCCAAATCGGCTACCAGTTCTTCCTGCGATCGGAACTGCTTGCGCGCGGCGGCCAGCATCGCGTCCTTTACGGCATCGAGGACGATCTGGGGGTCAATACCCTTTTCTTTACTCAAAATTTCAATGGACTGATAGATCGAAGCCACGTAAAAACCTCTTCAACAATTAACTAGATTCCAGAACGCTTATTCTAAGGACGAGTGGGGATTACCAATCGAACTTCAGGGTCGCTTTTTGCACCTGATCGAGTGGAACGTGCAGAAGCTCGCCGGAAGGCGCTTCAAGATCCAGCGCACCCTCGGCGATTTGCTTCAACCTGCCCTCCAGATGGGTTTGCCCGTTGACGGGCTGACGGAGCGCCAGCTTCAACTTCTGGCCCAAGACACGCTCGAAGTCACGCGGCTTGACGAGTTTGCGCTCCACGCCGGGAGAGCTGACTTCGAGGGTATAACTGCCGTCCTGCATAATGTCCTCAGCATCGAGCAGCGCTCCCAACCTTTCCGAGAGCAGCTCGCAATCCCCGTGGGTAACACCGCCGGGCTTGTCGATGTATATACGAAGCAGGCGGGCGTTCCCCCCTCCACGCAATTGGACTTCGACAATTTCAATTGACGTATCGACAGCGGCCCGCTCACTCAATTCGGTGATCCGGTCAATCAAGCCGATTTTTTCCGCCGATATCATCACTAGACCTGCTGCCTATCGAGGCTAAACCCATTTAAATCGAAGTACTTAGAAACAAAAAAGTGGGCGTAAGCCCACTTTTCTACACACTCTCTTATTTATTAGACCATTTATAGGCCGGTATCTGCAACGCGCGGTGCCGGAGCAACCGGGAAGTCTTTTCGAGCCAGGCGCTGTGCGCGAACTCAGACCAGGCGAATGGAAAGCAACTCGTTCAATTTCCGGTAACAGTCAATCCAATCCTGGGCTTTTCGATCTCCTCTCGCCGCACGCCTTCGCATTTGCGGGTAGAGGCGGGTCTGCGTGGCGTAGATGTCGTTTTGAACCGACCAGAGATTTACCTGAAATGGCATCTGCCGGGCAATGTGCAGGGCCTTTTTCAAATCTTCGATCTTTTCGATGTTGCCGGGGTCTTTTGCAAAGTGGCGGGCGAGCACTTCGAGCCTGTGGCGCAGCAGAAACTCGAGTGTCGTTTTGTCCAGACTGGTGTTGCTGAGCTGAGCTTCATTCAGCAGGTTGCGAATTCGCTCGCCATCTAACACGTCGGCGGCGCAAGCGCGCCGCAGCAGGCTATTGATCGCATACTCGACGGCGGCGGTGAACTCGCGAGGCATCGGCGTACCGAGGCTCGAGAGAAAGCGCATCAGAGCGGCATGGTCTTCGTAAAGCTGAAGATAGGCGGCTTCCGCTTCGGCCACTGTGGTCGACAGAATTGTACGCAGAATACGGCGCTGCTCGTCGCGGAAGAGTGACCGTAGCGAGTAGGTCTTTTCTCCGAAGCGTCTGTCGAGCAGGCGGACCACTTCGGGGATATCTACCCGGGAAAATGAATCGCTGATGGATTCAATCAAGCTTTGATAGGCCGGTACCCCATCCAGTTTCATCACGCCGCCCGCGACGTTGTGATCACCGAAGTGGACTACCCAAAATGTGAGCACTTCACACTCCTGAGTCACCTTTGAGGTGAAGCTCGCCTGGCCGAGAGCCATACGCATCTTGCCAGCGTCGCGAGCGTGATAATCAAGACGCCTTACAGAATAGGAAAAAATATCCGTGCGCTCGCCATAAGGGGCGAAGAGCGAGCTGATTGAATAGTGCGCCCCGACTTTCTCGAGGTCGACAATGGCGGGTTTTACATAGCGCGTATAGATGTTCGCCCCGTCGCCGTATTCGGCGAGGTTGCTTTTAGCGAGTGCAAGCCGTTCGAGGAATTGCGTTTCGACGGGCTCTCTGAAGAGTTGCTCGGCAAGTTGCACCACCCGGCCCGCATACTGAATAACCTGTACGGTTTCGATACCGGAAAGATCGTCGAAGAACCAGCCGCAACTTGTATACATGAGCATGGCATGACGCTGCAGCTCCATCAATTTCCACACGATCACCTGCTCTTCGTCGGTCAAGTCGCGCAGAAAATGTTCTTTGCCGAAGCGCTCGCGAGACTCCGGGTTACGATCGAGCACAACCCGGATATAAGAATTGCGAGCCTCCCAGGGATCGCGAAGCAGCGTCTTGCCTACCACCTCGCAGCGTGGAGCGACCCAGTCGCGCAACCAATCGAGAGCCTCGCGCAGCGGCTTCCGCCAGTCTTGATTCCATCCACCGCGCCCGGCATTGCAGCCACAGTTGCTGCGCCAGCGCTCCACTCCGTGTATGCAACTCCAGGCGGTGAGTTCATGGATTTGAACCTCCCAGGCGGGAGGGGCAAGCTCGAGGAACTCACCGTAATTGGTGATCCTCGCGGACTTTTTGCTTTCGATGTAGTCGAGCGCGTAGGCCAGCGCCATTTCGCCATGTTTGTGGTGATGTCCGTAGGTCTCGCCATCGGTAGCAATGTGAATTATTCGTGGTCCTGGCCGCGCATCAGAGAATCCTCCGAGCAGCCGCGTAGCGAACTTTTCGCCGTTGTTGAGCAGTTTTTCGAAAGCCACAGCTTGCGAGATCGGACCGTCATAAAAGAAGAGGTGGATACTCTTACCGGAGGGCGTCTTGAACAAATAGGCGCGGGTAGGATCGATTTTTGACCCGCTGACATCCTGCCACTCACCGCCGCTCAGGGGCCGGATGGCCTTCGCCTGATGGGGAGCCAGAATGGTAAACGAGAGGCCGGCTTCGGCCATGAGCTCGAGAGACTCGTTGTCGACAGCAGTCTCCGGCAGCCACATGCCTTCCGGCCGGCGGCCGAAGCGGTTGACAAAGTCCTCGTAGCCCCAAAGAATCTGTGTCCGTTTGTCGCGCCGGTTCGCGAGCGGCATGATGATGTGGTTGTAGGCTTGCGCGATGGCCGAGCCATGACCTGAAAACTGCTTCTGGCTCTTGCGGTCGGCCGCGATGACACCGTGATAGGTTTCGGGCGCATGTTCCGCGGCCCAGGAGAGCAGGCTGGGTCCAAAATTGAAGCTGATTTTCGAATAGTTATTGACGATTCGCGTGATGCGCTGTTGTTCGTCGAGTATGCGTGCCGCGAGATTGGGGCCGTAACATTCGGCTGAGATGCGCTCGTTCCAGTCGTGATACGGATAAGCCGAATCCTGCAGTTCGATCTGCTCGAGCCATGGATTTTCGCGCGGCGGTTGATAAAAATGGCAATGAATACAGAGATAGTTCATTGTTCAGTCAATGCAGCAGAGACCAGGGGGATCAGATCTTCTCAGCTTTCCGGAAGGGAGATGGTGAAAACGGCCCCGCTGCCCCGTTCCCGATTGGCCGCGGCCACTCGACCTGAATATTTCTTGACGATCGAAGCCACAATGTGAAGGCCCAGGCCGGAGCGCGCTGCGGTGCCGGTCTTGGTAGAGACATTTGGCCGAAAAATCCGGGGAAGCAGATCGGCCTGAATACCGGGTCCGTTGTCGGAAACAATAATGGATAGACCGTCCTCCGCTTTACGCGTTTCGATTTCGATGCGGCCCGGGCAGTGCATAATCTCCGCTGTATTCAGAAAGAGATTGGCGAAGACCCGTTCCCAGTCCTTAGAGGAACCGGGTAGCCGAACGTCTCCCGGAATGCGGCGGACCCAGCGCATTCGCGGCTTCCTGGCGGCTACGCAGTAATCGGTCACCGACTGTATGGCATCATCGACGATCGCGGCCAGATTTGGCGTACCGTCGGGAATGGCTCCAAGCAGACGTTTTCCGCGTTTCACGCTCCGGCTGAGAGTCGCGGCGAGCGTCTTCCAGCGGCGGTCAGAGTTTAGAAGTTCAGCGGCTTCGGTGATTGTTTCGAAGACATTATTTAAATCGTGGATCAGGCTTTCATGACTGAGATCGGGGTCGAGTGAATCTTCCATGTTCTCAGTTCTCAGTTACGAAATAATACCGCGCAGAGTATTGTAAAACTCCGGGAATGAGACGGACGCGGCTTCCGCATCATGGATAACGGAAACTCCGTCCGCTAGCAGAGCCGCCACCGAAAAGGCCATCGCGATCCGGTGATCGCCACAGGACTCGATTTCGGCTGCCCGAAATTGTTGACCTCCCGGAATCTCAATCGTGTCGGCAGTTGTATTCACGCTGATGCCCATAGCGCGGAGATTCCGAGCGATCGTTTCGATGCGATCCGTTTCCTTGACCCGCAGCTCGCCGGCATTACGAACAATCAGGCCCTGCCGGCTCGCCGCGCCCAGAACGGCTAAAACCGGGATTTCGTCGATCAGCGCCGCAGTGGTGGCGCCCTCGATGATGCCGCCCTGAATCGGGGAGCTCTTGACCTGGAGATTGCCAATCATCTCGCCATTCACCTGCTCTATGTGAAGAAGCTTGAAAGAAGCGCCCATGCTGCTGAGAACATCGAGCAGCGCCGTGCGGGTGGGATTGAGTCCGACGCCCGTGATGATGAGTTCGGAATCGCGGACGAGCAGAGCGGCCACGATAAAGAAGGCCGCCCCGGAAAGATCGCCAGGTACGAACAGAGCCTTGGACGAAAGAGAGGCGCGCCCGCGGAGGCGAACGAAGCGCGGCTCGAGCGAAATATCGGCGCCAAGTTCGCGTAAAGCGATTTCAGTGTGATCGCGAGTAACAACAGCCTCGCGCACGCTCGTCTCCCCCTCGGCGTAAAGACCCGCTAATAGCACGCAACTCTTGACCTGCGCGCTCGCCACCGGAGTTTGATAGGCGATCGGATGCAAGCGGGAGCCATGAATAGTCAAAGGAGGAAATTGGCCATCCCGCGCCTCTAAACTCGCGCCCATTTCGGCAAGCGGGCTCATGATGCGGCGCATGGGACGCTTCACGAGCGATTCATCCCCGGTGATCGTTGCGCTAAAAGGTTGCGCGGAGAGTATGCCGGAGAGCATGCGAATCGTAGAGCCTGAATTGCCGGCGTCGAGCGTGGCGGCGGGGACCGCGAGCCCGTCCATGCCTTTGCCGTGCACGATCAGCACTTCCCGGTCGTCTTCGGTAACGAATTCGTGCCGGATTCCAAGCGCGCCCATGCAGGCGAGAGTGGATTGGCAATCTGCGCCAGTGGAATAGTTGTAAATTTTTGAGGAGCCGTCTGCAATCGAGGTCAGCATCGCATAGCGGTGCGAGATGGACTTATCGCCCGGTACCCCGATGGCACCGTGAATAGCTCGCGCGGGCGAGACCTGCTCAGTCATGAAAACGTATTGTAACGTCCGGATCGGTAGCGGGCGATCCAACGCGCTGTCAATGTGGTAAACCAACAAAGTATGATGAACCGGCGTGAATGGATGGCGGGGACTGCAGCGGTTGCTGCCGGGACGACTGCGGCCAGCGGCAGGCAAAGCGGCGCAGCGAAGAAGCCAGTAGTGATTTCGAGCGCGAATGGCAGAGCCGCCTGCGCGAAAGCAATGGAAGTGATCGCAGGCGGCGGCGACACCCTGGATGCGGTCATCGCCGGAGTCAACATCGTTGAGCTGGATCCGAATGATACGTCGGTGGGATACGGCGGTTTGCCGAATGAAGACGGCGTCGTGGAACTGGACGCATGCGTGATGCATGGGCCGACGCGGCGTGCCGGATCGGTGGCGGCCATTCATGGCATCAAAACTCCTTCGAAGATCGCCAAGCTCGTGATGGATCACACGACCCACGTCATGATCGTGGGGGAAGGGGCAACCCGGTTCGCCGAGGCGCAGGGTTACCAGCGAGAGGACTTGATGACGGAAAAGTCCAGAACGGCGTGGCTGGTATGGAAGGAGAGCCTGCGATCGCCCGGCGCTTTCAACAATTGGATCTCCATGAAAGACAATCTGACCGCGGAGGCGCGGCCGCCGCTGGAACGCCTGCAAGAGCGATTCCCGGGCGTGGATAAGGCGACCCTGGCGTGGGCCTGGGAAATGGCAGTGCATCCGACTTACGGCACGATTAACTGCATGGGATTGAATGCTAAGGGAGAAATTTCGGGCGTTACGACAACCAGCGGATTGGCCTGGAAGATTCCGGGGCGGGTAGGCGACTCGCCGATCATAGGGGCTGGTTTGTTCGTCGATCCGGACGTCGGCGGAGGGGGCTCCACCGGTGTGGGCGAACTGAATATCCGGGTGGCGGGAGGGCATACCGTTGTCGAGAGCATGCGGCGGGGGATGTCGCCCAAGGATGCCGTTTTGGAAGCCCTGAAGCGGGTTTCGAAGCTGTATAACGACGACAAGGCCATTTTGGACAAGCTTGACATTGAATTCTATGCTTTGCGCGTGGATGGCGAGCACGCGGGAGGCTCGTTATGGGCCAGTCATAAGAGCTACAAGATGTATTCGGTCAACGACGGCGGCGAGAGCCGGCATGAACCCTGCGTTTTTCTGTATGAGAAGGCCAGTTAAGCTGAGATTAGCTGCGATAGTCCAGCTTGTCGCCTTCAAATGCCGTATCGCCTTTCTTTTTACGAAGTGCAGCAAAGACGGTGACGGCTACCTGAGCGGCAAAGAGAATCAACCAGAAGTTCATGCCATGGTAAAGGCAGGCGATTCGCCGCGCGTAATTCAGCACTAAGTCATTGAAAACTCGGCACGAATGCTGGGCTTCTTCAGTTGAGATACCGTTTTGGAACAGAATGCCGTTTCGTTCCGGAACGGCCATTCCATTTCAGAAATGTTGATAAGATTCCGTAAGCAGCCGACTAAGTTTCAGTGGGTGACATCCCGAAACAGTCACGCGCGGCGCGGCATCTGCAGTTCGGGAGTTTTCTCAAGTAATTGAAAGGGCACCATGCTTTTCCAAGTCCTGCTGGCACTCTTGCTTTTGGCCTGTCTTAGCAGCTTCAGTTGGGCCATGCGGAAGTTTTTTGTGAAACCGGAACAAATAACCGCGGGACTCCGGATAACTCTTTTGGCCGGAGTATCTTGCGCGGTCGCCCACTTCGTTGTAATCGCTCGCACCCCTGAGTTCAAGCTTCCCGCAGTTCTGGCCGGTTTTGTCCTCTACTGTCTATCGTTGGCGATCTTCTGGTGGACGATTGCCTCCCATCGAAGCAAGCCGCTCGCAGCCTGCTTCTCTAAGGACGAGCAGTTACATCTGGTTCAGCATGGTCCCTATCGTTTGATGCGGCACCCTTTCTACTGTTCGTACCTGCTTGCCTGGCTGGCTGGAGCGGTAGCCACCCTCAATCCCTGGTTAGCTGGAGCGTTCGTAGTCATGTTTGCGCTCTATCTCACAGCGGCCCGGGATGAAGAGAAGAAATTTGCGTCCAGTTCGCTATCCAGAGCTTATGCGAGCTATTGCTCCTCCACGGGCCAGTTCTTTCCAAATCCTCTGAAACTGATGACAAGTAGACGCTCGCGCTAGCATGTTGCTGGCGTGGTACAACATCGCCCACGACCGTGTCCGCTACACGGTTACGGTGCTCGGCATCATGTGCGCGGTATTCCTGATGGTCTTTCAGGCAAGTATTCTGCTGGGATTCATGCGCGCGGCATCGAAGATTATCGATTCGACAGACGCCGATATCTGGATTGCAGGCCGGGGGGTACCGTGTTTCGAGTTTCCGGTGCCCATCGAGCGGCGTCTGGTGGAAATCACGCGCGGCATTCCTGGCGTCGCCGAGGCGAGCCGCATTTCGACCGGCCAGATCCAAATCCGAAAGGCTGACGGGGTCCGGCAACAGGTAGTACTGGTGGGAGCGGATTCGCAGGTAGGTCCGAAATTTCCCTTGCCGCATCTGGAAGGAACGTCAGGGCCCATGGCGCCGGATGCTCTGGTCATCGATAAAAGCAACGCCAAACTGCTCGATGTGCGGCAGATCCCGCTGGAGGTCGAAGCGAATAACCTGCATGCACGCGTGATTGGGGAAACGGCGGGATTCAGCTCCTTCATCGGCAGCCCTTATGTCTTCACGTCTTATGACGACGCGGCCAAGTACATCCGGCTCGGCGAGGACGAGACCATGTTCCTGTTGCTTCGGCTCAAGCCGGGAGTGCCGGTGAATTTAGTGAAGAGGGAGCTGCGGTTGCGGTTTCCGAATGTCGATGTCTGGACACGGGGCGAGTTTTCACGAAAAGCGCGTTGGTACTGGATTTCGCAGACGGGGGCAGGCGGCGCAATCCTGATGGCCGCGATGCTGGGTTTTTTCATCGGGCTAGCGATTGTATCGCAGGCGATCTATGCCACGACCATGGAAAACATCGAAGAATTTGCAACGCTCAAGGCGATTGGCGCTTCCCGGCAATTCATTACTGAAGTGATCGTGTGGCAGGCACTGATCTGCGGCGCGGGCGGATACCTTTTGGGAATTCTGATAACGGCGCCCATGGTGAAAGTGGCGACTTCGACTATTCCGTGGGTCTATACATCCTGGTGGTTGCCTTTGGCGGCGCTGATTCCGA
Organism: Terriglobia bacterium; assembly: GCA_963799755.1. GTDB lineage: Bacteria > Acidobacteriota > Terriglobia > Bryobacterales > Bryobacteraceae > Bog-105. The sequence goes on along the minus strand of CAWCYQ010000029.1, from coordinate 49,849 downwards.
CGCTCGGGATGTGCGTACTGGCGTCAATTCTTTCGGTTAAGGCGGCGTTGCGAGTCGAGCCGGCGAGGGTGTTTCGTGCCTGATCATCAACTGGCTGTCGAAAAGGTGAGTGTCTACTTTGGGCCGGAGCACGCACGGGCGGCAGCGGTCGACAACGTATCGCTCGAATTCAAGCCGGGCACGCTGACGGTCATCATGGGTCCATCGGGCAGTGGCAAGACCACCTTGCTCTCTGTGCTTGGCGTGCTGCTGCGTCCGGATCAGGGCAACGTCTACCTGGGTGGAAACGAGATCAGCGGCCTGAATGAGGATGAGCGAACTTCGCTGAGACGCGATCAGGTCGGTTTTGTCTTTCAGGCATTTCGTCTTTTGCACGCTCTTTCCGCTCTTGACAATGTCTTGATAGCCCGAGATATCAGAGGCGAACGGGACAAGCAGGACCGGGAAACGGCCGCAAACCTTCTGACCGACCTTGGTTTAGGGAGTAAGCTGGTTCTGAAGCCTAAAGAGCTTAGCGGCGGCGAAAAGCAGCGGGTGGCAATTGCCCGGGCGCTGCTTGGGAATCCTAAGGTGCTACTGGCGGACGAGCCGACGGCTTCGCTCGACTCACATTCGGGGATGCAGATTTGCGAGTTGGTCAGGAAATTATCGGACGAGCGGAAGTACACAACCATTGTGGTTTCGCACGATCCGGGATGGGCGAACTTCGCCGATCGGGTGATTAGCCTGGCGGACGGACGGGTGATTGGGGAAAGGATAATAAGGAAATGAAGAAGAGTGCACTCCGCATCGCAATCGGCGCGGCCGCCCTTTGTCTGGTAGGCGTCGTAGTCTGGTTGATGACCTCGAGCCCCACGGTTTCTGCGATGCGCGAGACGTCTATGCAAAGGCAGTCGGATGCGGACGCGGTTGTGGTGGCGTGCCCTGGGCGCGTCGAAGGGCGCTCCGACACGATCGCAGTAGGAGCGGCAGCCGATGGCGTGGTGCAAGCGGTGCATGTTCGCGAAGGCGAGACGGTTGCGAAAGGAACGGTTCTGGCGGAAATCGGCTGCAGCGATCTTCAATCTTCGCTGGCCGTGGCGCAGGCCGAGGCAGAGAGCGTGAGACAGGCGCGAGCGCGTCTGCTTCGAGGCAGCCGGCCGGAGGAGCGCGAAGCGGCCACGCAGAAAACTTCAGCTGCACGGGCGGTCGTGGCACACACGGAGGCGGAGTTCAATCGAGCAACACAACTGAGCGCGGCAGCGGCAATTTCGCAAGCAGCGTTGGACCAGGCGCGCCGCGATAATGACGTGGCGCAAGCGCAATTGAAAGAGGCAATCCGCAATGAAGAACTCGTGGATGCCGGCCCGACTGATGAAGACGCCGCCAAAGCGGACGCCGATGTGCGAGCCGCTGACGATCGGATCAAGCTTGCCCAGGAAAAGATCAGCAAGTGTACGGTAGTGGCCCCGGTGCAAGGGACGATTCTGCGGGTTGACCTGCGGCAAGGCGAATCGTTTTCGACCGTGTCGCCGCATCCGCTGTTTACGATTGCGGATCTCTCAGCAAGACGTGTAAGAGCCGAAGTCGATGAACGGGACATCAGCAAAGTGCATGTGGGGCAGAAGGCTGTTCTGACTTCGGAAGCATACCCGGGAAAACACTTCTACGGTACGCTCGGTCGCGTCGCATCGGTGATGGGACGCAAGACCATCGATACAGGAAATCCGGCCGACAAAAGCGACCGCGACATCCTGGAGGCGCTGGTCGATCTGGGGCCTAATTCGTCGGCACTCCCCATCGGTTTGCGAGTAACAGTTCAGTTCGTGCGGTAAGGGTTTTTACCGTCTATAAAAAGAAAGATTACGGTAAATACCAGAGACGCGCCTGCGATTAGCGAGATGCTGGTGATCCCGGTTGCGGGATACGACAGCATGCTGCTGAATCTGAGTGGCGCACACGGGCCGTATTTTACTCGTAACCTACTCATTTTAAAGGACAATTCAGGACACACGGGCGTCGGCGAGGTGCCCGGCGGGGAGCGTATACGCCGGGTGCTGGAGGACGCTCGAGACCTGATCATCGGGCGGGGTCTCGGCACCTATAACGATTCCCTGCGCGCTATGCGGCGCAGGTTCGCTTCTCTGGACGAAGGTGGACGGGGAGTACAGACTTTCGATCTACGGACCACCGTCCACGCTGTAGCGGCAATAGAGTGCGCGTGGCTTGATTTGCTAGGGCAATCTCTGGGCGTCCCGGTCGCTAACTGCTGGGCGATGGACAACAGCGGGATCGGATCGAGGTGCTGGGCTATCTGTTCTTCGTAGGCGAAACGGTAAAAACCCCGCTTCCGTACCGGCGTGAAGTGGACTCGAAAGACGAATGGCTGCGGTTGCGCAACGAGCCGGCATTGACCTCGGAATCAATCGTGAAACTCGCGGAGGCGGCGCATGCGCGGTACGGGTTCAACGATTTCAAATTGAAGGGCGGAGTCTTCCCGGGCGCTCAAGAGATGGAAGCAGTGATGGCGCTGGCCGAGCAGTTTCCGAAGGCTCGCATCACGCTCGATCCGAATGGCGCGTGGACGCTCGAAGAAGCTATCCGGCTGTGCTCGAACAAGAGCGGTGTTCTGGCGTATGCCGAAGATCCTTGCGGGGCCGAAGGCAGTTACTCGGGACGGGAAATTTTGGCTGAGTTTCGCAGAGCGACTGGGCTTGCCGGTGGCGACGAATATGGTGGCTACTGACTGGCGGGAGCTCGGGCATGCGATCCAGCTTCACGCAGTAGACATACCGCTGGCCGATCCACATTTCTGGACGATGCGAGGCGCGATCCGCGTGGCACAGATCTGCGCGGAGTTGGGACTGACCTGGGGCTCGCACTCGAATAGTCACTTCGATGTTTCACTGGCGATGTTCACGCAGGTGGCGGCGGCCGCGCCGGGCAGGATCACGGCAATCGATACGCACTGGATCTGGCAGGACGGGCAGCGACTGACGAAGGAGCCGCTCAAGATTTCGAGTGGGGCGATCCGAGTGGAGCAGCGGCCGGGTTTGGGCGTCGAGATCGACATGGCGGAAGTTGAGAAGGCGCACAAGTTGTATCAGGATGCCGGGCTCGAAGGACGCGACGATGCGGTAGCGATGCAGTATCTGATTCCAGGCTGGACCTTCGATGCGAAGCGTCCCTGCTTAGTAAGTGTCGTTCCGCCAGACCGACGTGGATGAGCTGAATATCCTCCGGAGTAAAGGACAGCGGCTTGCCGACCATTCCTTCGATCTCTGCCAATGTCCAGCTCGCTTTCATAATGCCTTCTCGGGAATGGGAGTCGACACCCTCCAGCATGTGCGTGATTTCATGAACCATCACGTGGGCCAGAAGAAAGGTCGTCAAGAGCGTGGGGTTCGTCACGAGCGTGGAGTAATGTGCGTATTGGAACACACGGTCGAAAAAAATTTTGATGTGAACGCGTTCGAATACCAGAGCATAAGCGAACACGCCAGTCGGCAAGTTCGAACGGGTGGTGAAGGTAAAGGTGATTACGATTGGCGGTCGCTCTTGATTCGGCTTCGGTTGGCCGGCGTGCCATCTTATACGGACGCCTGCCTGGGCGAACATGCTCGAAGCAAGTCCTTCGGCCCCGTGCAAGTTGAGACCCGGGTAGCTCGCATTTGGTAAGTACACTGTGACGATCGGGCTGCTCTCATCGAGTTCTGCCCATGCGGGACCCACGGCTCCTATACCAGCCAGCATTAAAACAGCCACGATTTTCATTCCTTTCCGCCTTTCGCTGGGGTAAGCGGAATCGAGCAAAAAGAACTACAATGGCCTGAAAGAATTTTTTGGGGGGCGGATGGCACCAGCGTCAGCCGAGATTACCGGTCTACTCAAGGCTTGGGGAGCTGGTGACCGAACGGCCTTGGACCGCCTGATGCCGGTGGTCTACGCGGAAATTCACCAACTTGCACATCGCTACCGGAAACGCGAGCGGCAGGGCAATTCAATGCAAACCACGGCCTTGATCAATGAGGCATACCTGCGGCTGGTGAATGTGGGCGATATGCATTGGAATGACCGCGCTCACTTCTTTGCGGTCTCAGCGCAGGTGATCAGACGGATTCTTGTCGACGGCGCGCGGGCGCGGACGGCGGGCAAACGGGGCGGTCAGGTTCGAAAGGTTGAGCACTCGTCCGCCGTGAATCTCGACGAAATAGCCGACGGTTCATCTAAGCGTGGGCAGGAATTGATCGCGATCGACGATGCCTTAGCCACACTGGCGCAGTTTGATCCGAGGAAAGCTCAGATCGTCGAGTTACGATTTTTTGGCGGCTTGAGCGTGGACGAGACAGCCCAGGTTCTAGGCGTTTCGGTGCAAACCGTAATGCGGGATTGGAAACTCGCGCGCGTGTGGCTTATGCAGGAAATAGCCAAGTAGAACGGAAGGTGTAGTGTTGGACTGGCTGGATTGACAGCAAGGAACGAGTAATGGCACAGGGTAATCCGACATGGATCCAGAACGATGGCGCAAAATAGAGGAACTTTATCACTCCGCGCTGGAACAGGATCCTCCGCAACGTCACTCCTTTCTGGTTGCCGCCTGCGGCGCTGATAAAGACATTCTTCATGAAGTCGAGACGCTGCTTCACGTCGACGGGGGGGCAGATTTTGTAATAGACAAGCCAGTGTGGGGTGAGTCGAATCATACCTCTGTTCTAAATGAGGGAAGCCTCCAAGGTTTGCACACGGGGACGATTCCATCTCTATCAGAAGGTACGAAAGTTGGGCCGTACATTATCGAGGTCCGGCTCGGTGCAGGCGGCATGGGCGAGGTTTACAGAGCACGCGACACACGGCTGCAGCGCAAAGTCGCACTGAAGTTCCTGCGCGGTGAGGTTGCTAACGATGTAAGCAGACGTCGCTTTGAAAACGAGGCACGAGCGGTGGCCGCCCTCAATCATCCGAACATCGTCTCTATTTTCGATTTTGGCGACTTTAGCGGTTATCCCTATGCTGCCAGCGAGTTGATCGAAGGGCACTCCTTACGCACGCTGCTGCGACGCGGCCCCGTTCGCGTCCGCAAGGTGATCGAAATTGCCGTGCAGATCGCTGACGGCTTGGCAGCGGCGCATGCGGCGGGAATCGCCCATCGGGATCTCAAGCCGGAAAATATCATGCTTACGAATGAAGGCCGGATCAAAATCCTGGACTTCGGTCTGGCTCAGCGAATGCCGCACGGGATGGGACCATCGGTCGCCGATTCCGCTACTGGCTTGAATCTGACCGAGCCCGGCACAATCGTTGGAACGCCCAGCTATATGAGCCCGGAGCAAGCCCGGGGCGCGGCTGCAGATTATCGATCCGATCAGTTCTCCTTCGCGCTTGTACTGTATGAACTCGCGACCGGCAAGCGGGCGTTTGCCAGAGCGAGTACGGTGGAAACCCTGACTGCAATCGTTCGCGACGAACCCGCGCCGATAGATAGGAAATTGCCGGCGCCTCTGCGTTGGACCATCGATCGTTGCCTTTCGAAGGAACCGGGTGAGCGCTATGAATCAACGCGTGATCTGTCTGAAGATCTCCGGTCGTTACGCGATCACCTGTCGGACGAATATAGCACTTCCGAATTGGCGGAAACGCAACATCCCACAGGCAAGACTTCTCATCGTAGATGGAAAGCGATTGCAGTAATCAGTATCGCCACTTCGATCTTGCTAATCGGGTTGGTAGGGCTGGTAGGCGGGAAGAATGCGGGGCCAGATCTCGCAACGTATCGGTACACGCCCTTCGCCATTGATGCAAGAGAGCAAAACAATCCTATCTGGTCGCCTGACGGCAAGGCAATTGCATACTATGCCATTGTTCAAGGCCAGAGCCGCATCTTTGTGCGTTATCTCGCATCGCCGATAGCGACCGACTTGGGGGTTCGCAGTGATGGTTCTGCGCCGATTCGTTGGTCTGCGGATTCAAGGCGACTCATTTTCATCAGGACGACTCCGGAATACACGCTTCAAAATGTAAAACTGGCGACGTATTCGATTTCGCCCATTGGCGGCGATCCTTCCTTTGTCATGAATGTGCCGAATGAGCCGGAAACAGGAGACTTCTCACCGGATCTCCGGACGTATGCAATGCTCTGCCGGTGTGACGGCAGCAAGCCCACCGTATTTGTTTCATCACCGGTAGGATCGCCTTGGAAGCGGTACCGACCTGACCCATTTGCCACCTCCGCGACCCACGATGGAGATCTGAGGTTTGCGCCCGACGGCAAAAAGGCCCTACTGCTCTATCCGGGCGAAAAACAGGAGCCGGAGGCATGGATTCTGCCATTTCCGCCGGGTTCAGGCAAGCCTCGACGAGTGCTCGAGGACATTCCGGCGCAGAGTAACTTCTATTCGGCTTCGTGGATGCCGGACAGCCGTCATTTCATCTTCAGCATGAGCACCGGTGACAAGTATCACCTGTGGTTTGCGGATGCCGACTCCAATGAACGACACCAGGTCACGACGGGTATCTCTTCTGAATTAAACCCCGCGGTTTCCCCCGACGGCAAAGTGCTCGCGTTCGCCAAACAGGATTCAAATCTGAACGTGATTTCTGTATCGCTCCTCGATAGCACGACACAGACACTGGTTGGGACGGAAAGAAACGAGCGAATGGCCGCATGGGCTGCGAAGGCGGCCCAACTCGCCTATGTAACCGACCGCAATGGAGTGATGGAGGTTTGGATGCGGTTGGCGAATGGATCGAATCGCCCGATCGTTACAAAAGACAACTTCCCCAATAGTGAAACATGGGCCATCATGAATCCTTCGTTGTCCCCGGACGGCAGCCGAATCGTCTTTGTAAGACGGGGCCCCGATGGCGCAATCCGGAACTGGATCATGTCTTTATCAGACGGAGTTCCTCACCGTCTAAATGATTCCGCAACAGACACCGAGTATGGCGGTACGTGGTCCCCCGATGGACACCGATTTGCTTACCTTCAGGAGTTCGGCAAAACTACGGGTTTGTTAGTTGTGAACGTGGGGAGCGCCGAGCCGCCAACGGTGTTACGCAAGGATGTTTCGGAAGCTCTCCCGGACTGGTCTCCCACCGGTAAGTGGATCTCGTTCGAAGATAAAGGGGGCTGGGAGGTGATCTCCCCAGATGGCAAACCGGTCAAAGCACTCGGAAAGATCGAAACGCAGCATCTTACCTTTTCGCGGGATGGGAAGCAACTCTATGGTGTACGCCAAGAACACTCGGGTGCGACTCTCTTCTCTTTCGATCTCGCAACGCGCAAAATGAGGGATCTGCGGGACCTCGGGCACGAATTGTCCCCAGAATCGGATCTATTGCCTGGTATCCGTTTTAGCTTGGCTCCTGACGGCAAAAGCATTGCGTATAGCGTTGCGGAGGAACGAACGAGCATTTGGCTGCTCGAGGGCTTCCAGAGCGCCCAGCTTCATGCAGCGACTTTTCTCGTCCCGTCGTCTTGATCCAAGGGTCACGCAATGATGTCGGCTGCGATTGATGCTATAAGATATCGTTGATGTCGATAACAAGACTCGGGTTTTAGTGGCTTTAGCTCTCCCCGCATGGACGCAAAGTTCGATCAAAGACGCGCTCGTGAAGCATTGGAAAACGAGCGAAGACTTTACGATTGCAGTCGCAAAGCTAATGCCTGCCCAAGACTACGAATTCAAGCCAGTTGCGGCGGAACTTAGTTTCGGCCAGCTCTTGAGCCAGGTAGGGCGGGCGAATCTCAACGCCTATTCCATAGCTGGAGGTGTCAATCGACCCGATGTACCGAAGGACATTATGGATGCCGCAAGCGGGAAGGGCGAGGCAGACAAAGATCATGTCGTCCAATTCCTTACAAGTTCATTCGATTTCTGCAATCAAATCGTTGAACGGATCACGCCGGAGAAGCTGGACGCCGTTGTAGGACCAGCAAGTCGTAAGATGACTGGTTTTGAATGGCTCTGGGCATACTTCACGCACACCGCTCATCACCGCGGACAATTGGAAGTCTATCTTCGCCTTAAAGGAATCAAGCCCCTGGATGATGAATTCTGACGCTTGCGTCACGTTTGCGGACTGTAAGCGATCGAAACAGAAGCGTACCTAGGTAAGCGGCCGCATCTGGGAATATGACAGCCGCTCAGCGCTTAGCGCCCCCAAATCCGTCAGAGTAGACTGCTCTCTGATGACGCGAAGAGAAGCTATCGCAAGCCTGGGAGCATCCCTGGCGAGCTTCGCCGGTGATCTTCCTGCGAACCGAAATGTCCGCTGGGCGCTCGGTTCGAATCTCTGGAACTCCTATCCGGGTGTCCGGTTCCTCGATGTTCTCGATCTCATGCGGGATACCGGTTTCATCGGTCTTCGGCTGACTCAGTATCCCGAGATTCTTAGCAAGTACGGCATCCTGCCCGCGCAGCTCGAACGCGAATTATCGACGCGTGGCCTTTCTCTAATTACCATCTCCTTCAACGGAGCTGCAGACGACCCGGCGCAACACGCTCAGGTACTCGCACGTGCTCGCGACGCCATGAATTTCCTGCGGCGTTTCGGCGCTGACCATCTGGTCGTCTTCTCACCACGCCGCGGGAAACCTCGCGAGGTGTTCGTCACGATGTGCCGGTTCTATAACAAACTCGGCGAAGTTGCGGCAGAACGGGGATTCAAAGCTGGCTTACATAGTCATCTAGGGCAAATGGTGCAAACGCCTGAAGAGATCGACGAATGCATGCGGCTGACTGACCCTAGGCTGTTCTATCTCTCTCCCGACACCGCGCACGTGTATCTCGCCGGCGGCGATCCCGCCCAGATCATGGATAAGTACAAACATCGTTTGCTGATGGCGGACTACAAAGACGCGAAGCGCACCGGACTCGGACCCAACTATGCCTCAAATACATTTGACTTGGGCGACGGCGAGATAGACTTCCCGGCCTGCCATCGCGTGTTGCGAAATATCAGGTTCGAGGGTTGGTTATGTGTCGATCTGGACATAGCGCGTAAGGGTCCACTTGCCAGTTACCGGAGATGCGGCGCGTACATTGTGCATTCGCTTGAATCGATCTATGCGTAAAGTAAGCCGAAGGGAGTTTCTGGAAATCGCTGGCGTGTCAATCCTGCCCAACTATCGCGTAGTAGATCCGCATGTCCACGTGTGGAAACATGACGCCCGTTTTCCCTTCGCAAGCGGCGCTAAAGTGCCGAACTACGATGCTACCCCGGAAATGCTGCTGGATCTCATGCATGCAAACGGCATTTCGAAAACGGTCATTATTCAGGTCATTCATTATCGTTACGACAACCGCTATCTCGCCTCTGTCTTGAAGCAATATCCGCAGTACTTCCAGGGTGTTTGCCGCGTTGACCCACTCGATCCCGCCGCTCCCGATCACCTTTCAGAAGTATCGGCGCTACCCGGTTTTAGAGGTGTGCGCCTCAGTCCGGCGGCCGGGCCTGAGGGTGACTGGATTCGCGGACCGCTTATGCCGCCTCTCTGGACGCGATGCAAGAGCCTGGGCGTTCCTATGACTCTTCTGGCGCCCATCGATCGCATGCCTGATGTAGAGCCGTTGATCGAGAAGTTCCCGGATCTTACGGTCGTGATCGATCACATGGCGGATTGTCCGGTCGACCGTCCCGAAAAGTTGGACAACCTGATAGCGCTGCGCCGTTATCCTCGGGTTTACGTCAAGATCTCTCACACCTGGTCGCTCTCCAAAGACGGATATCCCTGGCTCGACGCACAAATTCTTGTTAAACGCCTTTACGATGCCTTGGGTCCTCAACGTCTGATGTGGGCGACCGACTGGCCCATTGCAAAAGAACGCGCCACCTACCGCCAAAGGCTTACAGTCGTACGAGATGACATGAAGTTTCTGAATGCCGTCGATAAGGAATGGATGCTCAGCAAAACCGTTGAGCAGGTCTGGCCATTTCATTAGGCCGCGCAATAACAGAAGGGTCGGGCTCACGTTCTACCTCTCGCTTGGGTGATCATATACTTGACGTACCGGGCTAAGACGCGCGCTTACAAGCGTTTGCGCGCGAAGACACGCGAGAAGCCACAATGATGGCTCAAACATGGCCAAAGGTCGACGGCTGGCGCATGATGGTCTGTGAGGGGTGATTCAAATGGAAACGGTCCTTGTGTTCCGGCTGAACCGCCAGCTTGTCCTCGCAAGCGCCGGGAGCCAGGACGAAAGTTTACCAGAACAAAAGCGTAAGGGCAGGCATTCTGCTCAAAGCGGCAGCTAAGGCGGTGAGATTAGGCAGGGGGCTTAGCGGGGGCTAAAGATGGAGTTTCGAGCCGGCGACAGAATCATCTGGGAATGGGCGAAGGTAAACGGCTACATGGTCATAACAACTAACACTGATTTTGTTGCAATGAGTCAACAACTCGGCTCGCCGCAAAGTAATCACATTGAACAATGCCACTATCCGCTCCGCGTAATGAAGAAATACTTCGGAGGAACGCGGTTCGGATTTCGGAGCTGAACAAAGATAACACGGTGGGTGTTCTCGGCTTGCGATTATCGGCAGAGTGACAACCTCCAGTTCGGTGGCGAAACACGCCTAGTGCGATGAAATTGGGCCGGGGGCGTAGCGGGGACGGACGAGGAACAGATAACTGGCGATGCCCAACAGCAGTACGAAAAAATTCACCGCCATGGGTGCCTGATAGCTGCCGGTCGATTGCTTCAGCCAGCCCGTGAGAAGCGGCGCTACGATACCAGGGACGCTGGCAGCAAAGTTCTGGACGGCGGCCAGACGCGCGGCGGGCGCGCCGGGAAGGATGGCAGGACTGAGCGCCCAGTAATTGCCGGTGGCGAGTCCTAGACCACTCAGTGAGAAGATCGCGAAGAACAGGGCCACGCTGTTGGATCGAGAAGCGGCACCGATGAGTTCGGTGGAGGCGACGAGAAAACCGGCGATGATAAAAATCTTGCGAATGAGGATTGGGTTGCGGCCCTGCGAGATCAGACGATCCGCCAGAAAACCAGCAGCGATGGCCACGATCGCGATACCCCAGAAACTGGCGCCCGTGAACCAACCAGTAGCCTTCAACGAAAGGCCGCGGCGCTCGGCAAAGTAAGCGGGCAGCCAGGTGAGGCAGAAATAGTTGAAGTAGTTGTAGCAGAACGTGCCGATGATGATGCCCCACAGCACGCGATTGCGCAGAAGGAGCCTGAAGGCGAGTGGCGCAGGGTGTGCAGTCCGGGAAGGGCTTACCGCGGTTTCGTGGAAATCGTCTTTGAGGAGCAGCATCCAGGGAATCAGCCAGAGCAGCGCACCGAAGCCGATCCACATGAACATCGCGCGCCAACCGAAAGCGAGCATCAAGCCCGCGGTGAGCGGCGCGCCGATAGCAGGGCCGATTTTGGCGGACGCCTGATACAGGCCCATCACCAAGCCGTGTTTTTTGCTTTCGATATTCAGGCTGATCCAACGCATGCCGGCGGGTGTATTGACTGCTTCTCCGGCCCCGAGCAGGAAACGGAGAACGAAGAGCTGGCTCGTGGAACCGGCCCATGCGATGCATCCGGCGAGCAGACTCCAGAGGGCAAAGCCGATGGCGAAGGGACGTTTCACACCGTAGCGGTCGACAAGCCAGCCGGCAGGAATCTGGAAAGCGGCGTAGCTCCAGAAGAAGGCGGAGTTCAAGACTCCGCGGCTGTTGTCGGAGAGATGAAAGAGGCGGGCGAAGGCGCGATCGCTGAGGACGATGGAGAAGTTTTGCCGGTCGAAGTAAGCAACGATGAAAGCCGCGCAGAGGAGCGAGATGATGGCCCACTCGCGAGCGCCGAGCCGCGGGGGCCTGGCTGCAAGGGCTGGTGGCGGAGAGATCGGCATCGCGAGGCGGTCAGGTGACCGGTCCGGGATTAAACGGTATGAGAGCGTTGCCCAGACCCCAGCGGTCCGCCCAGGTTTTCTTTCGTCCGCTGGCGACGTCCAGGATGAAATGAAAGATTTCCCAACCGACTTGCTCGATTGTGGCGCAGCCGGTAGCGATGCGACCAGCGTCGATGTCGATCAGGTCGTGCCATTTTTCCGCCAGGGCGGTACGCGAGGATATTTTTATTACGGGCACGAGCGAGAGTCCGTAGGGGCTGCCTTCCCCGGTGGTGAAGACGTGCAGGTTCATAGAGGCAAGCTGCTGGGTGCCGCAGATGAAATCGCTGGCGGGCGTGGCCGCGAAGACCAGACCTTTGCTCCTGACTTTCGCGCCGTGCCCCGCCACTTCCATGATGGCGGTGGTGCCGGATTTTGCGATGGAACCCAATGCTTTTTCGACGATGTTTGCCAGGCCCCCACGTTTGTTGCCAGGCGTAGGGTTGGCGCTACGGTCCGCGCCGCCGTTTGCCAGATAAGCATCGTACCAGCGCATTTCATCGACGAGGGCGCGCGCTACTTCGCGGTTGATAGCGCGAGGTGTGAGCAGGTGGATGGCATCGCGGACTTCGGTTACTTCAGAGAAGAGAACCGTGGCTCCGGCCCTGACGAGCAAATCGGCAGCGTATCCGAGGGCTGGATTGCAGGTCACCCCGGAAAACGCGTCGCTGCCGCCGCACTGCAAACCGACTGTTAACAGCGAGGCGGGACAAGTCTGGCGGCGGCGGTTGTTCAACTCGGAGAGCTTTTTCTCGGCAGCACGCATGATCGCGCCGACACTTTCGGCGAAACCGCGCTCATCCTGAAGCCGAATGACATCGAGCTCTTCTAAAACGGGAAGGTCGGAACGGAAGAGACGTTCCGGCTGCAGCTTTTCACAGCCGAGACTGACGACCAGCGGTTGTGCCGCAAGGTTGGCATGCAGGCTGATGTTTTTCAAGGTACGGATAGGGATGGCTGCTGCAGCAGTATCGATGGCAACACCGCAACCATAGCCGTGCGTGATGGCAACCACGTCGTCCACATTCGGATATTGGGGCAGAACCTCCGCTTTGATGCGCCGAGCGGCGAGATCGACGGTGGGAGCTACGCATTGCACAGTGGTTGTGATGCCGAGGATGTTTCTGGTTCCGGCGCTGCCGTCCCGGTTTGCAAATCCTTCAAAAGTGCGGTTAAGGAGAGGCGGAAGCGGAGGTGGTACGGCGGTTGAGAGCGGAAGGGAATCGAGCGGAGGCGGCTCGGGCAGCTCGATCATGTCTTCGCGCACCCAGCAGCCCGCTGAAATCGCGCGATTGGCGCGGCCGATTTCGTGACCGTAGCGCAGGACGGGTTCGCCGGCTTCGATGGAACGGAGCGAGACTTTGTGAGACTGGGGGATCTTTTCTTGAAGTGTGAGGCCGGAGGCATCGATGGAATTTCGGGGAGCGCCCTCCGGGTCGACGATGATGCCGACATTATCGGATGGGTGAACACAGACGAAGAGCCGGGTCACAGGGGGATTTTAGCGGATGTGGGATTTTAGCGTGACTCAGGAACTCTTTAGGTGAACGGGGCATCGTGGTAAACCGAACTCAGGCCGAGGACTTCGGCCCCCACAAAGCAGCAACCTATCCAAGCTCTCGTGCTTCTTTTTGCGCGGCCCTATGATCGACATTTACCACATGTATGCTTCAGATTCTTCAAGACCCGATTTCGAAAGCTGGAGAGGGAGAACCAGTTTCGGGCAACTGATTGCAGCCACCTGGAATGCCGGGTCCAGCCTTGAGATTCTGACGGGGTCGGGTCCTGCAGTGATCGCGCTCTTGCGGCGTGACGACGGGCACAACACGCCAGAACGCTGTTTGCTTACTGCATCGCTCCGTACGCCAGTGTCCAGAAGTCGGTGAACACCTTCGGCGGTTCCGGCGATTCCAGCATACGCTGCGTGAACAGGATTCCGATCATTCCCTCTACAGGATCGGTATATGCGGATGTGCCGAGGCCGCCGTCCCAACCGAATCGGCCCGGGGTCCGAAAGATTTCGTTGCGCTGAATTTCTACTGCCATTCCGAAGCCCCAGCTGCGATATGCGCCGAAAAAGATCTCGGAGCCGGCGTGTTGCTCGGGCGTCAGTTGATCTGAAGTCATCAGCTCCACTGCGGCGCGTGAAAGAACTTGCTCGCCGCCATGCCGCCCTTTGTTCAGCAGCATGCGGCTGAAGGCAAAATAGTCATCGATTGTCGAGACAAGGCCGCCTCCGCCCGATTCGAACGGCGGCTGGGACCGCCATGCGCTGTGCGCCGCGTCGTCATATAAATCCAATGTGTTCGTCTGATGATTGAACAAATAGCACGCGGGCAGACGCTCGATTTTGTCGGAAGACACTTGGAATGCTGTATCTTTCATGCCGAGTGGGTCAAAGATACGCTGGCGCATGAACCTACCGAGGGATTGTCCCGACACGCGCGCGACCAACACCCCGAGCACATCGCTACTAACGTGATACATCCACCGCTCGCCCGGTTGTGCCATCCACGGCAGCGAGCCGAGCTTCTGCAGCCATTCTTCTGTAGAAGGCGCTTTCGCTGGCAATGGCGCGCCGTCGCCCCCGATCCGATATTCCCGGATCAACTTCTGAATCGGATACGTGTCCGGCATCGCCATCACACTCCCGAAACCCATCCGGAACGTCAGCAGATCGCGAACGGTGATCGCGCGCAGCGCAGGTACCGTATCATCGAGCTGCGAAGACATAGATTTCAGCACGCGCCGATTTGCAAGTTCCGGCAGCCACGGCTCGATCGATTCGTCGAGCCGTAATTTACATTCCTCAACCAGAATCATTGCCGCAACTGCAGTAATGGGCTTCGTGAGCGAAGCGATACGAAAGATCGTGTCACGCTTCATTGGCGTCGGATGACCGGCCGACATTGTGCCGAGCGTCTCCACATGAACGTCGTCATGGCGGCTGACGAGTGCAACGATCCCAGGTATCTCTTTGCGTTCAATGTAACCCGACAACACTCGATGCATTCGCTCGAGCCGCGGCTTCGAAAGACCTGCCGTATTCATGTTCAGCTCCTCGCTCCGAGTTACCGGAAGCCTCCTTAACATAGCGGAATAGGACGACTATCTATTCCCATCATCTGGCCACTTTGGTACCAATTCGGGTGGTGCTTGCGCGAGGGCGTCTTTGAGCGCCAGCCGGATTTGATCGTTTCCTGGATCTCTTCGCAAAGCTTCATGTAATTCATTCAAGCCATCCGTCCAGTGCCCTAAACGTAAAAGCGCAACCGCGTAATTCACGCGAATACCTACGTGGTTCGGATCCAGACGTGACGCTTCTTGATATTTCGCGAGCGCTCCCGCCAGGTCGCCCTCTTTTTGCAGGCTTGCACCTTCGTTATTCAATTTAATCGCGGTTACTGCTTTTTGCATCGACTCATCGCGCTTCCGCAGCAACTCCGCCAACTGAGCTCGGATCTTATTAGCCTCGGCGGTCTTCCCTTCTTTGCGCAGTGCACTTTGAAGCGCGTTCAGCACAGACTGATCTTGCGGGTTGCGTTTGTACGCCAATTGTAAATGCTCCACAGCCTGCGGGGCATTGTCCAGGCGAAGGTATTCGTCGCCGAGGCGGTACTGTGCGACCGCATCCGCGGGATTGAGATCTACCGCTTTCTGGAAAGCTACCAGAGCACCGCGATCGTCCAGCTTCGATTTGCGCGTTTCGCCCAGGTCTGACCAGGCTTCCGCCAAATCCGGCCGCAGCTTCACTGCTTCGTTTAAAGCGCGCAGCGCCTCGTCATAGTTCTCCCGGGTGGCGTAAATCTTCGCTCTAAGGTAGAGCGCATAACCAGCTTCCGGAGTGCGCCCAAGCAGCTTTGTTGCTCGATCGAGATTGATTGCTGCCTGATCCGGTGCGTTTAACTGAAGCGATACCAAACCCAGATTCAGGTACGCCTGCCCGTAGTTCGCTTTCAGTTCGATAGCTCTTTCGAATTGCCGCCGCGCGGCATCGAAGTGTCCGGCCTCATCGAGCGCTTCCCCCCAGGCGTTCTGAGCTTCTGCCGATTGCGGATGCTGTTTGGCGGCAAGCTCCGCTTCCTCCAACGCCGTGCCATTCTGCGGCCCGGCTTGACTTGCATAGAGCTGGGCGCAAAAAAGAGCTATCGCTATCCAGTTCCTGCCTCGCATGTCACGTTCTTTTACACTTCTCGTAACGAGTGACGCCACGGCCTTCCGTGATATGAACGATCTGGTCCGCGCTGACGCTCGAGAATCTTTCTACCAGACCTAGCGGCCAGCGGATCTCGATATCGGCGGCTTTCGCCGCTCCCAATCCAAAGTGTAGCCGCCGGTCATTTACCGACAGATACGAGGTTTGGCCGAGCACTTCCTTGGCCTGGATCTTGCCGCCATAGCGCACCGTCGCCCGAGCCCCGATAGCGCTGCGGTTTGACTTGGTTCCGGTCAACTTGAGCTTCAACCAGTGATAATCGCCCGACACTTCATTCTTCAAAAGGGACGGGAGTTCGTTCTGGTTCATAACCACAATATCCAGATCTCCGTCGTTATCGAAATCGCCGAACGCGCATCCGCGGCTACAATGCTCGGCATCCACTCCGGGTCCCGCCTGGCCAATTAGCTCTTCGAAGCGCCCGTTCCCTAAACTTCTAAAAACAACCCTGGGTGTTTTATAAGGTTGATCGCCGCGGTTCTGAAGTTCCGGATAAATGCCGCCGGTCACCCAAAACACGTCCGGATTGCCATCGTTATCCAGATCTTCGATGCCAGTACCCCAGCTAATGAATCTGGTCTCCACGCCGAGGCCCGAGCGCAGTGTGTCATCGCGAAATTCGCCTTTGCCGGTATTTGCATAAACCGCCGGAGTATCGGCAGCGAAATGGGTTTTGATGATATCCAATCTACCCTGCGTCCGAATATCTCCGACGGCTA
This sequence comes from Terriglobia bacterium, assembly GCA_963799755.1. Taxonomy (GTDB): domain Bacteria; phylum Acidobacteriota; class Terriglobia; order Bryobacterales; family Bryobacteraceae; genus Bog-105. The sequence continues at coordinate 33,046 of CAWCYQ010000029.1, read as the reverse complement.
CGCCCATTCCCGCTTGTTCCATACCATCCTCGCTGAGCGCGATACCCCGCTCCATCGCCTGCTCCAGGAAGGTGCCGTTATGTTGATTTTGAAAATACAAGCTGGGCGTGGAATCGCACGCAACGTAAATATCCGGCCATCCATCATCGTCAAAATCCGCAGCGACAACGGTCAGTCCATAGCCTCCCGCTGGCTTCCCGATGCCCGCCGCCTCAGTAACATCCTCGAATGTTCCGTCACCTTTGTTCCTATACAGGCTGTGCTTGCCGTACGGCAATCCGCGTGGACCGCAAAACACTCCTTCGGAATTGCAGTTAGCGAGATCGCCGGCTCGCGGAACTGTCTTCATGTCGAATGCAACGTAGTTCGATACGAATAGATCCAGCTTGCCGTCCCGATCATAGTCGACAAAAGTGCAGCCGCTGCCAAAACGCGCCGTCGCACTGATCAGCCCAGCTTCTTTGGTGACGTCCGTGAAGGTGCCGTTGCCATTGTTGCGATAGAGAAGGTTCTGCGGCCAGCCTGTGATGAAGACGTCTTCGAAGCCGTCATTGTTGTAGTCGCCGATGCTGACGCCATAACAATAACCGTTATGAAAGAGCCCCGCCTTCTTTGTGACGTCGGTAAATGTGCCATCACGGTTGTTCTTGTATAGGCGATTGCTCGCCTCGGCTGCTGGGTCGCCAAAGCGCGAACTGGAGAGCACCAGGATGTCCTGCCATCCGTCGTTATCGAAGTCGAAGAAGGCAACTCCGCAACCCATGGCCTCGATGACATAGTCGGCCTTATTGATGTGTCCGCTGACGCTGATTCCGGTGAGCCCTGCTTGCCGCGCAATATCGCTAAAGCGGCAGTGAAAAGGCAGACCGGACGACTTGCCTCGCGGAGCGGCCCTCACATGGCGAGACGCCATAGCGGAGGGATTCGAATCGTTCTGCCCAGCCAGCAGGTGTCCGCCTGAAAGCGACAACAAAGCTAGCATTTGGCGACGCGTCATACAGAGGCGAACGTTCAGCCGAGCAAAGAGCGAAAAGGCGTGCTCGTTTCTACACTAGCTCGTTCGCTTTTTCGGCCTGTCTGGCACGAACCCGGACTAGAAAAAGAGCCTGAATCCGAGCTCTACTTGACGTCCGCTTTGATTTCCGTAAGCAGCAGTTTGGGCGCCGAAAGTGCCGCCAGGCGAACCTTGGTAAAGCGCCTGGCCGAAATTGCCACTGTTGATATCGGTATTCGGGTCCCCGCGATTCAACTTATTGGTCGCGTTATAGGCGCTCATCTTTAGCTGCCCTTGCACCTTCTCCGTGATGTGAAAGTTCTTCAGAATACTCGCGTCCAGATCGAAGAAGCTCGGGCCCGTCAGGCAGGAGTACTGTATGGGATTGGTCTGAATTTGATATCCGGTGGGTAGCGAAAAGGCCGACGCGTTGAACCACGCTTGGGGCGTAGGATTTGAGAGACAAGGATTGCCGGTCACATTGAGGGCGGTCGTGAACCGTGGATAATCGCCGGTGTTATACGTCATCACGCCGTTTATTTGCCATCCGCCGATGATCGCATCTGCTATGCGTGGCATGCTTCCGAGAAATGCCTTCCCGCGGCCGATTGGAAGCTCATACGTGCCGGCGGCAGTAACCCGATGATGCGGCTGATTGCTGTCTTGCCAAACAAGCTGATTCTGGTATGTCTCCAAATCATTATTGAACTGTTGTATTTTCTCGCGAATGTAAACGTAGGCGAATAGGAAGTTATAGCCCCGGCTGAAGCGCTTCTGTACCTGTGCTTCAACAGAGTTGTAGCGTTCGCCGGCGCCTCTCACACCGATCTGGTACAACGGCCCGTACAGCGGATATTTCGTCAACAAATCACTCAGCGGAAGGGTCGGCTGGTTATACCACGGACCGGGGATCAGTGTTGGGTTCTGATAGTGATAGAAGGGATTGTTTACGGGGGTATTCAGCTGGCTTTGATATTGTACTTCCAGGCGCGGATCGATGTTATTCAGCGCCTGATTATACTGCTGAGTCCCGATGTTCGCAAAATAGCTCAGAGAAGCAACAATCTGTCCCGGCAACTCACGCTGGATCTGAACGTTGAACCGGTGATTGTATTCCTTCTGCATGTTTTGCGGATACCAGATCAGCGGAGATCCGCCGCGGCCCGTATTACTTCCTCCCGCTCTGCCTTGAATCGGCACTAGCGGACTGCTGGGTGGGAAAGGATTCGATAGCGTTGCCTGAGGAACGCCGTTTTGAAGTCCGGCTACATATTGATAACCTGTCACACCAAAGAGGGGAGGCTCCAGAAACTCGATATCTTCAAAACCTGAAACGGGCGCGCTGGTGAATAGATATTCGGTGGGCGTGAAATATAAGGCGTATCCTGCCCTCAATGATGTTTTATCGTTCAGGCGATAAGCGATACCGGCCCGAGGCTCGTATGCCAGATTTTGCGCATGCCACATGCCTGGGTTGCTCGGGCTGGTAAAGCTCCATTGCCCGTTGAAGCTCGAATAGTTACTGCCTACGATGTTTGTGACAGCCGCAGGCATAACAGGCGGATTTGCTGCGATGGCCGGGTCGATAGCACTCAGGTTCAACCCCTGCGCTAGATTATGATCCGGGTCGTGCCAGGCTGGTTCGTACTCGTCTCGCAGGCCGAGCGTAAGAGTCACGTTGCGGCTTACCTTCCAGTCGTCGCCCACATAGAATCCGAAGAAGTCATCGATCGGCGCAGGCGAGGGGCCGCCTATCATTTCGCTGTTGTTGTCCAGCGCTCCCAAAAGGAAAGTGGCAAACTGATCTCCCGACTTATTCAGATTCGGATTATTGAATGTGTCGGCTGTCAGGTTGGAGTTGAACACGAATGTTGACAAACCGGATACCAGCGTAGGGCCGCCGCTTCGCCTGTATTCAAAACCCGCTTTGATGTAATGGCTGCCCATCTGGTGGGCCACCCCAATGCTGAACGATTCAGCCGTTGGTATCTGGTTCCAAAACAAATTCGGGCCACCGTAAGAATTGCCGCCGATGTTCAGGTTGGGGAAATAAGTCGGCACGCCTTTCGAAGCGGCTTGATAATTTTCGTAAAAAGGGTTGTTTGGCCAGAACTGACTCCAGCCACCACTCAGCTCGCGGGATAGATAAGAATCACCCAGGTTGTTCCAGCTAAAGTGAGCGTTCGCAACCGTAGAGGGATTAATCGTGTAAACAGCATCCGCAGACACCTGGTCGCCATAGCGCACGGCGCCGGATGGCTGATACAGCTCGGAGCTATTCGGCGTCGGGTTGCTTGTGATGTCGCTCGTGGAGTATCGGCCAAAGTGTCCCGATACGTGCAACTTGTCGCTGACATTGTAATCAATGCGGTCGGAGAAGTTCAGGTAGTTATAAGCGTCGGTATACCCTTTCTTGAAGTTGTTCACACCGCTGATGTTGTCGCCTGGATTGTTTGGATCCCAGAAAGCAGCCATGAACTTCGCCGAGAGCGGATCGAATCGATTCGCCGGTATTTTGTTGCCGGGGAACGCCGTGCGCGTAACGGTGCCATCCGCCGCGACGACTGTCGAAAAAGGATCGTAGATGGTTCGCAAAGTGCCATCCGGATTACGCGACTGCGAGAAATCACCCGTTCTTTCCAAGGCTGTTGGCACCGTGACTACGTAGCTAGCGGGATTCGAGACTTTCCAGTCTTCGAGCGAGAAAAAGTTGAACAGCTTGTTCTTGATGAGCGGATTGCTGAACGTTCCGCCGAACATATTTTGACGTTGGGCATTCGCACTAAAGGTGGTTCTGTCAGCTTCCGCGCTGAGCCAGGGATAGCGGCCCAGATAGAAGGCCATCCCATGCCAATCGTTCGTTCCAGCTTTTGTGGTGACGCTGATCAAGCCCCCGGCACTGTGGCCCGAATCCGCTTCCACACTGTTGCGCGAAACGATCGTTTCCTGCACGTCATCCTGGTTCGGCACGTATCCCACTTTGTGACCCATGCCGATCGGACTGCCATCCACCAGCAGGTTGTTTTTCAGATTGGTTCCCCCGCCTAGATCAACACTATTTGCAGCCCAAGAATTGAAGGGCAGCATCTCGGTGCGGGTATTGATCGCGGCCGGCTCGAGCAAGGTCAGCTTGAAAGCATTCCTATCTACTCTGGGCGTGTCGTTCGCCATTTTGGTGTCGATCGTGAGTTCCTGGTTGCTATTGTTGAACTCGATTGCCGGAGGCGCCTCCGAGACAGTGATACTCTGCTGCAGGGTGCCCGGTTGCAGGCTGGCATTCACCGTTACGTCGCCACCGGATTGGACGACAATGTTCTCTTGCAGGAACTGACCAAAGCCCGGAGCATCCACCTTCACCCGATAGGTGCCCGGATCCACGAAGTCGAATAGATAAATTCCCGCAGAATCGGTTTGTTTAACGACATTCACGCCGGTGTTCACGTTGGTCAGCGTGACTGTGGCTCCGGGAAGCACTCCCTGACTTTGGTCTGTTACCAAACCGCGAACCTGAGCTCGATAGTTCTGCGCGAAAACTGACGTTACCAGAACTGCGCCCAGACAAAGGCATATCAGCGACCGGGCCAATAAGCGTACGGATGTCATTTGTTGTTCCTTCGAGACTAATTAGGTTGGATTACCTAGTGCTACGTTTTAAAGAATCTATCAAGCGGAACTCAATCTTGTCAACGGAAATCCACTCGATGGCACAGGAAATGATAAAGTCTTGATGGCGCCGGTCGTTGATCCGCGTTCCCGCTAAACTTCCACCTGCCGTATGCGCGGCAGCAGCAGGTGAATGACTAAAAAGGTAAGCACATACATCAGTCCGGCAACCACAAATAACGGCCCATACGCCTCATGCGAGAAATCGAGCCAGTAACCTACCGCCGGTGCAACTAACATTCCGCCGACAGCGCCGCCGAATCCGCCTAATCCCACCACGGACGCCACCGCAGATTTTGGAAAGGTGTCCGATGTCAGCGTGTATAGATTCGCCGACCAACCCTGATGACCCGCCGCCGCGAGCCCCACCAGCGCTACTGTCATCCACAAATTTCCGTGGGTAAACATCACGCACATCACCGGCATTACCACCAAGGCGCAAGTCAGCAGCGCGGTTTTCCTGGCTCTCGTTACGTCCATCCCGCGCGCCAGCAAGCTGCCGGAGAGCCATCCTCCCCCAATCGATCCTACGTCTGCCGCCAGATAGATCGCAATCAGCGGCGGTCCCAGGTGCGAGAGATCCAATCCGTATTTCTGATTCAGGAATCCGGGCAACCAGTAGAGATAGAACCACCACACGGGATCCGTCAGGGATTTTCCAAGCAGGAATGCCCAGGCTGGCCTGGTGCGCAGCAGCGCTCGATACGGAACGCGCCGCGTCTGCTCTCCTCCATCCGACTCGATGTAGGCGCGCTCGCCCGCCGAAAGCCATTTTGTCTCGCGCGGCAGATGGTACGTCGTGAGCCAAAGTATCAACCACAGCGCATCCAGGCCCCCAGTCGCGAAAAAGGAGGAACGCCACCCGAAATGCGCCGCGATAAAGGGAACCATCAGCGGTGCGACGATCGCGCCCACGTTGGTGCCGCTGTTGAAAATGCCCGTCGCGAGTGCACGTTCCCGCTTGGGAAACCAATCGGCAACCGTCTTTATAGCGGCCGGGAAATTTGCTGCTTCACCAAATCCGAGCGCAAAACGAGCGGCAGCGAATTGCAAGGTAGTGCGCGCGAAAGCGTGTGACATCGCGGCGCAGCTCCACACAACCACCGCCAGTGCATAACCCACCCGTGTACCCAGCCAGTCGATGATGCGGCCTGCCACCGGCAGCATCAACGCGTACGCTCCCTGGAAGGCGAAAACCACCCACCCGAACTCCGCCTCGTGCCAGCCTAGCTCTCGCGAAATGATCGGCTTGAGCAGTCCTAACACTTGGCGGTCGACATAGTTGACGGTGCTGGCGTAAAACAACAGCCCGCAGACATACCAGCGCCAGCGGCCAGTCCGCTCCGCCCCGGCACTCGCGCGCAAATCATCTCGCGCTGTGGAGCTCATGTCAAGCTAGTCAACGTTCAGAACCGCGCACGTTAGTAAGCGGCATTTTATTACCTTGCGACGGAAAGTCGGTTAAGACCCGCGAATCGCGCGAAGTTCGTCCGGAACATTCGTGTTATATCCTGTTTGATACCGGATCGAGTGGGCTGCCATCCATCTTCGGCCATCAGACGGTATGTGTTGGCGAAAATCGGCGCCATCGTTCTCCGCGTATTACGCCATTTGTATATCACTTGCTCCAGAACACGCGCGTCCGAATGTTGCGGAATAAAACTTGTTCCGAGCATCTCGATGCGTTCCCGGGTTATCTCCTCGACGACCGAAGGATTGTTCAGGAACCACCAGCAGCCAAATGGCATGAGATTCGAAAACTTGCGTGCATAAACGCACAACTCATGCTGGTTTTCGCGGCTCAGTACGCTCGTCAGGAAGCGGTTCTCAGGAAAGGTAACGCACAGCCGCTCCAAGGATCGCAAATCCGCTTTGCCCGAGGCATCGCCCGCCAGCCGGATTGCTGGATTCACCTGGTAGCGCACTCCTATCATCAGTGAAAGCGGAATGTTGAATTCGCGGCAAGCCGGAATGACTGCCTCCTGCAAGAGCTTCCCACGCGCGCTTTGCTCCGGAAATTCGAATGTATCCGGCAGCGAACAGGCCATGTAGACGGGCTGCATACGTTTACACCAGTCGGCCAGAAACCGCCGCACTTCTGCCAGCGACCTGCTCGTCAGGTATAACTGCACGCGATAGCCTTTCGCTGCCAACAGTTCCCAGTGTTCCTTCCATTTATTCAGAACTCTGTCGAGCCGTAGCACCGGGTGAAACTGCGGATCTGGCTGTGCCCCGCGCTCCCAGATTGGTCCTTCTACGGGATCGAGTGGGTCGTTCGTCATGGCAACCTCGCTAATGCCCGCCAGTTTAAAAACTTGCCGGATGTGCGTGCTCAGTTCCTGCTGAGAGAAGAACTCACGAGCCCGCCGCAGATCGCTCGCCTGAGTCTCCAGGCCGAACGCTTGCAGCACTGCGGCCACTCCGCGGGTCGCCTCCGACACCGGAGCGTTTTCGATGAACAGCGTACGCCAGATGAGATCGGCTTGCTCGCGCTTGCTGAGTGACCAGTACTCGTTCGGAGTCACGGAGGAAGAACGGAAGAGTTCCGCCTCCAGATAATGGTAGGTGATCAGTTCGTCTATGCCCCACAACCCGAGTTTGCCTAGAGACGGCATGAACAGATGAGTGTGAACATCGATGATTGAGATGTCGCGCAGTTCCTCCTCAACAGCCGTTGCGATCTCGTCGTTTGCAAGTGGATGATCTCTCATTTTTCGCTCGGCATTCTCATTCGCGGTGATAGCTGACATGGCTGCTCTGTCCTTTTTGGGAACTCCCAACAACGATAATGACGCATCCAGCGCGCGTGTTTTGGAACAATGAATTCGATGAGCCTAAAACTGTTTGATTTGAGTGGGCGCGTAGCGGTCGTGATGGGCGGAACTTCCGGAATCGGCCGGACCATCGCCATCGGACTCGCCTCTGCCGGTGCGGACGTTGTGGCGGTCGGACGCAGAAAGCCGCTGGTCGATGAAGTAGCTGCCGAACTCGAAAAGCTCGGCCGTAAGACCTTGCGGAAGACCGTCGACGCCGCCGATCGGGAGTCAGTCGACCGGCTCCGCGACGCCGTCGTGAAGCAGTTCGGCTCTGTGGACATTTTGGTCAATTCCGCCGGACAGACTTTTCGCAAGGCAACGAACGACGTCAGCGAAAGCGAGTGGAATGACCTGATGGACGTTAATCTCAACGGCACCCTGCGCGCCTGCCAGAGCTTCTATCAACCTCTCGCCAGCCAGGCGCGTGGGCGTATCGTCAACATCGCCTCCTTAACCTCTTACCTTGGTTTCATGGAAGTGGCCGCTTACGCAACCTCCAAATCCGCGGTGCTGGGCCTCACGCGAAGCTTGGCCATTGAGTGGGCCGGCAAAGGCGTCAATGTCAATGCCATCGCTCCTGGTGTATTTCGCACGGATTTGAATGCCGCTCTCCTCGATGGCACGGAGCGCGGGCGCGAATTACTTCTGCGCACGCCTATGAAGCGCTTTGGCAATGTCCCGGAACTGGTCGGCGCAGCGATTCTACTCGCTTCCGATGCCGCCAGCTTCATCACCGGTCAGTGCATTGCGGTCGATGGCGGTTTCCTCGCGAGCGGGGTGAATCAATAGCTGCCGCGCTCAGCTGAACACGAGAGTGATCGCGCCCGCCGCAATCATCGCGCCACCCGCAAGCTTGCCAGGAGAAAGTTTCTCACTGAGGAATGCGGCCGCCAGGAGAATCACGAACACTACACTGAGCTTATCGACCGGAGCTACCTTGGAGGCAGGACCCAATTGCAGAGCACGGAAATAGCAAAGCCACGACAAGCCCGTTGCCAATCCCGAAAGAATCAGAAAGAGCCAGCCGTTCCGGGTGACTTGCGAGAGTTCGCCTGATTTGTAAGTGGCTGCGACGATTACCCAAGCGAATACCACAACTACCAATGTTCTGATGGCGGTGGCGAGATTGGAATCGATACCTGTCACTCCCATCTTTGCGAGGATGGCAGTCCCGGCGGCAAACAACGCAGAAAGCAGTGACCACAAAAGCCAACTCATATGGCTTCAGGATCGCGCACTCTCAGACGTTCATTTAGGTACGGTAGTCGTTCTACCTTTGAACAGGCGGTAAATTGCGAGAAGAATGATCGCGCCGATTACCGACATAATAAAGCCGGCGGAGGAGCCATCCCGGTACATACCAGCGGCTCGCCCTAGATAGGTGGCCACGAAAGAACCTGCTACGCCCAGCAGCATCGTAATAATAATGCCGCCAGGATCTTTTCCCGGCATGATGAGTTTTGCGACTGCACCGATAATCAGGCCGATAAACAACGTCCAGAGTATTTGCATAGGTAGTACTCGCTTTCGATCCTAGATGAGAAATTACTCTATCAGGTTTCGAGCAAAACGCGGAGGACGCATGTTACTGGACGAAACGGCTCGTGAACGTTACACGAGCGACACTGAACAAATCGGTGGTGCAATTAGTGCGAGTCCGGATGCTGGTCGCGCCATTTCCAATAATTAGCCTGCTCCTTTTTGTTTGCCTTGGACCAATCGTGATCCTTCTTGTGATGCTCCTTCAGATACTGATGCCAGGCTTGATTCTCGTTGTCATTCCACTGATGGGATTTCTCCACTCGATCCGGGTGATCCGGGCGATCCGGGCGATCTTGAGCGTTCAACGTTCCGATTGGTGTGAGCAGACAAAACCCTAGTGCTAAAGATCCTAATAATCGGTGCATTCACTTCTCCTTGATAGCGTGGACGGTCCAAGTGCCCGTCAACTTTTAGACTGCCTGCAGCAACTCCAGTTACAAATCCACAGCAGCCCAGGCTTGCAAAAAGTTGCAACGAGCGATCGGCACTTCTATCAAACGTACCGTTACTTGCACGATGTCCTCTTCTGGAGCCAAGTTGTTCGCAACGACGCGCAGTAAAGTCGGTGCGCCGTGTTAGTTCCCTGCGCCGTGTGGCATCGTATTCGCCATGATGCGCAGCGCCTCTTCCAGCGCTTCGACAAAATAATACTCGCCCCAAATAGCCGATTCGTCCACTCCCAAACCCTTGTGGATGTGATAGACCGCGCCTTTCAAAACACCCTGCCAATCCGGATCGCTGCTCGCCAGATGTTTCGTGCAGAGGCCGCGCAGGATGTGTATCGCGGTCGACCAATAGAAGTGGCCCTTCATCGGATCGGCGATATGGCGGCACAGTCGCAGCAGACCCGCCGACGCAATTGCTGCCGCCGACGTGTCCACTACTTTTCTGCTCTCGGCAGGAGCGTTGTAGTCCCAGGGAGGTATGCCATCCGAAGGGCTGTGCGAGATGTAGTAGTCCGCGCACGCTTCAGCCGTATGCAGGAAGCGCGGGTCGCGGCTATACTCGTAGGCCGTATTGAAGCCGTAGAGAGCCCAGCACAGGCCCCGCGACCAGCACGAATCGCTCCGGTATCCCTGCTGCGAGGCCTGTCGCAGAAACTCGCCCGTTTCTACGTCGAAAATCCCTTCCTGCGCCGTCGATCCGTCTCCTCGCACCAGATGTTTGCGCGTTGTCAGCGCATGCCGCGTCGCGATGTCGCGCAGCTTTTTGTCGCTAGTTTCCCGGGCCGCGTAGAACACGATTCCAACGTTCATCATGATGTCGATGTACACCGAATCACCGTCCATCAGGGAACGCAGATATTGCCCTTTCTCGTCGAAGCCCTCTGCCAGAGTTTTTCCCGCTTGCACCATTACGTTCACTAGCGAATCGTCTCGAGTGCATTGATACCAGCGATAGTAAGCGGTCAGGAAAATGAATCCGATATCGTGAACGTCCGGCTCGCTTTTCCTCGCCTCCAGCGGCCTGCTGTATTGGATGGCGTGCTCCCACCAGTACCGCGAGTCCGCGCTGTTAGGGCCCAGGCGTTTGTAAAACAGCCACATGATGCCCGGAAGAAACCCGTCGCACCAGTGCGCTAGCGCCGGACCATCATGTTTCCAAACGCCGCTCATCGTGTACATCGGATAGTAATCCGGATGAGTTTCGATGAGCCGTTTGACTTGCTTCTGCGCAAAACGGATCGCGCTTTCGAATAGCTCCCGGTCGGTCTCGTAGATGAATTGAATCACGCAGACTCCTGCGAAATTAATTATAGTTACCGGCTCGCGCGGAGACACGTCCGAGACCTCGGATTTTCGGCCTTTCTGCTAACATCGGGTTGCATGCCGACGAAAGTTACTATCGTGAACAACGGGCCTATTCGTATCGAAGGAGAGTTTACGATTCAGGATTCAGAAGGGAATTCTTTCGGCTTGGCGGGGCGCTCCGTGATTTCCCTCTGCCGCTGCGGAATGGCCGATAACAAACCCTTCTGCGATGGCACTCACGGCCGCAACGGCTTTATGTCTCAATGCAAAGCTCGTGATCTTCCTCCTCCTGTTCCGAAGCCGCGCGTTTGAACTTGTGCGGTTCTGAAATCTGATCTTTGTATTTGAGCATCGGGCAGTGGCAAGGTCGGCCGAAGTACGCAAACAATCCTCTCCCGCCCGCCTCGTCGAACTCGACATTCTGCGCGGATTTCTCCTGCTGTGGATGACGCTCACGCATCTCCCGACCAAGGCCAGCATCGTTTCGAACCAGACCTTTGGCTTCGTTTCCGGAGCCGAGGGGTTCATCTTCCTGGCTGGTTTTATGATCGGGCAACTCGAGCACCGCATCGAACGCAGCCGCGGTCACCCGGCCACTGTTCGTGATCTGCTTCGGCGCACCGGCCGCGTCTACGGGTATCACGCTGCGCTGCTCGCTATCGCTTTTACCCTAGTGGCCGAGTTCGGCGTCAGGTATCACCGGATGGCGCTGCAGAACCTGCTTTCCTTCTACTTGGCCCATCCCACATCGGCGATCATCGCCGCGTCGTTGCTCGAATATCGGCCCTCGCTTCTCGATATCCTGCCGATGTACGTCATCTTTCTGCTCTTGACGCTCCTTGCGCGGCGCGTCGCCGGCCGCTGGGGTTGGGACCCGGTCGTCTACACGAGTTTCGCCGTTTGGGCAGTCGCCCAGTTCGGGCTGCGAGCCTGGTTATATCGCCACGTCAATCTCTTTGGATTGAATGTCCCGGAAAACTCGACCGGCGCTTTCGATATGTACGCGTGGCAGCTCCTATGGATTGTCGGCCTTGCGCTCGGAAGCATCTACTCCGATCAAATTTCCGGCGAATCGGGCCAGCGCAGCTCCGAATTACCCCGCTGGCTCATCCGTCTGAGTATCTCGCTCGGCGTGATCTTCCTGATCCTCCGCTACAGTCCTGTCGATCAATGGATGAATGCTGATTCCTACGGCTGGCTCATCGATAAGTGGCATCTCGGACCGGCGCGCGTGATCAACTTTGCTGCGCTGGCTATCTTCCTGGTCCGTTTCGGTCAGAATATCGCTGCCTTGCCCATCTTCCAGCCTTTGGCCTTGCTCGGACGTGCGTCTATAGAGGTGTTCTCCGTCCACGTTCTCTGCTGCGTCACGGGAGATGCTCTCAGCGCCGGCGCGGACCCCAATTTGCCATGGTGGCAGCAGATTCCGCTTCTCGTGATTACCATTGCTGCATTGTTCTTTACCGGTTATGCCGTAACCAGGCGCAACGAACGCAAAAAACAAGCTGCCAGAGTGTCGGCCTAATCGCTCAGCACACGAATATCGCTCAGATTCCTGTAGTCTTCTGCATAGTCCAGCCCATAGCCGACCACAAACTCGTCCGGTATCTGAAACCCTACATACTTCACGTCTACCGGCTGAATGCGCTTCTCCGGTTTATCGAGCAGTGTCGCGATCGCGAGCGATTTCGGCCTGCGATTTTCGAGCAGGTTCCGCAGGTACGAAAGGGTCACTCCGCTGTCGATGATATCTTCCACAATCAGGACGTGGTGCCCCTCGATCGCGACATCCAGGTCCCGGGTGAGCTTCACCTGCCCCGAACTCGTTTTCTGGTTTCCATAACTTGAGATGGCAATAAACTCTATCCTCACCCTGAGGTGTTTGAAGGCGCGCGCCAGATCTGCCAGAAAAATGAAGGAGCCTTTCAGAATCGAAATCAGGTAAACAGGTCCGTCTGGATAATCGGCTTCGATCTCGGCGGCTAATTCTTCGACACGTTTCTTGATCTGTTCCGAAGAAAGCAAGACTCGTGGCCCGGCTGCGGTCATTGCTGATAATCTTAACTTGAGACCGGCGTACGCTCTGATAAACTGAGGTTCGGTCGGAGTCGGGTTGCGCTGCGGGATTTACCCAAAGGTGAACTGGGAATCGGACCTTTTTTATAGAGGGTAAAAATGCTTTCAACCGCCCGGATCACACTCTTGACTCTGGCAGCGGCTCTCCTTCTCTGCCCCGCCCTACGAGCTGATTTCATCACTATTTCGCAGCCGACTGCCTCGTATGTAAACGGCACAACTCTGTTAGGTTTTACCGATCCGGATGGAACTCTCATCGCTGGCGGCTCCGCCGGGGGCGAGACCCTTATCTATAGCAGCAATCTTCTGGAATATACGGTTCCGACAAGTTGGACTGCGTGGGGTCAACCGCCTGCCGTCGAAACGTCCACGCCTCGCGTCGGCTATACCAATGACGTTTCCTCTCTGGACATCAGCTTAGTCAAACCGGCCAGCACTTTTGGCTTTGAGCTCGAACCAGATAATCGTGTAGCGGAGGAAACCATCCGCCGCTTTTTACAGCGGCTCGACACTCGTCGGAACCATTGACCGTTTCCCGGACGGCAACGGTGGCGCGCTTCTCTACGCCGCCTCGAGCATCACGAATCCGTTTACAAGCGTGGTCATAACTAATCTGGATGCCGACGACTTCGCGATCGCACGGGAGCGCTTCGCGTTAGTCTCCACTGTTCCAGAACCAGCCACGCTCTTTCTGCTCTTCCCCGCGTTAGCGGCCTTGGCTTTGTTCCGGCGCGCCTTTACCTTTGCGCTAGCGTAAGACGCGTGCTCCCCGGTCCGATGTGAATGTGCGGAGCGGTTGCCGCTCCGATGACCGCGCAGCGAAAAGCCAGATACGGAATTCGCAGGCGTTCGAGACACTGTCTCAGCCAGACGCCTTCCGTCCCATCCGGATTCAGCGAAACATCCGCCCGGTTGCGGTGGTCGAGCCCCATCGCGCGATGTACTGCTGTTTCACCTAGCGCGCTAACCGGCAGCGGATGGTGAAACTTGCTCTCAAACTCACGCGAAATTGCCGGTAACTGATCGAGTTTGAACGAGCCGCTGCCATCGTAGCGGATCATCACGCCTGCCAGAGAAGCTCCTCTCGCCTGCAGTGCCGCATGCTCGAGCTGTTGCTCCGCCTCCGCCATTTGCTTTAACTCGTCCAGGAGTTTGGTACGATTCTTCGCAAGTTCTAGTACGCGCTTTCTGGACTCCAGTTCGTCTTCGAAAGAGGCGAAATCCGATTCCGCCAGAACTCCGGAATCTACCAGGCTCCGGCGAGCTTGCACAATCTTCTGTTGCCGGTCGACTCTACGGCTCGCCGCGGCCACCATGGAATCGGCTTGCGGGGTCGTCATGTCCTGCAGGCGTAGTTCGCTATAGAGTGTCTTGACAAGGACTACTTCATCCTGCGCGTCAGCCAGGTGATTCTGCGCATCTGTCAGCCGCGATTTTGGCAGAGTCCCTTGAGCCACCAGCACCTGCATCTGCGCAACCTCATCTTGCGCCCGCTCTACCAAACTCTGGGCAAGTGCGTCGGACCCGGTCGAGGTCGATGTTTGATCGGCCGCTCCGGCCGCGCGCGGAAAAATCAAGCTCGCTCCGATCGCAAGCAGTACCAAAATGTGAAATCGAACGCCCTTATGCACCTGATGCCAGTCTATTACGCGCGGCGGACCGTTATTTGTAGTACGCTAGGCGCTAGGAGAGCCTTACGACAAGCCTGTCACGCCGTTCCTCGAACTCCGGTGCTTCTACCGCAGCGGAGCATGAAAGCAACTGGCTCACAGCCGTCCGTTCTGCTGAATCTAAAAAAGCCTTCGACCTGAGAGTCCTCGATCTTCGCCCGGTTACATCTTTTACTGATTTCTTTGTCATCTGTTCTGTCGGCAATCCACGGCAGGGCCGCGCGGTTTGTGATGAAATCCACAAGCAGTTAAGAGATTTGGGCGAATTGCCTGAAAGTGTCGAAGGGTACGATCACGGCGAGTGGATCCTCATGGATTATGGTGATTTCCTGGTTCATATCTTCTCGGAAAACGCTCGCTCATCTTACGATTTGGAGCGGCTCTGGCGTCACGCCAAAGTAGTGGCGTATTCGGAGTCCGATCACAGGTGACTCAGGAAAATACTATGCTGGACGCCGCAATCTCTATATTATTATTAAGTCTCAGACAGTGTTGACCTTGCTGACGGCGCGCCATTTCGATGTTCTGCACGCGATCGTTCAAAACTACATCGAAACAGGCGAGCCGGTTGCTTCCAAAACCATTGCGCGCAAGTATCCCATGAGTTCTGCGTCCATTCGCAACATGATGGCCGACCTGCTCGAACAGGGTTACCTTTCGCAGCCCCATACCTCTGCCGGACGCGTGCCCACCGAGCGTGCCTATCAGAGCTATGTCAAAACTCTGTTCACCAGCCGCATCGTACAAGCTGAGCTCGATCGTCTTCATATTGAAATCGAGAAGGCGGGCGGTGTAGAAGCCCGTATCGAGCGGTCTTCCAAGTTGCTCACCGAAATCACTCGGAATTTCGGAATCGCCGCCGCCATTCCGACGGAAAATCAAACGCTCGATCACGTGGAACTGCTCGCTCTCCCTGACCGGCGCATTCTGATGGTGGTCATCACGCGCGATCGAATGGTGCGCAACAAGGTTATTCAGGTCGAGGATCATGTTGGTCAGGACGAGCTCGTCTCCATCCGCAACTACATCAATTACAATTTCAGCGGCTGGGCCCTGCCGAACATTCATCGTGAGCTGAAGCGCCGCTTCGATCTGGAAAGCGCCGCCTACGATGCCATCCTGAAACAGGTGAATGTTCTTTACCGGCAAGGTTTGCTCGATTTGGGCGCCATGCCTGAGGTCCATTTCGATGGCGCCGAAAACCTGATTGGTCTCGACCTTCATCTCACTCGAGAGCGAGCACGAGAGCTCTTCCGCGCTCTCGAAGAAAAGAAGCGGATCATCCAGCTTCTCGAACATTTTCTCGAAGTGCGGGAGGGAGAACCCGCCATTCACGTCGGGTTGGGGGACATCCACCCGAGCATGAGCGAGCTTTCTCTCATCGGCGTGCGCTTCAGTCTGCCGAACGGTTTGCAGGCCCATGTCGCCGTACTTGGTCCCATGCGCATGAACTACAGCCGGGCAGTTTCCGCGGTTCTCCATGTCGGCCAGGCTTTCAGAAGTACCGCCCGGCAATAAGGCCTTGTACCGGTCGGCGGTCATTCTATTGCTGATAGTCTGCGCGGCAACCGCAGCCCAGAGCGCCACTTTTTATCGCGACGTGCTGCCCATTTTGCAGCAGCACTGCCAGACTTGCCACCGGCCAGGCGAGATCGGGCCCATGCCGCTGCTGGATTACAAGCAAGCACGGCCTTGGGCGAGCGCCATTCGTCAGGCCGTTCTCTTGCGTCAAATGCCGCCCTGGTTTGCCGACCCGCACTATGGCCGGTTTTCGAACGATCGCAGTCTCTCGGAAGCGGAAATTCGAACCATCACGGACTGGGTGGATGCGGGAGCGCCGGCGGGAAATGCCGCGGACGCATCGAAGCCACGAAAATGGATCGAAGGCTGGTCCATCGCCCAACCGGAGATCGTGATAAAAATGCCCGTCGCTTTTCAGGTTCCTGCGTCAGGCATTCTGCCGTATCACTATGTCATCGTGCCCACCCATTTTCAGAAAGATACCTGGGTGCGCCTGGCCGAAGTTCGGGCCGGTGATCGTCAGCATACGCATCACATCGTGGTGAGCGTACGCGAGGCCGGTTCGAGATGGCTCGCCGCCGAGCCGGTGGGCGTTCCGTTTACCTTGGAGCCGGGTGTTTCTAACGATGGCGTACCCGGCGAATTTCTAGCCGGCTATGGTCCCGGCGCTCTTCCCGAAACTCTCGCGCCCGGTGAAGCGAAGCTGATTAAAGCCGGCAGCGATCTCGTTTTCCAGCTTCACTACACCACCAACGGCACTCCAGGCTGCGATCAGAGTCGAATCGGACTCGTACTCGCGCACACGCCTCCCCGCCAGCGGGTCCTGATGTTGGCCGCGGCGAATATTCGCTTTCGCATACCGCCCGGGGATCCGGATTACCGCGTCGATTCGAGCGTGACGCTCCATCATCGAGCTACCCTTGTCTCGCTTTTGCCCCACATGCACCTGCGCGGCAAATCCTTCGAGTTCCGCGCCGTCTATCCCGACGGTCGCTGCGAGACCCTCCTCAAGGTGCCGCACTACAGCTACGATTGGCAGCTTTCCTACTATCTGGCCGATCCACTCCCGCTACCTGCCGGCACAACCATCGAATGTACGGCCCACTTCGATAATTCGCCCAATAATCCACGCAATCCCGATCCCGCCAGGATGGTTCGTTTCGGCCCGCAAAGTTGGGATGAAATGATGATCGGCTATTTCGAGGTTGCTACCGACCTGAACGCCGGCCTGCGCGAATTGCTGCTGCCATAAAATCGGTGACAGACTCTATTCTCATGCGCAACTTCCCACTCCCTCTCGCTGCCGGCGCGGTTCTCGTGCTCGCGCTCGCCGCATCCGCTCAGCAGACAGCCTCTCGCGACATTCCGCAAAACGACTCGAGCTACATCGATGCCGACGGCACTGCTCACGTCACTCGCGTGGTGCCGGTCCCCAAAACGATCAGCCCGGAGGCACAGCAACGCCTCGCCCGGCCTCAATCCGACGCACTCGTTCCTGAAACTCTGGCCGAGCGCCGCAGCAAAACCGATAAATGGCAAAACGGCGCCGGTGCGGAAGCTCGCAAGATGTATCCCGCAAGCGTCTCGGAACAGACCATTGCAGGAATACCAACCAGAGTGATTACGCCGGTTGACATGCCCACCAGCCGGCACGATCGTTTGCTCATCAACGTACACGGCGGCGGTTTCAATTCGGATTCCGGCTCACTCACTGAAACCATTCCGCTCGCCAATCTCACCAAAACCAAGGTCATCGCCGTTCTCTATCGTCTGGCTCCCGAGCATCCCTTTCCAGCGGCAATAGAGGATGCCATCGCCGTCTACAAGGATGCGCTCAAGACCTATCAGCCGCAAAATATCGCTTTATATGGCACCTCTGCAGGCGCGATCTTGACCGGTGAAATAGCCGTTCGGCTTCGTCAACTCAAGCTGCCGCTCCCAGGCGCGCTCGGCATCTTTTCCGGCTTCGGCGACTTCAGCAAGACAGGCGATTCGCGCGCGATTTTTGCGCTGAATGGATTTTCAGGCCCGCTTTCGCCGCCCTCCTCTAAGCCCGGTTCCGACTCCGCTTACATCGGCTCGACGAACCCTAAAGATCCGGTCCTTTCCCCGTTCTATGCAGATGTCAGCGGCTTTCCGCCAACGCTTTTCATTACCAGCACTCGCGACCTTCTGCTAAGCGGTACGACCATCCTTCACCGTGCGTTTCTACGGGCAGGCGTAGACGCTCAACTCGTTGTTTTCGAGGCGCTCCCGCATGCTTTCTGGAACGATGTGCAACTCCCCGAGTCTCAGGAAGCCAACCAGATCATGGCCAAATTTTTCGACCAGCATCTGGGCGCCGCTTCTTCGCAGGCACGCCGTTAGGATGCCTCTTCGTCACTTCCAGGCTCCGAGCAGGCGCCGTACCACCACGAGTTCGCCCACGTGATACGCGTTGTGATCGGCCGCCAGCAGTATCTCGCGTAAGATGGTCTGCGCGTCGCCGTGTGGAATTTTCGCAAATAAATCTTTCGACTCGTCTGTCGCCAGTTCCGCTAAAGCCTTCAAGTCTGCGCGAAAACCTTCCACGCTGTTTTTCCACTCCGCATCGCTCGGCTTTGCTTCCGGACTCGGCCAGTAGCCGGCGGGAAACTCGGGCGACACATGCTTTGGATTGCGTGTGAACTCCAGGATGTCCCGTTGCGCAATTCGCATATGCTCGACCAGTTCCCATGGTGAATGAACCTCGTTCGCCGGCCTTTTGCCTCGCAGATCGGCCGGGAGATCTTTAACCGCCGCGTCGAAGGTAACATGAGCTTCTCCGTCGTTCAGTACAGATAAGAGATGTTTCCGTAAAGATTTGTCGTTTGTCATCGTTTCTTCTTCCTTTCTCCATTAGCGCATCCGCTTGCCGGCGGAATTCGCTCTTCATCTTCCCATCGCATTCGAGTCGGGTTTCGCCGACCCCTCAAACTTCAACCGAGCCTTCCGTACTGAGTTCGGTGTCAGCCCGCGCGCCTATCGCCGCCGTGCTTCGTCCCTTGAGGAAATCTGATAGGTTCTTGAAGAGATCTACTCCCATGAATGGCATCAGCCTCACCGAAACTGTCTGGCAGGACGTGCGCTATGGTCTTCGCCTACTGCGCAGGAACGCCGGGTTCACCACCATAGCTGTTTTATCGCTCGCGCTCGGTATCGGAGCTAATACCGCCGTATTTACGGTCGTTCATGCTGTTCTGCTGCGACCTCTGCCATACCCGGACTCCCAACGCATCATGCGTGTGGAGCAAATCGGCTCGCAGGATGTGAATATTCCCGAACTCGAATTCTGGAAAGCGCACAGCAGGTCGTTTGAGGCCGTGAGCGGGCAGCGGGGCCCCACCGAACGCAGCCTGGCCGTCGGCACAGATCGCGAATGGATCAAGACGCTGACGATTACCAGCGACTTCTTCCGCACACTGGGAGTCGCTCCCGCCCTCGGTCGCGAATTTAATGTCGAAGAGACCCGCGTTGGCGGACCGCCAGCCATCGTACTTACCGACAGTCTGTGGCGTGAGCGGTTCAACGCTGATCCGAACGTGATCGGCCGTGCCGTCAATCTTGCTCCCGGCGTTTACACGGTGGTCGGCGTTCTGCCGCACGGCTTCTGGTTTCCTCAAGCCGCCGACGCCTTCGTTCCCTTACAACCCGGGGACGAGCTGCGCGACAACGGCACCAATACTCACATGCTGGCGCGGCTCAAGTCGGGCGTTAGCTTCGCGCAAGCCGAAGCCGAGACGAAGACAGTGAGCGAGAACTTTCGCCGCGCAAACCGCGATGTGCTTTCAAAAGATTTCAGAGGCTTAGCTCTCATTCCTTATCAGAAATGGTTGGTGGGCGATGTCCGTCTGAATCTGCTGCTGCTGTTTGCCGCAGTGGGTTTGCTGCTGCTGATTGCCTGTTCGAATTTGGCGAGTCTGCTGCTCGCGCGCATGGCATCGCGTCAGAAGGAGATCGCTGTCCGCCAGGCCCTGGGCAGTGGCGCAGGCCGCCTTCTGCGGCAGTTCCTGGTTGAGAATCTGTTGCTCAGCGCTGCCGGTTGCGCGGCGGCCCTTCTTGTCGCTCAATGGTGCCTCCACGGCATGATCGCGTTGGTGCCCTTTGATCTGCCAGCCTCCGAGCCCATTCGTTTGAACCCGGTAGCGCTGGCGTTCGCGATTGTCGTAGCCTTACTGGCCACTCTGCTCTTCAGCATTGCGCCGCTCGCGACGACCGGACGTATCGATCTCTACGAAACGCTCAAGTCCGGAGGTCGCACAATTGGCGGCGGTCTTATGCGCCAGCGCGCACGCGCCTTTCTCGTGGTTGCTGAAGTGGCTCTCTCGGTGGCCTTGCTTGCTTCGGCTGGGTTATTGATTCGCACCCTCTATGATCTGCAGCAGGAAAGGCTCGGATTCGAACCGCGCGGCCTGAGCACGTTTGAGATCACGATTCCGGCCGACCACCTCAAAAGCGCCCTCGACTTCCGGAATTTCATTTCAACTCTGATGACCCGGCTGAGCGCGAATCCAGGCCTCGACAACCTGGCCGGCATCAGCGTGCTCCCTTTGACAGGCCCCGACAATATTCCTACGCAGCGCGTGAATCATCCCGAGCAGAGTATCGGAGGAATGGAAATTCGCGTGGTCACGCCGAACTACTTCCAGGCGATGAAGATTCCAATTCTGCGCGGCCGCGGGTTTTCGGCAACCGATACGGGCGCGGCACAGCCTGTCGTGTTGGTCAACCAGGCATTAGCTCGCGCCTGGTGGCCGCAGCGAGGTGCGCTCGGTGACCAGCTTATTATCGGCATGTACCACGGCAGAGTCTTCCCTGAGATCAAGGAAAACCCGCGGGAAGTCGTGGGCATCGTCGCCGATACGAAGACGCTCTTCTTGAAAGAACCGGCGCGCCCCACCATCTACATCTCAATCAATCAAGTCTCGGACAGCCTGACTCCCCACAGCATGAACTGGATCGTGCGCGCCAGGCCCACCAGCGGGCTCGGCAAAGAACTCCGGCAAATCGTAGCCGGGATCGATCCGCGGCAGCGCGTGCTCCATCTCGAAGCACTGGCTGAACTCGTGCAGTCGACCACTGCCGGAAGCCGCTTCGATGCCTGGCTCTTCGGCAGCTTCGCCGGTCTGGCCCTTGTTCTTACCTCTATCGGGATCTATGGTCTTGTCTCTTTCGCGGTAGCGCAACGAACCAGCGAGATCGGCACGCGCATGGCGCTCGGTGCGAGTCGTTTTGAGATTTTGCAGTACATTCTGAAGCAAGGTCTTGCTCTGACTGTAATTGGCCTGCTTCTCGGATTAGCCGGCGCGCTAAGCGTGACGCGTTCCTTATCGAGTCTGCTCTACGGTGTGCATCCAACCGATCCGATGGTCTTCATCGCGGTCTCCGCGCTCTTGCTGGGAATAGGCTTGGCCGCCAGCTATTTCCCGGCGCGCCGCGCCACCAGAATCGATCCGATGGTCGCGTTGCGCTATGAGTAGACAGACCCGGTAAGCCAGTCGTTGCGCAAATGAAGGATGCTGTTGAAAAACTCGCCGTGCGATTTGGTGCGTCGCAGCCCCGCGCTTGCCTACTTCTGGGTGCCGCGTGATCCGCTGTTTGTCGGATAGAATCTCGCTATGACATCGAACAATCGCTCCGTTCCTGTGGATACCGTGCTGCCGCATCTCATCTATCAAAACCTCGCGGAGGCGATAGCCTGGCTGACAAAGGCTTTCGACTTTCGGGAGTACTACCGTTACGGCGACGGTCCCAGCGGCGGACAGATGTGGGCGGGCAAAGGTGCCATTCAGGTAAAGCAGGCGGAGAGCGGACAGAGGTCACCCGCTCAGCTCGGGTACGGTACCCAGTCGTTAACGCTTTTTGTGGACAACGTGGACGAGCACTATGCGCATGCGAAAGCCGCAGGTGCGAAAATCGTCGAGGAGCCGCATGAAACGGAGTATGGGGAGTATCAGTACGCGGCTGAAGATCTCGACGGACATCACTGGCTGTTCTCGCATCACGCGAACGATCGCAGCCCAGAGGAGTGGGGCGCGGTAGTGAAGCGGTAGTGCATACTGGACCGCAACTGTTGGGCTCGTCCGGAGGCGCGTGTCTCTGCGCTCCGGCAAGATAGATTCGGTACGCCTACGATCCAACACGTTACCGGAGCTCTCTCCCGCGTGCGCAAAGCTTGTGGGTCTGGAATTCCGAGCAGATCGTCAAAGCCGTTTACGGATCGTGCACCTGGCGTATCGCCGGTTCACCGGGCTGGGCTTCGATCAAGAGGTTCCGCATCACTCCACGTTTTCCAAGAATCGGCATGGCCGCTTTCAAGACTCGCCGCTCTTCCTCGACCTCTTCGAGCGAATCGTCCAACCAGGAGCGAGATCGGCGCGCTAAGCGTGACGCGTTCCTTATCCAGTCTCCTCTACGGTGTGCATCCAACCGATCCGATGGTCGCGCTGCGCTATGAGTAGACAGATTGCAAGTGACAGGAAGTAGAGATTTATTCGTGTTGAAGTGCGACGACAGGATTAATCCGCGCAGCTCGCAATAGCGGAAGTGCTGATCGCCAGAAATGCCGCAATGGCGAGCACAAACATGCTTAGAAATAATGTGGGTAAGTCTGTCGCACTAACACCGAAAAGCAAGCTCCTCAACGCGTGGACTGACCCAAGAGCTATTGGCCCGCCAATCACCAGGCCGGCGACCACCAGTACCAGACTCTCGCGGGCAAAGAGACCCGCGACATCGCGCCTTTGCGCGCCGACCGCGAAGCGTATTCCAATTTCACGTGTCCGCTGCAGCACTGAGTATGCAAGGACGCCATATAATCCAATTCCCGCCAGCAAAGCAGTAAGTGCAGCGAACAGGGCGGAGAGATAACCCAGAATGCGTTCGCTTGAGAGCCCTGCCTCTACCTCCGTATCCAGTGTGTGCACGGAATAAACGGGCATGCCCCGGTCAATGCTTCTGACAATTGCACGTAGCGAAGGGATGATCCCCTTCGGGTCCTTTGCAGTGCGCACCAGAAGCGTCAATCCGGACGTTTGGCCCTGCTTTTCCGGTATGTAGACGGCGTCTTCA
The DNA here is from genome assembly GCA_963799755.1 of Terriglobia bacterium. GTDB lineage: Bacteria > Acidobacteriota > Terriglobia > Bryobacterales > Bryobacteraceae > Bog-105. The sequence goes on along the minus strand of CAWCYQ010000029.1, from coordinate 9,924 downwards.
GGACCGTTTCTTATGCCGCGGTCCCGCGCATCTTCTACTATGCCAGTGATCTCTATCTCATCGCCACCCTGGTGAAACTTCCGGCCGATCGGGTCTTGCCCACTCAAATAGTGCCGGACAAACTTTTCGTTCACAATCGCGACGAGTGGGCCGTTCTTGTCATCCCTTTCGCTAAAATCTCTTCCTCGGAGGAATCGCTGCCCGATAGTCTTGAAGTAGTCGGGACTGATGAAGTTGAAATCTACAACATCGTCCCCAGCTCGTTTGGGAGTGTAGCCGGGTACGTCTATGCTCGTCGAAATCGCCATCGAACCGTTCGGTGTGCTTGCCGCGAGGCTTGCCGCTCTAACGCCGGGCAAAGCTCGGGCCCGGCTTAAGATTTCGTCCAGAATACGCGATATCTCCGCGCTGGAATGGCCATTAGCTGCAGGATCAACATTCAAGGCAATGACTTGATCCGGTTTGAAACCTAAATCGATTGTTTCTAGAGTTCGTAGTGTCCGGGTGAGCAGACCCGCTGCAAAAACAACCACTAGCGATAAAGCGATCTGCATCACAACTAAAGTTCTGCGTAGCAGGACTCGGCTTAAGCGCCCACTGCCAGCCAGCTCTTGTTTTAGGCCAGGCAGAAGATGAGGCCGGCTGGCCTGCCATGCGGGAACTAGCCCGAAAAGAATCGCCGTCGCAAAGGACAATGCAATTAGAAACGCGAAGACGTTCACGTCCGGCGTCACTTGCAGCGCGGATACGGTCGATCTGCCGGCATTCAAAAACGCAACCAGAGTTCTGGTGATCCAGAACGACACGATAGCGCCGGTTGCGCCGCCGCATACCGCTATCACCAAGCTTTCTATCAGTAACTGTCGAATCAATCTCGCGCGAGAGGCTCCAATAGACATGCGCACCGCGAATTCCTTTGCACGCGTCTGCGCTCTTGCAAGCAACAGATTCGCGAGATTTGCGCAAGCAACAAGCAATACCAGGGCGACGACCGCCATGAGCACCAGTACAGGCCGGCCGAATGAGGATCGCATGGTGTTGAATCCGCGGCTACCGTCCTCCAGGCGCAGCTCCTTTTCTGATGTGTCCGCCGTTATTTTCAGTCTGCCGCAACACGCGTTGCGTTTGCTCTTGCGCCTCAGTCCTGGTAATACCCGGTTTCAGGCGAGCCATTGGACTTAGCCACGACATTGTCTTAGCCAGTCCACGCCCGTAGCATCGCCAAAGGCCGGCATGAAGTCCGCTATTCGCGTCGCCGGAATCTGCAGGTCGAAACGATGCTCCATCTCAGCGCCATAAAACCCACGTGCAGTTACGCCGAGAACCCGATAGGCGTGCCCATTCAAGAATACGCTTCGGCCGGCCACGCCGGGGTCGCCCGCGAATTCCCGTTTCCAGAGACCATAACTGAGTACGCACACCGGGTTTGCTTTTGCGTTCCGAACGTCATCATCGGTCAACAATCTTCCGATAGCCGGCTTCACTTGCAGCGTCTGGAAGTACTGGCCTGTAACTAGCTCACCCATGACCCACTGCGCCTTATCGCCGGTCGAAAAATTGATAGGCCTCGCAAACCAACCAAATATACCGCTGAAAACGGGATCTTGCTTTGCAAGCTGCTCAACCGCCGCCATGCGCCAAACCTTCTCGGTTACCTCGCCTCGATAGATTTCAGCGAAGGTCACGAGCCGCTCAGGTTCAGGCACCGCTAGCCTCTTCAGCAAAATCGCATTTACGAATGAGAAAATGGCCGCATTTGCACCAATGCCGAGCGCTAATGATGCAACGGCCACGGCTGTGAATGCGGGGGTCTTTCGCAACGTCCGCAAAGCGAACTGGAAGTCTTTCCACATAACTGCTCCCAATCCAGGCCAGTCTTTAAGCTCGAGAGGCCAGACCAATTCTTCTCTTCATCATCGCGCCATGCTTTCATGCCGTGCCCAAACCGGCATTTGCGCACCAAAACGCTCTTATCCGTAAGCGTCCGGTGAACACCTCTATCCGGTCGGCTTGGAAAGCCGGATAGTAGTGGCATGAAAGAGGCGACTCTCGAACGAGAGAAAGCAGCAAGGAACGAGCATTGGCGCGAGCGGATCGCCCAGCAAGAACGCAGTGGAGTCTCGGTGCAGGACTTTTGCAAACAGCAGGGGCTTACGGAGGGGTCGTTCTATGCGTGGCGTAAGCGGCTACGAAACGAGCAAGCGGTGCGGTTCGCACTGGTGGAGACCGGATCGGTTCAGCGAGAGTCTGGAGAAGACGCCGGTCTGGAGCTAATACTGCCGAGAGGCGAGCGGCTGCGCATCGGCGCCGGTGTAGACCTGACGATGTTGCGCACGGTGTTGGAGGTGCTGCGTGCATGATCCACTTGCCGGCCAGCGTGCGGGTATATCTGTGCCTGACCGCTTGCGATATGCGCAAGAGCTTCGACAGCTTGCATGCGCTGGTGCGGGATCATCTGGAACTGGATGCCTATGCCGGGCACTTGGTGGTTTTTGCCAGCCGGCGGCGTGATCGCATCAAGATTTTGTATTGGGACCGCGACGGCTTCGCCATATGGAGCAAGCGATTGGAAGAAGGCACCTATGCGATGCCTTCAGCCGAGAGCGCGACGGAGCGCCGACGCGAGATCACAGCACAAGAGTTAGCGGCGCTGCTGAGCGGGATTGACCTGAATCAGGCCACACGGCGCAAGCGGTATCAACGGTCCGCCTGAAAAGAACAAGATTCTGTCTTTTGTTCTTGGCATTGCATAAGTAAGTGAGTACACTCGTTACTTACTGGTGGCCATCGATCCGAAACACCTCCCCGAAGATCCAAGATCCTGCAGCAGATGGTGCTGGATCTGATAACGCAACTCCATCGCGAGTTTACGGAACGAAGCAAAATTGAGACGCTCTTGCGTGAGTTGCTGGATGCCAAGCGCGACTGCAAAAGCGAGCAGCTGTCGGTCGATCAACTGGCCCTCTTTGCCGCGGCCTGGCAGGCGCGGCAAACAGCAGCAGGATCGGAGTCAAGCGCTGGTCCCGATACACAGACGACGACGCCAGGCTTGGGGGTGCAGGCGAACCCGGTCCCAGGAAGAAGAGCGGCGGCCGCCAGCCGCTGCCACGTCACCTGAAACGGGAGCGCATTCTCCACGATCTGCCTGAAAAGGAAAAGCATTGCGATGTATGCCGGCAAGATCTCCGCCTGATCGGTGAAGAGTCGAGTGAGCGCTACGAATACATTCCCGCACAACTAACTGTGATCGAGGATGTGTGCAAGAAGTACGCTTGCGCGTGTACGGTGCGGACGGCAACTAAGCCGCAGCAGCCGATCGAAAAAAGCACGGCAGGCGCGAGCCTGCTGGCCCAGGTGATCGTGAGTAAATTAGCCGATCATCTGCCGCTGCATCGGCAGGAGAAGATTTTCGAGCGTCATGGCGCAGCGATCTCACGCAAGAGCATGTGCGGGTGGCTGGCGCAATGTGCCGACCTGCTCAGCCCGCTGTATGTGGCAGCGAAAAAGCTTCTGTTCGGATCGAAAGTGATCGGAACCGATGACACCAGCGTTAAAGTGCTGGACCGAAAACTGCCATTCGCTCGCACAGGACGTATTTGGCCCTATTGCGGCGATGAGCAACACCCGGTTGTGCTCTACGACTACACTCCGACTCGGGAACGCGCCGGGCCAGAGAAGTTCTTGGCAGGATACCGCGGCTACTTACAGGCCGATGCGTACGGCGGCTACGACGCGTTCTTCAAGGACCCCGCCCGCGGTTTGATCGAGGTGGCTGCTGGGCTCACGCGAGGCGGTATTTCCATAAGGCCCTGCAATCGGACCAGGCTCGCATGGGTCCGGCTTTGTTACTGATTTCCCAGCTGTACCGGGTGGAAAAGCAAGCGCGGCGGCTCACGCCCGAAGAACGATTGGAAATGCGGCAACTCCAATCACGACCCATCCTCGATAGATTGCACCGTTACTTATTGGAGATTCAGGCAGAGGTGCTGCCTAAGAGCCCGGAGGGCCGTGCCGTACGCTACGCCCTGAAAAACTGGAGGACGCTGACGCGCTACGTGGAAGACGGGAATCTGGAGATCGACAATAATGGAACCGAGCGCACCATTCGCGGGATAGCCGTGGGTCGCGGCAATTGGATGTTCTTCGGGAGCGATATCGGCGGAAGGACGGCCGCAGTGCTGCGCAGTTTTGTAGCTTCTTGCCAGCGCGCTCACGTCGATCCCTTCGCCTGGTTCACAGATGTCCTTTCCCGCATTGCCGGCCACCCCATTAACCGCATTATTGAACTTTTGCCTCACAACTGGGCTTCCGCTCGGGGTTAGCTGCGTGGTTTCAATATGCTGCTCCGACTCACAAAAAGGAGAACGATGTGCGTGAGCATATAGCGCCACTAGTTATGCTTGCCGTTCTCGGTGGCTATCGAGATGCACCGAAGCTATTGCCACACACCGCGAAACTTGCACGCTGCGGAATCATAACAGCTACCATCCTGTTTTTGCCTTATTCGATCTACAGCACGTTGTATGGATTTCCACCGTGGTCTCCGGATCAACCAACGTGGCGCTTGGTTATCGAACTTTTAGCGGGCGTGGGGACGTTCTTGACGTTGTGTTGGGGCGCAGTCGTGCTATTCCTGACGCAAAGCGCATGCCGTAGCGCTTACCGACGAGCAACTTTCCTGTCCTCCCCTAAGCCCGCTCGGATGAATACAACGCAATTAACCGCGTCCGCTCAGGGTGATTCTCAGACGCTTACCTTATCCAGTCAGCCGGTAACTGCACCGCTGATCAGGCTGTAGAGCAAAACTGCCAATACGATCGCCGTAGTCACCACATAAGTCCGGTCCCGCTCCATAGCGAATCCGAAAAGCGAGAACGCCACTCGTGCCACCGGCGTCGCGATAAGAAGCAGCATTCCCAACTGAATGATGGATCGTCCCCTCCCGCTCAAAGCCCCCGCCACAATCTCAGGGATGATTCGGTCAACTCTCGGCTGGCTATGAAAGGTCCGGTAGTTCACTGTATCGCTCCAGTGCCGGATCAGAAAGGCAATTGCTCCGAGCAGCGTGACTGAACCCGCAATAATCACGCCCGCCATCAGCAGAACACTCACGCTCCGCTCGATTGAGCGATCGGTAACTTTCATGCCGCTCCTCTGATTCCGTTCACGATCATCTCAATGGCGATCGCTCCCACGACTACGGCGAACACCATGCGCAGCAGGGGCACGGATAATCGTTTTAAATATCGAGTGCCTAAAATCGATCCGCCCAGCACGCCCAGCATGACGGGCATCGCCATTGCCGGACTGACGTATCCGCGGCTCAGATAAACGCTCGCGCTCGCCGCGGCTGTAACGCCGATCATGAAGTTGCTGGTGGCTGTCGAGACCTTGAAAGGAACCTGCATCGCCTGATCCATCGCGATCACTTTCAACGATCCCGAGCCAATGCCGAGCAGACCGGATATTGTACCTGCCCCAAACATTAAACCGAAACCTGTTTTCACTCTATGCACCTGGTACGACTGCTCGCCCTCTCCAGTCTCAAAGGTGGAGTTCAGTTTGAATCTTTCCGCCAGCGGATCAGCCGCCAGAGTCTTGGCGGATGTTTTGTGCGTGCGCGCCGCCTGCCACGCCGCCTGCAGAAGAATAACGCCGAAAACAATGCTGAGAGCCCTGGTTGGAATGTGCGTGCCAAGAAACGCGCCGAACACCGCGCCGAGCGTCGTTGCGATCTCGAGTAACATCCCGATGCGAATATTCGAGAGTCCATCGCGAACGTACGCCGCCGCTGCTCCTGACGAGGTCGCGATCACCGAGACCAGGCTGGCGCCAATCGCATAGCGCATATCCACGTGCAGAAACAACGTCAGCACCGGGACCACAATCACTCCGCCGCCCAGCCCGGTCAAGGATCCGATGAAACCAGCCAGCAGCGCCGCTCCGAATACGATCGGTGTGAACTCCGCGACCGTCATTCGCCGTGATTCCGCACTGTCGAGAATGCGTCACTGTTTCTCAACTTTTCTCCCAACCAAAACATATAAAGGCACAACCAAACCGTCCCGCCGGTCATCACGCACAGCGCCACGACATCCGTGAGCGTAAACGGCGGCCGCACAAACGCATGCTGAGTCCAGATCACCGGCAGCAGCATCATCAACAAGATGTCCAGCACTCTCGTTAGCAGCGCCCAGTTGCAAATACGCCAAAATGCCTGATGCCCCGCGCCATACTTTTTCCAGATGACCACCGAAAAGATCATCAAAGTCAAAAACCAGGCGTGCAAACCTTCCTTCAGCATGCCCGAGCTATCCACTCCCATGTACGCGGCGAAGATAATGATTGGAATCACCAGTGTCAACGATATCCAGCTCGTCGCCTTAACAAATCCGAGATAGATCCATCGCAGCAAGCAGAAGAAATAAGCGAATCCCACCGCCGCCGGTATCGCCGACCAGGGCTGCACAAAAAAACGAACGATACGCGGCGATGGTCCTTCAATCGCATTCACGTTTTCATCATCGCCGTGAAAAAGAAACTGGTTGAGCGGTACAAAAGTGTTGAGCAGCGAATTCCAGCGGTACCTCAGCCAGTGACCAGCCGTGTGACTCCAGTGTCCCGACGCCAGAGCAAAACTGAGAAACTTATCCTGCGTGTAATTCGGTCCATTCACTATCCGCCACAACAGAATCCAGACACCGAGACCGACAAATACCAGCAGCGATCCCCAAATCCACCGATTCACTTGACGCCATGAAAATACATGTCCCGTGTGCGTGAACTTTGGCAGCAGAATGATCAAGCCCAGAATCGCCGGCGTAGATAACAAGGCCGAAGGATGACACATGTACCCGAGCCCCAGCGCCAAACCCCCCAATAGGAAACGTGCGCGGAGCACCAGGTATCCCGCGAGCAAAACGAACGCCGCCGCTTCCAGCTTCGGCCAGGTGAAATAGGTCTCATGCACGAAGAACGGCGCGGTAGCGGTAACCAGAACCGCGAAGAGCGACCAATCTTCCGGCAGAAACAATCGCGAAACTCCAAACACAAACAGCAGGCAGCACGCCGCGAACACAATCATCGAGAACCGGTACGCCGCGAATCCTTCCGGGTCGAACACCGTCCAGACATTACCCGGCTTGTAATCCGGCATGTACGTCGGACCGGCTAGAACAAGCGGCGTGGCCGCGAGAGCTACGAGCTGGCCCCGATCTGAAAACGTCCATGTGCCGTATAACTCATGAGCGAATGGGCTGTCAGTCTTTTGCCTCAGACCGACGAGCTGCGCCACATGATACGGCAGTCTGCTGTCGCTGCGGCCGCCAATCTCGAGCGTGCGCGAGATCTCGTCGTGATACAACTCACCCACCGGTCCCAGCGAGTACATCGATTTAGCGGCACAGATCGATGCCAGCACCAGCACCACCAGCAGCACGCGCACTTCGACCTTCGTCACGGCCCTCGAAAAGCGAACCCGCAAAAAGCGCCACGCCGCGAAAACGAAAAAAATCGCCAGTGCATAGCGGCACATACTGGCCGCTCTGAAATGTCGCGGCCCCACCCAGGCGGCCACTCCCACCAGCGCCAAGCCAAGCAATCCCGGCACAGCTACCCAGATAAAGGAGAACAGTTCGCCTGTTCGATCGAGCCATTTTTGTCTCAAAAGAAACCCGGGCCCCAGTAGTGCCACAAAAGCCGCTGCCACCGCCAGCACGCTGAGGCCGAGTTGCTTCGCAATCAGCAGCCCGTGCCTTCCGTATTGCTCCTGGTCTTCAAAGGGCACTGAGAAGCCCAGCCAGCCTTCCGGTCCCTTGTTCGCATCCGTCGCGAGAATCCGGAAGCTCTTCGCGCCTTCGATCGGCCGCAGCGAAACGCGTTTCAATAGCCATTTGCTGCTTGTGTCTTCGAACGGCGAGACCTGCAGCCTGACCACTCCTGCGTGCTCGGTCTCGACTTCGACCAGCAGCCGGTTCCCGGGCCGGTTCGGAAAGCCGCTGACAAACATATAGAAATCCGGAACCGCGCGGTAGGCAGCCGTTCGCACCGATCCGGTTGAATCTCCCTGTTCGAGAAACGATCCATAGAACGCGAGCGGCCGCGTGATGTAACTTGGCGGGCTGAGATTCGAAACCGCATTGAGCGCAAAACCGTTTCCCGAAAGAACAGGCTCCTCGGGATTTACTTGCGCCAGCGGTATCGGTGCAATCCCTTTCGGGCCTCCGCGTGAAACAAATCCGCTCGCGGCATATAACACCGCCGCCAGGCAAAATGCCACCGCTACCCTGTCTGTATTTTGAAGAACGCGCAAGACGGGCACGGTGTCAAGCGCCCCGCCCGAAAGACGGAGGCGTTTCTCTTCTGTCTGGCGGCCCGCAGCCATGCCCTTTGCGCTTTCCCATGCCCCTCGGCCAAGCATAAATCAGCGAGGTTACCGGCGATGCACCTACCGAAATTCCATCCCGCGCAGCAGACCGGTGCCTGGCTTGGGTGTCGTTGCGTACTCGACTTTCACTTCTCTAGCAACCTGCGGGCCGCAATTGAACTCGGATGGACCATTTCTCACCAGTACATGCAGGGGATCGGGAACCAAAAGCGTAAGCGTTCCAGTCTCGCTCGCTACCAGAAAGCCGCTCAGCCTCCCTCCGCTACACTGCACTTCTCGAAGCTGCGCCGCTACTGTTCGGATCTGATCTCCCGCCTCGACAAAAGGGTTGAATTCCGTCGTCCCGTGCGGAACTCGCGTCGTCACCAGTTGCGGCTTTCCATCGCGGTCCCGCGCGAACTGGACAGCCAGATCGGTCTTGGCCACGTAGGCAAGTCCAGCAGCTTGCGCACGCTCTTCTGAAGAGGTCGCAAATGTGATCGCCTTGTTGGCCGCGTCCTCCGCTTCGTCCCGCTTGCCAAGTTCCGATAACGCGTAGGCGAGCGCAGTCCAATAGCCGTAAGCGCGCTGCGTCGCCGGAGCGCCCATGGATTGTAACTGTGTTACAGCAGCGTCATACTCACCCGCATTGTTCTGCAAAAGCGCCAGCTTATACCGCGCATCGTCGAAATGCGGATTGAGCGAGATCGCTTCTTCTAAAGCATGCTCAATTTCCTTGGAAGGCAATCCCATCTCGTCCGCAAGCTCGCCATAGCGGTAACACAGGTCGGCATTCTTCAGCCCGTTGTGAATTGCCTTGCGCCAGTACTCAATTGCGTCGGTGCGATCACGTTTTCGTAGGGCTATACTCCCTAGCGACGCGAGAATTTCCGGATCGGTTGGCGATTGATGCAGCAGCCCTTTAAATATTTGTTCGGCGCGATCCCACTCTCCCTGGGCAAACAGCAGGTCCGCTATCATGGCTCGCGCCTGAAACTCCGATACCGGATTTACATCCATTCCGAATGTCTCCGGCGCAAGCGCGGAAAGTGTTCGCCTGGATGACCGGGTGTGATCAATCCAGTCGCGTACATCGTTTAAGATCGCATCCGGAGTCTTGCCATAGATCCTCGCCAACGCCTGTTGCGAACTGCTCGCGCCCGAATTCAACATTCCGATCAGGTCACCGAAACGGGGCGCATACTCCGGCGAAGATGTGAGCATGTCCGCCAGCGCCCAGCTTTCGGCGTAGAAAATAGCCGCTCCATCGCGGCTCTCGCGCACCTGTGAATTGGGTTCGGCCGCAAACAGTTCTGGCACGGCCAGCCATGCATGCCGGCGCAAGGTGTCAACTCGGGCCGGGAGTTCGCCGCCGAGTTCGCATCTCCGATTCGTTATGCGGACTGTCGAGAAGAGTTCTGCAAGGCCCTCATTGAGCCAGGCCGGAAGCTTCAGGCCGCCGGAATGCAGCACAAAATGTGCATATTCATGCGCCGTTAAGCCGAAGCTATTCGCCCCCAACATCGGCATCACGATGTAGTCTCGATCTGCCGTGCTGG
>CAWCYQ010000028.1:0-106443 GCA_963799755.1 Terriglobia bacterium | reverse complement strand
GGTTGAGAACCTCTCGGCTGTAGGAGAAGAGACCTAGGCCGACTGGAAAAGTCCCGCCAGTACGAACCTTGCGCACCGGAGCGCAGGTGATCTCGACTGTGATTACTACGGCACCTCGCTTCACAAATGGGTGCTCGCGCCGATCGGGACCGGTTTTTCTGTAAGTCAGCCGGACCGAATCCGTAATTCCCGACCGCATTCACGAGGAGCAGGGCGTCAGGACTTTCAGCCAAAACTTTCTCCAAGAATTGATTGGCTGAGGCTGCATCGGTGAACGTTTGACTGTTGATGTAGTCGGGCGCCTCGTGGTGACTCGGGTCCGCCTGCCGGCTTAATGCGAGCAGGTGCAGACCTATGCCGCAAGGCTCATCGTCGACTCCAGAATCTGAAGATTGTCTTGGGATTGTGGGGATCAACTTTCGACATTGAACAGATTGAAAAGCGAGTTGGCCTCGAATGCTTCGACAGCGTGATGACCATTACCAGGCAAGTTGAATCTGAGATCCCATCTGCCGGCAAACTCGAGATGAAAGCGGAAGACCGCAATTGCATCCGGATGAATGAAGAAGACGGTGCGGCCCGCCAATCGCGAAGCGATCCTCATCCGAAATCGCTGAACAGTCAGCTTGCCTCAGCAGGCGGAGCAAGGCGATAGGCTCCTACCAGCCGCGATATCAAAACCGCCAGGTACAAGACGCCCAGAATCGATTCAATAGCCGTAATTGAACGAGCGTGCGGCGATACCGCGACAATGCCGGGTGCACCGAGCGAGGTCAGGCTACCGAAGCTGTAATAGATGAAATCAAACCTGTCCGGAATTGTGTGAACATTCACCTGGGGATCAAGAAAAAAGGCCCGCGGAGATATGGTTACCAGCATCGCGAAGAGGTTTGCGAAAGAGAATCCGACCAACAGATAGATACACAAGGCACCGAAGATAGTCTCCGAATTCGGCTTTACCTTCGAGAAGACACGGCGGAAGATCACCACGATCACGAAAACGTCGAATGCAAAGCTGAGGGTAATGTTGAGGACCGACAGGAAGCCGTCGGTGACGCGCGGGACCAGAATGCGCTCGGTAATAGAAGGAATCGAGAGCAATAGAACGAGGCCCAGGAGACTGCGCCGCAAGCTGAGAGCATAAATGCTCAGCAAGGTGACGCCGGCCCCGAGAGTGCGAAAGGCGAGATAAAACGAAGAGTGGATTTGCGCGGAGGGGTAAAGAATGAGCAGCGACAGCAGAAAGAAAAACAGCAAAAAGAACTTGCGGCCTTTTAGAACCTTGGCCCGCTCGCGCTTCCAAATGGATGGCCGCCGTAGCTGCGATGGGCTAGAGGACTGCGACAACATGTGTTATCGCATCGTACACCTTTCGGAGCGTAAGACCTATCCTCCTTCCCGGAAACATCGCGCGCCGCACATCTTCGCGCCGGTCCGAGAGAGAATCCTTCTTGCAAACACTTTAGACTAGTAGTACCTTAGCTTTCCTATATGTGCGGAATTGTTGGCTATATTGGCAGCCGCGAAGCGGTGCCGGTCATTGTGGACGGCTTGCGTCGTCTCGAATATCGAGGTTACGACTCGGCCGGAGTCGCCGTACTCAACTCTGAAAAGACTCTTGAGGTGCGCCGTGCATCCGGCAAGCTGCGCAACCTCGAAGACGTGATCCGTAACAAGCCGTTAACTGGCTCCTATGGGATCGGGCACACTCGTTGGGCAACCCACGGGCGCCCTACCGAAGAAAACGCGCACCCTCACCGGGATTGTCACGGCCGGATCGTCGTGGTCCACAACGGTATCGTGGAAAATTATCTGGCGCTGCGCAAGCAGTTAACCGCCGAAGGCCATACTTTCAAAACCGAAACCGACACGGAGGTGATCGCGCACCTAATTGAGAAGTATCTCGATCTCGACGGCTGTCTGGAGAATGCCGTGCGCGCGGCGCTAAAAGAGATTCATGGCGTATTCGCTATCAGCGTCATCTCGAGCACCGATCCGCATAAAATCGTTGCCGCTCGTTCTGGACCGCCAGTCGTCATCGGATTGGGCCAGGACGAGTCCTTTGTAGCCTCCGACGTACCTGCGATTTTGAGCCATACGCGCGACATGATCTTCCTGAACGACGGCCACGTAGCGATCCTTACTCCCTCCGGCGTTCAACTCACGGATTTCAATGGCAAGACGGTGCCACGGCAGGTCTCGCATATTTTGTGGGATCCCGTGATGGCGGAAAAGGGCGGCTACAAACACTTCATGCTCAAAGAGATTTTCGAGCAGCCGCGCGCCGTAAAAGACACCATGCTCGGGAGGATCGGCCTGGAAAGCGGCCGTGTCTTCCTCGATGAAGTCGATATTTCAGAGGCTGATTTTAAGAGCTTTCAACAGGTTAAGATCGTCGCGTGCGGGACCAGCTGGCATGCCGGTTTGGCCGGTAAGTTCATCATTGAACGTCTGGCCCGTATCCCCGTCGAAGTGGATTACGGCAGCGAATTCCGTTATCGCGACCCGATTATGCAACCGAATACGCTGACGATTGTCATTTCGCAATCCGGAGAGACCGCCGACACGCTCGCCGCGCAGCGCGAAGCCAAGTCTAAAGGCTCTAAAACGCTCGCCATCTGCAATGTAGTCGGGTCGATGATCACGCGCGAGGCGGCGGGAGTGCTGCTGACGCACGCCGGGCCGGAGATCGGCGTCGCCTCGACAAAAGCGTTCACATCTCAGCTCACAGCGTTGTTGATTCTGGGTATGTATCTCGGCCAGGTGCGTGGCACGCTCAGTTCGCAGGCGTCTTGCACGCTGGTCGAGGAACTGGCCCAGATTCCGGGCAAGCTCGAGCAGGCCCTCGGACAAAATCACATTTACGACGATTTGGTGAAGGATCTGTTCCGGGCCCAGGATTTCCTATACCTGGGCCGCGGCATTCACTTTCCGATCGCACTCGAAGGCGCACTCAAATTGAAAGAAATTTCTTACATTCACGCCGAGGGATATCCGGCGGGTGAGATGAAACACGGTCCTAATGCGCTGATCGATGAAAACCTGCCGGTGGTTGTCTTAGCAACGCGCGATCCGCAATCGGAAGAGAGCCGCGTCCATTACGAGAAAACGCTCTCCAACATCCAGGAAGTAAAAGCTCGTAGCGGGCGCGTGGTGGCAGTCGCCTGTGAAGGCGATGACGAGGTGGCGAAGATGGCCGACCACCTGATTACGATTCCCGTCACGCGGGAACTGCTGCTGCCGCTCCTCGAGATGATCCCGATGCAGTTGCTGGCGTATCATATCGCAGTCCGGCGCGGCTGCGATGTGGACCAGCCGCGCAATCTGGCAAAGAGCGTGACGGTCGAGTAGTGGGGTTTTGCGTGCAATACCTCTGAGGGACATTCGGGGGTCCAGCGGCTCTCCGGCATCTGCACTAGAGCCCGCGGAAACGATGCGGCAGGAATAATTTCGTTCAGATGCCCCCCGCGGCGAAGCCTGCATACCGTATGACACTCCTTGAGGAGCAGGAATGATGCTACATTCTTTCCAACTTCGCCCTTGAGGATAACCCCATATGCGTTTGAGCTCATTGCTCGCAGGCACTCTGCAGGTGCTCTCTGCCTTGGCTATGTTGCAGTTTCCTGTCCGAGCGCAGAATCTACCGCTTTGTAGTTGGCCGCTCGAAACCACAGGCAGCGGGATTACAAACGTAGCGTATCCCGATACCAACGCCACCTATTGGACCATGCCCTTTGATGGCGAGCGGTGGAAATCCGTTGTAATCAAGGGCAGCTATCCCCAGGCTAGATTTTTCTCTTTCGTTTCGTACGTTGCCCAAGGTTCAGTCGTAGACAACGGTTCACTCAATGATGTAGATATTCAGCCCGATGCCGGTAGTACAAATCCCTTTCTCACAACTGAAGGCGGACTCCACAACTACACCATCACGGCCGGCCGCAGCCAGCCAACTGACAGCAGCAATTTCCTGCCGCTTGGAAGCACCCGGTTGGTCTGGATCATCTACCGGATCTATGTCCCAGACAAGGGCTTCGGCCGCGACGCTGGCGTGCCGCTTCCAACAATCAATGTCATCGGTCAAGATGGTAAATCCTACGCTGTTCCGGCCTGCCCTTCTCGAAACGATCCGAACGCTGTTGCTGATTTCACCAAGGATCTTCTCAACCAAGGTTTCAATGCCAGCGCTGCGCTTCTTCAGGTGTTAAGCGGCGCGAATCCCAGCAAAACGGAACAAGCCTCATGCCAGCCGACTCCGCTCGTCTCCTGGATACCGAAAAACACCGGTGGTTATTTCCCCAACCCAGCCAACAAATACATAGCTATTCCGGGACTTTGCTTCAGCCCGGATCGAATTCTGGTAATTCGCGGGAAACGAGCGAGCTTCCCGGATACCTACAACGGCGGAACGATTTGGGAGCCCCCGGGGATCGACATGCGTTATTGGTCCATGTGCAATAACAATCAACGCGTTCCGTATCCAGTTGTGGCCTGCAGGGCCGATCACCAAACGAACATTGACAAAGATGGCTATTACACGTACGTCGTTTCGAATCCGGAGTCGCGAAGAGAGTCAATGCAAGCGCCCTCCTGGGTGCCTCCTGACGCAACCTGGCTGCCGTGGGGTTCGAAAGCGAGTGCCAACATTTTGATATTCCGCAACATGCTGCCGCAATCGACCTTCAGCCAGTCAGTGCAGGCGGCGATCCAAGCGGGATGCGTAGTGGATAATCAGCAAGGCACTCCCACGTCTCGAGACGCAATCGTAGCGGGCGGTGAATGTGCTCACGCTGTGATGAAAGAATATTATCCGAAAGCAGTCTACTGCAACAAGCAGGTATTCATTAATGAGGGATGGCAAGGATGTTTTGCCGCCGCTGCATCGGATGCGCGGATGGCCTCCGCCGGCGAATAAGACGAGGCTACGCGGCCGCTCTTCGTTTGTTTTACGTCTTTACCGGCTTGTCCACGCCTTTCCACTTCTCTTCGTCCCAATACTTCACACGTCCGTCGCGGTATGATTCGACCGAAAGGCTGATCAGAACCTGTGCGTGTGCGGCGGTTTCGACATCCAGGTGAGGCTTCTCGCGGGTGCGCATGCATTGCAGAAAATTCCCGACGTGCGCCTGCATCATGTCGTACTGGTCGACAGGAATCTTAATTTCCTCCGCGCCGAACTTGTAGCCCGGAAACGTGCCGCGCCGGGGAGCGTCGGGATTCGAAGCATTCTTCGGCAGTCGGACAATTTCGGGACGGACAATAATATTGGGTGTCGGTTCTTCGAACTTGCCGTGCTCGACCATGATGATGGTTCCCTCGTGGCCCCGAATCAGACCAGGAATGTGCTGCGAATTCGCCATGGAGGAACTGAGAACGAGGGAGTGCCCTTCGGGATATTCAGCGAGAAGGTGGAAAGTATCGGGGACTTCACGGCCGTCATTGAAAGCATAGATGCCGCCTGAAGCGCTGACCTTACTGGGGAACTGAGGCTTGTCCCAACAGATATTGAGCGGCGCAACCACGTGAAAAAACAGATCGGTGGCTATACCGCCCGAGTAGTCCCAATATTTGCGAAAGCGGAAGAAGCGGTCGGCATCGAAAGGCCGCTTCGGCGCAGGTCCGAGCCACATGGCCCAATCGATGTGATCGTCCCCGGAAGCGTTGGGCCCAGCAGCCGGATCGATCGTATAATTCCACTCGCCTTCGATCGAGTTGCGATGATAAGAGCCCTGGCTCATGATCATCTTTCCGATCATGCCGTCCGCAATCGCTTTCTTCGCCTTCCACCACTGATCGGCCGATGTCGTTTGAGAGCCGACCTGCACGACGCGTTTGGTCTCCCGAGCCGTATTGACTAGCTTTTTCGCCTCGTCCAGCGTGTGACACATCGGCTTCTCGAGATAGACATCTTTGCCTTGATCCATGGCGCCAAGCGCGATATGAGCGTGCCAATGGTCCGGAGTTGCCACCACCACGGCATCGACCTCCGAGAGAGCCAGCACTTCACGGTAGTCAGAGAACGGCTTGGCTTTGTGGCGTTCCGCAGTTTCGCGTTTGCGCTTTTCATAGACATCGCAAACCGCAATGAGCTGACAGGCATTGTTGTTATTTTCACCGTACTTCGAGAAGGAACGCGCATCCGACTGGCCGCGTCCGCCGCAACCGATGACGGCAATGTTGATGCGGTCATTCGCTCCGATGACGCGGGAGGCATTCATCTTATTCATCGCTTTGCCGGCCTTCTTTGCAAAGGCATTGGCCGTCACGGTGACGCCCGCGCCCAGAGAACCGGTCCGTTTCAGAAAATCGCGCCGATCGAATTCATCAGATGACATGAGTGCTCCCTTTTGCCGAAAATATGGAACCGAAGCTAAGCCAAATCGCCGGGCCGGAACGGCAGCCTCCGGATTCGCTTGCCGGTTACCGCGAAGACGGCATTCATCAGAGCCGGCGCGACGGGCGGCAGGCCCGGTTCGCCGATGCCGGTAGGAGCTATCTCGCTGGGCACGATGTAAACGTCAATGTGCGGAGTCTCTTTCATGGAAAGCGTAGTGAATTTGTTGAAATTGGTTTCGACAGCGCCTCCATTCTGGATTGTGATCTCGCTCTTCAAAGCCGCAGTCAAGCCGTAAATGATAGCACTCTCTACCTGGGCGCGCACCCCGGCTGGGTTGACGGCGGTTCCGATGTCGACCGCGGAGGTTACGTGAATGACGCGTAGTGAATTTCGTTCAACGGCCACTTCGATGACGTTCGCCGCATAGCTGTTAAACGAGAAATGACAGGCGATGCCGCGCCCATGGCCTGCCGGTAACGCGCTACCCCAGCCAGCTCGGGTAGCAGCAAGCTGCAGTACGCCGCGCATGCGATCCGTATCGAGCGGAACGTCTTTGGCATTTAAAGGGTTCTTCACCAGCCGATGTCCCGCGAGCTTCGTCAGGCGGAATTCATACGGATCAGCACCGGCCGCGTGAGCCAGCTCGTCCATATAACTCTCCATGACGAACCCGATGGACGACGCTTCCACTGACCGCCACCATGCCCGCGGAACGCCGGAAGCTGCCGGAAGGTATTCGAGTTTGTAGCTCTTGGCCAGATACGGCATCTGCAAGGTGCAGCCAAGTTCCGAAGATTCGGGAGGGGATTTGCGATCCCACCACTCCGCGATGGAAGTAGAGGTACTCTTATGACGCCAGGCAAGGATGTTGCCGTCCGCATCGACAGCTCCGGAAATGCGGTGATAAGAGGCGGGCCGGTAGAAATCGTGCGTCATATCGTCTTCGCGCGACCAGACAAGCTGCACGGGCTTCCCGACCTGCCTGGCAATCTGGGCTGCTTCGATCGCAAAATCGCCCTGGTAACGCCGTCCAAACCCGCCGCCCATCTGCGTGGTGTGAACCTTAATCTTTTCGGGAGGCAACTTGCTGACTTGGGCAATCACGCCCTGCACCCAGTCCGGACCCTGCGAGGGGGCCCAAGCCTCCGCGGAATCCGCAGTGATGTGAACCGTGCAGTTCATGGGCTCCATGGTGGCGTGCGCCTGAAACGGAAGCTCATAATCGGCTTCGACCTTTTTGCTGGCCGGGACGCCTGCCATAGCTTTCTCGGTGTCACCCTGATTGAGAACAACTTTCATCTCAGAATCGACCAGGCGGCGGAACTGACGCCGCAAGCTGTCGCTGCTCTCGCTGGCGTGCGGACCGTTGTTCCATTCGATCTGCAACTGCTTGCGAGCCTGCATAGCTATATACGTTGTCTCCGCCACAACGGCTACGCCGCCGCAGGAGTGAACGCCTTCCGGAACAGCCGGAATTTCAAAAACGTCGTGAACGCCCTTGAGCGCTTTGGCTTTTGAAGCATCAAAGCTTCTGACGCTGCCGCCAAACACGGGACAGCGCGCCACTACCGCATAGACCATTCCCGGAACGCGTACATCCAGCCCGAAAATAGCGCTGCCATCAGCCTTGCTCGGAATGTCCTTGCGAGGAAGCGGTTTTCCAATCAGCGTGAATTCTGAAGATTTCTTCAAACGAACAGAGGCAAGATCCGGAATGGGTAACTTGGAAGCATCTTCGACCAGCTCGGCATAGGAGAGAGTTTGATGCGCGTGGCGAACCGCGCCGTTGCCAGCCGTGCAATCGGACGGACTGACGCTCCAGCGTTTGGCCGCCGCCTCGATTAGCATGGAGCGCGCAGCAGCGCCAGCTTGGCGCAAGGGCAGCCACATACCAGCCACGCTGCCGCTCCCGCCCGTTCCCTGGCCGCCGTACAAGCTTTCGTTTGTGATCGCCTGTTCCACGCGAACCTTGTCCCAATCGACGCCCAGTTCATCGGCCAGGATCATGGGCAGCGCGGTCGAAATGCCCTGACCCATTTCGGATTTGGAGCAGATCAAGGTGACAATTCCGTTTGCGTCGAGCCGTATCCATACCTGAAGCGGATTGACGAGCTTCTTCTCTTCAGCGCCTCTGATAACTTGCGGGACTTCGAAGCCGATGAGGAGAGCGGCGCCGGCAGTTCCTGCCATCTGAGCAGTGGCCTTCAGCAGCTTTCGACGCGTCATCGCAGGTGCTATCGCCTTCATAACTCACCTCCTACCGGCCTTGCTGCATTCGGATGTTGCGTTAGCTCAGCAGCTCTCAAGACAGCGCGGCGAATCCGGAGAGCGGTGCCGCAGCGGCAAATATTATTGGACATCGCCTCATCGACATCGGCAGCCGTCGGGTTAGGCTGCTTCTTTAGAAAGGCGACCGCCGTCATAATCTGTCCGGACTGGCAGTAGCCGCACTGTGCAACCTGTTCTTCGATCCAGGCCTGCTGGACCGGATGGCTGCGGTTGCCGGATAGGCCCTCGACCGTTGTGATCTTTTTGCCGGCAACAGAGGAAACCGGATAAACGCAAGACCGCGCGGCTTCACCATCGATATGTACGGTGCAAGCGCCGCAAGCCGCGATGCCGCAGCCGTATTTGGTTCCGGTCATGTTGAGAGTGTCACGCAGAACCCACAACAAAGGCGTCTGCCCGTCGATATCGACAGACTTCTTCTGCCCGTTCACCTCGAATTCAATTGCCATGAGGAGCTGTCCTTTCAAAGATGCTGATTACTACAAAGATAGCTGAAATTCAGCGGAGTAATCCATGGCCTAATGAGGCGCGAAGAGCGGACGCAATGCTGAAACGGAACCCCGACCGTGACGAAGGAGCGTCTTTAAAGGAAGTGAGATGACATTAGATCAAAGTGGTATCGTCTCGGCATCCGGCGCGCCGCCACTCTTCGTCGAGAGCAGCGACGGGCATTCATAAAGCAAAAGGGGATCAATTCATACTGCAGGTCATAAATCGTTTTCACTCGCTCCGACACGTCTGGAACTGCCCATCAAAAAGACCCACCCTGGAATCGCCTGGCAGCGTGCCGTATGGCGAATGCGGCCTTCCACTGTGGGCGCCGGACTGCGCTTTGGTCCCCGAAATCAGGCGTGATCTCTCCGGTGAAGTAACCGTCATCACTCACTCTCATGTTCATAACAAATGGGGCGGAGCTGCCGTTCTCCAGATTGACAATGGAAAATTGGCGCGTATGAAGATCGGGAGTAATTTGGAAGTGGTCGAAGGAGGTGAAGAGATGCCATTGGGCAACGTGTTGCTGGAGGTTGAGAGCGCGGTGGCGACGCTGACGCTCAATCGAGCGGAGCGGCGGAACGCGCTTTCTCTGGAGCTGATGCGAGAGATGACCGAATGCCTGGACCAGCTGGAGCGCAACAGATCGGTTCGCGTCGTGATTCTGGCGGCAGTAGGACCGGTCTTTTCTTCCGGGCACGATCTGAGCGAGATGGTCGGGAGAAGCGAGACGGAGTATCAGCAGATCTTCGGCACATGTAACGAGCTGATGCGAAAAGTTCAACAGATACGGCAGCCGGTGATTGCGGAAGTACAAGGGGTGGCCACCGCAGCCGGGTGCCAGCTTGTCGCCACTTGCGATCTAGCGATCGCCTCCGAGCGGGCCGTATTCGCTACGCCCGGCG
The DNA here is from genome assembly GCA_963799755.1 of Terriglobia bacterium. GTDB lineage: Bacteria > Acidobacteriota > Terriglobia > Bryobacterales > Bryobacteraceae > Bog-105. The sequence continues at coordinate 96,423 of CAWCYQ010000028.1, read as the reverse complement.
TGCGGATCGGCTTGTTTTGTACGACACCGATGGTCGCCATTAGCCGGGTCATCGGACGCAAGAGGGCGATGCAAATGCTCTTGACCGGAGATCCGGTTGACGCCAGGACCGCGGCAGACTGGGGACTGATAAATAGCGTCGTTTCGGCTGGCGATTTGAAGAGTGCTACCCGGAAGTTAGCGGCGCGTATCGTAGAAGCAAGCGGGCTCATTGTTTCCATTGGCAAACAGGCGTTTTACCGGCAGATCGAACTCGAACAGCATGACGCCTACGGGCTGGCAAAGGATGTGATGACATCAAATGCTCTCATGGCCGATGCGCAGGAAGGCATTTCGGCGTTTCTTGGGAAACGCGCTCCCTGCTGGCGAGACCAGTGAAACTCGGCCATTCGGCGATGATTGATGATCGTCCCTACCACGACCGCAGCGACCGCAGAACTCTGCCGGTTCTGTCTCATGCTCACGTTCTCTCAGCGAAACTTCGCTAGCCGGAACGTCTACAGGTTGGCAGTCCCTATCATCAGCCCGGCAGCCGGTTCCACGCTTCCCAGCAGATCCTCATCATTCGAACGCCGTTCCAGAATACTCGCGTCATCTTGCTCACGCCGTAAACGCGCTCTTGATAATGCACCGGCACATCGATAATCTCCAGGTGCAGTTTCGAGGCACCCAACAAAAGATCGTAATCACCCCAAAGATCTCTGATTCCCCACTTGCCGGCGTTTTTCGCAATCCGGGGCCAATCTTTCCGCCAAAACGCCTTTGTCCCACACAGCGTGTCTTTAATCCTCTGATCGAGGAGAAACGAAAAAATCATCCCGAATACCTTATTGCCCAAGCGGTTGGCGAACTTCATTGCTGCTTTCGGAATCGGATAAATCAGCCGGTTACCATTGATGAATTCACCGCGGTTCTCGACTAATGCGTTGAAGAAGATAGGTAACTCTTCGGGCCTGACCGCCAGATCGCCATCAAGAATCATCAAGATGTCGCCGGTTGCGCCGTGAAACCCGGTCCAGACATTCTCGGCCTTACAAATGCCAGGCCCGTTCAGCAGGAAGATGCGCCGTTCCGGATAAAGCGCCTGCATCCGGCGAACTTCCGCGGCCGTGTTGTCGGTTGACTTGTCGTCGCAAAAGATGATCTCTGTATCGCGCCCCATATCCGGTATTCGCTCGACCGCCCGTTGTATGTTGCCGCCCTCATTCCTGCAAGGCACGATAACCGATACCGAGGTCGCGTCCTTACGCTTTTCCTGCGGCTGCAGGCGCGCCACCACCACTTGCATCATGCACAACTTGCGGAAACCGGGCAGTCTCGCCAGAACGTCGTTACAGAACGAGGAGAGCAGCCAAAGATTTTCCGGCAGCAGCAGGATTCGGTGCGTTCGCAGCGCGCGAAACCCGGCCAAATCCATGAACGTCCGCAAATCGTATTCGTCGATCCAGTTCGGCTCCAGGAAAGGCGGGCATAGGCCGACCTTACTCGCGAATTCGAGAATGGGCTGCCAGAGCGGATTGTAGTTGATCACGATCAGGCGGGTGTCCGTTGTGCAGTGGCGTCGAACGCTCTCGAATGCTTTTAGGATGTCCGCCGTGTCGAAGATATGGCTCAGAATGATGTAGTCAAACCGCTCGCCGATATCCAGATCTTCGGGCTTGCTACAAACAAAGTTCAGATGGGGATAATTTTGCTGCGCAATGGCAACGAGCTCATCGCTGCCCTCGACGCCCACACCGTGCGCGGCATCCATGCCGGCCAACAGGTGCCCAGCCCGGCAGCGTAACTCTAGAACCCGTTTTCCTGGCTCGACGATATGCCGCAACAGCCGCTTCAAGCAGCCATGGCGATAGCCATTCGGTCGAATCGGGCGCTGTAATTTTTGGGCGATATAAGACTAGTGGGTCTAGCAGGTATTTTTGCTCCGCTTTTTGGTGCCATCGGCGCAGAAATGCGCGCCGTCACAGTCGGAATTCTAACGGGGTTGGCTCTGTCTTTTGTTTCGATGCGTTTCTTAGCAAGCCAGCTCTGGCAGATAAGCCCGCACGATCCTCTAACGCTCGCCGTAGTCATCGGAATCCTGATCGTTGTAGGCCTGGTTGCCTCTTACATACCGTCGCTTTCCGCCATGCGTGTAAATCCCGTCGAAACCCTTCGCGCCGATTAGCCAGCATTCTGCTGCCAAGTGATGCACAATGACCGAAGCTCGTCATAACCCACTCCCTCCGGTCATGGCTCTCTGCAAGCGCTCCCGTGTTTTCAATCGCCAACTGAGCCTCGACCAAAGCGAGTGATGCTTGCAACACTTTGTGTGACGACCCTCGGCTGATTGGCAAACCGCATGTCTATTGCACAAGCAAAAGGGTAACTTCACGATGAATCGTTTGCACTTTGGGAGCACCGCACTTTGAGAGATCGGCGTCTTCGCATTCGCGGCTCCTGAACACGACCGGGTTATGCAACTCGGCCGATACAATCTTCCCGTCGCGAGTATCGAGTTTGACGCGGACTTCAAATGTTTCCTCCCCAACTTGTGCGATATACCGGTCACCTGATTTCTCTACCTGCACCCAGTTATTCGCAGCATCGCCGACGGGAGCATGCATCCACTCAGCCGGAAGCTTCACCTGCGGGTGTGCCGGAGGTACATGCCGAATCAATAATGTGGCCGTCGTTGCTTCAGAATCCAGCGCAGAGAGAGACAGATCGAAGTCGATTGAGTCCTGCCCGAGTAAAACGTGCTGCCCGTCTGCCCAAGAATTCGGCGTTCCATGCTGAAAATATGCATGCTGGCCAACACGCGAGAGTTTTAAATGGTTTGCGAGAAATACGTCACTATAGAAGGTCAGTAGATCGGCAATTGGGCCAATTAGAAAGGGCTGGACCTTGCTCAAATCCGGAACAATGAGATATTTGCTCGTAGACAGTGATAGCTGTTGCCGAAAGCTGAGACTGCCAGTTGAAAGTAACATGGGAGAATTCGAGCGCAGATTTGACCAGCCGATCTCTTCATAGAACAAGCCCTCCGCATCCTTCTTCACGATTCCATCCGCTTGGATTTGATACTGCCATCCCTGGTTGCTCCCCTTCATCTCATATCGCAGGGTCTCGCCCGAGCGATAACGACGTTCGAAAGACACAGAACGTGGCCCGGTTGGGGAATTTGACCGGACGATCTGAGGGCCGCGCGAGACAGGGAGCCCGGCAAGGATGCTGAACAGAGTAATGAATCGGGTCATTGAGCACGAATTAGCCGAAAGTGTTCTGAGAGCTTCCCTATTGTGATACGAACAATTGCCGCCAAGTTACCGGTCGCAACGATTAGCGTTCTTCTCGCAACTGGAATTATGACTGGTCTGCAGTTCGCGTTTCCGCAGATTCTATCCGCACTGGAACGGACTCCGACTGCTCTTGCGAATGACCAGTGGTGGCGTCTCATCACGCCATTGCTCGTGCACTCCGACGGATGGCGTCAGATCGCCTTCAACTTTCCAGCGATCCTGGTATTAGGAACCTTAATTGAGCGGATCTTCGGAAGCCGTCAATTTCTGATCTTGTATCTTGTCTGCGGTCTCATTGGAGAGATTGCCGGCTATGCCTGGCGCTCTTACGGAGCTGGAGCTTCAGTCGCAGGAGCGGGAGTTCTAGGCGCTCTCACCTTCTGGCTCCTGTTGAGAGGGGTTCCAGGCAAAGTCGGCGGCGCATTCCTTCTCATCAGTGCGGGAATACTGACTTTCCTAAGAGACATCCACGGGCCGCCCTGGCTTGCGGGTATTTGTATTGCTTGGATATGCAGCCATCACGCTTTCGGCGATTCCGGCAAGAAGGATTAACGCACGCCTTTGAGCCATAAGAGGGCCGCCAGCCCGAGCTACACTTCACGGCTAAACAGTGATAAGGTATAGATATCTATCCGTAGGCTTCTATCTCTTATGCCAAAGGCCGATCATCTGCAAGGTTCGCTTGAAGTTCTTGTCCTGAAAGTTCTGCGGCGCGGGCCGAACAGCGGCTACGTGATTGCCGCTCAAATCGAGCAGGCTTCTGACGACGTGTTGCGCGTGGAGGAGGGCTCGCTATATCCCGCGCTCCACCGCATGGCGGAGAGCAGCCTGTTGAAAGCCGAGTGGCGCATGTCGGATTCGGGGCGCCGGGCGCGCTTTTATGAATTGACTGCCAAAGGTCGCAAGCGCCTCGAAGAAGAAGAAAAGCGTTGGCGCACCGTGACGGCCGCGGTAGCGAAGGTACTCAGAACGGTGTAGGGAGGCGAGTGATGAGCTGGTGGTCGAAGCTGGTCCGGACCATCCGTCCCGGACGCCACAACGAGGAGATCGAAGAGGAGCTGGCCTATCATCTCGCGATGAAAGAGCGGGACGGAGTGGATACCCGCACGGCGCGGCTGAGGCTCGGAAATCCCTTGCGGTGGAAGGAGGAGACACGGGCGCAGGGTATTCTCACCTGGCTCGAATCTCTGGCGCGGGATGTGCGCTACGGCTGGCGGCAGCTGCGGCGAACGCCTACCGTCACGCTGGTGGTCGTACTCACTTTGGCGCTTGGCATCGGAGCGAATTCGGCGATTTTTAGCTTGGTCGACGCAGCGCTGCTGAAGCGGCTGCCGGTCAAAGACGCTGGTTCCTTACGATTGATCGAATGGGCGAATCACGGTTTTCCCGATACCCTCTGTACGATGATCACCGGCGAGACTGAGGGCGATCGGACACAAATGCAGGGTTCTTCTATTGCGCCGCGAATCTACCGCGAATTAGCAAGGCAGCAGAGCGGCTTCAGTTCCCTCATCGGCTTTTCAGATGGAGGCCCGGTGAGCGCGACGGTGAAAGGAAGGCCGGCAGAGCGACTCAATCTGCAGTACGTTAGCGTTAACTTTTTTCAAGGTCTTGGAGTTTCGCCGCACATCGGACGTACCTTTTTGGAGGACGAAGACCGCGTGGGACATGCCGGGGTGGTGCTGATCAGCGACCGTCTATGGCGAAGCCATTTCGGAGGCCGCGAGGATGTTTTGGGCCAGGTACTCCGCGTCAACAATGTTCCCGTACAAATCATCGGTGTCGCGCCCCGAGGCTTCTTCGGCGTGAAGATCGGCGGATGGGAGGATCTGTATGCGCCGCTCGCTGCTGAGCCGACACTCAGCCCACAGGCCAGGCTCGACCCGGCGTTCGGAGCAACCGATAGCTATTGGTGGGTTCGCATGCTGGGACGCGTCAAACCAGCCGCGGGCGAATCTCAAGCGATCCAGCAACTTTCGGCATTGTTTCAACGATTCGTTGTTCCCGAGGGCCTCTCTATTGGAAAAGATAAAGTACCGAAACTCATCGCATTCAATGGCGGTCGCGGGCTTAACGCGCTCGATGCGGGGAAAACACAAGCGTTGTGGATCATGGTCCTCTTAGCGGGTTTGATTCTGCTGATCATCTGCGCAAATATCGGGAATCTGCTGCTTGCCCGCACTGTGGCGAGACGGCGAGAATCGGCGGTTCGCCTGGCACTCGGAGCCCCGCGCCACCGCCTGTTCCGGCAACATTTTGTGGAAAGCTTGACGTTGGCGATGATAGGTGGTGTGGCCGGCTCCCTACTGAGCTATTGCCTCACCCGAGCGATTCAATATGCGATGCAGGCGGATCTTCGGGTTGGCGATTTCGACCTGTCGGTAGACATCCGCATCTTACTTTTCACGCTGCTGGTCTCATTCGCTACAGCATTGCTCTTCGGGCTTGCGCCGGCTTGGCAACTAACGGCCACCACTGTGCACGACGCATTGAAGGCGAGCAGCCGGACTGTGACTCCAGGCCGATTGACTTTGCCGCGCTTACTGGTGATGTTGCAGATCGGATTAAGCTTCACAGTGCTGCTTGCCGCCGGATTACTAGACAGATCGCTCGCTAAATTGAAAGCGGTAAACCTCGGATTCAACTCAAATAATTTGGTCTATGTTTCATTAGATCCGTGGAGCGCTGGATACAATCCTCAACAAGTTCATGAATATACTGAGCACTTACGGCCTCTCCTCGCAGAAATTCCAGGTGTGATCCGCTTGGCGATCATCGAAGAGCGCCCACTCTCAGGAGCCGCAAACGCGAGTCCAGTCAACGCTCAGGGAGAACCTGCTTCGGAAGCAGCATCGCACGTAGTCATGATCAACGGAGTTAGTGACGGGCTTTTTGAAACGTTGGGTATTCCGCTCAGCGCGGGACGCCTGTTCCAAGCGAGTGATATGAAACCCGAATCTGACTCGGTCATCGTTGACGAGAACTTTGCGAAAACCTTCTATCCGCACCAGAACCCAATCGGACAGCAATTCGGAAAGCTACGCAGAATCGTTGGCGTGGTAAAGAACAGCCGTTACAACAGTCTACGCGACGCGGCACTGCCGACGGTGTTCCTCCCGGATGATGTGACCAGCCGGCCAGGGTGGCCGGTGACTTTTGCTATCCGCAGCGGCGTAGATGCCAGATACCTGGCTCCCGCCATCCGCAAGATCGCCGCCGGAATCGACCCTGCTGTCCCCGTGACGGAGATCAAATCACAGACCGCGCTGATCGATAACCTTCTACTCTTCGAACGCCTGCTCAGTCTTCTCTCAAGTGCGTTCGGCGCGCTCGCCCTGCTTCTCTCCGCTATCGGGCTCATCGGTCTACTCGCCTACACGGTGGCGCGGCGAACCAACGAGATCGGCGTGCGAATGGCAGTCGGCGCATCGCGTGGCGATGTGATTCAGTTAGTGCTGAAGGATTCTCTGCTGCTGGTGGTTGCCGGCATAGCGATAGGCTTGCCTGGCGCATTCTTTTTGGGAAAATATTTAAAACACGTTCTATTCGATCTGCAGGTCACCGATCCGGCTACAGCGCTGCTTTCGCTAGCTGTCTTGGTCGCGATAGCTGGAATCGCTAGCTGGATACCCGCCTGGCGCGCTGCCAGAATCGATCCTATGGGCGCGCTGCGCGAAGAATAGAATATTCGCATGTCGATAAAAACGACCGCCGAGTTTGACGGCTTACGCAGGATTGGCCGCATCGTCAGACTTGCTTTAGATCGCATGGCCGCGAAAGTGCAAGCCGGCATCACAACAGCGGAACTCGAAACAATCGGGGCGAAAGCACTTGCGGAATTTGGAGCGGAATCGTCCCCTCCGAAAGTGTACGGCTTTCCCGGCGCGGTTTGCATCAGCATCAATGACCAGGCTATTCATGGCATTCCGGGACGGCGGATTGTCCAGTCGGGCGATCTCGTGAAGCTCGATCTGACGGCCGAGAAAGACGGTTTCGTAGCGGATGCCGCCGTTACGATCGCCGTCGGGAATGTCTCGGAAAAAGCGGAAAACCTGGCCCGCTGCGCGCAGAGAGCTTTTCAACGCGGCGCAAAAGCGGCCGTTGCTGGAAATCGCGTGTATGACATAGGGCGCGCCGTCGAAAAAGAAGTGCGGACCTCCGGCTTCAACGTAATGCGCGAATTGTGCGGCCACGGCGTCGGCCGCACCATTCACGAAGAACCCAGCATCCCAAACTTCTATGACAAGCGTTTTCGAAGCCGCCTTACCGAGGGCCTCGTGATCACGATCGAGCCCATCATTGCGGCCGGATCTGGCCGCGGCCGGCTGCTTGGCGACGGCTGGACCATCAATACGGCCGATGGAACGCTCTCCGCCCATTTCGAGCATACAATCGCAATTACCCGCTCGGCGCCGGTCATATTAACCGCTCCGTAAAGGGTGACGGCTTATGACCACTCCGTAATCGATACCCATCGACCGCACTGTAAATCCCGCTCTTTCGCAGCGCTCGGCAAGTCCAAACGGCGCGCGCGACGGTTTCCCGAACCTCTTGCGGCTGATACGTCCCGACAGGCATACGAAACGAGATGGCCAGCCGGTTCCAACCGTTGATCGCGATGATTGCCAGCGTCAAAGCCGCCAGCTCTTCCTTAGTGAACTGCTCGCTCACGCGATCAAACAGCTCGTCTGAAACTTCCGATTCGGATATGCGCGTTAGCTCCTCCGTCCATTCGAGCGCGGCACGCTCGCGATCGGAGTAAAAAGGCGATTCCCGCCACGCGCTCAAGCAGTACAAGCGCTGCTCGGTCTCGCCCTGGGCGCGCGCATCTTTGGAGTGCATGTCGATGCAATAGGCGCAGCCGTTGATCTGCGAAGCACGCAATTTGACCAGCAGGCGCAGCGCCGGCTCGAGGTTCGATTGGCTGACCACCTTCTCGAGACCATACATTGCCTGCGCGGCTGGTACATAAGCCTGATCTCTCAAATCGATTCTTGGTATTGACATTTTTTGTTCCTCTCAATTATTACGACGAAGCCACTTTTCGTTTTGTGACGCCACCGATACGGTGCTAAGCTCGGGTTTTGGAGTTGATTTCTTCCGAAAATCAGGAGCTTGCTGAAGCAGTATTCCTCCGGGAACGCAAGAAGCTCCTTTCTCTTGCATACGGCATGCTGGGAAGCATGTCCGAAGCGGAGGACGTTGTTCAGGAAGCTTATCTGCGCCTCGCCCCAGCCAACGAACCGATTCGAAATCCCGAGGCGTGGCTCACAACCGTGGTAAGCCGGCTGGCTATCGATCGACTTCGCTCGGCCCAGCATAGACGCGAAGTTTATCCCGGCGAATGGCTGCCGGAACCTGTCTTACTGCCGCCTCAGGAACAGGAGGCGATCACGCGTTCGCGTCTTTCGATCGCCCTCCTTCATCTGCTCGAAAAGCTCGAACCCGAGCAGCGCGCGATATTTGTGCTGCGTGAAGTCTTCGAACGCGCCTATCGGGAAATTGCAGAGATGCTTGGCAAGTCTGAAGCAGCGTGCCGCCAGATCATGGCGCGTGCGCGTACTGTGCTGGCAGCCGAGCAGCCCTCTCCGGTAGTCTCTTCGAACGTTTCAAGCGACCTGGTCTCCCGTTTCATTCAGGCCATCTCTGCGGGTGACGAAGAAACCATGCTTAAGCTATTGGCTCCGCACGCCACCTTGACTGCCGATGGCGGCGGCAAAACTCTGGCAGTGATCAATATTCTTCACGGCGCGGATCGCATCATGAGATTCTTCAAAGGGCTGCGGAACAAGTATGGTGATTTGTATTCACTTTCTCCGGTAACGGTTAATTCCGAACCCGGAATCGTGACCCGAATCCATGGCCAGATCATCGGGGTGGCCGCATTCGCGGCAAAAGATGGCCTGATCACCGCGATCTATTCAATAAACAATCCTGAGAAATTACCCTCGCAGAACCGATCGCTCGGTTGAGCTTATTCGCGCAGCGCGCGGCGGTACGTTCCGTTGTTGAATGTGCTCCAGGCCGTAAAGCCGTGATGCTCCAGATAGAGCTGGTAGGCAAAATCGATGTTTGCCTTGCAATCGAGTAGATCCCGCAGATTCACGCCGGGTCTCTTCAGATGAACGGTGTTGATCTGAAAATAACCCCAATCGAGCGTGCCGTCGGCGTTGTAATGGTAAATCTCACATTTGCCTTGCGGGTTTTCGACGCGCTGGATGGCCAGTGCGATCCGGCAGTCCGGCCCGAACTTACGGCAGACATACTGCTGATAAGCGGTGAGAGAACCCCGCTGATCGGATCGCGCGCGGTACGCATCTTTGGTTTCCGTGCGGCGGCTCACTACCAGAGGCGATTGGAAATGGATGCGCACCGGCGACTGAACGGTAAACGTGTAGCGCGCATGTATGGCAATGACGAGACAAACCAGGAGAGCGCCGGCGAACAATGCAACACTCCCGAGCGAGACAGAGGATCTTTCGGCAGGTCTGCTTCTTCTTTTTGTCGAAGAAGCCTGATGAAAGCGCCGAAACAATGACGTGTCCAGCGAGACGCGAGCCATTCGCTGCCAGTTTACTCTTTTGTCTCCGCGACGCCTATGATGCGTTTGCTGGCATTATCCTGCACGAACGCAATGATTCGGACCGGACCTGCGCGCAAATTTTCGTCACACTTGGCCTGCACATCTTTGGAAAAAGACGCGCCCGCGCCCACCTTGCCGATCTTGTGAAATGAGTCCGCTATCGCGACGTGATCGATGTCGCGGCCCGCGTTTTCTCCACGAAGAACATGCGAATGACCATGATCCACCGCGAGCACAAGATACACCTCTCCAGCCGGCGCAGCAATACCCGCGGGATTGACGTCCACATGGACGAGAAAGCGCGCGCTCTCTTTGCGGGCGGACAGTGTAATTGGGATTTTGATGTCGTGCAGTGAATCATCAATGGCGCGTTTCGCAGCGGGCCAGTTACTCCCCAGCGCTTGCCGGGCTCCATCCACTATGAGCTGCGGAGTGTAGATATCGCTCACGCCAACGTGGGAAGCGTACTCCTCCTGGCGCTCGCTGATGGCATGCGACGAATACGGATCGCTCCACCCGAGATGATTCCAGTAATCCACGTGCTCGCTGAGCACGATGAGTTGTACGCCGCCGACAGGCTGCTCGCGATCCAATACTCCCAACAACTTGTCCGCCGGAGGACAACTGGAGCAGCCCTCGGAGGTAAACAATTCGAGCAGCACCGGAACAGGGGGAGCCTGTTTGTCAAGCCCTGGGTGCAGGCCCGCTGCGAGCGCCAGCGGCGCGGCCGCGCACAGGCCGAAAAAGACCGTATCGGCAAAGCGGAATGTGATCATCGACATAAAGTTCGCTACCATCGAACGCAGAGTCACGATATTGCTCACCGGGCACGAAATCGAATCGATAAGTAACTTTTCATTATCCGCCCCGGAACTACTCTTTGGGCTGCGGCCGTGTGACGGGTGAACCCACATCCGAGCCGGGGTCCATTGCGGAGGAACCGGAGTCACTCATGCGGAAGTATCAGGAAGGCGAATCTTCCGCCGCGGCCGCGCTGATCGACCGGATCAGCCCGCAGGTCTTCCATTTTTTTCTTGCGCAAACCCGCGAGCGCTCGTCTGCAGAGGATCTGTTGCAGGATTTTTGGTTGAGAGTTCACAAGGCGCGCCGGACTTATCGCCCGGGCGAGCCCCTCATGCCGTGGATCTATGGGATAGCACGCCGCACCCGGATCGATGATTACCGCCGCAGAAGCCGGATCGCCAAACACGAATACCAAAGCGAGCAACTGCCCGAGATCGCCGCTCAACGGTCTGACCAAGGAGCGCCTTACGATATCGCCCGTGCGTTGCAGAAGCTGCCGGAATCCCAGCGCGAAACCATACTAATGTTGAAAGTCGCCGGGCTCAGCCTGGAAGAAGTGGCACGCGCCACCGGAGCGAGCGTAGGCGCCGTGAAACAGAAAGCGCATCGCGGCTATGAAACTTTGCGCAAGCTGTTCGGCGGTGAATCGTGAACTGCCGTGATTTGCGGGACTGGCTTTCGCAAGGTCGGCCGATTGATGCGTCAGCCGCGGATCATCTTCGTGGCTGCGAGGGTTGCCGGATGATGCTGGAATCACTCAATCCGCCCCGCGAGTTGCCCGATGAGCAACCGCTCGCCCGACTGAAGGAACGGGTCGCCTCATCTATAACCGCTGTTCGCCCTCTGCCCTCCGACAACACGATCTTCGCTATCGGACTGTCGATGTTCCTGGTATTGTCAATGCTGCTCGCGCTGCCGGTTGGCTATCAAGGCTTGCTGCGCTTAAGCGAACTGCAGAGGGTCTTTTATTACGCAGCGATTCTGGGCGTGGCGGCTCTTTTCTCGCTGGCAATCGTGCCGGAGATCGTGCCCGGTGCGAGAAGGCGCGTCAATCCACTGGCGCTTATCATTGTTCTGCTCGTGCTCTTACTGGTTCCCGTCGCGCTCTTTCAGAATTTCGACCTCACTGAATTCGTGAAACACGGCATTCCGTGCCTTCGTTTCGGTTTGATCTGCGCCGGCATCAGCGCCGGGATCGGGTTCTGGCTCGTTACAAAAGGCTATGCCAGCTCGCCCGCACAGTTAGGCATTATTTTTGGCGCTTTCGCCGGACTGGTCGGCGTGGCGGCGCTGGCGCTGCATTGTCCAATCCTGAATGCGGCTCACATCATTGTCTGGCATTGCGGAGCCATCTTGATCAGCGGATTGGCAGGCGTCAGCCTGGGAGCGCTACCGCTTCGAAATAAGTAATTCTACGCGCAATAAAAGCCGCGCGGAAATCCGGAGATGTGCATCCCTAACATGGGTGTCCGCCGGAATCAGCTGGGCGGGCTCCACGCAAAAGGAACTCGGATGAAAACTTTTTCTACGATACTCTTCGCATGTGCCGCATTGACGCTAACTGTTTCGCCAATGCGAGCGGATTTTGTCTCGACGGCTACCTTGACCCCCGGAGCGGATGGCGCTGTAAACTCCCATGGCAGCGGCACCGCTACTGTAAACTACAACGCGACGGCCGATGATTTCACTTACACTCTTTCCTGGGCAAACCTGACCGGCAATGCCACCATGGCGCATATCCACTACGGCGCTCCCGGCGTTAGCGGGCCTATCATCATTCCATTTTTCATGTCAACTATGCCCGCAACGGACACGATCTCGGGCACGCTCACGCAAGCTGACGTGACCCCGGCTGATGGCATCAGCACGATTGCGGAGGTGGCGCAAGCTATCGAGGCCGGCAACGCATATGTGAATATTCACACGCTGCAATATCCGGCAGGAGAATTGCGAGGCCAATTGGCTGTCTCCTCAACGGCGATTCCGGAACCGGCGGCTATGGGACTGATGATGATGGGATCACTAGCCGCAGCTGCTCTGGCGTTCCGGCGTCGGCGCGCGCTCTGATCCGTTCGTCTATCAGCTAAACGTGCCGGAGAACTGAAGCCGCCGCATCGTGTAGCCGTTGCCGTTGAACGCGATTGGTTGTCTGGCCGCCTGCCGAATGGCATGTGGTAGTTGCCGGCGAAGGCACTTGGTTGTGCGCACCCTTCGTGCCCTCGCCAGCTTTTTTAAGCGTCACCATACGAGATCATCAGAGGACGGCCACATGTATTCTCTGGTCTTACATTGCAGATCTGATCAAGTCGATTTGCTCTCGGCTGACCTCTGGGAAGCGGGCACATCCGGGATTCGCGAACTGGAGAACGGCAGCGGGTCGACCACGCTCATCGCCGCCTATGAGACTGATTACGCCCGCTGTCGATTGCTCGAAAGGCTTTCACACTTCATGCCCGAGTGGCGACGGGAAACGGACACTGACTGGGTTCAGGAAACAGAGCGCTGCTGGCCAGGGCGCTTGATTGGCGAGCGTCTCTTTCTTGCCCCTGCTTGGTCCACAGCCGCAACTCCCGAAGGGCGTGAGCGCGTTATTCACAACCCCGGTCTGGCGTGCGGGACAGGCGAACATCCCTGTACCCGGCTTGCTTTGCGGGCACTCGAACGAACCGTAACACCTGGTTGTTCGGTAGTCGATATCGGCACGGGATCAGGCATCCTTTCGATAGCCGCGCTGCGATTAGGCGCAGCAGTCGCGTTCGGTTGCGATCTGGATCAAACAGCGTTATGCGCCGCGCGCGAGAATTTTAGCCTGAATGCCATGGCTCCGCGCCTGGTCGCAGGTTCGGCGGACTGCTTCCGGGAGCAAACCGGCGATATCGTCGTCGCCAATATCAACGCAACTGTTTTGCTGGCAATGGCCGATGAGTTGCTCAGCATCCTCCGTCCTTCCGGCGCCCTGATCCTGACCGGATTCCCGCAGATCGAATCGCATACCGTCGAACAGACATTCGCGCCCTCGATCGCGATGGACGAAGACGGCTGGAGCTGCGCTATTTCGCGGCCTTCTTAGTGCGTTTAGCCGGCTTTTTAGGCGCAGTGTTTTCGCCGCTGACATTTTCCAGGGCAGCCTCCAACGTCTGTCCACCCTCAAGCACCGGTGCGAAGAGATCGCCGACTTTCTGGAATCTCTCAATGCTGTTGTCGATGCGAAAATCATGGGGCCGCAGCCCGCGTCTTACCTCTTTCCAATCCAGCGGCGTTGCAACGGGAGCAGCGTCATATGCCCTTACAACATAAGGAGCGGCAATCGTTTTCCCTGTGCCGATCTGCAGGTAATCGAAATAGACACGTTTCTTTTGTCGCTTATCTACAGAACGAGGCGTGGTGAATAGGTCGGGTTCTCGCTCGTTCGCCAGGTGCGCCACAATTTCTGCAAAACTTCGAACCTGATCGTAGCTATATTTCGGCTCGAGTGGTACGTAAACATGCATACCGTCGCCCCCGGTCATCTTCGGGTAACCCTTCAGCCCGAGGTCGGAGAGCACCTCCCGTACCAGCAGCGCGGCTTCGACGATCTGGTCAAACGAAGCCTCTACTGGATCTAAATCGAGCAGCATCCAGTCCGGTTTATCGAGAGTGCCCGCACGGCTCATCCAGGGGTTTTGATCGATACAGCCCAGGTTGACTAGATAGAGAAGACTGGCACGATCGTTCGCCAGCGGGTAATGGTTCAACTTCGTACCGCCGTGTTCAGAGATCTCCTCGCAGCGCAGCCATTTCGGGAAATGAGTCGCGTTCTTTTGAAAAAAATATTCCTCAGCGATTCCATTGGGATAGCGCTTGAGCGAGAGAGGCCGGTCTCTGAGATGTGGTAACAGCCACTCCGAAACGGCGTCGTAAAAAGCCAGCAGATCGCGTTTCCTCCAACCATCTTTCGGAAAATAGATCTTGTCGAGATTTGTGAACTTTAAACTATGCCCGTCGATCTCGGCCGTAGTCTCCTTACCGCCCAGATCCACTCTTTTTTTAGGTGGGTAAAAACTCTCTTCGCGGCGAACGTCTTCCGGCGGCTTATCTTCTCGCAATCCAATGAATACGGGGGCGCGGAGGACACCATCCTTGGTCCACTCGGAAAAGGAGACCTGGGTTATTACCTCTGGCCTCACCCAGGTAACACCTTTGATCTTCGGCTTCGGGGTCAGCGGGCACGTCTTCGTGATCAGCGGTTCGAGACGCTCGTGAATTGCCTTCATCAATTTGTGATCGAACCCGGTGCCGACCTGGCCGGCATGCCGCAGCTTCCCGTCTTCATAGACGCCCAGAACTAAAGCGCCGAAATACTCCCGTTCGCCCGCTGTGAAACCCGCAATAACGAATTCCTGCTCGTTCGATACTTTGATTTTTTGCCAGCGGCCGGAACGCGTTCCCTGATAGGAGCTTGTGCGGTCCTTCGCGACAATCCCCTCGAGTCCCATCCTTCGCGCAACCTCAAACATCTGCTCGCCGGCGGTATCAAATGCTTCCGAGATGCGAATATGCTCGTCCGGCACAATCAGAGCGTTCAGCAGTTTCTTGCGCTCTTCCAGCGCGGCGTCACGAAGATCATAGCCATCGACATACAGAATGTCGAACAGGAAGAGCGTGGCCGGGGTAGTTTCCGCAAGATGCGCTACAGCGCTCAGGTTCGCGCCTATACGCGGCTGGATATTCTGGAACCGGGCGCGGCCCTCCTGATCGAGCACGCAGATTTCGCCATCAAGCCAGGCGGCTTTGGCGTGTACGTGTTTGGGCAGGTCCGCCAGTTCCGGATATTGTTTTTCGCATCTGTTTCCGCGCCGCGATTGAATCTGCAGCTTGCCATTTTCTATAAGGCAGAGCGCGCGGATACCGTCCCACTTTATCTCGTAGGTCCAGTTCGAGCCCTCTGGCGGCTTGCTCACCGCCGTCGCCAGCATGGGTTCGACAGTAGCCGGTAGCGCGGCTTTACGAGCGCCTTTGATACGCGAGATTTGTGGCGGATCGGCGTTTTCCGCAATTTGATCCTGGGTCCGCTTGGTCGCTACGCTCCATGCAAACTGGTTGATGTCGTAGCCGGACACGGCATGCTCGTCCTTTTTCTTGATGAGCAGCCACTCGTTCCCCTTCCCGGCGTGCTTCATATGAACAATGGCAAAGGAGCCCTTCAGCTTGACTCCGTGTAACTCGAATTTGAAGTCGCCTCGATCCAATTGCTGCTGGGCAGGCATATCGCCCAGTACCTGATAAGTCCCTTCATCCCAGAGCATCACGCTTCCGCCGCCGTAATTGCCCTCGGGGATGTTACCCTCGAACGTCCCGTAGTCGAGCGGATGATCTTCGACTTTCATCGCGAGAGCCTTGCGAGTCGGGTCGAGACTGGGACCTTTCGGAACAGCCCAACTGACAAGGACGCCACCGACTTCGAGACGAAAGTCATAGTGCAGGCGGGTAGCATCGTGGCGTTGTACGCAAAAAAAACCGCCATTGTCGCCGCCTCGCTGCTTTTTTTCGCTGGGAGGGGGCTCGGGCGTCGCTTGAAAGTTTCTTTTCCGTGCGTATTCTTTGAGGCCCATCCGCTGTCGCCATTATGCCAATGTCGCCATCGCGCAAGAAGCCGCGAGCTGGTAATCTGAAGACAAAACTCCCCCCTTTGAGATGAACTTCGCTGAGCAGCTCAAGAACCAGCTCAACATCGTGGACGTTGTCCAGCAGTATGTCCCTTTAAAACGCCAGGGCTCCGGCCAGCGCTGGGTGGGGCTTTGTCCCTTCCATTCGGAGAAGACACCTTCGTTCGGAGTTCACAGCGGTCATCAATACTACAAATGCTTCGGCTGCGATGCGGGCGGAGACGTTTTAAACTTCATTCAGCAGATTGAAAGCCTGACCTTCGCTGAAACGCTTCGATTGCTGGCGGAACGGTACAGCATTCCGATGCCTGAGCGGCAACGAAATGACGATCCCGAGGCTCAACGGTTTGCAGCTCTACTCGAGATTCATGAAGCAGCAGCCGCGCTTTTTCAAGAGAATCTCCGAGGAAAGTCGGGAACAGAGGCGCGCTCTTACCTCGAATCACGGGGAGTAAGCGCGGATGCCATCAGAGAGTTTCGGCTGGGCCTTGCAGACCCTTCAGGACAACAACTCGCTCAAAAGCTCAGGACTTTCGGTGAGAATTTGCTGGTCGATTCAGGGCTGGTGCTACAGCGGCAGGACACAGCGGGATTTTATGATCGTTTTCGCGGCCGCCTGATGTTTCCTATCCATAATGGATCGGGGAAACTGATCGCATTTGGCGGCAGAGCACTTTCTGCGGACGACAAAGTCAAGTACCTGAACTCGCCCGAAACGAAGCTGTATTCGAAATCTTCGGTGCTTTACAATCTGCACCGCGCAAAGATAGCCGCGCGAAAGAATGATCGAATCATCGTAGTGGAAGGCTACCTGGATGCGATCGGAGTCTATTCGTCCGGCATTCAGGAGGTTGTCGCTCTGTGCGGAACAGCGCTTGGCTCGAATCAGATTCGAATGATGAAACAGGAGACTTCTTATCAATCGGGCCGCGGGCATGTCATCCTGAATTTCGATTCGGATAGCGCCGGCAGCCGGTCTACGGAGAAATATATACCTCCTCTCTTGGCATCAGGGCTTAGGGTAAAGGTACTGAACATCCCCGGCGACCTCGACCCGGACGAGTACATTCAGGCGAATGGGGCCGCTGCATACCACAAGCTCTTGGAGAATGCTCCCTCCTATTTTCATTGGCTGACCGAACACGCCAGAACAAAGTTCGACATGCGCACAGCGGAAGGCCGCGTGGATGCATTCAAATTCATACTGCCCTCAATAGAGCATGTACACGACCGAATCGAAAGAGGCGCTATAGCGACCGAGGTGGCGGAGCGTTTAGGTGTAGACCGCGATATGGTGCGCCAGGCGCTGCGTCCCAAGATCTCTTCGCACGGCGGGGCAAGGCCTCGCGACCTTGCCACCGCTGTACCTGCGAACGAGAGACTGTTGGTGGCGTGTATGCTGACGAGCGCCGACGCCCGCGCGGTAATCCGCCATTATTTTGCCGAAGCCGGACACTTGGAAGTACTAGAGTTGAAAACGATCTTTGAAGCTGCTCTTTCGGCCGATGCCCCTGGCGCTGGTTTTTCGCTGGCGGCTGTCGTCGCGAGTCTCGACTCCCGATCACAACGAATCATTTCAGAGATCAGTTTTTCGGAATCTGGGGTAACAGAAGAGCACGCCGCTGAACAGGCGATAGATTGTCTCAAGCGTTTAGAAGAGAAATCAATTCAGAAAAAATATGACCAGTTGAAAAAACGCGTCCGAGAGGCGGAAGCCGAGGGAAATCTGGACGAGGCTTTCCGCTTAACAGAGGAACTGGACCGGGCAACGCGGCCGTCTGGCAAGCGTGAATCGTTGTAATATGAGGAGTCAAGGAATCAAACGGGGGCGCCTTGGCTGAGATCCGATGAGATCTAAAACAGCTTGCTTGCCAGCGAGTTTTCTCGTAGCGGATTAAAAAAGGCAGTTAATGCAAGACAGGAATCAAAAGGGCTTTGCACTCTATGACGATCTGCGGGAATCGGTACGCGAAGACCTGACTAACGGGGGCGATCTCAACGATCTGTTTGTGGATCTTGAAGGGGCTCCGGCGGAACTGCTGGAAGAAACGAAGGAGTACGAGAAAAGAGGCGAAGAGATCGACGGCCTTTCTGACCTTGATCTCTCTCCGGGCGCTCTCGACAAGAACAACGACTCCGTGCGCATTTATCTTCGCGAGATGGGCATGGTGCCGCTCCTTACTCGCGAAGGCGAGATCGAGTTGGCGAAACGGATCGAACGCGGCGAGAAGGCTGTACGAAAGGCGTTATCACGTTCCCGCCTGGTTATTCAAACCATCCTTGAAACCAGAGAAGCGGTGGAGCGGGGCAGCATTTCGGTAGTAGAAGTCTTGCAGCCTGCCGATCCCCACGCCACCGAAGAGGAACAGGACGCGATTAACGAGCTTCACAAGCAGCTCCTCGAGGCAACGGATCAGATAGAAAAGCTTTATAAGAAAGCGCAACAGACGGTCGGGAAGCTGGTCAGCACTTCACGCAATCTGAAAGCAAAGCAGCACCGGAAACTGCGCTTTGAATACGCCCGCTTGGCCATCCACGTTGCCCGTAAGATCCGGACGCTCCCATTTACTTCGCGCTATCAACGCTTTCTAAGCCGAACACTCAAAAACGCGACAGAACAGCTCAAACCGCTCGAGCAGGAAATCGCCCGAGTACAACGCAAGTTGGAGCAACTGCCGCCCTCGGAATCGGGATCTGCAGCTGCGCTTCGAAAAGAGATGAAGTCGTTGTTATCGCACTTGCAGGAGCTCGAAGAACGCTCGGGCAGCACCGCCACTGAACTGCGCAGGACGTTGCAAATCCTGGATCGGGGCGAAATGGAATCGGACACGGCGAAGAAGCGCTTGATTGAAGCCAATCTTCGCCTGGTGGTTTCTGTTGCAAAGCGATATACGAACCGCGGCATGCAATTTCTGGATTTGATTCAGGAGGGCAACATCGGGCTGATGCGTGCGGTGGACAAATTCGACTACAAGCGCGGCTACAAGTTTTCTACTTATGCGACTTGGTGGGTGAGGCAAGCGGTCACGAGAGCAATCGCGGATCAAGCACGAACAATCCGGATTCCTGTCCACATGATCGAGACAATCAATAAGCTGGTGCGGCTGCAACGGACGCTACTCCAGGAACTGGGGCGCGAAGCGACTACGGAAGAGCTGGCCACACGCATGGAATTAACTCCCGGGAAAATTCGCCGGGTACTGCGTATAGCGCAAGAGCCGATCTCATTACAGACACCGGTGGGTGAGGAAGAAGAATCGAATTTGGGCGATTTTCTGGTTGACAGCCGCATGGTATCGCCATCGGAAGCCGTCATCAACTTGAATCTGCGGGAGCAAACCGCGGAAGTCTTGAAGACACTCAGCCCGCGCGAAGAGAAGATCGTGAAGATGCGCTTTGGTTTGCAAGACGGTAGCGAGCATACGCTCGAAGAGGTCGGCCAGAATTTTGCGGTGACGCGTGAGCGCATTCGCCAGATAGAAGCAAAGGCGCTCCGGAAGCTGAGACACCCCAGCCGCAGTCACCGTCTCCGAAATTTCCTGGATACCAGCGCTCCCAATTAGCAGAATTCGGATCAAAGCAGCCAGTTTGAGTCACGTGATATACGGCTTAATCGTTTGCTGCGTATCGCTTCCTAGCATCTTCGCTAACTGCTCCTGGCGGTAGTTGAAGATTCCGAGCAACTGTTTTCGCACTATCAACGAATGAGCGAGACTGCCGAGCGGACCGAATGGCAGCGCGTATTCCACGTGGTCGCCTACCTTGGTCCCGTACTCTGTAGATTCGAAGGTGTGCCGATGAAGCCAAAGCGCATAGGGACCCTTGGCCTGCTCATCGGCGAAAAATAAAGGCGGTTCGTATTCCAGAATGATCGTCTTCCAGTGCATCGGTAAACCCAGCCAATGTATGGTGTACTCAATCTCCGCGCCTTTGCGCATCTCGATGCGATTCGGAGAAGTTACCTGAAAATTGAGCGCCGGCGGAGTGATCTTCGCGAGGTTGTAAGGGTTTTCGAAAATAGCAAAAGTTTCTTGCAAAGAGGATTTGGTCAACATCTGACAGCGAAGCGTATAAGTATGCATGGCAGCTCCGAAAATAGGATGCGCTTCTGCGCTATCTTGGTGCTTTCCTCATGCCAGACACGGAAATAGCCGTTCCAACTCCGGTTCACGCGGTAACTCCGCCGCGGAAGATAGCGAAGCCGAGAAGCGCGGCAGAACGAAAAACCCGGCTGGCAAGAATTTTTGAAGAGCTTGACTGCTTATTCCCGAATGCCACCTGCGCTCTTCAGCATAAGAACGCCTGGCAGCTACTCGTCGCGACAATTCTCTCGGCACAGTGCACGGATGAGCGTGTGAATAAGGTGACACCCGGGCTATTCAAGAAGTATCCGACAATAGAAGATTTTGCCAAAGCTTCTCAAGATGAGCTCGCGCAGGATATCCGCTCCACAGGTTTCTTTAACAACAAAGCGCGTTCACTAATCGGAGCCGCACGCAAGATCCTCGCTGACTACAAGGGTCAAGTGCCGCGCTCGATGGATGAATTATTGAAGGTGCCGGGAGCAGCCAGAAAAACGTCGAATGTGGTGCTTGGGACCGCCTATGGCATCGCGTCCGGCGTCGTGGTAGACACGCATGTACAACGCATTTCGCGGCGCCTCGACCTGACGAAAAACGACGACGCTGTGAAAATAGAGCAGGACCTGATAAAGATCGTTCCTCAAGACCGTTGGGTTCTCTTCGCTCACCAGGTTATCCACTTCGGCCGGCAGATTTGCATCGCTCGTAAGCCCAGGTGTGCGTCGTGCCCGTTAGACCCGCTTTGCTATGCGAAAGACAAGACACTGGCATGATCCCAACCGACAGCATGCACATCTCCGAAACATTGTGAAGTGAGACGGTCGTTGCCTCGCTTCTATCTCGGCATTGACGGCGGACAATCGAGCACTACTGCGCTGATCGCCGACCAAGATGGGCGAGTGCTGGGCACGGGCCGCAGTGGGCCGTGCAATCACGTAACCGGGAACGAAGCCAGACAGAAATTTAGGAACGTGGTGGGAGAGTGCCTTTCGCAGGCGAGTTCGAGCTCCGGTCTAGATTTGAATTCGTCGCGGTTTGCGGCGGCTTGCCTCGGTTTCAGCGGTGGCCCAGAAGATAAGGCTCTCGTATTGCCGCGAATTGATTCGCAGCAACCTACTGAAGGTCACGCACGACGCGGAAATCGCGCTTATTGGCGCAACTGAAGGTGAACCCGGCATCATAGTCATTGCAGGAACCGGCTCCATCGCGTTTGGCCGGAATGCGGAGGGACGAACAGCGCGCGCCGGAGGCTGGGGTTACATTTTTGGCGACGAGGGTGGGGCTTTTGACATTGCACGCCATGCTCTGCGCGCTGCGCTGCGGTTTGAGGAAGGTTGGGGCCCGGCAACCAGCCTGTTTGAAAAGCTGCTCGAAAAGACCCACACTCAAACAGCCAACCAGTTGTTGCACCGATGGTATGCGGAAAATCGACGGCACGCGGTGGCGGAACTCGCACCCCTGGTAACAATCGCCGAAGAAGAAGGCGACCAGATCGCACGAGAGATATTGGCCAAAACGGCGGCGGCGTTGAGCTGGTATGCGGAAGGCGTGTACCGCGGCCTTTTTCGGGCGAACGAGACTATCCCAGTAGCCTATATTGGCGGCGTGTTTAAAAGCGCTCCGATTCGAGCAGCTTTCGCCGAGCAAATTCGGACAAAAATCGGATGTAGTGTCATTCCCCCAAGACTCAGTCCCGCGGCGGGTGCGTTGCTCGAAGCATTGCGCATGGATGGGAATGCATCAAAATTAACAGGAATACCTGAAACGAAAACATGAAGCTTATTCAAATTGTTGTTTGTGGCTTTTGTTTGTGCAAATTTCTCAGCTCCGCTGAACCGGATTGGCGCCGCGTGGACGAGCAGGCCATCAACCTTCTGCAGCATTACATTCAAATCAAGAGTGTCAATCCACCCGCGGACACGAGCGAAGCCGCGCGCTTCCTACAAAACGAGTTTGCGAGATTCGGTATGCCTGCGGAGTTGTTTAAGAGTGATAGCGATGGCAAGACAAACCTGCTCGTGAAACTGCCGGGAAAAGACGCGTCCAAGCGTCCGTTGGTGCTGTTGAATCACATGGATGTAGTTCCAGCCGACGCATCTCGCTGGAAGCACGATCCTTTCGGAGGGCAGATCGAAAACGGCGAGATATGGGGACGCGGATCACTTGACATGAAGAGCACGGCAATCATGCAACTTACCGCAATGACTCTGTTGAAGCAGCTCGGCATCATTCCCTCGCGCGACATCGTTTTTCTGGCCGACTGCGACGAAGAGACAGGGGGGTCCGATGGCGCTGCCTGGATGATCAAGAATCACTGGAATGAACTCAATCCCGCATACGTGCTCGACGAGGGTGGAGTCGGATCGCGCGAGGTTTACATTCCGAACAAGCTGGTGTTCGGCATATCTGTGGCAGAGAAACAGGTGCTCTGGCTGCGGCTGCGCGCGCAGGGGACATCCGGACACGGTTCGCAGCCAATAGCGGACAATGCCAACGACCTGCTGATGCGGGCGATCGATAAGGCCAAGCAGTTTCCTTCTTCCGGAAAACCGAACCCGTTGGTTGTGAAGATGCGGGATGAACTGGGCGGCTTCGCTTCCAACAAATTCATGAATGCTATTCAGCGAGACACGATTTCAGTTACATCGCTGCGCAGCGGCGTGGGTGACCCGCCCAAGACCAATGTCATTCCATCTCTCGCTGAAGCGACTCTCGATTGCCGTTTGTTGCCGGGCGAGAATGCCGAAGAGTTCATCTCGGAGATAAAGGCGCGCATTAACGATTCACATATTACTGTGGAACAGATTTCGCGCAAGCCTGACGACGCGCAGCCCAGCAAGAGCGATACACCACTTTATACAGCGCTTCGATCAGCCCTTCAGAAGGAAAACCCCGGAGCCACTGTGGTGCCCATTATTGTTCCGTATGGCACAGATGGCCAAAAATTTCGCCTGCGCAATGTTCCGACCTACGGGCTAATCCCGATGACGATCGACATGGCGACACTCGCCACAATGCACAGTGACAGCGAGCACGTCCCGCTAGATCAGTTCAGAAAAGGATTGCGTGTTTACTTCGATATCCTCAGCTCTAGTTTTTAATATTTCGCCGAACCTGTGCGGGATTGGTGTTATCTCTATCTATCGCAGATGAGGCGGCCCCGTTTTCCCCCTGGAACGCCAGAAACGGGTGAGGCGGCGTTTTCTGTTGCGCGTCCACCGAGACGTTGTACTCTTCCTGGATCGGAACGGCCAAACCGATCCCGAGCCGATACGAAGCCTCCAGAATCTGCAGCAGCAGGTCTGATTGAGCCTTCAGGAATTGATTGGAATCGGGGGTCAGTACGTAAGCAAAGATGTCAAGGTCCAACGTCTGGTCGGTGATCTTCGAAAAGCGCAATGGCACTCCGGAAGCGTCGACCATCTCATGTTTCTCCAGAATCTGGGTGATCTCCTCCATCATCTGCCTGACCTGGTCCGGGCTGGTATCCCGGCGCAGACGAATCGTGGGGTGAAACCACATGCGGTCACGTTTCGAATAATTTTCAAGCGTCATCGTAGAGAACTGCGAATTTGGAACAGTCACTACTGTGCGGTCCAACGTTCGGATGCGAGTGGAACGGAGGCCGATGTCCTCTACCGTTCCAACTTGGCCGCCAAATTGGCAGAAGTCGCCAACCAGAACCGCGCGATCGCTGATCAGGGAGACGCCGCCAAACAGATTTTCTATCGTCTTCTGGGCTGCCAGCGCAACAGCGATACCGCCGACTCCGAGTCCGGCGAGAATCGTGCTCGTGTTGTAACCCCATTGCTGGAGAACAATCAGAACGGCAAAGCAAAATATGATGATCTTAATAAAACGAATGACCAGCGGAAATACGGAGTAGGTCAGCGCCCGCTCGCGATGATCCAGCCGCGAAACTACGGTATCTGACACGACATCGACGAGCCGCATGAGAAGCGATGCCGCACCGAGCATGAACAGCAGAGTCAGCAGTTTCGACAGATCGTCGCGAAGGAGCGCGCTGGGAGCTACGAATGCAAGACAGGCGCGGAAGACCATAACGGAGAGGAGCAAACGTAAGGGCTCCGTGAGCGCTTCGAGCCGTTGTCCCTGGAAGGACTTTATGTAGCGTCTCGTGATCGGCCGCGCTATTCCGATGAATAAACGCGACAGCCATTTAGAGATGGCCGAAAGAATGGTCGCCAGAAGAACTAATGAAAGCCAAATCCATAGCGGTGTTCCGACTAGTTTCGTATCGACCAACGCAGCGGGCAGATGCTTTTCCAACGCGTTCTGCTCGATCAGACTGCTTAGGCTCGGAATTTGCGTGACGCTCTCTGATGACACGAGCCAGATTAAGCCTGCGGGCGGCTCATTCACGCGCTCCAAGTTGAGGACGACTGGCTCTCCCTCTAATTCAAAAGTCGCGAGCTGGTCCAGATTTGGCGTAAGGCCATCGGTGGTGTTGCCCTCGGCCAAATCACTTAACGCGCTCACTTCAAATCGCGCGTTGCGATCCAGCAATCTTCCCAATTGTCTGGCGAGTTCCGGCCCCTGCGAAGCGCGCTGAGGAGCGCTTAGCCTCCTCAAATCGAGGTATTGAGCCGCTAAATCGTACTTGCCTTTGTGGCAAGCCTGGAGAAACCGGTAAATTGCGTTATGCGGAGTGGTTCGGCCTAGTGAATCGGACGGCGTTGCATTAGCCAGGCTCTGTGATTTGTTGCCAGTAAGAAGGTTGCTGGCCGACTGGCTGGTCGCATTTAAATTCAAGCCACAGAGGAGACAACTGAAAATCGCCAGAGGTCTAATTAGTCGAAGCATTCGTATTGAACCAGACTAACGACTTTCCTCGCCCGTTTCAGTAACGGCCGGAAGAAGATCGGTCACAACACGGAACAGCCACGCATGCAGCACGTTAACCCTATTTGCGGCAATCAGTTAACCATTTTTTCTTCAGGCATAGACTTAACCTCAAAACATTGCTCCCGAACTAAATTCTGGGCGGGAGCAAGAATGATACCCTCGCATATTCAACTAGCAGGGAGCGACCGCCAGCATCCGAAAAACTCGGTTCGGGCAGGCGAGCTCGCGCTCAACGAAAATATTCAAATCACCCTGGTGCTTCGTCGCAAACAGGACGCACCGGCGGGAGAGTCAATCAAGAAGCATCTGTCACAAGAGGAATTTGCGGCGATTCACGGCGCAGACCTTGACGATATGGAAGCGGTGGAAGCTTTCGCGCGCGAGCATCAGCTTTCCATCGCCCGCGTTCACCCGGGAGCACGCACCGTCCAGATCACAGGCCAACTGAGCAAGCTGGCGGAATTGTTTCGGGCTGATGTTCGTTTGTCGCAGGTGGGTGAAGATTGCTACAGAACTCAGCAGGGATTTCTGCAGATTCCGCAAAGCCTTGAAGGGCTGGTCGTCGCTGTATTCGGCTTTGACGAGCGTCCGACGGCCGCGACTTATCGCAGATCTCACAAGCACGCCTTCACTTCGACTGCATATGCGCCGACTGAAATTGCGCAGTTGTACAACTTCCCAACCAACACCGGCGCAGGCCAGACGATTGCTCTGATCGAACTCGGCGGCGGATATCGAGAAAACGATCTGCAGACCTATTGGAAACAGCTTGGCTTAGGAGACGTTTCCGTAACAGCAGTTGCGGTTGACGGCACAGGAAATGCGCCGACAGGGAATCCAGATAGCGAGGATGGAGAAGTCGTGCTGGATATCGAGGTCGCAGGCGCAGTTGCCCCAGGCGCAAACCTCGCTGTTTATTTTGCACCGAACACAGACGCTGGCTTTCTCGACGCGATAAACGGGGCGATTCATGACAAGGTTCGTAAACCCTCGGTAATCTCCATCAGTTGGGGATCCGCGGAGAGCGAATGGGAGCCCCAGTCGATGAATGCCTTCAATGCGGCTTTTCATGACGCGGCACTTCTGGGAATTTCGATCTGTGTGGCCGCCGGCGACAACGGTTCCTCCGATGGCGAACGAGATCGCCGTAATCACGTCGACTTTCCAGCTTCGAGCCCGTGGGTTATTGCGTGTGGGGGCACCCGCTTGATTGGCGCCGGCGGTCAAATCGCGTCGGAAACTGTTTGGAACGATGGGACGAACGGAGGCGCAACGGGGGGCGGAGTGAGTTCATACTTTCCGAAGCCGTCTTATCAATCCGCGGTGGCAGTGCCGAATCCGTCGGGTGGAACCAATGTGACCGGAAGAGGTGTTCCCGATGTGGCGGGTGTGGCCGATCCCGAAACCGGCTACCGAGTGCTGGTCGATGGAGAAGAAAGCGTGGTCGGGGGGACGAGTGCTGTCGCGCCGCTTTGGGCTGGGCTCATCGCGCTTTGCAACCAGGAACTCGGAAAGAATCTCGGCTGGTTCAATCCGACGCTTTATGGCACAGTCGCACAAAACAAGGTGTTGCACGATATCACGTCGGGAACAAACGGCGCATTTCATTCCGCGACAGGTTGGGACTGCTGCACCGGCCTCGGCACTCCGAACGGGACGTCGCTGCTAAATCTGTTGAAGCAGAATTCAAAGTAAGCATCAGATTCAGCGGGAGGCTGCCGATTGCGTCCCGCTGAGTTCCTTCAGAATCGCTTCGCACGCCGCACGAGGATTCGCGGCGCGTGTCACCTGCCGGCCAATCACCAGATAATCAGCACCGTTTTGTATCGCCTCGAGCGGCGTAGCCACCCGTTTCTGGTCCCCCTGCGCCGCGCCCGCCGAGCGAACTCCGGGGGTGACCAATTTCAAATCCGGACCACCAATTCGCCTCACACTCGCGACTTCGAGTGGTGAGCAAACAATCCCGTCGATGCCGCTCTCGACTGCTTTTCTGACGCGCAGTTCGACTAAATCGGCGAGCGGCGTCGAATATCCAAGATCAGCCAGATCGTCCTGATCGAAGCTCGTCAACACTGTGACCGCAAGAAGTTCGGCAGGTGCATCTGCCCGGCCCTCGACGGCCGCTCGCATGACCGCGCGACTGCCGTGGACCGTCAGGAATTGCACCAGCCCGGTCCGGCAGATTTGGCGCGTCGCTCGCTTGACGGTCTCACCGATATCGTAAAGTTTCAAATCCAGAAAAACCTTTTTGCGGAGAGCGCTTATCTCAGAAACGAGCTGCATGCCGCCGGCCGCGTACAATTCCATGCCGACTTTGTAAAAGTCCGCCGCAGTACCTATCTCGTTTATCAACGCGAGCGCCTGCTCGGCGTTATCTACATCCAAGGCAACAATCAGCGGGTTTTTTGCGGGCATCAGTCTTTCACCTCGAGAGGTTTCGTTTTTCTTTCTGTCACCCGACCAATTCTGTAAGACCCGGAGAGTCGCTCGAGCAGTTTCGAAGCATTGCTCTCAGAAAGAGAGATCAGAAAGCCGCCTGACGTTTGCGGATCGTACAGAAGCGCTTCGATCTCCGCTGGAATCGTGGCGGACATCTGCACGCAGCTTTCCACGAAGTCACGATTGTTGTTCAAACCGCCGGAATGCGCGCCCGCTTGCGAATATTCGATCGCGCCAGGCAGGTAGCGAATAGAGCTTGCGACGATCTCCAAAGTAACATTGCTTGCCAGCGCCATTTCCCGGGCGTGTCCGAGTAGACCGAAGCCAGTCACATCGGTACAGCTATGAACGCCACACGCGAGCATCGCCTCTGACGCGGCGCGGTTCAGCTGCAGCATTTGTGCGATCGAGCCATCCACATGAGATTGCTCCGCAATACCCTTCTTGAGCGCAGTTGAGATGACTCCGGTTCCAATCTGTTTGGTGAAGACCAGAGTGTCGCCGGGCTTCGCGCCTGAGTTTTTGATGATTTTGCGTGGATCGATCAGACCGGTAACGGCGTAGCCGAATTTCACCTCATCTTCTGAAATACTGTGGCCGCCCAAAATCACGCAGTTCGCTTCGTGAATCTTGTCGGCGCCACCGCGCAAAATCGCTTCGAGATCCTGGATCTCGCCTTTTGCGGGATAGACGACCAGTGACAGCGCGGTAACCGGATACCCGCCCATGGCGTACACGTCGCTCAAGGCGTTAGCTGCCGCGATGCCTCCGAAAGTATAGGGATCGTCGACAATAGGCGTGAAGAAATCGACCGTCTGCACCATTGCGAGCGGCTTCCCTCCGGCCTCCGTAAGGTCGTAGACACCGGCATCATCCGCGGTTTCGTATCCAACGAGAACTTTCTCGTTCGTGACCCGAGGGACAGCTTTTAGCGCCCGATCGAGAATACGCGGGCTCAGCTTGGACGCGCACCCCCCCGCTTTGACGTTGGCAGTCAATTTTGTAGGCATCAGTAACAGTTTAGTTAGCGGCGAGCACTGAAGCCTGTTCGAACAACCATTCTCGCCAGGCATCGAGCAAAGGAAAGTAGAGCCCCAACCAAATTGGGCCTTTTTCAAGCCGGGCAATAAGAGCAGCGTAGCTTTCCAGTTGCGGACTGTAGCGGCGCTGTTCTTCGTCCAGAAACGTCTGGATGCGACCACCTTCATGCTCGCTGGTCTTGTAATCGATGATCCAAAGGCGACCGTCGTTCATCGCGAAATATCCTATCTACGGTTCCGCTGATCATGCGATCGCCTATTTTGCCGCCGAGAGGCCACTCCGAGCGCGCGCCAGTGTGACGCGAGAGTATCCATCGGCCGCGTTCGCTCGATAGCGTATTCTGAACCGCGCGCGCTACGCGCTCCGATGCTGAGGTAAGGTCCGATCGCGGAACTCCCAGCCGCAGCAGCTCGGATTTTATCGTTAAGGCAATGCTGCCGATTTGATCTGGCTCCCAATCTTCATCCGCGGCGCGTTTCAATATGTCGTGCGCCACGACGCCGACGTGCCGGCCGATGTCGCTGACCCACTCATAACTCACTTTTCGAGCGGAAGCTGTAGTCTCGCGGAATGGGGGCTTCCATTGAACCGAACGAGCATAGCGAGCCGGCTGCCAGTCTGCTGGAATACGGCGCAGAATCGTCTTCGCCGCCGGCTTTTCTTCGGCAAACAAGCTGCGCTGTACCGGCGAACGGCGAAGAGCACCCGCGAATTCGGACTCAACACCACTCCAAATCAGGCGCAGGAAGCTATTGTGTCCAGGAGTTTGTAGCTCCGAACCCGATCTCTTTGTCTTGACGCTGCCTAGTAGATAGAGTTCGTTCTTCGCACGCGTGCAGCCAACATAGAAGAGACGTTTCAGTTCGTGTTCTTCCTTACTGCGTTGTGCCTGGCGAATCGCCTCATATCTTTCGGTCTTTTCGCCTTTGCGCGGCTGCGCGGCTACGCTCAACGTGCCGACGCCATTCGAATCGATCTCTTCGTGCCACACCAGCAGGTCACGCTCAGATGAACGCGAGCCACCGCTCAATTGCGGAATGATGACGGCGTCGAATTCGAGTCCCTTCGCCTGGTGGACCGTCATCACTTGTATGTGATTCTCGCCCTGAGCAGGTTTGGCGAAAAGACAATCGAGGCGTTGCCTTAGCAAGGTGAGGTCACGAATTGTGCCGCCTTCCTCCAAATCTTCGACAAGACCCAAGTAGGTGCGGATGTCGTCAGTTTGTTGCGGATATTGCAAAATGGCTGGCCCGCCTAACACCAGCCACACGTCTTCGAGCAGACTCCGTAGCGAGACGCGGCCCACCTTTGACAATCCCGCTAAAAGGATTTCGCCGACGCGCGCCGCTCTCCAACGGCCGTCGACCGAGAGTGTGGCAAGTTTTTCTGGATCTCGCAAAAGATCGACTACGATTCGTTCACGTTCATTCTCGGCAAGCGCGGAAAGATCGGCCAGGGTAAGTCCACACCACGGCGCACGCAGAGAAGCTAACCATGAAACGCGATCGCCGGGGTGCAAGAGAGCGCGCGTGAGAGAGATAAGATCTTCGACATGCTGCTGTTCGGCAAGCTTGTCGATCTCTACCGCTTCGTAGGGCAATTCGTTGTTGCGCAGAGTGGGAAGAATACTGTTCAGGTGAGCTCGGCTGCGGACCAGAATGGCTACCGTGCCCCGCTTTCGAGCCTCCTTTGCGAGCCGCGCCACTGCATTTGCTTCGGACTCACCAAAGCGATCGTCAATGAACGCAGTAAGCCGAGGGCAGGATCCGCCACCGGCTCTCGCAGCCTCTGAAGATCGAAACTGAACGCCGCCGTCCGAGTCAGCGGACATGATTGGTTCGAATTGCGTGTGGACCCACCGCAGGATCTCAGGCGTACAGCGAAAATTCGTACGTAGCGAGATGCGATGCAGGTTAACTGATTTCAGAGCCTCGTCATCCCAACTCTGCAGAAAGAGCGAGACCTCGGCACCGCGAAAACCATAGATGCTTTGCATCGGATCGCCGACCAGGAAAATAGTATGGTTGTCGCCGTCTGACCACTGGGCGGTGAGGGCGTTAAGCAGTTCGTATTGTGCGAAAGAGGTGTCCTGAAACTCGTCGACGAGCAAGTGTTGAATCCGGTAATCCAGCCCGTACAGCAAATCGCTCGGCTGCTCGGGCGAGCCGAGGACCTCTATAGCGGCCCGGGTAATCGCCGTGAAATCGACCACACCATGCTGCCGAAAAACTTCGGTTAGAGCGTGCTGCGCGCGAACGAGTAAGACACAGAAGTCACGAACTTGCGGTTCACTATGATCCTCGGCGAAGCGCCACTGATCGCGTTGGGCCAGCATGCGAATAACCTGGTCTTCGAGCGAGACGAAGTCGCTGTCGAAATAAACTCCGAGCCGGACAAGCAGCGATTTGTCGCCTTCGGAACCCTCAGCGAGATCGCGCAGGGTGTTGCGAGCGGCAAGACGATACGAATCGCTTGCGTCTTCGACGACCCGGGTGACACCACCGAAACCGGAAACGACGGGCATTTGGCGCGTGAGCATCGCACACAGAGAATCGATGGTCTGGATCTGCAACCGGCCGGTATCAAATAGCAGATTCCACTCGTGGCGGCGATCCTGCTTGAGAACGGCGGCCGCTAATTCACGTGTTCGTGCTTCGTGCCCCGGTTCGACTGCCAATCCTTTGTCCGCGTTAACAAGTGCCTCATGTATGCGCTGCTTGAGTTCGGCCGCCGCCTTGCGGGTGAATGTCATGGCGACGATGCTTTCGGGCCTTTCTACCGTGGCCAGCAGTTTGAGATAGCGTTGCACAAGTAGCGCGGTTTTGCCGGACCCGGCAGGCGCCTGAACAATAAACGAGCAGGATGGATCGAGCGCCCGTTCGCGCTCAGGCTGATCGGAAATCATGCTTCCGATTCTTCTTCCTTACGGGCCTCATGAATGCGGCAAAACGGTTTTTGCGCGCAGTAGTCGCAAGCGCCTTTAATCGGATCTACGGCTGCGTATCCGTTCCTGAAC
Source organism: Terriglobia bacterium (assembly GCA_963799755.1). GTDB lineage: Bacteria > Acidobacteriota > Terriglobia > Bryobacterales > Bryobacteraceae > Bog-105. The sequence goes on along the minus strand of CAWCYQ010000028.1, from coordinate 64,667 downwards.
TGCTCGGCCAACCGGTATACCTTGCTTTTTCCTTCGAGAAGAAAAGTATCCCAATCTTTTCTTACCTGGTTGCCGTTACCAGCAACTTGTCTCGTTCTTGAAATTCCCTTGAGCCTAGCTTCACGAGCCTTGAGCTGGCCGAAGAAAAGCCCTGCGACATCTTCTTTGAGGGATGAGGCGTAGACGAAGAGCTGTGGCTCTTCCGGGCGGTCACCCTCGAGTTTACGCGCAGTTTGTTCACCGCTTTTGTAGTCGATCAGAAGCAACTGCCCTCCAGACAGTCGATCGATTCTGTCAAGCCGCAGCCGAAGGCGCAAACCAGCCAGATCGAAATACTTCTCTTGCTCAACAGTTTCGACGGCAAAGTTTTGCTGACGCTCGCGCTCAACCGCCAGCCAGTCGAGGATAACAGTTTTGAGGCGCTCGACTTCGACCGAAGTCAACAATTTCACCGAAAGGGCTTGACGGGGCCCGATTAACTGCCTCGCGTGCGGCAGATGCCACTAAGTTTTCAAGCTCTGATTGAGGTGTAGAGCGGAGTCCGTCACGCGTGCGTAGCTTTTGCCAGACGAACTCCAGGGCATGGTGGAGATTGCCGCCGCGCTCACGGCTGTCAAGTCCGAGACATCCTTCTTCAGGAGAAGCAGCTTGCAGTCGAAACTCGGCGAATGCTCTAAACGGACAGAGTGATTGGGCCTTGATAATACTGGTTCCACCTCTGGTATTTCCGGCAGGTTGATAGACAGGAGCCAGGCTGTCATCGCTCTCTTCCAGCAGCACAGGCTTATAGGATTGCCACGCAGTCTTACCGGTCCAGAACTTGAGGTCGGTGGAGCTTGAAAAAACGAACCCACTGATGAGAGGCGAGGGACGGCCTGAGAATGTTGCAACTAGGTCGGGGGCGACGGTAAAGAGCGAAGCCGTCATGCGCTGCCGTTCGAGGCGAAGGCTCTGTGGCGAACTGCCCGGCACTTGATGCTCGCGCTGGAGTTTCAAGGGGAGAAATGGAGAGCCGAAGGAGGCCGGCGGCCACATTTCTTCGGAGAGGCCGGCTAGCAGGGCGGCATCGCAGTCGAGACCCCTCGCCTGCGAGGAATCAATGATTTGAATGGGCGCCTGGAGGCTACCCTGCTCAAAGCCGGTCCGCAGGATGCCCCGCAGTTCGCCGACAGCTGCCTCAAAGTTGACGCCGTTTGATACCAGGGAAAGAGCACTGAGTTGAGAGAGCGCGTTTTTCCAGGCCTCAATAGCATTCTGTTCAGCAGTACCAAGTTCCTGATCGCCCGGCCATCCGGCAGACTGGAGCAGATCTCCGATAAATTCGCTCCATCCGGCGAAAGTGTCGAGCGGCTTCTTGCGCTCAAGGGTACGGCGAACATTTTTTAAGATGTTCGTAAGCTGCGGGCAGCGGGAAGAAACAAAGTCCAGGTCACGGAGCGAAACATCCAGTTCGCGGCGCTTACGGAGCTCGACGTCGGCAAGTGCACGCAATGTGTTTTCGATTGTTTCTCCCGTCATCCAAGGCGAGCGGAGGATAGCGCCCGCATCGGAGATCGGAATGCGCGGTTGTGCAAGCTGCAGAAGCAGTAGAGCGCCCGAGACAATGGGTTCAGCAGCAAGCGTACCCGGCGCGTTGACGCGGAAAATGCGCGAGTCGCCTGGCTCACCTTGCAAGCGCTTATCAATAAAGGCGCTGCAGGCACCAGGATAAAAAGTCTGCAAAAACACGCGCTCGACCAGGCTGCGATGCGTTACGAGATCGGGGAGAAAGATACCGATCGACCGAGAAGGGTTATGTTCAAACGCATGTCTAGCCCACCTGGCGGCGAAATCCAATTCATCAGAAAACTTGTCGAATGATTTGGCCGGTGATGGATCGGCTGGAGGTGCTCCGGCTATCGGGCTTATCAGCGCACGTTCCCCGAGCGCGGCCAAGCTCCTTCTAAACGCGGGAAAAGCAGACTGCGTGAGCGGGAAAGCGATCTCGCCGGAGGCAGCGCAGGCGCCGCGTGAAATCCATTCCGGCAAGTGCTGCCAGAGCCCGGCCAGAGTGATCCAACCTTCGCGCCGGCAAATCTGGGTAAACAGTTTGAACCAATGTTCGAACTGCGGCGCGTCACTGCCATCGTTCCAATGAGCACCTTCGGCGGGAATCTCCCATTCGACCAAAGTTCTTGCGGCACGAGCCGCCATGCGTGCAGTGGCATCCACATCGAAGAGATCTACCTTTTCGTGCCGGATGATTTGCTTCCAGAGAAGATGTTCCTGACTGGGCGAAAGGAGCGCAGGGATATCCTGGCAACGATAGCGCGCGTCCTGCCAGCAACTGGTGAGCCAAGCTCCCATGCTTATAATCGAGGGCCGCTCCCAGCTTTCTTGTTCTCTGCTGAGTTGCTGAAGAGTAAACTGCTGATAGGCTACGGCAGCGAGCAGGCGAGAAGGAGCAACCATGGTGACCTTTTTCTCAATCCAGGAGGAAAGGTCCGAACAAGCGAGACGCATTAAGATGCTATGTAGCTATTATCGCGGACGAGAGCAGACGAGTCTGGCGGAAAGCACACATGATGGACGAAAAATTTCAGGACACGCAGAAGGAAGTATCGCGGCGGGACGTAGTTAGAGGAGCCCTGATATCGGCGTCGTCGTTTCTGATCGTTCCGCGGCACGTTCTGGGCGGCGCCGGATATGTACCGCCGAGCGATAAAGTGACCATTGCCTCAATCGGGCTGGGGAGACAGGGGCAGGCCATCTCGATGGAGCTGATGGCACGCCCTGACGTTCAGATTATTGCGGTGTGCGACTGCAATGAGGGCAGCAAGGACTACGTCGAATACGGCGACAACGATCTGCTAAAAGCGGCGCGCGAGTTATTGGGTCCCGGATACGAGAACTGGGGCCAAGACCTGGCCTCACCCGGCGAGGTACAACTCACACACGAGTTTCGAACGAGCCTCGGAATGGGTGGCCGTGAACCAGCACGGCGGCTCGTCGAATCCTATTACGGCTCGCGAAAAGGCTCGGCATCGGGCAGCTATCACGGATGCAACGCCTATAAAGATTACCGGCAACTGCTGGAAAAGGAAAGTGGTCTCGACGCCGTGTACATCGCGACGCCCGACCATTGGCATGCGCCGATCTCGATTGCGGCGATGCGGAAGCGGAAGCATGTATTGTGCCAGAAGCCCATGACGCATAACATCGCGGATGCTCGGCGCGTCGCGGCGGTTGCGAAAGAGATGGGCGTCGCTACTTCAGTGACGGTGAATAATCCCTCGTCCGAGAGCACGCACTTGATCTCGGAATGGATTGCCGATGGTGCGATCGGACATGTTCGGGAGGTTCACAACTGGTCGAGCCGGCCGTTTTGGCCGCAGGGCATCGAGCGGCCCAAAACGGTCAGACCCAGTTCCGGCTGGTCTGGATTGGGATCTTTGGTTGGGTCCAGCGCCTGAACGGCCGTTCAACAAAGCGTATCTTCCGTTCGTCTGGCGGGGCTGGTACGACTTTGGCGATGGCTCGTTTGGCGACATGGGCTGCTACAGCTTTGCGGGAGTGTTCAAGATTCTGGAGTTGACGCCACCGATATCGGTGGAATCAAGCACGAGCGAATCGTATGACGAGACGTTTCCCAAGGCATCGATCGTTTATCTGAATTACCCGGCAACCGGCAAGCGGCCGGAGGTGCGTATGTCCTGGTATGACGGAGGATTGCGGCCGCCACGTCCGGCGGGCTTGCGTGAAAACGATCAGCGGCTGTTCGAAGGAGGTGAGGATGGCGAAGGCATCCTGTACGTGGGTGACAAGGGCTTTCTGCTCGCTGGTTTCAATGGCAATCATCCGCAGGTGTATCCCGAATCTCCGAAATACCAGGCTCCCGCCCCCGTCCCTCGGGGAGAACACCACGCGCGTGACATAGCGATCGACCAGTGGATTGCGGCCTGTAAGGGAGGCCCGTCACCCGTGGCGAATTTCGAAACTCAGAGCCCCGTGACGGAAGCGTTTTTGCTCGGTTGCATTGCGCAACGCCTGCCGGGGGAACTGCTCGTCTGGGATACGGAGAAATGCAAAATAACAAGTTCCGAAAAGGCCAACGCGTATGTGGACCCACCTTCGCGGAGCCAATACAGAGTGACTTAACCAAGAAGCAAAGGCATGGCCCGAGTTCTGGTAGGCTGCGCTTTATCTCAGACCCGGTAAGAGTTGCAATCGATACTCAAGGACTGCTCCAGCTATCAGCAGGGCAGCCTTCAGCGCTTCCATCACCGCGTACACGCGGTGGTGAATAGAAGAAGGAAGTATTCTACCCGCAAGAATCTGGGTGACGCGGCCGTCCAAAATCGGCAGCAGCCAATAGCGCTGCAGCAACATCATGGCTACAACCAGGGCAATCGCTACGACAGTTACCCAGTGTGGTTGCGCAACGCTGGCTATAACAATCGCAGCGACTAATAAACAGAGCTCTATAGCCATCAATAGACGAAACGTGTAGCGACCTACGTCTAAACCGACCGGCACGGTAAGCGAAGGCGCTTGGAACTTAGCTGGTGTAGCGACAAGCGAGACGCCAATAATGATTCCTGCCCATACGCTCATCAACACAACTAGAAGAATTCCTGCGGTCACTTTCATCTGGGCAGAGATGTTGTGGCAAGATCCTCAGAAATTGTTACAAGCAGCAAAGTATCTTCCTGGGCATTCAAGCTATGTGGCGTTCCCGGCTCGAGGCTGACCAACAAACCAGGCGTCAAATCAACTCGATCGTCGGACGCGAAGCTCACGTGGCCCGCCAAGCACTGGACGATTATTGCCCCGCGCGTTTGGTGTTCCGGGATTTGTTCACCCGCCTTTAGATGAAGAAGGAGAGTTCGCAATCCCTCTTCGCGCACCAGTGTTGTGGTTCGCGGAAGCGTAGTCGCATCGTTCAAAAAAGAATGCAGATCTACTTGCTTCATGCGGTTCTCAGAACCTCTTCGTCGCCCTTTGAAGCTAAGGATTCGTGGTATGACGAAATTGCATACAACAACCGGCCGCCAATCATTTCAGCTTTCTGCACAAACAACGACGCGAGTTCGTCGGAACATAGCTCGGCAGTAGTTTCGCGCCATAGAAACAACCAGCGGTCGAAATGACGCTCCGTCAAACGAGGCAATTGCAGATGCGCCATCATTGGATTTCCCTTATACGTTCGTGAAGCGAGCAAAACAGAGGCCCAAAATTCTCGCATCTTCGACAGATGCGGACCCCAATCCTCGCCGATAACCTCCGCAAAGATGGGGCCCAATAACGAGTCGTGGCGCACCTTGACGTAAAAGGCGTCCACCAGCTCGGCGATGCTCTCTCTACTGACTGCGTTATACATGGACAACTACAAAAGATGTATTTATAATATATCTTTAGCCCAATGAGAAAGCAACTATTCGTTTAACGTATGTACCTGACTCGCCAAGCGGATTACATTATGCGTCTCTTGATTCACTTGGCGGTTCAACCCGACGGCGTAGCCACTATTCGCGACGTGGCGGAACACTACGGAATCTCGCGTAATCATCTGATGAAAGTTGCGAGCCGGGCAGTTCAGATCGGCTATGTCGAAGGAGTTCGCGGCCGCGCGGGAGGCCTCAAACTCGCTAAGCCTCCAAGAGATATCAACGTAGGAGAGGTTCTGCGCGTCATTGAAGGCTGGACCATTGTCGAATGTTTCGAACCGGCGTTGAATCGGTGCCCTATAGCCGGCGGTTGTGGGCTCCAGCCCATTCTGAAGCAGGCGCTAGATGCGTATTTCGCGGTGCTGGACAGTTATTCCTTGGCCGATGTCGTGAGCCGTAAGACGCTCCTGGTCCAATTACTTGGGCTAAAGACGGCTTAGATCGTAGCTGTCGGCTCCAAAGCCGATAAGTGAATCAGACCTGGAGATTACGCAAGTAGGGGACGCTCGCATTCATCAAAGGGAGGTCCATTTCGACGAAGTAGTTCTGAATGCCGCCCGTTTTCGCGGCTGTGAAGATTTTTTTCCAATCGAGAGTGCCCTGCCCAACCGCCGTTATCTTCCTGGTCTTCGCCGACCAGCCTTGCACATGCATTGAGATGAAGCGACCAGGGTACTTAGTGAAGTATTCGGCAGCGTCGTAGCCGCGGCTGATGGTGGAGACCTGGAACTGAAACTTGACCAGTTTCGGATCGAGCAGATCAAACAGAATATCGTAAGTCCGCTTCCCATCGACGGTCGTGAGTTCGAAATCCTCGTTATGAAGCCCTTGCTGAATGCCGGCCTTGGCCGACTGTTCGGCCATTTTGTTGTACTCGTCAGCCGCGCGTCTCACATCGTCCATCGTCGGGTGTTTTGGACCATCAAGACTCGGCACCATCATCTGCGTGAGGCCAACGTCCTTCGCCCAGGCGATCCGTCCGGGAAGATCTTTCCGCAGTTCGTTGATGTCGAAGTGGGAGCTCTGGCACCTGAGGTTCGCATCCGCCAGGATCTTTCGAAGTTCGGAGCCATTGTACTTCGCGAGAGCGCCGAAACCAGCATCGGCATAGCCCACCGGAGAGCACAACTCAACCGTTTGAAATCCGGCATCGGACAACTTCTTGAGGGTGCCCGGAAAATCGCGGGCGATCATCGACCTGACCGGGTACGTCTGACACCCGATCGGCAACCCAAGCGGATCTGCGTCGAGAGTCACCCCGGTTTTGGATAACACTCCGGCTGCCGCCGTACTCACTGCCACCTTGCGGAAGAAATGCCTTCTTGAAATGTTGAGCATTAGATGTCCTTAGTCACGGATCATCTTATCTTTCCCCTAAAGGTATGCGCGAAACAAACGCCAGGCGACGAAATGGTGGAACAAAGCCGGAAGAGAAGAGCGAGGCGCCCTGCTACATGGCCAGCAGCATACCGCCGGAGGGTCCGCCCACAGCAGCAATTTGGTTCTGAAGTGTGCGGTACGTGGGGCAATCATTTTCCTGTCCGCTCATGCAGCCGTCACAGTCGAAGATATGATCCATCAATCTGTCACAGAGTTCGTCGGCAACACCGTGCATCGACTGTTCGGAGGCGTTCCCAACCGGCATGGTCTGGGGCTGCAGATGACAGGCAAGGTTTTCTAATACAAGTTGCATTGTCGCGCTATTTCCTCAGCAATTGATACGCCACTCTTATACCCCTCCTCGGAATTACCAGCAAGTCACACAATAGCAACGGGTTAGATGCTTTACCTAACCGATCTCCGGGCTCTCCTTAGCCGAACAAAAAGTGAATCCCAGTATCCAGTTTGTTAAATTAGGTAATTCTGTGCTAGTCAATTCAGGTTGCCTCACCAATCTCGAACATGGGCGGCTCACGCCCGGATCGTAAAACGAAACTGCATATCCTCACCGAACCACTGTATGTAGTTTGTACCCCATCCATTGTTGAAGAGGCTGAAATTGATACCCTTGGCGAGGTCCGGCTGCGAGTTGGAAAAGTAAATGGGCGTTTTCTCACCCAGCGATAGCAAGGGCGCGTCCAGCGTCTCAATCGAGAAGCGGCCCTGCTCGTCACTATAGGTGAGGCCATTTGATACAGCGTGCATGTGGCGATTCCCTCCAGGAACCACGTCCGTAGGAGCTACGGGCTGCTCTACCTTCGAGAGCAGCCAGTTGCCGGTTCGCCGAGCAACAGGATTAAAAGAGAGCCAAATTGCTTCGGGCAGGCGATTCGCGCGCTTGCCGAACCATGAACATGTGCAGTGGACCGCAGGCTCTGATTTCACAAGGACGAGCTCGATGTAGATTTCGGCGGGCCACGCGGCAACTCCGGAAGCAGGTTCGCCGGCTTCCTCGATCTCCAGCCGCGCGACGATTCGATGCCCTTGTTCTTCCTCCGCCGAGAAACACTCAGTCATTTTCGTGCTCCAAGTGTGGCTGCGCGCGCCGAATTTCTCGATGTTGGGTTTGCCGAAGTCTTTGGGCGCCCAATCAGTCTGGACAGTGATGTAGCTCGCTAGAAACTGATCGTAATCTCTCTTCGAGAGCGTCTGGTAGGTGAACGATGCCAGCGGGTTGCTTGGCGACGACCACTCTCTACCGGTAAGTTTACTTCGTAATCGCACGATGGCGCCCGTGTCCCGATCGAGCCCGATGCTGAAATGAGTGGCTTCGATCGGCGCCGATGCGTCATACGGCTTCAGCCCGCTGGTCTCGGGACGTACCGGCTTCAATTCGGCCAAGTGCTGATGAGCTTCGGCTTGGAGAAGTGCAGGAAGTGCTGCAATCCCTTCTGCGATGTCGTTGCGCTTCTCAACCCAACTGGCCGTAACAGTCTTATATTTCGGATCATCCAGCATGTGCGCTAGAGCGGCGGGAGTATAGTGATCGAAATCGAGCCAGGTCTTGGTATCGGTTCCCCAGGTGTGTTCCGCGGCCAGAGCGAATTTGGCGAGGAAGGCGCGATCGGTCCGATCCCCTATCTGAAATTTGCCCTGCCCAACCCAGGCGCCCCGCAGACGAAGGAGTTCGCGGTAACGCGCCACCTTGACCGGATCACTCCCGACTCCATAGATCCAGGTATCGCCGATCTCCTGGGTCACGACCGGCAGGGCGTTCCTGTACGTTTCCACTGAGTCGGCGATCTCTGTGAGATTGGAAGCACGAATGGAGGCGTTCGGAAATTGTCGCTTTAGGTCGGCATAGATCTGGCGGATTTCGGGCTGGGTGTGCGGTCCGCTGTTATCGTTGCGAACTTCGATCGCAAGCGCGAGATCCGAAGCTGGAATGCGTACGATGCCGCCGTAGTCGTGCCGATGATAGATCATCACGAGGGAGCCGCCGCTTTGGCTCTTCCAAACAAAGGCCTCGGGGACGTCTGGCGGAGTGCTGGCAGCGTTGACGCCGATATCGAGAAGCTTTACGCCATTTTCGAAGAGCGGACCGATCAGACCGCGCGAGTGACCAGGAACGTCCGTCATCTTAGCGCCCGTTGTTTTCCGCCCGAAGCGCTGATCGAGTGACTTGGAAAGTCCGATCAAGCCAGCGATCGCGGAGCGGTCCAGAAGTTCTGTCTGCCAGCTAAATGGAAGCGCGTGCCAGGCAATATCTCCACGCTCGAGAGCTTGCTCCATCCGCTTGCGATCCTCCGGGCTGGCTTGTTCCAGATATTCATAGATCAACCAGGACCCGGTCGTCCACACGTAGCGATCCTCGCCCGTTTGGCGCAATGTGCTTGCGATCTGGATGGCCTGAGGAAAGTATTGCTTGAAATACTTGCTCACAACAGCAGCTTGCGTATCGATGAACCCTGCGTCGAAGTGACACTTAAACATCACGAGGACGCGCTTGACGCTGGAGTCCGGCGCGGGAGTGGCATTACCAGACCTCAATGCCGCCGCGCCGGACGTTGCGACAAAAGTTGAGACAAACTGACGCCGGTTCATGTGTTCAATTTACGTCATCCAGGCGTTGTCATAGAGTAGTCGCCTGATAAAACGCGGGCTCATCCTGTTGACCGGATACCATCCTGCTGAGATGCTAACTACATGCGCCGGGCGAAGCGAACGATTGTGTCTCTAAGTATTCTGATGACCGCAACAGTTTACGGTCAGACTTCCCGAAACAGCTCGGACGAGGCGGCGATTCGCGGGCTTGTGGCGAAGTATATGGAAGCACGGAATAGCCACGACCCGCAGGCTACTCGCGCTTTGTTTATCAGCGACGCCGACCAGCTCGTTTCAACCGGCGAGTGGCGCAAAGGGATAGACGCCTTGGTGCGCGGTGCGATGGCCAGTTCTCAGAAAGAGGCCGCGAAGAGTTCCATCGCCCTCGAATCGATCCGCTTCCTTGAACCCGATGTGGCGATAGCCGACGGGCGTTATGAGACCGTCAGTGCAGGCACAGGCGCGACCCGGAAGATGTGGACGACCTTCGTTTTGAAACGCCTGGAATCCGGATGGCGTATTGCCGCCATCCGTAATATGCTCCCAGCGTCGTCGTCCGGCAAGGCTCATTAAGTCAATTCGGACGACCCTCAGTTCATTAGACGGATCGGTTTGCCGTCGAGCCAAGCCACGATGCACTCCACTGTATCGCGGAAGAAGATCTTATAAGTATCTTCCGTCACATAACCAATGTGGGGAGTTGTGATGACATTCTCGAGTGAGCGAAAGGGATGATCGGGAGGCAGAGGCTCGGTGTCGAAAACATCGAGAGCAGCGACTGCGATTCTTTTCCGCTTCAACGCATCAATTAGTGCCGCTTCCTCCACCAGTGGACCGCGAGACGTGTTCACGAGAATGGCGGTCTGTTTCATCAAGGCCAGGTCGGATGCACCGATAATGCCCTTACTTCGCGCGCTGAGCACGAGATGAACACTGACGATATCCGATTCTTCGAAGAGCTGTTGCTTCGTAACCAGGCGCGCACCGTGCTCGCGAGCTTTCTCGCCGCTGAGGTTCGTGCTCCACGCAATGATGTTCATCTCGAAGGCGTGCGCGTATTTTGCAACAGCGCCGCCAAGCTTTCCCAGGCCCATAATGCCGAGCGTCCGCCCCTTCAAATCTCCGCCGATCTTTGTTTGCCAACCGCCGTTTCGAACAGACGTGTACTCTTGCGGCAAGTGCTTCACTGCGGCCATGAGCAGCGCCCAAGTCAGTTCCGCAGCTCCGTGACCGGCATAACCTGTCGCGCAAACTGTCACCCCGCGCTCTTTGGCAGCGGCAAGATCAATGGAGGCATTACGGGAGCCGGTTGAAACGATCAGCTTCAAATTCCGTAACCGCTCAAGCAAAGGACGATCGAGAGGCGTACGCTCGCGCATTACACAGAGAACATCGAAAGGCCGCAAGCCGTTCGGCAACCTCGTCCGGATCGGAAACATGATCGCGAAAGATGGTCAGCTCAGCGCGATCCTGCACCGCGGACCAGTCCGCAAATTGCAGGGCCACTCCCTGATAATCGTCAAGAACAGCTACTTTTGCAGAGGGCATCCACTTTCAATGATGGTTCCGGTGTACGCTACCATTTCACCAGATTGCGCTTTTGGGGAACTCGCGCACAGCGGAGTCGCTCGTGTCCTGTGTTCCTTGAAGCCGGTCTAAGAGACGATTGAAATAGCGAATGGCAGAATCTCGAATCACACCAAGAACTCAGGACTTTGCGGCCTGGTACCAAGACGTTGTTCTCCAAGGCGACATGGCAGAACCGGCGGAGATCGTGAAGGGCTGCATGGTCATAAAGCCGAACGGCTATGCCGTCTGGGAGGCTCTGCAACGCGAGTTTGATACCCGGTTTAAGGAAACAGGCCACCAGAATGTCTACTTTCCTCTGCTCATTCCGCAGAGCTTTTTGCACAAAGAAGCGGAACATGTGGAGGGGTTCTCGCCCGAATTAGCAGTGGTGACCATCGCCGGCGGGAAAGAACTGGAAGAACCGTATGTCATCAGGCCTACTTCGGAAACGATTATTGGATATTTTTTTGCACGCTGGATTCAAAGCTGGCGAGATCTTCCACTGCTGATGAATCAGTGGGCCAACGTGGTGCGCTGGGAACTGCGCACGCGCATGTTTTTGCGCACGAGCGAATTTCTATGGCAGGAGGGGCACACAGCGCATAGTTCGCACGAGGAGGCAGTGGAGGAAGTACTTCGGATTCTCGACATTTATGCCGATGTGGCGGAGAACGTGATGGCGATGCCTGTGATAAAGGGCGTGAAGACCGCAGGCGAAAAGTTCGCCGGGGCGCTGCGCAGCTATTCGATCGAAGCGATGATGCAGAATGGGCTGGCGCTGCAGGCCGGCACGAGCCACGATCTCGGACAGAACTTCGGCCGCGCTTTTAATGTGCAGTTCCAGACTACGGAAGGCAGGCTGGACTACGTTTGGCAGACGAGTTGGGGCGTCAGTACAAGGCTGATTGGCGGACTGATTATGACGCATTCCGATGACAAAGGGCTGGTTCTACCGCCGAGAGTCGCGCCTTTCAAAGCTGCCTTGGTGCCGATCTACCGGAAAGATGAAGAACGGACTCCCGTGCTCGAAACGGCCAGGAAAATCGCGAAAGATTTGAAGATCAAGCTCGATGATCGTGAAGGCCAAACGCCCGGAGCCAAGTTTTTTCACTGGGAGCGGCGAGGGATGCCCGTGGTACTGGAATTGGGTCCGCGCGATCTGGCGTCCGGAAACATCGTACTAAAGCGCCGCGACACAGGGGCAAAGGAAGTTATTCCTCAAGAGCAAATTGCGGCGAAGCTCGAATCGGTGCTGGCTGAGGTTCAGCAGAGCCTGTATGACTCTGCGAAGGCGCGTCTCAAGGCAAACTGCGTATTGGCGGATTCGATCGAGCAGGTGGAAGAGATTCTCGGCGACGTGACAGCGGAAAAAGGCGGCGGCAAATTTGTGCTTGCGCATTTGAAAGATGATCCGCGATGCGAGGCGCGCCTCAAGGAGTTCAAAGCCACTATACGCTGTATTCCGCTGGCAGACGAATGGGACGGCGGCGGCAAGTGCATCATTACCGGAGAAGCGGTCGACCGGCGTGTTGTGATCGCCAAGGCGTACTAGGATCAAACAAATGCGACAAAACGGGATGGCTGCGCTAAGCTCTTAGGCGGCGCTTGGCGCTATAGGAGAAGCGTGACAATCACTGAGATTCTACTCCCTGAATTTGATACCGAGACCCAAAAAACCCGCAAAATATTGGCGGTTGTTCCGTTCGATGATCCGCAATGGAAACCGCATGAAAGATCGATGAGTATCGGGCACTTAGCCGGACACGTGACTGAACTCCTAGGCTGGGCGGCCGAGACAATCAGCAAACCTTCCCTTGTCATCCAGCCCGGCTATAAGCCATTTGCCCCCGCATCGACCAAAGAGCTACTCGAGGTCTTTGACGCGAGAGTCACCGAAGCGCGAGCAGCCATCGCCGGAACAACCGACGATGACCTGCAACACATCTGGACGCTTTCATTCGGAGACCAGAAAGTCTTTTCGCTGCCGAGGTTCAGCGTCCTGCGTAATGTTGTGATGAATCACGTGATCCATCATCGCGGCCAGCTCAGCGTGTATTTACGGCTTATGAATGTGCCTGTTCCGGGCATGTACGGACCTTCCGCAGACGAAAAATAACTGTGCGCGGCCGGCTTCGTCCGAGACCGGCCGGCTCATTCCATGTCAGAGGCGAGCGGAGGCTGCCGTTGAGCGCACCTGCTCGGGCGAGCTATCCTCTTCCATGTGCGTGAATCTCTGGGTTCGATGGAGGTAGTAATAGACGCACAAGAGTGTCAGCATGAAGAGGGCCAGGATCACCATCACCAAGGCAAAACGCTCCAGCTGCCTGATCGGCGCAGCAGCTTGATGCTCCTCCTGAGTCACCGTGACCACCCATCCCAGATTCGGAAAATGCTGCTTAAGACCCGTGCTGGCAAAACCCACAATGTAAGGACCTCGTCCGAGAGCCGCCGTTACCCAGCCACTCTGACTACCTTGATTAGCGCCGAGCGCATCGTGAACGTAGTCGAATCCTTGAGACTTGATCCGAGCGAAAACATCTGCATTCGGAGCGCTCACAATATTACCGTCTTCATTCACCAACGCTGCCCTTGCCCCGTTCCCAATCTGATCCTGGCGAAAAGGTGCGAGGACATCGGAGAGGCTCACCTCTGCGTTCAAAACACCGACCGTCTTGCCTGACTGGTCGGTAACCGGCACGCCGACGTTCACATAATAAGATTTCGTGAAGGGATCATCGACAATGTCGCTGATCTTGGCCGCGCCTTGTCCATTGTTGTAAACTGCTTGCCATTGCGCATCCTGCGCGTAAGAATCCTGCGTGGGGCGCTGAGAAGATGCAACGACAGCGCCATCGGCATTCGTGGCAACGATCGAGAGAAATCTCGGATCGAGCGACTTATGCTGGTGGAGAATCTGGGAGGCACCCGAATCGAGCGGCACCTGGGTCGTCTTATGCCCGGCAACACCTGAGACAGCGCTTACCACTGCGGGACTACTGGCCAGTTCCCCGACGTCTGTGATGCGTTCACGAATGAACTGTGTCACCTGATTTGCATAGAGCTGAGCCATAGTCTTGAAGTTTGAGCCTACGGCGTTATCAAGAGCTCTATCACTGCGTTGGGTGAGAACAAGGCCGATGATACTCAGCGGCACGATGATGATCAATAAGGCAAGCAGAAGCTTGGTAAGAGAAACGCGCACTTCCAACCGATCCATGGACATGGTGAAACCTCCTTTCGATCGTTCCAAAGAGGGCCATCTCCGGGTCGCGGCTCGCGAGTCACCGCCAGTCGTGCTCAGCCAACAATGGCCGCTCACGTCTAGATCATATTACAGATCGAGTAGGCCGGTAGCATCGTTCCGGATCGCGTGCAAAAGAAAAAGGCGGCTATCTAGAGCCGCCTTTTTTGGATCAATATGTGGACCCTGTCAGACCTCCTCAGGGGCCCCCAGGACTTCTTCTGCTCCCAGGTCTTCCGAGAGCCCGCCGGTATAAATGCCGGGGGTATCGTCCGAGTAATCGGCGAGGCCGTCTGCAAATGAGACTTCCTGCTCCGGAACTGCCTCTTCTTCCACTACGTCCTCGCCTGCGATCTTCACGCGCCGGTAATACTCCATGCCAGTTCCAGCAGGAATGAGCCGGCCCATGATGACGTTTTCCTTGAGACCGCGGAGGTAATCGACCTTGCCGTTGATGGCGGCTTCGGTCAGTACGCGCGTAGTTTCCTGGAAGCTGGCGGCCGAGATGAACGAATCGGTCGAAAGCGAAGCCTTAGTAATACCGAGAAGAATTGGCTTGCCCGCCGCCGGACGGCCACCCGCCTCGATGACGCGCGCATTCTCCTCGCGGAACTTGAACTTATCGACAACTTCCTCGGGCAGAAACTCCGTATCGCCGATGTCTTCGATTCGCACCCAGCGCATCATCTGGCGAGAGATGACTTCCAGATGTTTGTCATTGATGTTGACGCCCTGCAGACGATAGACTTCCTGGATCTCGTTCACCAGGTATTTCTGCAGTTCCTTTTCGCCGAGCACTGCCAGGATGTCGTGCGGATTGCGGGGACCATCCATTAGAGGATCACCCGAACGCACGCGCTCGCCTTCCTGAACATTGATGTGCACGCCGCGCGGGATAGCGTATTCCTTCTGCACACCATCGTCTCCGGTGATGTAAAGCTTACGCATTCCTTTGGTGACTTCGCCGTATTTCACGGTTCCGTTTATTTCAGCGATGATGGCCGTTTCGCGAGGTTTGCGAGCTTCGAACAACTCGACCACGCGCGGCAGACCGCCGGTAATATCTTTGGTCTTGGTAGTAGCACGCGGAATTTTTGCGATCACGTCTCCGGCGTGCAGTTCTTCGCCATCCGTCGCCATGAGGTGCGCGTGCGTAGGCATCAGGTAACGCTTTTCATCCCCGCGCCCGCCGCCCGCCGGCCGCATGATGACGGTCGGAAAGCGCTTCTCATCGGCGGATTCAGTGACCACCACCTGCATATTGCCGGTGATCTCATCCACCTGCTCCGTGGTAGTAACGCCGTCGATCAAATCCTTGAAATGAACGGTCCCGCTGACTTCCGTCAAAATCGAGAAAGTGTACGGATCCCATTCAAGCAGGATCTGATTGGCTTTTACCGGAGCATTCTCTTCGACGTTGATCTTCGCGCCGTAAACAACCGGATAGCGCTCGCGCTCACGATTCTTGTCATCGACGATGATCAAGATACCGTTGCGGTTCATTGCGATTAATTCGCCCTTGTTGTTGCGAACCGTGTTGACGTTGCTGAAGCGCACGAAACCATCGCTCTTGGCGTCCTGTGTAGACTGTTCGCTGACTCGGGTCGCCGCTCCGCCGATGTGGAACGTACGCATAGTAAGCTGCGTGCCGGGTTCACCGATTGACTGGGCCGAGATAATACCCACGGCTTCGCCGCGTTCCACCATGCGGCCGGTTGCGAGATTGCGCCCGTAGCACAGACGGCACACGCCCCGCTTCGATTCGCAGGTCAGGACCGAGCGGATTTTCACTCGTTCGATACCTGCAGCCTGAATTGCGCTGGCAAGTTCTTCGGTGATCTCCTGGTTCACTTCGACGATCACATTGTTCTCGTAATCACGCTGATCTTCGAGCGCCACGCGGCCAACGATGCGATCGCGCAGAGGTTCGATGATTTCGCCCGACTCGATAATCGGCTCGACATAGATGCCGTCCGTTGTGCCGCAATCGTCTTCGGTAATAATGACGTCCTGCGCCACGTCGCACAGACGGCGCGTGAGATATCCGGAATCGGCCGTTTTGAGGGCTGTATCGGCCAAGCCTTTGCGGGCGCCGTGGGTCGAGATGAAGTACTGCAGCACATCCAGACCTTCGCGGAAATTCGCAGTAATCGGTTGCTCAATGATTTCGCCCGATGGTTTCGCCATTAAGCCGCGCATACCGGATAACTGGCGGATCTGCTGTTTGGAACCGCGAGCGCCGGAGTCCGCCATGATGTAAATCGGGTTCAGAATGCGGCCCGTGCGGTCATCCTCTTCCAGGTTCTTGAAGAGTTTATCCGAGATCGCTTCTGTAACCTTCGACCAGATTTCGATGATCTTGTTGTAGCGCTCGGATTGGGTGATCGCACCTTCCTGATACTGCTGCTGAACTTCAATTACCTGCTTCTCAGCATCGTGGACCAGGCCGGCCTTCTCTTCGGGCACAACCATGTCGTCGATACCGATGGAGATGCCGGCACGGGTGGCATAGAGGAAGCCGAGTTTCTTGACTTCGTCGAGCATCTGAACGGTTATTTGCAGACCGAACTTCAGATAGCAGTACTGAACGAGCTGGCCATCTCCCTTCTTCTTAAGAAGACCATTAATAAACGGCATCTCCTTCGGAAGAACGTCATTCAGGATGACGCGGCCAACCGTCGTGTCCATGTACTGCTTGTTGAACTCGATCGGCTCGGTGTACATGATGTTCTGGTTATCGAAGGCCTTGGTCAGATCGATAACTTTACCGGTGTAGCGCAGCTTGATAGCGGTAAGCGTTTCGACTTCGCCCATTTCGAGCGCGATCAAAACATCTTCCATCGAAGCGAACGTCCGGCCGGATCCCTTGGCATTTGGACGCATCTTGGTCAGGTAATAGAGACCAAGCACCATGTCCTGGGTCGGAATGGCGATCGGAGCGCCGTGCGCCGGCGACAAAATATTGTTCGAAGCGAGCATGAGCGTGGAGGCTTCGATCTGAGCTTCGGGCGACAGCGGAATGTGAACAGCCATCTGGTCGCCGTCGAAGTCGGCGTTGAATGCCGTACAGGTCAGTGGATGCAATTTGATCGCTTTACCTTCGACGAGTACAGGCTCGAACGCCTGAATACCGAGACGGTGCAGCGTAGGAGCGCGATTGAGCAGAATGGGATGATCCTTGATGACTTCTTCGAGGATGTCCCAAACCACCGGGTCCTGCTGCTCGACAAGTTCCTTGGCTTGTTTGATGGTAGTGCAGTGGCCGCGCTGCTCAAGCCGGTGATAGATGAACGGCTTGAAGAGTTCGAGCGCCATCTTTTTCGGCAGTCCGCACTGGTGCAGCTTGAGCTCCGGACCGACGACAATCACTGAGCGGCCCGAGTAATCCACGCGCTTACCGAGAAGATTCTGACGGAAGCGGCCTTGCTTGCCTTTGAGCGTGTCGGACAACGATTTGAGCGGACGATTATTGGCGCCCCGGAGCACGCGGCCACGGCGGCCGTTATCGAACAGCGCATCGACAGCTTCCTGCAACATACGCTTTTCATTGCGCACGATCACGTCGGGAGCATGCAGCTCCATCAGCTTCTTTAAGCGATTGTTGCGGTTGATGACGCGACGATAGAGATCGTTCAGATCGGATGTCGCAAAGCGGCCGCCGTCGAGCGGCACGAGCGGACGAAGCTCCGGCGGAATGACAGGAATGACATCCAGAATCATCCATTCCGGTTTATTGCCCGATTTGCGAAAGCTCTCGACAACACGCAAGCGCTTGGCATACTTCAGCTTCTTCTGAGCCGAAGTCTCCGTCTTCATCTTTTCGCGAATTTCCTGCGAAAGAGATTCGACATCGATCTTCTTAAGTAGTTCCTTGACGCCCTCGGCTCCCATCATCGCGACGAACTTGCCGGGGAACTCCTGGTCGAGTTGCCGTTTCCGCTCATCGCTGATGACTTCGCCCTGGGTCAGACCGGTCGCTTCACCGGGATCGATGATGACGAACGCTTCATAGTAGAGGACGCGCTCGAGTTCGCGCAGAGTTATATCGAGCAGATAGCCTATACGGCTCGGCAATCCTTTAAAAAACCAGACATGGGATGAAGAACTGGCAAGTTCTATGTGGCCGAGGCGCTCACGACGGACTCGGGACAGGGTGACTTCCACGCCGCACTTATCGCAGATTACGCCGCGATGCTTCATGCGTTTGTACTTGCCGCAGAGACATTCCCAATCGGCCACTGGGCCGAAAATGCGCGCGCAGAACAGTCCATCGCGCTCGGGTTTGAAGGTGCGGTAATTGATGGTCTCCGGCTTGGTCACTTCACCGTGTGACCAGCTCCGGATTTTTTCCGGAGAGGCCAAACTGATTCGAATCGAATCGAAGTCGGCAATGAGATTGGCTCTGTCGTACGGAGAGGAACGATACATGAATTGTCCTTAGATTCCTAATTCAGAGAACGGCCCGTTTCCAACTCTTGCGGGCGGAATGTGGGGGCTCAGCACATCCCGCTCGCCATCTTCACTAATCCGCGGCGTGAGCCAGATCCTGCATCTCGCGAGCTTTTTTCATCAGCTCGACATCCAGGCAGAGGCTCTGCAACTCACGGATCAAAACATTAAACGATTCAGGTACGCCGGGCTCGGCCGCAGCCTCGCCTTTTACGATCGCCTCGTAGATTTTTGCGCGACCGTATACGTCATCCGATTTCGCAGTCAGCAGCTCCTGCAAGATATAGGCGGCGCCATAAGCCTCGAGCGCCCAGACCTCCATCTCACCGAAACGCTGTCCGCCGAACTGTGCCTTACCACCGAGCGGCTGTTGCGTGATCAGCGAATAAGGCCCGATCGAGCGCGCGTGGATCTTGTCATCGACCAGGTGGCTCAATTTGAGCATGTAGATGTAGCCAACCGTAACCGGTTGTTCAAACTGCGCACCGGTCATGCCGTCGTGCAATTCGATTTTGCCCGAGCTCGGGAGACCGGCCTCAGCCAGACGAGCCTTGATGTCTTTTTCCGCCGCGCCGTCGAAGACCGGAGTCGCGAAATGCAGACCTAGCTTTTCGGCGGCCCAACCCAAGTGCGTCTCCAGGATCTGGCCCACGTTCATACGCGAAGGCACACCCAGCGGATTTAGCACGATCTCGACCGGAGTTCCATCCGGCAGATAGGGCATGTCCTCTTCAGGAACAATCCGAGCAATAACGCCCTTGTTTCCGTGGCGGCCAGCCATCTTGTCGCCGACCGACAGCTTGCGCTTCATGGCGATATAGACTTTGACGAGCTTGATAACGCCCGGGGGCAGCTCATCGCCCTTGCGCAGTTTCGCGATCTTCTCTTCGGTGATCTTTTCAAGCACCGCGATCTGGCGCGACGTCATCTCTTCGATTTCGTCGATCTGCTCGTTAAGCCGTATGTCTTTCGTATTGAGCCGCATGCGCTTCAAATCGCGCGCGCGCAGTTTTTCGAGAACGTCTCGGCCCAGCGGAAGATCTTTCGAGAGCAGCTTTTTATTGGTCTTTTCGTCGTGGAGGTCGGCGAGCAATTCCTTGCCCTTGAGCAGCTCCTCCAGGCGCTTGGCTCGCTCGTCGCTGAGAATACGTTTCTCATCTTCGAGGTTTCGGTGCAGGCGCTCTTCCTGCTGCAGCAGAATGAGTTTGGAACGCTCGTCGAGCTCAGCTCCCTTGCGGGAGAAAACCTTGCAATCGACGATGGTTCCTTCGATACCGGGCGGGCAGTAAAGCGATGCGTCTTTCACATCGCCGGCTTTCTCGCCAAAAATTGCGCGTAGCAGTTTCTCTTCTGGCGTGAGCTGTGTCTCGCCTTTGGGCGTTACTTTGCCCACCAGAATATCCCCTGGCTTCACGGTCGCGCCGATGCGAATGATGCCGCTCTCATCCAGGTTGCGCAGGAACGATTCCGCAATGTTCGGAATATCGCGAGTGATTTCCTCCGGTCCCAGTTTGGTATCGCGCGCCTCGATCTCAAATTCTTCAATGTGGATCGAGGTGTAATAGTCATCCTTGACCAGCTTCTCGCTGACGACGATGGCGTCTTCGAAGTTGTATCCCCGCCAGGGCATGAATGCGACCAGCACGTTCCGGCCTAGAGCCAGTTCGCCCGCTTCGGTGCAAGGCCCGTCCGCCAGCACATCGCCCTTCTTTACCTTCTGGCCCTGCTCAACGATCGGCTTTTGGCTGATACAGGTGTTCTGGTTCGAACGCTTGAATTTGGTCAGCTGATAAATGTCAGCGCCCACTTCGCGCGACATCTGTCCTTCATGCGATCCGCCTTCCACGCGGACGATGATTCGCTCGCTATCGACCGAGTCGACAATACCGGCGCGTTTGCAAATGACCACGGCGCCTGAGTCGCGCGCCGTGACGCGCTCCATGCCCGTTCCTACATACGGAGCCTCTGCGCGCAGCAGCGGAACCGCCTGGCGCTGCATGTTCGAGCCCATCAACGCGCGATTGGCATCGTCATTCTCGAGGAACGGAATTAAGCTCGCCGCAACCGAGACCAACTGCTTCGGACTGACGTCCATGTACTCGATTTCGTCGCGATGCTTCAGTACAAAGTTGCCGGCCTGTCGCGCATTCACCAGATCGTCTATGATCCGGCTGTTCTCGTCGATCGCCACGTTCGCCTGGGCGATGATGTACTTGTCTTCTTCCCAAGCGGAGAGGTAATCCGAGTAGGCTTCAAACTCGGCAGTTTGCTTTTTACCTTGCAGCGCCTTGTTGGCCGCATCTATTTCGTCGCGACGAAGAACCTGGCCCACTTTGAAATCGGCATCGCCGGGATTGAGAACCTTCACCTCATCCACCAGCGCTCCGTCCTTGACGCGCCGGTACGGACTCTCGATAAAGCCGTATTCATTAATCCGCGCGAAGCAGGAGAGGGAGGAGATCAGACCGATGTTGGGGCCTTCCGGCGTTTCAATCGGGCAGATCCGGCCATAGTGAGTCGGATGCACGTCGCGTACTTCGAATCCGGCGCGTTCACGGGATAGACCGCCTGGCCCAAGCGCTGAGAGACGCCGTTTATGGGTAATCTCTGAGAGTGGGTTAGTCTGATCCATGAACTGCGAGAGCTGGCTCGATCCGAAGAATTCCCGGATCGCCGCCATCACAGGTTTCGCATTGACCAGGTCGTGCGGCATCGCAGTCGACATTTCCTGATAGACCGACATCTTTTCCTTGATGGCCCGTTCCATACGGACGAGGCCAATCCGGAATTGATTCTCAAGCAGCTCGCCAACCGCACGCACACGGCGATTCCCGAGGTGATCGATGTCGTCGACCACGCCGATTCCCTTGCGGAGCTTCAGCAGATAGAGGATCGTGTCGGTGAAATCCTTTTGGTCAAGCGTACGCTTGTCAAGCGGCGTCGAATCCGCCTTGTCGTAAAGCTTGATATTGAACTTCATGCGGCCCACGCGCGAGAAATCGTACTTGCGCGCGTCGAAAAACATACCTTGAAAGAGCTGAGTAGCGGTGTCGAGTGTAGGCGGGTCGCCGGGGCGCAGCTTGCGATAGATCTCCAGCAACGCATCGTTCTGGCTCTTTACGGCGTCCTTGCGCAGAGTGCTTGAAATAACGTTACCGGCCTCATCGCGGTCCGGGAAGAAGATCTCAAAGTTCTCGATACCAGCCTCGGCCAGCTTGCCAACCGCAGTCGAAGTCAGCTCATGATTTGCCTCAATGAGCACCTCGCCAGTCGACATATCAATGACGTCGCTTGCGACATGCGCTCCTTCGAGGTCATTGGAGGCCACCTCAACACGCTCGATTTTGGCCTTCTGAATCTCACGGAAAACCGAGTTCGTGATTTTCCGGCCTTGCGGAACTACCTGATCGCCGCTCTTCCCGCTGATGGCGTGTGAAAGCTTCATACCTATGAGACTCTCGTTCACGTGCCAGAACAGCTTGCTCTCTTTCAACGAAATGGTCGAAAGCTTGTAGAAG
Source organism: Terriglobia bacterium (assembly GCA_963799755.1). Taxonomy (GTDB): domain Bacteria; phylum Acidobacteriota; class Terriglobia; order Bryobacterales; family Bryobacteraceae; genus Bog-105. The sequence goes on along the minus strand of CAWCYQ010000028.1, from coordinate 42,480 downwards.
GCGCGGATGATCTCGGAGTCTGTTTTCAGACCCAATGCGCGCAGGAACACGGTTCCATAAAACTTGCGCTTGCGATCGATGCGGACATACAGCAGGTTCTTGTTGTCGTATTCAAACTCTACCCAGCTACCGCGATAAGGAATGATCTTGCCGAGGAAATAGCCCTGGGTCTGGACGCGCTCGAAAAACACGCCCGGCGAACGGTGGAGCTGAGAAACAATAACACGCTCTGTACCGTTGATGATGAACGTTCCGTTGTCCGTCATCAAGGGAATCTCGCCGAAGAAAACTTCCTGTTCCTTGATGTCGCGAACGGTCTTGTTTCCCGTTTCAGCATCCTTGTCGTAAACCGTCAGCCGTATCGTTACCTTTAGCGGCGCGGCGTACGTCATCCCGCGCTCCTCGCACTCCGGCACGTCGTACTTCAGTTGAAGCGCCACCGGATCGCCGCAGCGGTTGCAGAAGGTGACGATATTCTTGTTGAACGTGCCGCACTTGTGACACAATACGTCGCCCGCATGAAAAGGGTCGGTACGAATCTCAGCCCCGCAGTTCGGGTTGCGGCAAATCGTACGCAAGTGATGCAGACCTTTCAAGTTGCCGCACTTGCACTCCCAGTTGCCGATTGAATAATCCACGAATTCGAGCTGGCTCAAGCCTCGAAAATCGGAAATTGGGAAAACCGAGCTAAACACACTCTGCAGACCTGCATCTTCCCGCTCTTTGGGAAGCAGATCCATCTGCAGAAACCGCTCATACGAGCGCTTTTGTACCTCGATTAAGTTGGGAATCGGTATCGAAGTTTTTATCTTCGAGAAATCAACTCTCTCGCGGTGAGAACTATTTGACACATTGGGCATCTACGCTTGTCCTTTAGGAAGCAATGACTTGAGTGACAGCATTTAGCAACACTCTACAGACAGCAGGGCCGAGCTTCACGAAAGCTGCGACCATCAGGGGTGAACCGGGCGATTGACTAGCACATTTCGGCTCGCGGCTAAAACCAGGCTCGCGGCACGGGATGCAAAATCCATGAGAAAGAACGCAGGTGAAAACAACAATGTTCTTGAGGACCCTTCAAAAGACCCTGAGAACGTTTTGGAATCTCTAATCAACGAAGGAAAGACCTGTTAGCCAAAAGAAAACCCGGGCACGACAAATCTCCCGCCAACCCACCGAAGGTTGCGGGAGAACTTACAACATTGATTTATTCAATATGATGCTGGACCGCCCCGGCTCGACGTCTTCTTAATCCTATCACAATTCCGGCCGACTGCGGCAAAATCACCGCGTCGGGCCAAAAATAACTAGCACCCAAGCTTCCACTCGAACTTCAGTAAAGCAGCTTACTTTACCTCTACGGTTGCACCGGCATCCACAAACTTCTTCTTGATGGACTCGGCTTCGTCTTTGTTGACGCCCTCTTTGATGGGTTTTGGCGCAGCGTCAACCAGATCTTTGGCTTCTTTCAACCCCAAGCTGGTGACTTCGCGAACCGCTTTGATAACGTTGATTTTATTTGCGCCGACTGCCGTCAGAATAACCGTGAATTCGGTCTTCTCCTCAACCGGAGCCGCCGCCGGACCACCGGCAGCCGGAGCCGCCACGGCAACCGAGGCCGCCGCCGCTGAGACTCCCAATTTCTCTTCGAGTAACTTCACAAGCTGTGACGCTTCCAGCAGGGTCAATCCCTGAATCTGCTCTGCAATTGCGTTGATGTCCGCCATTTTCCTTTTTTCCTACTCTCTATCTATCTCAAAACAAGGGCAAAGCAATGCCCTTTGATAACTTCTTCGGCTCGCTAAAAACCGCGGCCTCATCCTTGCTGAAATTTGTTTTCCTTGGCCGCTTGATCCAGCACGACAGCCAGGTTCCGTCCGACCCCGTTGATCGACGTCACCAGCCGCGTCGCCGTCGCATTGATGAGGAACAGTAACTTCGCGTAGATCTCTTCCTTCGGAGGCATCGCAGCCAGGTCGGCGATCGCTTTTATGTCGATCACACGGCCTTCCACGAAGCCGGCCTTGAAGGTGAACGCGGCATTCTCCCTCGCGTATTTGCTCAGCGCTTTCGCCAATGCCACCGGATCGTTGGTGGTGGAGGCCAGAGAAGTCATTCCCTTCAAATCCCCCAAAAGATCGCTGGTCGGAGTGCCCTCGCTCGCTTTTGCCGCCAGATTATTTTTAACGACCTGGTACTGGCCACCCGCGTCGCGAATCGCCTTGCGCAGCTGAAAATCCTGCTTAACGGTCATCTTTTCATAGCCGGCGATAAACAGATTTTGATTCTCGGCGATAGTTTTCTTCAGCTCTTCGAGGTCTTTTTTCTTTTCATCTCTGTTTTTCATCTTGCCCTCTCGACCGCCTATGCACTCTTTGCGTTGAACGGCGTCACATCCAGCGGCACGCCCGGGCTCATCGTCGAGCAAAGCGTCGCGCTCTTGACGTATTTGCCTTTAGCGGCAGACGGTTTGGCCCGAATCACGGCCTGAATCAAACTGTTCGTATTCTCGAGCAGCTTGTCGCTGGCAAAGCTGACTTTGCCGACCGGCGCATGGATCACACCAGTTTTGTCGACTCGAAATTCCACCTTACCGGCCTTAATCTCTCCGATAGCGTTCCGCACATCGGTGGTGACGGTTCCCGTCTTGGGGTTGGGCATAAGACCCCGCGGCCCAAGCACTTTGCCTAACCGCCCCACGGAACGCATCATGTCCGGCGTGGCGATCACAGCATCATAATCCGTCCAGTTTTCACCCTGGATTTTGGTTACCATGTCTTCGCCGCCGACAAAGTCCGCCCCGGCTTCCTGCGCTTCCCGGAGCTTGTCTCCGGAAGCAATTACCAGAACGCGCTTCGACCGGCCCAGTCCATTTGGCAATACCACGGTGCCGCGCACCATCTGATCGGCGTGCTTCGGGTCGACGCCCAGGCGCATATGCACCTCGACCGTCTCGTCAAACTTCGAGAACTTGATTTTTTGAACTAGCGGAACCGCGTCGGCGAGCTGATAAGGCCGTGCCTCGATCTGCTTGGCCGCAGCTTCATATTTCTTGCCGGGCTTTTGACTCATAATAGAATTGGTCCAAACGGCTCGGGCGGAGCACACACACCCTTGCCTCCCAAAGTGGTTGGAAACCTTCAGTCAGGATAACACACGCTTCGCCGCCAGATGCCAATCCATTGGCAGCATGACCTATCGAATCTCCGAAAAAGGTAGCGGGGCGAGGATTGCGTTGCTTATATTGGCAACGATTTCAGAATCCTTTAGCTCCGGCTGACCGCTTAATTTCTTCCACTCCGGATCGCTGCCGAACGCGTGCCAGAAGCGATCGCGCATTGCCAGGTCGTCATACGAAAGCATGTAATGCAGGTTCGGCTGCTTCGGCCCTACAATCGTCTCCCCGAAAAAGACCGGGCGAAATCCCAATCGCTCGAAGATCTTTGCTTCGCCATCGTTGAACATTCCCACCTTCCGCTTCAGCGTCACAAAGGACTGCGACTCGTATCTTCGCAACTCGAAGATGCGCGCCGAACCACCGGCGGCATCACCGGAAAGCGCCGGCTGCGGCATAACATCGAAGCTTCGCAGCAAACTGCTCTCAACGCGCACAAATGGCAGACCCGAGCCTGCGCCAAGCTGCTCCAGTTCCCGCGAGTGTTCCGCGTCAGTTTGCAGTTTGCTGAGCGCCTCCTGCATGGCTCCCAGCGAGGCGTATTGGCTCAACGTATATATGGAAGGACTCTCCGGACCGATCACGGTTGAAAAAACACCCGCCAGCTTTGCGCCTGCGCGCGAAAGCGCCGGCCCTAAACCATTCTTCAAATATCGGGAAACTCGCGAACTCTGGTCTTCCGGAGTGGTGTGGAGATGCCAAATCTTCAGCTCCAAAAAAGATGGAGCCGCTTCCGAACGGCTCTCACCGCTCAGCACAAGCGATGCACCCAGCCCTGCCAGCAATTGACGTCGATCCATGCACACGACTGTATCAAGCTGACTCTCTCGTCAAGCTGCCCTGCGTTAGGCGCCTTCGCGCATGGCATGAATGAGCGCTTCCATGTGATCCAGATACCGCTCGAAGGCTTTTCTTCCAGGCGCCGTCAGCCGGTATTCCGTTTTCGGCATACGCCCTTCGAAGCTCTTGCTGCACTCCACGTAATTCGCTTCTTCCAGCCGCCGCGCATGCACGCTCAGGTTGCCATCCGTCGTCTGGAGCAGCTTCTTTAATTCATTGAAAGTAAGCGATTCGTTCACCGCCAGCGCGCTGACGATGCCGAGCCGCATGCGCTCGTGAATGATACGGTCGAGATGCGGAAGCGCATTCTCCAGTGTTCCCGTTTCGACATGAGGCGCCGACTTCTCGGAGCGCATTTTCTGCTCGATCTCAGTGCTGGAGCGAGCCATTGCTGGTCTAGCCACCGTGTCTCCTCGCGATCGCCGCACCGAAGGCGATGTGCAGTACCCCGAACCCGAAAATCAAGAACCAATTCCCCCATGCTGCCGGCGACGCGAGCGAAACGGCTCCCGTCAGCATAAAGCAGATGCCCATCACCGGAACGATCCGAACCGAAAATGCTCCGCCAGTTACTACTGCCGCACCATAAAGTAGCAGCCAAAGTCCCGGAAGAACACCGATCTGCGCCCGCTCGAAACAGCACCGCAGTCAGAATCGCTCCAGCGATCAGCGGAGGCACAAAGCTCAGCAGCGCGCGGCGGGCAGCTCGTGAACGAAGCGACAGTTCCAGGCGTTTCGATTTCAAACGTACCGCCGCAAATGACAAAAGCAAGGCCAAGCCTGCCTCAGTCAGCCAGACGAAGAAAGCCTGATTTTCCGAGAGAGGCGCCGCAATCGCGCCCGCAACCAGCGCTGTACAGCCGATCACTACGCCGCCCCATCCCGGCACCGCTGTAAAGGAGCCGGCCCGCTCCATGGTGTCGCGTATGAACCTGAGATTGTCCGCGGCTCGGCGATCGATCGGGACGGGAGCTTTCAGCACTCGGACGCGCTGCGCAAATCCCATACCACTCAAGTATAGCTAAGAAGTGCTTTGCCAGGCAAAGACGGGAAGCCCTTCACTCTTCGCGCAGCGACACCATGGGATCAACATGCGACGCGCGGCGCGCAGGCACGTAGCCTGCAACCGCCGCTACAGCCAGCATCAGCAGTATTGCTCCGGATAGCGTCATCGGATCGTTCGCCCCGATGCGATACAACATTGCCGCGGAACCCGCGAGTTGCCGTCAGGGCGATGGGAAGACCGATAGCTAAACCCGTCATCACGATTGCCAACATCTCGCCCAGAATCGTGCTTTGGATTTCGCGCGGCTCCGCACCGATCGCGATCCGTATGCCAATTTCGCGTGTGCGGCGCGCAACCTGATACGAAAGCAGCCCGTAAAGCCCAATGCAGGTTAGGGCCAAAGCTAGGATTCCGAATCCGCACGCGAGAAAGGTCAGCATTCGTTCGACAAAAAGAAGCTCGTCAATCTGCGCGCGTTGGGTTTTGATGTCGTGGACCGGCAAACTATCGTCCAGGCGCCGAACAGTTCTGCGCACGGCAGAGATCAGTGTCGAAGGATCTTGGGCAGTGCGCAGTTCGAAATAGGCGCCCCCGGAAGACAGCGGGGTATAGGCGGTCGGCTGGACCTCCTCACGGAGGCTGTCATACCGGGCATCGCCTATGACACCGACAATCTCATTTTGCGGGTCCTTTGGTCCACCCTCCCAGAAATGCAATCCGAGTGGATTCCTGCCCTCCAGATATTTTTTTGCGAAAGCTCGGTTCACTAGCGCCACGCGCCGCTTGCCTGTGAAGTCGTTCGCCTCGAATGCTCTTCCCGCCAATAGCGGAATTTCCATGGTTCTGAGAAAATCCGGACCGATCCCTAGTATCTTCACCGGCACCGTACCCTTGTCATTCCGTCCTTCGATGCGATAGTCGCTGGACGACAATCCACCGCTCAGCAGGACACGATCGGAGTAGGTGACGCCAGTCACTCCAGGCAGCGCCGCAAAACGGTCGCGCAGAGTTCGGCATAGCACTCGAAGTTCGGTCTCAGTATATCGGTTCGAATCGGGATTCAGGCCAAACAGCAGAAGATTGTGAGCGTCGAAGCCGAGGTCCGTATTCCTCAGATTGAAAAGCGTGCGCATGAGCAGCCCCGCACTCACCAGCATCACCGTCGCGAGCGCCACCTGGGCCACCAGCAGAGAGTTGCCGAACTTGAGATAGCGGCCAACTGAGGACATACGCTGCTGCAGTCCACTTGCCCCGCTCTTGAACGTGGAAATGGCATCTACTCGGGTGCTCCGATACGCCGGCATCACTCCGAAAAGAAGGCCGGTCGTCACCGAAATCGCCGTCGTAAAAAACAAGATGCGGACGTCCGGCCTCACTGCCAGATGGATCGGTAGAAACGCATTGAGAGCATTCGAAGCCCAATAGGCGAAGGCCAGACCGGCACAAGCGCCAATGGCGGCGAGAAGCAGGCTCTCGGTCAAGAGCTGCCGGACAATCCGACTATGGGCAGCACCCAGCGCCAATCGAATAGCGACTTCACGCTCGCGCGTGGCGGCTCGTGCACTCATCAAACTGGCCAAATTCGCGCACGCTATCAGCAAAATCATGCCTACTGCCGCCATCAGCAGATAAAGTGGCTTCGCCAGCATGTCGCGGACGCCCGTTAAGGCCCGGTCAGCCGTAGTCACTTCGATCATCGGATCGCTATCGGCTTTGAGCATCTTCGAACGATCGATCAACTCGTGGCGAAACAACGAAGTGAGTGCGGCTTCGACCTGCGCCGGCTTCACCTCGGGTCTTCGCCGGGCTATAATTTTCAGCCACCATGTGTGATCTTCTTCGAGTGGCACGGGTATCCAATCCAGATGCAACCGGGCGGCCGCATGCAGAGGCAGCCATAAATCGACCGGCCTTCCCGGCGACAATTGATTGAAGCGCGATTCCGCGACACCCACCACCGTAAACGGGATGCTATTTAGCCGGATGGTTTTACCCACCGCGGCTGGATCTCCTCCGAAAGCGCTCTGCCAATAGCCATAGCTCAGAACAACCGCAGCCTCGGCGGAGCTAGCATCGTCTTGCGGAAGCAACGGCCGCCCGACGGCCATACGCACGCCCAGAGTCTGAAAAAAGCTTCCGTCGACGACTTCCGCCCATATCTGAGCCGCGGGTCCCGGAGTCTTTGCTATTCACCGGTGTTGGCCCCGCTAAATGCCGTCGCGCTCTCAAACAGATCGGTTCTCGACTGCATGAGTTTGAAGACGGGATAAGTGAATGAGCACCAACCTTCTGTCTTGTGCGCTCTGCTCGCGAAGCACGGTTCGAATTCGCCGATATCGAACGGATGCGGCGTCTCCCTGGCAGTCCATTTCGGCACCAATAATTGCTGCGGGTCTCGCGCCGGCAGCGATCGCAGCATCACCGCGTCGAGAAGGCTGAAAATGCCCGTGTTCGCGCCGATTCCAAGTGCCAGAACCAGGACGGCCACAACTGTAAATCCCGGATTATGGCCAAGCTGCCGAAGCCCATACCGCAGATCCTGGAAAGTGGTACTCCCGAACTCCGGAAACCACAGGGCGTCAAAATGTTTCTTGAACATTTCTGCCCTCAAGCATATCCGCAAAAAGCGACTAATGGTCTCTAAACGTTTGCTACGTTCGGGTGAACCCACGGGGCGCGGTAGGTACGCGCAAGTAGGCGATTCGCCTCTTCGTCGTTCTCGACCTGCTGCCGCTCGCTGTTCCACTGCAAGGTTCGCCCCAATTGCATCGCATTATTCGCCAAAATGCACGATGCGGTCGAGATATAACCCTCTTCAATGGTCGATACGGGACGCGAGCGTGTATCGATCGCCTGAAGAAAATTCTTCATGTGATAGCGAATGGCTGGGGCGACATGTTTTTCCAGATCCTTTTCCGTCTTATCTTCCGGATACTGTTCCAGCTCATACGTAACGTCGCGATGCACCGGCTGACCGCCGCCTAGCGGGATGAAGTCGTAGCCGTAGACACTCACTTTCAGCGTTCCCTTATCGCCATAGAATGTCGCGCCCCACGGATACTTCGGGTCCGCCGCCTCCCCCCAGGAACGATGCTGCCACACCACTCGCAGATCCTTGAAATCCCAGGCTGCCGTTTGCGTATCCGAAATATCGGCCTTGCTCGCCTTATCGACAAAGATGCCGCCTGTCGAAGAAATGCGCGTCGGCCAGCCAAGGCCTAGCATCCAGCGCGTCATATCGAACATATGCACCGCCATGTCGCCCACAATGCCGTTCCCGTATTCCATGAAAGCGCGCCAGGTGCGCGGATGCACCAAGGCGTTGTAAGGACGAAGCGGAGCCGGCCCGGTCCACATATCGTAGTCAAAGTACGGCGGCGGATCTGTATCGGGCGGGTTCTCTGTGGCGCGCATGTGGTAGTAGCAGTAGATCTCGACCAATGCGATTTTTCCGAGCTTCCCTTCACTAATGAACCGGTCTTTCGCTTCGATAATGTGCGGCGTGCTGCGCCGCTGCAAGCCCACCTGTACCACGCGTCCGTGCTGATGTGCCGCTTCGACCATCGCCCTGCCTTCGAGCACATCTCTGCTGATCGGCTTCTGCACCCAGACATCCAGGCCCGCTTTCACCGCCTCGATCATGATCAGCGCGTGCCAGTGATCCGGCGGCGCAATCAATACCAGGTCCAAGTCCTTTGCGGCAAGCATTTGCCGAAAGTCGCCGTAGGTGCGCGGCGTCTGCTTGGACATTTGCCGGGAAGCAACCATGTTTGCCGCTTGCGCCAGCATGTGCTTGTCGACGTCGCACAGCGAAACAACTTCCACCGGGGCTACTTGAATCAGGCGGAACAGGTCGATTTTCCCGTACCATCCGCAGCCAATCAATCCGACTTTTCGGTGCTTCCCTTCCGGCGGCGCATATCCCGCAGCGGTGTTCAACGCCAGTCCGGCGCTCGCGGATTGCAGAAATTCCCGGCGATTCATGGTTCTAGTCTATTCATTCGCTCGTTTACTTCACGCGATACAGCATTGAAGAGTGAGGAGCCAGATCCGCCTTCAGCTGGTCAGTCTCTCCCAAATCGCGCTTTGCCCATAGATCGCGGACGTGAAACGAAACTTGTGTCGTTCCCAAACTCTGCAGCGGATACTCGACGGTTTGACGCTTGTCAGACAAATTGAAAAGGGCGAGATAGGCCCCTCCGGTTTTTGGGTCCTTAGCCGCCCAAACAATCTTTCCGTTATCGCTCGACACCTGATGCCCACCCTGCGAGCGCTGATTTACTGCGAGTACCTCTTCATCCATCAGCAGCGACTTCGTCCAATCATTCATCTTCGTGAGATTGCCGCCCATGAACAGCGGCGAACGGAAGATGCACCACAGCGTCATCAGCGTGCGTTGTTCATCATGCGTAAGCCTTGTCTCTCGCGCTTGCCCTGCGCCAGGACGCGGACCCAGGTATCCGATCGGCAACATGTCCGCGTCCGGCCAATGTCCCTGGCCCACGTAGCGCGCCCATGAGGCAGCTATTGGAAACTGCTGAGAAATGCTCTGTGAAAAGGCCATGCCCGGATCGTGTGCCCAGTGATCCCAGATATCGTCTGAGATGCGCCACATCTGCGCCTCTTTCAGAAACTCGTCTGCTTTGTCCAAGGGCGCCGGACCCGGTGAGAGACTCAGCACAATGGGCCGCCCGGTTTTTCGCAGAGCTTCGTTGATCATCCTTATCTCGTCGCCCTTGTAGGGATGAGCCGCGATGCAATCCACCTTCACGAAATCAATGCCCCATTCTGCATACAACTTCGCCATCGAGTCATAGTACGCTTGTCCGGCTGGATTTGATTTCACTCCGTAGTTATCCGCGTTCCAGGGACAGGTGTCGGACTTATCTGCCGCCGCCGCGGCGTGAAATGAGGCTCCCGCGATCGGCAGATCCTCCACCACTGCCTGTCTTGGTATCCCGCGAATGATATGAATGCCGAACTTCAGGCCCAATTTATGAACGTAGTCGGCCAGCGACTTGAATCCAGCTTCCTTCGCCGCCGAAGGAAACCTGTTTGTCGCGGGCACATAACGGCCGTCTTCGCTCATTGCAAACTGGAACTGTCCGGCTTTGGCCTGCGGATTCTTCAGATACCAGCCTTCATCCACCACTACGTATTGCCAGCCGTATTGCTTCAGGTTGTGATCAAGCCAATCGGCGTTCGCCTTGAACTCTGCCTCGGTCACCGTCAAGCCGAAGGAGTCCCAACTATTCCACCCCATAGGCGGGGTCGAAACAAGTTCAGTCGAATGTTGCGCAAACGCGCTTGAGCCCAAAAAGACAGCGAGCAAAGAAAGCGCAAAGGGCACGGATGCGTGCCGCCAAACGGTAAAGGAACTCGCTTGCCCTTCGGGCGGCATGCCCCACAACGTGCCCGTTTTGCGCACGCTTTTCAAGACCGATAAGGCGGGAGGCCGCATCTCAAACAAGATACTGCATGCAAATGCAAAGAGGCTGCCTCGGGCAGCCTCTTCAGTGGAAACGAAAGCGAGAGATGTCTTTTCTAACCGACTTCTACGCCCATGCTGCGGCAAGCGCCCTTCACTTGCTCGATGGCCGCATCTACCGTGAAACAATTCAGATCAGGCATCTTGATCTTGGCAATCTCTTCCACCTGCTCCAAGCTGATTTTCCCTACTTTGTTCTTGTTCGGCTCCGCTGATCCTTTCGCCAGGTTCACCGCTCGCTTCACCAGAATCGCCACCGGCGGAGTCTTCGTGATGAACGTGAAGGATCGATCCGAGTAGATAGTAATAACGACAGGAATGATCAGTCCTTCCTGATCCTTCGCAGAGGTCTTCGCGTTGAATGCCTTGCAGAATTCCATGATATTTACGCCTTGCGGACCCAAAGCTGTTCCGACCGGAGGAGCGGGCGTCGCTTTACCTGCCGGAATCTGCAATTTCACTTCTGCGGTTACTTTCTTTGCCATGTCTCTCTATCCTTGCTTATCTCTAATGCATCAATGCGGGTCAAATCTTCTCAACTTGCAAGAAGTCGAGCTCAACCGGCGTCGAACGTCCGAAAATCGTGACCATCACCCGCAACGTATTCCGTTCGCTATTAATTTCGTCCACTTTGCCGGAGAAATTGGTGAATGGCCCGTCCACAATTTTCACAGTCTCATTTTTCTCAAACGTCATCTTCGGCCGCGGACGGTCCGCACTCGAAGCCTGACGATAGAGAACCGAATTCACCTCGTCGGCGGTCAGAGGCACCGGCTTGGTCCCGCCTCCCACAAAACCTGTCACCCTGGGCGTCGACTTGACGGCGTGCCAGAGCTCGTCATCCATCTCCATCTCTACCAGAACGTAACCCGGATAGAGCAGCCGCTTACTGGTAACTTTTTTTCCATTCCGAAGCTCGATCACTTCTTCGGTGGGGATCAGAATCTGTCCAAGCCGCTCGGCAAAACCAAAGGCCTGCGCCCGCGTTTTAAGAGATTCCGCTACCTTGTTTTCGAAGCCCGAATAGGCATGGATGATGTACCAGTTCTTGAGAGGACCGCCAGCCGGTTCCTCGTGCGGTCCCGCAGCGTGTTCGGTCTCTTCCGCAGCGCTTTGCTTGTCGAGCTCTTCTTCATGCTCGGAGCCGTGTACTCCATCGTCGCTAGTACTGTCGCCGCTTTCATCATCAGCGTGAATTTCTTCGCTTGGCACCCCCTCGTCTTCTTCGAGAACATCGCTCTCGTCGCTTCCGGGAACGTGCGAAGCTTCCGCCGATGCGTCATCTTCCAGGTGCTCTTCTTCGTTATGAATTTTCTCGTTCGTCATTGCTCACCGACCGAATAGCGGCATTCTTCGCGATTTATCTCGAGCACCGGTGAAGTAATCTATAATCCTCTGGATAGCCGCGTTGACGATAGCATCCACCACGAAGAAATAAGCCGCAAACAGGAAAACCGCGGCAATCACGACGCCCGTCGTTGCTCGCACCTGCTTCCAGTTCGGCCACGAGACGCGTTTCATCTCGGTCCTTACGTCTTCGATATACGACCTTGTTCGTTGCGGCCATCCGACCGCGTTGCTCAATTCCATAGAATCACAACCCAAAGAGCTCAGCTTGCCGGAGTTCTGGCAGGGGCAGAGGGATTCGAACCCCCAAAGGCGGTTTTGGAGACCGCTGGTTTACCGTTAGCCTATGCCCCTGTTTGAAAGCGTTCCTAACAAGCTATCAGAAGCTGCCCAGTACCTCTACTATTTTGTCTCGCGATGCGGCTGATGTTTTCGGCAGAACGGACAGAATTTTTTCATTTCCAGACGCTCTGTCGTGGTTCTTTTGTTCTTCGTCTTGCTGTAATTTCGGTTTTTGCACTCACTGCATTGAAACTGAATGATCTCTCGCGGCATGCTCTTCCTTAATTAGCTCAAAATCTCCGTAACGGTACCTGCGCCGACGGTGCGTCCGCCTTCGCGAATCGCAAAGCGCAGCCCCTTGTCCATGGCGATCGGCGTGATCAGCTCCACTTCCACCGACACGTTGTCGCCCGGCATCACCATCTCCATGCCTTCCGGCAGCTTCGCCACTCCCGTCACATCCGTTGTCCTAAAGTAGAACTGCGGCCGATAGCCGTTGAAGAACGGCGTGTGCCGCCCGCCTTCTTCCTTCGACAGCACGTACACTTCACCCTTGAATCTCTTGAACGGCTTGATCGAGCCCGGCTTCGCAATCACCTGCCCGCGCTCCACATCGTTCTTTTCGATACCGCGCAGCAGCAAGCCCACGTTGTCCCCGGCCCGCCCCTCGTCCAACAGCTTCTTGAACATCTCGACGCCCGTCACCACCGTCTTGCGCGTATCCTGAAAGCCCACGATCTCCATTTCCTCGCCGACTTTGCAGATCCCCCGCTCGATGCGCCCCGTCACCACCGTGCCCCGGCCCTGAATCGAGAAGATATCTTCAATCGGCATGATGAACGGCTTGTCGATCGCACGCTCCGGTACCGGAATGTACTCGTCCACCTTCGCCATCAGCTCGTCGACCGAGGCTTCCCACTTCGCGTCCCCGTTCAACGCACCCAGCGCGCTCACCTTCACCACCGGCAGATCATTGCCCGGAAACTGATAACTCGACAGCAGCTCGCGCACTTCCAGTTCCACCAGCTCGAGCAGCTCCGGATCGTCCACCATGTCGACCTTGTTCAAAGCCACCACAATGTACGGCACGCCCACCTGCCGCGCCAGCAGTATGTGCTCCCGTGTCTGCGGCATCGGGCCATCGGTTGCCGCCACCACCAGAATCGCGCCATCCATCTGCGCGGCTCCGGTGATCATGTTCTTGATGTAATCGGCATGCCCGGGACAATCCACGTGCGCATAGTGCCGGTTCGCCGTCTCGTACTCCACGTGCGCTACCGCTATCGTGATCCCGCGCGCTTTCTCCTCCGGCGCATTGTCGATCGAATCGAAGCTCCGGAACTTGTTCTTCGGATTGTGCTTCGACAACGTCTTCGTGATCGCCGCCGTCAACGTCGTCTTCCCGTGATCGATGTGCCCGATCGTACCTATGTTTACGTGCGGTTTGCTGCGGTCAAATTTCTCTTTCGCCATGGTCTTTCTCTAACTTAGCTGGAGTCTTCATCCCACTGGGAGGAAGGAGGCTAGAAGTGAATGCGGGCGCACCTATCCTACGTCGCGTCCACATAAAGAATAGCACGCGGAAGAAGAGCCCGGATCGGACCGATCAGCGGCTGCCGGTCGAATTCTGGAGCCGTTGACCAGGATTGAACTGGTGACCTCGTCCTTACCAAGGACGCGCTCTACCAACTGAGCTACAACGGCCTCTCGTTTTGGTGGACAGGGAAGGATTCGAACCTTCGTACCTCGCAAGGAGGGACAGATTTACAGTCTGTTGGCTTTAACCACTCACCCACCTGTCCGATGCGTTGCCGACCACGAGAATAACACAAGCAGCCAAGTGAAAAACGATCTCACCAGCCCCGCTTCTGACGCCTCATAATGGTCTTTATGGATGACGTTCTGACCATCGCGGGGCGGACATTCCGCTCCCGCCTCTTCGTGGGAACCGGCAAGTACCGCAGTAAACAGCTCATGGCCCGCTGCCATGCCGCCTCGGGAACCGAAATGGTGACACTGGCGGTTCGCCGTGTGAACTTGACCGACCGCACCAAGGAATCCGAACTCGATTTCATAGACCGCTCCCAAATTCACGTGCTGCCCAACACAGCCGCCTGCTACACCGCCGAAGACGCCATCCGAACTGCGCGTCTCGGCCAGGAAGTTGGCCTCTCCAATTGGATCAAGCTCGAAGTCATTGGCGATCAGAAGACGCTTTTCCCCGACAACGAAGGCCTGCTTGAAGCAACTCGCGCGCTGGTGAAGGAGGGATTCGTCGTTCTGCCTTACACCTCCGATGACCTGGTGAACGCCCGCAAACTGATCGACGCTGGAGCGGCTGCCGTCATGCCGCTCGCCGCGCCTATAGGCTCCGGTCTCGGCATACAGAACGTGACGAATCTAAAAATTCTGCGCGAGGCTATCACCGAGGTTCCGCTAATCGTGGATGCCGGGGTTGGAACCGCCTCCGATGCCGCGCTCGCCATGGAGCTGGGTTACGATGGCGTCCTGCTGAACACGGCCATTGCGGAAGCCGAAGACTCGGAACGCATGGCACATGCTATGAAGCTTGCGATCGAAGCCGGAAGAGCGGCGTTTCTCGCGGGCCGCATGCCGCGCCGGGAGTACGCTGTTGCCAGCAGTCCGCTGGTCGGAACCATTGCTTAAGATTGCTCTTCTTTTCTTTATCGCTCTGATCGCCACTGCGGACACCGCCTACTATCAGCGCGTCATATTCGATAACAGCATCAATCTCGAACGCTATTTTTACAGCGAAGGCCGCGCCTCTTCGCCCAGCCAGTTGGAACTCGCCGGCGGCAGACTCCCTGTCGATCACGATCATTTTCATACACCTCCCAATGCTCTTCGCCTTCACTGGACCTCAGTTCCGCAAGGCGGCTGGACAGTAGCCGTCATCCTGTACGAATTCCGCAATCGCGAAGTTTTCTTTCCAGGCAGCCAGCTCACTCTCTGGTGCTACTCGGCGGAAGGTTTGCAGGCGAACGCCTGGCCCCGCATCGCGCTGCACGATGCAGCCAAGAACTTCACTCATCCACTCGCCATCTCGCAGGATATTTCTGCCGGCAAATGGACCAAAGTTGCCATTCCTCTGGACCGTTTTGTGACAGCTTCGATCCATCCTTTCAACGGCCACGCTCTGGATAGAGTTCTGTTCACTCAAGGCACGAGCGACGACGCGGAACACACACTGCTGATAGACGACATCCATATTGAGCCTGCCAACCTCGGCGAGTCCTCCGCTGCCGCTGTAACTGGCGTCGCGGCGAAAGGCTATGAGCGGCACATCGACGTAAGCTGGCAAGCGCGGCCGAACACCGGCCTGGAGCACTACATCATCTACCGTTCACTGAACGGGGCCGCTTTCAAACCGGTCGGCATTCAAGTTCCCGGCATTCATCGTTTTGCGGACTGGATTGGTAAGCCGGGCCAGTCCGCAAAATATCGAGTCACGGCATCAAACCTGGAGCGGCCACGAATCGGAACCATCCTCGATCGCAAATGCCGAAACCCACGCCATGAGCGACGACGAGCTACTGACGATGGTCCAGGAAGCTTGTTTTCATTACTATTGGGACGGCGCGCATCCGATTGCCGGCATGACGCGCGAAAATCTTCCAGGCGATGACGACATCACCGCCGTGGGCGCCAGCGGTTTCGGAATCATGGCTATCGTGGTTGGCGTCGACCGAAAGTTTGTGGCTCGTGAACAAGCCGTCGAGCGTTTACTTCAGATCGCAAAGTTCCTGGAAAAGGCAGACCGCTATCACGGTGTGTGGCCGCATTTCCTGAACGGCAGCACTGGCAAACGCATGCCCGTTTTTGGCGTTTTCGAGAATGGCGCGGACCTGGTGGAGACTTCGTTCCTGATGCAGGGATTGCTGACCGCGCGCCAGTATTTCGATAGCAGCGGAGCGCAGGAGACGATTTTGCGCGACAAGATTACCCAGCTCTGGAAGTCGATTGACTGGGCCTGGTTCCGGCGCACGCACGATGGCGACGCTCTTTTCTGGCATTGGTCTCCCGAGTACTCCTGGTACATCAATCACCGGCTGACTGGCTTCAACGAAACCATGATCACGTACCTGCTTGCGATCGCATCCCCCACGCATGGCGTTCCAGCAAGCCTCTATTACACGGGCTGGGCCGGGCAATCGAAAGCGGCCATTGCTTACCGGCAAGCCTGGGGCGAGGAACAGGCGGGCGATCATTACACCAACGGGCACACATTCTATGGAATCAAGCTCGATGTCGGTGTCGGCGAGGGCGGTCCGTTATTCTTCACGCACTACTCCTATATGGGTTTCGATCCGCATGTGCGCGATCGCTTCACCGACTACTTCGATAACAATCGCAATCAGGCGCTGATCAATCGCGCCTATTGCATACGCAACCCAGGCCATTTTAGAGGCTACGGTCCGGATTGCTGGGGCATTACAGCAGTCGACGGGCCTGAGGGCTATAGCGCCTATGAGCCGAAGCCCGGCAGCGACGACGGCACCATCGCACCTACAGGCGCCATCGCTTCTTTTGTCTACACGCCCGAGGCGTCCATGCAGAGCCTGAAGCACTTTTACCGCGATCTGGGGCAGGAGCTTTGGGGCGAATTCGGTTTTCGCGATGCTTTCAATCTCCAGCGCGGCTGGTTCTCCGGCATCTACATGGGGCTGAATCAAGCGCCGATGACGGTCATGATCGAGAACCACCGTACAGGTCTCATCTGGAAGAAATTCATGTCCAACCCCGAAGTGCAGAACATGCGCTCCCGAGTCTTCGAGAAATAGCTACGGTATGTTCCGGCACTCGGCCAGACACGCCGTGACTTCTGGGATGGCCGCCAAGTTCAACAGTTTATCCGCATAGCCCGGGTCGGTAGCATAGATCGGCGCGATCTGTTTGATCAGCATCGCTGTCTCGCCAGATTTCAGGTATTGCGCCCAAGCCGCTCTGTAAGCGGGTGCCGCAGTGAAGAGGCTGGCGTGTTTTTCGAAACAGGCCTCGATCGACGCAAATGTCGCGAAATTTCCTGCCACCACGGTCGCAACGCCCGCAACTACTTCCACGGTTTTCAATTGCTGCACTCCGAAACACCCCGGGTACGATTTGATTCCGAAGCAGTTATTCCCCGGCTGATGCGCGCCCCAACCACTTTCGAGCGCCCACTGCGAGATCGTCAGTTCGGCCGGCACCTTCGTGCTCCGTTCACAGGAAATAGAACTCGCAGCGGCCGCCTGCAACTGAATCGCCTGCGCGGGAGAGAGCATGGACATTTCGCCCGTGATTTTCTGGCCCCGCGTTTCGCTGCAGACCCAAGATGCTCTTCAAGCTCCTGAGTGGCTAGGAGATGGACTTTCGCCAAAGAGCGTGAATGGGCCCAGCAAGCGATCAGCGGTTAACGATCAGCCACACTGCGAGTGCGAGCCGTGCCGAACAGTTCTAAAAATCAGGGGAAATGCGGGCCGGTCAGGCGGCTCCGCGGAACAGGGCGGTCAATTGCGCCTCGTTCATGCCGGTAGCGGCCTCCACTTCGGCCCATTCCTCGGCAGCGCTGCGCTGTTTGGCGGGAAAAGGGGTGGGAGCGACAGCGGTGTTTTGAGCCTTTGCAGGAACGAAGCCACGGACCTTCTGCAACTCGCGTAAAGTCTTGAGCGCCTTGTAGAAGCTGCGCTCGGCGGAGTTCAGAACACGCTGGATGGAGGTGAATAATCCGAGCTCGATGCAGCTCACCAGATTCTCTACATCCAGATCCGTGTTGCCATTCGCATTCGTGCCCTGGGACTTGTACATCTGCGCTTCCAAGGCGCGGTAACGCTTCATGCGCCAGTAGTGCTGCGCCACTTCGTCGACCAGCAACTCTTCGGTCAACCCTACAGGGCGATGCTCGGCAGCCAGATCGGTGCGCAGGGCTTCAAAGAGTGCGGGATCTTCACCCGGAATGATCAGCGCTTTCGAATAGAGACCATGTTTGAAAGAGTTCTGCGAAGCGGCGGCTTTCCCCTGCTCGGTTTTTGGACCAGAAGATTTTTGAGCATTGGCGCGATTGGCAACGGCGCGTTTGGATTTGGATTTAGATTTGGAGCGTTGAGCAGACATACAAGAGGGACCTTTCGCGCGAAAAGTAGCATGCGGGGGCGAACGGGCGAAAAATCAATCGAGGGCTAAACGGTTGAAGCGTGGGGAAGAAAGAAGATTTTGAGGAGGCGTGAATGGCCCCGAGATGTCCGGGTTGAGCACTACACTATTCGTGCCGCAAGGCGGTAAGCGGGTCGATTCGAGACGCTCGCGTTGCGGGAGCAAAACCGGCCAGAACCAACGCAACGATTAGGATCCCAGCCGCCAACAAAATCGCGAGCGGGTCGGCGGCTTTCATGCCGAACACAAATGACTTGATGGCAGAGGCGGAACTCCAGGCGCAGATAAGACCAACGGCGAGACCCACAGCAGCGAGCGCGAGCACCTCGCGCAATACCATCCAAATAATACGCCGGCGTTCGGCGCCCAAAGCCATTCGGATGCCGATTTCGTTCGTGCGGCGCGACACCGCATACGACATGGTGCCGTAGAGCCCGACACATGCGATCGCCAGCGCGAGGATCGCAAACGCGCTACAAAGGTCGGCAAACGTACGCTCCTGGACGATGGTGCTGTTGATAAGCTGCGTTTGCGTCATCACGCCCGTGACCGGAACACGCGGCGCGGCGTAATGGACGGTCTTGCGAATAGTTTGGGCAAGCGCAAGAGGATTTCCCACCGTGCGCAATTCGAAGGTGATGCCAATCGGCGGTGCCTTAACAATGTTCTGAAGATAGGAGAGGTATACAACGGGAGGGATCTCGTCCTTCAGCGAGTTATAGCGGGCGTTTTTCGCGACACCGACGATTGTCAGGTCGCCAGCTTCTGAATTGCCAAGCCCGAAGTGCCGCCCGATCGGATTCTGACCGGGAAAATACTTCTTCGCGAACACCTCGTTGACTACGACGGCGAGAGGAGCGCCGTCCACGTCGTGCGAGTCGACGGGACGGCCAAGCAGAATCGGAAGCTGCATCGTTTCGAAAAACCCCGGGCCGACCGAGACATAGGCCGTCTCAGGAATCCTGCCTTCTGGCTTGGGGGTGCCTGGCAGGGTAACGCCTGTGCCATGGTTCCGATTGGCGACGAGCGGCATATCCGAGAAGGTTGCGGCGCGAACGCCGGGAAGCACACTGAATCGCTGGAGCAGGCGGGAATAAAACGCTTTCAGCGGTGCGTCTTTGTAGCCTGCCTGGCTGGCATCCAGGTTAAACGTCAGAAGACTCTCCTGGTTGAAACCAACGTCTACGGAATGGAGATTGGCAAGCGTACGAACGAAGACCGCGGCTCCCAGCACCAGCAGCAGCGAAAGGGCTATCTGAGAAAGGACAAGGAACCGACCAAGACTCATGCGGCGTCCACGCGCACGCGGGGCGCTGGCGCGCGTCTCTTTGAGAGCCGGAGTGATGTCCACGCGCGTGGCTGCAACAGCAGGGGCGAATCCGAACAGAATTCCAGTGGCAAACGCGACGCCGACGGTGAAGGCGAGGATGCGCCAATCGAGGTTCGCGCGAAGACTGAAATCCTCACGGCCTTCCGCAAGTAGCGAGACGAGAAAACGAATCCCCGCGGCCGCAATGCCCAAGCCAAGAATGCCTCCTGGCACGGCAAGCAATAAGCTCTCGGTCAACAACTGCCGCAGCACGCGAAGGCGGCTCGCGCCCAGACTCAGCCGCACCGCCATTTCACGTCGCCTCGAGGCGGCGCGGGCAAGAAGCAGGTTCGCGATGTTGGCGCAAGCGATCGCGAGCATCAAAGCCACCATGATCATCAGGACGAGGAGCGGTTTCGAATATTGGCGCCGCAGCGAGTCGACTCCGGAGCCGCCTTCCTCCAGCCAAAGTGCCGGAAGGTCAGCGCGTTCTTTGTCATTCACGGCGGAGCCGAGCGCGAAGAGGCGGAATCTCGCCGCGATGTCGGCTTGCGCCTGGTCCAGCGTGACGCCGGGACGCAGACGGCCCATCACGTCGACCCATTAGAAATGAGGATCAATGAACATGGTGTCGTGCTCGTTGCCATAATTTCGCGCGAGCGCCGGACGATTCACGATTGGAACGTAGAGCACCGGAGCCGAGCCTGGCTTGATTCCGAAAAATTCAGGCGCCGCGACGCCCGAAATCGTGAATGGGATGCCATTGACGTTGATGTTCTGGCCGATGGCCGCCGAATCTCCGGCAAACCGCTCACGCCAGTAGTTGTAACTGAGAACCGCCACCTGCGAAGCGCCAGCGAGGTTGTCGCGCTTGTCAAAGAGCCGCCCGACCGCAGGAACGACGCCGAGAGCATCGAAGAAATTGCCGGAGACGAATTCTACGAGGCCGCTTTGGGCTTGGCCTTGCACCGCTAGAGTGAGCTGCCCTGCGTTCGCATAGGCGAAAAGAGTGGAGAAGACCCTATTCTGGCTGCGGAGAAGTTCATAGGCAGGCCACGGGAAGTCCGGGCTCGTTATAGCGCCTCCCGGCTCTTTGAAACTGCTTCCAGTGTGGCTCCGCACTACAGCAGGTTGCTCTTTGGCGTGCCAGCGCCAGTTCAGGATCGCGAGCTCGCCCGGATTCCGGACCGGCAATGCGCGCACCATAATCGCGTCCATGACACTGTAAATCGCAGTATTCGCGCCAATACCCAGCGCGAGCGACAGCACCGCCATACTGGTGAACAAAGGATTCTTAAACAAGCTGCGCCAGCCGTAACGAATGTCCTGACCGAGCCGCTCGAGCGATATCCAACCCCACGTTTCGCGAATATCCTCTTTCAGCAGCGACACGTTTCCGAAATCGCGCCTGCTCGCCCATTCGGCTTCTTCGCGCGATGCGCCCAAGCGAGTTCGCTCCTCCGCCTCGGCCGCCAGATCGTGGGCTATCTCTTCGTTGAGATCGGTCTCGCGCTGTTTCCGCCGCCAGAAGCGCCAGCGTCTCATTGGCTGCCTAGCCTCCTTGTGCCGGACGCATTACACGGGTAATCGCGCGGACCAAAAGCTTCCATTTCGATTGCTCCGTCACCAGTTGCTTTTTTCCTGCCGCGGTCAGGCGGTAATACTTTGCTCGCCGGTTCAGGTCCGAGCTCTTCCATTCCGACGAGATCAGGCCCCGAGCTTCCAGACGATGCAGCGCCGGATATAAAGACCCGCGCTCGATCTGCAGCAAGTCTGCCGAACTCTGCCGGATAGCCTGGCCGACGCCATGCCCATGCTGCGGTCCCCATTGAAGAGTCCGCAATATCAGCATGTCGAGGGTGCCTTGAAGCAGCTCGATTCGATTTTCCCGAGTATCGTTTTGAGTCATCTTTCTTAGAAGACATTCTAGTAGACGATTCGCCTTTTGTCTACTAGATTGTCTTTGCGATGTATCGGCTAGTCACAGGGGCTGAACACGGAGCCGCTTCGCCGGACGTTATACTACTACCAACCCACAGCTTCCGCGCGGTGAGGGTTAACCAACAGCTATGTGGATTGTCCGGCTGGCTCTTGGCCGCCCCTACACCTTCGTCGTCATGGCGATTCTTATCGCGATTTTGGGCAGCACTGCCATTATCACCATGCCGGTCGATATCTTTCCCTATATCGATATCCCGGTCGTCAGTGTTTTGTGGGTCTATTCCGGGCTTTCTCCCGAAGAAATGGAAAAGCGCGTTGTCACCGGGTTCGAGCGCAGTCTAACCTCGAACGTTAACGACATTGAACATATCGAGTCGCAGTCTTACAGCGGATACGGCGTGGTTAAAATCTACTTCCATTCCAACGTCAAGATCGATATGGCCGTCGCCCAGGTCACAGCCACCATGCAAACAGCGCTGCGCCAGATGCCGCCAGGCATGTTCCCCGCAAACGTGCTTAAGTACGACGCCGCCAGTGTCCCTATTCTCCAACTGGGCCTTTCGAGCAAGACGCTCCGCGAGCAGGAAATCTTCGACCTGGGTAATAACTTCATCCGGACGCCTCTCGGCACGGTTCAGGGCGCGTCCGTTTCCTATCCTTTTGGCGGAAAACAGCGGTCTGTCATGGTTGATCTGAATCTCGACGAGCTCTACGCCAAACAACTTTCTCCAATTGATGTCTCGAATGCGCTCAATGCCCAGAACTTGATTCTTCCAGCCGGCACGGCAAAACTAGCCCAGACCGAATATCAGGTTCGTGTAAACAGCAGCCCGATCCGTCTCAATGAACTAAACGATTTACCCATCAAGACCGTGAACGGCGCCACCGTCTACATGAAAGACGTCGCTCAGGTTCACGACGGTTTTTCGGTTCAGAACAACATCGTCCGTACGAACGGCTCGCGAGGCGTGCTCATCACTATTACGCGCAACGGTAAAGCCTCCACCCTCTCGATCGTGAACGCTGTTAAGGCGGCCCTTCCGAGGATTCTCGCCAACCTGCCGCCGGAGCTGAAAGTAGTGGCACTGGCCGATCAATCCATTTTCGTGCGAGCTTCCATTCGAGGCGTAGTGCGTGAAGCGCTCATCGCCGCGGCACTGACCGGCTTGATGATCCTGCTTTTTCTGGGAAGTTTGCGCAGTACCCTGATCGTCTGCATTTCAATCCCGCTCTCGATTCTGGCCTCGCTCTCGATCCTTAGCCTGCTAGGCCAGACCATCAATATCATGACTCTCGGCGGCCTCGCTCTCGCGGTCGGTATTCTGGTCGATGACGCTACCGTCGAAATCGAAAACACGCATCGCAACATTGCCATGCGCAAACCTCTGATCCGCTCGGTGCTCGATGGCGCGTCGCAGATCGCGGTTCCTACTTTCGTAGCTACTCTTTCGATCTGCATTGTCTTTGTGCCCGTCCTGCTGCTCACCGGCACGGCGAAGTATCTTTTTACTCCGCTGGCTCTCGCCGTGGTCTTCGCGCTGATGGCTTCCTATCTGCTATCGCGCACGCTTGTTCCGACCATGATGGCTTACCTGCTCGGCCCTGAGCTGGAGGTTTACCAAACGCCCTTCGACGCCGCGCGGGTTAGCCGCCGCAGCCTGCTCTGGCGCGTTCACCATGTATTCGATGCCCAGTTCGAAAAGCTTCGCTTCCGCTATGTGGGTTTGCTCGATTGGTCGCTGCGCCATCGCGGACCGTTTCTTGCAGTTTTCTCCGCGTTCTGCATTCTCTCGCTAGGGCTCATCGCTCTGGTAGGCGAGGATTTCTTCCCTGACGTCGATTCCGGCCAGATGCGCCTCCATGCGCGCGGTCCGGCCGGCACTCGCATTGAAGAGACGGAGGTGCGGTTCGCCGCGCTCGAGCACGAAATCCGCTCTGTGATCCCCAGTAGCGAAATCGACACGCTCATCGACAACATCGGCATCCCGAATAGCTGGCCTGCTATCGCGCAAGGCGACATCCCGACCATTTCTTCCGCCGACGGCGAAATTCTCATTTCTCTCAACAAAGAGAAGCACGGGTCAACACGCAATTATCAAGTTCTCCTACGTAAGCGGTTGCATGATGACTTTCCTGACATGACGTTCTTCTTCCAGCCGGCCAACATTACCAGCCAGATCGTGAATTTCGGACTTCCCGCGCCGATCGATCTCCAGGTGGTCGGCCGCAATGCGGAGGCAAATTACAAGATCGCTCGCCGCCTCGCTGAAAAAATCTCCGATATACCCGGGGCTGCTGACGTGCACGTTCACCAGGTTGTCGCCCAGCCCGAATTGGAATTGAACGTCGATCGCATCAAAGCCTCGCAGCTTGGTCTCACGCAGCGCGACGTTACCAACAGCATGCTCATCTCTCTCAGCGGCAGCTCGACCGTCGCTCCGAATTTCTGGATGAACTGGTCAAACGGCGTGAACTACAACGTCGGCGTACAAACTCCTCAATACCGCATTAATTCCCTCGATTCGCTGCTGCGCACGCCCATCTCTATTTCGACCAATACCGAAGCCAGCACCAGCTCCGCCTCCCAGGCTGGCGCCGCATCAGCCACTAGCGCCTTTGTGGCCGCAGCCCCTAATAGTTCGTCGCAAGCGTATGGAAACCCCGGAGCGCTGCCCGGCAGCACCCAACTGCTTTCGAACCTGGTTAGCGTGCAACGCGCTAATACGCCCGTGATCGTGAATCACTACAACGTCTGGCCGGTTTACGACATCTATGCGAACGTAGATCGCCGCGATCTCGGTGGAGTTGGTAGAGAAGTTGAACACATCATGCGCGAGGAAGAACCCCATCTGCCTCGCGGCACCTCCTTCACCTTGCGCGGACAGATCGAAACGATGCAGTCCTCCTTTTTCCGGCTCGGCGTGGGCATGATCTTCGCGGTCGCGCTGGTGTATCTCCTAATGACTGTGAATTTCCAGTCCTGGGTCGATCCGTTCATCATTCTTACAGCGCTGCCGGGCGCCGTAACTGGAATATTATGGATGTTGTTCGTGACCGGAACAACGCTAAGCGTCCCATCGCTGATGGGAGCCATCATGTGCGTCGGCGTTGCTACCGCCAACAGTATTCTTATCGTGACTTTCGCGAATGATGAGCGCGCGACCGTCGAGTCCGCGCGCGAAGCTATGCTTTCCGCCGGCCAAGTGCGCATGCGGCCCGTGGTGATGACCGCCACAGCGATGATCCTCGGTATGCTTCCGATGTCTCTCGGGCTGGGCGAAGGTGGCGAGCAGAATGCTCCGCTCGGCCGCGCCGTGATCGGAGGGCTGCTTTTCGCCACGGTGACCACTCTCTTCGTCGTTCCCATCATCTACAGCTATTTGCGCACCAAGCCGCCGGTTGATCACGAGCGCCGTCTCAGGGAACGTGAGCACGAAACGGAATTGCCTCTAGATCCTTGGCGACCCGATGCGATATAGCGAGTCCGATCTTCGCACCACGGAAGAGAACCTGCGCCGCGAAAACGAAGAGTTGCGCCAGCAGCTCCACCAATTGCGCGCTTCGTCTCACGCTGGTATTGCCGTCCCGGCGAAGCTTTGGCGGCCCTCCCGGCTGACAATTTCGGCCCTCTGCGTGGCTGTGTTGGTGTTCCTGGTAATCGCCTTTTTTGCCGGCTATCTGCCGCTGCACAGCCGAACTGCGCTGATTGCCGGCGAAGCCCGCGAGCGGGAACAGGCGCTGCCTCGCGTACAGGTAGTCACTGTGGGCCGCTCGTCTCACGAAAGCGCTTTGCGGCTGCCGGGCAATATTCAGGCAACTACGGAGGCGCCCGTACTCGCCCGCGCCGATGGCTACATCAAGCAGCGTCTGGTCGATATTGGCGATCGCGTACACGCCGGCCAGACGCTCGCTATCATCGAAGCCCCCGAACTGGATGAACAGGTTCGTCAGGCTCAGGCCAATCTGCAGCAAGCCCATGCCGCGGCCGATCAGGCCCAGGCCAATCTGCAGCAAGGCCGCTCTGATTTAGAACTCGCGCGTGTCACCGCAAAGCGTTGGAGCAATCTGGTAAGCGACGGTTCCGTCTCCGTTCAGGAAAACGACCAATACCAGGCTCAATACCAATCGAAAATAGCTGCCGTACACGCTCTCGAGCAAGCTCTGATCGGCCAGCGCGGTGGAATTGCCGCTGCCCAGGCCAATCTCGCCCGCCTCGAAAACATGAAGAGTTATCGGATCGTGGTTGCGCCTTTCGATGGTGTGATCACCTTGCGTAATGTAGATACCGGCGCCCTGGTCAATAACGGCAGCACTCTCCTGTTTCGCATTGCCCAAACGGGCACGCTCCGCACCTATGTGAACGTCCCGCAGATGAATGCCGGTTCGATTCATCGCGGCGACGAGGCCTCACTCACTGTGTCGAACCTGCCGGGGAGCAGATTTAGCGGTGTCGTTGCACGGACCGCCAATGCTCTCGACCCGGCTAGCCGCACCCTGCTAGTCGAAGTACACGTGCCGAATCCCAAGGGTATTCTGCTGCCGGGTATGTATGCCCAAGTGGATCTGAGCAGTTCGCGCGCAAATCCGCCGCCGCTCATTCCGAGCGACGCGCTCATCATCTCTGGCGATGGCACGCAGGTCGCCATCGTAGGATCGGACCATCGCGTACACTTGCAAAGCATCGTCGCCGGCCGCGACTACGGTGACCGCATCGAAGTGATGAGCGGCCTGCATGATGGCGATATCATCATCGCGAACCCCGGCGATATCGTACACGAGGGTACCGAAGTAGACCCAATTCCGGTAAATTCAAGACCCGGCGGACATTAAAAAGACTGGCGCACAAAGGACGTTCTAAGCGCTGTTATTGCACAGTTGCTGCACACAAGCCACGCCTCACGCTACCGGCTAAACCTATATGTCGATGTGCCAATGAAACGCCGGTAAGAATCGAACGTTATAAGATTACGGCTGCACTCGGACGTAACCCGATAGCAACTATCCATCTGGGCACGCACAGGTACGTTGTAGGTCCCGGTTCCTCCCACCTCGATTTTGCCGTAGGCGACCGAGCTTTCGACGAACTTGGATGGGAAAGTCTTGGGAATCGCCTGAGCGGTTCTAGTGATCTGAAGCAGGAAATTTCGATCATCGACCCGAATTCGACCACTGTAGGCCGGGACGATGAATTGATACCCATTTTCGATCCGCCAATCCGAGTCTGTTTTGTTCACAGAATACGAGTATTCTCTGAAGGGCTTTCCCGCCGAAGAAGGATCGATCACAAGCTGAAACGCCGAATCAGGCAGCGAGCGAAAAATGCTCCTGGATCACAGTGCCAAACTCACCAGCCGAAATGTTCCCATAGAGGCGCACATATTCCGCCGAGCTAGGGGCCCCATTCACTTGTACGCTCCGATAGCTCTCACCATTGGCGCGGCTGTAGAGAAGTTCCATAGAAAGTATGTCGAGCAATTGATAGTCACGCTGATTGCCGGTGCGGATCAGACGCTTCACTTGTTCCCGAACCAGGAAATCGGGCAGTGCTCTGATCATGTCCGACGCATGCTGTCTGATCGCGGCGACGTCGCCCTGGCGGTCATCTGCACTGGGCTTGGCTCCGGTCGAAGCATACGGGCTCGGACTTTCGCTTTTCTCCGGTGAAGTTTTCCGGGCCTGCACCTCTAAAGAGCTGGCGACCAACGTCTGTGGATTGAGAACGGCGGCCTGTAATTTTACTCGATCACCGACACGAGCAAGCGCTGACCGCCCGCCGTCGAGGCAACTTACGTCTATATGAAAGAAGCGACCGTCATCCAGTTCAATTTCGATGAAGCCGCTGTTTACCTGAAATACATCTCCTTCGAGATCAGGCATCAGCCCCTGAGCCAGCCCGAATGAGCAGCTTCCAATCTTAAGACTCTGAGCCTCCAAAACCGCCGCGTGCGAACAGGTATAGCAAAGCAGGCTGCAAAGCAGAACCATCGAATCCTTGAGGCTCCAATGTTCGCCGGCTCTCACCTTTGTGTTATAACGCTGCTTGGTAGGATCGGGCCAATGAGCGCTGTCGGATCCGTTGATCACGTCGCCAACTCTCCCGGTGCTTACCAAGATTCGTTACCCCGCTTTCCGCTCGTCTCCGCCCGGGGGACTAACGAGATCCGTGTGGTTCTCCTCATCATTTTAGCGAGCGGCTGGCTACCTGGCTTGAGTTTCCATAGTCAAGCGGCCAATCAAACGGAGCCGGCGATATTGCCGTTCGTGACTTTGACGGCAATCGCAAACGATAGCCACGGCGCTCCTGTGCTCGATTTGCAATCAACTGAACTTCGCGTTTTCGACAACAATAAGGAAGAGAAGGTCACATCATTTCATGTAAATGGCGGGCATGAACGGAAGGTGACGATTCTCGTCTTCGATCAGCTGAACATGGGTTTGGGCGCACAGGCGAGAAGTGCATCCGCTTTGCTGAAGTTTCTGCAGACCGCGAATGGCGAGGAGACCGCTAATCTCGCGGTGTACCTGATAAGCCCCAAAGGCATTTTGCTGCCTGTTCAAGGCGTATCTGACACACGAGGCGGAGAGGCCTTTCAATCTAATCTTTTGCGAGGGCTCCAGCGTGATCTCCGTCAGACACAGCGCGTGGAATCGCAACTCGTGCTTGATGAGGCACGCCGGTTTGAAATAACTGCTGGAGTTCTGCAAGGGTTGGTGTCGCAGCTAGTGAATGAGGAGCCTGGACTGAAGAACGTCATGTGGATAACCGGAGACATCTCGATCGACAACGTTCGACCCGAGGCTCGAAAGCTGGCGGCAGAATTCAATCAGGTGAATGCGCCGTTGTATATCCTGGACGAGTCACAACCGCAATCCGCGGGCGCGGTTATGGCGAAATGGCTACAAAACGATCTAACGAGCCTCACCGGTGGCCGAGAGCTCACTGGTTTAGATTTCAAAAGCGCACTGGCGAAAGAACAGACGGATCTCCGCAACACGTATGAGATCACGTACGCACCGAAGCTGGAAAACTGGGACGATACCTACCACAGTATTCATCTGGTTTGTAGGCGGCCTAAGACGAGTCTCCGGTTTAAACAAGTCTATTTTGCCAGCAAGCCGTTCTAATCAGCGCCGGTTGCCGAGCAAACCAATCGATATCCCCGATCAGAGCCTCTGAACGATGGCCGATCGATAACATGTTCTTTCATTCGTATCTCAACGCAACTAGCGGATCCACGCGTGAGGCGCGGCGCGCGGGTATGTAACTAGCGAGCGAAATACACAGAAGAAGAACGAGAGCCGCTGCGGCGGCGTACTTCGGATCATTCGGGCTGACGCCATAGAGCTGATTCGCGACAACTCGAAGGGCGACGAACGCGGCAGGAATACCGATCGCTATGCCGATGAAACCCTGCACAAGAGCCTCCCGGACCACCATCCCGGTTACGGAAACACGACCCGCTCCCAGGGCAATGCGAATGCCAATTTCGCTGGTTCTCCGCTGAACCGCGTAGGCCATCAATCCGTACAGCCCCAGACAGCTCAGCAAGAGCGCCAAGAAACCAAAGAACATGGCGAGAGCAGCAATTACGTTCTCCTGGTTCAGCATGAGGTTGATGTTGCCGGAGAGAGTGCTGACGCGCAGTACCGGCAGGCCGGGATCGATTTCGGCAAGAGCATGGCGGACTTCTGCCGCAATCGTTTCCGGACGGCCGGCAGAACGCACTTCGATTACGCTAGCAAAATTCGACAGGTCCGAGGAAAGAGCGGACTCGCCAGCTCTCGCTTGCAGCAACGGCAGAAATGCCATCGGTATAAGCTCCTCACGAGGGCTGTCGTATTTCGCATTCGCGACCACGCCGACAATCTCGAGATCACCAGCGTTGCGTTCGCCGCCAATGCCAAAGTGCCTGCCAATGGGATTCTCATTTTGCAGGAACCGGCGAACAAATTCTTCAGAAACGACGGCAACACTGTGCGAACCCTGGATATCGTGCTCGTCAAAAGTACGGCCACGCAGAACTTTGGTGCCGAGAGTTTGGAAATAGCCAGTCGACACACGATTCAGTTGTGTATGCATTTCTTCCCCCGGTTTGGGCGTATAGCCTTGAACCCCGACGCTGAAGCCCCAGCAGCAGTTGTTGAACGGGCTATAGTAGGAGAAACTTGCGCTCTTTACGCCGGGCAGAGAGTTCAGTCGAGAGTACATCTGCCGGTAGAGCGGCCCAAGCCGGCTGTAGTTGTAGCCGGCATGACCCGTATCAATGTTTACGATGAGGACGTGCTCGCGATTGAAGCCGAACTGCTGTCCACTGAGGTTCGCAAGGCTGCGGGCAAATGTGCCGGCTCCAGCCAACACAACCAGGGAGAGCGCAACTTCGGCGACAATCAGCACGGCACCCAATCCGAATGAGCGATGCGGCAGCCGGGAGCCTTTTATACCTGGGCTCGCACCCTTGATAACAGGTGCGAGCTGTGAACTCATGCGTATCGCGGGCATTAAGCCGAACACAACTGCGGCGCCACACGAAAGGATCAAGGTGAAAGCAAGTATGCGGAGGTCGGGCGTGGTCTGGATCGGCACATAATCCACGCCACGAAAGAAAAGGGCGATCAGCAACTTCGTACCCGCTGCGGCCACTAACAATCCGAGCGCTCCGCCGGAAACCGCCAGGGTCAGGCTTTCGGTAAGCGATTGGCGTATGAGACGCGCGCGGCTAGCTCCCAGGGCGAGTCTTACGGACGTCTCAGCCGTTCGCGCAGTTCCACGGGCGAGCAGAAGGTTGGCGATGTTTGCGCAGGTGATGAGCAGAACCGCTATCGAAATGCCGAGTAGCAGGCGCAATGTCAGTGAGTAAGCCCGTTGCATATGGACGATGCCGCTGCCGCCCGGGGTAAGTTCGATGTAGCTTCTAGAGATTCTTCCGCGCTGTTCGGCAGAGATTGCGGATCCTTCGCGGGTCAGTAGCCAATTATGCAGGGCTGCTGTCAATCGACCTTGCGCTTGCGCTACAGAAAGGCCGGGCGCTAAACGGCCGATGAGATAGAGCCAATGCTCGTCGGGTTTGTCGATGAGCGCGCGCTCGCGGTTCAGTTGGCGATCTGCGGAGAGCGCGAGCCAAAAGCCCGGCGGATCGGGTCTGAGCGTCTCGCCATAGAACTCCGGCGGCGCCACGCCGACGATCGTGAAGGGCGCTCCACCAACATAGATGGTTGAACGAATCACGGACGGATCGCCGCCGAGTTTATCCTTCCAGTAGCGAAAACTGACGACCGCAACGGGCGGCGCGGATGGCGAATCGTCGGAGGGGGCGATCGTGCGGCCCAGCGCGGCATTGACGCCAAGCACCTCGAAATAATTTCCAGATACGAGTTTCGCCTGTGCTAACCGCGACTCGCTCCAGCCCCCGAGACGCACACTGACGTCGCTAACTTCGGAACTTTGGACGGCGCAGAGCCCAGCGAACACCTTCGTATTATTGAGCTGCCTGTAGAGATCGTATGAATAGAGGGAGAACAACCCACTTCGCGGAATTCCGACGCCACTGCCCGAGCCGCGAGCATCGCCAAGCACGACCAAACCCCCTGGATTGCGTACCGGCAACGACTTAAGAAGCACCGCGTCGATAATCGTGAAGATCGCCGTATTCGCGCCGATTCCGACAGCAAGTGTGAGCACCGCCGTGGCCGTGAATCCCGGAGATTTCCGAGAATGCCGCGCTGTGTGCCGAGCGTCGTTTAAGAAATCTTCAAGCCAGGTTCCGCCCCACGTTCGGCGTACCTCTTCCTTCACCAGAGTCGTATTGCCGAAAGCACGCAGCGCGGCGTAGCGTGCATCATTCGCAGAGAGGCCGTTCTCCTTGAGCTCAGCGGCTTCCAACTCCAAATCCGAACGCAACTCGCGCTCCAAATCCTGTTCGCGATCTTTTCTCCGGAACCAGCGCATCTTTCAGTCTCCTTGTGGCTCGCGACCTCACGTCCGTGTGGCGGATCGAACAGCAGCGCAGAGCTCGATTCCGCCTCGAAGTTCTTTTGGCAGTTGTTAGAAGATATTCTACCCTAGAGTATCACTGTCTGGGTAGACGCTCTTCTAAGCGAAAGAGACACTGGCAAGCGGAACTTACCCTTCTCTGAGAGCGGTTACGGGGTCAAGCGAAGCAGCGCGCTGCGCCGGAATCCAGCAAGCAACGAGCCCGATAACAGTAACGAGCAGCACAGCAGCCCCATAGATAGGAGAATCGGCAGCGCCCGATCCATACAGGAGATGCCGGATAACGCCCGTGCCGGCGATCGCCAGCACGAAGCCGATTACCACTCCAAACAAGACGACCGTCATGCCTTCGCGCATGACCATCGCGAGCACTCCAATCGATTTTGCTCCCACGGCGACACGGATTCCGATCTCTTTCGTTCGGCGGGATACCGAGAAGGCCATCGCTCCGTAAACGCCGAGGCCGCTCAGCAGAATCGCCAAGACCGCGGCGTACGAGGCAAAGCTAGCGGTAATGCGAAGTGAACTTATGCCTCCCGCTACCTGCACCGACAGGGGAATCGTTTCAGCGATAGGAACATCGGGATCGACTCGATTCGCCTGACGAATCAACGACGGAAGCATGGCGGCCGGGTCACTCTTTATGCGAATGCATAATCGCGCGTCCAATTGCGCTGCATTCTGCCAAAAGGGTACGTATATATAGGGCTGCTGAGGCTCGCCGCGGTTTTGCAACGGAATGTCGGCTACGACGCCAACCACCTGGCGCGGCACTTGATTTACTATCACTGTCGAACCGATCGCCGCCCCTGGAGGCCAAAACTGCCGTGCCAGCGTTTCGCTGACAACCGCGACCGGGGCCGATTGAATTGTGTCGTGTTTATTGAATTCGCGGCCTTGCAGCACGGGAGTCCGCAGAGTTTCAAAATATCGAGGCCCGACCTCGATATAGCCGGTTGTTACCGCCTGAGCCTGAGGCCATCCGGGCAACGACGCCTGCGCATCACCGCCCACAAGCACGCCACCTGGGGCCGCCATGCTGGCGGACTCGACCCCGGGCACGGCATTCAAACGTTCAATTACTGCGCGCAAATAATGGCGTGCTTTTTCCGGAGGATAGTTGAGCAATTGTGGGCGCAATCGCATCAACGCAACATGCGATGTCTCGAAATTGGCTCCAGTCATCATGAGACGAGAGCTCGATATGAGAAGACCCGCGACTGCGGCGAGGGCTACCGCAATCCCCGCCTGCACTCCGGCCAACCATCGGCCAGAGCGCGAGTTGGAACTCACAGCGGCAGATTGCCGTTTGAGCCTCTCGGCCGTGTCGCGATGTGCGCACTGGAGTGCAGGAATGATACCGATGAGGCACCCTGCCGCAACGGATACTGCAAGCACGGCCAAGATAACGCCGGGCTCGAGATTGAAATCGTAGTAGAGCGGATGGCCTTCTACATCTACCGAGTAGAACATCGCATTGAGTCCGGCCGTCAGAGCCAGAGACAATAGTGTCCCCACAACTCCGCCGCTTACCGCCAGCACCAGTGACTCGCTGATCAACTGCCTGATCAACCGCGAGCGTCCCGCGCCCAACGAAGTCCTTATCGCCAGCTCGCGGGTGCGTGCGCTATTACGCGCGATCAGCAGACCGGCTAAGTTCACGCAACAAACCAGAAGCAGAACAGCCGCCACGCAGCTCAGAAGCCGCAAGAATCGAAGCTGGCTAGTTCGGGTCGTGTCGGGGTTCAGCACTCCCTTTAGAGGGAACGCTGTAACTCCGGTATTCTCTCCCTCCTTCGCTCTCGCCCAAGACTGGGGCACGAGTGTGGTCATCTCGGCTCGTGCCTGCTCCACGGTGTATCCGTCCCGGAGCCGGCCGATCATGTCAAAAACGGTGCAGTTGTTGGCGAGCGAATCCTGGCACCAGTGATATCCGGCACGCGCCATCATCGTGGGAATGTAAATCTCGGCCGGCTGAACCGTCACGCCCCTGAACCTCCGGGGTGCGACGCCGATCACGGTAAAGATAGTGCCGTTGATCTTCAGGATTGAGCCTGATACGCGCGGCGAAGAGCCGAGCCAGTTACGCCAAAAGTCGAAGCTGACCACAGCGACCCGATCGCGATCGGGAACCCTGTCCTCATCCGGGCGGAAAAAACGGCCGAGCGCCGGCCGTACGCCGAGCAGCGGAAAAAAGTTCGCCGATACAACTGCGCCATTTATCTCGCGCGATTGACCATCGGACGTCACAAAGAGAGGCGCGGTGGAATAAGCAGCGGCGAGACCTTCCAGCGTTTTGGTATTGTCACGAAAATGAGCGTAGGCCGGATAAGCCACCCAACCGGGTAATCGCCCATGTCTCCGGGTGGCTTCGACCACCACAATCCGGTCTGCGCGAGCCACTGGAAGTTTGCGAAAAAACAGCGTGTTTGCGAGCGTAAAAACGGTCGAGACGCCCGCTGTGCCGAAGCCAAGCGTAAGCACCGCCGCAAGCGCGAATGCGGGATTATGCCGCATGCCGCGCATCGCATACCTTAAATCCTGACCAGTTGTTTCGAGCAGCGACACGCCGCGCGCCTGCCGGCATTCTTCTTTTATCTGGTCCAGCCCGCCCAAGGCCGTGTTCGCCTGCCTCAACGCTTCGGCGCGACTCCGTCCGGAAGCCATGCGCTTTTCGATTTCTTTTTCAAGATGAAATCGCAGTTCGTCATCGAGCTCCTTCTCAACGGCGATTCTTCGGAATAACGCCCGTAGCCGAAGCAGAAAGTCGCTCCACATAGCAGCGCGTCGAGCCTACGCCATATCCAAAATTTGACCCATAGCCGCCGTCAGCCGACGCCATGAATCGGCTTGAGCGTCCAGTTGCTTCCGGCCACTGCGCGTCAGCTCGTAATACTTGGCGCGGCGATTGTTATCAGTCGTGCTCCAACGAGCCTTAATCCAACCACGGCGCTCCAGCCGGTGAAGAGCGGGATAGAGTGATCCCTGCCGCACCTGGAGAGCATCACTCGATATCTGCTGGACACGTTCGGAAATCGCCCATCCGTGTTGAGGTCCCAAGCTGACCGTTTTCAGGATCAGCAGATCCAGCGTTCCCTGCGGTAGTTCTAGCCTTACGTCCGCCATGCTCCCCTTTTACTTCGACATAACCAGGATACTGTATCCTTTGTCGAAGTACAAGGGAAAAAGGGGCTCTAGCAGAAGTGAGCTTGCCGGCGAGATATGCGCCTCCCTTCAGCGTGAGCGAAGCGCCCCAAACACTCAGTTATCGTCGCGCATGATCGTGAGTGGGTTCACAATCGACGCGCGGCGCGCGGGAAGCACGCTCGCAATTAAGACCGCCACCGCTAACACCAGCGGCGCGGCCAGCCATACCCATAAGGCCGGCGCACTGTTGCGCGGTGTGATGCGGGCCAACAATCGCGATAACGCCAGCGATCCCAGCATGCCTACCAGAGCGCCTGCGCAGGCAAGTCGCCCCCCTTCTATCAGCACCTGATAGATGACGCGCCAGCGCTGCGCTCCGAGCGCAATCCGAATCGCTAACTCGCGGCGGCGCTGCCGCGCGGCATCACTCAAAGCGCCGAATAGACCGAGAATACTGAGCATGAGCGCCGTCGCAGCGGACGCGCCGATGATAATGGTCGCGATGCGCAATGGCGCGAGCGACGTGTGAGCGAGTTGCGTAGCGAGAGTTTCTACGATGACAGGAGCCGGACCACGCCCCGGCACGGACTCGATTCTGCGGCGCAGATCGGCTAGCATTGGGTCCTTCACCTCTCGAGCGCCGGCAATTAAAGTCATGCGAGAGAGACAGTCCTGGGACATTGGGAAATAGATTGCGGGTTCTGCATGCCGCTGGAAGGTTCCGAGCGGCTTCGAACGCACGACTCCGATGATCGCAGTTCGGACGCCTCGAACGTCGATGGCTGCAGCTCCTACCGGCTTACCGCCGAAGTAGAGGTCGGCGGCCTCCTGATTGATCACGCCAATACGGCACTCGCCAGGCATTCGAATATCGGTAAACTCTTGGCCCGCGATCAGCGATAGTCCCATCGCCGTGAAGTAGCTTGGGGACACGACGTTCACGTCTAACTCGGCAGTGGCCAGCTCGGACGGAATGGGCGCGCGAAAAGGTGCGAGAGCGATCCGGTCGGGCGCGGGCCCCGCCTGATCCGCGTGATTGTAATAAATACTGGGAGCGTTCATTGCCGCATGCGGCCCTTTTTCCGCGACTACGCCGATAATCTCAACCGGCAGCCCTGTGGAGTCCTGAACAATCCGGCCGACCGTATCGCTGCCGAACAGTTCTGCGGCTGCCGATTCATTAACGATTGCGAAGCGACAGGTTTGATCTCCGAAGCCGAACATGCGCCCGGCCTTGGGTGGCAGTGTGAAGAGTTTAAGCGAGTCGGCGGTGAACCAGGCGATGTTCATCGTCACTTCGCGGAGCGGCAAGTGCTGCGGCTCGATGCGGAAGGACTGCCACGCTGGTTGGCTACCCGGAAGCCGCCCGGCCCACGCCATTTCTGAGACACCGGCCATCGACCGCGCCGCCTGCTGCGACTTGTTGGAAGTACCTGACATGCCGCTATCGGGACCGCGGTTGCTTTTGCACGGTGGCAAGAATCGGATTGCCAAGACGATGGCCCGCGCTCGTTTGTAGCGCCGCGCGAAGACCGTCGAGGAGGAAAGCCGTCGAGATCACGAGCACGCAGCAACTCGCCATCTGGGCCACGACCAGCGCCATGCGCAGGCGCCCCATAGCCTTTGACGGTCCGGCGCTTTCGCGTCGAAGGACGGTGCCCGGGCGATCGTCGGGTGCGACAAAGACTGGCATAAACCCGCACAAAATCGTGATACCGATACAGGTGGCCGACGCCGCAACGATGCTGAACAGGCCCGGCGCGAAGACCAGACGCTCGGCATCCTGTTCGAAAAGGAGCGCCGGGACAATACGCGCTGTCCATACTGCCAGCAGCATGCCGAACGCTCCGCCGGCAATCGAGATGACGACGCTCTCCCAGAGTAGTTCGCGGGCGAGTTGGCCCCGGCCGGCACCGAGCGCCACGCGAAGAGAGGTTTCATGCGAGCGGGCGGAGGCGCGTCCAAGCAGAAACGAGACGACGTTGGCGCAGGCGATGAAGAACACGGAGCCCGCCGCAAAGCCGAGCAGCATGCCGATTCGCGAGAGGCCCGCCGCCATTTCAGGTGCCATGCCCGTGTACAGCAGAATACGTATTTCGCCGAAAGTGTCGCGGCGTCCGCGAATCTCGGTCTGCGCCTGATTCAGCGAAACGTCACGGCGCAGGCGCCCGAGCACCCAGAAGTTTCGAGCGCTGCGCTCTGCCCATTGCAGATTTTTCTCTTCTAAAGGCATCCAGAGGTCGACGGCACGGTCGCGATATAACCCTTCCAGCCAGCTCGGCGCAACGCCAATCACGCGAGCATTCACGCCATTGACGCGAATCTGGTCGCCACGAACATTGTCCTTAGCTCCGAAATCGCTCTGCCAAATGCGGTAGCTGATGACAACCCCGTCTTCCAGCGGCAGGTTCAGCACAGCAGCGAGATTGGATGTAACGGCAGCTACCGAAAGGATCTCCGATTGGTCGTCCATCGCAACCGAGACTGGCGATACGCGGGCCGCACCAATCCATTCGAACGCATTGAGGCGATATTTGAGCGACAGATACTCGTGATAAGAGAGCGGGCCTGCTTCGGCGTGTGCGCCTTCTCCGAATATGGAGACGGTTTTGTCAACCGATGCGAGTGGAGAGGCGGATCGGGTCATAGTCAAACCCCGAATGAACCCATAGACGGAAACATTGCTGCCGATACCGAGCGCAATCGTGAGCAACAGCGCGAGCGCCAGCCCGGGCGTTCGCACGAACTTTCTCACCGAATATCGGATATCGAGGAGGACGCGAGGCAAGACCCAGTCTAGTTTGCAACTAGGGAGCCGCTGGTAACCAACGTTTTCCTTGAGTTTTGCCCGGGATCCGGATAGCACGCGTTCGGTTCCGCGCGTATGACGTTCGGATGCGGACACTTCGTGTGCCCACCCTCAAAGGCACTCGCCTTGACATACTAGGTGAGATGGACGTAAACTTTCGTTCAGAATGCCGTCCGGACAGGATGTTGATCGCATAGAACTACTACAAGGCACCCTCGACCTGCTGATCCTGCAAACGCTTCGATTAGGAGCCGCGCACGGGCATGCCATAACCAAGGCGATCGAGCAGACGTCCCAGGATGTTTTGCAGGTAGAGCAGGGATCCCTCTACCCAGCGCTGCATCGGCTGATCAAACGTGGATGGATTTCGAGCAGAGAGGGCACATCAGAAAACAACCGCCGAGCGAATTACTATCAACTGACGCCTAAGGGGCGCAAGCAGCTAGATGTCGAAACCCGGAAGTGGAATAAACTCGCCGGGGCAATCGCTCGGATTCTCAATCCTGCTAAGCAGGAAGGCTGAAACGATGTCGCGACGGAAACGAATGCTCAAGCAACTGGAGCAGGACATGGTATTGCCACGGTGGTTCGCATGGTGATGAAACAGAGTATGTAGAGTACAGTGTGTTGCTTCTGTTTTACTGGCCTGTTGGGGGCCTGCATTTAGAGCGTCGCTTGTCGATCCGCAGGTTGCGCTCCGGCATGAATGATATTTGCCGCTGTCTCAACGCATCAGCCCAAGGTTATCCTGAAGACTGTGCCCTGCTCACCCGGAGTGAACAGCACGACCTGAGGAACCTATGCCCACTGCTGTAGAAACCGAGATGACCCGCAAAAAGCTGGTCGACGCTCTCAACGATGACCTGTCTCGTGAGTATCAGGCGATTATTTCCTACGTGAATTACTCGCAGGTTCTGAAGGGAGCCGCGTATATGAATATCGCCGATGAGCTTGCTGTTCACGCGAAGGAAGAATTGGACCACGCCCTTCAGCTTTCAAACCATATCGACTATCTGGGCGGAATGCCGGCTGTGACACCGAAGCCAGTGAAGACGTCAGAAAAGGCGGAGGAGATGCTGCAGTTTGACCTGGAGAACGAAAAGGAAACCATTCGACAGTACAGGCGGCGAGTCAAACAGGCCGATGAGCTGAACGAATTTGCGATTGCGGAGAGCTTGCGCGGCATTCTTGTGCAAGAGCAGGATCACCTGACTGCTTTGGCAACCGCACTGGGGATTGACCCGCCAAACCCTGGAATCGCCGATTAGGCCGAAATGGCTGCCGCCTGACTCGACCGCTTCCTACGGTCGCGGCTCTGCCGGAGCAGCTATTTTCATGATCAATGCGCTAGCACCAGTCCAACAGGAAACACGTTTTGCCGAGCCGCGCACGCGTTAGCTACTTCGGCGCGGGCGTTTCGATCTCCTTCAGATAAGTGGACGCGAGAGTGCCCTTGCTCCTGGCTATCTGCAGTAGACTCGGATAGAACTGGACGAATGTAGTATCGACAGCGGCATGGGTTGCGTGGCAACTATAACAGTCAGCCGACACTGGAATCATTTTGGCGGTTTTGCCATTCTCAAACCCAAAGAAGGCCCACTTACCGGGAAAGCGTGCTTCGTTTTTTACATGCACTTCAACCCCCATTGACTGTGCTTTGATAATGGCCCGCCTTGTTGATCGATCCTTTCTCCTCCGCGGAGCGCACTTCGAGGACGAGCATAGTTTTATCCGGCCATGTGCCCGTCTTCACAAATACCCGGTAGGCTTCAGGATTTACAAATACATTGTCAAAGGCGTGGCCGCTCATCCGCATGGCTCCGGGGTTGTAGCTCATATCGAATCCCGAGCTTAGATACACCCACTCCCGATAATGCTCGGGAAACTTGAGCTGAGCGTCGCTCGTGTAATCCGGATCTGAATTGGGCCTTGTCGCGTTTTGTTCGAAAGCGAACAGGGAGCATAGCAGCGTGGCAAACAGTGCTATCGTCTTCACGATAGTGGGCATGATAGCAGTATCCTTCACGCTGCCTGCGGGGCACGCTTCAGGGTTTCGGCCAGGGCCTCCCAGCCAGCGACGCACCAGGCATGGTCCTGAGGCTATTTAGTTTAGGCGATCAACTGTAAAACCACGTGTCGTTGATGCGGGCGGGAGCGGTGCTCGAAGAGGTAGAGTCCCTGCCACGTGCCAAGAGCCAGCTGTCCTGAAATGAGCGGAACGGACAGGCTCGTTTGGGTAAGAGTCGACCTGATATGCGATGTCATATCGTCCGATCCTTCGGCGGTGTGGCGGAAACCTTCCTTTTGCTCCGGCACCAGGCGTTCAAAAAAGTCGCGGAGGTCAAGCGTGACGTCGGGATCGGCGTTCTCCTGAATAACAAGCGAGGCGGAGGTGTGTTGGATGAAGGCGGTAAGTAAGCCGTCCGCAATTTCCTGCTTCGCGAGCCAGTCGTTTACGTTGCGCGTGAACGGGTAGAGCCCTTTTCCACGAGTCGAGACAGTCAACGTAGTATGGCGAATCACATTTCAAGTTTGACTTACAGGGTCAACAGAAGATGGCGGGTTTATTAACTTCTCTCCAGCCTAAGACTAGACAACAGCGCCCACTATCGCTCCTACGAGCAACGGTCCAAAATGGGCGGCAGCAATAACAAATCCGCCGGCGCCTGCCAGAAAACCGAACAGCGGCATGCCCGTCAGGATCGATGCGAAAAAGAACAAAGCCACGCCTATGATGAAGCCGGGCAGGAGTGCCGCGACAATTGCGTTTCCTACAGTCCCAGCTTTCCGGCCTCCTACAAATCCGGCGATGAAGGGGCCGATAATCGGCAGCCAGAACAACAGTACCGATAACAGAAACATCCAAAAGATCGCACTACCGATGCTGCCAGGGCGGTTAGGCATGCGACAAGTTTCGCATGGATCGAGAAAATCGAAGTTCCTGATGGTTGGCCGGAGAACGGAAGCGAACGGCTCCGAGAGAAGCGGCGCCGCTTTTTAGACGTTCGCATAAACTGAATGCGAGAATGTCTAGCCCGATCTACTTCATCGGTTACGCGATCGTCATCGTGGGACTTGCTTTAGGAGCACACTACCTGCGCGTACCAACTCGATGGATTGTTGTGGGTATTATCATTCTGGCTGGAATGGGACTGACCAGCTTTGCGAAATCTCGCGAGCGGAGGCGTTAGCGAATGGCCGGCCGAATGTTGAAGCCGATTAGCACCTACGGACATGACTCGCTCTTTTTTGAATCAATTGGGGAGCGATTTTAGGCTTACTCGCTTCGCAGCGCTTTGAGCGGCGAAAGTAAACTCGCGCGAAGCGCCGGTATAAGTGAAGCCATCAGCGCCGAAGCACTCAGCGCCAAAATTGCAACAGCCGTCACCACCGGGTTGTACGGGTTTGTTCCGTAAAGTTGATTTCCTAGGACTTTCGCCGCTCCGTAAGTAAGCGGCAATCCGACCAGCAGGCCGAGGACGATCAATCCGATGGCGCTGCGCAGGACCAGTCCGACCACGTCCAGGCGATCTGCTCCGAGCGCCATTCGCACGCCGATCTCGGTGGTACGCCGGCTGGCATTGTAGGCAATCACGCCATAGATTCCAATCGCGGCCAGAATAACGGACAGAATCGCAAAAAGCGAAGTTAAGCGGGCGATCAGACGTTGCTGCGTGAACGCGTCCTCCACCACATCGCGCAGGCTTCGGATCAACGTCACAGGCAGGTTTGCATCGATAGATGCCACGACTTGCCGGATCTGTTGGCTCGATACTGCTGCGGCCGGTTTCAGGTGGAGGATGACGTAATGCATGTAATGCGTCATCGAATCGCTCTGGGTGTCCTCGGCTTTCGGATAGATCGTATATTGCGCCTCGGGCAGAAAGAAAAATGCGTCAATTGGTTTGCCCGGATTATTTAGGATGCTGGCGTCCTTTGCCACGCCCACAATCTCATACAACCGCGTCGCTCGCGGATCGCTGTCACCGAAGAACTTGCCGATTGGGTTTTCATGCGCGAAGAATTTTTTGACAAAGGCCCGATTGACTACCGCCACGTGCTGCGAATTTGCTGTGTCTTGTTTAGTAATAGCTCGCCCTTCAACGATTGGATTACCGATCGTTTCGAAGAATCCAGGCGTTACGCGGTCCACACCCGCACTGTTATCTACATTGGGTCCGGGAGCGGGCTGCCCGTCTACGTGAATGATGTGATACCAATTGCCGGTTTGCGGTGCATACATACACATGGATACTGAAGCAACACCCGGCATGTCCGCAAATGAATCCTGCAACCGTCGATAGAGCGTGTCCAGTTGCTCGACTCGATATCCCCCCAACTGCGGATCGATCATGACCAGAGTGCGTCGCTGCTGATCGAAGCCTAAATCCTGGTTCTCCAGGTTTCGCAGAGCAGCTGTCAATAGTCCGGCGCTTGATAACAGGACCAATGACAACGCCGCTTGCAAAATCACTAAAGCCTTACGGGGTAGTGAACCGCTGCGCGCCGTCGAACGGTTCGAGCCGCGCAGCGCTTCTATGGGATCCACGCGAGTCGTCATCCAGGCCGGCGCGATCCCGAAGGCCACGCCGGTGATCAGCGACACGGCAAGCGTAAATAGCAGGATCGGAGCCGAAGGCGATGCATGGATCGGGACACTGGCCATCTCTCCCATCGGCGGGAATGCAAAATGTAAAATCAACCGCGCGCCGGCGAATGCAACTGCCAGTCCAGCCGCGCCGCCCAATATCGAAAGCACCAGGCTCTCCACCAGCGGCTGCCGCAACAAACGCCAGGCCCGGGCGCCGAGAGCCATGCTCAACGAGACTTGTTGCCGTTGCTCCATGCCGCGTATCAGCATCAGGTTGGCAACATTGGCGCAAACGATGGCTAATACAAAGCCGGACGCCAGCATCAAGATGTTCAGCCAGTGTTCATATTGCTCGCGCATGCTGACAATTCCAGCGCCTCCGGGACTGAGATACAGAGTTTGTT
>CAWCYQ010000027.1:0-241350 GCA_963799755.1 Terriglobia bacterium | reverse complement strand
CAACCGGTACGCTCCGGGCCGCACCTTCTCTCCAGTATCAAGATCCCGATCTGGCGAGCGAGTTCTCAGTCGTGTCCCACGTTGAGAGTAGCCGTTTCAAAGCATCGCTGGCGGCGTTGACGCTTCTCAAGTAAAGCTCCTGAGTCTGAGCTGAGGGGCCACGAATTGCTAAATCCGAAAGCGGCCCGACTTTCGGGAGAATCACGATAATCCCGGCAATCAGGTGTGTTCGGATTCCTGCTTTTTTACGGTACTGATTCCATCGCTTCTCGAAGTCCGCTTCGGCCAGACGTTGGTTGAATACCTGGAAGGCTTCGCTATGCGTATCCGGTGGGAACCCGCGCCTATGCAAAACTGATTCAGCCCACGCGATCCGCGGCAGAAAACTTCGCACAGCAAAGCGATAGCTTCGCACCACGGGCCGGCGCTTCCCGACAATCTGTTCGAAATCGAGTCCATACGTCTCCGAGAATGCTTTTGCGAGAAGCGCTGAAGGAACCTTAAGGCCCACATGCTGGAGGTAGGCCGAAGGAGCCATTCGATGTTTGCTGATTTCATTGACATCGAAGGCGAACTCCGTCCGGACGTGCGCGTGCGGGTTCTCGTCGTAAGTCACCAGGGGACCGTATTTTCGTGCGAGTTGCGGAAACTCGATCGCGACCGCTGCATTTACCGCCTGGGAATGTCCTATCGAATCACCCACGTAATGTGACAGCGCGCCTATTGCGAAAGCAAGCTCGTTAGGGTTCTTCGCCTGCCTGAACAAACTTCGAATGAACTCCGCCGAGCGCACATAATGTGTCAGATTGCTGAAGAACTGGTTGCTGAAGGGGTAATAACCGAGATCCTGGATGGCACAGCCGCCGAAAGCATAGGCATGAGCCAGCTCCAATTCCGCTGCGCTTGCGTTGGGGAAGCGCGCTAGCAGAAAAGGTCGGATCGTCCCCTTCCAGTTCAGATCAATAAGCTCTTCGTGTGTCTGAACAGAGTACGCCAGTAACGGCTGATTCGTGGCGAGAAGAAATGCCAGGAATGCCCTCGCGAGCCGCCAAGCAGGATACGTTTTTGGAGATGGACTTCCGGGCATCGGACCAATTGTCACATCAGGCCGAAACGGCCGTACTGCGCAGGAGATGCCTTCTATTCCCTCCGTCCTTCGGACGCGTAAAAGTACATACGAGAGCAGGCGCGTTGTTAAGCATGAAACAGAAGTAGCTCGCGGGAGTCTTGAGGA
Organism: Terriglobia bacterium; assembly: GCA_963799755.1. Classification (GTDB taxonomy): domain Bacteria; phylum Acidobacteriota; class Terriglobia; order Bryobacterales; family Bryobacteraceae; genus Bog-105. The sequence goes on along the minus strand of CAWCYQ010000027.1, from coordinate 240,116 downwards.
AAGGAGAAACGAACAAGATGCCGGTTTTACATGAGCTACTAGTAGAGGAGATGCAAGATCTGCTTCATGCCGAGGGGCAATTGGTTAAGGCCCTGCCCAAGATGGCAAGAGCTGCGCACGAACCCAAGCTGAAGCAAGCCTTTCAGAGCCATCTGGAGGAAACGAAGGGCCACGTAGAGCGGTTAAAGCAAGCCTTTGAGCTCCTCGGCGCGAAGGCAAAGGCCAAACCGTGTAAAGGGATGCAAGGTCTTATAGAAGAGGGACAAGAGACAATCAGTGAGGGCAAGGAAAAGGAGGAGGTTGCCGCGGATTTAGCGCTGGTGGCCGCCGCGCAAAAAGTCGAGCACTACGAGATCTCCGGTTACGGAACCCTCCGCGCGATGGCTGAACAACTCGGAGAAAATAAAATTTCTAAACTGCTGGCCCAGACGCTTGCTGAGGAAGAAAAAACGGACAAGCTTTTGACTCAGCTTTCCCCGCCCCTTCTGGAGGAAGCAGCCGGAGAATCAGACGTTGATGAGTCGGAGGAGGAGCAGTAATCTTGTACTAACGCTCATGGATCTTTCTCGCTTATCGAACGAGTACGACAAGAAGAATTGCGAGTGCAGGATCGTAGTCGAGACTCCGAAAGGCTGCCGTAACAAGTTCGACTACGATCCGAAGATTGAAGCCTTCACGCTGGGTGGTCTGCTTGCCGAAGGTTTGAGCTTCCCTTTTGATTTCGGATTTATTCCATGTACGGTCGGAGAGGATGGCGACCCTCTCGATGTCATGATCCTGATGGATGAGCCCGCTCACGTGGGGTGCGTACTGCAAGTCCGTCTGGTGGGTGTGATTGAAGCGGAGCAGACCGATGACGGAAAGAAAATCAGCAACAACCGCCTCATCGGCGTCGCTGTACATTCATATGATCACGAGCACATTCATTCGATTTCCGAGATCAATCAATCGATCATCGACCAAGTGGGAGAATTCTTCGTTTCCTACAACAAGAGCCGCGGTAAGAAGTTCAAAGTGACTGGAACCCATGGTCCTTCAAGAGCACTTAAGCTCGTCGATCAGGGAATAAAGCAGTTCAAAAAAGAGTAGCTTGAGACCACAACCGGGCCACCAGTCGGACCTTCATGGAAGCGCACCCGACAACCACGATACGGCCTTACTGCTGATCGATGTGATCAATGATTTTGAGTTCCCCAGGGGTGAGGAGCTCTTCGCGCACGCAATAAAGATAGCTCCCAAGATAGCCGCACTGAAAACACGCGCGGCTACGGCAGGTATTCCTTCGATTTATATCAACGATAACTTTGGGCGCTGGCAATCAAAATTTGAAGAAATTGTTTCCCACTGCCTCGAACAGGGCGTTCGAGGTAAGCCGTTTGTCGAACACCTGATTCCCGGAAAAGACGACTATTTTGTATTGAAACCCAAGCATTCCGGGTTCTACCAAACCCCGCTAGAGATCCTCCTGAAACATCTGGGGACCAACCGTGTCATCCTGACCGGGGTTTCGACAAATAGCTGCATTTTGTTTACAGCGAACGACGCTTATATGCGAGATATGGAGATCTCAGTTCCAGTTGATTGCGTTGCGGCGTGCAACTCCGAGGAACACGACTGTGCGATACACCAGATGAAGGTGATGTTAAAAGCGGATTGCTCACCCTCCGCAGATGTCAAGTTGAGCTAGCTCGACTCGTCCGTGACGCAACCCAGACTGGCGCTCTTGACCAGACGGATGTATTTGGCAAGAGTTCCTCGCGAGGACTTGTAAGGCGGTTGCTTCCACTCTTTCTTCCGCGCGCTGAGCTGCTCGCCTGAAAGCTCGACATCGAGCGTATTTTTCTCAGCATCGAGCGTGACGCGGTCTCCATTGCGTATAAGTGCAATAGGTCCGCCTTCCTGAGCTTCCGGCGTAATGTGTCCGACGATGAATCCGTGAGAGCCGCCAGAAAACCGGCCGTCGGTAATCAAGGCTACGTCCTTTCCGAGGCCGGCACCCATAATGGCGGATGTTGGTGTCAGCATCTCCGGCATACCGGGGCCCCCTTTAGGTCCCTCATAGCGGATGACAATCACGTCTCCCTTCTCGATCTCCTTGCGCTCAAGGGCGTGAAGCATGTCTTCTTCAGAGTCATAAACTTTAGCGGGTCCGGAGAATCGCAGTCCCTCTTTACCTGTAATCTTTGCAACGGAGCCTTCTGGCGAAAGATTTCCCTTAAGAATTCGAATGTGACCCGTCGCCTTTATTGGGTCAGACAACGGCCGCACGACTTTTTGCCCGGGACTAAGACCGGCAACATTCTCGAGATTCTCCCGAATTGTTTTGCCCGTGACAGTTATGCAATCGCCGTGCAAGAAGCCAGCCTGCAACAGCATCTTCATGACGGCGGGTATGCCACCCACTGATTGCAAATCCTCCATCACGTACTGGCCGCTCGGCTTGAAATCGGCTAACAGAGGTACGCGCGCGCTCACCGCCTGGAAGTCTTCAATTTGCAATGGTACGTTCACGGTTCTTGCGATTGCGATCAGATGAAGTACGGCATTCGTTGAGCCACCCAGGGCCGTCACTATCACGATCGCGTTCTCAAAGGCTTCGCGCGTCATGATGTCTCGTGGTTTAAGGTCGAGCTGCAACAAATTCTTGATCGCCGCGCCGGCCCGTACGCACTCCGCAAGCTTCTCGGAATCCTCCGCCGGCGTAGAGGAACTGTAGGGTAGAGACATGCCCAGGCCTTCTATAGCAGACGCCATGGTGTTCGCAGTGTACATCCCTCCGCAAGCGCCCGCTCCTGGACATGCGTGGCGAACGACACTTTGCCGCTGCGTTTCATCTATCTTGCCTGAAATAAATTCTCCATAGCTCTGAAACGCGGAGACGATGTCGAGTTTCTGTCCGTCGATGTGGCCAGGCCGGATGGTGCCTCCATAGATCATTAAAGCCGGCCGGTTGAGGCGGCCCATTGCCATAATGCAACCGGGCATATTTTTGTCGCAGCCTGGAATCGAAATATTTGCGTCATACCACTGCGCCGCCATCACAGTCTCGATCGAATCGGCGATGATTTCGCGAGACTGGAGTGAAAAGCTCATTCCGTTCGTACCCATCGAAATCCCATCACTAACTCCAATCGTGTTGAAGCGCATCCCGACTAAGCCGGCGGCAGAAACACCTTCTTTCACTTTCTCGGCGAGCATCAGCAGATGCATATTGCAGGGATTACCTTCGAACCACACGCTTGCGATACCAATTTGCGGCTTCCCCATGTCTTCTTCTCGCAAGCCTGTTCCATAGAGCATGGCTTGTGAAGCGCCTTGCGATTTCGGCTGAGTGATCTCTGAACTGTATCGGTTGAGCGGTTGTGCGGTTTTCATTGAGCCTGACGATCCTAGTATAGGAAGCTGCGTACGGCTTCGACCACACTTTGCTGAAATCGTTCCCAGGTGAACTGCTCTGCACAGCTACGCGCCGCGAGTTGCATTCCGTTTAGCTGCTGCCGGTTCTGAATCGCCCATTCGATGCGCGCGGCAAGCAAATCGGGGCGGCGCGGCTCGACTATGAATCCTTGGCGCCCTTCCTCAATCAGATCGGGGGCCGCAGTACTCGTGGTGCTCAGAATTGGCAGGCCCGAGGCGAGAGATTCCAGCAAAACGTGCGCGAAACCTTCCGCCAGCGAAGGGAATACAAAAAGGTCGGCCTCGCGGTACGCAGCAAGCAGTTCCGGGAAACTCACCGAGGGTCGGACGCGAACCTGCGATTCGAATGGTTTGAAGAGCGCCAAGTCATCCACCACGCGCCCGCAGACAGTCAGTTCCACCGGCGCTTGGCCGAGGAGACGCAGGGCCTCGAGGAGATACTTCATTCCCTTCCTCTGATTGATCGTTCCCACGAAAAGGAGGCGCAGCGGACCAGAAGTATCGCGCTGACGCGCAGGTGGGACGAAGCACTCTAAATCAACGCCGTATGGAATCACTCGAATTGATTCCGCGGGCGTTCCGTTTTCAATCAGCGTCAGGCGGGTGAAAGAAGAAGCTACCAGGAACTGTTTTGCCATACGTGTCTCCGCGACCAGACGATCAAAATCTTCCTGGGGCAAGGAGAGCTCCCATTCATTCCGAAGCGAGGCGGCGCAATCCGGATGATCCGCGAGCTCCTGCTCGAGAATGCGGCGGACGCTGAGCGGATGAGGATGGAGTTGAAACAAAATACCTGGACGGCCGTAGTTTTTGAAGGCATCGTAGCCGTAGTAGCTGTAGCTCAGCAGCATAGAGTTCGTCTTGGCGGCCATTTCACCAGCAACTCGGCCGAGTGTCGAGTCAGTGGAGCGAATGGCATGGCGGCGCAGCGCGAAGGGTAAGGCACTCATTTTTTCGAGCAGGAATGAAGTGATGCCTGAGACAGGTTTTTGGCGGACGAGCGATGAAGGGACACGAGGATGGCTGCGCCTGCTTAGAGCGCGCTGCACCGATGAAGGTAGCGCGGAAGTCCACCTGCTTTCTGCAGGCCAATAGAGATCAGTAATCAGACGCTCAAGCAAATCAGCCCCGGCGAGAGCGGCCGCCACTTGATAGCCGTCGCGCGCACCGCGATGAACGACAACCACGCGCCGCATACTTTGTGTGCTCTCCATCCCCGTTCTATTTTCGCTTGCGCTCTCGTGCGTGTGGCCGCCCTGAAGCGTTCCAGGTATTGTGGAATAAGTGGCAAGAAATATCCGTCTCTTCGTGTGCGCTGTTGCGTTGACATCCGTTGGGGCGGCGCACGACATCATTACGACCAATCTGACGTTCTCGCGGGATGTTTCGAGAATTCTTGCTCGTCACTGCCTCGCTTGTCACGGGGAGACCTCGTCGATTCCGCTAGTGACCTACACAGAAGCGAGGCCCTGGGCCGTGGCAATCAAAGAACAGGTACTCGGACGGTCGATGCCGCCCTGGGGCGCGGTAAAGGGATTTGGAGATCTTTCGCCTGATTACGGACTGAACCAGGAAGATATCCTGATCATCGCGGCCTGGGTGATTGGCGGAGCGCCACAAGGCGATCCTCAATTACTCACGAAAAGGCAAGCGAAACCAAGCATTCCGGCAATGCCTCCGATGCAAGATGCGCTTACCATCGAGACGCGCACAGAACTAAAAGAACCACTGCGAGTATGTGGTCTGCGTCCCTTAGCGGACGCGACCGTCGATTCTTCCCGGGTCATAGCTCGACTGCCGGACGGCGCAGTCGAACCGCTGGTCTGGCTGTACCACTTCGACCCCAAGTATGCCCGCACGTTTACTTTTCGCGGGGTACTCGAAATGCCCAAAGGCACAGTGGTGGAGTCCTCGACGCCGCTCCGCTTCGCGCTCGAGACTACAACCGCGGCTAGGAAAGGGCTTTGACCGGAATCGTGAAGACGAGCGTATTAACCGTATTTTCCCGTTGAATCTGCGTCCAAACCCGATACAGGCCGGGGCGGGGGAAAATAATATTGAACTGCATGTGGGCCTTGCCGTCGGCGAGAAACGGATGCAGGTGCAGAAGATCGACCAGATCTTCGCTCGCGGCGAGCATGTGCGCCCAGGCCCCAAGATAGAGCTGCATGCCGGTTGGAGGCGCAAAAGTAAAGAACAGCCTCGTTTCCAGGCCAGCGATTGCCTGTTCCGGCTCGAGCCGCAAGGAGGCTGTAGTATTGACTGAACTGAACGGCGCAAGCGCGGGAACCAGATGCGGTTTTGAAGTCTCACCGGTCACAAAGATAGTTCCAACCGCCAGCTGAGGCACTGACCCCGACGGATAGAAATCCGCCAAAAGGCGGTACATCCCACCGATTGGCGGACAGAACTCCTGGCGAAATGAGCCATCGTTCTGCAGCACGGGATGAATGTGGGCAAAGAATTCCAGATTCTCGCTGACCACGAAGAGGTGGATGAGCTTCTCGTGAACAATTTCGAATCGCGTAGCCGTCGAGTTTGTCAGGGGGTCGAAGGCGCGAAGCGTTAGAGTGGCATCTTTGCCCGGCAGAAGCAGTTCCGGAGATTGGGAAATTTCGAGAGGATACTCGATACGATCGGGGACATCGATTATAAGTTTCATTCCGCATCGAGGACAGAAACCGGGTTTATCGGAGCGGTAATCGGGGTCCATGGGGCAGCGCCAATCCTTGCCCGGAACAGCATCTGTCGGTTTGGCCTGTCCAAAAGCTGCACTCGTGGCGAGCAGAAACTGGCAGCACGCGCGGCGAGTGAGGAACACTAGACTTTCTGTAGCCGACTGACGCGGCCTACCTCCACCCACTCGACGACATAAATATTCCCGAGATGATCGAAGCACGCGCCGTGCGGGCAAACGAACTTTCCCGGCTTGAAATGATCGCGAGTGAGTTTGCGAGTTGTCATGTAATCGCTCGAGGAATCGTCTCCGAGATTGAGGATGATCGCGTTATTCCGATCCATCAGCGTCACGCGAGCGAAGAGATCCGGGACAACTACGTCGCCGTTCTTGAAGAAGCCGAAATTACAGGGCGCGGGAGTGCCGTAGAGGAAATCAACGTGCTTGCCCTCGAGCGTGAATCGTTGAATGCGTTTGTTGCTGCGGTCAGCCACTACGAGAATTGGTTCGGAGCCGCGCGTATCGACGACGACGCCGTGCGGACAGAGTAACTGCCCAGCATCTTTTCCCGGACCACCAAAGGTGCGAATGTAATGGCCTTCCGAGTTGTATTGATTGATGTAGCTCGAACCGTAACCGTCGCCTACATAGATGTCCCCGTTGGGAGCAATGGCGAGATTGGTCGGACTGTATTTCAGCGGTTTACCATCCGGACCTGGCTTCGAATAGGGTTCAGCCTCCTTCGGATATCCAAGCGTGAACACCTCTTCACCATTTAGTGTCGTCTTAACAACCAGGCCGCGTTTGATGTCGGACAGGTACAGAAACTCGGTTGAGCCTTCCTTGCGAATCGTCAGGCCGTGCGCTCCGCCCTTGAATTCTTTGCCCCAGCTCTTGACGAATTTGCCTTGCGGGTCAAACACCACCATCGTGTCTGAGCTTTCGCTCGTGGCAAAGACCGTGTGATGAATATAGATGTGGCCTTGCGAATCTTCGCAGACGCCGTGCGTGTTGCCGTACTGAATGTCTGAAGGCAGATCACCCCAGTCGTGAGTCACCTCATAGGTGTGGTCTCCGGTGCCGAGCACCGGCTTCTTGCTACCGGCTTTGTCGGTCGCTCTGAGGACGAGCGGAGCCGCTAGACCAGTGCCGAAGCGGCGAAGGAAAGTGCGGCGTGAGCCTGGGTCTGAGGATTGCGGGTTTGATTCACTCATAAAACGGATGATTTACCTCCTGGAACTCGGGGAGCTATCGATACTTGCGATCGTCTTCTGCGTATCTGGTTTATTCTTTACATCTATTTGATCCACGTCCGCATAAGCAAGCCAGAAGCCCATCATCTCTTCATTACTTGGCTCGCCCCAACGTATAGTTTTCGACGGATCGGGATTCAAAGGATTATTCGCCGAATTATCGAAGTAAGCGGTGGTCACCAACTTCGTTCCCTTCGGCATGACGAACTGATGCTTTAGGAAATAGGTCTCTTGCCAGCGGAAGTCGTACTTCGGCACGTTGAAAAGAACTTCGTGACGCCCATCCGGATAGATCGCTTCCGTTGTCATGCTCTTGCCGCGAAAGTGCATATGCGCCGTGTACGCCACCGCAGTGACATCTTTGGGCAGGACGAAGCACGACGTCACCTTGTGATTTCCGTCACCCGGCGGGATGAGAAACCAGTTGTTCCAAATTTCGTACTGGGCAACCTCATGCGAAACAGGTCCTTCAGCAAACACAAGGCCGATACGGGTATGATCTTTCACCGTCTCACCGAGCCGGTTACTGTAATGAACCTGAAACTGCAGATAAGAGCCGGCAGGAATTTTGAGCGCATAACCAGCCGGCCGCACTTCAGCCAAGTGGCCCGGCAGATAGATTGCGGGTACGTGGTTTATGCCGCCTTCCGAGAAATACTTGATGCCGGGATCGGGAGATGCCTGGCAGCCATCGTCCGAAACTGGCGCGTCCATTTTCATGTGATTCACCTTCCCGGTCCGAAAATGATACTTGTCGACATTTTCCGCACCGCCATGTGTCGCTTCCAGTTGTTGAGCTTTCTCGGCGCTCACTACGCTTACCGTCGCGTGATGAACAACGCGGCGGTCGCCGGGCACGACTTCGGCGGCCTGCACCCATTTGTCTTCGGTGAAGTTGGTCGGGACGTAAATGTATTCGTAGTCGTCTTGATTGCCCGCGGCCACAGTCGTTTCAGGAATCGTGAAAATAACGTCAGGCTTGATGTGCCAACCACTTTCGAAAACCGGAGCCGGCGGAAGATCTTTTGGATCGCCTTCTTTCGCGCCGTTCTTGGCCCAGGCGTCGATTGTCGAGATGTCCTCGGCCGACAGACGAGGATCGTTCATGAATTCGCCGACGTGCGGATCAGCGTGGCAGGGAGGCATGATCCGCTGCACAACCGCCTGGCGAATCGCAGCGGCCCAAGGGCGCGCCTCCTGGTAATTCATCAGCGACATCGGTGCGATATCGTTCGGATGGTGGCAAACTACGCAGTTCTTATAAAGGATCGGCGCGACATCTTTATCAAAAGTGACGACTTGCCCGGAAGATGCAGCACCTCGAGCTTCCAAACAAACGGCTGAACTGAGCGCGATTGCGAGAAAAAAACAATATTTTTGCATGTCAACGGGGACCTACGGCTACTCGCTGTGCGCCGGGGCTTATTACTCTAGTTTATCAGTTCGGACGGGCCGGTTGCCATTTCATAGGCGGGCGGTGCGGACCCGCAGAGAGCCGTGTTCGCGCTGTTTCAGGCGGCCGCCTGATTCTGGTCCGGCGCAATGGTCGAGCAGGGGCTCCTACTTGAAGTACCAGGGAATATTTAAGACCGAGATGCGGTCGTTGCCTTTAAGGAGCAGGAGCGTCTTCAGCGACGTCACGCGTTGCGAGTGCAGGAAGTAGTTGTACCAACGGTGCTCCACCAGTTCGGGAACAACGGCGATGACGCGCCGTTCTGGATTTTCTTGTGACACTTTGATGACGTAATCAACGATTGGATACACCACGAAGCGGAAAGGTGACTGCAGTACGACCAGTTCAGGAATACCTACACCGGCTCTACGCACAGGCTCGGCCACATTGCGCTCCCAGCTATCGCAAAACTCAGCTGACTTATCTTCTTCCGTGACGTAGAGGCAGGTGACCTTCTTCGAAATAGCGAGCGCTGCACATAATGCCTGTTTCGAGATCTTGCTCCACTGCTGCAGGGGAACGACCACGAGCGGTTCCTCATTTCCCGTCAAATCCAGAGGCGCTGGGCTATCAATTTCGCGCTGGATATTACTGTAATGCCGCCGCACAGCATACATCAGGAGTAAGATCGCGGGAATGGTGATCACGGTAATCCAGGCACCTTCCGCAAACTTCGAAACGATAACGACAATAACAGTGGCGCCGGTGGCAACTGCGCCGAGCCCGTTCACCAGCATCTTTCGGCGTGCGCCACGGCCTCCTGTCTTCCTCCAATGGACCAGCATTCCTGCTTGCGAGAGGGTGAAAGCGAGAAATGCTCCCACGGCGTACAACGGAATCAGGCGGTCGGTCACGCCACCGAAGATAGCCAAGAGAAGGCCCGTGAGAAACGCGAGAACCAGGATTCCCTCGGAGTAAACCAGGCGACGCCCCCGTGAAGCAAAGGAAACGGGAAGGAAGCGGTCTTCAGCAATAACGCGGCAGACTCTCGGGAAATCGGCGAAGGCAGTATTCGCAGAGAAAATCAGCACCAATAAGACTGAACAAATTGCGAGGTAGTAGAACCACCCCCGTCCTGCAACCGCCTGAAACAACATCGACAAGACACTCTGGTAATGATTTCCACCCGGGTCAGTAGCAACGATGTGGTACTCGCGAACCAAGTAGGCGATTCCGCCGAGCATCACGACTAGACAGGCGATGATGATGGCGAGAGTGCGCTGGGCAGTTTTCGCAGTGGGTTCGCGAAAGGCTTTGACTCCATTGCTGACAGCTTCCACGCCTGTCATTGCGGTGCAACCGCTCGAGAATGCTTTGAGGAGCAGCCATAAACTGGCTACACCGATGGCGGCCGTAGATACAGGCGGCGCAACGAGCGGAGTAGGAGATCCGGCGCTCGCAATGGTCTTTGTAACACCCAGCAAGATCGCGAGGAACATGCAGCCGAGAAAGAGATAAGTTGGAACCAGAAAAACACTTCCGGTTTCGCTGATCCCGCGGAGGTTTACAAGCGTGATGATGGCGAGCGCGATGAGGCACATGGAAAGGGTTCTGGAATGCAGAGAAGGGACCGCGGAGGTCAGCGCGCCGATACCGGCGGATATACCCACGGCCGCGGTGAGAACGTAATCGATCATCAGTGCGGCGGCCGCCAGCAGACCGGAAAAGGTGCCCAGGTTTTCACGAGCCACCGTGTATGATCCGCCGCCTCCTGGATAGGCCGCGATTGTCTGACGATACGAGAAAAAGACGATGAGAAGTAGAGCGATGATGCTGATACTCAGCGGGATGATGTATGCCAGCCCCGCTACTCCAAGCGGCATCAACAACGTTAGAGCCGCTTCTGGCCCGTAGGCCGCAGAGCTGAGGGCATCGAGCCCGAAGATCGGAATGCCTTTGGTTACGCCGATTTGCTGGGCGCGCTCGTCAGATGTCGCAATCGGCCGTCCTAGCAAGAAGTCGATGATTGACACTGGGTTCCTCTTCGGACGATAGGCGGTCAGGGTCTCGCCGGGACCGTCCTAGACAGTCTCGCAGACGGGTGAGAACCCGTTCCACTCGTCAGTACTGCGGGAGATTTGTTAATACTCGTCGGCAGGAAGAAGTAGGCTGGCCATGCGCCTCGGCCAACGATTCGGTCCAATCGAAGTACACGAGGCGGCAACTGAACTGCTGTCCGGCCTTGCGCACACCGCGGCAACCGCGATCAAGCCGGGCTTTCGAGCCGACACGTCGTATAGGAAAACGCCAGCGGCACTGGGAGTCAGCGGCTTGTATAGCGCTCATCACTCGAGCTACGGCTAGTTGCAAAAAAGAATATCCGGGCGGTTAGTACGGCACGTTAGCACGATCCGAAATTTCTCTCGCCAACCGTTAGTTTAGAACTATTACTCTGAGTTTTTAGTACCTATTGACTATCGCTGCCTATCTGAACACATAATGGGCGGCAACTTGCAATGGCCGAGAAGCTCAAGGACGTTGAGGGACTCAAGGAATGGCGGCGTGGCAAAGTTCTGTGGCAAATGCGGATATCCGTTAAGGTGAGGCATTCAATTTGTGCGGGAATTGCGGAACAAACGAGCGAGAGGCGCCAGTGCCGGGAACGCGCCCGATAGCGGCGACGCAAATGAAATTGAACCGGAGAGTGGTCGGCGGTCTATCACCGGACACGCACGACATACAAGGTATCGGTGACGAGGTTTCGATACCGCGGGAGCAACGATGATGATCCGCAAGCGGGACAAGTTGATTCGCATCATGTACATGAGCTGTCCCTGCACGGCGAACGCCATCAAGCCGCTGGCATAGAAACTTGCGAATAGTTTATAAAGCAGCGCCTAGCAACAAAACGGTAGTGAGTTAAAGGAGAGAATGCAATGGCTTTTTGTAGATCCTGCGGGACCACGTTGAATGAGGGGACCGCCTTTTGCGCTGCTTGCGGGACCGGCAACACCACATCGGCAGCCGTGGCGACGGCTGACCCTTCCGGAATGAGCTCCAATGCCGCCGGAGCGCTCAGCTATCTTGCCGGAGTGATCACAGGAATCGTGTTCCTGGTGATCGATCCATATAAAACAGACCGCTTCGTTCGCTTCCATGCGTTTCAGTCGATCTTTTTCAATGTGGCCTGGATCGCGCTTTGGGTTATTTGGATCATCGTGGGAGTGGTACTAGGCGCAGTCACTAAAGGCCTGTTCTTTCTGCTTCAGATTCCGATTGATCTCCTGCTGATGTTAGGCGGCTTCGGTCTATGGGCCTTCCTGATGTACAGCGCGTATAAGGGCCGGACTTTGAAACTGCCGATTATCGGACAGCTTGCGGCTAAACAGGCAGGACTCTGATCCATTTCGGAAGTTAACTTGCCGGGAGAGGTAATGAAACGACAAACCGTAAAATTTGTGTGCGCAGCCTTAATCATTCAGCCGCTGGCGTTCGCCGATGCCAGCTACCAGGAGACGACCGAGATTACAGGAGGCTCTCTGCTGGGGATGATGAAGATGGCGAGCGTCTTCAGCTCGCGCGCGAAGCAGGCAGAAGCGCCGACGACCTCCACTGTACTGGTCCATCAGAACCGGATGGTTCGCGTCAATCCGCTGGTCACTGAGATCATCGATTTGGATCAGCAAACGATTACTCGGATCGACACACAGAAAAAGCAATACTCGGTGGTCACGTTCGCGCAAATGCAGGAAGCGATGAAACGCGCGGCCGACCAGATGAAGAAGAGCAAGCAGGAGAACAGTAGCGGAAGCGATTCGGCCAATGTCAGCTTTAATGCCAAAATTCACGAGACGGGCGCAGTGAAGCCGGTGGACGGGCGTGACGCGAAAGAAGCCGTGATGACGCTTTCAATGGATGCGAGTTCCACCGACGGGTCCAACCAAAAGGGCTCGCTTGCGATCGCAAGCGACATGTGGTTGATACCGGATGCGCCGGGTTATGAGGAAATTCGGAGCTTCAATGTGCACATGGCGCAAGCACTGGCCGTCGATGTGGATACCAGCGCTATGACCTCAATGCTCAACTCGCAGCCGGGCGCGGGACAAGCCATGGCGGATATGAAGAAAGAGATGGCGAAGATGACGGGGATTCCCGTTCTTCAGGTGATGCGCATGGGCATGACGGCCAATGGCGAGCCGCTTCCTCCCCCTTCCGCGAATACGACTCCGGTGCCGCCGGCAGATGGCAACAACCAGTCGAGCGATAGTCAGAAATCGGGCGGCTTGGGTCGGGCACTGGGCGGTGGTTTCGGATCACTCATGCGGCACAAATCGAGCCAGAACTCCCAGACTAGCGACACATCGAATGCGCAGACTGGCAGCGCAAGCCAGCCCGGTGTTTTGCTCGAGACCTCGACTCACCGCTCGAACTTCTCTAGCGGTGCAGTGGATACGACAAGCTTCGAGGTGCCTGCCGGGTACAAGCAGGTCGAATCGCCGGTGAACAGAACTAATAAGTGATCGCCCGGCAACACCCGCGCGGAGGCTTGGCGATTTCTGGTCGGTGTCGTCCAAGCACCGCTTAGCTGCCAGGGTGGCTAACGCCTACTCGTCGCGGATGGCGATTGCCGGATCGACGCGGGCGGCCTGCAGCGCGGGAATCAGACAGGCGCAACAGGCGACGAGCAAGATCAGCAGAGGAATCAAAATAAAGGTTAGAGGATCGTTCGCGGGAACGCCGTAGAGCCAGGCTTGAAGGGAACGAGTCAGCAGAAGCGCCGCAGCGATCCCGCCCGCGAGTCCGATGCCAACCAGGCTTAGACCTTGCCGGCCAATCATCAAGAGCACCTGTCGCGAAGACGCGCCGAGAGCCATTCGCAAGCCGATTTCCGGTGTTCGCTGACGGACCGAGTACGCCATCACTCCATAGATTCCGATCATGGCCAGAAAGACGGCGAGCGCGGCAAAGCTCGTCATTAGTGCCATCTGAAATCGCCGGCTCGCGCTGGCCTCGTCCATGCGCTGGCTCATGGTGCGAATATCGTCGAGGGCGAGAGTGGGATCGAGATCGTGCAGGAGTTTCCGGCTAGCCGGAATCGTGAGCTGCGGTGGAAGCTTCGACCGCAACTGCGAAATGGAGGTTCCAAGCATCGAAGTTAGGCCGGTATGGCTCAAAATACGTCGGCCGCGGTTTCTCTTCAAGCGTCGAGTGCCGCATGTCAGCGACGACTCCGATTACCTCCTGCCACGGTCTATCTGAGCTCACCCGCAGCTGAGCTCGGAGCGGATAGGTTCTGCCCAGGAAAGCGTTCACAAACGCCTGATTGACGATCACGGCGGAAGGGATATTTTTGACGTCATGCCGATCAAAGTAACGTCCTGACAGAAGATGCATTCCAAGCGCGCCGATATAGCCGGGAGTTACGAAGCGCGAATCGATCATGTCCTTTGGCGTTTGGCGGCCTTTGATCTCCACCGTGCCGACGCTTTCGGAATGATCCAATGGGATGTCGCTTCCTGCGCCTGCCTGCATAACTCCCGGAAGGTGTCGAAGACCTTCAAGGAACCGGAGGAAGAATGCGGTGCGCTGTTCGGGCTTGCTGTAGCGGCCGTCCAGCGGCAAATTCATGGTCAGACTGGAGCTGGAAAAACCAGGGTCTTGCGCCTGTAATTTGAGATAGGAGCGAATCAGCAATGTGGCGCCGGCCAACAGCACGAACGAGAGCGCCACTTCTGCGACGACGAGAGCGTGGCGGAAGCGGTTCGAAGTACCTGCAGTACCTTTGTTGCCGCTCTGTTTCAGCAAATCGCTGAGATTGGGGCGCAAAGCCGCGAGTAGAGGCGCGAGGCTAAACAGAGCGCCACTCAGTATGGAGATCGCCGCCGCCACAGCGAGCACCTGGAGATTGACGGATGTCTGGTCAAAGCGTGGGATGTTTCCCGGGTTGAGACGCGCAAGCAGGCGAACGGCACCGAGTGATAGCAGGACTCCTAGCGATCCGCCGAGAAGAGCCAGAGCCAGTGATTCGGTAAAGAGCTGACGCATCAGACGAGCACGCCCAGCACCTAGTCCTACCCGCACGGCAATCTCCTGCAGCCTTCCGGTAACACGCGCCAACAACAGATTCGCTACGTTTCCGCACGCAATCAGCAGCACCAATCCGACCGCTCCGAGCAGTAGCCACAGCAAGCGGGTAACCGGACCGAAGATCGTATCCTGCAAGGGCACTACGAGGGCTTGCCAGCCCTGCATCGCGGCCTCGGGATAGAGAGGCGAGAGCCTGCTCTCGATTGCGGATAATTCGGTTTGCGCTTCCTGCAGGGAAACAGCAGGACTCAGGCGAGCGATGGCGGCGTCAACGCTCTCGAAGTTTTTCCTATCCGTCTTTCTGCCGGCTTCGAGCGCAAGCGGAGCCCATATATTGGTGCGGCCGAAGCCGGGGGCAACGTAAGGAATATCGCCCTCGAACGGATATCCGAACGATTTTGGCATGACGCCGATGATGGTGTATTCCTCTCGATTGAGGGTTAATCTCTTGCCGATAACGCCGCGGTCCGCAGCGAATTTCCCGCGCCACAAGGCGTCACTAATGACAACCACATCGCCCCGGCCCGGTGCGTCGTCCGAAGGCTGGATGACACGCCCGAGCGCCGGCTTTACTTCTAGGGTTTCAAAGAAGCGGCCCGTGACGAAAGCACATCCGATGCGAACGACGTTGCCGCCCCGGGCCAGGTTAAGCATTCGCTGGCTGACCATGGCGAGCGAGGAAAAAGATTGGCTCGTGCGCTGCCAATCGTAGAAATCCGGAAAATTTGGGGCGAGCTCACGCGGGACATTCGCACCCAGCCGAGGATTGGGCGTCCAGAGATAAACCAACCGCGAGGGATGGCCGTACGGAAGCGGGCGAAGCAGCACGGCATTCACGAGGCTGAACACACTGGTGACGGCACCGATCCCCAAACCAATCACCAGAACCGCAATTACCGCGAAACCCGCGTTCCTGCGCATCTGGCGAAAGGCGAAGCGCGTATCCTGGCTGAGATCGTTGAACCAATTCGAGAGGCTGACATCGCGAGTGCCTTCGAAGTGAAGCGAGGGATTGCCGAATCGGCGTCGCGCTTCCGTTAGAGCGTCATCCTGATTTAACCCGCGGGCGCGCTGTTCTTCTTCGAGCAGATTGAGATGAATTTCGAGCTCCTGCTGTATGTTTTCGCTGAGTTTACGCGCGAAAATGCTCGTCCAGAGTTTAGAAAAGAGAGACATCTTGACGCTCACTAGGCGAACTTCAGGACCTGGGCGACGGCGCCCGTGAGTTCGAGCCAGCGGTTTTGCTCGTCTTCCAACTGGCGCAAGCCGAGAGGCGTGATTTTGTAGAGCCTGGCTTTGCGATTCGTCTCCGTGAGGCCCCACTCCGCTTTCAACCACTTCTCGTGGGTCATGCGGTGCAGCGCCGGGTAGAGCGAACCTTCCTCGATGCGCAGCCGATCACCGGTCAGCTCATGGATGCGTTGAGCAATCGCGTAGCCATGGGACGCTTTCGATTTAGCCAGGACTTTCAGGATCAGGAGATCCAGAGTTCCTTGGAGCCGATCGTTGTGATGCTTCGCCATTCGTTATAGCATAGCAAAGCTGGCTAGGCATAGCTGGCTTAGAGCCGACCAAATTTGGCGACTGCTTCGCGGATTGACTTGTATTTCTCGATGTACGGGTACATGCTGTGTTCGGTCTGATCGAGTTGCTGAGCCTTTCTGAGCACAGCTTCGGCATTTTCTTTTGGTACGACAACCACACCATCCATATCCGCGACAACGATGTCATCTTTGCGGACCGGAACTCCGGCGCATATCACCGGAACATTGGTGCCGGTGACGCGGAAATGATTGATGGTGGTGGAAGGCACGACCCCGCGGCTGAAGACCGGAAACTGCAGCTTGGTTACTTGCGGCGTATCCCGAATGCCGCCATCTACTACGGCGCCGGACAGACCTCGGTACTTCATAGCCGTACTCATCAATCCTCCGAGGCCGGCATAATCGAGACCGTTCTCAAGCACCATCACATAGACGGCGCCAGATGGCGCTTCATCGATAGCGTCCATCATGCCTTGTATGGCCTTTGCTCCGTCGGTGTTCTCTTCCCTGTGAAGAAGGACGGTCGTGGCTGGTCCGGCAAACTTAGTTGTGAACAGAGGCCGCATGTCGTGAGACATGTACATCTTTTTGCCGTAAAGCTGCTCCATGGCATCCGAGACAGAGGCGACCTCGACTAGGCGGAAGCCCTGAATCAGATCCTCCGAGGAGCTTTGAGCGCGGGCGTATTCGGGGATGAACTTCAGCAGCAAAGGGATCGCCAGGAGAATCGAGAGAACCGCTTTTTTGCGCATACTGTCTACAATAGAACGCGTGTTCGAAAACTCCGGCGGCCGGTTGAGATGGGTACTCATCTTTTGGATTTTTCTGCTCAGCGCGATTGCTTACCTGGACAGAGTGAATATCTCGATCGCGGGGAAGTCTATCGAGAACGAGTTCCATTTGAGCAATGTTCAATTGGGCTGGATCTTCAGCGCCTTCTTATTGGGATATGCGTTCTTTCAAGCGCCGGCGGGCCGGGTCGCGGACCGGTTCGGTCCCAGGCTCGTGATTGCGGCGGGCGTGATCTGGTGGGGTATCTTCACCGTGATCATCACGGTGCTTCCGGCGGGATTTAGCGGGATTCTTTGGCTGCTGATCGGCACGCGATTCTGCCTGGGCGCGGGTGAGGCAGTGGTTTATCCGGCTTCAAACGTGGTGGTGGCATCCTGGATACCGAGTTCGGAGCGCGGGATCGCCAACGGATTCATTTTTGCGGGCGTGGGCTTTGGCTCAGGCGTTACATCGCCACTGATCGCTTATCTAATGACTCATTACGGATGGCGGTCAGCCTTTTACGTGAGCGCTGCGATAGGCGTTCTCGCGGGCTTGGTGTGGTACGTGATCGCTCGCGACAACCCGCGCAAACACCCGTGGATCAACGAGCAAGAAAGAAATTACATCGAGGCGGGACTGCCGGCAAACGTATCGCCCAAAAGATCGGATCGGCTCTCGTGGGCGACGATCTTTAGCAATCCCGATATCTGGCTCGTGACGTTCAGCTACTTCACTTATGGTTATGCGGCGTATATTTTCTTCGGCTGGTTTTTCATATATCTCAGCGAGGTGCGCGGTCTCGATATACGCCACAGCTCCTATTTCACAAGCCTGCCGTTCATCGCCATGGCGATCGGCTCACCTGTGGGAGGTTGGATCAGCGATCGCCTGACAAAGAAATACGGCACGCGGATCGGGCGCTGCGGTATTGCAGTGGCCGGGATTGGTCTCGCGGCAATTTTCATTGCACTAGGAACGTTAGTACGGAGCCCGCAACTGGCGAGTGTAGTTCTGGCGGGCGGAGCGGGAGCACTCTACCTTTCACAGAGCTCCTTCTGGTCGGTGAGCGCCGACATTGGCGGACGATCTGCTGGTTCGGTTTCGGGCCTGATGAACATGGGAGGCCAGATTGGAGGAGCACTCACGGCTTCAGCGACGCCCGCAATAGCGAGCCACTTCGGGTGGAGCGCCTCTTTCCTGGTAGCTGCCGCGCTTTGTGCCTGCGGTGCACTGGCGTGGCTGGGGGTTGAGAGAACGAGGAATACGCTTGTGGCGAGCAGTGTGGAGATGAGGTGAGTTGTCCGCTGCCTGAGGGTGGCGTTTCAGTGCTCCTTATGCAGGAGAAGGGCGGCCTGGAGCATGGCGCGTGCATAGGCCATGTCGTAAACCATGCCGGTGTAACCTCCTCCGCCGGGGTACTGATTGTGAATGCCTCGCTCGCGGTCGACATCCAGAGCCCGTTCATGCTCGGGATAAATCAGGTGTGAGTATTTCACCGCGACCAGTTCTCTCATTACGGCGAACATGTCATTTTCGCCTTCATCAATGAAGACTTCGGTGTACTCGTCATAGGGCTTTCGTACGCGCACGTTGCGGTAGTGGACATGGTTGATGCGGTCGCGGCTTCCGAAGTATCGACACACTTCCACCGGATCATGGCCCATCTCGCGGGTGACGCCGCAATCGAAAGTGATGCCATTGGCCGGACTCTTCACAATTTCGATCAGGTGCTTCCAACCTTCTACCGTTCCCATGATTTGACCGGAGCCGCGACTGAGAGCGACAGGAGGATCGTTCGGGTGCAAAGCCAGCCGCACATTCGATTGCTCGGCCACGGGTATCACTGCTTTGAGGAAGTAGGTGATATTGCTCCACATTTCCTCAAGGCTGTGAACGCCTTCCTGCGGTAGCGGAGGCAGATCCTTGACGCGCTCCGCGCTGAATGCGGTGAGGCCCGCTCCCCCTCTGCCTGTTTGCTGGTAATAGCCCTCGATTGCGCGATGCGCGTAGAAGTTGTATTCAACGACGGGAAGACCGACTTTCCCGGCAGCGCGAATGGACTGCTTCACCTTCTCGATCTCTTCATCGCGGCCGGGCTTTCCATAAAGAGTGTTGGAAAATCCGGCGATCATCAGGTTTCCGAGCGACAGACCGCCTGTTTTGAGCTTTTCTGTGATTTGGCGGAGCTGATCTTCCTGCCAAGGGATGGGAGGACCTCCCGATAAAACGTGATTTACACCAATTTGCTTGACGCGCCGCATGTCTGCGTCATCGAGATTTCGGAGATTGATGGGTGCAGCGAGTTTAGGTGTTGTGGCGCTCTCCTGGGGCATGCCCGAGCCGGGCGTCCATTTTGCCTTGTTGTTCAAAACCGGCAGACACGGCCGGGGTGAGGAGCGTGGTGGAAGAGAGCGCCTGGAGCAGCATTCTTCTTGACAAGTTAGAGGTCACGCAGGCCATTCTACTGCCGGGCCGGTGCACGAGGGATAAGATAGCTGCTCGGAGAGTGAACATGCGCGATTTGTCCCGGCGTCGTTTTCTTCAAACAGCCAATGTGACCGCAGCGAGCCTGCTTGGGGCGGAACAGATGTTTCCAGCGCCCTATGCGAAGGCGGCATCCAATCTCAAACAAAAAACCAAAATCACCGACGTCAAATGCATGATCGTGCGGGGTACGTGGGATTGGAATCTGATTAAGATCGAAACGGACGCGGGTGTCTATGGCATTGGCGAAGCCTATTGGGGCTGGGGCGTGAAAGACCTGGTGCTCAACAAAATGAAAGACATCATCGTAGGCGAAGACCCGCTGAACGTGGACAAGCTCTACACGAAGATGCTGATGCAGAGCGCCGGAGCCGGTGCCATCGGGGGAGTTACGATCACCGCGGCCAGCGGCATCGAGATTGCCTTATGGGATTTAGCGGGACGTCTGCTCAATACCCCCGCGTGCAATCTGCTCGGCGGACGTTTCCGCGATCGCGTTCGCTTCTACCGCACAACGCAAGTACCGAAGGACAATCCAACCGACCCGGCATCCTGGCGCGACTTGGTGCGCCAGACACGCGCAGAGAGGTGGGGATGGACGGCCTTCAAGTTTCAGGGCGACGGTATTCCGCGAGCGGCCGATCCGCAGTATCAGGAGCCAGGACACGATCCGTATTTACGCAACCTGAAGGCGAGCGACATCCGGCTGATCGTTAAATTGATGGAAGTTGTCAGGGAAGAGCTCGGCCCGGACGCGGATTTTGCGATGGATCTGCACTGGCATTACGACACGCGAGACGCGATCGAACTCGCGAAAGCGCTCGTGCCGGTCAGGCCGATGTGGATTGAAGATCCGGTGCCGCCGGAGAACCCAGAAACAATGGCGTATGTGCGGCGGCAATCGCCCGTTCCGGTCTGCACAGGAGAGAACCTGTATGGATTTGCAGGTTTCGAAAAACTGATCGAGCTGCAAGGATGCGACGGCGTGCATATCGACATTCCGAAATCGGGTGGCCTGCTGGAATCGAAACGCATCTCAGATTTCGCAGCGAGTTATGACATCTGGACGGCGGCACACAATCCGGCGAGCCCGGTAGGGACGATCGCATCGGCGCATGCAGCGGCGTCGATGCGGAACTTTCGCATACACGAATTAGCCAAGTGGATCGATTGGTGGCCGGAGCTGGTCATCCACGAAGGGCCGATTTGGGAGCACGGTTACTTGACGATTCAAGACAAGCCGGGGTACGGCATCGAGATCAATCCGGATGTGGCGCGGGCGCATCTGGCTCCGGGCGAGACTTGGTGGGGATGAAAGGCGGACTCGGATTGTCGAGCGCTTTTTTTCATGTGATAAGTTCACACCCGGAGGTCCTTTTTGTTTACAAGTTCTCGATTAGGGCGAAGGCAGTTCCTTGCGTCGAGCTTAGTTCCGCTGGGCGTAGCGCCGCTGCTGCGAGGCGCGCCCATACCAAAAATCAAAGATGTATCCGTGATCGCGACGGAGCCGGCGGGTGTGCGGCTGACGGTCGTCAAGATTCAGACCGATCAAGATGGACTCTATGGCTACGGCTGCGCAACTTTCACGCAACGCGCGGAGCTGGTTGTAGATGCGGTCAATCGCTATTTGAAGCCGCTTCTGATTGGTAGGCCAACCGATGCTATCGAGGATCTGTGGCAGGCGATGTACAACTCGTCGTACTGGCGCAATGGACCTGTGCTCAACAACGCGATTAGCGGCGTCGACCAGGCGCTATGGGATATCAAAGGCAGACAAGCCGGTATGCCCGTCTACGAGCTGTTGGGAGGCAAGTGCCGGAAGGGCGCGATGATTTATTCTCACGCCGCCGGGCGCGAGATCCCGGAGGCGCTGGACCAGGCGCGGCAGATATTGGGAAGGGGAATCAAGGCGGTGCGACTACAGGTAGGCATACCTGGCATGGCTGCCTATGGAGCTGCCTCGGGCAAAGCGCAGATGTCGGCATCGGAGCCGCAGGATCCTATATTCGAGCCTCAACCCTACGTGAGACGCACGCTCGAGTTGTTTGAGGCGGCCCGCAAGGATTTGGGTCCGGATGTGCCGCTGCTGCACGATGTTCACGAACGTGTTCCGCCGCGTATGGCTGTCCAGTTTGCAAAAGACATGGAGCAGTTCCGGTTGTTTTTCTTAGAGGACGCGCTCTCGCCGGAAAACATCGACTACTTCCGTGAAATTCGGGCTCACTGCACGACTCCGATTGCGATGGGAGAACTCTTCAACAGTCCTCACGAGTGGAACAACTTGATTCGCGATCGGTTAATCGATTACATCCGGATCCATGTTACGGAAGCGGGGGGACTCACCCCATGCCGCAAGATCGCTGCTATGGCGGAAGCCTTCCAGGTAAGGACGGCCTGGCACGGCCCGGGCGATGTTTCCCCCATCGGACATTGCGCGAACGTGACGCTCGATCTGGTTTGCTACAACTTCGGCATCCAGGAATGGACGTTCCCGAACGATCATGTGCAGGAAGTCTTTGAAGGGTATCCGGTGGTTCAGGACGGATACGCTCTCGCAAACGAGAAGCCAGGCTGGGGTATTGAGATTAACGAGAAAGCCGCCGCAAAGTATCCTTATGGGTCGGAGACCGGATCTCACAAGGCACTCAACGGCGGCTGGGGCGTGGTGCGCCGTGCGGACGGAACAGTGATTAATCAATAGGGCCCCAAAGGCCCTATTGATCAGAAGGTCAGACGGCCCACCACCTGGATATTGCGGGGCTGCGTCACTGTGCCGTTCCAGGCACCGAATTGTGGAGCTCGACGGATCGTTGTTGAAGGGAACGCAAGTAGTGGTATTCCATCGCAAGTGAAGTAGTGATTGTTGAAGATGTTGAAGATCTCGCCTCTGAACTCCAGATTGAGGCGCTCTTTGATAGCGATCTTCTTCGAGAGCGAGATATTGGTATCGCGGTAAGGAGATCCACGAACACCGGTCACGCGCGGGCCTGCGCCAAGATAGGTCCCGTTGGCGAAGAGCGAGGTGGGTTCGAAGGCGGCAGCGTTGAACGCTGGCTGATTCACGTTGAAGTTGCTCCAGGATTGGGTCAAGACTTTCGCTCCCGGGACGAATGGCGGGGATGCACTCCGCTGTGAACTGCGATTGGGCACGCCGCAAACGGTGGAGTCGCTGAAGAACAGCGGCATACCCGAAGTCAGTTTGACGCTGGAGGAAAGCGTCCACCCGCCCACGATATTGCCGAGAAGACGAGAGTTGCCGAGCCATCGTCTTACCGGGTCCGAAGGGAAGATCGTAGACACCCAGCAGATTGAAGGTATGTGTCACGTCATCCGGGGACAGTGGATTTGTTGCGGCTTCCCTGGTAGGGATTGATGATTCCTATGTTGGCCGCCAGAGGTAGCCTGGGTGGTCGATGCCGCGTTCTGTAGATCAGCTTGGAGAAGGTATAATTGGCGCCGAGGTAAAGGCCGCTTGAGAATTGCCTTTCCAGCTTGGCCTGGAACGAATTGTATTCCGAGGTGCCTTCATTCTCGTTTTGGCCGTATAATGCGAACCGCAATATTGCGGGAAGCGCACCAAGGCTTGCGCCACGGTGGGCTTGCAGGTACCGACGCTGGTTAGCGTCTGAACCCAGTTGGAGTACGGGACACTGACACCGTCCAGCGTGGTCTGACCGGGCGCGAAGACACTATTCAGCACCGACGGGCCCAGCGACAGCAAGCGAGGGATTCAGCGAGTTGAGCGGCTGCATTTTGCGAAGGCAGATGGGTGCCTTTGTTGCCGACGAAAGCGACACTTGCGATGCTGCTGGCGCCGAATTTGCGCTCAATCGTGAAATTATACTGCTGGGTATAAGCGAGATGATTGCCGTAAGTTGGCCGATAGTTTGGCCCGCTCGGTGCCGTTATCGGCGGTTGCACTGATGTCAGGAGCCCGATTGTAGGCCGGGAATCCGTTATCGAGGTAGAAAGCCGGCACATATCCGCTATGCGAGTCGCTGAAAGAAACCTTCGGATTGAAGCCGTCGAGCGTACATACCACCGCCCCATCCCGGGTAAAAGGCTTGCGTGTAGAACATTCCATAACCGGCCCGCACAACCGTCTTGTCGTCGACTTTGTAAGCCAGACCGAGTCTTGGGGCAAAGGCGCCATTAAAACGTGTTTCCGGATACGGCGCGCCGAAGCTGGCCGGACCCCATTTGTTACCCGCATAGGCGAGGCTGCCGGGCAGGTTTCCGGCGCCGGGATTGGGAGCGAAGCTGAAGAAGGCCATTTGGTCGTTAGTTTCGAAGCTTGGCGAGAAGCTGTCCCAGCGCAGACCGTAAGTGACGTGTCAACTTGGGTGTCATTCTCCACGTATCGCCGACGAACAGCGAATAGGCTCGCTGTTCCGCGCCGTATTTGGATACGTTGTAAATATTCAAATTTCCGTTATCGACGGCGCCGAGAAGAAAGCTTGCGAAGGGATCGCCGCTGCTCACATTGGGTAATCCGGTCGAGAGAGCCGAGAATCCGACGGTTCCGGACTGGTTGTTGTTCTGCCCGAAAAACCTGCTGCAGATGACGGAATTCGCCGCCGAACTTGATGGTGTGCGAACCGTGTACCCAGTCCAATAAGTCGTTCGCAATGACAGTGGGCCGCGTTGTCTTATTCAAGTAGCCAGGACCTTGGGTGTTGCCCCAGCCCACTGCATTCGTGATGCCGGGGGCGCTAAAGTTCGCGGCGGGAGAAGCATTATAAGCTCCAGCGTTCGGAATCTTCGGAAGATCGTTCGGATTTTGACCGGTAACGGAGCCATAGCCCTCGTTGCGATTGTTATAGCCGATTCCGAAGTGGCTCAAGAAAGTTCGGCGTGAAGTTATGATCCCAGTTCAAACGATTGACCCAGGCGTCTTCGGGGTTGGCAGGACTCGAAGTACACAGCTCTACGGGTAGCGCGCACTGTTCATTGGGCTGGGTGGTCTGACGCCAGATGGTGGCAGAAAAGTGGTCTTTCTCTCCCCAGTAGTGGTCGATCTTGTACAGGTATTCCGTCGAGGTTCGACAGGATACCGTCAGAGACGGGCGTTGAGAGATAGTTGTTGTACGGTCCGGCGCTGGTAGGCGTTGGTAGATACTTCATCCATTGCAGGGCGAGCGGGCTCTGCTCGGAGACGGGGATTTGGTTGTTGGCATACGGCTGTCGAATCAACACGCCGTTGACAATTTTCTCCGTTTTCGGATCGTAGAGTTGCGTGCCCAGATCAGAAAAATTACCGGTGCGTTCCTGTGCCGAGGGAATCGAGACAACCGGGCTGATCGTTCCGCCCAGGCTGCGCAGAAATTCAGCATCGAAGAAGAAGTAGGTCTTGTGTTTCGCTCCCCAGATAAAAGGCAGGAACGGAAGCTTTACTGGGCCTCCGATAAAGCCGCCAAACTCGTTCTCATTGTCTTTCGGGCGCGGATCGCCGGCGGGACGCTGATTCGTGAACTGCAGCGCGTTGAGATCTTTGTTGCGGAGATATTCGAAAATTCCGCCATGGAACTGATCGGTACCGCTTCTGGTAGTGACGATGATCTCGCCGCCGGTTGTGGTGCCGTATTGAGGCTCATAACTGGAGGTCAGGACCTGTACTTCGGTGACCATGTCAGGAGTCTGAGGGAAGTCGTATAGAGAGACCATACCGCTCTGCGACATGGTGCCTTCCTGCATGCTGACTCCATCGAGTACCGCCTCGTCACCCATTTTCAAACCGCCGTTAATGCGCGAATTGTAAGGCTGAACGCTGGTGCCGGTATTGACGCCGGGAAGGAACGCAGCAAATTGCGCAGCGTTGCGAGGAGTACCGGCCGAAACCAGCAAGGGCAGTTGATTGACAATCTGCGGCGGCACATCGCCCTGCTGAGTACCGTTGTCATAGTTCAACTGTGCCGCGTCGGCCCTTACTTCTACCTGGGTCGAAGTGTCGCCGACGTCCAGAGTGGCGCTGATGTTCACTGACTGGGTTGCCAATAACTCGATCGCATTCTGCACATAAGTGCGGAAGCCCTTGGCCTCGACTTTCAAATCGTAGGAACCAGGCACGAGATTGGGAAACGAGAAGCGTCCGTCGTTATCCGACATCACTGTGGCGTTGAAGCCCCGCGCCGTCGAGGACGCCGTCACCGATGCTTGAGGAACGGCAGCTCCCGACTTATCCAGAACCTGGCCTGAAAGGACCGCATTCTGGCTCTGTCCATAAGCAATTCCAGAACAGAGCAGCAGGGCAGCGAACGAAGCACAAAAGACACGACTCGGCATCTTTCTCTCCCAAAATAAAGCGATTTGACCCCTACCCGAGGACGCACGTGAGTTCTACCCCGCCCGGGTCAGTTATGTTGTACTTATATACCGAAGGAAAAGGTTAGTCAAGGCCGAATACGTAGATTGGATGAGAATACGACTCACCTAAAGGCTGGGTTCAGAGCCAAATCCTTGCATTCCCACCTGCCAAGCCGCAAGCGCAATATCGTGGAGCCTCGTAGAAACACCTGGTCGAATTTCGTTGCGGGTCTTCTGGTCGTTTTTCTTGCTATTGCGACCCGTTTGCCAGCTCAGGAGGGCGATTCTACGCAAGCGGTGCTCGCCATCCAGCAGGCTATTCAGAGCGGCGATCTCGCTGGTGCTTCACGCAGTATCGAGACGGCCTTGCAGGCGCATCCCAAAGATGGAGGGCTGTTCAATCTACGCGGGATCGTGCACGCGCAGCGTAATGAAATTCAACAGGCTCACAAAGATTTTGCAAAGGCGGTTCAACTGGAACCAGGTTTGACTCCGGCCTGGCAGAATCTGGCGCGAGCGTGCCAGCTCGACGCGGATTCTTCTTCGTGCGCGATCGATTCCTGGCAACGCGTCTTGCGCTTGATACCGGGGGATGAGGAAGCGCTCGGCTCGCTCTCGCTTCTGTACGAGAGGCAAGGAAAGTACGCGCAGTCCCTTGCTGAAAGCGAAAAGCTGTCGGGAGAACAGGCCAAACGCACGGCCACCCTAGCGATTCGGTGCGCGGATTTGTGCGCGCTCGGCCGCACGGCGGAAGCTGCGCGCCTCGCTTCGGAGTTGGCGTCACGAGACGATTTCGCAGGCGCGGATTTTGACGCGCTTAGCAGAGCGCTGGATTCGCCGAAATCGGCGGCTGTGGTGGTGACGCTAGTCGAAGGATTGGATCGACGTCAGGTGGCCTCGACCGAAAGTCTGCGACGGCTGGCAATCGCGTATGAGCAGTTGCAGCGTCCGGCCGATGCGCGAAAAACGCTGGAGCGCGTCGCGCTTGCGGACCCGACCAATACAGCGCACCTCCTGGAACTTGCCCGACTGGCGGATGCGGCGAAGGACTACGAAGGAGCTATTGGTTATCTGGCACACGCGCGCGATCTGGCGCCCAAGAATCCGCAAATCCATTTCCTGTTTGCTATGACCGCCGTCATGATGGACCTGCCGATCGAGGCTCGCCACTCACTCGAGCGAGCGCTGGCCCTCGACCCGAACAATCCAAAATATAACTACGCAATGGGTTCGGTGATCTTGACGACACGCGACGCGGCCACGGCATCTAGTTACTTTCAAAAATATGTGAAAGCTGAACCGGCCGATCCGAGAGGGCATTTTGCGCTGGGGGTCGCATACTTTTCCGCCGGAGATTACGCAAATGCGAAAGCGGAGATGCGGAGCGTGGAGAACAATTCAGAAACAGCAGGTGGCGCGGAATACTTTTTGGGTCGCATCGCCAGACTGGAAAATAATTTAGAGAGTGCTACCAAGTATCTGCAGAAATCGATCCAAATTCTGCCGAACTACTCGGAATCACACACGGAATTGGCTCGCGTATTGATGTTGGAAGATCAGGATAAAGAAGCGCAGGCAGAACTAGATCGCGCTTTGCAGTTGGACCCGACTAGCTTTCAGGCAAATGAGCGGCTGCTAATTTTATACCGGCGCACACACGATCCGCGGGCGGAGAAGCAGGGAGAGCTACTGAAAAAGCTCGACCAGGAGCGTTCGAAGCGCGCCGATCTGATGCTGCGCACGATCGAGGTCAAGCCTTAGCGCGATGAGCACGCTGCGACTCGCGTTCGTCGTACTGATGACGACTCTCGCGCTCGCACAGAACGACGATATATTCGATCGCCTGCGGCAGGCGCTGGCGTCATCCGGCCAAGGCGAGCTGGCGGCGCGAGCCTTGCGAGAGAAAAAGTTCGCGCAAGTCGAAAGCATTCTCGCCGGATCAAAAGCCGATACCAAAACAGCGCAGGCCGAGTTGCTCTCCCTGCGCGCGGCGGTCGAATTCTTAGACGGCAAGGTGGGCGATTCCGCCGCTACTTTTCAAAGAGCAAGCGAACTGGCTCCCCTGCGAGATAGCGACAGCTTCACGTTGGCCATGACGCTCGTCAAGTTGGGAAACGATGCCCAGGCGCGCGCGCTGCTTGTCTCGCTTGCGGCAAAACACCCCGAGGGCGCTGTGTATTCCTACTGGCTGGGGCGACTCGATTACGATCAGCGGCGCTATAAAGAAGCTGTCGAAAAACTGCAAAAGGCGGCTCAACTCGATCCCGGCTCGGCGCGCATCTGGGATAGCCTGGGACTCGCGCTTGACATGCAGGGTGAGATGGAGCAGGCGCGCGAGAAATTCGAAAAAGCGGTCAGCCTGAATCGCAACCTGGCACATCCGTCACCTTGGCCGCCACAGGATCTCGGTTATCTGCTGCTAAGAATGAATCAACTTGACGAAGCAGAAGCCGACCTGCGAGAGGCGATTGGATACGACGCGCAGCTATCCGACGCTCACTATCATTTAGGCCGGGTTCTGGAGAAAGAAGGGCGTGATCCGGAGGCGATTGAAGAATACACTCGTGCGATTGCTCTCGATACAACGTCGCCGGAAGCTTGTTATTCACTGGGATCGCTCTACCGGAAGCTCAATCGAAATAGCGAGGCGTCTGCCATGTTTTCGGAGTACAAGAAGCGGAAGAACGCCGGGGCACAGGTGGGCACGGAGTCGCATTAGATTGCCTCGTGCCCGTACGAAAGAACAAAAATTAGGCTTTCTGTCACTCTTTTATTGACGCAAGCGAAATTCCAATATAGAATTCGTACCGGATTTGCTCCAAAGGTATCGCTTAAGGGGAGATTTCGCATGATCCCACGTTGGATGCGCCGTTCCCGGTGTACGGCTGCGTGTTCGATTCTACTGCTTGGTTTTTCTGGTCTTCTTCTAGCTCAATCCGGACGCGGCACCGTGTCCGGGAGCGTTACGGACAGCAGCGGCGCCGTTGTGCCCGGTGCGAAAGTTACGATCACAAATCAGAATACGGGTCAGAGGTTCGACCTGACTACGAATACTTCAGGCGAGTACACGGCTGCGGACGTTCCGGTCGGCGCCTATAACGTGCGCGTGCAGAGAGAGGGCTTCCGCGATGCAGAAATAACGAGTCTCACCGTAGATGCAGGGACAGCGGCGCGCGCGAATGTAACGCTCGAGATTGGACAGGCGCGGCAAACCGTCGAGGTTCAGGCAGAGGCGCTGCAACTCAACTCGGAGGATTCGCGGACTGCGGTCACGGTGAACCAGACATTGGTGAACACTCTGCCGCTCGAAGTCGCAGGTACGGTCCGCAGCCCGTTCGATCTTGCAGCGCTTACTCCGGAAGCAAAGAACGTCGGCAGTTATTCGGGCTTCGCATTGGGCGGCGGCCAAGCCGACAGCTATCAGGCTACGCTTGACGGTGTTTCGGTCAACACATCGCGCGCTCTTCAGAAGAACTGGGTGGCTTCGAACGCTCCCTCGGTCGAAGCGATTACTCAGTTCACTGTTGATACGAACGGCTTCAAAGCTGAATACGGACACGCGGGCGGTGGAGTGATGATGTTTGTCGCTAAATCCGGCACCAACCAGTTTCACGGATCGGCATATGAATTTCTTCGGAACAACGATTTCGACGCGAACGACTGGTTTAGCAATCGAGCCGGCAAACCACGCCAGATCTACAAACAGAACGATTTTGGCGCAACCGTCGGCGGACCGGTCTGGATTCCGAAAGTCTACAACGGACGAAACAAGACTTTCTTCTTCTTCTCTTATGAGGGATTCCGAAACCGCAATGGAGCTACAAACGCCACGGCCACCGTACCTACTCCCGAAATGTATAGCGGTGATTTCAGTAACTGGGTAAGTTCAACTGGTAAGCAAATCCCGATTTACGATCCAACCACGCAGGTCACCGGTGCCAATGGCACAGTTATCCGGACGCAGTTCCCGGGCAACAAAATTCCCGTAACTAAGTTCAACAGCGCGGCGGTGCAGGCGCTAAAAGTGTTTCAAAGCAGCGGAACACTAGCGCCGAATACTGGCGCAGCTCCGGGCACCGTCGGCTATGTGAACAATAACTACATCATTACCAACGGCTCGAACGTACAACCGATCAATAAAGCCAGCATCAAAGGCGATCATGTCTTCAACGACCACCAGCGCATCTCAGGTTATTATGGCTACGACCGCGAATCGACTGTTCCCGGCCCGGATGGCCCCGCCACGCTGCCGGGCCTCTATTCGAACTACAACGATCTCCACCAATCGACGGATGTGCTTCGATTCAGTTGGGATTGGACCTTTGGTCCTACGAAATTTAACCACTTCTATGCCGGCGGCAACAACTGGCGTCAGGATCATAAGCCGCCACAGGAATATATCGGGAACTGGCAAAACAAGTTTTGTCTCGGCAACGTGCCGAACTGCAATGAGAATCTGGTGAATCTATTCTCGGGCGGGTTGGGCAACACTTACACGACCTGGGGCGGCCAAGCCGACAACGGATCTGAGAACACCGATCTATTCTTACAACGACGATTTCACGTGGGTCAAAGGGAACCACACCATCAAATTCGGCGGCGCTTTTCAAATCAATCACTACAATGGCTTCGGCAGACAATGTGAGGCGGGCTGCGTAGGATTCAGTTTCACCGAAACCGGATTACCCGGCGTCACCGATCCGACGCAAGGCGGAAATGCGTTCGCCAGTTTCCTGCTTGGCTACGCCGATTCAGGGCAGATCGACACACCGCGGTTCATCGGCCAGCAGTTTCCTTATTTTGCCGGATTCGTGCAGGACGATTGGCACGTCAACAGCAAACTGGTTCTGAATCTGGGCTTGCGCTGGGAAACCAATCTGCCTCCTACGGGACTCGACGACCGATGGAGCGATTTTTCTCCCACCACGCCGAACCCAGGCGCAGGCGGCCTTCTAGGTGCAGTCATCTTTGCAGGCAACGGCCCGGGAAGACAGGGATCGAGAACGCTGGCGGATTCTTATTTCGGTGCTCTCGGGCCACATATAGGATTCGCGTATTCGGTGACCAGCAAGACGGTATTTCGAGGATCGTACGCACGTTCCTATGCGCCACTTATGGCGGTAAGCGGATCGGCTCACAATATGGGGTTCACTCTCACCGATTCGATCAGTAATCAGACCAATGGTCTGCAACCGCTCTTTCTCTTGAACCAGGGATTCCCGCCGTACCAGACCCCGCCGTTCATCAACCCGTCGGTCTCGAACGGCACAACGGTTTCCTGGTGGCAAGGAGCAGAAACAACGCATCCGCCCACGACCGATAATTTCAACTTCTCAATTCAACGCCAGCTTACGTCCACTATGCTTCTGGAGGGCGCGTATAACGGAGTCGTCGGGTCGCATTTGCAGGCGCAGTTGCTCGATTATGACCAAGACAATCCGGCGCTACTGAATGCCTTCGGTAACGTTCAGCAGAGCACCGCAGTTTTGACGAGTCAGGTCGGTTCAGCGCTAGCGAATCAATACGGGATAGCTGCGCCTTTTCCAGGCTTCAAGGGAACAGTCAAACAGGCTCTGCGGCCGTATCCGCAATACACGCTCATCGACACATATGGGGGTCAGGGCGATCATAGCGGACATTCGACCTATCACTCAGCGATGATCCGATTTGAAAAACGCTACAGCGGCGGACTAACTGTGCAGGCATCTTATGTGTTTTCGAAACTGCTGACGGACGCCGACAGCTATTGGGGCAACGCGATTCCAACAACCGCCTCGGGCGGAGGCGGCGGTTGTTGTCTGGCGGCCGACCAATATAACCGCGGGCTTGAGAAATCCATCGGCCAATTCGATGTGACGCACAACGGCAAAGCAGGATTCGTCTATGATCTGCCCTTCGGGAAAGGAAGACAATTCCTGACAAGGGGAGTGGCTTCGTGGATCCTTGGCGGGTGGGGCGTAAATGGCGTGCTCACCTATTCGAGTGGTCTTCCCGTCGCCATCACTTCGTCGTACGTGCTGCCGCTCTATGGAGCAACGCAGGGCCGTAGCATACCGTACATCAGCTCTTACAGCGGCTGGCAGCCTCAGTGGAGCGGCAGTTTCGATCCGACAGTGGATAGTTTTCTCGTTCCTTACTGTCCGGCGAGCGGGACATGCAGCGGACCGTTCCCGCATCAAGGTGATCTCTCGAATCCGCAGGATGGCAATCTGGGTTTCGGGAACGCGACGCGCTACAACCCCAAGGTGCGGCAGTTTCCGAATCTGAACGAAAATATCTCGATAGCGCGCAGCTTCCCGATTCGAGAGAGCATGCGCCTGGAGTTCAGAGCGGAGGCTTTCAACCTATTCAACCGTGTCAGATTTGGCACGGGCGACACGAATCTGCAAGACCAGAACTTCGGCAAGCTGACGAGCAGCAGCGATTTACTGAACACACCGAGACAACTGCAGCTCGCGTTGAAGTTTTATTTCTGATTCGGATCGAAGGGCGAAACTTGCTGGTCGCAACAAATCCCTCTGGTCGTCTTGGGTGGAATGCTGGGGGTTTTTACCGTCTATAAAAGGAAACGCGCGGTAGTAATTCCGGCGCGCCGGAGACAAAAGAAAAAGCGCTTAGGATTCGAGGCAATCCGGTGTTGCAAAAACGACGTATGTTCCACGTGGAACATCTGCAAATACGGGCCTGTTGCGGTTTAGAGCCGGCGGCTCTTAGCGCTCGAGAGCGCTAAAGCACTGTCATTGCTCAGGTGAAAAAATTTGCCCAGCCGTGACTACTTTTGCTCCGCCCGTGGAACTTTTTTCAGACCGGCGCCAGATCGTCAGAGCCGCTTGGGAATTTCGCGCTGAATTCGATCTGCTCGATCGGTGTGAATCGGGCGAGTGCAGCGCGCTGATTCCGAGGTGCTTGAAACGGTAAAAACGGCCGGCTTGGCCGTGAGGACTCCGCAGGGGTTTTGGTATTCGCAAGGCTGGTTTTCAGGAGCAAGTCGATCCGGATTTGCGATTGCTCACTCTCTGATATCCTCGAAAGTTAAGAACAAGTTGAGGTTTTCCGATGTCTGGACATAGCAAGTGGGCCACAATCAAGCACAAAAAGGCCGCCCTCGATAGCAAGCGCGGTAAAACGTTCACGCGCTTGATCAAGGAAATCCAGATCGCCGCGAGAAATGGCGGCGATCCCGATGCAAACGCCCGTCTACGCACTGCGATCGTGGCCGCAAAAGCTGTTTCGATGCCGGCAGAGAACATCAAGCGCGCCATCATGCGCGGCACGGGAGAGCTCGAAGGCGGTCAGATCGATGAAATTCTTTTCGAAGGATACGGCCCTGGCGGCGCGGCAGTACTGGTCAACGTAGCCACGGATAACCGCAATCGCACGGTGAGCGAAATACGCCACCTTTTTTCCAAGAACGGCGGCAATCTGGGCGAGCAAGGTAGTGTGGCGTGGATGTTTGAGCGGAAAAGCCAAATTGTCGTAGACGGTGAGAAGGCGTCGGAAGATCAGCTCATGAGTGTTGTTTTGGATGCCGGCGCTGAGGACATTCGGGATCAAGGAGGCGCTTTTGAAATTATCTCGGCGCCTGAGGCGCACGAGACCGTTCTGCAGGCACTCGAAAAAGCCGGCATTCCGAACGAATCCGCCGAAATAGCGATGGTGCCTAAGAACACCATGAAACTTGAGGGAAAGACCGCGCAGGCGATGTTGAAGCTTTATGATGCGCTCGAAGAACACGATGACGTGCAGAATGTCTACGGCAACTACGAAGTTGATGAGGCGGAAGTAGAAGCGCTCGCCTAGGTGTTGCCAGTGACTCAAAAGCACCGGCTGTCGCACTGACCGGATTCTTATTCATGCGAATAGCGGGAATAGATTGCGGTACCGAAAGAACTGGATTCGGAATCATCGAGACAGACGGCCGTTCCCACCGCTTTATTCATGCCGGCGTCATTCGCACCCGATCTGCCGATGTGCTGGAACGCAGGCTTTTATGCATAGCGGGTGAGTTGCGTGCGGTGTTCGAAAGCTTTGCTCCTGACGTGGTAGCTATCGAGGAAGTCTTCCATGCGGTGAACAGTAAATCTGCTTTGAAGCTGGCGCATGTTCGCGGCGTAGCCATGCTGGTGACTGCGGAAGCAGGTTTGCAAGTCAGTGAGTACTCGCCTCTAGAAGTGAAGATCAGCGTGGTCGGGTATGGCAGGGCGGAGAAACAGCAAGTGCAGATGATGGTTCTCTCGCTGCTCGGCATCAACCGGCAGTTTGTATCATTCGATGCCACCGATGCGCTGGCAGTGGCGATTTGCCACGGAACGCGACTAAACTTTCCGGTTGCCGCTGGGGAGCGAAATTGAAAGCCAGTGGGTTGGCCGCCACGGGCGCTTTGGTTCTGCTGTCGGCTGCTGCCTTTTCTGCAGCCAATTCGAAGCTCACTTACACGAAAAGCTTTCCTGGAAGCAGCCCCGAATACGTTAGGCTCGCAATCGATTCAGCCGGGAACCTGGAATACAGCGAGCTACCCAAGGACGACCGTCCTCTGCACGCGCATGTGCCGGAAACCGAAGCGGCTTCGCTCTTCGATATGGCCGGCAAACTCGATAACTTCAAGACACCTTTGGAATCGGGGCTGAAAGTCGCGAACACCGGCAAGAAATCGTTCCGTTACGAAGACGGAAAGGGCGGTAGTTCCGAGACGACCTTCAACTATTCAGTCAACCCGATTGCTCAACAGCTGTTGGAGAAATTCGAAGAAATTGCGGCGAGTGAGCGAGCTTATCTCGACCTGGATCGAACTACTCATTTCGACAAGTTGGGCGTGAACGACGCGCTAGCCGAAATTGAGGAATTGTGGATTCGCAAGCAGCTAACCGATCCTGAACAATTTATCCCTCTGCTTACGCGAGTTTCGACGCACGATTCTTTCATGCATCTGGCGAGAGACCGTGCAGCGCGTCTCAAAGACGAGTTCGAACG
Organism: Terriglobia bacterium; assembly: GCA_963799755.1. Lineage (GTDB taxonomy): Bacteria > Acidobacteriota > Terriglobia > Bryobacterales > Bryobacteraceae > Bog-105. The sequence goes on along the minus strand of CAWCYQ010000027.1, from coordinate 205,214 downwards.
ATCGCCTGTCGCATCTGCCGGCGATTCGAAACAGAAATGACCACCGCCGGTCCCGCCTTCGAACGTGTCATTTGGATTGTGCTGGATAGCGTGGGCATAGGCGCAATGCCCGATGCCGCAGATTTCGGAGATGTTGGAAGCGATACGCTCGGCAATATCGCCAAGAAGTACCGGCTCAGCTTGCCGAATTTGAGCCGGCTCGGACTGGCGAATATCAAGCCCTTGGCCGGCTTGGCCGCGCCGGAGCATCCGGCAGGCTCTTACGGCAGATGTCGTCTTGCCTCGCCCGGCAAAGACACAACGACGGGTCACTGGGAAATGGCGGGGATCATTCTCTCGGAGCCCTTCCCCACTTATCCTCACGGTTTTCCGCAAGATGTCGTTTCAGCATTCGAAGCGCGCATTGGACGGCAGATTCTCGGCAATAAACCTGCTTCCGGAACGGAAATCATCAAGGAGCTCGGCGTGGAGCACATGCGGACCGGCTATCCGATCGTTTACACGTCCGCCGACAGCGTGTTTCAAATCGCAGCACACGAGAAGATAATTCCGCTCGATGAACTGTATCGGATTTGTGAGATCGCTCGCGAAATGCTACAAGGGCCGCATCGAGTCGGACGTGTGATTGCGCGTCCTTTTGAAGGTGAACCGGGCAGGTTCGTTCGCACCCTCAGCCGCCACGACTATGCTGTTCCGCCACCCGCTGGAATGCTGCTCGACAGGCTTCAGCAAGAGAGAGTACCTGTCTACGCGGTCGGTAAGATCTCGGATATCTTCCTGGGGCGAGGCATCACTCATTCCGTCACGACGAAGGGTAATGACGACGGCATGCGGAAGACGGCCGCAGCTATGGCGGCCCAGGCGAACGGAGTGATTTTTGTAAATTTGGTTGATTTCGACCAGCAGTACGGGCATCGCAACGATGTAAAAGGCTACGCCGCAGCCTTGGAAGATGTAGACCGCTGGCTTCCAAGTCTAGATTTGCGGGAAAGAGACATGCTTGTCCTGACTGCGGATCATGGCTGCGATCCGACTACGCCATCGACGGATCACTCCCGCGAATATACGCCATTGCTCGTGTTTGGAAAGCATGTCAAGGCAGGAGCGGATCTCGGTACTCGTCAGACATTAGCCGATATCGGCCAAACGGTGGCGGAGAACTTTGGCACGTCGGTCAACGCCGGCTCCAGTTTTTTGAAAGAGATTCAGGAAGGATAATCGACATTCGGGCCTATGAGACGGCGCATCACGGCAGGGAATTGGAAGATGTACAAGACTGCTGGAGAAACGGAAAACTTTCTGGCGAAGTTCAGGCAGCTTGCCGGTGGTGTGAGCAATTGTGACATCGTTCTGTTCCCTACTGCGCTGAGCATTCCAACGGCTGTTTCGGCCTGTGAAGGAAGTTCCATACGCATCGGCGGTCAGAACATTTATTGGTGTTCTGAGGGCGCATACACGGGCGAAATATCGGCTGACATGCTGCGGGAGGCGGGCGCGACCTGGGTGTTGGTCGGGCATAGCGAGCGCCGTCACGTGGTGTGCCACGAGACGGATGCCGACGTCTTGAAAAAGACGCAAGCGGCTCTCACTGCAGGCCTCACGCCGGTGATCTGTGTGGGCGAAAAGCTGGAGGAACACAAAGCCGGAAAGGCGCACGAAATTCTGGTGCGGCAATTTGCCTGCGGAATTGCAGGGCTTACTGAAGAACAGTTTGCGCAGGTAGTCATCGCTTACGAGCCGGTGTGGGCGATAGGCACAGGGCAGACCGCAACACCGCAAATCGCCGCCGAAGCCCACGGGCTCATTCGCTCCGAAGCCGATAAGCGGTTCGGAACGGAAGCCGCGCAACAACTCAGGATTCTATATGGCGGCAGCGTGAAACCAGATAATATCGAAGGACTGATGCGCGAACCGGAAATCGACGGTACGCTGGTCGGCGGCGCCAGCCTCGATCCGGAATCGTTCATCAAGATCGTGAAGGCGGCTTAGCTTTTGCCTTTCTTAGGCGCTTTACCGGGCAGATCGAAAGGGTTTTCATGCACCCGCTCGCGGATTCCAGCGTCGAGTGTTTTTGCCAGAGAAACGCTGCTTGCTCCGAAACGATTCCGGATATGATCGACCGAACGAAAGGCGCTTCGCAAACGGGCCGTGTTCGACTCCTCCAGCAAGCTCATCTGTCCTTCAACTGATTGCAAACCTCCCGCGTGAACTCCCAACAGCCGAACAGGTGTTTTGTTATCCCATGCCTCGCGGAACAATCTGATTACCGCGCCGGCCACTTCACGATCCAATTGTGTAGCGTGATCGAGAGAATGAGCGCGCGTAACCGTCGAGAAGTCTTCCAGGCGCAGCTTCAACTGAATCGTCCGGGCGTAGAGTTGATGCTCGCGCAGGCGTTTCGAAACCATTTCAGATAATTTGAGCAGCGCCGTTTCGAGCTGATCCTGGTTGGCCGTGTCAACGTTGAAAGTATGCTCGTGACTGATGGATTTCGGGTCTTCATGCGCGCCGATTTCCGAATCGAACCATGCGCCGGCGTCGCCGCCGCGGGCTTTTCCGGCGAGGGCGAGACCCCATTTACCAAAACGAGCGGCTAGAAACGATTCGTCCAGATTGGCTAGATCACCTACGCGACGGATACCGATCCTATGCAGCGCAGCTTCCATCTTTTTCCCGATCCCGGGAATCTTGCGGACGTCGAGCGGTGCCAGAAATCGCGCTTCTTGTCCCGGCAAGATAAATAACGCGCCATTCGGCTTTGCCTGGTCGGAAGAAACCTTCGCTACCAGGCGCGAGGAGGCGAGCCCCAATGAGCACCTTAAGTTCGTCTCGCGGCCGATCGCTTCGTGCAGGGCATGAGCCGCTCGTAATGCCGGGCCGTGCAAACGCTCCGTTCCGGTGAGATCGAGATAGGCTTCGTCTATGGAAGCCATTTCAACAAGTGGCGAGAAGCGATTGAGAACCGCGAAGACTTTCTGCGAATATTCGCGATAGCGTTCGGGGTGTCCTTCTACGAACGTTGCTTGAGGGCAGAGCTGGGCCGCCGTTCGGAGGGGCATTGCCGAGTGTACGCCAAACTTGCGCGCCGCGTAGGATGCTGCTGCCACCACGCCCCGCTGATTCGCCTTGCCCCCCACAACAACCGGTTTGCCTTTGAGCGAAGGGTCATACAGCTCCTCCACGGATACAAAGAACGCGTCCATGTCGACGTGGCAGACCAGGCGTTGCATAACGAAAGCCTATAGCTAGAGAGCAGCGGATTACCCGCGCAGCGTCGCGCCTATGACGCGCGGCCATCCTGCCAAATCTGAGCTTACTGCAATATCCATCCACCGCGCAGCGAGCATTTCGCGCACGGGTTCGAGCGAGCGAAAACCAAGTTCCATCAGAAAACGGCCGCCGGGCTTGACAGCGATTTCGGCCTCTTCGATTAAGCTACGGTAAATCTCCAATCCGGAGTCTCCCGCAAAGAGCGCTGTGTGCGGCTCCCAATCGCGTACCTCACTCTGCATATTTGCGGTATCCGCTCCGGGCACATAAGGCGGATTAGAAATTAAAAGATCGATGGACGGAGCGGCCACCGAGCTCAGAAGATCTGCCGCCAGAAATTGTACCCGAGCATTGTGGGTCTTTCGATTGCGTTCGGCGACCGTGAGAGCGGCCAAGGAAATATCGGAAGCCAGCACAAGCTGCTTCGTCTCAAGCGCCAGCGAGATTGCAATCGCACCCGAACCAGTTCCGACATCCAATACTCGGGCCGCAGGATGGCTGCTCAAACGCGCTAGTGCAGCTTCTACCAGGTGTTCAGTTTCGGGTCTCGGTATGAGCACGCTTTCGTTCACGAAAAAATCCCGCCCGAAGAACTCCTGCCGATGCGTGATGTATTGTGTCGGTTTACCCTTCAGCCGTTCGTTCAGGTAGCGGCCGTAGTGAATCCAATCCAGTTCACTCAATTGATCGTTGCCGTGAGCATAGAGATATGCGCGATCGCGGCGCATGGCATGGCAGAGAAGAATTTCCGCCGTCAGACGGGGAACACCGACGGCAGCCTTTTCCAGCAACTCAGTGCCTTGCAGAATTGCAGTTTGAATTGTCAGGAACAAGCGCGTGTGGCTTGGGTTTCAGCTACGCCGCTTCACCCTGGTCGCGCAGCCGTTCCGATTGATAGTAGCTCGTGAGAGCTTCGATGATGGGCTGAAGGCGGCCCTCCACCACCAGGTCGAGTTGGTGCAGCGTCAGGCCAATCCGGTGATCTGTCACGCGATTCTGCGGAAAATTATAGGTGCGGATCTTCTCGCTGCGGTCGCCCGTTCCCACCATGCTCTTGCGTTCGGCGCCGATCTGGGCAAGTTGCTTTTCCATCTCCATTTGATAAAGGCGTGAACGCAGCACCTGCATGGCTTTGGAGCGATTCTTGATCTGCGATTTCTCGTCCTGGCAGGAAACAACCGTGTTCGTGGGCAGGTGAGTGATGCGCACCGCCGAATAAGTCGTGTTGACCGACTGGCCGCCCGGTCCGGAAGAGCAGAACGTATCGATACGGATGTCTTTGGGATCGATCTGAACGTCTACTTCGTCGGCCTCAGGCATCACGACAACCGTAATCGTCGATGTGTGGACGCGACCCTGAGTCTCAGTCGCGGGCACACGCTGTACCCGATGGACGCCGCTCTCATACTTCAAGCGGCTATAGACCTTCTTCCCGCTCACCATTGCGATCACTTCACTAAGACCTCCGACGGAGGACTCGCTCAGCGAGGTGACTTCGACTTTCCAACCCTGCTCTTCCGCATACCGGGTGTACATTCGAAACACCTCATAGGCAAACAGGGAGGCTTCATCTCCGCCGGCCCCTTTACGGATCTCGAGTATTACGTTCTTTTCGTCGTTCGGGTCTTTAGGCAGCAGCAGAATGCGCAAGTCGCCTTCAATAGCGCTCAGCTCAGGTTCGAGCCGCGCTACTTCCAGTTCTGCCATTTGGCGAAGTTCCGCGTCACTCTCGTTCAGCATGACTCGAGAGTCACGCAATTCCCGATCAGCCTTCTTCCAGTCGCGGAACTTAGCAACCAGCTCCGTCAGTTCGCTTTGTGCCTTCGCCACCCTGCGATACTCTTCCTGGTCGTTGAGGATCGCCGGATCCGTCATTTTCGCGGTCAGCTCATCGAATCGGGCCTCCGCTTCTTGTAGTCGATCGATGTAGTCCATGAAAATAGAGGCCGGATCAGAAGGAAATCTTAGAACTCGAGCTTAAGCGATGACCAGAACGCCGCCTTGCGCTTTTTCGAGTTCCATGGCGCGATCGAGAGCGTGTATCGCAACCTCTGTCTGGCTATTCGACGGGGGCTGAGTAGTCACACGCTGCAGCCAAAGACCGGGCCGTGTGAGCCATGCCAGAAGGCCGCCTTGCCGACGCGCCGCGAATCGGATAATTTCGTAGCTGACGCCCACGATAACGGGAAGCAAAGCGATCCGTGCCGCGAACTTCAGCCAGAAATTATCGATTGGCAGAAAGGCGTAGAAGATCATCGCGATCACCAGCACCACAACCAGAAAGCTAGTGCCGCAGCGGGGATGCCACGTGACGAAACGCTGTGCGTTTTCTACCGTGACCGGCTGACCTGACTCGAAGTTGAAGACCACCTTGTGCTCGGCTCCGTGATATTCGAACACTCTCCTCATTTCTTTCATGCGCGAAAGCAAAAACATGAAGCCGAGGAAGATCGCGATACGCAGCGTGCCGTCCACCATATTGATCGCAAACCGCCCGCTTACCGCCTGAAAGTGCTTGCCAAGCAGGGTTGCCAGGTAAAGCGGCACAAACTTGTACAGGCCGATCATGAAAGCAAGCGAGAAGACGATCTGCAGCGCCATTGCGCCGGTGCCCGGTTCACTTTTTTTCGCCGGCTTTTCAGACTGCGTTTTACCCGCAACTTCATCCAAGGCGCAGAGGGCTGAAAATTTCAATGCTTTCATCCCAAGCCACATAGCGTGGCCCAGCGTGCCCAATCCTCGGAAAACGGGCAGCCTGAACAGCCGGTAGCGGTCAGCTAATCGCGGCAGAGGACTCTCTTCGGTGACGATTTCCCCGTTGGGTTTCCTCACCGCCACGCAATAACTGTGCGGCGAGCGCATCATCACGCCCTCCATGACCGCCTGTCCACCGACCAGCGTCGTCTCTTCACCGTTTTCGAGCACGGGAAGCATCTGTATGTGCGCAAAAAGACGCACAAATCCTCGCAGCTTCAAAGGGGAACTCCTCACTAAGTATATCGTGCGAAGCCGCTTCCGCCAAATCAGGGGAAATCGGATTTCACCGTACCGGCGGGACGATAAAAGTGCCCCCGGTGGCGTCCTTCACATTCGAACACGTAACCGGGTTAGGCTTCCGGTCTTTGCTCAGGCAAAACTCGACGGCGTTGAGGTAATGCCCGCGTAGTTGGATCGCGATATTACTGTCGCTAAGGCTACTATTGCTTCGCTCGAACTCCTGCTTCAATTTCTTGGGCGCGATTGCAAAACTCGAACCGGGCGTCTGAAACTGGCTCGGGATATGAATCGAATCGAAGGTCTTCCGAACCAGCGCGAGATAATCATCTCCGCTCAGACCGCTGCAGGTCCCGTGCTGTTGCCATTCGTGCTGAATGATTTCAGGCGGCATGATGTCCGACACGGAAGAAGTATTGGTCGGCGGAGGCTGGTTCGTCTGGCAATTGTAAGGATAGCTGCCATCTTTGTTTTGGGGCCATAAACCGTGAACGATGAAGCCGGTCTTCGCGCTGCATTGGGCGGCAGTAGGCTGGCTGTGGCAGAACTCCGGACTCCACGACAGCACAAGAAGATAGAAATCGAAGACACCTGCCTGACCGCTTCTCGGGCGGCGTTGCCGGTGTGAGGGGTAGGCGCAAAGTGAGAGCGCGAGCAGCGCGATAGTGACTTTAGAGCAGCGCATGTCTGTTGTAAGTTACTGAGTGCATATTTGAATATTATTGCGGTCCTCCAGCATCGCAAGAAGCTGGAAGGCTTTTCCCAACATATGAATCTGAAAAATGCAAGCGGCGCGCTGAAGCTGGGCGCGGCCGCTGTACTCACGATTTCCTTAGGGGCCCTGGCTGGCTTTACAGAAACCGCAATACCCCAAGCGGGCCAGCAGGCACCCGATTTTCAGCTTCCTTCGCAGGACGGATCTCAGATTGGATTGAAGGATTTTCGCGGTAAATGGGTGGTCCTCTACTTCTATCCGAAAGACAACACGCCCGGTTGTACGATCGAAGCCCACAACTTTCAGCGCGACCTGCCCAAGTACCAACAGGAAGACGCCGTTATCGTGGGCGTGAGCGTCGATTCAACCGACAGTCACAAAGGTTTTTGCGCCAAGCAGGGTCTGACATTCAAGCTTCTCTCGGACACTGAAAAGAAAGTGGTGGAAGAATACGGTTCCGAGCGCAGCATCATGGGCATGAAGATAGCCGCCCGTAATACTTTTCTCATCAATCCCGATGGGAAAATCGTAAAAGTTTGGACCGGCGTTGATCCAAACAGACACAGTGCTGAAGTACTGGCAGCCTTAAGTGAACTGCAAGGCAAGAAGTCTTCCTAAAAACTTTACTGCAACGGTAGCGTGAGCGTTGGGAGGCTGCCCGAGGTAATCGGGAATGGGTTGCCGGTGGCGTTCTTCCCCGGCGCGCCCAAGGTGGTGGCGCTTGCAGTGTTTTGGCCACGGAGCCACAAATATAAGCTCGCATGCTGTGGCACTGGATCGGGCAAGCTCACCTGGAGCAATTGCTTCTGCCCCTGACCCTGAATAGGTGTCGGTAATCCTACAACTGCGACGCCCTCTAGTTGATCCCAACCAACCTTCTCGATCATCTCCAGGTTGCGGCCGGTCAAAGCGTAGGTACGCCGTCCATCTTGCGGAGGTTGGCCGTTATCGTCGAACGATTCGATTTCCGGCAACCGGATAATACGCGCCAAAGTGAATGGTTGCGATTGCGCTGTCCCGCCGTTCTTCAGAGTTGCTTGCAGCGAGCAGCCTGCGGGAAACTCACTCGTATCAAACGACAGGAAAAGCTGGTCGTGCGAGAGCTGTTGGAGACTGTATCTGGAGTTTTGCTCTCCGATATGCAACGTTACCGGGTCTCTGATTTCCTCCGAACAGGCCAGTGTTAGCACACTCGTGGTTTCCACGTTCCTCACGTCGAGCATCGCGGTGAGATTGTAGCCCGCGGGAAATTCGTCTGGCGGCGGCTTAATTTCCATTCCGCTCGGTAATGACAAATGTGAGCTGGCAATGCCGGGCAAAGGACCCGTAATTTGAAGCGCGCCCGGCAGAGTCATTGGTTCGTTCCGGTCCGTCAGATCGGCTTGAATTGGTAGAAACGTGCCAGGCTTGAGATCGGAGTTTAACCGCATCGTAATATCTCGATCGGAGCCCTTGGAAGAAGGCGGCCCTAATTCATACGTCACTCCGGGTGTCTTCAATTTGGCGATCAGATCGAGCCGCTCGCCTTTCAGTACATAGTGCTGCGTCGCCTCGCCTTGATTTGCCAGAATCGGAAGATTCTCGATGCTCGGCAGGTTAGGCAAAATGTTGATCTCTACCGGATGGCTCTTCGCGTCTTGCTGGGAAAGCAGCAATTCATACTTGCCCGCTTCGAGTTCCGCCGTATCAATCTGCACATCCATTCTTGTCTGCGGTCCTTCGCGCAGGCCTTTCGGCAGGATGAAACGCATCGGGGCGGGCACCGCGAATTCATCGTTCTGCTTCTTGATCTCTATTTTGTTTAAAAACTCGAAATCGCTTCCCGTCAGTGTGGCTGCTACTTTCCCTGATTTCGCCAGCAGCTTGTCCTGCGACGCCGGATCGAGTTTCGCCGCATTAAAATCGCTTAAAAGCTCGACATGAATTTCGCCTGAAGCCAGGAAGTGAGTCCAATCCCAATAGCCGGAAAGATGATAGTCGCCGGGAGCTACGGATGTCTTCGTGAGATCGAGCTCGAGAGCCTTCTGATTGCCGAGCTTCAGCACCGATACCTTGAGTTTTTTTCCGTCTGCATTCTCCAGCTTCCAATCGCGCGCTCTCTGCAGGTACTTCCAATTTTTGTCCGGAACTTCCACCGGAACCGGAGTTTTCTCATTGGGGGGCACAAAATCTGCGCTGCCGATTTTGATCGTGGGAGCAGGCGTGTTGGGGATTCTAACGGCCCAAATAAATGCCACCCTGGTGTGTGGTGGGGCTGGAGTGCGCTGGCCGCATAGGTTCAATCCGTTTTTGATCTCTGGCGTCGAGTAGGTCTGAGCGAACGAGGAGCGAAATTGTGTGCCCGGGAACGCGATATAGCGTAAGTCGAGCAACATCGCCGCGCCGCCAGCAGCCAGGCCTATCGGACTTCCGAAAAAGAGAGTTGCTGCCGCAGTAGCCAGACTCGCTGTTTGGCCCACTCGCTCTGCGGTCGAACTCGCCAGCGGATTGTAAGTTGCCAGTTGAGGGTTCATGGTCGCGAAAAGCGTTTGTGCCTGCACGGCGGGAGGTGCGGTCTTGTCTATTTGAACCGCTAAGCCGTACTGTGACGCAAAGCCTGTGAGCGCCGAATTGACGCTAGCGGCGGAGCTGCCCGCATCCGAAAGAGCTTCTACTAAGGCCTCGGTCTGAGCGGTCTTTTCCGCATAGTCGGCCAGCTGAGCTATCAAGAGGTCATCCTGAGACAAAAAACCTTCCACTTTCTTTTTGCTCAGGCCTTGCGGACCATATACCAGAGCTGCCAGGGAAACGGTCTGCGGAATACTCCATTTCTGGGATTTGTCCGCCGGCTTCGGATCGGTTACCAGCAGCGATGGCTCTCTCGGCTGATGTTTGGCCGGCACCATAACCAGCGAAACTTCCCCAGGACGCTTTTCTCGGTTCCGAAGGATCGGCGAGTAGAGTACCGTGTCCCCTTCGGACAGGTGGTTGATCGTTTGAAACGGAAGGCTGTCGGGCTCGTTTAGACTTTTGACCCGAAGATCAACAGCACCGATGGGCGCGCCCGCCGGACAGGATGCGGGGGCCGGAGTAGAAGCTGGATCATCCCCAGGAGAAGCCTCCAACTTGATCCCGGCGTTGTCGTTGCTCGCAAGCAGCAGTCCCGAAGTAAGGAAAGCGATCGTTACCAGCCTGCTGCCCAGGCTCCAACACATATGCAAAATAAGTTCATTCCTCGTCTAACACTTGAGCGCAACTCTATTGCGATGACCGCCTCATCCGGAAGCCTCAAGACAGTTGCCTACTGTCAGAATAGCCTGCCGCTGACCGCCGTTGGAATGAGGAAAGCTCTGTACTCATTTAGCCAAGTACTACCCTGTAAGAGCGACTGCGGCTTCGGGCGAAACGCTCAAGGAAGCTGCCAAATTGAGGAGAACTAACTTGCCAACCACCGAAACACAAACGCTCGAAGAACTTTGCATCAACACGATCCGCTTTCTATCGGCCGATGCCGTGCAGCAGGCAAATTCCGGCCACCCCGGGTTGCCTATGGGGGCTGCGGCCATGGCATACACGCTCTGGACAAAGTTCCTCAAATTTAACCCCAAAGATCCCCAATGGTTCGACCGCGATCGTTTCGTGCTATCGGCGGGCCATGGCTCGATGCTCCTCTATAGCCTGCTATATCTCACCGGCTATGACCTTCCGCTCGAGGAACTGAAGCACTTCAGGCAATGGGGCAGCAAGACACCCGGACATCCCGAGCGCGGGCACACAGTTGGTGTGGAAGTCGCCACCGGGCCGCTCGGACAGGGCTTCGGAAATGCGGTAGGTATGGCCATTGCCGAAGCCTGGTTCGCTGCGCGCTTCAATCGACCGGGTCACGATATCGTTGACCACTACACCTACGGTATTTGCGGCGACGGCGATCTCATGGAGGGCATCAGCCAGGAAGCGGCGTCGCTTGCCGGGCACCTGCAGCTTGGGAAATTGATTTTCCTCTACGATCAAAATCACATTTCTCTTGCTGGAGGAACCAGCCTCTGCTTCACCGAAGATGTAGGCAAACGCTTCGAGGCATACGGATGGCATATCCAGCACGTGGAGCGCGGTAACGACACGGAAGAGATCGAGAAGGCCATCCGCCGGGCTCGCGAAGAAGTGAACCGGCCTTCGCTGATTCTGGTTCATACTCACATCGGATATGGCAGCCCAAAGAAGCAGGATACTTTTGAAGCGCATGGTAATCCGCTAGGCGAAGAAGAATTGCAGGCCGCCAAGAAAGCTCTTGGCTGGGGCAGCATGGAGAAGTTTTACCTTCCGGAGGACTCGGTAAAGTTCTTCCGGCAAGTGGGTGAGAAAGGCGCTAAGAAACAGAAGGACTGGCAGTCGAAGTTCGATGCTTACAAAAAAGCATTCGCTAAAGAGGCTGCCGAACTGGAGCAGATGCTGAGCGGCAAGCTGCCGGAAAACTGGCGGGCTGACTTGCCAAAGTGGAAACCTGAAGATAAGCCGATCGCAACACGTGCCGCAGGCGGCCAGGCGCTGAATGCACTCGCCAAGCACATCCCGAACATCATGGGTGGGTCTGCCGATTTGAATCCATCAACGAGTACGGCACTGAAAGGCGAAGGGGACTTCCAGCCCCCGGAAGCTGGGGGTCCGGCAGTGCAGGGCGCAGTGGGCGGAGTTTGGGGCTACGCGGGCCGCAATATTGCTTTCGGCGTGCGCGAGCACGCGATGGGTGCCGCGGTGAATGGCATGGCGGCGCACGGTGGGCTGCTGCCTTACAGCGCAACTTTCCTGGTTTTCTCGGACTACATGAAGCCACCGATCCGTCTGGGCGCGTTGAGCCAATTGAAGGCCTATTACATCTTCACGCACGACAGCGTCGGGGTGGGCGAAGATGGACCGACGCACGAACCGGTTGAGCAACTCGCGGGCCTGCGTTCCATCCCCGGGCTTAACGTGATGCGTCCTGCCGACGCCACCGAAACCGCTGAGTCCTGGGCGGTCGCCATCGAGCATGACGGGCCGACTCTATTTGCGTTTACCCGGCAAAATGTTCCGCACTTGAGCCGAGCCAACGCCAAGGGCGGAGATGTCAGCAAAGGCGCCTATATCTTGTCCGAAGCGGAAGGCGGCGCGCCTGAGGTCATTCTAATCGGCACCGGGTCAGAAGTCTCTCTCTGCATGACGGCTCAGGAAAAGCTCAAAGGCTACGGAGTGAAAGCGCGCGTGGTCAGCATGCCCAGCTGGTTTCTTTTCTCTAAGCAGGATGAGAGCTACCGCGAGGAGGTTCTGCCGAAGAGCATAAAGAAACGCGTGACGGTCGAAGCTGGTTCGACTTACGGCTGGGAACGCTGGGCTGGAGACGAAGGGACCATGATCGGGATCGATCACTTTGGCGCTTCCGCGCCAGGCGATCAGATCATGAAGCACTTCGGCTTCACGACGGAACATGTCACATCCGCCGCACTAGAGTTGCTGGGCCGCCACGAAGAAGCTCAAAAAGAGTTCGGGGGAGATACTGCAAACGTTGCACCCACTTCACCCCAGGAGGGCCACTCCTGATTTTCTCGTTTGAAAGTTTCGGGGCGAACAAATGGCCTATCGCTTAAAGGCCAGTGAGGCCGTGCCGGACGGCATCAAGCGAATCGTCCTCGAGGAAGTCAATTCTGCGATCGGGCTCCTCGGCGAAGCCTCTGGCCGCGGGCGCGACAACGCAATTCACGAAGCACGTAAAACCGTGAAGAAAATTCGCGGGGTCCTGCGCCTGATCCGCCCCGAGCTCGGTCGCACTTACCGGCAGGAGAACACACGTCTCCGAGCACTCGGCCATCACTTATCGGAGCTTCGGGATGCTGCGGCTCTCCTCGAAATATTTGACCAGGTCGCCAAAGAATCCGCTGGGACGCTTGACAAAAAAACTATCAGCGCGATCCGGCTGGCCTGCAGAAAGAAAAACGCACGACCGAAGCAGCGGCTCGATGCTGAAAAAGTGATCAAAAGCGCAACAGCAATATTTCGGTCGCTTGCTCCGCACGCCAAGAACTGGCCGATTAGCCACCAGGGATACCGCGCAATCGACTCCGGTTTGAGGTCAACGTACCGCCTCGGACGGAAAGCGCTGAAGCTAGCCGAAAAGACTGAAAAATCCGTCGACTTCCACGACTTTCGTAAGCGCGTAAAAGATCACTGGTACCACGTGCGGTTACTCGAAAATCTGTGGACGGAGATCATGGCGGCGCATGAATCGTCCCTCAAGCAACTGGAAACCTGGCTGGGTGACGATCACAACCTTGTTCTTTTGCATGAGAAATTGCAGAACAAACCTGAAGACTTCGGAGGTGAAGCAGCCGTGACGGCCTTCCTCTCTTTAGTTGAGCAGCACCAAAAGGAGCTTCGCGAAAACTCGATCTCTTTGGGTCACCGCGTTTATGCCGAGAAACCATCGCTGTTCGTACGGAACCTGGCCCAGCTGTGGGACGTGTGGCGCGAGCACGGAAGTGAACCCGAGCCGGATGAGAATACTCCGGGTACGCAATCCAACAGAAGCTCTGCTTAGCCACTCGCCGGATGCAGTTTTTTACAGAGGGCTCCCTTTTCTGCCTTGACGGCGCAAATAGTTCATTGTGCTCTCAGAACACTAACTGCCGGAAGGTGCTGAGCTAAGCCGCTAAATGGCTTTGCCGAAAGCATTTAGTAACTCCGGATGTAAGTCATTCTTATGGCCTACTACGTGCTACTAGGCTTAAGAGGAGACATTGCCATATGCTGTGGTACACGTGGGTATTCCTGGTTATCGCGATCATCGCTGCTGTGCTCGGTTTCGGCGGTATTGCTGCGGCCGCAGGGTCGATTGCGAAGATCTGCTTCGTAATATTTCTAGTGCTGTTCCTGATTAGTCTGTTTGCGGGCCGCAGAGCGGTCTAACTTTCTATCTCTTTAGCGCTTTCGCTCCACTTGACTGGAGATTTTCGGAAGTATGATTCGTTTGCCATATGGCAGGCAATCGCTGCATGGTTGCCGAAGACAGCGTCTTCGGCAACTGCCTTTCTCGACTTCACCGCTTGAAAAAAGTTCCAGAGATGGGGCTTTACGTCATCCCAGTCGTCGCCCGTGTATAAACTGTCGCTACTAATCGGTTCTTTCCCGGGCGTCACAGGGTGTTCAGCATGCCACTCCGCGAAGTATTTCTCCTGCATCGCGTGCGGGAAGCTCCCTGAGTAATAACTCGGCTCGGTGTCTTTTCCCGTTTGCGGCAAATAACGGAGACTCTTCCCACTTGCTTCCAAGATTCCTTTTGGCCCCACAAAACGTGCCATCTCCGGCGTCTCCCCCACCAGGCTAAGCCGCACGTAAACGGGTATGCCGTGATAGTCAAACAAGACGGTATGCAGGTCGGGCATGTCGCGGCCGTCTTTAAAGCGGAATATTCCGCCGAGTGCGAAGGCAGAGCGTGGAGCTTCATTCCAACCCAGCGTGTAAAGCATGCCGCTCACCAAATGCACCATCAGGTCTCCGCCTACACCCGTTCCGTATTCTTTCCAGCAGCGCCAGCGTGCAAAACGCTTGGGATTGAACGGAATTTTCGGAGTATCTTTCAGCCATGTGTCCCAGTCCAAGTTTTCCGGAGAGAGATCGAGCGGCGGTGGATAAACCCAAGCACCATTCGGGCTGTTTCGCCCTAATGAGAGTTCGACCAGTTCAATGTCGCCAATTGCACCTTGTTTGTAAAGTTCGCGTGCTTTGCCGCAGAGCGCTGAACTCACTCGTTGGGAGCCGATCTGCACAATCCGATCATTCGCTTTCGCAGCCTCCACCATCTTGAAGCCTTCCGGGGCCGTATGCGACATCGGCTTCTCACAGTAAATATCCTTGCCCGCGTTACAGGCGTCCACCACCACCTGCATGTGCCAGAAGTCCGGAACCGCCGCAATCAGACAGTCGATATCTTTGCGATCGAGCAGTTCCTTATACTGGCGCGTGGTCGGCAGGTTTGGATTGCCGGTGATTTCCTTGGCTAGTGTATGGCGGCCATCGTAAAGATCGGCCGCTGCCACACACTCGACTCCCGGCAATGAGATTGCGTTCGGCAGCAGGCCGGAGCCTTGCATCCCAATGCCGATAATGCCGAGCCGTATGCGATCGCTCGGAGCGCTCGCCTTCGCGTCTTGGGCTGGCAGCGACTGAGGTAAAAATACGCTTTTCGATGCAAAAAGAGCGCCGGTCGCAGTTGCTGTTCTTAAGAACTGACGGCGTGGCAGATTGTCTTTCATAACATCCTCATGAACCTTAATGGCGAAATAAGCACGGGGAGAGATCCACCGCATGAGTGCTTTGATAGTAATCCAGCTTTTGTGCGAAATCAGCCCACATTCGAGTCGAGTCGATATCCGTGATCCAGGTGATGGTCTTTCCGGTACTCGTCTTCTCGAAGGACAGATTGTCAGCGAGCCGCGGGCGCGGGATCTGCTTCTGAGTCGTCATCCCTTGTTCATAAGCCATCACTACCGTATCCCAAATAATCCAGGGCTTTGAGAAGTCGTCTTTGCGCAGGGGTTTGACATTGCGGAAATACCAGTCCTGGTATTCGTCCCACAACCATGCGCCTACCGGTCCGCGTTTGCCGATGAGTTCCTTCGCATGATCGAAGGTCATGGCAAGATCCGCCCTGCAGACGTCTGCTGATCCTATCGTGACCGGAACAGCGGAATCGAGAATCACCTGCCAGGCGCGTGGATCGTTTTGGATGTTGTATTCGTTGCCGCCTTCTGCCAAACTCTTGAAGCCCATCGCAACCACGCTGATGCGATCGACTAGACTTGGGTCTTTCAAAATAGCGGAAGCGACATCGGTAGCTGCGCCTATCGTGAGAACGACGAGCCTGCTTTCTTTCGAAAACTGTTTCGATGTCTCGATGATGAAATCGACTCCGGCATTGTCGCGCGGAGTTTGCCGATCGGATAACGGCAGACTCGAACCTTCAAATAGCGGAGGGTGCGCTGAGCATACCCAGACGTCTCTCGACCACATCGACCAGGACTTTATAAGTCGCGTGCGCGGACGGGTCTGGCAGTGACGGTCCGTTCGCCGAAATGATTGCTCGCACATCGAAACCGGGGCTGAGCAGCATATAGGTGATCGCCCATTGGTCGTCGATCTCATTGCCGACGTCGGTCGAAAGAATCACCGCCGTTTTGCTCCAGCCAGTGGCCGCCAGAGCGCTTAGAACAATTGGCAGCAGAAAAATGGTTTTCATATTTCGAGAGGTGTTACGTTAACGCCTAGTGCTTACCGTACATTCGAACACGCTGGCCATCCTGTTTTGCGCGATCACCATGATCGGCTGGGGCTCCTGGGCCAACACTCAGAAGCTGGCCGGCCGCACCAAGTGGCCCTTCGAACTTTACTACTGGGATTACGCAATCGGACTCTTCCTCTTCAGTGTTCTTTTCATGTTCACCGCCGGCAGCGCCGGTGCGGCAGGCATGCCCGCGCTTGAAAATCTCAAGCTCGCATCGTTCGATTCGATGCTGACGGCTGCCCTGAGCGGCATGCTGTTTAATGTTGCCAACATTCTACTCGTGGTCGCGATCGATGTGGCTGGTATGTCGATTGCTTTTCCGGTCGGCATAGGACTCGCGTTGATCATCGGAACCATCAAGGCTTATCTTGAGCAGCCAAAAGGAAATGCTCCGGCTCTCTTTCTGGGTGTCGCGCTGGTGCTCGCTGCCATGATTTTATCCGCTCTGGCATACCGGAAACTGCCTCGTTCGAGCTCCGGCAATGTGGGCAAGGGATTGTCGTTCGCTATCGTCGCGGGTTGCCTGATGGGCTTTTTCTATCCGAAGCTGATTCAATCGCTATCGCCTGGCTTCAACTCTGCGCCTGTTCTGACCGGCAAACTGACCCCCTACACGGCCTTATTCTTTTTCTCAATTGGTGTTCTGCTGAGCAATCTGGTGGTGAACTCAATTTTCATGAAAGCGGCGGGACGTACCTACACCGAGTATTTCGCAGGCACACTCCGACTCCATTCACTGGGCGTCCTGGGAGGAGCCATCTGGATGCTGGCTTTCGGTCTGAACGTGATTGCGTCGGGCGTTGCGGGTCCGGCCATCTCTTACGCGCTTGGGCAGGGCGCCACCTTGGTCGCCGCTATCTGGGGCGTCCTCATCTGGAAAGAATTTCGGGCTGCGCCGAAAGGAACCATGCCACTGATCGCTCTCATGTTTGCGGCCTACGTGGTCGGGCTCATGCTGATTGGGTTTGCGAGTCTCTAAAGCACTCCTCAGCAATGCGGCGCAGGAGCAGAGATTGCTCCCAGCGATCGCTTTCTTCCACAAATTTTCCACTTTCCTTCCACAGAGTACGCGCGTAATAAATACCTGGCGCGAGCAGCTCAGGCGTAAAGGTCCGTGCTCCGTTGCGGAAGCAAGTGGTCCAAAGTTGCCGAAAGTGGCCGACATATCCGGGTTCGGGGGCTTGATCGGGATCGACTCGAACCTGGATGCACCCCGGATTACCGATCCGGCCATGGATGAAGCGTACGCGCTCGAGCACCGGCTGGATGAAGTCGAATTTCTTTTCGAAGCCCCCATAGACCATTTCCTGACCCGTGTACCAGTGCGAGAAGTCGCCGTTGAAACGGATTTCCGGGAATTGCCGTACGAACTGCACAGTGCGCCACATGTCCTGGAAGATGGTTGCCCGGTGCGTCTCAAGATAAAGAGGAATCTTGTGAGCGGCCGAGGCGGCGAGGACACTCTCGATCAGACGGAACGCCTCGGCATCGCTTTCCAGACCCCAGCCAACATGCAAAGTTGCACAAACGAAGCCATCGCCGGCCCATTGTTCGGCCAATGGGTTCGTATTTTCGACTTGATTGATCCGGCCGCTCGCCGCGACTTCGAGCCCTAGTTTCCGGCAGATTTGCAGATCCGCGTTGCTTGCAGGCGAGGCAAATTGGACACCATCGTAGCCCGCCTGCTGAATATCCTCGTACGAGCGCGGAGCGAGGCCATCGAGAGCTAGCAAGTTAAAGTAAACCTTTAACTGTTGGGGCAAGACTAGGACCGGACCGTAGTCTCCAGGCTGCGCGCGCTCTGGTCCGCCTTATCGTCCATCCAGGCGACATCGGAATCGCTAAACCGGCGCTGGCCGGCCTCAAGTATCGCTGAATCCGGCACTTTGTGTAGCGGAGTGTAGCGAGGGTGGTGCGCTTCCTTGTAGGGATCGTTCCGAGCAGCGTTGTAGCAGCAGATCATCGACCATCGCGGGTTCTCCGAACGATTCTGATCCGAGCGATGGAGCAGATTGGAATCAAAAAAAAGAACGTCTCCGGGAGCCATTTCGACATACACGAGCTCCAGGCGTTTCTCGGCTTCACGCACGCGCTCCATATCCGCACCGGCCTGGTCGCCGGTAAGAACGTGATCGATACGACCCATCAGATGCGAGCCTTTGAGCACCTGCATGCAGCCGTTTTCTCGGGTAGCGGGATCGACCGCGATAAAAGCACTCGTGAGAAGCGGGAAGAGCACCCCGTTTTGATACCAGTAGCCGTAGTCCTGATGCCACGCCCATGCTCCGCCGACTTTCGCGTCTTTCATAATCATCTTGGAGTGGTAGTGATAAACCTCCCCTCCAAGAAGTTTTTCGGCGGAATCAACGATGCTCTCGCAGCGCGCGAACATGCCATAAATCGTATCCCCGGGATGATTCCAGAGCGACAGACGGACCGTACCGCCTTCGCCGTCGCCTCGACCGAAAGAGTGTTGGTCGAGCGCTCGGTCTTCTTTCGCAGCACGATGGAGCAGCCCGATTTCTTCTTTGTCGAAAAGGGATTTTTCGAGAATGTACCCATCTCTTCGGTATTCTTCGAGCCGGTTCTGTTGAATGGGACCTGATGCCATAAATAATCCTTTCTACATAAGATGATTCAGGAGCGAATGCCAAGCTGGCTCATCATCTCGCTGGTCGAAGTATACGCCTCCCTTACCCAATCGGCGATTTTAGCCGGTTCCGGCGAATACTCTAGTTCTATGCTGATTGTTCCATCAAAGCCAGCGGCGGAAAGCGCTTTCAAGTAAGGCGGGAAATCGACAACTCCGCGGCCGGGAGGCAGGTCGCCATGTTTCTTACCGTCGCAATCAGAGAGATGGACGTGAGCGATGCGGTCTTTGAGCCTTGAAATGATGCCGGGTGGATCCTTGGCGAGAGCGAGATGAGAAATATCGACATTCGCTTTCGCTGCCGAATGGTCGACATCGGCAAGAAAATGAGTCATGCGATCAATGTTATTGATGAGAGACAGATGGAACGGCTCGAGTTCAATAGCAATCTCCAGTCCGAGGCTGCTCGCATATTCTGCAAGCTCCCGGACACCTCCGACCGCCCATTTCCACTGCTCTTCTGGAGCAATGACCTCCTGCTGCCAGATGTATTCGCCCACGACGAGCAGCAAATTTCTGCCCTCTAGCTCATAACAGAAATCGAGATAGCTCTTAGCGCGGTGGATATGGAAATCGCGCACCGGTTTGTTGAAATCGGCAATGCCTAAAGCACAGCAGACGGTGGAGATGACGGGAAGATGGTTCGCGGCCGTTGTCTTCCGAATCAGGCGCCGCTCTTCCGGCGTGATTTCGAGCGGATCGGCGAATATATCGATACAGTCAAAACCAATCTGTTTCGTGAGTTCTATCCCCTTGGCTGTACCGACGGGCGTACCAAGCCAAGCCGAACTGATCAAGCCCAATTTCACTGTCGAATCTGCAGGGATAATATCACAAACATTCATTTGACCTAATGAAACGTCCATGCAAAGTTCATAGGCCGAATTCCCCGAGAAGCGAGTTCTCTTAAGGGCGGTTCGAACCACTGCGGTAAGCTTTTTCAGGGCGAGTTGAGTTGGGGAAAACTAGGATGAGAAACACGCTTTATGCGGGTTTGGCTTTTTTTGCATTGCTGGGGATCGCAAACAGTCCTTCAGCCGAATCAAAGGAGGCCGCGGACACTGGCGCAGAACGGGCGCAAAAGCAACTGCAGGACTGGGCGAATCTTGCCCGCTATCGCCAGGAGAATGACAACCTTCGTGCACCGGCAGAAGGCGAGAATCGGGTCGTGTTCATGGGGGACTCCATTACGGATTTTTGGGGACGCGCTCCGGGAACAGTCTTCTTTCCGGGTAAGCCGTATATCAATCGAGGTATCAGCGGGCAAACTACACCCCAAATGCTGGTTCGCTTCATGCCCGATGTCGTTGCGCTCAAGCCCAAAGTTGTGGTCATCCTGGCGGGCACAAACGATATCGCGGGAAACACCGGCCCCATGACCTTGCAAGACACCGAGAACAATTTCATTGCGATGACGGACATCGCCAGACAAAATGGCATTCGCGTGGTGCTGTCCTCGCTGACGCCCGCCTTCGAATATCCATGGCGGCCGGCTATTCAGCCTGTCGAGAAGATAAGCGCGCTGAATGCGTGGCTGAAAGACTATGCAGCGAAAAATGGATTGGTCTATCTCAATTACTATTCACAAATGGTGGACGCAAAGGGCGGAATGAAAGCCGGTTTGAGTGGTGACGGCGTCCACCCAAACAGAGCCGGATACGCCATCATGGCTCCTGCCGCCGAAAAGGCGATCCGGCAGGCATTGGCGAAAAGTTGACGGCGCCGGCGATCACTTCGAGCGCCACTATTTAAGCTTTGCCAACATCGAACCAGTGACGCCGCTATGTCTGAGATCCCTACCCTGTTTTCACCTTACGAGCTAGGCCGCAGAACCCTACCAAACCGAATTGTGGTTTCACCAATGTGCCAGTACTCGAGTATCGACGGCTTCGCCACGGATTGGCATTTGGTACACCTGGGAAGCCGTGCCGTGGGTGGCGCCGGTCTAATCATTGTTGAAGCAACCGCGGTTTCGCCGGAAGGGCGCATTACGCCGAATGATCTTGGCTTGTGGAAAGACGAGCACATCCCGAAGCTCAAGCAAATTTCGGATTTCATCCATTCGCAGGGTGCGTACGCAGGTATTCAGCTTGCTCATGCGGGCCGCAAGGCCAGCATGTCTGTGCCATGGGAACCCGAGAGACTTCTTCCTCCGGAAGATGGCGGCTGGACCGATGTACTCGCTCCAAGCGCCATACCGTTTTCCGAGAAGTACGCAAAGCCGATCGCATTGGATAAAGCGGGAATTGATCGAATCATCGAGAGCTTCGTAGCGGCGGCGCGGCGGGCTACTAAAGCTGGATTCGATATCGTTGAGATCCATTCGGCACATGGTTATCTGCTGCACTCGTTCTTGTCTCCACTGAGCAACAAAAGAGAAGACGAGTACGGCGGCCCGTTCGAAAATCGCGTACGTCTCCTCACTGAAGTGGTCGATGCGGTACGTGCGGAACTGCCCGCCCATTCACCGCTTATGGTGCGTATTTCAGCGACCGATTGGGCCGAAGGAGGTTGGGATATCAATCAATCTGTCGAGCTGGCGAAGATTTTGAAACGCCACGGCGTAGATTTGATGGACATCTCCTCTGGCGCGCTTGTACCCTATGCAAAGATTCCGGTTGGGCCGGGATTTCAGACGCCCTTCGCTGAACGCATTCGACGCGAGACTGGTATGCCGGTAGGTGCCGTTGGCGTGATTACAGGGCCCTCGCAGGCGGATCAGATCATTCGCACCTATCAAGCGGATCTGATCATGATTGCGCGCGAATTTCTTCGCGATCCGTATTGGCCACTGCAGGCCGCTAGCGAACTTCATCAACAAATTGCCTGGCCGAAGCAATACCTCCGGGCGGCGGCCAGCGGCACAGCAGCGCGCGACGGCATTGTGGATGACTAGATGCCCGAGACTCCTTCGTGCTCGAACGACGAACAGAAGAGCGATCAGCGACCACCGGCGCCACGCAAAGCGCATAAGCCATCAGCCAAGGCCACATTGTTATGTGTCGCCGGATGAGCGGGACCAGTTCAAGTATTACCAATACGCACCAGGCTATCCACAGCATCGCCACAAGAAGTAACCACGACAAGTTGCGCGACATGAGCTGCTTCTTAAGCGGAAATACGAGCTTTGGTAACGGGACCTCTTCCTCGCAACGACAGGACGCGGCGCGGACGGTCATCGGCAATCGGCTTGGCGCGAATAGGGCGCTCCTGAAGAATCAGGTCGCTCGCCTGCACCAACCGTTCCGAGTGGAACCAGCGTTGAAATGGCCAATCGTGCAGGACATTGCAGATGGCCACGAGACTCATGCCCTGATGATGCGCCATCCAGCAGCGGATGACTTCGCCTTTGGGCGCCAAGAAGCTGCGGCGCGGTGATTCGCTGTAGTCGACCGATTCGTAGAAGCCATATTCGGTAAGCCACCTTGGCGCGTTTCATGCGTGAAAGATTCTTTAAAGCATTTACCGGGTCAACCATCAGCGCCAGGCAACTGGAATACGCTGAGACAACCAGCGAGCCTGAGCGAGCGACATTCAAAGCGAGCCCGGGGACGCCAAACGCCGAGTATTGATAATTTCCGTCGGCATCTGTTTTGCGGTAAGCGGCTTCTGAAATGCCCCAGGGAATGCGATATCTTTCGCCATAGGTCCGCTGTGCGCGTACGGCCGAGTGGACGGCGCGGTCAAGCAGAGTGTTCGGGTGAGACCTCATCCAAATGGCAGGCATAAGATATTCGAACATCGTGCCGGTCCAGGAGATCAAGGTCGTCTCACCTTCGCACACGGTGTGCTGGCGGCCCAGGCGGAACCAGCCTTCCTGCACGAGATCTTCCTTTGCCACAGCGATAAAGGTGGCGGTTCTCGCTTCAGAGGCGAGGAGATCGTAGCACGACGAGTTAACCGCCTGCTTAGTCACGTCGTAGCCGATCGAGAGCAGATTCCGATTCCGATTGATTAGGCTCGAAAAACCCATTTCATGTGTGAATCTGTCACAGGCGTCGGCGAGGCTTTGAATGCGCTCCGCGAAAACCTTTATACGATCGCGGCAAGCAGGGAGTTCGGCGCGCAATCGGTAGACCGCGTCCAGCACACTTTTCGCCGTGCTGGGATCGCCCGCCAGGGCACGCAGCCGGTCATCCAAACTGGCGAAGAATTCCGGAGCGCTTTGCGGGGTAAGCGCCTTATCGGGTATTTCGAATCCGCTTGTTGGCTGGCGCAGGACTTCGTACTCGGGCAAGAACCAGGGCATGAACTGGCGAACGGCTTCGGCCAGAGCTTCAATCCGGGTCCGCAGCTCGATTGGCCAGGAGACATGCTGTTTAGGGTCGGCAGCTTTACCCGCACCAAGACTGCCGGTATCAAATTTAAGCAACTCGGGCAGCCACATCGGACTACCATGCAGCTTCAGAATGGCGGTAAGGGCCTGCGAGGTGGAAGCGCGATCGAGCATCCGGTGATGATCCGCGATACCCGCCAGCGCATTGTCACTGATAAGCGGTTTACGTAACAGCTCCAGACACCCTTCCTTGAAGCTCCACAGCGAAGCAATCAGGTTGCCGCTATCCACGCTCGATATAAACGGCGGATCAAGAGGCTTGAGAGAAATGTTGTCGTACCAGTTCAGAAAGTGACCCAGCTGCCGCGGCAGGTTCGGAAGTGTCTGGAGGGTCAGTTCATTCTGCTTCACAAATTCCGGGAGCGTCAAATAGCCGAACTCGAGAGCCGCTTGGCGCGCGTTGAAGAGCAGGCCGAGGTTAGTGGGCGAGAGACGCTCCGCGATGCGATACGGCTGTTCCTGCACATTATCCGGAATAAGCCAGTGATTTTTTTCGTTGCTGAATTCCGCGAAATACCGCCAGGTACGGAGAGCTATGTTGCGCAGGAAGAGGCGGTCGTTTTCGGCGAGATCGAAGAGTTCGTACGGCGATCGATTCAGCCAGTTGGAAATGAGCTTCGAGCACGCCCAAAGAATCAGGAAGGGCAGCGCGTAAGGCGCGGCGTGCGGCCTGAGCAGGAGCGCCAGTCCGATCACAACCGCTACCAGTGGAACCCAATCCAGGTAGATGTCGACCGGCGTCCGTTTGCGAATCCCCAACTCGGCTTCGGTGGCGGTTTCCCACTCGAGCAGGCGCGTGTGAGTGACGAAGCTTCGAATCACGGTGCGTACGATGGCGTCTATCGCGACGAGGGCCTGGTGGGCGAGGAAAGCGATATTGAGAGCAATACTGGCGTGCGAAGTCAGAAAGTCGTTGAGCGCCTCTCGCAGGGAGATCCAGTTTTTGGCCGCCGTGGTGCGAATGACCGCGAAAATGAGCCGGAAATAGATGGGCAGGAAGAGAAGAGCTAGCGTAACAAGAGTCCAGAAGCGCGGGCTGCCGGGCAGCCAGAACCAGCCTGCGATGAGGAGCAGAAACGTAAGCGGCTCGACCAGGCTGCGCCGCAGGTTGTCGAGGATTTTCCAGCGCGAGATAAGTGAAGTCGGATTCTCGACCAGGCGGCCGGATTCATCCGGCACCGTGTTTAAGATCCAGCGAACAATTTGCCAGTCGCCGCGCAGCCAGCGGTGCCTGCGGCGGTTGTAGGCGCTGTAATGAGAAGGATAATCGTCAATAACTTCGATATCGGACGCGAGGCCAGCCCGCGCGTAAGCGCCTTCGATGAGATCGTGACTGAGCAGGGCATTTCTCGGGAAACGGTGCTCGAGCACCTGACGCAAAGCATCGACATCATAGATGCCTTTGCCGGTGAAAATGGCCTCGCCGTAAAGATCCTGGTATACATCCGAGATAGCGCGCGAATAAATATCGAATCCGGTCTGGCCGGAGTAGATACTGGCCAGACGGGAACGCGAGGCTGAGTGTACGCTGATCCCCACCCGCGGCTGAAGAATGCCATAGCCGCTCGTAACAATGTTTAACTCGGGATCCACAAAGGGCCTGTTCAACGGGTGTGCCATCGCGCCGATGAGGCGTTGGGCGGAGCCGCGGGGCAACTGCGTGTCGGAATCGAGTGTCAGCACATATCGAATTTCCGGCAGTTTGGAAAGATCACCGGTCTTGACTGGGAAAGGATCGAAGGTATTGCGTAAAAGCTGGTTAAGATCGAGCAGCTTGCCGCGTTTACGCTCCCAACCCATCCAGGCTCCCTCGCGCGGGTTGTAGACGCGGTGTCGATGAAATAGATAAAAGCCGCCAAATGGCTCGGAAGCGTATCTGATATTTAGCTCGTCGATGAGCTCGATGGCTAAATCGACGCGCCGGTCCTGTTCTCCGGCTGGCTCGGCCGTATCTGGAAGGTCGGTCAAAAGCGCATAGAAGATATTCGGATCGCGATTTACGAGGTACCGAACTTCAAGATCTTCCACCAATTCCCGAATCTGTTTGTCGTTGATAAGGAGCGTTGGAATAGCCACCATGGTCGCGGAGGCGCGATCAACGGCTCGGGAAAAATCGAGTTTCGGCAAAGGACGCGGCGTCAGGACTGTGGTGACCAGATAATTAACCAGTTCCACCGCCGATTGGGCGGCTGGTATCAATAGCAGCAGCGCGCCGGCAACGAGGCCGAGACCGCCTTGCGTGCGGACAATACTCATGATGAGCGCCACTACCGTGATCAGCGCGACGATTTCAATGCCGAGAATATAGATTTCATCGGGAAACCGGCGAAACAGTCTCTGAAGAGACGAGCTGAACGAAGGCCGGTATCCAATCCGGCTGAGCAGCGCCTGCGAGCCGGTGGCGTCAACGAGATAGTACCCGACGTGATGAAGACGGTCGCGAATGATCGCCGGAGTATCGGAGTCAATGGGCGCCTCTCGCGCCATGTCTACCACCAAGCGAGCAAGCCTAGGCTCGTCGAAATCGGAATGAGAAGCGATTTTGGCAACGCGCAGGCAGTATTGTTCACGGCTTTCGAAATCCATTCGTGGATAAACGCCAGCAGGATCTTCGAGCAGCGTACGATGAATCAGGGAAAGCGGCTCGAGGATACCGCGCCAATCTCGATCCCCAATAAAGCGCAGACTGCTGATGATATCTCCGATGCCAAAGCTCGGGGCATTTTGGCCTTCAGCAAGGAAGGCGGTGAGAGCCTTGGGGCCAAGTTCGGCCGCCTGTTCAAGCAGCGCCACCTTGAGCCCATCCAGCATTCCGCCCAGCTCCGTCAGCCGCAGCGGTTCGGTTTCCTCAACCGCACTGACAAATTCGACGAAGACCGATTCGTTGAGGCGATTATTGGCGCCCCCGAGCAGCGAGCGGGCCAAAACGATCACACGTGGAATCGATTCTTCCTTGGCAGTCCGTACGCCGGGAAGGCGGGAAAGCGGGCGAAGCGAGTCATGTACCGCTTCGAGATCCGTTCGGATCAGACGGAAGTTGTCATAAAGCCAGCGTAGATCTTCTGACGGTTCGTCGGATCGTAGCCGGTACAGGTCTGCCTCCAGAGAGGACAGGCGCTTGCGGAGGGAACCATAAATTTCGCGCGGCTTGGCGGACCGGCGTTTGCCACTGAGCCAGGAGCACGAGCGAGCGGCGACGGTTGCTTTCTCGCGCAGTTCGGCGCGCTGGGCCTGGCTCATCGCGTTTGCGAGAGGCGGTGCGGCAGTGGCGCTTTGTACAGGAATTTCTGCCATGACTCCTTATCTGTAGCTCGATGCTTGCAGCTCGAACATATCCGCGTAGCGGCCCCCGAGAGCTACTAATTGATCGTGACTGCCCTCTTCGGCGATACTTCCATTTTCCAGCACGATGATCCGCTCAGCCATGCGCACGGTCGAGAAGCGATGTGAGATGAAGAGCGCCATTTTGCTTTCCGTTAGTTCATTGAACCGTTCGAAAACTTCATATTCGGCGCGAGCGTCGAGCGCGGCGGTCGGTTCATCGAGTATGAGCACCTGCGCTTCGCGAAGATAGGCGCGGCCGAGTGCGAGCTTTTGCCATTCCCCGCCGGAAAGGTCTACGCCGCCCTCGAACCGCCGTCCAAGCATCTGTTCATAGCGATTCGCGAGCCGGTTGATCACACCGTCAGCCAGACTCTTTTCCGCCGCGGAGTGAATGCGGATATTGTCGTTCAGGAACTCGATCCGTCCCACCGCTATGTTTTCTCGGGCCGTCATCTCGTAACGCATGAAGTCCTGGAATATGACGCCGATTTCCTGGCAGAGATCTTCAATGTTGTACTCGCGCAGATCGACTCCATCCAGCAGTATCCGGCCCCCACTGGGGTCATAGAGCCGGGTTATGAGCTTCACGATAGTGGTTTTACCCTGACCGTTTTGGCCGATCAAAGCGATGCGCTCCCCGGGTTCCAGGCGGAAGTTGAGATTATCCAGAATGAGGCGTTCCGTGCCGGGATACGCAAAGGAAACCTTCTGAAATTCGAAGCCCGTACGAATGGGACGCGGGGCCGGTAGAGCGTTGGGTTTCGAAACAACGGTCGGCCGCATCGCGAAAAAGGCGAGCAGATCGGTTAGAAAAAGGGCCTGATCGGCTATGCCCGAAAGCGTGGAGAACAATTGCGAGATATTGCTTTGGGCATTGGTTACGGCGCCCGTAAGAAGCACGAAATCACCGTAGCTCCTTCGACCCAAAGCAGTCTCATAAATTATCCAGACATAGCTTGCATAGTAACCGGCCGTACTGAGAATCGAGAACGGTGTTGCCGCTAACAGGCGGCGGCGCGAAAGCGAAAGGTTCTGCGCGAGCACCTGGTCCGACAGCAACGTAAAGCGATTAGTGAGAAAGCCGCTCAGGCCAAACAGCTTTAACTCCTTAGCAGCTTCTTTGCTGCCTCCTACCTGCCGGAGATAATCGAGTTCGCGCTTAACGGGCGTCTGGCGAAAATTGAGCGCGTAGTTCAGAAAGGCAAAATGGCTTTCGCCGAGGAAGGCCGGGGCGAGGCAAACGAGGAGAACCAAGAGCAATACGGGTGAGTAGTAGAAGATGGCGCCTGAAAAAGCGATGGTGGTCACAGACTGCTGGAAAAGGCGGCCGAGCGCCTGAATCATGGCCAGGCGGTCGGTTGCCTGGACGCGGGCGCGTTCAAGGCGGTCGTAATAAGCAGGATTTTCGTAGGCCTGCAGATCGAGCGCTGAAGCTTGCCGCATGACCTGGATGCTGACATGGCGGGTGTATCGATCCGCGAGCACGCGATCGTAGTAATCGATCACACGCGAAAAGACTCCAGCGGCCACTACCAGTGCAAATTCCACCGCCACGAGCTTCCAAAGATAGTCTGAAGTCCCATGGAACTGCGTTTGGCCTTTGGTGATTTGCTGGATGTGATCGATGATCTTCTTGCTGACGACGAGCGCAGCAAGCGGCACAACCGAGACAAGGACGCGAAAAACAAGTCCGAGAACGACCACCCACGGACCCGAGTCCCAGACAATGCGTAATACGGGCGGAACGTTCTTCAACGCTGTAAGCCGGTCACGCCAGGCGTGAGCAGATGTTTGGTTCGATGCTTCTGTCACTCTGATCCAGGGAAAGATTTCAGGGGCGAAGATTGCGCGGGCGGGACCGTGCAAAACAAAGTCTTACGTCTAGTGTAGATCGGACGACACTCGCGAACGGAAGGCGGCTGCGTGTTTCTTAGGCTTGACAAGCCGTCTGGGGTGGCGCATTCTTCCAAGCTAGTCGGCGCCCATTACGTACGGGCAGATTGTTTCTGACCTATGCTCTGCGATCGAGGACTACGAGCCAGTCGCGGATGATAGGGAACTCCGGGGCTTTCCAATGGCCGCCCGAATCCACTTGAATGCGATCCCACGAAACCTCGGTGCCGTCGCTTGGATTGAAGAGAAACGCACGGTAGGCGCCGGGTTGCAGACCGTGGAACGAGAGAGCTTTCCAGGCTGTCGGAGAATATACAAACACCGCTTCGCCGGGAATGTGCGCGGCAAATGGCTTCCAGTAATCTTGAGCGCTCCAGCGGGGCTCGACGAGATCCGGGCGCGCCTCGAGCTTCCACCAGGAATACCGTGTCAGAAATGACTTTCCGAGACCCACCTGACCCGAGCCAGGCAGTTGAGAAGCCTCGTCCCAGCTCGGACCGCCCCAGGCGTGGCCGTGCGGAGAAAGGCCGTAGGGCTTCTGGCGAGTATTGACCTGCCATATACCGTTGGCACCATAAGTATGTCCGCCCGTTCCACTGAGGATGGACGCCCAGAACATGAAGCGCTGGACTTCCTGGCGGCTGGCCTCCTGAATTCCCTCATAGCAGACTTCGCCCACTAAGACCGGCATCTTCGGGCTTGCTGCTAAGCAGCTGTTGATGGTCTCGATCGTGTTGGGAGCGCTCTTGCGGTCATCGTGGCCGGTCTGCAGCATGTCGATATCGATGACAGACGGATCTTCCACGGTCTCCCGGGCACTGCGCGACGGATGGATGGTAATGGGACGCCGGAGCGGATCGGTCGCTCTGACATAGCGCGCGATTTCGGTCCAGCCCTGCTTCTGAGTTTGCTTATCTTGGGCCGGGGTCTTCGAAAGATAATAAGGCATAGTGCCTTCACCGGCAAGACACCAAACGGTCGGGTAAGCATTCCAGCGCGCGATGAGATAGCGCCAATGCTGTTTCATCTTGTTGATGCCCATGCGAGGCAGGAAATAACCCCAGGCACCCACGACGCACGGCACGAGGCCGTGATCCGCCAAATAGGCAATGCGGAGATCCGCCGCATCGAAATACGCGGGATTGATCCTGGAGTAATCGCGTTGCCAGGGGAAGCCGGCTTCATTCGCACCGCGCTCGTCATAGGGCTCCATATCGGGATAGAGACCCGCGACGATCTGGACCAGAGTGAACCCTTTACGTGTGCGATCGGCTGCGAGCGTTTCGAAACCATCCGGCCAAGGAAGGCGTTTGCACAAGCTCATCCACCAGGTGTCACCCAGCCAGAAAAAAGGCGTCCCGTCGCTGTGCTCCAGATGGCGCCGGTCAGCAGCTACGCGCAAGGAGCCGTGACGATAAAGCGGATTATCGCCGCG
This sequence comes from Terriglobia bacterium, assembly GCA_963799755.1. Taxonomy (GTDB): domain Bacteria; phylum Acidobacteriota; class Terriglobia; order Bryobacterales; family Bryobacteraceae; genus Bog-105. The sequence goes on along the minus strand of CAWCYQ010000027.1, from coordinate 175,308 downwards.
ATAAGGTTCCACCGAGAATCGGCCGGAGCGGTTATGCAGATCGGAATTGGACGTGTCGTTGCAGACCGTTCGGTAAGAATATTGGCCGGGTTCCGGAGGGGCGTAACGTACTCTCCACGAGGTATCTCCGGCCCAGAATGAGGGGACGCGATGTTCCGCGCCGGACGGAATCTTGAACACCACGTCCAACTCGACTTCGTTGAATGGATCGGAATACTGCTTGCCGGAATGATAGCTCCACTCGGCCGGGGAGTTTTGTATCCCGAAGCGGTCTTGACCCCGCGAATCGGTCGAGAGTAAGAGAAGGCCGGCAGTGCTGTTCTGAAAGAAAGCGCGTCTCGAAAGCATGAGTGGAATCTTGCCGGTACAGATCATACCAGCAATTTAAAGGGCCGCAGCTGGAAGACTGGAAGCGAAACACCAAGACGGCTTCGGCGGGCACTCATCACGATGGAGATCCCAGTTGATGATGGTGCACCCGCTCCGTCAGCGACGGTCGGTTCTATTGAACGCGGATATCGATAGAGAGAGTTTTTGCCGGATTGGTCTTCTCCCAGGGCCGCGCGTACGTAAAATGGAGTGTGCTTTCACCTTGCCTGGCAGCGTGAAAGGTCCAGCGTTCATCCCCACCGGCTCCAGGCAACCCTCCAGCGCTTGCTTCGTACTTGTGATCCACGTTCTCGACACAAGCGGAGTCCGGAAGGGAAGCAAGCTTCCAGGAGTACCCAGTGGTTCTGTTCGAGGGCAGCAGGATGGTCCAGGTGCTGCCGGTGTCGGCTCGAAGCATCTTCTCGCTCGCGATCCGGCTGAAAGTGTATTTCGACGTGAACCCGCTGAAGTTTGCGCCCTTGAATTTGCCCTGCGAGTCAAAAGCGAAATTGAAAAACGCCTGACCCAGCACGGCGCAGGCATGGCAGCCGGCCTGAATCCGGTAATCAGCAACGAACTGCTGTGATCCGTCGTGCATAAGCAGCACCAGAAGCGCGTCGGGTGAGGAGCGATCGCCCGGCCAAAGAGTTGCATCAGGATGGCGCTTGAACATGCTCGTGTATGCGGCATCGGCTTTCATTTGGTTTTGCTGTAAATTCTTGAAATCGTCTATGTCGATCGCTGGAGGCTCGCCGTTGATGAGGAAGAGGCCGAAATTTTCGTTCGCGCGAAACGGATAATTAACCGAGGCAACGTCGATCGGTCCGATCGGCCGTAATGCCTGGACATAGCCATCGTTGTTGATCAGGTGAGCGAAATCCAGCGCCTGTGCAGAGGCACCGGCAGCCTGCATCTGGTCGACGAAGCATTTGCCAAAACCGGCGCCGGAATTCTCACAGGTCGAGAGGACTGTCTTCCGGAAGTCTGCCGGCGGGCGCCAAACCACGGAAGGCCCAAACTCATGGACCTGCATGGCCAACCCCAGAATGAAAAGGCCTATGATCACGTCGCCTCCTACCGCAGAAGGCGCTTTCGTGCCCGCCTCAGGGTTTCAAATGAAGACTATTATGAATTGCGTAAAGCGCTAACTCAAGCCGATCCGAAACACCGAGTTTATCGAATACGTTGTGGAGATGATTCTTCACCGTTTGTTCGGTAATGAACATCTTCTCCGCGATCTCTTTGTTCTTGTAGCCCTGCGCAATCAGAACGATGATCTCGCGTTCCCGCTGACTGAGTTGAGCGCGCTCGCGCGGAAGCTTGCCGTTCGAAATAGCCGGATGCACATCGCCCGGCGATGAAAATTTGCGCATCACGGCAGCGGTGGTGTTTGAATCCAGCCAGATTTCGCCGGCATGCACCTTGAGAATGCTTTTCTCGATCAGTGAAGCAGGAGCATCCTTGTGTACGATTCCCGAGCAACCCAACTTCATGGCCTCGACGAATTCTTCGCGGTTATCGGCGGGAGCGAACAGAATCACCCTGGCTTTGGGAGCACGTGCCTGGATGCTGCGGAGCACTGTGAGCCCGTCGACTCGCGGGAGCCGCAGCTCCATAAGGACCACGTCAGGCTCGAGGAGTACCGCTCTTTCGATTGCGTCCACGCCGTCTGTGGCTTCACCCACCACCTCTATAACAGGGTGATTTTCAAAAATTTTCCGAAGGCCTTCGAGGACGATAGGGTGTCCATCGGCGATCAAGACGCGGATAGGTACTGTTGGCATCCCGTTTTTTCTTTAAGCTGTCGAACCGTCTCCAAACCACCTCGGTAGTGCATAAGTACTGGTACGATCGGATTAGAAACCCTGACTACGGATTATAGTGCCCGCTCCGCCACTTTCTCTTAGAGAGATTTTACTGCCTTCATCAATAACCTGAAGGCATCGTTCAAGTAGAGCAATCCTGATGCCTTTTACTGGCGGCGGGCAATCTTGGGCATCTTTCTACAATAGTTCTTATGTCTAAATTGTCTATCAGGGATCTCGACCTCTCTGGAAAAACCGTCTTCATTCGCGTTGACTTCAATGTTCCTCTTACGCCGGACGGGAAAGAGATCACCAGTGACAAGCGGATAAGAGCCTCTCTGCCCACAATTCAATACGCGATTGAGCACTCAGCAGGAATAGTTTTGGCCAGTCATCTCGGCAGGCCGAAAGGGAAACGGCAGACGCGAATGAGTCTTGCGCCCATCGCCGCCCGGCTTTCTGAGTTGCTAGGCAAGCAAGTTGTCATGGCGCCGGACAGCGTGGGGGAAACTGTTGCAGCGTTGAAGCCAGCTCCAGGGGAAATCCTGCTTCTGGAGAATCTCCGGTTTCATGCGGAGGAAGAGGCCAACGATCCCAAGTTTTCGCGCCAGCTCGCTTCTCTGGCGGACATATACATCAATGATGCGTTCGGATCGGCGCATCGCGCCCATGCCTCCACGGTCGGAATTGTTTCCTTCCTGCCGATTGCGGCAGCCGGTTTGCTGATGGACAAAGAATTAGAGTGGCTCACGCGCGCCACCCAGAATCCGGAGCGGCCCTGTGTCGCCATCCTGGGGGGCGCAAAAGTCTCGGACAAGATTGGGGTGATCCGCAATCTGATCAAGGTAGTGGACAAGCTGCTCATAGGCGGCGCGATGGCCTACACCTTCCTACGTGCCGAAAATAAATCAACCGGCAAATCGCTGGTGGAAGTGGACAAAGTCGATCTGGCAAGGCAGTTATTAAAAGATCATCCCGACAAGCTCGTTCTGCCCGTCGATCACGTGGTTGTTCGCGAGGTCAAACCAGGGGCCACTCACGAAGTGGTTACAAATATCGGTCCCGATCAAATTGCGGTCGATATCGGTCCCAAAACTGTAGAGGCGTTTTCCAAACAGATCGCCTCCGCGAAGACGGTAATCTGGAACGGACCGATGGGCATTTTCGAGATGCCGCCCTTCGATAAGGGCACGGTGGCACTCGCGAAGACTGTGGCGGAATCCGGCGCGGTCTCGGTGGTGGGCGGCGGAGATTCGGAGAAAGCCATCAAGAGTGCAGGCGTATCGGACTATATCACCCATGTCTCGACGGGAGGCGGCGCTTCACTGGAGTTTCTTTCAGGAATCCAACTGCCTGGAGTAGAAGCATTGACCGACCGGATTGGGTGACGATCAGATCTACGAGATCTGGCGGGCCGCATATTCGAAACAATTAGGAAGAGGTGCGCCGGCGGAAGACCAAAGCCAGCCCGATGCCGGTTGCAACAAGGCTTGCAGCCAATATCGCCGCACGCAGGGACAAGCGACTTTCGGGCTTTCCCCGATTGCCGGCGCCATCGATGTGCTCGGGGCGGACGCCGATGCCAATTACCCGTGCCATGACCCGCGGCACTCCCGGTACGCGCTGCACCGCTCTTAATTGCCAGGGTGCGGTAGCCGGTCCTGGATTTTCCAGCACATGCATCAGCGCCTTGTGCGCATTCGCCTGCAGAAATTGAGTCACTCGCGTAGGAAACTCCCGCCGACGCTGTACTTGCGCTAGCAGGCGTTGAGTCACGCGCTGCTCGAGAAGCGAGCTGGCCAAGAGATTGGCAGTCGCGACGGCGTCTTGGATAGCCAGGTTGATGCCTACGCCTCCTACCGGAGACATCGCATGTGCCGCGTCGCCAATACACAACAGCCCAGACCGATACCACTGCCGCAGTCTGCTGATTTGTACAGACAGGAGCTTGATCTGCTCCCAATCCTGCAATTCCTGGACGCGGTCTCCGAGAAAGGGAGCGACTAACAGCAAGTTTCGTCGAAAGGCCTCGAAGCCGCCATCCTTGATGCGGCCAAACGATCCCTTTCGGATGATAAGACCTGCTTGAAAGTACCCATCGCGCGGAATCAGGATGAGCACCTTGCCGTAATTTATATTTCCCAGAAGCTGTTCGGGTTCATCTCCGGTACGGCTGATCCTGAACCAGAGCACGTCGATGGGAACGCCAAATTCCAGTAATTCCAGTTGCGCGGCCTGGCGGGTCATGGCATGACGGCCATCGCAGCCAACGACCAGATCCGCATGCACCTCGGTACTTCCGTCGGGCGCTTTCACTTTGACCCCGGTGATCCGTCCGGCGTATTTAATTAGATCGACGGCTTCGTGTTCCATTCGCAGTTCAAAGCCGCTGTATTGCCGGGCGCGCTCTGCCAGGAAATCGAGCAGATCCCACTGCGGCATCAGAGCGACAAATTTGCAGTGTGAGGGTACGTGGCGGAAATCCGCGGCTCGGAATGCGAAATCGCCGATGACACCACCTGCCGAAGTCAGTTTCTGGTGGGGAATTTTCAGAAAATCTTTGAGGATTCCCAATTCATACATCAATTGCAAGGTCGAAGGATGGACCGTATCGCCGCGGAAATCCCGAAAAAAGTCCTTATGCTTCTCGAGTACCGTGACGCGCACGCCTTTGCGCGCGAGAAGCAGGGCCAGCATCATACCGGCGGGGCCGCCGCCAACGATGCAACAGGTTGTCTGTGAGTTCTTGCCGATCATGGTTGAGCTCTACTATTATTCCGGCTGCATGCTCATACACGCAATCGTCGATACGATATTGTCATCATTGTTCCGGAGTTGTCTTAAAGATAGCCGGAACGAATACAGGAGATTCGTGAAACGATCTTTCGGCCTTTACTTACTAATCTTCGCGGGGACAATTTCTTTGAACGCAGGTCCAACATCGATTCCGCTGTGGCCCCATGGCGCACCGGGTGAAAAGGCCACGTCGGAGCCCGAGAAGGACATGACCACGGCCAAGGACGGCCTGGTTGCGGGCAGAAGCGTCATTCGCCTGGGCAATGTTACGGAGCCAATCATCACTGTTTATCAGCCCGCGAAGGCGAGCGACAGAGGGACCGCCGTGGTCGTTTTCCCTGGCGGAGGCTATAGCATCCTCGCCATGGACCTGGAAGGAACGGAGGTCTGCCATTGGCTGAATTCCGTTGGGATCACGGCCGTTCTATTGAAGTATCGAGTACCGGAACCTGCCGGTGTGCCGCGCTATGCCGAACCGCTTCAAGACGCTCAGCGCGCAGTGGGCCTGGTGCGTTCTCATGCGGCCGATTGGAAATTGAATCCAGATCACATTGGTGTCATTGGTTTCTCAGCCGGTGGCCACCTGGCAGCGGTGTTGAGCAATAATCCCGGGCCGCGCACTTATCCGGCAGTTGATGAAGCGGACCACCTCAGTTGTCAACCGAACTTTGTTGTGCTCATCTACCCGGCGTATCTGTCGGTTCACGATCAGGGCGAGCAACTGGCGCCGGAAGTGACCGTGAACGCCCACACGCCGCCCACTTTTATCGCGCAGGCGGAAGACGACCACATCTTTGTCGAGGGAACTCTGCTGTACTACCGCGCACTGAAGCGCGGAGGCATTCCGGCCGAGATGCATATTTTCCCTAAAGGTGGTCACGGTTATGGTCTGCGACCCTCGAGCGCTCGCGTGACAGAGTGGCCCAGACTGGCCGAGGCCTGGCTTCGCTCGATGGACCTTCTGGAGAAACCCGAATTGCAGGGGTCTTCTCAGTAACGTGCGTTTCTGAATTTTTCAAACCGCGACACACACGTGACGATCGAGCTGCCCGTAGTGGACTACTCGTCAGTCGAAACCTGATGACAGCAAAGAAGACGTGGTCCAGCTTTACTCGGCCGTGTTTCGGCTGACTTGCATGCTTATGAGGCGATCGTGGGCAAGCGGATTCCGCTTGCACGCTGGAAGGAACACAGTGGATTGGGAGGCGGCCTTACTATTTCCGGTCGTACTTCTCGAGCCAGGCAAGCTCTTCGCGCACTTTGATGTAGCCGTGCCAAGGATTCTTGCCGAGCCCGTGGCCTTCACCAGGGAAAATCAGGAATTCGTGCGGTACGTTGAGCGCGTCCAGGGCACGCTCCAGCAGATAGCCTTGTGAAGCGCTCACACGCACGTCATCGGCGCCCATCACTTCGTGAACTGGAGTTTGCACTTTGTTGAACTGAAAGAGCGCTGCCTCCTTTTGATAGATCGCAGGGTTCTGCCAGGGCATTCCACCCAGGTACCAGGCATCGTCGAAGGTAAGGTCGTCATTTCCCCAATTAGAGGCGTGCTCGACAGCACCCGCGCCAGTCACAGCAGAACGAAAGCGCGTGGTTTGCGTGATCAACCAGTTCGTCAAGTAGCCGCCGTAGCTGTAGCCGCCAATAGCGAGATGCTCAGGATCGGCCGAGCCGTCTTTTACCAACGCATCCACCCCGGCGAGAATGTCGCGGCCAGGAGCGGAAACGATATGTGGAGAAATGGCAGTCATGAAGCCGTCGCCGTAGCCGGTCGAGCCACGATAATTGGGTTGAAACACGAGCCAGCCTTTGCTTGCCGCGAGCAACGCCCAGCTATACCAATCGGCTCCAAATTTGTTGCCGTCTGCATCGGCCGGACCACCGTGAATCAGAGTGACCATTCGAAGATGCTTTTGCTCAAACTGTCCCGGCGGATAGAGAAGCACGCCTTCGATTGTCTTGCCATCGTCTGCTTTCCAGCGATAGATTTGAAAACGCGGTAATTCGCGACTACTGAAGAGCGTGTTCAGGTGCGTGATTTGTCGGGCCGAATTCAGATGAGCAGGATCGCTGGCGAGAAATAGTTCGGAGGGCTCGTTCGCCGTGGAGTGTTCGAACAGAATCGGAGCGGAGCGATCGGATGCGGCCAAGCCTTCGTATGTGCCCGGCTGGCTGCTCACTTTGATGGGCTTGCCTTCGAGCGAATAGAGCTGCACCTCCGTACCAAGCTGACCGAGTCCGAAAAGCTTGCCCTCCGGAGTGAGTGCGTAATCGGTCCAGGAACCAGCGAATTCTTTCCCCTGACGCTCTACTTGGCCAGTCGAAATATTAAGTGCATACAAGCGGCCCTGCACGTCTCCGTACTTGCCTTCAAGGCTTCCACTAGCCGCGAAAACACCAAAATACAGCCGGGTTCCATCGCGACTCCAATGCAGTTGCCGTTCGAGCGCTTCGTTATGCGTGATTTGCCGCGCTGTTGTTTCTCGCGGCTGCCAGAAGGATCGATCAGATAAATTTCGTAAGCTTCGGGATGCTCCAGACGCCCGGAAATTGAGTTCGTGAGGAACGCAATCTGACCGCCGATCGGTGCAGGGGCGATCTCGTTGACGGCGAAGCGGCTGCGTGTTATCTATCGCGAGCGAGCTTTGGGATTTCGGTCGGCGATTCCTGCTGTTTGTCGTTCTTGGTTCCCTGCGTCGTTCGCGGGAGATCTCTTCGGTTTCGATAGGCAGCGGCTTTGCGTTTGGAGCAGCCTGCTCGATTGAGAGTTGCAAGCAGCAAGTCGCCACGTTCGTCTTTTCGCCAACGTTCGACATCTTTCCATTCGCGGCGCTTCACTTCCTGTGCTTATTTCGAAAGCGGTTCTTCCACGCTGAACAAAATGCCGGAGCCATCCTGCGTCCAGGCGAAGCTGTGGACTTTCAACGGCTCCCGGTAGAGCGGGAAGGCTTCACCACCGCCGAGATCGATGATCCAGACGCGACCTACTTCTTTATCGGTTTTATCGGTGTCATCGGCCGAGGCGCCAGGAGATTCGAGCGTCCGGTCAGAGATAAACGCAATGCGCTTTCCATCGGGCGACCACTGGGGATCACTGTCGTGGCCCGATTGCGTGAGCGGCAGCAGTTGATCCTGGCCTCACGCCAAAGCCACAGGTCTTCGCGAAAGCGGTTGCGCTTCCAGTCCGGCCTCGCTGTGACAAACACGGCAGCGGTTCCATCAGGAGAAAGCCGTGGCGGAGCGGATCTCTACGAAACTGAATAAGTCATCGACCGTTAGCGGCAGGCTTGGTCTGGGCTCCCGCCAAGCTCGCGAGCAGCAGAGCCGCGAGAGCACCGCGCCGAACATACAGACCATCCAGTTAGAATCGCAGATGCAAGGCTAACTGCAGGATGCGCGGATCGTAGGTTGTCGAGATCTGGCCGAAAGTTTGAATCGGTGATGATCGTGTCGGGATTCTGAAATTCGGTGTGATTCAAGACGTTGAAAGCGTCGCCGCGGAGTTCGAGATCGATTTTTCGCGAATAATGAAGTGCTTGGAGATGGAGAGGTCCAAATTGATTTGGCCCGGCCCGCGGATGCCGTTTCGAGGAAATGTGCCGTAGGGATAGAAGCTGGTAATGCCAGAGGTGTCGCCGTCGCTCGTCAGGTTGTCGAGCGCATTGATGCGGGCAACGCTGAAATTGGCCGGATTGAACCAATAGTTTCCCACGCTCACGCTGTTCGAGTTGTTCGGATTCATCAATTGCTGCGGCTTGCTGGGATTAAGGATCGGGACGGTATTGCCGACCAGGTCGGCGTGACCAATCCCGGCATCGCCTGCGCCGGAGGGGCCCGGATCCGTGTTGGTAGTGATACAAATCATTGAAGACATCGATCGGGAAGCCGGTATGCATCGTCAGAATCGGGTAAAGGCTCCAACCGCGCGTGAGAAGCTTGGGACCGCGCTCCCATAATTTATCGAACGGCAGATCCCAACCGCCAGACACGACGAAGGTGTGGCGCACATCGGTATCGCCCGATGCACGGTATAGTTCGTGATCGTAAGCGGGCACGTATCGAGTTGCGATTACGGAAACCGGAGACGTTGTCTATCTCGTGGCCATAAGTGTAGCCGACAGTAAAAAATGTACTGCCGAAGTTGCTGCTGGAAAAGCGCCGTGTTAAATTGACTTCCAGACTGTTGTAATTGGCGCGAGATATGTTCTGAAACTCCTCGAGGAAGCTGTAATTAGAACCGAAGATGCGTTGTGTTCCTCCTATGGGGAATGGATTGATGTCCACCAGGCTGGTCAGCCCGTGAGCCGAATAACCTACATAACCTAATTCCAACATGATGTTCGAAGGAAGCTGCTGCTGGATGGACATATTGTATTGATAAATGTAGGGAGTCTTCAAATTAGGATCGACCAGGAAAAGTGATCCGCCTCCGAAGGGCATGTAGCCGGCAGCTCCGAAATCGAGGTCTTGTGGATGGCGGCTTCGAGGGGAATGGATTAATCGCGCCGGCCGAGGCAAACGGGTCTTGCAAGCCCGTTGGGCCAGTACCCGTGTAAGTAGTCGGGTAAATGTTGGCAAAAGCGAAAAACGGAGGCTGCCCGTTAAACTGCAGATTGTCTTCGCCCTTCAGCACGTCATAGAACATGCCGAATCCGCCGCGAATGCTGGTTTTGGCGTTGCCGAAGACGTCATAAGCGAAGCCGAAGCGCGGGCTGAAATTCGTCTTATCAGGGAAGTTCGACCCTCTCGGCGCGCCGGGATCGCCGGGGAAGACCAAGTCCGTTCGGAGCGTTTGGAAAAACCTGTGATTGCAGGCCCGGGATGAAGCTGAAGGTGCGACCTTGCGTATCGTACTTGGGCTCGGCGTACTCATAGCGCAGACCGAGCGTTAAGGTGAGACGCTTTGAAGCGTGCCAAGTGTCTTGCGCGAAACCCGCATACTGGTTCGAGCGAATATTGGACGGCGCCTTCGGATATTGGGTGATATTCATCCGGGTTTCCCATCAGAAAATCGGCCAGATCGAACCCTGATCCCACCGATGTACTCGGGCCATAGAAGTGAAAACGAACCGTTGACGATGAAATCGTAAACCGTATTGTTCTGGTAGGGCGAGAAGAAGAAGCCGAACTTCAGATTGTGCGAGCCTTTGGTCCAGGACAAATTGTCGTAGAACGCATATGTGTTGTTTGCCTCAACAGTTGGGCCTTGAATGCTCGGACCAGTAGTAATGTCGGAACCAAAGAAACTCAGTTGCGGAGGACCAGTCGGATCATCCGACGGGAGATTCATCCCGAGCTGAGTAGCGGTTGGGATTTTTCGATAGCCGGAACAGGCTTGATCATTCAAGCAACGCTGAGCGGTTACGCGGAGCTCATTGAGCAAGAGCGGGCGTGAAGGTGTGGGTATAAGACACAGACGCCGAAGTATGTGGTAGTGGAGTAGGTCACCGGAAAGCCCAACACGTTGTAAGGCGGGCTGGGGCTGGGACCGAATGGCCAGAGGACGGGATTGTCCTTCGTCGTGAAAGTTCCGCTGATGGTATTGGTTGTATTCAGGTTGTAATCGAATTTGCCGAGATACTCGTTGAAGTTATTGGTTGCTGCTGCTTGCGGGAAATAAATCGCCGAGGCCGATACGGGAAGAAGATTGTTGGCAAAGTAGGCCTTAGCAACCGGATCGATCTTGGTTGGATCGATGATGCCCTGGGCAGCAAGGAGGGGATTGGATTGGTAGTAAGGATTATTTTGTAGAAATGTCGCGACCAGCGCAGCGCCCGGCGAGTTTGAGAAATCGCCGTTCTCTTCTGCCGGAGTGAAGGCCGCGACTTTACCCGGACTGGTATCTAAAGAGGTCTGCTTTTGGCCTTCGTACGAGAAGAAGAAGAACAGCTTGTTCTTGATTATCGGGCCGCCGATTGTGCCTCCGTACTGATTCCGCTTCAGAACGGGTACCGGCAGATTTTGCTGATTGTTGAAGAAGGAATTTGCATCGAAGAAATTATTGCGAAGATAATCGTAGCCGGTCCCGTGGAACTGGTTGGTACCGCTCTTAGTGACCACGCTGACGATTCCGCCTGCGTTACGTCCGTACTCCGCACTGTAGTTATTCTCGAGAACGCGGAACTCAGCGACAGCATCGGGATTCGGATCTGCGACCACGCCGTTATCGAGCAGATCATTGTTCAACCCACCATCGAGAAGATACGTCACCGAATCGGTACGCATGCCACCGATGCTGTAGCTTCCAGCGGCACTTGAATCCATGTTGCCCGGACTCACGCCTGGTTGTGTTTTCAAAAGGTCGAGCGTGTCGCGGCCGTTAAGCGGAAGTTCAAAGATTGCCTGGCCGGTTACAGTAGCGCCGATCGTCGAGTTTTCAGTCTCCACCTGCGAGCCGGCGCTTTCGACAGTCACCGTGTTACTGATCTTCCCGATGTTCAAGGTTACGTCGATGCGCAAAGTCTCATTGATCTGAAGCGCGGTTTTCGACTGAATCGTTGTCTGTTCGAAGCCGGGAGCGGCTACCGTCACCCGGTACAACCCGATGGGCAACTGAATAGCCTGATAAAGGCCGGAATTGTCGGTTGTAGCCTGTTTGGTCACATTGGTGGCTATATTGGTGACGGTCACAGAGGCATTAGGGATTACAGCCCCGGAGGAGTCCGTCACAACACCGGTGATCTTGCCGGTAGTGTCTTGCGCCCAAAGAGGAGAAAAGCCTGCTGCTAGAAAAGCCAGAGCGGCAAGCAACCGCGTGGTCCTGTGCATAACAACACCCCTGAACTGAAGTCGCGCGCGAGCAACCCGGCTCGATACGCCAGATGGGGTTAGGGTAACACGATTTACGAAGTCGAGAGCAACAGGAACAGCCTAGAACGAGCACGTTTGGACGGTGATTGCAGATGTGCCGTGGCGACATCGCCGAGGGCAGACGGATGGAAGTTCCCCCTTCTGTTCACCGGGACCTCCAAGTTACTGTAGAAGAAGTGGCCAGCCAATCCGACCTCGGGGAACTTTCCGCTCAGCCTCGCGCCGGCATTCAGGAGAAGACCGTATTTTCGATCCTCGCGGCGATCAGTGTCTGTCATCTGCTCAACGACATGGTGCAGTCATTGCTTCCGGCAATTTATCCGATTCTGAAGAGATCGTTCCACCTGGATTTTGGGCAGATCGGTTTGATCACGTTGACCTACAATCTGACGGCATCCTTGCTGCAGCCATTCGTCGGACTCTACACCGATCGACGCCCTCATCCTTATTCGTTGCCGATCGGTATGACCTTTACGCTTTTCGGCTTATTGCTCTTGGCTTTCGCTCCCAATTACGGAATACTGCTGCTCGCAGGAGGCTTAGTAGGAATGGGATCGGCTGTCTTTCACCCGGAGTCTTCGCGGCTGGCGAGACACGCCTCGGGCGGCCAACATGGTCTGGCGCAGTCTGTTTTTCAGGTCGGCGGCAACGGGGGAACGGCAATCGGTCCACTCCTGGCGGCCTTCATCGTGCTGCCACACGGGCAGCGGAGCATGGCGTGGTTCTGCTTCGCGTCGCTGCTCGGGATCGTCATCCTCTCGTATGTTGGCGGCTGGTACAAGAAAAATCCGTTTAAGAAAAATAAGACCACTGCTCACGAGCGGCACGCCGCTGCCCTACCTCGTAAGAAGGTGATCTTCGCCATCTCGATTTTGATCGCCCTGATCTTCTCCAAATATTTCTACCTGGCGAGTATCTCGAGTTACTACACCTTCTATCTGATTTCTAAGTTCCATGTCTCCGTTCGAGTGTCGCAGCTCTATCTGGCCGTGTTTCTTGGTTCAGCGGCAATAGGCACGTTCGCCGGAGGACCGATTGGCGACCGGATTGGCCGAAAGCTTGTCATCTGGTGGTCAATTCTGGGTGTTCTTCCGTTCTCGCTGTTGCTGCCCTATGTGAACCTTCCCTGGACAGTGTTTCTGACAGTGATTATCGGGCTGGTGATCGCCTCGGCGTTCTCCGCGATTCTCGTTTATGCGCAGGAGCTCGTGCCGGGCAATATCGGAATGATCTCGGGCGTGTTCTTTGGCTTTGCTTTCGGTATGGGCGGTATCGGCGCGGCGATTCTAGGCGAAGTAGCCGACCACACGAACATTTACTTCGTTTACCATATCTGCTCGTTCCTGCCTGCGATCGGAATTTTGACGGCGTTCCTGCCTAGCCTCAGGCACGATAAGGCAGCACACGCGGCTTGAGTCGCGGCGCCGCCATGTGATGCTCCCGACCCTCACTACGATTTAAGCCCTTCGCTGCCCGAAACGGCGCTGTATACGGAATAGGCGACTCGAGCAGTCACGAGCGCCAAAAAATTTCCGAAGCCCAATTTCTCTCCTCGCAAGTAATTGAGATGCTGCGATTTCCGGGAAACCCCTCAGCAGCGGAAGGCCGAAGCGCCACACATTGAGAGGAGTGCGGTCATGTTCCGATGAGCCTGAAAGGAACAGATCGCACTTTATGGACATCTACTGGTCCGCCGTTGCGCAGCTGATCTATGAAAACTACCGCGAAAAGTACCGCGCGGCGAGCTTGGCGCACCAGATGCCAGTCTGGTCCGATCTCGAGGCTTTCCTCAAAGAGTACTGGGTGAAGCAAGCGCAGTCCTCAGCCGAAGTTCTCTCCAATCTACCCCGATGAAAAAATTACTCGCTCTTCTTCTGTTGCCGCTTGGCGCGTTCGCGCTGACTCCTATTGCCGATACGGTTTACACTGCCTCTGGCGGAACGGCAGATGCTGGATCGTACCTGGTTATCAGATGGCCGCGCTTCGCTTCAAGCGGCAGCCATGCGGTTCCCCCGAACGTGCAGACCGTGCCGTTGGCGAACGGAACTTTCTCGATCTCGCTCGAACCGACAGCCAGTGCCCAATTCCCTTTTCACTACACGGTCGAGTACCATCTGATGGCAGCGGGACAAGAGCTGCCGCCGTACACGGAAAACTGGGATGTTCCAGATACGACCACGCCGCAAAGAATTGCCAACGTGCTGGTGGTTGCGGCTGGGCCGTTGCCAGCACCGGCGGCGAAGGGTGATCTGGCCGCCTCGGACGGTGTTAACACGGTGTGGCTGCCTGCTCCCGCGACAGCCGGCTATGTGCTGCTGACCGACCCGACTCAACCGACCGGGCTCGCCTATGCCTCGATCAGTTCGTTCGGCTCCAATTTCGATACGGCTGGCGCTGCTGCCAGCGCGCAATCCAATGCCAAGACATATACCGACACGGCCATTGCCGGGCTGTCGAGCGTTTACGATCAGTCGGGAGCTGCCGCGATAGTCCAAGCGGCTCTTCAAACGTCATTAACCAATGCCATCAGCGCGCTAAACCTGGGGACAGCTTCCACTCACTCCGCCTCGGATTTCGATTCGGCGGGCGCTGCCAGTGCCGCTCAAATAGCGGCTGAAGCTTACACGGACAGCGCTGTTAGCCGGGGCCGGCGTGACGAGCTCTTACGTGAGCAACGCGATCACGAATGCCGTCGCCAGCCTGAATCTGCTTTCGGCTTCGCAACACGCTGCATCTGACTTCGATCCAGCGGGTACAGCAACGGCGGCCGTTGGTGCCATTCCGACAGCAAGCGCCTCCGCCAATGGTCTGCTCTCTAACACGGATTGGGCGATGTTCAACGGCAAACAAGACGCTATCCCGGCGAACACCTACGACACTTACGGGGTTGCCGCGACCGCCCTGACGAATGCCATCTCTACGGCGCAAACCAACACCAACACAGCCATCGCCGCGCTTAATCTGAAAAGCGCTTCCCAGCATTTGTCTAGCGATTTCGATGCCGCTGGGCAGCTTCTTCCGCGGTTGCCGCAATCCCCTCCTCCAGTTCTTCGCAAAGCAAGCCCGCTTTGATCACGCCCACCGACTGGGCCGCCTTTAACGGCAAACAAAACGCTATCCCGGCGAACACCTACGATGCTTACGGGGCTGCCGCGACCGCCCTGACGAATGCTATTTCCAGCGCGCAAACGAACACCAACGCAGCCATCGCTGCGCTCAATCTGAAATCCGCCTCGCAACACCTGGCTACGGATTTCGATACTGCCGGTGCCGCTGCCAGCGCCGTCGCTGCGCTTCCCGCGCTGACTCTCAAACCCCCTTACCTCGTTAGCGGCACGAACTATTTCATAGCCTCGAGCGGTGAGCAGGTGACTACCCTGCCCTCATCGCTATCGCTATCCTATCTAGCGTTCACGCCAACCACAGCCACGATAATACCCGGCCCGAATGGAGATCTGTTACTTGGCGATCCAAGCAACGCCGGTGCTTATTACTACGGCGAGACGGCAAACAACTCAATTGAGGCCGAATTCACCCTGGGCGGCGGCGCCAACAACAGTGGGAACGCTGGCATCTATGTGTATGACCCCGTTCACAGCTATCTCTGGACCTGGACATACTACGCATCCGGCTTGAACAACTCGATCAGCGTCGCAACGTATAACGGGAGCGCCGCACCTGGAACAGGAACCGGGCAGAAGAGCTTCAACTCGTTGTTTCAAAGTGGAGTTATCGCTCTGAAGATTACCCTTGTCTCCGGCAAGCTTCACTTTTGGTATTCGATTAACGGCGGCAGCACCTGGGTGGATTATTACGACAGCATCTACACCAACTGCACTGTCGCGAGTGCCGGGCTAATCGTGAAAGGCTTCTACAGCGACTATTACAACGTCGTCATTAACTGAGCAATCCGCTTAGGCCGCCGCTCATGCGAGCGCCCTCAGGGCCAATCCACTGGCGACTGAAGTAAATTCGTCGCCAGTGCGGATCTTCTCCGCGCCAAAACGATTCACGAATATACGGCGGACGGCGGGCACGAACGATGAGCCACCCGTAAGAAACACCATGTCGACATCTTTCGGGTCGATCGCGGTGTTGCCCAACAACGAATCGATGCTTTCCTCGATAGCGCGCAATTCTCCGGCTATCCATTGCTCGAACTCCGCGCGGCTGATTTCAGCTCTTAACTCGACATCACCGTCAGCGAATCGAAATTCACTGCTCTCCTCCTGGGAAAGTTCGATTTTCACCCGCTGCACGGCCCGGTGTAAGTGGTAACCAAGGTCGTGTTTAATCAAGTAAAGAAAGTGTTCGATTTTGCGTGGCTCGAGAGCCTGCCTGGCGACGCTCTGCAGCATGTTAAGCGTCTCCTGAGATTTGAGTAACGACAGATGGTGCCAGCGCTCGAGTTTGTGATAGACCCAGCCCGGAACAGGCAGAAGTTTACTTCCGGATTTCAGTGATGTTCCCGCGCCTAATTCAGGTGAGACCAAATGGCGGACGATTTTTGCGTCGAAGGCGTCGCCTGCCAATCCCAATCCCTGGTTGCCGAGCACGGTTCTTGGCTCACTGCCGCGTCTGCGGTGGCTGGGACCTACGTTCAACAGAGAGAAATCACTGGTACCGCCGCCAAAATCGCCAATCAGAATCAATTCGTCATGGTCGAGGCGCATTTCATAGTAGTAAGCGGCGGCAATCGGCTCGAGCTCGAACCGAACTTCTTCGAAACCCGCTCTCGAGAGGGCATCGGTCAAGCGCGCGAGCGCGTATTCATCGTCAGCCGCTGTTTTGGATCCGACAAAGCGCACCGGCCGGCCAACAACCAATCGCCGCACCGCCGCCCCAAACTGTTTTTCCGCCTGGAGGCGAATGTCTCGCAGGATTCGGGCAACCAAGTCCTCAAGTTGGATCGGCCGGCCAAAGACTTCGGTGCTTTGCAGTCCACGGCTTGACAAAAAAGACTTCAGCGATTGTACGAGCCGACCTTTTTCATCGTCGGCGTTCAAGTAATGCTCTATTCCCTGTGGTCCGCTCCAGGACTGTATGGTCCTTCTGCCGGCCTCCTCAAGAAGCTGCAAGTAGAGTAATGAGCGATATGACTGAGTATGCCCGCTCGCCGTAGTTGGAAACTCCGCCAGCGTGACATCACCGGATTCTGTAGCGAGAGCCAGCGAACTGTTGGTTGTTCCGAAGTCAAATCCAATTCCCATCCTGATAATAGTGTTGAATGCTGCTAGTTTCGGGGATTGACATTCGCCGAGGTCTCACATAGGATACCTTAGGTAGGTAGTCTATGGAAGATTTGCTGCGTGATGAGATTCCACCGGGCACCCTCCACCTTCTGATCCTGCAGATCCTTGCTCGTGGCCCAAATCACGGGTACGGTATCGCCCAATTTGTGCAGAGCTCGTCGCGCGATGTCTTACGCCTGGAGGAAGGATCGCTGTACCCGGCGCTGCAGCGCATGTTATTGAAAGGCTGGGTTAAGGGCGAGTGGCGGGAAACCGAAAACAAGCGCCGCGCGCGTGTCTATTCGCTTACCGCTTTAGGACGCAAACAACTGGACGCGGAGCGGAGCAGATATCGCCGCGTTTCGCAAGCGATCGTGCGTGTGATTGCGGCTTCATCCTGACCGGAGGACAACAAATGTTTGCTTTTGTTCTTGAGATGGCGCGTCGGATTCAGTATTTTTTCGGGAGAAGCCGTTTTGACTCGGAACTTCGCGAAGAGATGGATACCCATCTTGCGATGATTGCCAGAGAGAGCGATCCCGCCACCGCGAGACAACGGCTCGGCAATGCCACACGCTGGCGGGAGATGAGCCGCGCGACATGGGGCTGGAATTGGCTGGAATCCCTCGCTCGCGACGTGGTTTATGGCCTCCGCCTTCTGGCCAAGAGCCCTGCCTTCACGCTGACCGCATCTCTTTCGCTGGCGATCGGAATGGGCGCAACTCTGGGCATCTTCTCTCTCATGAACGCGCTCCTCTTCAAAACGCTCCCTATACCCGAGCCGCAACAACTCTGGGAACTGGGCCATAACACGCCGGCAGAGCGGGACGATAACTTCTCGTACCGGATGTTCGATGCTCTTCAAAAAGCAAATTCCAGTGGAATTCCGCTTTTCGCGCTCGGCGGTGACAATGTACAGGTCAACTACGGCGACTCCACTCGCAATACTCCTGTGCTTATCATTTCAGGCGATGCGTTCCGAATTCTAAAGCTCAATGCCCATTTAGGTCGCTTGCTCAATAGTCGGAGACGATATACGAGGCCTGCCGCATGGGGCAAATTGCGTTTTGAGCTACCGGCTTGTGGCAATCTCAATTTCACGGAGATCCGGCCGCGATCGGAAAGCACCTGTCCATCGGCGCGCAATCCTTCACCATCGTCGGAGTCGCGCCTCCGAGTTTCTTCGGCTTCTTTGTCGGAGCGTATTCGGATCTGATCGTGCCGATCACTGCCTATGCCGCGACCAATCCTGCACAACCCATTCTCGATAACGGCGGCTGGACATGGCTCAACATCATGGCGAGGGTGCCTGCAAACGCTTCGATCGCGGGAATCACCGCCCGACTGAACACGGTGTATCCTTCGATTCGCAAGGAGATCGAGCCCTCGCCGACCGAAGCCGCCAAACCGGATCGGCTCTACATGCAATCAGCGGCAACCGGGGTCTCTGCTGTTCGCGACCGGTTCTCCAAACCGCTCTATGTGCTGTTGACAATGACTGCGCTCATTCTTTTGATTGCTTGCGCCAATGTCGCAAATCTTCTGCTGGCCCGCTCGGTCGTGCGGCATCACGAATTCGCGGTCCGCCTCTCCATTGGCGCCGATCGCACTCGCATCCTGCGGCAATTGCTAACTGAGAGCGCGCTCATTGCGACCCTTGGAGCGTGTGTGAGTATTCCCGTTTATCTTGCCGCCACGCGCGGATTGATCGCGTTCCTCCAATCCGGCTCAGATCCCAATGTGTTCCTCGATACCCGACCGGATTGGCGCTTTGTGGCGGGCGTCCTCGGCGCTGCTGTTTTCGACCGTGCTCCTCTTCGGTTTCGCCCCGGCCTTGCGAGCCGTCCGTACAGATTTGAACTCCGCCTTGAGCGAAAGCAGCCAGCGGCATCAGGCGAAGACAGCTTTCGGGAAAGGCGTGGTTGCGGTGCAAATCAGTCTCTCGCTGGTGCTCCTGCTCGGAGCAGCGCTTCTCTCACGCAGTCTCTTTGATCTACGCACCTTTAACCCGGGCTTCCGGCGGGATCATCTTTTGATTGCCGGAGTCGACACTACTCAAAGCATTCGAAAAAATGCGGACGTGGTCCGGTTCTTTGACCACTTGCTCGAACAGGTTCGTGTTCTTCCGGGCGTTCGCTCAGCCGCAGCCTCCGTGGTTGTGCCCTTGAGCGGACAGACCTGGGCACAAGACTACGACATAGTTGGTGACACAAAGCGAACCGGCCAGGCTCGGCATAGTCTTGAGAACTGGGTTACGCCGCAATATTTCGACACTCTTGGAACTCCGTTAATCCTTGGCCGGAATTTCGCACGAAGCGACTCAACCAAATCCGTTCATGTAGCGTTGGTGAATCAGGCGTTCGCAGCGCGCTTTTTCGGTTCCTCGAATCCGATCGGGCGCCAGGTTTACGAAAAAGAGAAAAAGGACACGATCACAATCGTCGGTATTGTGGGAGATGCCCGATATCGCAGCCTGCGTGATGATGTCCCGCCGACGCTTTATCGGCCAATCGCACAGCTTCCGCCCTCGTTCGGCTTCCTCTTGCAATTGAATCTGGAGGTGTGGACAAGCACGCCGGCGGGCGATCTTGCAAAACCCATCGATGACCTTGTGCAGCACCTGAACAGTCAGGTTTCCGTAGACTTCCATACATTCGATTCACTGATAGACACCAACCTCTTGTACGAAAGGCTTTTGACAGCGCTGTCCGTCGCATTTGGATTGATTGGGCTTTTCCTGTCGGCGATTGGCGTTTACGGGCTGTCCGCTTATTCTGTCGCCCGCCGCACGTCGGAGTTCGGGATCCGGATGGCTTTAGGTGCAGCACCCATGAGCATCTTGAATCTCATGTTCTTCGAGCAACTTCGAGTGTTAGCGATGGGCCTGGTTGCCGGCGGCCTGATCTCGATCGCGCTGACACGCTTTCTCCGGGCATGGTTGTTTGGCGTTTCCGCGACAGATCCGCTGCTGTTCTTTTTTGCCCTGCTGCTCGTCAGCGCTCTCGCGCTGCTTGCCGCCTTTATTCCAGCCCGCCGCGCAGCGCGTTTAAACCCTGTGACGGCACTTCGCTGGGAATGATCCGGTAGCGGCTTGCTAGCGCCCGCGGAGCAGTGTGGGCAAAATAAGTGAACAACCGGCCGAGACCAGCGGTCTTAGCTGATGTACTTCGGCATGAATGTGGATATATATCCAAAAGCGGCGGCGGGCGAATGGGAGCGCTTGCTGAGGCAGGACGTGTGTGCGGCAGATGAGACGCAGTTCACGCTGCTGGTCGAGCGCCAATCGCGCTTCGTGTTTCGCGTCGCCTATGCCATCCTGCGCAATGTCGAGGATGCCGAAGACGTGGTACAGGAGACTTTTCTCAAGTTGTTTCGAAGCGGCGCCTGGCGACACGCGCAGGATGAGAAAGCATTTCTGGCACGCGTCTCCTGGCGGCTTGCGGTCACGAAACGGCGGAAGAAGCGCGACGATGAGGGTCGCCCGGCGAGCGTGTGCTCGAAGGAAGATAGCCCGGAAGCGGCAGCCATCGATGAGGCCTGGACACGCGCGGTGTATGGCTTGATCGATGCGCTTCCGGAGAAATTGCGGCAGCCGCTGGCGCTGTTTGCAACGGAAGAGCTGAACACTCGCGAGATCGCGGCGATGATGTCCATTCCGGAGGGAACCGTGCGCAGGCGGATCATGCGGGCCCGCGAAATCTTGAAAGAAAAACTGGAGCGGTTAGGAGGCACCCGCTATGGCAGATAAGCAATCGAGCAGGCTGGAAGAATTGCTGGACGAAACTCTTGCCGAATACGTAGCGGCTGAGCCCAGGCCTGACCTGGAGCGGCGAGTACTGGGTTATGCGAGGAATCACGTGGCAGCGCCGCAGCCTCCGCTTGGAACCGTCCACTGATCTCCTGGCTGAACGCGGCGAGCGCGGCAACTTGATGCTCGCCGCAGCGAGCGTACTTTGGATAGCGCATCCGAACTCTCACAGCTCGGAGAAGCAGCCCATGCAAAGCGTGAGTCTGAAATCGGCCGGCCCGTTAGCAATGCGCAGTTTACCGGTCGCATTCCACCAGAAACGAAGACGCCGGAGACACGTAGTTCTGCCGAAACGAGAGGTGTTCCCAACCCCGACTCCGCTCAGCAGCGAGGAACGCGCACTCCTGGCTTTTGCCAAACGCCCTCCGAAAGAAATTCCGCCTGAATTGACCGGACTCGACCGGCCGATCACACCCATCCGTATTGCCGCGATCGAGATCAAGCCGCTGGATCAGATCACACCTCCAAAGGAAAATTAAGATGACGAAATTACTGCTGATTGCCTTAGTGGCTGGAGCGCTTGGTGCGCCGTGTTTTGGGCAAAACGAAAAGAACACGGAGGCAAACGCTACCCCGGCCGCGAAGGAAAAATTTTATCGCCTGGATTTTTCAGTGCGGGAACTCGAAGGCGAGCGAATCGTCAACAACAGGGACTACTCGCTGATTCTATCCAGCCCGGGCAGACACAGTTCGATCAGGGCTGGGGCTCATGTGCCAGTCAGCACGACTGGGCCAGTCAGCACGACACGAGATGTCTATGTAGGGGTGAACATCGACTGCGACCGTGCGCAGGAAGTGGACAACCAATTTCAGCTGAATGTGCGCTCTGATATCAGCAGCATGTTCGAAAGCGACGAGAAAGGGACGGGAATACCGATGGTGCGCAGCAATACGTGGCAATCCGACGTGGTGGTTCCTCTCAGGCGACCCACGCTCCTGTTTTCCTCGGACGATCCGGCAACGAAGCGCAAAATGCAGCTTGTACTCATTGTGACCCCGCTAGGCTAGACAGCGCCCTCAATTCGATCTCGCTATAATCGTTTGGAAAGCTCTTTCTGCCCGCACGCTTGAAGTGTGCACGCGGAATCACCCCTCCAGCCATGTTCGACAGCCTCTCCGACAAACTGCAGCGCGTCTTCAAAAATCTGCGCGGCGAAGGCAAGCTCACCACGGCCAACATGGAAGACGCCCTGCGCGAGATCCGGGTCGCGTTACTGGAAGCCGACGTTCACTTTAAAGTCGTCAAACAGTTCATCGAAGAGGTGAAAGTTAAAGCAATGGGCGAGGAGGTCCTCACCGCGCTTTCGCCCGGCCAGCAGGTGGTCAAAATCGTGCGCGACGAGCTGACCAAAATGCTGGGCAGCCATCAATCGCGGCTTCGGTTCGCAAACGAGCCTCCTACGGTGATGCTGATCGTAGGCCTGCAAGGTTCTGGTAAGACCACCAGCGCGGCGAAACTGGCTCGCTTTTTGAGCAAGGAAGGCAGCAAGCCGCAGCTTGTCAGCGTGGACGTATACCGGCCAGCGGCGCGCCGCCAATTGAGTATTCTCGCGAAAAATGTGAGCACGCCGATTTACGAGGGGACAGCCGAAGAAACGAAGCCACTGGATCTGGCCCGCTCGGCCCGACGCGAGTCGATGCAAGCCGGGCGTGACGTGCTCCTGGTTGATACCGCGGGACGCCAACACATCGATGAACAGTTGATGAACGAGCTTCATGAACTGAAGGAAGCGCTTCAGCCTACCGAGATTTTGTTTGTAGCCGATGCGATGACCGGCCAGGACGCAGTCCGTTCGGCGGACGAATTTCATAAGCGCCTTGGGATCACGGGAGTGATTCTGACAAAGATGGATGGCGACGCCCGCGGGGGCGCGGCGCTCTCGATTCGGTCGATCACGGGCCAGCCGCTCAAGTTTGTGGGTGTCGGCGAGAAACCAGATGCACTGGAAGCTTTCTTCCCGGACCGCGTTGCCTCGCGCATTCTCGGAATGGGAGACGTGCTTTCCCTCATCGACAAGGTTCAGGAATCAATCGATCAGGAAACAGCCGAGAAGATGCAGGAAAAGCTGCTCGGCGACGACTTTACACTCGAAGATTTCCGCGATCAGATCAAACAACTCCAGAAGCTCGGCCCATTGGGCAAGCTGCTCGACATGATGCCTCAGATGGGGCCGCTTAAGGACCTGAAGAACGCGAAAATCGATGAAAATGAGGTCGGGCGGGTGGTAGCAATCATCGATTCTATGACTCCGAAGGAGCGCCGCAACCATATGCTAATCAATGGTTCGCGGCGGCGCCGGATCGCTAAAGGGAGCGGCACTTCTGTCCAGGACGTCAACAATCTGCTGAAACAATATGCGCAAGCGCGTAAAATGATGAAGAGCTTTACCGGTCAGGCAGGCTTTCTCGGGAAGAAATTATCGAAGATGAAGCTGCCCGGTTTGCCAGGGTTTTAAGGCACGTCGGGTTTGGGCGCCAGAAACGTTGCGCGTCTTGGAGCCGACGGCAACGAGCAAAGAAGTTTGTAACAATAGGAAAAAGAAAAGGTTACGATGTTAGCAATTCGCCTGGCGCGGTTCGGCGCCAAGAAGAAACCCACTTACCGCGTGGTGGTTATTGAGAAAGATCGGGCCCGGAATAGCCGGTCCATCGAAGTGGTCGGGCATTACAATCCTGTTTCGAAGCCGGCAGAGGTGCACCTTGATCGCGAGCGGATCGAGCACTGGATAAAGAATGGCGCGCAGCCTTCCGATACGGTGAACCGTCTATTGAAGTCTGCTCCCGCGGAAACACCCGCCGTCGCTTGACGGCTACACATTCCTGGCAACTGAGGCGCTCTATTATCTGAGAGCGTCGATGGAAGAAAACGGAACGACATGAACGAGAATAACGGCGTGAAAGCGCTGGTCGAAGAGATAGCCAAGGCGCTGGTAGACACGCCCAATGGTGTCTCGGTCAACGAAATTACCGGAGAGCACGCGACGGTGTTCGAATTGCGCGTGGCGGAAGGCGATCTTGGGAAAGTGATCGGCAAACAGGGGCGAACCGCTCGTTCCATCCGAACGCTGCTGGGCGCAGTTGGAACGAAGCTCAATCGTCGTTTCTCGCTCGAAATCCTGGAGTAAGTTCCTGTTATGAACCCGGAGAAAGTGGTCCTCGCAGAGATCATCCGAACGCGGGGGCTCCGGGGTGAAGTGGTGGCCAGATCTCAAACCGATGTGCCAGACAGGCTAGAGCAGTTAAAAAGCGCGCAGCTGGGGCTCGCAAACGGCTCGGATGTGCAAGTGGAGATCGCCGCAGCCTGGAAACATAAGGGCGACTGGATCCTGAAGTTTACGGGAATCGATTCGATCGAAGCGGCAGAACCTCTGCGCGGAGCGAATTTGTGGGTTCCCTATGCAAATCGCGGAACGCTTGCGGATGGCGATTTTTTTCAGTCAGACCTGGTGGGATGTCAGATAATCGATGCCCGAACGGGTGATTGGGTGGGAACGGTCGAGGGCTGGCACGAGTATGGCGGTCCGCCGCTGATGGAAGTGAACAGTGAGGGAAGAGAGCGGCTGGTTCCATTTGTCACTCCACTGTGCGAGGTGGATCTGACGGCGCGAACCATTCGGGTGGAATTGCCTGAGGGTTTGTTGGATCTGTGAAGTTCGACGTTGTCACAATATTTCCGGAGTTTTTCTCCGGACCGTTTGAGCACGGCGTGGTTGGTCGGGCGAAAACGAACGGCCAGTTGCATTTACAGATTCATGATTTGAGACACTGGACGTACGATCGGCACAAAACCGTAGATGACCGGCCATTTGGCGGAGGCGAGGGCATGCTGCTGAAAGCGCAGCCCTTGTTCGAAGCGGTGGAAGCGATTCTGCCGGAGCGAACCGATCAGACCCGGGTCGTTGTGCTATCGGCGCAAGGGCGGCAGTTTACGCAAGCCCTGGCGCGAGAGTACTCGACGCTGGACCGTTTAGTGCTGATCTGTGGACGGTATGAAGGGATCGACGAACGAGTGGCCGAGCATCTAGCGGACGAAGAGTTGTCGATTGGCGATTTTGTGCTGAGCGGAGGGGAGTTGGCGGCGGCGCTCGTAGTAGACGCCGTGGCCAGACTGCTGCCTGGAGTGCTTGGCAATGAGGACTCTTCGCGAAACGAAAGTTTCAGCGGGGAAAGCGAGAGCAGCTTGGATTTTCCACAGTACACCAGACCAGCGGAGTTCCGTGGCTGGAAAGTGCCCGATGTGCTGCTGGGCGGTAATCACGAGGAGATTAAGCGATGGCGGCGGGACGCCTCGCTCGAAAAAACACAACGGCTACGGCCCGATTTGGTCGGCGGCCGCGAGGTAAAGCAGAGCTAACATGCAAAACGCACTTGTTTCCAAATTCATCAGTAAGAACGTCCGAGCGAACGCGCATCCAGAATTTCGGCCGGGTGACACGATCCGTGTCCACGTCAAGATCAGAGAGGGCGAAAAGGAGCGTCTGCAGGCGTTCGAAGGAACTGTTATCGCTCGCAAGAACACCGGGATGGGAGAAACGATCACAGTTCGGAAGGTCAGCTTCGGCCAGGGCGTAGAGCGAATTTTCCCCGTGCATGCGCCGGTGATCGATCACATCGACCTGGTCCGCACGGGCCGTGTGCGCCGGGCAAAGCTTTACTATTTGCGTGGGCTCAAGGGCAAAGCGGCGCGGCTCCGCGAACGCGAATAGCCCGATTTTTTACGGGTATCGTGGCTATCGCGGATCAGTCTGGGGTTCGAAGCGGGGCCGAATGAGCCCACAGGCCCCGGCAAGTCGCCAATCGAAGGCACCCGAGGGTGGTCACTCGAGGTCTATCCGCTGCCTGAGCTCTTACGAGCGTCTGGCTCGTGAACGCGGTTTTTCACGCATCGCCGGAGTGGACGAGGTCGGCCGCGGATGCCTCTTCGGTCCGGTAATTGCCGCAGCCGTTATCCTCGATTCGGATCGTCCGATCAAGAATCTTCGCGATAGCAAGATCATCGATGCCGCGGAGCGCGCAAAACTGGCCAAGCAGATCAAATCCCGATGCGTAAGTTGGGCGGTCGGCGGAGCGGACGCTTACGAAATAGACCAGATCAATATCTATCAGGCATCGCGGCTCGCCATGCGGCGCGCGGTCGATGGGCTCTCGATTCAGCCGGATTACCTGTTGATTGACGCTATTAAGGTTGATCTTCCTATCGAACAACTTCCTTTGATCGACGGCGACGCGCGCTGCCGCGCAATCGCTGCAGCCTCGATTATTGCGAAGGTTCACCGGGACGACTGTCTCGCGCATTGGCACGAAGTTTTCCCACACTTCAATCTCGCCTCGAACAAGGGTTATTCCACTCCCGATCATCGTCGGGCATTGAGCGAATACGGCCCGACATTGCTGCACCGATATAGCTTCGGCCCCGTACGCGCCAGCTCGGCCCGGGTACATTGGAGCGGCTACTTGACCGCCTTTGACGCGCAGGGAAACCTCTTCGCGGAGGCGGAAGCCGCAGAAATATTATCGGCTGGAGCTTCGGTATGAGCGCGCCGTCGCCGACCGCGCCACCGCCCGTAAAACCAGGCAAATTCGCGAAGTGGCATCGTCGTTTCCTCGGTTTCTGCCTGGTAATTTTCGCGTTTGAATTGGGATTGTTTCTTCTGATCTTCCCGTGGCTCCACGCCTGGGAAATGAGTTGGGTGCCCGTGCATTCGCCACACCTGGCAGCTATCTGGATGAGCCGCTATTTTCGCGGCGCGCTCAGCGGCTTGGGATTGCTGAACGTTTACGTCGCGCTGGCGGAAGCTGGCAAACAGTTGCGATCGCTATTTGGTGATCGCGGGACGCAGTAGCTTTACGTAACGGCGTCGCAGCCTGCGAAACTGCCGGGTGTAAGCTGGACGCTGCTAGGACATCATGCTTTCTTCGAGACGAAATATTTGCAAACTGGCCCTCTTCGGCGTGCCTTTCTCAGCAGCGCTAGCCAAATGGATCAATTCTAAGATCGACGGCGTTCAACTGGGCGTTCAATCCTACAGCTTTCGCGATCTCCCGCTTGATCAGGCGATTCAGGCGATGGTCACAGACGGCTTAGGGGATTGCGAACTGTTTTCGCCGCATGTGGAAGAAGGCGCTGTAGGTTCCATTCGGGATATTCTGCATCCGACGAACGGGCAGAGGCCGACACGTGAGGAGCGGGCCGCCGCCATGAAAGCTTACGACGAGAAGCTTACCCATTGGCGCCTGACTGTGCCGCTCGACTACTTCACGAATGTCAAAAAGAAATTCGACAGTGCTGGAATCAGACTCTACGCGTACAACTTGAGCCTGAACGAAAAGGCACCTGATGACGTGATCGATCGCGGCTTCCTGATGGCAAAGGCTCTTGGTGTCGGCATCATCACATCTTCCACTACGCTACCGATGGCGCAGCGGATGGTTCCTTTTGCCGAGAAGCACAAAATGATCGTTGCTTTTCACGGACACTCGAACACGAAAGACCCGAACCAGTTTGCCACTCCGGAAAGCTTTGCGAAAGCTATGGCCATGTCGAAGCAGTTCCGCATCAATCTAGACATCGGACACTTCACTGCGGCTGGTTACGATGCGGTCGAGTACATTACGCAGCAACACGACAAGATTGTCCTATTGCATTTGAAAGATCGCAAAAAGAACGACGGTCCGAACGTCCCCTGGGGCGAGGGCGACACGCCTATCAAGCAAGTCCTGCTACTGCTGAAAGACAAACGCTATCCGATTCCTGCATTTATCGAATACGAGTACAAGGGCACTGGAACTTCCGTACAAGAAGTGGCGAAATGTTATCAGTACTGCAAGGACGCGCTGGCGGCTTCGTCGTAGGTTTCGAGTCGGGCATAGAGTGCAAATAAGCCCTGAAAGTTTACTCAATTCTGAGACCGATCAGGGGGTCGGTACGCGCAGCTCGCGCGGCCGGCACAAGGGAAGCAGTGGAGGCAACCGCGAGGAGCAATACCGAGACAGCTATAAACGTAAACGGATCGGCCGGGCGAACCTGAAATAGTAAGCTGCGAAGAAATTGCGCACCCAACAAAGCACATGGAATACCGGCCACCAAACCGGCAATGGTTGGCCGGAGACCCTTCATCACGACCATTCCAAGCACATGGTTTGTACTTGCTCCTATAGTCATCCGAATGGCGATCTCATTTCTGCGCTGCAAAACGCCCCACGACACGACTCCAAACAGCCCTACGGTTGCCAAAATGATCGCCAAAAGCGCGAATGAGCCGAATAACAGAGTCATGTATTTTCGTCCCTGTATCGTGTCGTCAACCACTTCGCTCATGTTTTGAACACCGAAGACAGCGAGATCTGAATCGAGTCGATGAATCATCGGCTATCCTTCAGCAGGAACGAGGAGAGCGGTAGAATATTTGCTCCCTTACCCATTGCTTCTTCCGGATGCTGACGCTTGTAGCGCCTCACGATGGCATCCATCTCAGCACGCCCCTCCTCCACCGTGGCGCCTGGCCGTAGGCGGCCATGGTGCTGCTCAATAGGCGGTTGTCGTGAGCCTGCAGAACTACGGACGGGAGGTGCTGCTGTAGCGGGATCCAGACCTGGACGGGCCTGGAAGGATACTGAAAGTTCTGCGGCATCACACCGATCACGGAAAATATATTTCCATCGAGCCGGATGCGTTGCGAGAGCACATTAGCAGATCCGGCAAACCTGCGCTGCCAGAGCCCATAGCTGATGATGGCTACAGGCGTGCCCGCCGGCCTGTCTTCTTCTGTAGAAAACGTTCGGCCCAAAACTGAAGCAATGCCCAGCGTTTGGAAGAGATTTGCAGAAGATCCGCATCCAAAGACTCGTTCCGTACCCAGTCCTTTTGACACGCCAGATAGATTGAATGATGTTAAAGAAGTGGCGGCAATCTGTTCTAACGTGGTCGCTTGCTTCTGCCAATCAAAGAAGTTTGCGGGAGCGACCGGGTTATAGGAATTGTTGTCGTCGATCACGTTCCGCTCGAAGAGTGCAACGAGTTTGTCGGGACTCAGCAAATGGCAGCGGACGTAGCAAAATACTATTCACCACACTGAAAATGGCGGTGTTTGCACCAATTCCTAGCGCAAAGACTGCGATCGCAATAACCGAAAAGCCGGGTCGATTGCGGAGTTGGCGAAGACCGAAGTCAGATGTCGCGGAGAACAGTCTCGAGTAGAGGGAGACCGCTGGCCTCCCGACGGTGCTCCTTCAGTTGCTCGATGTTCCCGAACTGGCGTCGAGCGGCATATTGGGCATCCTCATGGCGCATTCCCTGGCTCTCGAGCCGGGCAATCAGAAGTGCTAAATGCTGTTGAATTTCTTCCGAAATTCTTGTCGACCCGTGATGTGAATGGTCCGAGAAGCCGCCTAGCCACTCTGAGAAATCGCCACATATCTCACGCCTTAGTTTCCAGCGCTAGCACGCTGAGGTCTAGCGTGCCCTGAAAAACTTCCGATCCAAGAGGCTTTTTTCCTTTGCATCTTCCAAAGGAGTCTAGCACGTTCCCTTTGGATTGTCCAGAGGACGTCTACGTCGCCTCGACATCAAATTTGACGCCCTGCGCAAGCGGGAGTTCGCGGCCATAGTTGATCGTGTTTGTCGCGCGCCGCATGTATGATTTCCAGCTATCGGAGCCGGATTCCCGGCCGCCGCCAGTCTCTTTTTCGCCGCCGAATGCGCCGCCGATTTCTGCGCCGGATGGTCCGATATTCACGTTGGCAATGCCGCAATCCGAACCTTCTGAAGAGAGGAATCTCTCAGCTTCGCGCAAGTCGGTCGTGAAGATCGAGGAAGCAAGGCCCTGCGGAACGTCGTTATGCAGCGCGATGGCTTCATCCAGGTCGCGATACCGCAGCACGTATAAAATCGGCGCGAACGTCTCGCGTTTGACAGTACCTGTCTGCTGCGGCATTTCGACCAGCGCAGGCCGCACATAGCAGCCGCCGCTCAAGCCGTCAACTTCGACTCGCTCGCCGCCAGTCACTCGGCCGCCCTCGGCTGAGGCTTCTGCCAAAGTCTTCCGCATTGCTTCATGGCGTGTTCGTCAATCAGAGGCCCGACCAAGGTCCCGGCATCTCTCGGGTCTCCGATGCTAACGGACTCGTACACGCGCTTCAACTTCGAAAGGAGCTGTTCCGCGGCGCTTTGGTGGATGATCAGCCTTCTCAAGGTCGTGCAGCGCTGGCCGGCTGTACCCATCGCCGCGAAGGCTATCCCGCGCAAGACTAGATCCATATCGGCGGAGGGACAGACAATGGCTGCATTATTTCCGCCCAATTCTAGAAGGCCACGGGCAAAGCGTGCTGCCAAACGCGGCGCCACTTGCCGTCCCATGGCAGTAGATCCGGTCGCAGAAACCAGCGGAACCAGCGGATTGTCCACCAGCACCTCGCCCATCTCCCGGCCTCCAATTAAAACACTCGAGAGGCCGGCTGGTACATTGCCGAATTTTCGGGCCGCTCGTTCGAACAGCGACTGAGTCGCCAGCGCAGTCAACGGAGTTTTCTCAGAAGGCTTCCAGACGGTCGAATTGCCGCAAACGAGTGCTAACGCGGCGTTCCAGGACCACACGGCTACCGGGAAGTTAAACGCGGAGATGATGCCCGTCACTCCCAACGGATGCCACGTCTCCATCATTCTGTGCTGGGGACGCTCGGTCGTGATCGTCAATCCGCAAAGCTGTCTCGACAGACCCGCGGCAAAAGTGCAGATGTCGATCATCTCTTGCACTTCGCCCAAGCCCTCGGACTGGATCTTCCCCGTCTCAATCGTTACCAGGCGCCCGAGCGCGAATTTCGATGCACGCAGCTCCTCGCCCAGCAGCCTGACTAATTCACCACGCTGAGGCGCGGGAACTCTTCGCCACTTCAAAAACGCCCGATGCGCTTCTTGCACGGCGGCCTGAGCTTCATTGGTGGATGTTGGCCGGCAAGCTCCGATGCACTCACCAGCGATCGGCGTGTGTACCGGAAGTTGGCCGCCGCGAAACGCTCCTTCCGCGACTCCGAGTTCTTTCAGGATATTCGCGGCTTCATCGGCTATCGTCGGCAATCGTCACTCCTCTCCACTACTATGGCAGCCCACTTGCTTGCTGCCCGGTATGCCCGCAACCGTTTGGAAAGGCTATGTAACGTTTGGCCTGGTGTCTTTTCCGGTGCGCTTGTATTCCGCCGCCAGGGCCGAGGCTGTGCATTTCCATCTTCTTCATAACAAGGATCTTTCCCGGGTCAAAGAGGTGATGTACTGTGCCGAGGAGAATAAGCCTCTGGACCGTTCGGAACTGGTGAAGGGATTCGAATACGCGAAAGGCCAGTACGTGGTTATCGAGCCCGAAGAACTGGAAAAAATGGCTCCTCCGACGGCCACAGCCATGGAAATTCTTCAGTTCGTCCGCATGGATGAGGTGGACCCCATTTTTCTGGAGACTTCCTATTACGTGGCGCCAGAAACGTCGGTTGCGCGCCCCTACTCGCTTCTCTTTGATGCCATGAAAGAGACCGGATATGACGCGCTGGCCAAATTGACGATGCACAATCGCGAACATATCGTGATTCTGAGACCAGCGGCCCACGGCATTGTGCTCCACACCATGTACTTTGTAAACGAGCTACATGCGGAGAAAGACATCCCAGCTCCCAAGCCGGCAAAATTCGAGAAAAAGGAGATTGAGCTCGCCAAGAAGCTAATCGAAACACTCGCCGCGCCGTTCAAGCCCGAACAGTTTCATGACGAATACAAGCAGAACGTTGAGAAGCTGATTGAGGCAAAGCGTAAGGGTCGCAAAGTGACTCCGATAACGCAACCTAAGAAGGCTCCTGTCATTGATCTCATGAAGGCCTTACAGGAGAGTCTGGCGAAAAACACGCCCGCCAGCAAATCTCGCACATCCTCCGCCAAGAAAGCCGCACGCAAGAGCAGAGCAGTAGCGTAAACACGCCTTCGATAATGAGATAGGGAGTTACCCTGATCTCATCAATGATCGAAACAGAAACGCAAGTATCGCCGCCCATCGCTCCTGCTATCGAACACGACGAAGTTCATCACGGATGCCTTGTAAAGGACGATTATTACTGGCTTCGTGAAAAATCTAATCCTGAAGTCGTTCGGTACCTCGAAGCGGAGAATGCCTATACCGAAAAAACGACGCAGCATCTGCAACCGTTCGTCGACTCGCTCTACGAAGAGATGCTGAGTCATATCAAGCAAACTGATCTCAGCGTGCCTGTTCGGCGCGGCGAATACCTGTACTACACGCGTACCGAGGAAGGCAAACAATATGCGATCAACTGCCGACGAAAGAGCAGCATGGAGACGCCTGAAGAAATTTTGCTCGATCTAAATGAACTTGCAAAGGGCCGGAAGTTCGTCGGCCTCGGAGCGTTTGCCGTCAGTGACGATCAGAATCTTCTTGCGTACACGCTAGACTATAGCGGTTTCCGTCAATATAAGCTCGAGATCAAGGATCTGCGCACCGGTCGAACGCTGCCTGACACCGCCGAACGCGTGACGTCAGTTGAATGGGCCGCACATGATAGCATCCTGTTCTTCACAACGGAAGATCCTGTCACTAAACGGTCGGACACGTTATGCCGTCACGTTCTCGGGACTGCGGCATTTGAAGCTCTCTACGAGGAGCGGGATGAACTCTACGATATCGAGCTGCACAAATCGCGCGACAAGAAGTATCTCTTTCTGCTCATCCAGAGCAAAGACACCACCGAATGCCGCTTTCGCCGCGCGCAAGCTCCACCCGACGATTTCTCTGTGTTTCTGCCTCGCAGGGCTAAGCACCGCTATTACGTCGATCATCGCGAGGATCTTTTCTATATCCGCACGAATCGGAACGCGAAAGACTTTGAAGTAGCCACTACGCCGGAAGCTGATCCTGCTGAGGCGAATTGGTCACCTTTCATCCCGGCCCGCAGCGGCACTCTGATCGAAGACATCGATCTTTTCAAAGACTTCGCTGTTGCCGTGGAGAAGTCGGAAGGACTGAACCATCTTCGTCTGTACGATTTTGGATCGCGGCAGTGGACGTCGATGGAGTTTACGGAGCCGGTTTACTCGGTTTCTCCGGCGAGTACTCCCGAGTACGCATCACCTACTTATCGCTACACCTACCAGAGTTTTATCACTCCGCTCAGTGTCTACGATTACGACATAGGCGCCGGGCAGTCGCAACTTCTGAAGCAGCAGGAGGTCCCTGGAGGCTATGATCCGACTCGCTACGCTTCCGAACGGCTCTGGGCCACGGCGCGTGATGGCGCCAAGGTTCCGATTTCAATCGTGTATAGGAAAGACTTTGTGCGCGACGGAACAGGAGCGCTGTTTCTCTATGCCTACGGCTCTTACGGAATCGGCATGTCCGTTCAATTTTCGAGTTCCCGTCTCAGCTTGCTTGATCGAGGTATGGCATACGCGATTGCACATGTCCGGGGCGGCGATGAAATGGGGGAGCAGTGGCGTGAAGACGGCATGCTGCTGAAGAAGAAGAACACCTTCTACGATTTCATCGATACGGCCGAATATCTCATCGAACAGAAGTGGACTTCAAGCAACCGGCTAGTCATAGAAGGCGGCAGCGCTGGCGGCCTGTTAATGGGGGCAGTAGTAAATATGCGGCCTGAGCTGTTTGGCGCCGTGCATGCCGCTGTGCCGTTTGTCGACGTCATGAATACGATGATGGACGCTTCGCTTCCGCTCACGGTGGGCGAGTACCTGGAGTGGGGTAATCCGCATGACGGGGCGGCCTACGACTACATGCGGAGTTACAGTCCCTACGAGAATCTGGAAGAGCGCGAGTACCCGGCGATACTGGTGACAAGCAGCTTCAATGACAGCCAGGTGATGTACTGGGAGCCGGCTAAATATGTGGCCAGACTGCGCCGTCTGAAGACGAATAACGCTCCGCTGCTTCTCAAAACGAAAATGGAGCCCGCGGGCCACGGCGGGGCTTCCGGGCGTTACGACCGCCTGAAAGACACCGCGTTCGAATATGCATGGCTATTGAACCAAGTGGGTACAAGAAAGTGATTCGTCTGGCGGTGAACTAATCAGCGCTGTGATAGCATTTCGTGTGGTTCAGGATAGCTATAACATGTCTTCCGATTGGACTCGACGAAATTTCTTAAACGCGAGCCTTGCAGCGCCTATTCTGATCACATCCATTGGCGCTGCACCTCGGCCGGATTCGAAGCACGCCGACTCTGCAGGCGGTCGTCGATGAGATTATCCCATCGGGCAACGGAATGCCAGCCGCTTCAGAAGTAGGCGGCGTAGCGTACATCAAAAAGCTGATGATCGAGGAGCCCGCCATGGGCAGAGTGATTGAAGAGTGCCTGACCATTCTTAACGGGAAAGGAAATTCGCCTGCGCCGGATGCATTCAGCAAGCTAAGCCATTCTGACCGTATAGCTGCGCTCAAAGAACTCGAAGGGACTTCCGCCGCACACTTTACGCTTCTGCGCGACTCGGTTTATGAGGCGTACTATACGCGCCCGCTGGTCTGGAAGCTGATCGGATACGAGCTGTTTCCAACAGATCATCCCGGCCCACACATGAAGCCTTTCGACAAGTCGGTTATCGCCGTTGTCAGCAAGAAACCGCGATATTATCGCTTAGCGTAAATCATGGCTCAGGAGATAGCGGATGTGCTGGTCATCGGCGCCGGAGCGGCTGGTGCAGCACTGTCCAAGCGTCTGACCGACTTAGGCGCGAAGGTCATCTGCCTGGAGCAGGGCGGCTGGATCAAGCCATCGGACTATCCTTCGACGCGCCCCGATTGGGAGATCCAGCTTCACCGCGGCGCTTTTCATTTCAGCCCTAATGTACGCAAGCGATGGGAAGACTACCCGGTCGTCGAGAAGGGGCCCAATCCGCCGGACATCCTCATGTTCAACGCTGTCGGGGGAAGTACGCACCACTGGACGGGACATTTTCCGCGCTTTCATCCTTCCGATTTCCGGGTCCGCGATCTGGATGGAGTTGCCGAAAACTGGCCTATCAGTTACGCGGATCTCGAGCGCTACTACGATATGAACGATCGCGAGATGGGAGTCTCTGGAATCGCCGGGGATCCCGCCAACCCGCCGCGCGCGCCGAGACCCACTCCATGCCTTCCGCTCGGCGTACTGGGCGAGACAATTGGCAAAGGCTTTGACAAGCTCGGCTGGTATTGGTGGCCGTCCGACAATGCCATTATTTCGCAGGATTACCAGAACCGTCCCGCCTGCGAGCTGCACGGCAAATGTATGTTCGGCTGTCCGATCGGCTCGAAAGCTTCGGTAGATGTCACGTACTGGCGCAAGGCCGTTCATGGCGGCGCTGTTGTCAAGCCTTGGTCGCGCGTTCGCGAAATCACGCTCGATAAATCCGGCCGCGCTCAAGGCGCAATTTACTATGACCGCGAAGGTCACATCCACGAGCAGCTTGCGAAGGTCGTTGTCATTTGCGGAAACGGTGTCGGAACTCCTAGACTCCTTTTGAATTCTAAATCTAACCTCTTCCCGAATGGTTTGGCTAACTCCTCCGGACTCGTCGGCAAGAACTTCATGCTGCATCCGTTCCGGTTTTTCGAAGGTGTTTTCGAAGCGCGCATGGACGGGCACGAGGGCCCTTTCGGTATTCCGGCCTTCAGCCAGCAGTTCTATGAAACGGACGCCAATCGCGGCTTCCTGCGCGGTTATTCTTTTCTGCTCGAACGCTCCTTTGGTCCGTTGCACCACGCCTGGGGAGGTTTTGTGAACAAGCCAGTTCCGTGGGGCGCCGATCATCACGAGGTGATGCGGAAGCGCTTTCCGCATATCATTCGCATCTCCGTGCTCGGCGAAGATCTGCCTGAAGCCGAGAATCGAGTGGAACTCGATCCCGAGATAAAGGATTCGAGCGGCATTCCGGCGCCGCGCGTTGTCTACGCATATAGCCAAAACAGCTTGAAGATGCTCGAACACGCAGGAGCCATGGCTCGCCAGGCGCTCGAAGCAGCGGGAGCTGTCGAGATTCTGGATAGCGGCATCATCCAGCCTGCCTTCCATTTATTAGGAACAGCTCGCATGGGCGCAGATCCGAAGAAAGCCGTTGTAGACGCTCATCATCGCACTCATGACGTGAAGAATCTCTATATCGTCGACGGCAGTTCCTTTGCAACGAGCGCTGCAGTTAATCCAACTTCAACGATCGGCGCGCTTGCGCTGCGTGCCGCGGATATGATCTGGCAGGACCGGCGCGCCTGAACCTTCATTTGGATATCCTCGAACCTCTGGAGCATCACCCATGGGTTTTATCGAATTTAACCGGCGCACCAATTTCTATAACTTTTTCTATAACTTCATTTTCGGAATTGCCGGCATGCTTCCCGCATGTCAGGTGGCCTCAGCTGCTGGCTATCTGCGTGTGGGCCAAATCGGTGCCTTGCGTGAAGTAACACCGCAACGAGCCAACAAGCGCTATCTGGAACTGCTGAACATTGCCGCCAAACAGAGCGACGCACGCGTGGACGATGCACTGCGGTGCCTGCTGGAGCAAGGCGAAATCTGCGAAGGGAAACTCAGCGCCGACGCAATACTGGCGCTTCTGAACGAGGAAGACAATCTGCTGCCGGCCACAGCGGTCGCCGTGGCCGACGTTTCTCTCGTGTGCTTTGACGAACTGCTGGGCGGCGCCACGGAGCTCGTACAATGAACACAGCGCGCGATGTGAAAACCGATCTGACGGAGTATCTACGTGAACTCTATCTACCGACCATCCGGCAATGCTTCGAACAGAAAGCGCGCCAAGCGGAACGGGAGACTCTCAGCTACGAGCAGTACCTGTTGGATCTGGCCGAACGGGAATGCCAAGAACGCCGCGAAAACCGGATCACGCGTTTACTGCGGGAATCCAAACTGCCGCTCGAAAAAACAATGGAGAACTTCGGTCTGAAGCGGCTACCAGCGAAAGCAGCTCGCCAGGTCAAAGCCTTACTCGACGGCGCATTCCTCGACCGGAAAGAGAACGTGCTCGCGTTCGGTAATCCCGGCAGCAGCAAGACGCATCTCCTCTCCGCTCTCGGCCAGGAGTTGATTCGCAACGGGCGCAAGATCGGCTTCATTACCTGCGGTGTCTTAACTCTTTTCTGTCACGTCAAAAGACAATCGCAGTGCTTCGCTAGACGGCCATGGCCGTACGCTTGCTACTCTGCCGGCGACGAGTGTGGCGCGATGCGGAATAGACCAGCAGCGAAGCTGATCCAGTGATGCAAAACGAGGCGGCGATCTTAAGAACTAGAATTAGCTTATATAATCGCCAGGTAAGACTTCGAACGATGAGATACTCGCAATTCTAGCTGTCTCACTCGCTGGAGTTACTGACTTATTGCGAACCACAGGCGATTTGATCGGTATCAAAAAACAAAATTCGTGATGGATGCGGTTGGACGGCCAGTGCCGCTGAAAAATCAGCGCACGGAACAAACGAACGGATTTCAAAACCTTTGATGGAGGAGCAAGTCGCGATGTCGAACTCATTGAGGGGAAGTGAAAGACCCTTCGATAAGGCTTTGATATAAGCTTCTTTGCGAGACCAGAGATAAAAAAAGCGCTCCTGGCCTCCTGGCAGAGCGCCTTGTTCAACGAACAGGGATTCCATCGGAGTAAAAACGTTACGGGCAATCTCTTCGCCCCGCATTTTAGGGTCACGCCAAGCGATGTCGATGCCCAGCTCGCCTTCGCTTGCGAAGGCATAGAGAGCCATCCCTCGGGAATGGGAGAGGTTGAAGGACAGTTTTGCGAAAGGATGCTGGAGATAAGGCTTACCGCAGGCGCTGTAGCGGAAGGAAATGCTGGCGGGGTGACAATCGAGATAGCGGCCCATCAGAGCGCGAAGCAGACCACGGGCGATCGTATAGCGCACCCGCTCGCGTTCGAAATGAAAGCGCCGCGCACGGTCGATCTCATCGCAGGACAGGAATCCGGCAAACCGCGCCGACTGGGTACCCTTCGCGTCCAGGTTCGCACGAAAAATATGGACGTCACGCTCCAGTGTCCTCGGCACCAACATGTCGCGCCAGGCCGGAGGGCGCGCAGCATTCGCTTCGTCGAAGAGCAGCATACAAGCTTAAGCTTCTGGTGGCATCGCGCCGAGGGCCATCGCCTCAGTTTTACTCTGAGAGGTGAATGTGCATGACCAGGACGATATTTGCAGGGACGAAGCAGCTGGCTCCCGCGTGCGGTCCACTCGTAGCCGTCACCGTCTGTCTCGCGCTCTCAAGGCAACGTACACAGGATCGCATCGCTCGAGGCGAGCGCGCAATGGATCGTAAACGGGAGCTTCAGCCTGACGACAGTCATAGATTGATCCGCATGGCTCTTCAAGTGAGCCCGAACCAGCCACACCGCCAAGGTGGCAACCAAAAGAGCGGGCAACGCGAATGAAGTGCAGTAGTCTCGACTTGATCTGAAACTTTCTGATAAAGTGCGCGCAACGCGCAAGAAGGAGATGTCAGTGAACACCGATCAAAAGATCATCAAGAACAAAGTGGGTCTGCTGAAGCTGGCCGACATGCTCGGCAGTGTTTCCGAGGCTTGCAAAGTGATGGGCTACTCGCGCGACAGTTTCTATCGCTTCAAAGAGTTGAAAAGGGCGGCGAACTGGCGATGAAAG
This sequence comes from Terriglobia bacterium, assembly GCA_963799755.1. Taxonomy (GTDB): domain Bacteria; phylum Acidobacteriota; class Terriglobia; order Bryobacterales; family Bryobacteraceae; genus Bog-105. The sequence goes on along the minus strand of CAWCYQ010000027.1, from coordinate 136,830 downwards.
AGATCAGCCGGCGCAAGCCTTGCTTGAAGAACGCGTACACCACTCGAAGGACGTCGTTGCGGTCCCCCCAGACGAAGAAAACGTCTCACGATACGCCCCGCTCGAAGCTGCGTAAGATGCGATCGTCTCGTTAGGACACGAGTGCGTTGCGAACGGAGGCCTTGCAGATCCTGCTCAAGAAATGAGTGCATAAAGGCTCGGGCCCTTTTCAGTCGCGATTCCGGACTCGCAGCAATCCGCACGTGAGTGGGCGACGCTTCACCAGCAGAATTGCCACTCTTTTACTCAGTTCAAGTCTCCAGGTTATTTGCCCTTCTTCCGGTCGCTACCCAAGTAGTAGTTCGAATACTTCGAGTAGAGCTGATTTACCTGTTCAGTTGCGTTGAGCACAACGCCTAGAACGTGCTCTCGTCCGAGCAGCGAAAGAGATTTTTCGATTGCCGTTCGCGGCGTATGCCCAGCCCGCGCAATTAGCAAAGTTCCATCAGCATGACGCTTAAGCAGCAGCGCGTCCACCAATGGAAGAACTGGTGGTGAATCGATGAGCACCCAGTCGAAACAGGATACTACCTGCCGCATAATGCGGATGAACCCGTCTTTATGAAGCAACTCAGTTGGATTTCCCTGTGGTTTCCCGGCCGGCAGCAGGAACCACTCAAGTGGGTGCAATTTCCGCATTGCCGATCGTATGTCTAAGCCCGATTCGATACACTCGGCCAAACCGGGAGCTGCATCCAGGCCCAGCATGCTCACGAGCGGCGAGTGGTACAGATCCGCTTCAATCAAAAGCACCTTGCTCTTTCCGTGATCCGCGAGGGCGGTTGCGAGATTGATCGATGTCGTCGATTTTCCATCCTCCGGCAACGGGCTGGTGACAAGCAGCGTTTTTAGTTTTCCTGCCATCCAGTGTTCGCGCAGACGCATGCGCAAGAGCCGATAGCGGTCGGCCGCGCCGCTACCTGGATCGGTATGGAAGATGAGCCGGCTCTGGGGCTCGAGATTTACTTCTTCGGCCAGAAACACCTGAAGGTCGATCTTGCGTTCGCTGCTCTCAACCTGCGGTTCAGCCGAAAGCGCGGAAGATGTCTCGTTGATCCCCCGGACTTCGCGAGGAAGCTTAACAAGGTTACTCATTGTGTCCCATTTGGATGTTGCAAACCTAAGCTGTGCTGGGAGCATATCTTGCTCACAAAACTTCTCTCATCCATGGCGTTTAATGTACAGCTCATAGAACTCCGCCGCGAAGACTAGCAGCGTAAGCGCCGATGCCGCCAGAAACTCCAACCCGCGCTTCCAATGCTGAAAACGCTTTTCAGCCGAAGTGGGAAGCACCGGTATCGCGACGACGAGTGGCACCCTGAACTGCGCGGCCAGTTCTTTCTCAGAATAAAAAAATCCATCTTTCGTATCGATCAGAAATCCCAAAGCGGCTCCTGCTAGCAGTCCCCCCGCCAGGCCACCAAGGCCGATCGGGAGTCGCTTCGGCCAAGAAGGAAGCACCGGCAGACTAGGCCGATCAACCAGCCGAAACTGTTGCCCAGCCTGCCGCTTCTCCAGACTGCCCGCCAATCGGGATTGAGTTTCTTTGCCGAGTAGATCAGTATAGTCTTGCTTCAAGAGATCATAATCGCGCATTAATCCGGCAAGCTGCTGTTCGCGAACCGGCGTCAGGTTCAACCGTTGCTGATACTGGTCGATCTGAGCTTTGACCTGCTTTTCATCGCGCGCAAGATTTGCCAGTTCCATACCATTTGAAGCAAGTTGGCTCTTCACCTGTGCGAGAGATGTGTCCACTTCGCTGTTCCCCGAGTCCATTGGTCCGGCCTTGCCCGCTGCAGTATCGCTCGCCTCTTCCTGTTTGTCGTTCTTCGCAGCTCTTAGCGATTTCAGCAGAGACTCGGTCTGGGCGATCTCCTCGTTCACTTTGACGACGTCCGGGTACTCGGGAGTATAAATGCTCAGTAAAGTAGATTTCGTTGCTTTCAGAAGAGCCAATTCGTTTTGCGCAGCAGCGATTGGGTTATTGGCGTTCTGAGCTCCACCGGCGGAACTCGTCACCGGGATTCCCCGGGCAGTCAGTCCCTGATAGCCATTCAGAAGAGACTGTAAGTATACCCGTTGCTCCTGCGCGCGGGCGCTCCCGGATTGGATATTTTGTAACTGCGCCTGCAGACCGGTCAGTACCGCTAAATTGCCGTTCTGCTGCTCGGGCAACTCACCTAGGTTCTGGAGTTTGAAATCGCGAACTCGCGATTCTTGTTGAGCCAGTTTCTCCTTAGCGACTTCCAGTTGTTCCTTGAGAAAACTTGTCGTCACACTTGCCTGGTGTTCGCGAGTTTCCAGGTTTTGTTCGATGAAGAGCGAGGTCAGTCGATTGGCCACCGCCTGCGCTTTTCGTGGGCTTTCCGCCACAAACGAAATCTTGAAAGCGTCGATATTCTTCTCATCGGGCCGCGTGATAATAGGCGCGATAATGATCTGCTTCCTCATCTTCGCTTCGAGTTCCTCAGGCGATAAGCGCCCTCTTTCCTGAGGGTAGAGGTCGAATTCACCGATTATGTCCAGCAACTGAGTACGCGACAAAACCTCCTGGGTTGTCGCCTCGAGCGCCTCCCCAACATCAGTTGTGCTCGTCGGAGTAACGTAACGCTCCGGGACTTGCTGCTGCACCACGACAAGCGTTGCTTCGGATGTATACCGCTTTGGCAGAACAGACAAAACGACTAGTGTCAACAGCGCGATGACTGCGGCAGTGATCAGGACCCACCAGCGCCGCCTCCTAAGAGCGCCTAGAATGAGCTCCAAATTGATCCTGGAAGAGGATTCCGGTTCAGCCATTTTATCTTGGTTCCCTGTTGAGGTGGATTTGAGCTGATCGATCGAACTCGTACGCTATTCTGCCGTTTTCAACACTCGCAAGTGTGGTGTGCGGCTGCTCGGCGCCCGGGCTCGTGATCCGCCACTTGCGGTTCTCACAGATGGCAGTCATTATGACTTCGCCGCGCCCGTCATTCATCTGTCCAGTCAACGCCATTTATTGCTCGAAGACGAGCGCCTCCTGGGCATTCCGCACAAAGCTCGAAACCTCGTCCACCACTCTCGCCTGCTGCTCTCCCGTGATCTCCGGGAACATTGGCAGCGAGAGAATCTCTTTCGAAAGGCCCTCGGCCACAGGAAAATCCCCCGCCTTGTACCCCAAGTACTTGTAGGCATTCTGCAAATGGAGCGGCACAGGATAATGAATGCCGGTCCCGATGCCGGCCGCATTCAAGTGCCCGATCAGGCTTTCTCTCTCAGCTACCCGCACAACAAACAGGTGATAACTTGACCGAGTTCTGGCTGGTTCATAGGGCAGCAGCACGTCTACATTGGCGTCGGCAAACAGCGCGCGATAGCGTTCGGCGGCCCTGATCCGCCGCTCGATCCAGGACGGAAGATACCGCATTTTCACCAGAAGCATTCCCGCTTGAACGGCATCCAGGCGCCCGTTGTATCCCTCTATATCGTGATAATATTTCTTTGCTTGGCCATGATCGCGGAGCATGCGCATGCGATTCGCCAGTTCACCGTCGTTTGTGGTGATCGCTCCCGCTTCGCCGCAGGCGCCCAGATTCTTGCCAGGATAGAAGCTGAATGCCGCGGCTTTCCCCATCGAGCCGGCTTTCTTCCAGCAGTTCTCCCGCCTCGAGAAGTATTTAGCGCCATGCGCCTGGCATGCATCTTCAATAACCGCAAGATGGTATCTCTCCGCGATCTCTAAAATCGGATCCATATCCGCCATTTGGCCATACAGGTGTACAGGTACCAGAGCCGTAACCGGTCGTTCTGTTTTCCGCTCGAAAAGCCGATGTGTTCCGGCATCGTACCGGCAGTCTAGTTCCAGATATTCAGTCAACTTCCGCACGTCGATGTTGTAAGTTCGCTCCTCAATATCGACGAAGGTTGGCCGGCCGCCCGCTTGTGAGATTGCTTCTGTCGTGGCGATAAACGTGTGGGGAACCGTAACCACTACATCCCCTTGTCTCACCCCCGCCGCAATTAGCGCGAACCGCAGCGCGTCAGTTCCGCTCCCCACTCCGACACAATGCGAAGTATCGCAGTAGGTTGCGAACGCCGCTTCAAAATCCTGCACCATCGGACCGCCAATAAAGGCTGCCGTCCGTAACGCAGTTCGGAATACGTTACACAACTCTTCCTCGATCTCCTCATGTAGGGAGACCAGGTCCAAGAACGGAATCGGAATTATTTGGGTCATGCTTCCCTCCGGAAATCTCCCGCTCCAACGCAGCGCAGGAAGCGTGCTGGATTGCCAGCCACAATGACGTTATCTGGAACACTTCTGGTGACCACGCTACCGGCTCCTATGATGGCGTTTTCTCCGATGGTCACGTTGGACAGGATCGTGGCCCCGGAACCGATCGAGGCTCCTTTTTTGACCAGAGTAAACTCAACGAGCCAATCGTCGTCTGTCTGCAGGCTTCCGTTGGAAGTGGTAGCACGCGGATAAGTGTCGTTGACGAAAGTCACACCGTGTCCGACGAACACATTGTCTTCAATCGTCACTCCTTCGCAGATGAACGTATGCGTCGATATCTTACAATTCCTCCCGATCTTCGCATTTCGTTGGATCTCGACGAACGCTCCAATCTTGCTGTAGTCACCGACTTCACATCCGTAAAGGTTGATGTAATCGCACAGCTTGACATCTTTCCCAACCCTTACGTCCGCTGATATGCTCTGGTGCAACGTCATGCGTACACTGCCTCTCCTTTGCGTTTCAATGATTCCTCCGCCGCCTCCAACATGCTTACGACCCGCAACCCGGCTTCTCCATCGTTGAACGGAGTGTCATTATTCTGTATGCAGTGTACGAAGTATTGAAGTTCGACCCGCAGAGCTTCTATCTGCTCGATTTTGGGGGCCCACATATCGCCCGAGCGATAACTGACCAGCAGATCATAGAGTCCCTCACGGCTGTTTCCGATCTGCACGCCCTTGTCGTACACCTTAATCTTCTCGTCCGCTTCTAGATCGTTCCACATCAGCATTTTCTTCTCGCCCCCGATTAAGGTTGTTCGAACCTTCACTGGAGACAACCAGTTCACGTTGATGTGAGCGATCACGTTTCCCGGGAAATACGCCGTGATAAAAGCGACGTCGGTGAGGCCATTCAAGTGCGCTTCACCGGTCGCGATGATCGCCTCGGGGCGGCGGCCGATCAGATAGTCCACGATTGACAAATCGTGCGGGGCAAGATCCCAAATGACATTCACATCGTGCTGAAAGAGCCCCAGATTCACGCGCGTCGAATCGTAGTAGAAGAGTTTGCCGAGTTTGTCTTCATCGATGAGCTGTCGAATCTTCTTCACCGCTCCGGTGAACAGAAACGTGTGATCGACCATGATCTTCAGGCCATTTCTCTCGGCCAGCTCGATCAATTCTTCCGCCTCCGCGGAGGTCGCCGTGAAAGGTTTTTCCACAAACACGTGCTTCCCGTTGCGAAGAGCGCTCTTTGCAAGATTAAAATGCGTCCAGACGGGCGTAACTACGGCTATGGCGTCGATGTCGGTCGATTCGACCAGCTCATTACAGTCAGAAGTGACGCGCACGCCCGGATAGAGTTGCTTTGCCCGTCGTAGAGCGTTTGCGTTCTTGTCGCAAATGGCAGCCACTTCCACCTCATCCAGCAACTGGAGATTGCGAACAATGTTCGGGCCCCAATATCCATATCCAATCACACCAAATCGAATCAAGAGTGAATCCTCCGCTAGTTCAGCCCTTTGGAGCAAACCAGGAAAACAGAATTGCAAATAGCCAACAGTTTGTCTAATAAGCGCCGGCGCCGGAAATGACGGCGCGCGGCGTTTGCCACAAAATCTTCAGATCGAGACGCAGCGATCGGGCGTTCGCATATGCCAGATCGAGGCGAACCATTTCGTCGAATTTCACCGTGCTTCGCCCGGTCACCTGCCAGAGCCCGGTGATGCCCGGTTTTACAGCGAGCAGGCGCTGCCGATGCCAAACCTGGTAGCGATCGAACTCATACACGATGCAAGGCCGAGGGCCGACCAAGGTCATATCGCCTCGCAAAACATTGAGAAGCTGCGGCAGCTCGTCGAGGCTAGTTCTGCGAAGAAATCTTCCGATTGTCGTTACGCGAGGATCCTTGATAATTTTGAAGACGCCCTCGCTCGCACCAGCGGGGACTCCGCTCCTCGCGTTTCCGGCGATTAGCCGCTCCACGTATTCCTTGTGAATGGTCGGATCATTATTGAGATACATGGACCTGAATTTCAGAAAGGTGAATTTCTTGCAAAACTGTCCAATTCGCTCTTGCCGGAAGAGAATGGGACCTTTCGAACTAAAGCGAATCATCGCGGCGATCGCCACCAGTAATGGGGAAAGCAGGACCAATCCGCAAAGGCTTCCTACAACGTCAATCGAACGTTTTAAGAAACGATAACTACCGGCTTGTTCGAGATCGTGTACTAGATCCCGATAAAAAACGAAGTTCGGTTCCCCGCCTGAACCGTCAGCCCCGGAGGGTTCAGGGTAAATATGGAAAGAAAGCCGGATCTCGTTGATCTGTTCAACACTCAGAGCATTACACAGTGCATTGCCAATCTTGGCCAGCAAAGCCTGGAGCACCTCTCCGCAGCCGTTCTCGCAACACTCGGTAAAGATCACTCCGAAAACGGCGTTGTCCTCGTACCAGCCTCGAAGATCTGTCTCTCTAATGGATTGCAACAAAGCGGCCAGAAGCTTATTGAAAGACGGGCGCTTAGCGGCGTCCCGTAACAAGCTTCCCGGCTCGAGAAGCATCAAAACAAACCTTCGCCCAGAGCGCTCTACTCTCTTCCGTTCTAAACGAAGTAAATTCTGGAACGTTTTCTCGCTCAAAACTTCTTGGTTTGGAGGAACAGCCCGGGGTTTTTCCGGCTTGCGAAAAGTTCCCGCGTTCCGTCCAAAGCGCAGGTTTTCAGAAATGGATGTACTCATGGTGCGGCGCCCCTTCAATTAGCTAACTCGAATACGGAGTTGACAAAAACTCGTGGTAAGTCGGATCGGGCCTATTAGCGCGCCGAGGCACGCTTCCGTCGGAAACTAGCGGGATACGCCGGCAAGTTGCAACGAAGCGCCGGGTAAAGGAGCATTCAGGCTGTACTTTCTAAGCGGCCTGACCCACTCGCGCTCGATCTCAATTCCGACGGATCTTCTCAACAAATTAACTGAAACTACAATGCGGTGCTCACCGCGAGATTCTAGATAGAGGCCCTCAAGGCCCGCCAAAGGTCCCTCTTCCAGCCGCACCAGTTGCCCGGACTCCAGATACGCACACGGCTCTGTCCACAGGCCGGACCTGACGACCGCCTGGATATTTGCGACTTCCCTGTCTTCGATCGGAAACGGTGTCTTACCTACGCCCACCAACCCCACGACACCTGGAACCGTCAACAAAGGTAATCGGCTTTCAGCGCCAATTCGACAAAATAGATAACCAGGGAAAAGCGGGACATCCAGAACTTTGACGCGGTCGGACCAACGTCGCCGAACTTTCTGCAGTGGCAAAAATTCTTCGTAACCTCTGTTGCTCGCAATGGAGGCGACCGTTTTCTCGGATCTGGGCTTAACTTGCACCGCAAACCATCGCTGTAACGGCTTGCCTGTTTCTGGATCTACTGCATCTTCTTCGACCATCTTGCTCAACGTCGCTCTCCGAATTCTTTAGGCCCGTGCTGCCGTTTTTCGCGCAAGCTACCGCAAGGTAAGTCCCGCCTTCAGACTTATCCACGGAATGAATAGGCTCTATGCCGCTTTACTAAGCATGTCGAGTGCCACAGCCTGTGCTCCGTTTACCAACCCTTGCAGGATCAACTTCCCAGCGGCTTCGGGTCTTCGCTTGGCGCCCTCGCGAGATGTCTATTTGTACTTGGTCCCACTTTGTGAGACTAAATCGCTCAAAGTCTTTCGGCAGCTCAGCTATTTCTTAAGAGATATCTCTTCCGGGTAGTTGGACCGACGTTTGCTGTAATCCGCTAGATCGCAGAAGAAACATGCAGAGACGGATTTCTCAACTCGACGGAGTGCGCGGAATAGCTGTCTTGCTGGTCATCATGGTTCACGCCAGTAGCAAATATCCCACGCTGCACCTCCAAACTTTGTTCGGCAGGGCGCTGGATGGGCGTCGATCTTTTCTTTGTCTTGTCCGGATTCCTGATCACGAAGATTCTTCTCAAAACCAAAGAATCCGACGGTTACTTCAAGAACTTCTATGCCAGACGCTGTTTAAGGATTTGGCCGTTGTATTACTCCTTGCTTCTTTTTGTGTTCGTGATGACACCGTTACTCCGGCCATCGGAGTCCGCCACGGTCTTCGCCCGCAGATCCTCACCTTGGTGGGCCTATCCGCTATTTCTTCAGAATTTCCTGGTTCCGATACCTACCATGGCGACCGGACCATTGGGTGTCATGTGGTCGCTCGCCATAGAGGAACAGTTCTATCTGATATGGCCTTGGGTGGTGCGCTATGCTTCGCGCTCTCAGTTGTGCCGCATTGCGGTCGCTATCCTCTGCCTTTCACCCGGCTTACGCTGGTACTTATCTCTTCGTCACATCATCATCTACTCGAACTTATTCTGTCGCCTGGACGGGCTGATGGCCGGAGCGTTGCTGGCGCTGTTCGTCCAGCATCGCACTGCGAATGAGGCGAGATTCACTAAGTCAGCTGGTACTTGTTTTCTCTTGGCCGTTCTCCTCGCAATCGGAGCCGATGCTGCTGGCGCGGGTTGGATCACTTTCTCTTTCACGGCTCTAGGTGCCGTGTCTTTGGTCTATCTGGCGCTCTTTTCTAAGCAAAAGTGGCTAGGGTTCATTCTGAAGAACAGGTTCTTGACTTACACCGGAACGATTAGTTATGGGCTCTATCTGCTCCACAAAGTTCCCTTTGACATGGCACAGTCCTTTCACCTGGATCGTCACCCTGCGATTGCAATGGCGACTGGGATCGCCGTGTCCTATGCTGTAGCCGCTCTATCCTGGAAACTTCTCGAAAAGCCCTTCCTCAAACTCAAGCGATTCTTCCCGCCGCAATCAAACGGTCTGGAGACAACTCAGGCTCTCGTCAGCGAGCAAACACCTGTCCACGGGTAATTTCCCGTTATTCTCCTTGGCTCCGGCAGAAGCGACAGCAATTCCTCCGGCGCACGTTTGAGTTGTGCCGCTGTTTTCAATAGGCCTTGTACGTCCTCTGGAGTCCATCCGTAAGGCAGGAAAAAATTTGCTCCTTCGGGCGGCCCAAACTGGAAAGGAGCGCCCGCTTCGCTGAGCTGTTTTCCCGTGGTTCGCTGCATCAGTCTCAGTTGCCCCGGTGAAGCCAGATCTATAATCCACTTCTTGAATTGCGCGCAATGAGCCAAGTCGGTCGCAAGCGACGCTACCTCGCTCGAGGTGAAATAAATCAAGAGGCCTTCGCTGGCCACGACGATCGGCATCCCGCGATCGTTTAACTCATGGAAGAGCCGACGGCGCGCCTCGACGTCTGCCAGATCAAGACCGATTCTCTCCAAAAGACATCTCGGCTTCTCAGCTGCGAGAACGCTGTTTTTGTAGGCAACGATCTCCGGCAAGTCCACCTCAATCCACCGAAGTGTGGCCGGCAGATTCATCCGATAGGGTCGCGCATCCAAGCCGGCGGCGAGGTTCAACACCAGCTCCACGCCCTTTTCAATCTCGCGGACGAGAAACTGATCGAAAAGATAAGTGCGCGCCACCCAGGCCCACTCGTGCTTGTTTCCATCCGGCAGAGTGGTGGCGATATGGAAACCTCGCTCGCCCGCCAGCCGTTCTGCGAAGGGATCGACAAACAGCGCGTCCGGCCGCTTCGATTCCATCGCTCGGAAGTAGGCTACCCATCGGGCAGTATCCGAAACGTTGCGAACCGCAGAATCAGTGTTATTCAATTTTGGCAACCCACATGCTTAGAGTATGAACGAAATGTATCTGCTCTGGTGGGAACAGGCACAAACACCCCGCCCTTTCTTTTTTGAATAGACCATAAACACATGAAAACTTCGCAAGCTCGCGTGATCGACACCCCTGTCGATCGTGAGACCAAAGCCGAGGGCCGGACTCGGTGAAGCCAACAGTCTTGATCGTCACCACAACGCGCTGGTTTCCTACGGCCAGACTCGCTTCTGCACTGGCAAATGCGGGCTTCGCAGTCAAAGCTATCTGTCCCTCGCGGCATCCGTTGAATGAGACCGGTGTTTTAACACGAAATTACCGTTATCATGGTTTCCGACCCACGGCATGCATCGCGGCTGCGATAGCAGAAGCGAACCCGGATCTCCTCATCCCTGGGGATGATTTGGCATCCCGTCAGTTCCATCAGTTATATCTCCAGAGACTGGCACAGCACGGATCTGCAGACCGATGCTGCGCTCTCATTGCGCGCTCCCTCGGCAGCGCTGAGAGTTTCCCGAAACTATTTGCCAGGACATCTTTCATGGAGATGGCCCGCCAAGAAGGTGTTCGCGGTCCGCAGACGGCCGAAATCAACGATCTTGCGGGTCTCGAGAAGTGGACGGAAACCAGCAGATGGCCGCTCGTTCTGAAAGCCGATGGCACTTCGGGGGGCGATGGCGTCAAGATTGCCAAAAATTTGGACGAGGCCAAACACGCGTATCGGACGCTTGCCGCACCGCCCCTGCTCGCTCGCGCCCTCAAACGGAGCTTGATCGACCAGGACAGTACTCTGATCGGTCCCTCACTGCTTCGCCGCCACTCGATTGTGAACGTCCAGGAGTTTGTGCAGGGGTGCGAAGCGACCAGCGCGATCGCGTGCTGGCAGGGAGCAGTATTAGGCAGCTTGCAATTCGAGGTGATACAAAAAGCCCACTCCCGCGGACACGCGACGGTAATTCGGCGAATCGAGAACGCGGACATGGCGCTCGCCGGCGAGCGAATCGCCCGGCGGCTTCATCTCTCCGGACTTCACGGGCTTGACTTCATGCTGAACAAAGCAAGCGGTGAAGCTCACTTGATCGAAATCAATCCGCGGTCGACTCAAGTAGGGCACTTGGCATTCGGGCCCGGACATGACCTCCCCGCCGCTTTGTACGCTGCCATCTCGGGCGATAAGACCAAACCGGCTTGCAGGAGCACCGAGAATGATCTCATCGCACTTTTCCCCCAAGAATGGATACGCGACCCGGCGAGTTCCTTCTTGCGCTCGGCTTACCACGACGTGCCCTGGTCTCAACCAGAGCTGGTGCGGGCTTGCGTGCTCAGCCGCCGTCGGCAGAGCAAGTGGTACTCGACAAAAGCCCGACAGAAGGAGGAGATTCGACTGGCTGGAGCGGACGGATCATCCTTGGAACTGACCCAGAATTATCCGAGATGAGGGTAAAGCAGCTTTCCCGCGAGGCGCAAAGCCCAATCCGGAGTAATTTCGATTAGGTTCCGAGGCAGCGAGGTTTGCCTGTCACCGCTTTCGGATCGCGACGGCTTTTGAGAATATCGCCAGTACGTTAAAGTTGACCGCTCCGTGCCCCAGTGATCCTTGAAGTCGACTAAACCTTGATTGCCGGGATCGGATCGCCCGAGATCGAATCGCGCCATGCCCTCCGCTGCCGCCTCCTCGATCGTCCTCCAAAAGAGGAGCGGGGTCCCCCCCAGCTTATTCCAGCGGCTATCACTGCAGCCATATTTGTAAGTAACAGTCTTTCCATGCTTCAAGGTCAAAATAGCCGCTACGGGCTGCCCGTTCTGAGACGCCACGCGAAATTGTAGTCTCTCTCCCATAAAATGGCTCAGATAGCGGAACCAGGATTGGGGCTGTGGCGGGAGACGATGGCGCCGCCGCGTTATTACAAGAAGCCGATAGAATTTCAGCAAGAGTTCTTCAGAGTTGCCCGATTCGTATTCAAGCGACTCACGTTCTGCCCGCCGTACCTTGCGCTGCACACAATCCTTGTGAAGGCTGCGGAAGATCAGGTCACAGTTTCTCGACAGATCCAAGGAATGCGAGAGGTAGGTAGAGGTCGTCCGGAATCCCGGCTGTTCCACCCGTTGGCAAGCGGAACGAATTTCGACGTAATCCCGATTTTGTTCCACCACAAGCTCTTTTAGGTGCTGCAGGAGAGCGTCCAACTCTTCGTCTGTCTCCGTTAGCGGTTCGCAGTGATCGGAAAAAGGGGTAGAAACCAGACGATTCCCCGTAAGCCAGCTCTTCACGAGACAAAACACTATGCCGCCGGTCAGACATTCGTTAGGCCCCAGAATACATACTGCTCCTGGCTGATAAGCATACGCCCGGTGCAACGTCCTAAGCCATTCCACGCTGTGAAAAACGGACGCTTTCGGGTGTGTTTCAACCAGATCTTTCCAGCGAGGATCCCGCAACGGATCGATGTGTAAGATCTTCAACTCCCGTCTCGATTTGGTATCTCCAATGCCGGCCAGTGTAGCGTATGGAGGTATGGTTACGGACGGTCTCATTTGGCAATCCGCTCCAGCTCTTAGTATCATCATCGCGGTTTACAACGATTGGGCGCCACTTGACGCGTGTTTACAGTCACTCGCGAGCCAAGAGACGGGACCAAGTTTTGAAGTCATTGTGGTGGACGACGGCAGCGAAGACAAAGCGCCCGTATATCTCGTGCCGCCTCTCAGCCCACCTTCGCTCAAAATCATCAGGCAGCCGCATCAAGGGGTCGCAGCCGCTCGAAATCGGGGAATTCAAGTCTCGAGGGGTTCAATCCTGCTGTTTGTCGATGCCGATTCACGGCTGCAAAAGAATTGCCTGGGGGCACTCAATTCGGCCATCCTCCAACATCCGGCGGAGAACTACTTCCAGTTACGCCTGGTGGGCGATTGCTCGACGCTGGTCGGAAGATCGGAGGAGTTGCGCTTGATCGCACTGCAACTCCATTTGCGACAAAGCGACCGCATTCGCTATTTGAATACCGCCGGTTTTGCGCTTCGGCGCACAATGGCTGCTGTGGAGAAAGGCTTGTTCAATCCATCGGTGCCGAGAGGCGAAGACACTTTATTACTCCTCGATCTCATAGAAAGTGAAGAGCTCCCCCTCTTTGTGGACGACGCTGTAGTGCAACATGCGATTTCATTCTCGCCGGTGGGCTGCCTCCGAAAAGATATCCGTGCCGCTTATCTTGAACGGAAAGCTTATAGAATCGCGGCTGCAAGAGGATGCAGAATTCGCATCAGCCACACCGAGCGGCTTCAAATGCTGCGCCTCCTCTGGAGAATCTCGGCCGCAGATTCTATCGGAAGACCAGCCTGGTTCCTGCTTCTCCTCAGACAGGTCTTGCAACGGCTTATTTCCTATTTCTCTTAAGACCCGGGAGTCGCATGTAGTGTCTGCTCAGAGAGGCACTTCGATCAACATGGGCCCGTCACTCTCAAAACCTTCCAGCAACGCCTTGACAAAGGAATCGAGCGAATCCACACGTATCCCCGGTACACCCATCCCCTTTGCCAATCGAACCCAGTCGAGATCCGGACGGCCGATCTCAAAAAGGTCCAGAGCGCGTCGTCCCGCCTCCCCGATGCCCGCAGAGGCGAACTCCCGCTTCAGTACCGAATAGGCACGGTTGGCAAACACCACGGTAGTGATCTTCATGCCTTCACGTGCCATCGTCCAGAGGGCCTGCACTGTGTACATGCCGCTACCATCGGCACTCAGACACAAGATCCGGCGGTCAGGGCAGGCTGTAGCCGCTCCCACTGCCAAAGGCAAGGCGATACCGATCGACCCGCCTGTATTTGCTAACCAATCATGCGGCGGAGCAGCTAAGGTGGCTGCCATCATACCGCGGCCGGATGTCATTGACTCGTCGACGACAATCGCATTCACAGGCAGTACCGCTCCAATCGCGGCAGCCAAGCCGGACAGATTGATCTCACCGGTCGGTACGGAGGGTCTTAACCCGGCACTACACACGTTCTCGGACTCTTTGAACAGCAACAACTCCGACAGGGCTTCGAGCGCGCCTATAGAGTCTTCCCCGCCTTTGACCAGTTGGTGAAGCTCGCATTCTGAAGCCGTAAGTGTGCTGTCTTTGCCGGGGTAAGCAAAGTAGGCAACGGGAGGCGCTGCGTTAACCAGAATCATCTGACGAAATTCCTGGAGTTGCTCCTTCGCCTGTTCCGGAATATAGTGAATGCGCTCCACTACAGGAAGACCCGCGCCCCGTTCCAGGCGTGCGAAAGGATAGGGGGCGAGCAGCTTCGCTCCGCTTATCTGCGCTATGTGGCCGGCGATTCTAAGCCCTTTGCCGTAGAGCGCGTTTCCGGCGAGCAGCAGGGCAGTTCGCCGGCCGGATCTCAGTAGAGCAGCGGCCTTTTCAATTGTTTTCGCCGATGGCAATCGCGGCTTGGGGGCCGCAGGAACCGGACATGTTTTTCCACCAGGGCTCCAGGCCACGTCGGCGGGGACGATCAGAGTTGCGATCTGGCCTGGCGCTGTGCGCGCAGTCGTGATCGCCTCAGCCGTGTCGTAGCCTATATCAGAGGTCTTGCAGGCTGTCCGCAGCCACTTGGAGTACGGCCGGGCTAAAGATTCGATATCACTGGTCAATGGTGTATCGCGAGGGATGTGATCCGCTGCGTGCTGGCCCACCACATTGACCATTGGGACCATCGCGCGGCTTGCGTTGTGTAGATTGGCAAGCCCGTTGGCGAATCCGGGGCCCAGATGGAGCAAAGTGCAGGCTGGCTTTCCCGCCATGCGCGCATAACCGTCTGCTGCTCCCGTGAGTACACCTTCGAATAAACCAAGAATGCAGCGTATTTCCGGTGTTTGGTCCAGGGCACCAACCAGATGAATCTCCGAGGTGCCGGGATTTGCGAAACAACTGTCGATTCCTCCGGCCCTCAATGTATGAACGATTGTTTCTGCCCCGGTCATCTGCGGCTCCGGAAGTTGAGCTTCTCCATCATTCACTTATCGCCAGGTCCGCTTGCTTTGTGATTCATGCTTCGGCTTCGCCTAACTGTTGCGGCATCAGGTTTTCGCCGGTTCTGAAAGGCCATTTCTCGTATCGGGAAAGCGAACTCCAAACCGATGGGTGCAATTGCGAGCGTTCAAGCGGGCGCCGGTTACCCATCCGACTGATCAATCGCCGGTAGATGGCAGCCAGCACCATGGGCAAACCGGCGGTCAGGAGTCGGAAGGCGTCCCGGTAAAGCCGTGCACGCAGAGCTCTCTTGGTCCAAAAAACCATCAGTCCACCCAGCCAAGCATATCGCTCAAATCGGTGTTCCCGGCCACCGGGGTACATCCCCGCTCTCTCCTTCTCTAATAGCCGATGAGCCATTTGGACGAACGGAGCAACCGAAAGAATGCTGTTCCCGGAGTGGATTCGATAATAAGCCGTAGCCGGCGAGCAGATCAGGATCATGCATCCCGAATATCCAAGTTTAGTGGATAGATCCTGGAGGTCTAAGTGGAAGATGCCGGGCGACCATCCGCCCGCGGCCCAGAAACTGTGCCGATCCACAACATAGGTACTCGCGCTCAGTCCTGCAGGCCGATCTTTTCGAAGAAAAGTCTCGTATCGCGCGAACTCAATTTGGCGCGGCAGATCTTCTCTGTTCAATTGAGGAACGGATCCCTCAAACCAGGATGAACACCCGAGAATGACTGCCGGGTGGTGCTCTACGACGATGTTCTCATACACATCTAGGGCCCACGGCGTGAGTACGTCGTCTCCGTCTAAAAAAACTAAATACGCTCCTCTGGCAAGGCGAGCTCCATAGTTACGGGCCTCGATCGCTCCACGGTTCACGGGGAATTCTGATAACCGAAGCGATTCACCGTATGAGCGCAATATTTCCAAAGATCCGTCGCTCGATCCATCGTCCACGACGATGACCTCTTTCGAGGCACCAGACTGCAAGAGCGCAGAATCAACTGCTGCACCGATGAAGGCGCATTGGTTATGGCAAGTGATCACAATGCTGAATTTTGCTTGCCGCATATCTCGGGTGTAGGTCGTGGGTACAATATCGATCATCGCTATCGGGCCTGCGTTTATCCGAGCCCTATCGTTGACAGACGACACCTATGTTCAGTGTTCAGATTCCGTGAAAGCCATGTTTCGGGGGACCGTCGATCGGCACTGTCATGCCCACGAGGCTGGCTAAAGGTAACTGTAAATTCGATCGCCCATCCATTCGGTTGCTTTGATGGGCAACTGGCGCCAGAGCGTTTCCGCCAATGAGGCGGCGTTACTTTTTGAGCGATCTACAACTGTCCTCGATGCTTCCGGCGCCTGGGAATAGCAGCGATACATGCGCGATGGCTTTGCGCCCCACTTACTTTTGAATTTGGCTAACTCGTGATGCCCTTCCGGAACCTCGCCGAAATCGAACTGCATATATCCTTCTTTGCACGCGTCGTTGATGGCTCGCCATTGGATGGCATCGTTAGGACGCAGGGAAAGGTCTTCGCGATGCGATCCATTGAAAGCGTAGGATACAGTGCCAGCAAACATGAAGAATATCGATCCGGCTATGATCCTCGTCTTCGTACCCTGGCGATGCTCCGCCAGAAGTAACTGCATCATTCCTTGCGGTTTTAGAACTTCCCACAAAGCAAGAAAGAACCGGTACGGCCGTGGCGGGACCGAGTTTCGACGCATCGTGTCAAGATACAGTCTGTACCACGCAAGGAGTTCGGATTCCGTCTCGGCCGGACGGACGAGCACACCCAGTTTCGCCGCTTTATTAACCGCCCACTTGATCCTGGCTCTTTCGTGACCGTCGCTGATTCGAAATGGACCTTCGGTACTCCTGGGCAATTCTAATACGTAAGAGTTTCTCCAGGGCGCGCAGAACAGACCATCAACCAGTCCATCGAGTTCTGGACCGTCCGTCTTAATTTGTAGCTGGACGTGCGGTTGCTCGCGAACCCGCGCCAGTGCAGCCTGGATGATGGCGATGGTGGCGCGGCCATCGTAAGAAAGAGGTCCTGCGACCGGTGTTCGAGGTAAAGAGGAGAGTCGCCGTCCCGTTAATGATCCGCCAACTTTGAAGGGAAGCCCTCTCGTATACATCGTCGGCATAGCCGCTAAAAGCCGGCCACTTTGCGATTCGCAGGCGAGGCATAAAACCTTCTGGCCATACTCTCTTGAAAGGGTCTGTAACCAGGCTGGGTGATGGTATATAGAGCCTCTAGGGTGCGAAAGGACAAATGCTCTCCAACGGGGATCCGTTTCAGGGTCCGTTTCGATGACTCTCAAATTGACTGCTGAACAGAATGAGATTTCCGGATCAGCTATTTCGGCGTTCATAATCAAAGTCGAAACCTATCGTCCGAGCGAAGCCCAGAATGTCCTCTGAGGAAGTCGCATCTTTATCGGCACGGCACAGTCCGCAGTAAACAATTCAGCACCAGCCCCAGACTTTCACAATGTGTTGAGAGCATCGTGACATGGTCGCCCGGCACCGTTTCCACCTCGAAACCGTTTGCCAGATGCGACCAGACCGCAGTCGGGTTATCCGGAAAATTTGTAGGAATCTCCGCCTTTACAAACCGTATGCTTCCGTCGTAGAACTGGGGCCGGTATCGCCTCCACGCCGAGTATGCACTTCGGCGAACACGTCGCACGGCCACTGAAGATGAAGCCCCGCTCGCGCTGTAAGATTGCGAAGCTCTGACTGGCGCGGCAGTCTTATCTCTGCTAAGCATGGTGTAGACACGGCGTTTTACCAATCTTCGCCAAAGGCGGGCGCGCTGCCGTAACGAGAGACTGTACAAATGCGGGTATGAGTCGATCATCACAAGAAGGTCCACCTTTTCGCCGCGCCGCAACAGATGCTGAGCCGCTTCAAGCGATACCAGACCTCCCAGCGAATATCCGACGAGAATATAGGGTCCATTCGGCTGAACCTGTTTAATTGCCTCCAGGTAGACTTGAGCCATCTCTTCTATGCTTTGCAAGGGTTCACTTTTTTCGTCGCTTCCCCTTGCTTGCATTCCATATACAGGATGAGACAGCCCCATATGCGGGAGCAACTCCAGGAAGTCCATGACGCTGCCTCCGATACCATGTGCGATAAAGATCGCCCGTTGACTCGTTCCCGCTTTCAACTGTACTAGCGGTGCCCAGTTCCGATCCCCTGGGGAGTCTATAATCGAATGCAAGCCGGTGACCTTGTCTACTTGCAGCCTGAATGGGCTTTCAGCCATAGAGAAACGAATGTATCTGCAGGCGAGTCTCGGGGTCGGTTGCAATTACCAGCGCGCCCTCCGAGGTGTCTCTTAATTCGACGCTGTCATCGCTCGAAACCTCATATCCGGAGAAAAATACATCCCCAGGTTCCGAAACTCGGACTCCGGCCAGGGCTTTTCAGAGGTTCTTGCTCGCCGATTGGGGCGCACTGCCGAAGACTCAGTGCGACGGAATTTCGGATGGTTCCGGATTGAGTGCGGCGCGAGCACCATTACGATAGTCAATTAATGCGTTGAACGCTTCGCTGCTTCGTTTACTGCGCAAACTCGGGTGAAGAGTGCGCGAATTCCCAGTAGAGCTCCCGGGCCTTGTTATAAAAGGGACCAAAGGCGAGAGCACGGTCGTCGATTCGAGTTACAGGCACAACTTTGGAATAATTCCCCGTAGAGAAAATCTCATCCGCCTGCTGCAAGTCCCGATAAGTCACCGTTTTTTCGATGACTGTGATGCCAGTCTCGCGAAGCAGCTTTATCACACGCCGGCGCGTGATGCCATCTAGGAAAGTCCCGTTTGGTATCGGCGTGAAAACTACGTCATCTTTGGCCAGAAACACATTCGAGGTCGCCAGCTCGGCAACATTTCCCATGACATCGCAGACCGCTGCGTTGTCAAACTTCCGCGACTGCGCTTCAAAGAGCGCGCGTGCGTTATTTGGATAGAGACACCCCGCTTTCGCATCGACGGGCATGGTTTCGAATGTGGGCCGGCGAAAAGGCGATTGCGTAATCGAAAATCCACGAGGTGCACGCATGGGCGCCTCATAAATCGAAAGACACCACTCGGTCGATTCCGGGTCGTGGGCCTGCACCCAAGGTCCCTCCCGCTCGCCCCAGTACATCGGGCGAATGTATAGAGCAGTTCCTTGATCGAACTTCCCAATGCCTTCTCGCGCTAACCGCAGCCATTCCTCCAGGGAGACAACGGGCTTCAGATAGAGCTTGATTGCTGATTCGTTGACGCGAGCACAATGGAGGTCCAGATCGGGTGTAACACCTTCGAACGCTCGGGCTCCGTCGAACACCAGAGAGCAAAGCCAAGCGGCGTGGGTGCGCGGCCCCATGATTGGTACGTTGCCTTCGTGCCATTCTCCTCGAAAAAACGTCCACGTCTTCGAGCATCCGTCGCCGATTACCAAGAGAACTCCTCGTTCAGTACGCTTGCACCAGCGCCGCTTCCGGCCGGCCCAGTTCGCCACTGTTCAAGCTTGTTGTCGATGGATATCCGCAGCGTCTCGGCCAAACATTTCACAAACGGCTCCAATAACATGCCGGCTGGGTACACAGGCAGCACAATGACTTGTTGTCCTCCGAGCGCCAGCCGCTCCCATTTCAAGCCCGGCTTGCTGAACACCCGGTATTGCCTCATGGGGCGAAAATCCAGAAGCGCACCCGAATAAGGTTTTGGAACGTAACTCCAGGCAGCGCGATCATTGGTTTCCCAAGCCTGGGCCATGATTACCGATGAATTGGTCTGATCCCCTCCCCGTCCGAGTAACGAGCGCAAAGTCCCCATCCAAACCGGAATGCGCTTTCTCAGGACGTCGATCTTTTCCCGAAAGAATTCGATCTTATTCCGCCAGTCGAGGTCGAGGAAAGCGGCCATGTGAAAAAATACCTTCTGCGTCGTATAGGAGCCCTTGCTCCAGGTCGTAAGTGGCACCTTATTCCAGTTCATCGTATCGAATAGTGCCAACATAGCGACGGGTTCTCCCGCCGCCTCAAGCTGCTGCGCAGCTTCGTACGCAAGCGTCCCCCCCATACAGTACCCGCCGAGGAGATAAGGCCCGTGGGGCTGCACTTTCCGGATCTCCCTCACATACAACGCGGTCATCGCTTCAATGGACGTCAAGAGTGGGTCTTTGCCATCCAGCCCCTGGCACTGCAAACCATAGAACGGCTGCTCGGTGCCGAGATAATACGAGAGCTTTCGATAATTGAGAACGTTACCGCCCGCTCCATGAAAACAAAAGAAAGGAGTACGCGAACCATTCGGCTGGATTTCGACTAGCGGGGACCAGCCGGATCCCTTTGCCTCGCCGCAGAGAATGCGCGCCAATTGCTCGACGGTAGGCGCGTCGTAGAGCGTGGCCAACGGTAACTTGACATGGAACGTCTTCTCCACCTGGGCAAACATCTGAACCGCCAGAGACGAGTCCCCCCGAGATCAAAATAGTCTTGCTCAAAGCCGACGGAATCGACGCTAAGAATTCTTCCCCATATTCTGGCAAGCTCTTCTTTGATCGCGTCGAGTGGCGAAGCTGTCACCGGAGCTTCCGAAAAATGTGTCACAGGGCCAATTCCCTCGCTTCCGGCATGCGCGCCAGTTCTTCCTTTATCACTTTGCCGGTCGGCGTGAGTGGCATACAGGGAACCAGCAAGATCCGAGACGGCCGCTTGTAGGGCGCGAGATGACGTGCGGCAAAATCGGCCAAATCGGCAGAGCAGAGACCGGGTGCCGGCTGAACGAAGGCGATCACCTCTTCCCCGCCCTCGGTCGCCTCTACTCGCCGGCCAAGAACAGCTGAGCGAATCACGGACCGATGAGTATTCAGCACGCCCTCGACTTCGGCCGGATAAACGTTGAGCCCGAAACGAACGATCAACTCTTTGGTCCGTCCAACGATGAAAAGATGCCCGTCCTCGAAACGCGCCAAATCACGCGTATTAAACCAGCCCTCGGGATTGACCGCGGCGGCGGTCTCCTCTGGCGCCCGATAATAACCCTTCATCACGTTGGGCCCACGTACCCACAATTCCCCAATTTCGCCATGGTCCACATCCTTCCCGTTCATACCGATCAGCCGGGCTTCCATACCCGGCAGAATCCGGCCTACCGAGATGTCGGATCGAGGAGTCTCGACTTGTGTCTGGGCAATATTAGGAGAGCACTCCGTAAGACCGTACCCGTTATGGAGCACCAAACCTAGCGCGTTCTCAACGGCCGCTTTGACGGCGGTCTGCAGAGGAGCGCTCGAAGACGAAATAATGCGCAAGGCGGGGAAGTTCAGACGCTTGATGCCCTTCATCTCGGCATACTCGATCAGCATCGAAAACATGGAAGGTGCACCGAGCACAACGGTTAACCGGTCTCTCTCCAGAGCCGTTAGCATGGCCACGGGGTCAAAGCGCTGCGCCAGGTAAAGCGTACTGCCGCTAAGCAGAGCACCCAAAAGAACTACGGAGAGTCCCACGGCGTGCGACATCGGCAGAATGCCGTAAAGGCGATCTTCGGGGGTCAGAGATCTTATTCTTGCGGAGCTGGCAGCTACAAATAGCAAACCGCGGTGAGTCAACATTACTCCCTTCGGGAGACCGGTCGTGCCGGAAGTATAAATCAGAGCGGCGACACGGCCTGCAATATCGTCTCCAACCGGCTCGGAGATGGCGTCCTCATTCAGAGGACCAATGGCTATCGACCCTATCCCGGGTCGCTCCTCAAACCTGGCACCCTGCCGCTTGGCGTGCTGTGTAGCCTGAGTGCCGCCCGCGTAGATTGTGAGCCGGGGTCCGCAGTGACTGCAAATCTGATCGATTTCACGGGCGGAAAGACGTGCGTTGACAAGCACAGGCCACGCGTCGAGAGCCGCCGAGGCCAACAGAACGACAACAAATGCCCGGCAGTTGTCGCAAACAATCATGATCCTGTCGCCGGCGCGTACTCCCAGATCGGCGAGCCATACGCGGGTCTCCGTAATCCGAGAAGTTAGCTGCCCGTAGCTCAATTTCCCTGCAGCTTCTACCAGCGCGAAGCGATCCGGAGACATTTCCGCCCAGCTTTGCACCACGTCGCTGATGCGCGAAGGCAGAGTCGACAAGATGTCCGGTGCTTGATTTTCGGTCATGGTTTGCATCAGACTATCTCTTGGCTGAGTGCGAAGTGCTGCGGATGTACAGTCGGAGAAATTCCAGGAAAGACGGGCGTCCGCAGTTTTCTGGACGCCACGTACGTCAGCCAATTCCGATAGATGCGCGTCCCCCACTGTTGCCATGTATTCTGCAAAGACTCGGCGGCAACGGCATTCGGAAATTGAAGCATCAACTCTTCGCAGGGATGGGCGACAGCTCGCTTTTGAAACTCACTGAGTAGGGGCTTGGTCGTGGCGTTGAAATAGCCACTTGGCATCGAGGGATAAGTCGCTCGTTCCCCTCTCAGAAAACGTCTGATATCTCTTCGGTATTCCTTGAGTAATGTTATCGCGCCATATTCTGGATGGCCTTGGAAATAGACGAAGAGGCAATCCGTTTTCTTCTTCACAAAGAGATCCACGCCAGCACGTTCAGACTGTGTCAGCACTCCATAACCGCAAGAGGTCAGAGCGTCTGCGGACAGCTCGTTCCAGCGGGAATGTGGACAGCACAGGGCGCCCCCGGCGCCGGCAGTCAACGTGCTCTCGCGCACCGTACGAATTTCAAAAACGCCGAATTGCTTTTCCGTGAGAAGCCGCCGCACTATTCCGTCTGCGTGCAGAACACCTGCGTGTGCCGCCAGACACGATAAGATCGTTGACGCTGTATTCTCTTCCGCCCAATCGAGAACATCCGCCAGAGCAGGCCAGTACGGTTCCCGTCGCAAATCAGCTTGCCGAGGCTCGGTACCAGTAACGATCACCGCATCGAACGGCCGCGCCCAAAGATCATTGATGCCGAAGTAGACGCTGGTCAGGCGCTTCCGAGCTTGTTCGCTTCGCGGAATGTTGGGCAGGGAGAAAAGACGAAGCCGGACCGGGAGGTCGCCGCACGCGTTATCAAGAAGCTTGAAGAAATGTAATTCGGTTTCTTCCAGCGCCAGATCGGGCATGTTATTGATAAGAGCGATTTCGATCGCCGTCTTTGCCACGCCCCGATTCCCAGCCTGGACCGCCAGGTCGGACTGTTCGTGTCTCTGCCATAAACAAGCGTCTTGAACACTGTCGACTACTAAGGGCATAGGTTTCCTCCCATTCCAGGATTCTTGTTTGAGGAAATCGCGCATTGTTGGCGAGAGGCATCCCAACGCCAATGCGCTTCAAACGGAATGTCTCACGCGGCTATCTTGGCGAGCGCCTGATCGAGATCGTTGAGGATATCGTCAATATGCTCGATCCCCACGCTAAGCCGAAGCATCTCCGGTGTTACGCCGGCTTTTTCCTGTTCTTCCGGCGTCAACTGCCGGTGCGTGGTGGAAGCGGGATGGCAGGCCAGTGATTTCGCGTCGCCCATGTTCACCATGCGTTTGAACAGTTGTAGCGAGTTAAAGCACTTCCGGCCACCTTCGAAGCCGCCTTTTACCCCAAACGTCAGGAGCGAGCAACGCCGAGACCCCAGGTATTTCTGTGCAAGCGGATAAAGGGGACTATCGGAAAATCCAGAGTAGTTGACCCACTCGACCGCACTGTTCTCGCGCAGGTACTCCGCTACGCGGCGGGCATTTTCCACATGCCGTTCCATCCGAAGCGCCAAAGTCTCTACCCCCTGCAGCAGCAGAAAACCATTGAAAGGAGAGAGTGTCGCGCCCGTGTTTCGCTGGCAAAAAGTTCGGCACCGGGCTATATAAGCGGCCGCACCGAAGTGTTCGACATACACAACCCCGTGGTAGGCCGGCTCCGGCTCATTGAGCATGTAAAACCGAGAGGCATGTTGACGCCATGGAAAGTTTCCGCTATCAACAATCATGCCGCCCAACGTTGTGCCATGGCCCCCCATGAACTTGGTCATGGAGTGCACGACCACGTCCGCTCCATGTTCGATAGGCCTGAGCAGCATGGGTGTGGCTACCGTGTTGTCAACGATTAACGGTACGCCATGCTTGTGCGCTGTTCTGGCCAGCGGTTCTATGTCGGCAACGTTTCCGGCCGGATTACCGATACTCTCGCAGTAAACAGCCCGGGTATTCTCATCGATTAACTCCTCAACTGCATCCGGGTGGTCCGTCTCAGCAAAACGAGCTTCGATCCCGCGCTTTCTGAGGACATGCGCAAAAAGCGTGTAAGTAGCACCGTAGAGCTGGGGAAGAGAAACAATGTTATGGCCCAATTCAGCTATATTGACAACCGAGTATTCGATCGCCGCCATGCCCGAACTGACACTTAGCGCATCCACGCCCCCCTCAAGTGCGGCTACGCGCTTCTCAAGGACCGCGTTTGTCGGATTTCCGATTCGTGTGTAGATGTTACCCGGAACTTCTAGATTGAATAGCGCGGCCCCATGTTCGGCGCTGTCAAATTCGAATGCGACCGTTTGATAAATCGGGACAGCTACCGCTTTCGTTTCCGGCTCGCCATCGAATCCCGCGTGAATGGCGAGAGTCTCTCTCTTCATGCCTGATTATTGTGAGTCTTCAGTCAGTACTGGCAGCAACTATTCGGATTCGCTTACCAAACAGCCCGCCGGAACAGTAACCCGCTCACGTGACAAGGACTTCGTCAAAGCGCTTGTTAGATGCTCGGCGGCGAAACCAGCGCCGAAAGCGAAGCGCATCACGGGACCGAAGCTATTCGCGGCGGCGATCCCGACGAAATAAAGTCCAGGAACAGAGGACTCGAAGGTAGAAGAAAGCGCCGGTGTACTGTTAACCGTGCGAATGTTCGAGCGAATCGTTTGGCTAAGCAACGTTAAACGGTTCACTCTCGGTTTGTAGCCGGTGGCTGCAATGATGTGCTCGGTGACGATTTCCCGCCGGCTTCCGTCCGCCGCCCGCAGAGTGAGATGAGCCATCCCGTCCTGTGGCCGAGCGCCCTCCGGAGTGCATCCCAGAAGGGTAGGCACTCGACCAACAACCTTGTCTTTGACAAACCAGCCGCCGGAGGGACCGAGACTTCTCTCAACGGCAAGCAGCCGCAACCGCTCGGGCAAACGGTGAAAAGCAAGCGGCGCATTCGCAAAGAAGCGGGACCGCACCCCCGGTCCTAATCCGGATTGCGGATGTCTGACCTGTTGCCACCACGAGCGTGGCTTGCCCGTGGGCTTGCTGTGAAATTTCAGCTCGGAACGTCGAGTCACCAACTGAACGTCGGCACCACTGTCGCAGAGCAGCCCGGCTAGCTCCAGGGCCGACGCTCCGCCACCAATTACCGCTACCTTACGTCCGCGGAAGGAGGCAAGGTCCTTATGGCGAGCGCTATGAGAAAGCAACTCCGGAGGAAGATGCGCCAGATTTTCGGGAAGATGTTCGAAATGTGTGATGCCAACGGCCAGCACGACCCGGCGCGCTTGCAAAGCCTCTCCGTTCTCCAACTTGAGAAGAAAGGCCTTCGGCAATCGCTCGACGCTCGCAACAAGCTTGTCCTCCAGTTCCGGAACCATACGCTCTTGAAAAGCCAAGCCGTACGCGCTGAAGGTTTCGAGGCGCACCGGCACTCCGGTATCGGCATATTCAATACCTCGCTCGAAGCAGAATTGCTTGAGAGTGCATTCTCCTGCCGGATCATAAATGTTCGATGCGAAACCGTCGGATTTGAGCATCATGCCCTTGGGCATATGCGCCGCCCAGCTATCCATTGGTCGTCCAAAAATCCGGAACCTAAGACCCCTGTGCCGGAGATATGACGCGATTGAAAGTCCGTAGGGACCTGCACCCACAACTGCTACATCTAACATATTTTCATCCATTCATTGGTGATTTGAAGTTGCGGCAAATAGAACTGCCGCGATTCTGAAGAGGCTTTTTCAAAGCTGCCGCACTTCCGGTCCCAAGACCAGAACTGCAAGCCGACACAAACAGGCGTTACTACAACGAAAGCAATTCGAATGCCACTGAAGGGTTCACTGCGGATTCGCTCCGATAAGGCTTCTTGATCGTCCGAGCCTTATCCAACGTACGCCGCATGCGCGGACCAGATATTGGACTTCTTCCGAATTTCTAGGAACTTGCAATACATTCAACCAAAGATCAGCCGCAAGAGACTGTGCGCTTCTCACCGATTCCAAGCTTTTTCATTTTGTACAGGAGCGCTTTGTAGTCAATGTTCAGCAGCATAGCGGCCCGTTTCCGATTCCAGAGGCTCGATTGCAGGGCGGCCAAGATCGTCTCCGCTTCCGCCAGCTTTCTCGCTTCGTTCACCTTTGAAAGACTGGGTTGCGCTTCCTGAGAAGAAGCATTTGTCGAACGGGACACAAGAGTGGGTCTCGGAAGCCCCTGCAGGTTGGACATGTCCCGGATCGTGCCAGACCTGTAGGCAGGGGTTTCGACGCCGCTCCTCCCTGTTTCGGCCCGCCAGCGCGTGGAGTCGTATCCGCGTTTCGTCAAAGCTGATTCATCTAAGCCGTCGCCCGAGTTGCCGTTGGTTTTCGTATATTCCTCGGCTGGTACATAGACGGTTTTCGCCTTAACTGTTCTTTGGCGGATTTCAGCTGCCAGAACACCGGCGTTCCTGAGTACCAGGTACTTACGCATAGCGTTCTCGAGTTCCCGAACATTACCGGGCCAACTGTATTCCAGGAGAACTTGACGCAAGATCGGGTCGATATCGAGCTTCGGCCATTCCTCCGTCGCGTGTTTCTGCAAGAAGGATTCACTGAGCGGGAGGATTTCGTTTCGCCTTTCCCGCAGTGGCGGAATCTTGATGTCTACGATGTTCAGCCGATAATAGAGGTCTTCGCGAAACTTTCTTTCCGCAATGGCTTTCTCGAAATCACAATGAGAGGCGGCCATGATCCGTACATCGATCCGCGATGGTTCGTGCGCGCCCAAGCGGTAAAACTCGTGATCCTGCAAGACCTGCAGAAGTTTTGCTTGGAGCCGGAAGTCCATATCACCGATTTCATCGAGCAGAATCGTTCCTTTATGAGCCATCTCGAACTTTCCGGGAGTATTCTTGAAGGCTCCCGTGAAGGCACCCCGTTCATACCCGAACAATTCGCTCTCAACTAATTCGGAGGGCAGCGCAGCGCAATTCAGTTTGACAAATGGACGGTCGGCCCGGCGGGATAAAGCATGGAGGCGGCGGGCAATCACTTCCTTTCCAACCCCAGTCTCTCCTTGCAAAAGAACGGGTACGTTCGAGGATGCGATGCGCACCAGCAGAGACTCTATTCTCTGACACCAAGTGCCGGTCGAGGGAAAGTCGTCCTGCGAGTTCGCGCTTACAGACTTCGTGTCTGGGCAGCATTCACTCTGATCTATTGCCGCACTCAGCGCGTCGGTGATCACCGCCATCAATCTGTCTAAGGCAACTGGTTTTCTAAGGATGGCGCAGTCGTGAAGATCCTGAATCCTGTCGATTTGATCCGATG
This sequence comes from Terriglobia bacterium, assembly GCA_963799755.1. GTDB lineage: Bacteria > Acidobacteriota > Terriglobia > Bryobacterales > Bryobacteraceae > Bog-105. The sequence continues at coordinate 109,364 of CAWCYQ010000027.1, read as the reverse complement.
CACTGGACAAAACGATCGTTCTCAACGGCGGGGATAACTCCTCTGCTCGGTTGAGCATCTCAAGATACCCACAGGAATCCGATACCAGATCGAGTAGCAGCAGGGAATAGTCTTGTCTCCTGGCAATAACAAGCGACAGAGCGTCTTCCTGATTGTCCGTCGACTCGATTCGAATGCCGGGAGATCCTAGGGCGCGCTCGATGGAATAGCCGAGCCCATTTGTATCACCGGCAATTAGGATCGTCTTCATATTGTCCCGGTCTAGCGTGACCCGTCGCATGCGTAAGTCCTCGGTATGGAAACACTTGGGACAGTTAGAGATCGTCTCTCCACATATTTCTTATCGGACGAGTGATCAATTCTGAGAGGATTGTGCTCGCCAAAGAACGCCAATAGAAAGGATTTGCTCAGCAAGCTTACTTTCGCGACCCCTGCTTCTCGCACCTTCAACTCCAACCAAGAAACGGATAGACGTCTTTGAAAGTCTCCTCGCACACTTGAAATCTCCGTCTCCTTAGGAACACAAAATGAGAGTGTTGGCTCGCATCGCTTTTGTTCAGAAAATTTGAAGAATATCTTTAATGATTCTGCAAGTTACCTGCCAAACAAACAAGGAAGGTCGCCGAATAAAGTACTGCCTTTTGGTACTGGAACTTGATAATTCTCTGATCTCGCAACAAAATCCCTCAGCATCACACTAACCGGGCCATATTTAATGGCTACTATCAAAGCCACTTATTGGCGTATCAAACCGTAAGCTCTATAGATGCATTTACACACTAAATACAGTTAGAGAGCCAACGTATTAGCGGAGTGAAATTGCCACACTGCTATCTTTATCGGCTGTACTCGCCCATAGTGCCTTGAACTGCGGCCGAGGAGCCTGCTGCACACGCAGCCGAAAACACGCTTGATTTCACCGATCCTGACACCCGCGAGCACTAGGTCTCGAGTTCTGAGAATCGTGGCCCCTTGCGCTTTTATGCCTCGGTCCGATCGCTGGTAAGAAAAGTAGAGCAGATTCGGAAATCTAGTCCAGGACATCTGTGCAAAACAAGATTACACACGGTGCAATCAGCAAGTTAAGAGCCGCGCGTGTACAGGCGTTGACAGTTCCGCTTGCAAATGTCTGCGCACGTAGACGATTCGCATCTATCAAAATCTGGTAACGCGACACTGGGAGAATTCGCTCCAAACACCTTGACGACTCAACAGTTTGATGATGCATACTGACTTGCGCAAAGCGTCTCGAAGCAGTAAAAACCACCGGTGCCATCGTTCTCCTCAATGAATACGCTGGGCTAGCCCCGGCATGATGTGATTGCCTGAAGGTGTGTTCGCGACTTCCTTCGCCACTGAAGAACGCGGCGCCGCGCGTTGCTCTCGCTTTTTGGCAGTATGACCTTACCGATCTCTTTGGATACTCCCAGGTTCGGGAAGTTCTCGTTCGGCCGGGATCCTAGCCGAACTGGACCCTCAGAGCGACAGTCAAACCTTTGATACCATCAACTCCGATGATCTGCCAAAGCTGCCGCGATGTCGCAGCATCCGGCGATCTCAAGGAGAAGTGTAAGAAATGGATCGACTTGAGGAATTGAAGAGCAAGTACCGCTCTGCATTGGAAGCTATGTCCCAACAAGGAGTCCAGCTCTCGCAGCTGACCCTGAAGGACGACAAGTTATTCGTGCAGGGTAGAGCGCCATCTGAGGACGTGAAGAATTCGGTCTGGAATCAGATTAAATCAATCGACAGTAGTTACGCCGATCTAACCTGCGACATCAAAGTAGGCTCCGCAAGCTCTGAGCCCGCAACTATACACGACGCATCGCCACAGTCACTAGCGAGCGGCCTCGGGGCAGCCTTCCGCTCTGATCAGACGCCAGCTTTTCCGCAAATGCTTTCCAGCCTATTCAGCAACTCCGATGGCCAACAACGCGCGGGATTACTGAACCAACTTTTGGCATCGGCTGGTCCCGGAGTCCTGTCGGCTTTACCGGGCCCGCTGGGGGCTCTGCTGAAGGGCAGCACAGCAATCACTCCCGAACAGGCGCAGCAAGTCTCGCCGGAATCGATACAGAGTATTGCCGAGCACGCCCAAAAAGGCAACCCATCTATCATTGATCAGGTCAGCGGCTTCTATTCGCAGCATCCCAAGGTCGTTCAGGCTTTAGGAGCCGGAGCTTTGGCAATGATCATGTCTCACATGAACAAGAAATGACCACGAAGTTTCTCGGCTGCGGCCAGCTCTCTTTGGAGATCATCCAACGAATTCGGGGTGGCGAAACGGCGCTACTGACCCCCGCCCGACTTCAGGAGGTCCAGGTACACAGTCTGAAGCCGGCTCCCGATAGAAGACCAATCATACTGTTCTGAGACCAATTGCCTGGCGCGGGCTGTCAAATCTTTACGGAATTGTATGTCGGTCGTAATTCTGTCGAGCGCCTCGATCATTTCCTCGGCTGAATCGGCGAGCAGGATTTCCCGGCCGTCTGTAGCGGCTACGCCTTCTGCGCCCAATGCAGTTGAGATCACGGGCACGCCCATGGCCATCGCTTCAAGAATCTTGAGCCGTGTGCCACCACCAACTCGAAGCGGGACAATCACTGCCACAGCATCCGCATAGAACGGCCGCACGTCGTTTACAGTGCCTGTCACATGAATTTTGTCAGAGGCGAGTAGTTGAACGTCTCGCCCAGGTGATCTGCCCACGATATTGAATTTCAGTGAAGGGAACTTACGCGATATTTCGGGCCACACGCTTTGCGCAAACCATATTACCGAGTCGGCGTTGGCATGGTAGTCCATAGATCCGACGAACAGCAGAGCGCATTCACGGGATGGCGCGCCCGAAGGTGCAAACATGGCCGAATCCACACCATTTGGGATGACGGTTACATTAGCTGCAGAATTGTGCCTGAGCAGCTTCTGCTTGTCGATTTCGCTCACAACGGTGTGCGCATCGCACTGATTCACCAGCGTGGCCTCAAGCTTGTCTAAGAGACTTGCAGTCCGGCGTGCAATCAGCTTCTTCGGAAGACCTTCCGCTTCCGAGGAATAACGCGCCATCAACTCCGAGTCGATGTTGTGCCAATCCAACAGGACGACGGGCCGGCTTGGAGCTGAGCGGATGATTTCGAGATAGGAGAACAAATTGCCAGTTTCCATCTGCACGGCATCGAAGGATTTCCCGTTGAGAATGGATCGCAAACAGCCGGCCACATCTTTCGATTTGTAATTGAGAACCGTTACAGGTACGGGACCCAACATGCCCTTTAAAATTGCACTGGGCGTATAGCTGCGCCCCTTCCTGACAGCCAAGAAATCCTCGAAGAGAGGTGCTTCCGCCGGTATCTCGTCGGGATCGTGGGGTTGAAGAATCCGGAGCAGCGTTACGGAAAAATGCCTGGCCAAGGCAGTAGCGAGGTGAGCATTTCTAAGTCTCGAACCAGAATTGACGGGCCAAATCTGCTGAGGACAAAAGAAGAGGATTCTCAAGTTTCCCTTTCACATACTAACTTCGTGAATGCATTCCAACCTTGTTTTACACACGCAGTCGAGATCGCATTTTACTTTCAATTTGCGAAAGATCGGTCAACGCATCACGGATTTGACAAGCAGCCTCCGTGTTCTCATTCTGTTACTCAAGGATCGAACATTCTCCCAGAATTCATTTGCAAGGTCGGCGATTGCGCGGCGAAAAGGACGGCAACTTTGGGAGCTCGTCTCGCACTCTCCACCTCCGAAAACATCAAGTGCCGAGAGCAGTGGCTGCAGCGTGATCAATGTCGTTCGATTCGGAAGCGGATTGCCGGACTCTGATCAGCGTTAGTGAAGTGCTTCACACAATGTCCGGCGCACGCCGCCGATGAGCAATCTCCATCAAGGCGGCAACCTTTTCGGAGTGAGCCTTCGCATTGAATTGGCTCTCGAACCATTCATTAGGACAGCTCTGCACTCCATTAAGTTGAAAAAAATCGAGGATTCCCTTGTCCAGTTCGCCTGGAGTACTAGAAGAATGCACGCACCGGTAAGGCACACCGCTTTTTTCCAAGATTCTCTCCACAGACGAGTTTTCTGGAACGAAAGCCAATATTGGGCGCCCGATCTGTAAATATTCGAACAACTTCCCGGGCACCTGTATGGCACTTTGCGGCTGAAGAAGCAGGAGCGCATCAGCCGTCTGAATAATTCGGCGTGCTGCATTTTGCGGGATGCGCTCAGCTTCGAGCTTCACCCACCCCTCTTTTGTCGCCAGTTCCATGAACTCTGGACCGGGAATAGATCCTTCTACGACCGGCCCCACCAGACAAACCTGAAATCGGTCGGCACGCAGCTTGTGGGAATCAATCAGCCGACGCAGCGATTTCAGAATTGGCGATGCACTGCGGCCCCCATAGAGTTCGCCGACGTGAGCCAAGATTTTGCGATCAGGTGAGCTGATGGGCAGCGCTGGAAGCCGTTCTTCAGGATCAAATCCATTCCAGATCAGCTCGATCCGATCTGCTCGGTCAGGGTAGTTCTCTTTCAATTTATCTTGGACCGCGTCGGTATTAGCGATTGTGAAGTCTGCCGACCGGACGAATATCCGTTCGGCCCTGCGGTACATATTTTTTGTAAAAGGGCTGATACGCTCAAAAATCGGATTATCGCCGATCGGATCTCGATAATCTGCGATCCAGGGGAGTTTTTTTCGGCGAGTAAGCCAATACGCAGCTAAATGAGCTCCAAAAGGCGGAAACGTAGAGAAAACTGTAACCCGGGACTGTGGATTTTCCTTTATTAGTTTCAAGGCTGTCCGGTAGGCGTGAACCGCCCACCTGGAACCGGTAACACCCGGCAGAAAGAATTTCCTAATTGCCCTCTCAATTTGCCAGCCGATTCCCTGCCTCGGCTTTGTGACGAAAGGATCTGGGATGCCAGCACCTTCTATATCGGGCAATACACCCACGTCTGCTGCCGAAATAACATAGCACCTGTAGCCTAAGCGCGAAAGGTATTTATAAAACCTGTAGGGCCTGAGAGCTCCAATGGCGTTCTCTGGCGGGAAGTGATAGGCGAAGATAAGAGCCAGCTCTTCTTTCATCGCGCATTCGGCGGAGTTTCCCGCAACGTATAGAACCGCTTGATTGCCGCTACGCACCGTGGCCCAGCTTTACCGTCCCAAAGAGGCGGAATCGAGCCGTTCCGCGATGATGCATTGCTGTCGCGCCAACTGCGAAGAATCGATTCTCTCGTGCTGCCAGCCAGCCGGTTCGTGCCGTACTTGATTGTGGCAGGCCGCTCCGTGTTTTCGCGCAGTGTAAGACATTTTACTCCCAACACTGTTGATTCTTCCTGAATGCCGCCGGAGTCCGTGAAGATTGCATCTGAGGTAGCCTGCATATGCAAAAAATCGAAATAGCCCATCGGCTGAAGCAGGTGCATCTCGGAAGTCAGATTGATGCGTGCGCTTTCTAGACGCGTGCGGGTCCGGGGATGAACTGGCCAGTAGAGCGGCAACTCGTTTGAGATCTCACAAAGCGCTCCCACGATACCGGCAAGTTTTTCTTCATCGTCAACATTTGCGGGCCTGTGAAGGGTTACTAGGCCGAAGCGTTTTGCCGCAACGCCTAGGCGAGTCTTGACGTCCGACCGAAGGGCGGTTGGTAGATGGAGCCGAAGGGAATCAACCATCAGATTACCCACCATCGATATTTGGCCGTCGATTTTGCCTTCTTTCAGCAAGTTTGTACGACCGCTTTCCTCGGTAACCAGTAAGAGGTCCGAAATAGCATCGGTTACGACACGATTGATTTCTTCCGGCATAGTCCGGTCGAAGCTGCGTAGACCGGCTTCGGCATGGATCACAGGAATCCCGAGCTTGGCGGCTACTAAGGCGCCGCCAACCGTGGAATTGACATCTCCGACAACAATCACACCATCGGCCGATTCTTTGATGAGCACCGGTTCCAGACGGCGCATGATTTCCGCAGTTTGCTGCGCATGGCTGCCGGAACCGACCTGCAGGTGATGGTTAGGCGGCGGAATCCTCAAATCACGGAGAAATGTTCCCGACATGCTGTCGTCATAATGCTGGCCCGTGTGCACTAACAGGATTTCAAAATCATCGTCGTCCGCCATTGCAGCCATCAGCGGTGCAACTTTCATGAAGTTCGGGCGGGCTCCTGCCAAAATAACAAGTCGTCTAACCATCTGAATTCTTTCTCTTTTTTACGAGACCTTCCCGATAGATTTCACTCATCCGATCCAGTGCTACCTGCATGTTCAACTCCTGCGCTGCGAACTCAGCGGCCCGGCGCGCCAGTTTGTTACGCAAATCGTCATTCTCAATCAACAAGGCAAGCTTTTGGCTCAGTTCGTCTACATTACCGCTCTCGAACAACAGGCCTCGTTCCCCGTCCGCGATGAGTTCCGGCGTGCCTCCAACGCGTGAGCCCACTGGACAACATCCGCAAGCCATTGCTTCGAGAATGGAGTTGGAGAACGCCTCGGAGGACGAGCACGATACGAAAATATCGATTGCCCGAAGATAAGGGGCAACGTCGGCAACAGCGGGTAGGAAGACGCAGTGCCCATCGATGCATAGCGCTGCCGCCCTTGCCTTCAACTTAGGCAGTTCTGGCCCGCTCCCTAGGACAAGAAGAAGCAATCCTGGTCTGAGCCGCAGCACTGAGGCGAAGGCGTCAATCAAAATCTCGATCCTCTTTTCGGGGCGCAACACACAGACCGCACCGATCACCAGAGATGCTCTCTCAAGAGGAGCAGGTTTCGGCCCGGGCTTCGGGTAAAACTTACTCGTTTCCACGCCGTTGTAGCAGAGCAGAACGCGAGATGAATTTATGCCACAGTCGTCGGTCATGTGCCGCCGCATAGCCAAACAGTTCACTACGATTCCATCGACGAATGAGTCCGCAAAGGAAAGCTGCTTCCTCGTCTTCCCGTCGAACAGATCTCTGTTCCCAAGGGCGCTCTCTAAGACCAGCGGAACGCCGAGAAGCCGTGCGAGCGGAGCGGCGAAAATGATGGTGCTATCCCATGCGTGGACCACGCGAATTCGATTCGACAGTATCCAACGGCAAAACTTCAGGGCAGCGACCAGAATACCTGGCGATGCAAGACTGGAAATCTTTAAATCCAGAATCGGTATACCCGCTTGCATAACTTCCCGGCTCCTCAGCCCCCCGGCTTGATATACGGCGACGTGAGGCGCGAAACGGTTGCGATCTAAGCCGGTAGCGATTTTGGTGACGTCTCGCTCGATACCACCGGAATCCAATTTCCTGATCAGGAGAAGCACGGATATCGGTGAGGGCGCCGATTTAATTTTGCGTTGACCCACGTCTCTTACTGGCGTCTTTCAACAATCCGCATCTGCGTAGCCACACCGCTCTCGGGCGTGCGGCTACGGCGCGGGCTCCACCTTTCGGAGACGCTCTTGCAAACCAGTGGAGTATCGCTTTGTTGCCGACGACTTCATGAATTTCAACAAAACGAGTTATAAAATGAATATCCTGGCGCTTCAAAACTGCTTATAGAGCCTACGTAGCCGCCCTATCGGTTGACGTTAAACTAGTGTACTGTACGGCAGAATTGCTCTACTGGTTTAACAGTCCCGGCATTGTCACACGTTTTCTTGAGAAAGATGTCTTGCGCGGGCCTCGCTAATTGAGGAAGCCCAGTCACTGCTTTGATGCCCACGGTTGAATCCACAGACAGCCCGCCAAGCCTGACCAGGAAAGCCGTTGTTGGCACAGCCTGGTCAAGCCTCTCTACCACCGGTCGCCAGCTTCTTTCTATTGCGTCTGTTGCCACCGTCGCCCGTCTACTCGGGCCACGCGCTTACGGCGTAATGGCCATGGCGAACATTTTGATGGTGTTCGTTTTAAATTTCAGAGATTTAGGAACGGGCAGCGCGATAATTCAGCGGCCAGTTGTTTCAAAATCACTATTATCAAGTTTATTCTGGGTCAATTTTTGCTTCGGCCTGCTACTCGCGGGGTTCATATGCGCTGTAAGTCCGTTACTGGCGGGGTTCTTTAAAACTCCGGAGCTTATTCCAATCCTTTGCGTCCTTTCCATCTCATTCTGGCTCACCTCGTGCGGGATCACTCACAGCTCTTTGCTGCTGCGCCAAATGCGCTTCCGTTCACTGGCCGCCGCCGATTTGAGTGCAGCTCTGGCGGCCTACCTCGTAGCGCTGACTTTTGCCTATAAAGGATTCGGCGTCTGGAGTCTGGTCTTCGCTAACATAGCGAGTTCGCTCACGTCCTTAATCGGGTATTGGATCGGCGCGAAATGGCGTCCTGCCTGGGAATTTGCTGTGAGCGAGGTGAAATCCGTAGCCCGCTATAGTCTGAACTTGTCCGGCTTCGGTATAGTCAACTATTTCTCGAGAAACGCGGACAACATTACTGTAGGCAAGGTCCTCGGCCAGGCCGCGCTCGGGGATTACCAAATGGCTTATAACCTCATGCTCACCCCCATTCAAAACATCAGCGCGGTCGTGGCACAAGCTACATTCCCGGCTTTTGCGCGCATTCAGGACAATGATGAGAGATTTCGTTTGGCCTATACGCGAAGCTGCATGCTCATTGGACTTATCAGCTTTCCGGTATTGGCGGGTTTGGGTGTGGTGGCGGATCCCATGATACGGACTATTTTAGGCACGAAATGGCTTGGCGCCATTCGAGTGTTTCAAATCCTTGCGCCCGTCGGACTGGCTCAGTCGATCTACACGACGGTGGGGCAGATCTACATGTCCAAAGACAAAACAGACTGGCTCTTTCGCTGGGGTGTAATACAAACCAGCATTCTGGTTGCGTCGTTCTTAGTAGGAATCCATTGGGGAGTTTTAGGCGTCGCAACAGCATACTGTATTACTTTTTTGTGCGTTACAATGCCGCCAGGTTTCATGATTGCTTTTCGCCTCATCGGCCTCAGCTTGCCCGAGTTCGCACTGGCCTTACTGCCGCAGATCATTATCACTGCTTGCATGACTCTGCTCTGCTGGCTTTGGCTCAGATTCCTCCCGATGATTGGTATCCAAACGCCCTGGATCTTGTTCTCTTCCGCAGTCATTCTAGGCGCTACGTTTTATGTGCTGATGTTTCTGGTCACGTGGCCAAAAGTGATGCAGCACCTGGAAACGGCGCTGATGAGCTCAGGAAAACCATTTGTCGGTCGAGCGTTCGCGAAAGTTCGCGTGCTGAGATTAGTCGGCCGCAATGAACGCACGAACGCGGCATAAAAGAGACTTGAACTGCCAGTCATTCGCCTGAGTGCTGCAGACTCCCCAGACCCATTCTTGCCGGAGCCCTCCCCATCACGTAAACTGGTGTCAAGTGCTTCGGCTAAGCTGTGTTTCTATCGGACAATCCGATGAAATTTCGACTCCCCAAGTTCGGCTCAACACTCCCTTCGCGACCAGATATTTGATCTCCTGGCTATGACGGAAAGTCCCAGGGCTATCACACTCTCGTCATCCATCCGTCCCCGCTCACTCAGTGCCTGGCTGCTCGTTGGGGTTATGGCGGCCATCGGTATCGGTGAGACAGTACCCGCCATTCGGTATGCGTTACGCGATCATTCATCGGACGTGCTCCGGCAGTGGCGCACGTCTCAGTATGTCCTGGCTCGAGTTAATCCATATCCCGTTGCTCTGGCGGCGCTCGAGGCAGCATACGGCTCGAGTGCACCGGAACATCTCCGCACGCTCAAGATCTACGCCATACCGAAGCAGGGACCGCACCCGGACACCAGAAAAGACATCGGACCGCCCGAGGCGACATATCCCCCCACCTCTGCTTTGATCCTGGCATTCGCCATCGGGCACCTGCACCCCGACGCGCTTCTACTCATTTGGACGCTGTTGAACCTGGCGCTTTTTGTTCTGGTCGGAAAAGAGCTGATTCGCCTTGAATGCGTGCAAAATGCCAAGCTATGGTCTCTCCTTTTCCTACTCTCACTGGGCCTCTTGTGGCCGGCAACCGCCAACTTTTTCTCTCGCGGTCAATTTTCTCTGATCGTTCTTTGGTCTGTCTTGGTTGCGGAAAGAATGGACGACAGGCGAAGTTGGTTATCCGGCGTCTTGTACTCGCTGGCGCTGATGAAACCGTCGCTCGGATTGCCATTTCTTTTTGTGCCCCTCATTCGGCGGCGTTGGATGTCTCTGGTCTATACGGCAGCCATTCAGGTGGCCTTGTTTATGGCGGCTGGTTGGCTCTTGCGATCCTCGCCGATCACACTCACTTCCGAGTGGCTCTCCGTCTGCCGCTACTTCATGAAAGGAATGTACACCATGCAGGAGATTATCAACAATCTCCATTTGGCTGGCACAGTGTGGGACATCGTGATACCGTTCGCTATCGTCTTGGGCGCTGGATGGCTCATCCGCCGTTTTGAGCCAAACAGGCGTCTGGCGATGCTCTGCCTGCTCGCGGTGACATGGACTTACCATTACCCGTACGATTTCGTGGTCTTTCTAGGCGTGATCGCCTTTCTATTGACGCCGTTCGACCGTCCGCAACAATGGGACGTTTGGCAGTGGTGCGGTTTCATCGCTCTACTTGTGTTGGGTGTTGCCCTCAGCGACTCGGCTGCCGGCGGACAAGCTGTGGCGTGGCGCATCGCCCGGTGGGGGGGCAGGATCGCTTTGCTCTGGCTCATCTTATCGATTGCTCGAGCAAAGCATACTAACGCTGTGGGCCGCGAGACGATGCCTTCAGACGCTCTCAATTCGGCTCGCGTCGCTCCAGGGTTCTAGCGCTACCCAGCACTTTTTTGCCCCGGATCGCGGCTATCATGGTTACACCGATGCAGGCCGAGGTGATGGCCGAAGCGCAAGCAAGAGTTTCGGCTCCAGCCCTCGTATCGCAAGCGTAGCGGCATCGAGGTCCGCGATCAGTCACCTGAGAAATGATGACTGCTATGACGCAAGCATCGGATTCGCGACAGCCTTTGCCATTTATCGTCGGTAATCCTCCATGAAAGAATCCCTTACGAAGATCGGAAAAGTTTCAAGTCCGGCTGAACAGTCGCTGATCACTTGGCTACCCGTCGCGATCATGGCAATCGCCGGCATGACCCAGCTGGTTCCTGCCATTCGATTCGCGTTGAAAGACCACACCTCGGATGTACTCCGGCAGTGGCGTGTGTCTCGATACGTACAGAGCCGAGTGAATCCCTACCCTGTTGCGCTTGCCGCTCTAGACATGGCAGCCAAGACAGGCCAACTCGAGAGCATCGTGGATCTTGGAATTCACTCCGTTGTGCCCTTGGCGCCAGGGCACAAACGGCCGCCCCACGCGGGAGCTATGCCTAAGCACGGTCCCCATCCGGACACCAGGAAAGACGTAGGGCCTCCTGAAGCGACTTACCCTCCTACATCCATGATGGTCCTGGCGTTCACGATCGGCTATTTGCGGCCGGACTGGCTCTTGCCGCTGTGGGCTTTTTTAAACCTGGTTCTCCTGGTCCTGATTGCCTATGAGCTGACCCAACTGCAATGTCTCACCAATGCAAAGATCTGGTCTGTCGCTTGCTTCATCTCACTAGCCCTGCTGTGGCCGCCTATACCTTACTTCTTTTCACGCGGCCAGTTTTCATTCATTGTTTTATGGTGTGTTCTCGTCGCCGGAAGACTTGGTAAGAATCGTGATTGGCTGGCCGGGATCTTGTACTCGCTCGCCCTCATCAAGCCATCGCTCGCCTTGCCCTTTCTCCTGCTTCCACTCGTCCAGCGTCGATGGAAAGTCTTGGCGTGGACGGCCGGAGTTCAGGCGGGTCTTCTCTTGTTTGCCAGTTGGCTCCTGCGAGCCTCACCGATTGCGCTCACCACTGAATGGCTTTCGGTTGGTCGCTATTTCATGCAGGGAATGTACACCCTTCAGGAAATCATCGACGATTTTAATCTGGATGGTACGGTCTGGAGCTTCCTCTTACCACTTATCGTTGTTGCAGCTTCAACGGTTCTCATCTACCGCGCTGACCGCATCAAGGCGATTGCCCTGTTATCGATTGTGGCTGCGATCTGGACCTATCATTACCGATATGATTTTGTGGTTCTACTTTGTGCGGTCGCTTTCCTTTCTGTACCGCTAATTCGGCCACTTCGCTGGGATATCTGGCAATGGTCCGGGCTCCTTGCCTTCGTTTTTCTCGGGCTTGCCCTTACCGATGTTGCCCTTGAAGGAAATACAGTCGCCTGGAGAATCGTCCGCTGGGCCGGCAGACTGTCGCTGATTTGGATTATCATAGCAGTCGCTCGAAGGCGATCTCCCATCGCCCCGGACAAGGCAGTCGCGCCGCTAGATCAACTCGCCTCCGCTCCCACTGGCCCTTGAAGGCTACCCGCCCGAATCAGACAGGCTTCTTCTTGAAGAGCACCAGGATCCATGTCGGTCGCGGACGGTTCAGAGCACGCTGTACATGATATAGTCGGCAACCTGAAGCGGCTGCCATGCGCTGGGCGCATGACAATCGTTTGGGCCGCTCTAGCTTTCCGCCGCAGTGAATGCATGGTTCTTCCTGATCATAGTTTCCATATGGGTTACCGGCAAAGTCCTGGAGCCATCTCGAGAGAAAGTTGGTGCGCTCCCGGTTCTCGGCGACATATTGAATCGAAGAGATCTCCGCGCCCGCGAACAACTGCCGTATTGTTCTTTCGTCAAACGAATTGAGATGCCCAAATGGAGGACTAATCTTGCCGCAGCGGACGCAGGTGGTTCTTCCAACTCGTGTGTCCTGACGGTAGGGAACGCCCAACAGCACGTAGGAACTGGCGACGCGCAACAGCTCTTTCGCTCCGGCGGTAAAATCGGGAACGTGTTCTAGAACCTCGGTACACACCACACACTCGAAGGAGTTGTCCGGAAACTGAAGATGTTGCACATCGCCTGATACAGTCGTGACCCCATCTATGTCAAAGCGGGGTCTCCTGAGGTCTAGTGCCGTTACTTGCCCGTAGATTCCCGCAAGCCGCTCCGTCACCACCCCATGTCGGGCGCCGATCTCGAGAACGCTTCCGGCATCCCTCGGCAAAAGCGACGTTAAGCGCTCTAGACGAACTTGCTCTAGCGGAGATATTGGCCCAGATGCCGCAAGTTGACGCATAAAAAAAATTTCTCCCTATATCGTTCACTCGAGACAAATTATCGGGAAAAATCACGTTGTCTAGCCCATATTCTGGGCTTAATTGCCCAGATTGCGGTCGTGTTGGTCTGCACCGGCTTTCAACGAATCACGAATCCTCCAAAATTTCTTGACCATCGGCGTTCTGTCTACAACCGCTTGAGCCACACGAGCTTGTCGTAAAACCATCCTACCAGCGCTGTCGAGGCGCCATAGCCTGATAACCCCGTCGCCGTGCTCCGATGAGCCTTGAAAGGATTACCAAAACCTTGCTGCATCAACGAATTCAAGGGTCAATCTTAGGCTGGCCGCCATCGAGAGCGAACCTAGCACCCTTGAGGGGCGTTAAATCAACGTCTCGATTTGCTGTCGCTCTTTTTCCTTCTTTGTCAATGGCGAGAGGTGCGCTGATTGTTTCTATACTCGCCTGCGCCTCTGGTCAGGCGCAGATGACCAGCATTAACCTCGCGACCCAAGGTAGAAATATGGACTTCTCCACATTTCCGTTTACCCGTCCTACTAGCGTTGGGGCTGTTTTACCGAGCACTTGCCAAGTGGGCCAATTGTTCTTCCTCACCAGCGTAGCTGCAGGCACGAACCTGTATGGATGTACATCCTCCGGTGCCTGGACAGTTCTCGGAGGCGGATCTCCGGCGCCCACCATAACGCTGGTTCCCGCTAGCTTGAGCTTTGGAAACCAGACGGTCGGCACACGTTCATCGCAGACCATCACGCTTGCGAATACAGGCACGTCGTTTGTGTCATTGTCTGCAGTATCGCTCGCAACAGGCAGCTCAGCGGATTTCTTGTTGTCGAACAATTGCGGAAGCACTGTTGCTTCGGGAGCGAGTTGCACGCTGACCTTGACGTTTGCACCGTCTATTGCAGCAGCAGAGCAGACTAGCATTGTTGTTGCGGGAAGCCAAACGGGTTCCCCTTCGACCGTAAATGTTACTGGAACAGGCGTGGCCACTATCACCAGCGGCGGTTTGGTCGTTAGTCCCTCCGCGACCTTCGCAGGCGAAAACGGCACGGTAAGCGTTACCGCCAATCGTCCGGTCAATTGGTCCTTGGCAGCCGGCAGTTCCGGTACGCTTGTAACAAACAGCAGCACATCCGCGACATTTATTGCGCCATCCTCAATACGCGCGCAAAATGCATTTGGAAGCTGTCAGGCCATGCCGAACGATGCCGTATACAACACGCCCATCGACAATCTCCCAGTTGAGTCCCGTTCGGCTACCTGGACTGCCAACATGGGGACAAATGGGATCGGGTTCGGAACAACGTGGGGAACGAACATCGCAGACAGCAGCACACCGGTAAAGAACATGTCGTTTTATTACACGACAAGTTACAATGGCCCGTTTGTGATGCCTCAGTGGCCCAACCTGAAGCGCGAAGGCGGAGACTTTGTTACGCGTTTGAATAGCTCCGATCATCACATCCTGACAGTTCGCAAAGATAACTGTCAGTTCTATGAGATTTACAACGACTATTTCACACCTGCAACTTGCCGCGATGGAGTCACACCCGGCTGTAATGCCACCAGCGGTCTCACCTATAGTTGGAGCAACTACACTCTCCCGACACAAGGATCAACAGATGCAGCCGGCATGCCGCTCGCTCCTTTGACTGTTAACCTGGCCGAGATCAAGGCCGGTGTGATCAATCATGCCATGCGCTTTACAGTGGCGGGCGGATACATCCAATCACTTCCCTACTGGCCGGCGTATAGCTCGAATGGCTGCAAGGGATGTGCGAGCAGTCCCCCTTACGGCGCTCGTTTCCGCCTGAAGGCTTCATACAACATTAGTAGTTTCAGTGCCACAGCGCAGGTATTGCTGACAGCTCTCAAGCAGTACGGGATGTTCCTCGCCGATGCCGGGACGGGGCCCTCGATTGTCGTAAACACAGACGTGAGCGAAGACCCGACTACGATGGCAGCTCTGGGTCAGATCGGCGCGGCTGGTATAACAATGGCCAACTTCGAGGCCGTCGACGAGTCTAGCTTTATAGTGAGCAGCACGTCTGCCCAGGTAAATCCGTCGAATGGCTACGAGACGCCAAGGTCATTTGCCTTTTTGACCGCAACCGACCAATCGAGCTCCAATTATCAAGTGAGCTTTCCGATTGCTCTGCAGAGCGTCATCGTCGGCCTACCTTCGCCCACCATCACTTTCATGGCCGGAATGTCTGGTTATCAATTGACATCGTGGGTAACGGGCAGCAGCAATCAAGGCACTCAATGGAGCCTGGTCTCAGGAGTCGGGTCGGTCACCACTGGCGGCCTCTACACGCCCCCGGCTTCTGTATCGAGCCCTTCGCAAGCCGTTCTTCAGGTAACCAGCAGCGCCGACACGAATTCATTTGCGAGGCTTTACATCACCGTCTTGCCTGTCGGTGCTAATCCGGCGGGGAGTATTCGCATTGATATTGGCAACGGGACTGGCTCTACTGACGGGTCGGGCAATGTCTGGCTTGGAGATATTGCCTATGAAAACGGCCTCTATGTGCAGAAGGCAACCGACTATCCGAACTGGCAAACACTCAATAATAATCCCGAGAGAAGCATTTACCAGAGTGCTGGCTATACATATGGATACGATATGGTCTACAGCCTGGTGGTTCCAAACGGGAACTACAAGGTCCGCATGATGCTGGGCCAGATTTACAACGGCTGTAATACTTCTGCATGTACGAACTTCAATTCAACCTGGCATAAACCCATCCACATGGAAGCGAACGGCCAGATTGCTTTGCACAATTATGATTTCGGACTAGCGAGCAATTACGCATATGCAACACCTGTTGACGTGTTCATTCCAGCTCAAGTGACGAATAATATGCTCACTATTGCTATGCGAGCCAATCTTCCGGATGTTGCCACGACAGCACAGCCTATGCCGATGCTGAACGGCCTCGAGATCATTCCGGACAGCACCGCGCCTTATCTGGCCATCGACAATCAACAGCAAACCAGTGTCAGCGCGGGAAACACCCTACAGCTTTACTCTGTCGGCTGGTATATGAATAGCGCCGCCACCTGGTCACTTTCGGGAGTGGGCTCCATCAACCAGTCCGGGTTATATACCGCGCCGGCGACTGCTCCGATAGCGACGCAGACAGTTACCATTACAGCAACGAGCACTACTAATCCGAGCATTCAAGCGACCACCACTCTGACCATCCCCGCCAGCGGTTCCTGATAAGCGTTTAGCGGTGTAGTATCGGGGGGAGGCTGTTGCCTTGTTTAGCCTCCCCTTTCGAAACTCGCTCAAATGAACTTTGCAGTTCTCTTATTTTTCCTAAGCGCCATTTTTCTGTTCTATGTGCTGATCGGATATCCGACAATGCTGGCACTTTGGTCGCGCTTCTCCGTTCGGCCAATTTCGAAGGGGTTTGTGCCTCGCAGAATCTCAATCGTGATTCCAGTGCGAAATGGAAAGCAATGGATCGAAGGAAAAATCCGCTCACTTTTAGAATCTGACTATCCGCGTGAACTGCTCGATATTTTGTTTGTTTCCGATGGGTCCACCGACGGAACCGAGGCTTTGGTTCAGGCTTGTTCCGATCCCCGTGTCAGGCTGCTCTCTCTGCCCGGAGGTGGAAAAGCAACCGCCGTTACTCGCGGTTTGGAGCGCGTTTCCTCTGAAATCATTGTTTTGACCGACGTACGGCAGCCGTTTGACTCTCAAGCGCTCCGAAAGTTGGTGGCGTGCTTTGCCGATCCTTCTGTAGGGCTTGTCACAGGTGAGCTCGTTATACGCGAGGGGACAACACGAGAGGAGTTCAACACCGGGCTGTACTGGAAATACGAGAAGTGGATTCGCAAGAATCTCAATCGTCTTGATGCGATGCTCGGCGCAACAGGATCGATTTATGCAATTCGACGGGAAGCAGTGGCGCCCATCCCTGCGGATGTCTTGCTCGACGACGTCTATCTTCCATTCATTGCAGTCTCTCGCGGCTATCGCATTTATTTCGAAGAGCAGGCAAAAGCCTACGACCTGCCGACTTCGCTTCGCTCCGAATTTCGCCGCAAAATTCGAACTCAGGCCGGAGTTTACCAGATCATCCGCTACTTCCCTTCCCTTTTATGGCCTGGCAATCGCCGGTTTATTCACTTCTTTTCGCATAAGTTCGGCCGCTTGCTGCTTCCTTTCGCGATGATCCTTCTTTTCATGAGCAGTTTCGGACTGCAGCAGCCGTGGAGAACTCTGGCTTTATCCTGTCAGATGCTTTTTTACCTGATTGCTCTGGCGGATCCCATCGTACCCGAAGCTACTCACGTCAAGCGTTTTTCGGCTGTGATTCGCGCCTTTACAGTTCTTGTGGCGGCAGCTTTGTGCGCGCTTTGCGTGTTCGTCCTGCCGGCACAGCAGCTTTGGAAGGAAACGACAGTGGCTGCCCCTCCCGAGAGCGGCGGCTCCAGCTAGGAAAACAAAGCCCGCCGACGCTCAAGACGCCGACGGGCTATATTATTCGATTTCGCGAGGACGTTTCTTGCGATTTCGCTTACGGGCTAGCGCTTCTTTCGTGCGCCGCTTTTCGCCTGGCTTCAAATAGAAAGAATGCCTCTTGATTTCCTTGACAATGTCTTCTTGTTGTACCTTGCGTTTGAAACGCCGCAGAGCGCTTTCGAGCGTCTCGCCATCCTGCAGATGGACTTCTGCCAATTAAAATTCACCACCTTCCCCACAAAGCTCCAGTGTAGCGCCTGTTAGAGTGAAAATTCAAAATGGAAATCGTAAAAGCAATTGGCAGAGAGATCCTCGACTCACGAGGAAATCCAACCATTGAGGCAGATGTGTATCTTGCGGACGGCGCAATCGGACGTGCAGCCGTCCCTTCCGGCGCCTCTACCGGCGAGCACGAAGCCGTAGAACTCCGAGACCATGATAAATCGCGTTACCTGGGGAAAGGAGCCAGCAAGGCGGCCGGGAACGTAACGGAGGTGATTTCACCCGCTCTCGTCGGAATGGATGCCTCGGATCAAGCGGCGATCGACAAGAAAATGATCTCGCTCGACGGCACTACGAACAAGAGCAAGCTCGGCGCGAACGCACTCCTGGCTGTCTCGATGGCCGTGGCGCGCGCTTCGGCCGAGTCCGAGGCGACTCCGCTCTATCGCTATCTAGGCGGCGTCAGCGCGCGTGTTCTACCCGTTCCCATGATGAACGTGATCAATGGCGGCGCACACGCCGACAACTCAGTTGACGTACAGGAATTCATGCTTGTGCCGGTCGGAGCGCAGAAGTTTTCCGAAGCTCTCCGGATGGGCGTCGAAACGTTTCACAATTTGAAGACAGTTCTCAAGAAACGCGGCTATTCAACGGCCGTTGGCGACGAAGGCGGCTTCGCTCCCAACCTGAAGTCGAACGAAGAGGCGCTCGAGGTATTGATAGAAGCGATCGGTAAAGCCGGATACAAGCCGGGCGAGCACATTTCCATCGCGATCGATCCGGCCTCCAGTGAATTCTACGACAAAGAGAAGAGCAAGTACGTATTCAAGAAATCGGACAAGAGCGAGAAGAGTTCGGAACAGTTGACGGCATTCTGGTCGGGTTGGGTTGATAAATATCCGATCATCTCAATCGAGGACGGAATGGCAGAAGACGATTGGGACGGCTGGAAGAAGCTCACAGAAGCCTTGGGCAAAAAGATTCAAATCGTCGGGGACGATCTCTTCGTGACCAACAGCGAACGTCTGCAAAAGGGCATCGACGAAGGAATCGCTAATTCGATCCTGGTGAAGGTGAACCAGATCGGATCATTGACCGAAACGCTCGATGCGATGCGACTCGCGAGCGCAGCGAATTACACTTCGATCATTTCGCACCGATCCGGCGAAACAGAAGATGCGTTTATCGCCGATCTCGCTGTGGCCACAAACGCAGGTCAGATCAAGACTGGATCGGCTAGCCGTACGGACCGCATAGCCAAGTACAATCAGTTGCTGCGCATTGAAGAGGAATTGGGCGACAGCGCTATTTACCTCGGCAAGAAGGCGTTTCATCAGTAGACATGGCGAAATCGAAGCCTCTGGTGCTGACAATTCTCGACGGCTGGGGATATTCGCCGGTTGTGGAGGCGAATGCCATCGCACTCGCACGCAAGCCTACCTACGACTACCTTTTGCAGAACTATCCGAACACTCTGGTACACACCTCGGGGCCGTACGTTGGACTCCCCGACGGCCAAATGGGAAACAGCGAAGTCGGTCACATGAACATGGGCGCAGGCCGCGTGATCTACATGGATGTGACTCGAATCGACCTGCTGATCAGATCCCGAGAATTCTTCGAGAACCCCGTCCTTCTGAACGCCATAGAGAAGGCAGAGGGTCATCAACTTCATCTGCTTGGCTTGTGCAGCGATGGCGGTGTTCACGCTCAACTCAGCCACCTTTACGCTCTACTCGAATTGGCAAAGCAGCGCGGGCTCAAAGACGTTTTTGTTCATTGCTTCATGGACGGCCGGGATACACCGCCCGAGAGCGGCGCCGGCTACATCGAGCAGCTCGAGAAGAAGCTGCAGGATATAGGGCTCGGCAGGATCGCTTCACTCTCCGGCCGCTACTATGCGATGGATCGCGATAAGCGCTGGGACCGCATCGAACGCGCCGTCAGCGCCATGGTGCTCGGCAGCGGCGCGAAATTTACTTCCGCCCTGGAAGCAGTGCGCAGATCGTACGAGAAGGGCGTCACCGATGAATTCATTGAACCGGTCACGATCATTAACGAAAATCACACGCCGGTGGGTTTGATCCGCGCTGACGATAGCGTTCTGATGTACAACTATCGCGCCGATCGCGCCCGCGAGATGACGGCGGCTTTGACCGATCCTGTGCTGGCCCAGCCATCGCGTTCCATGGTTCCAGCGAGTTTGACGTATACAATGATGACGCAGTACGACAAGAATTTTGCTCTGCCGTTTGTTTTGCCGCCCGAGCATCCCGACAACATCCTTGCGGAAGTGATGCAAAAAGCGCATTGGCAGAATCTCCGTGTGGCCGAAACCGAAAAGTACGCGCACGTGACTTATTTCTTTAACGGAGGCAACGAAAAACCTTATGCGGGAGAAGAGCGCGAACTGGTTGCCTCGCCGAAGGTGGTGACGTACGATCTGCAGCCCGAAATGAGCGCCGCGGGAATCACGGCGAAGGTCGTCAAAGCCATTGAGCAAGCCAGCTTCGAACTCATCGTGATGAATTATGCGAACGCGGACATGGTCGGCCATTCGGGAAAACTGGAGCCCACAATTCGTGCGGTCGAAGCTGTCGATGCCGGGTTAAGCGAGATTCACAGGGCGTTGCAGCGTGCTGGCGGTTCGTGGCTGATCACGGCGGATCATGGCAACGCGGAGATGATGATCGATCCGGTAACCAAGGGCCCGCATACCTATCACACAACCAACCCGGTGCCCTTTATCTACGTGAACGACGAGCCAGTGCAACTCCGGCACGATGGCGCGCTAAAAGACATCGCACCCACTGTACTCGGTATTCTCGGGATGGAACAACCGGCTCAGATGAAGGGCCAAGACCTGCGCAGTCAGCGCTGATTCGTTGCCGCGGGAACCTGCGGAACGGTCCTCGGCGTGCGGATGTAGCGGACAATTCCGCGTGAGTCACGCAGCCAGTGCTTGGCCAGCAAATCTATTTTTAGGTCGCCGCTCGGGGCGGTGACAACGGCGTGGCCAGCGGTTTTTTCCAGGGACGAAAGCGCAATCCATTGGCCGTCGTTTATTTGCAACGCTGCGTAATCGACATTCTGAGTTTGAGCCGACGGCCACTCCACTATGAGTTGCCCGCGTTGCTCGCGAATGCTTACCGGTATCACCGGCGACGGCAGCTGCAGGTATGCCCAATAGCCAACAATGCAACCCAGGACGGCAGCCAGGACGAGTATCGCGGCCGATTTCCAGCCAAACGTCGCGCTCTTTCGTCGTTCCACCCGCTTTCTTTCCTGCGGCAGGCTTGCATACGGAAATGCCAGTTCGCTATTGCGCGAATCGGCGATTTCCGAGAAACCGGCGGGTCGCGGAGGCTGGGGAGCGCGCACCCTGGTGATTCGGCCAGAAGCAGGTTGCGGCGGCGGTTGCGGCGCAGGAAGTACGGGCTCCGGTGCAGGAAGCACGGGCTCCGGTGCAGGAAGCACGGGCTCCGGTGCAGGAAGCACGGGCTCCAGCCGAGGGGCCGGAGCTTCAAGTTCTGCCTCAACTTTGCTGGACGCTGGAATGGACGGGTACGGTTTTCTGCTCGGAGCCGCCGTTTGCGCCGAGAGCGGCAGAATCACAGCCGTTTGAGAGGCGTCGCGCTCGATGCGCCCGTTACCGTCTCGCAGGAGGAAGCCGAAGCGCGTGGGTTGAAAACGTTCCGGTCTGACGAGAACGGTTACGCTTCCTTCATCCGGGAAAAATTCGTCGAACCAAGCAGCCTCGCGGTCGCTCATCTGCAATGCGCTGCGCGTATGTCCAACAAACCAGCCCACGGCGCCTAAGCCTCTAAGTTCGTCGTCAGATTCAGATGAAGCGAGCTGTTCCCGCAGATCCTGAAGATCTTCTTCAGACAGCAAAAAGGACGGGCCAAAAGCGTGCCGGCACTGTATGAGACGGAAAGCTTCGATCTGCAGCGCGTTTCCATTTTTGACGCCGAAGAGCAGGCCCCCCGTCTCGATTCCTCCGTGTGGAATCCGGCGGTAGCCATCGTTTACAAGCGTATCGATTTCGTGGAAGAGGCCCAGCGGATAGACGACTTTACCGGACCCGGCCGGCGATATCCAGGAGGCATATCCGGCAGCGGGATCTTGCATGTTCATGAGGTTCTAAATTCAGAGCTTGCGGCGTGGTGAGCCGCCGAAGGGGCGGACTCGTCGGAATCTCCGGCATCGACCTGAAGCGAATAAAAATAAGTGACAGCTCCCATAACCAAGAGTAAAACGATGATCGCAGTGAACCAGCGGGCAGACCGCAGATTCCAAAGGGAATCTTCCGTGAGAAGAGCGGCAGTCCAGGCCACAAAGGCGGCCGCAAGCGCGACGCTCAAGCTCAATTTCCAGGCCCAGAACATGAGATCAAGCGTGGCCTGTCCGCCAATCTCCGACCATGCTGTGAAAATAGTGAACAACGCGAGCAGAAACTCGCAGACATATACCAGCCGGAGCAGTCTTGGATTCATCAGCAAAGAACTCTCATTCTACGATGAGAATGTAACCACGCCCCGCTCGGGTCATCATTAAACGAATGAAGTTTGTTGCAGAAGGAATCGAACTACACCTGGCACATCCAGACGAACTAAACGTTTCCTGGATCGGCCAAGAAGAACCAATGCGCCAGTTGATGGCGGCCTGGATGGTAATCGACGAACGCGACGTTCCGATGAATCCGCGCCTCCTGGGCAAGCCGGGCGTCGGGAAGACCACCATGGCGTACGCGGCCGGGAAACGGCTGGGCCGTGAGATTTACATCATGCAGGCAACGGTGGATACCCGGCCGGAAGACTTGCTGATTACGCCGGTAATCGAGGGGGCATCGAAGCTGAAGTATGTGGCTTCTCCACTCGTAACTGCAATGATTCGCGGCGGCGTGGCAATCCTCGATGAGGGGAATCGTATGAGTGAAAAAAGCTGGGCGAGCCTGGCGCCCCTGCTGGACAACCGCCGCTATGTCGAATCCATCGTAGCCGGTGTGAAGATCCAGGCCGATCCCAATTTCCGGCTGGTGGCCACGATGAATGACGACTCGTCCACCTTCGATTTGCCGGAGTATATTCACTCGCGCCTGCAACCACAGATTCTGATCGACTTTCCCGAGCGCGAGGAGGAACTAGCGATCCTGCGCGAAAATGTACCGTTTTCGCCGGAAGAGGTGCTGCAATATGTTACCGACTTCCTGCAGCAGGCCCATGCGGCAGATGAGAGCTACACAGTACGCGATGGAGTGAATATCGCCCGTTATGCACTCAAGTTGAACGCCAGCAACGGCCAGCCAGTTCGGATGTTGCTGAAGGGCTCCATTCTGGCGGTATTGGGTGAAGAAGCGTTGCGCCACGCCGGACGCTGACAATGGACGGCGGAGGGATCATCCAGCGCGCCAATTTGACTTACCTGCCGGTTGTATCGGCGCGGCTCGAATTTGCCTTGCATGTACGGCGGCGACTGCTGGAATTGAAGCCTTCCGTCGTTGCCGTCGAGCTGCCTTCGTCACTCGAGAGAGAGTATCGATCAGCCGTCGAACGGCTGCCACAGATGTCGGTCATTCTCATCGATGAAGAGAGCGACGAGGATGAGCGGCCGGTCTACCTGACAATAGAGCCTGGCGATCCCTTTGTTGAGGCGCTACGGACGGCTCGAGAACTGGACGCGGAGATGGTGTTTCTAGAGCCGCCAAATCGCTCAAAGAGCCGAACAACCGGGCTGTATCCGTCAACTTATTCCACGGGGCTCATCGGCATCGACCAATATGTAGACGCCTACCGGTTGCATCCCCCGCCGCCCACAACGCATTCAGAGGAACATGCCAAGGCGATGGCGTGGAAGCTGCAGGGAACCGACCCTCTGGCGCGAACTTGCGTCGTCGTAGCACTCAGCGCGCTCGATCCGCTGCTGGACGCGATGGATCAACCACAAGATGCGCCAGCCGTAGCGCCTGTCCGGCTTTTCCAGCCGGCAGCATTGTTCAATTTGCATCCCGACTGCCTAGCTGAGGTGACGAATGAGGCTCCGTTTTACCAGGAGCGCTACAACAGCCTGCGAGACCCGGATGCCGTGACCGGCGCGGTGGACCGGCCACACTGGCAACTCGATCTGCTGCGCGAGGCGGAAAAAGAATACGCGATCAAAACGGGCGACCAGATCCAGCCTTGGCAACGAATCGCACTGGCCAAATTCGCACGCAACCTGGCGCTGCTGGACCGCGAGCTAATGCCCGGAGTCTACGATCTCGCACTAGCCGCCCGCTCGCTGGTGGACGACAATTACGCATATGAAGTCTGGGAGATCGCGAACCGCTACGGCCCCCAGCAGACGGAGGACCCGCCGCTCGAAACGCTGAAGATTTCGGGCGAAGAGGTCTGGCTGAACACCAGGCGGTTGAGAATCAGGCGACGCCTTCCGCGCTTGAAGCAGAGATTGAAGCCAGCCGCGATAAAAGAGCGAAAGCGCGAGCGATTCAAGGGCGAGTGGGCGCAACAGACCGACGGGTCATCAATCTGCTCCTACCCACCGGAAGACCTGGTGATCGAGAATTACGGCCGATTCCTGAAGCAACATGCTAAGAACCTGCTTTCAGAAGAACGCTCGCGAGTAGAGCCGTTTCTGAGCTCTTCGCGCGATGGGATCGATTTACGTGAGACGATCCGAAACTGGCATCGTGGCAAATTGTACGTTCGGGAACTGAGCCGGCTTTCCGCTGATGTGGGTGCACTGGTCGTTATCTTCGATGAAGACAGGAACGACCGCTACCGGTATCTCACAACGTGGCTGGGCGAACATCAGAACGAGTCAGACATGGCCTTCTACTCTACAGAACCTTTCGAGCACGTGGTTGGCCCTGGAGTTGGGCGGGCCGAATACGGGGGCCTGTTGATGACGCTGCCACCGCGCAGGCTTTACGATGTCTGGAGCGACTACGACTACGACACTGCCGAAACAAAAGCAGAACGGCTGCTGATGGCCGCGCTCGATTATTCGATGGAACATCACGTCGTTTATGCGGCCGCGAAACCTCCGCGCTCGAGGTTCCGCCAGATGGCGGCCAGATTAAACCGTAAAATCATTTACATACCGCTGGGGCAACTATCGCCGGCAAAGCTGAAGAAGATCCGGGTCGTGCACGTTCTGGACAGCCACAAAAGACGCGCAGACGCAAAACAGTACATCTGGTAGAAGTCTTCGCTCCGCCACCGCGCGGTTTCTTTGCTCGGTCATGAGAGAAATCGGACTTTCAGCGGACACCATTTACAACTTCACGATTAGGCGGCCAACTCTATAAGCTCACAGCCGTTCTCAGACCCTCGCGGTTTAGGGCCGCGTCTGGCGCCGTTTATCGACCAATCTGGCTGAATGCCGGAATGAACCTCGATACCCAAACTGATTACGTTTTCATAGTTGGACAACATCATACGTGACAAAGCAGCAATTTCTATTAGCCATGGACAACATCCTTGAGCTTCCGGATCACACGCTAAATGGCCCGGAAAGGCTCGAGGATATGGAGAACTGGAACTCCGTGGCAATGGTGGATTACATTGCACTCGCGGATTCCAACAATGGCTCACAACCTTCGCCGCGTCAGATCAGGGATTGCGCTTCAGTCGATGATTTAGGCCGGCTCGTCGGTATCGAGGAACATTGCTAGCGTGCGAGTCGCGTCAGTGACCCGCTTAGACAATCTCAATTCTGAAGAACCCGAAATCGAAACTCCGGGCGCGGTTCGCCGGGCCGGAAAGCCCTCATATGCAAAACTCGAACGCTTCCCGGAAGTTCTGCGAGCGCTTGCTCGACTAATATCCTAAGGCAGTCAGGATCGGCTATCGCGCGCAGATTAATTGCCAGCTCATGGTCGCAAACGGGTTCTGCGAGTAAATCGCCTTCGGGAACTGGCTTCTGACCATCAGTAGAAACGCTCGCCTTCACCCATCCGCTAGTGCCCTGATCGAATACTTTCAGGTGAGCGATTTGCGAGCTGTCTTTATCCAACAAGTTCTTGAGTCGGTCAATTAAAGGCCCGCAAAGCGCTGCGGGACTAAGCGGGCTGAACGACCGGATTTCCGCGTGCAGATTTACCCAACCGAGCGCCGCCTCGGCCTCCGCATAACGCGTATAGTCTATGTCGAGTAAGCGCGCCCCGACAACGCGCCGCCCTTCGAGAACTTCGGTTAACCATCTGTCTACTCCGACCCCGGTCTTGGCGCTCAAGCCGAAATCCACCGGAAACCCCAGCGAAACGGAGTCCGCGGCTGCATCTTGCTTGCTCAAACAAACCAAGTCCGCCTCACTCAGTTGATTGTGGAAAAGAAATTCAATATCCGGGCTAAGCTCGCCGCGGTAAACCTTCTCTGCTGTGGTTGGATCGATCAATACCGTGAGGGGGGATAGACGATACGACTCCCGATGATACGCCTTCAGAGGCTGCAGGATAGTCGCAGAGAGATCCGCGCAGCTTCCCACGGGCTCAGCGAAAATCACCTCCGGGTCGTAGAGCTTGAGAGCGTCGGAGGCGTCCATCAAGTCGGAAAAGCGGCAGCAAAAACAGCCGCCCGCTACCTCGCGCGTCGGGATTCCCTGAGCCAGCGCATGTTGCGTATCCACAAGCCCGGCATCCTGATCGTTACTGATGAATGCGACTCGTTTGCCGCACCTCGTAAGTATCTCGGCGGCCTTCAGAATGAGAGTGGTTTTGCCTGAACCGAGAAAACCGCCGACGAAGATCATTGTTGGCGTCTTTTTTTTCATACTTTGATTTCCTGACGTGATTGACTGTAGTGGATGCCTCTCACGTTATCCTGGCATGACATTCTGCTGCGCCTGGCGCTAACCGTACTCGCCGGATTCCTGATCGGTATGGATCGCGGCGAGCACGGACGCCCTGCCGGCTTGCGGACCACGCTGCTCGTCTGTTTGGCCGCCTCTCTTTCGATGATCCAAGCAAACTTACTCCTCGCGACCGCGGGAAAGGCCCCAAACTCGTTCGTCGTATTGGATCTGATGCGCTTACCCTTGGGCATCTTGTCGGGTATGGGTTTTATCGGAGCCGGCGCAATTATCCACCGTAAAGATCTTGTAATGGGCGTCACGACTGCGGCAACGCTCTGGTTCGTAACGGTGATGGGCCTGTGTTTTGGAGGCGGCCAGATCAAAGTGGGCCTGGTAGCTCTGGCTCTCGGGCTGATCATCCTGCGGGCTTTGAAGTGGCTGGAAAAATGGCTGCAGCGGGATCGTCGCGCCTCGCTGCTGATCCTGACTGACTCGTCTGGCTTAACGGAACGGGATATTTCCTTGACCTTGAGGGCAGCCGGCTGTAATGTCGTTTCTTCCTCTCTCGCCTTGCTTAACCCGCCAAGGCAGAGCAAATTCCGATTCGAGATCAGTTGGCGAGGACATCGCACGAATCAGGAGACCCCCGCATTCGTGACGGAGCTCGCACAAGAACCCGGTGTTCAAGGAGTCGAATGGAGACCCAAGTAAGCTTTAGCGCCGGCGCCAATCAATCTTCCTCTCCCCGAAACACCGGCTCTTTGCCCCCGAGCATCAAACGTTCATCGAGTGCCGCTTTCACCAGTTCTTCTTCCATTTCTGAAAGGCCCTTCGCGTCTTTTTCGACACGGCTTAGCAAGCCCTTCATTCGGCCCTTGGAAATGTCGCCAGGCAGCACAAGCGCGTAGGCGAATAATGCATCCGATCGCAGCTCTTCGTTGGAAAAGAACTCTCGCAATCTCTCCAATTCACTTCTTAGCCCGTAGTAACCCACGCCCCAAATCGCGCCGCGCTGAACTTCCTGATCGACGTCGTCCAGGTGCTTGGCGAAATTGCCTCGAAAACTGGGGTGCATCGAGCGCCACATCGCTTCTAACGCCTTGGCGCGCGTCTCCGGCTTGTCATAGAGCTCGGTAATTGCGCTACGAACTTCGTTTCGGTCCGCTTCCGGCGCTAACCCCACGACCAGACCGGCACGCTCTTCTACCGGGAGCTCGGGGCGGCGCAGCGCGCTGAGCATTGCTTCCACTACCTCGATCTGATCCGTTGCATTGATCAATGCTTCCCAGGACCGGGCACGCACCTCCACGGAGGAGTCTTTCTGCGCCCGATCCAATATTTTCTTGCGCTGGTCCGGAGTCAGGTCCTGGTTGAAAAAAGAGTGGGCTGCCTCGGCGCGTATCGAAGCCACAGGATGACTCAGCAATGCCGCCCGCTCATCTTCATCGAGCAGATCGAACGGAAGGTCGTCGGTCTCCGGGTAGAGGCTCCAGATGTCGAACGCCTCGCCCTCGCCGGCGTTTGCCGCCACAGGGTTTCTCAGAGCCTCCAATGTATCCGCGAATTCCTTCTTCAGTTCGCTATCCTGTGGCTCCGACCGCGCCGCCGCTTTTTCGATAGTCGGTATAGCCGCCGGATCCCCGTAAATACCCAGTAACAGCAGCGTGTCCGAGAGATCGTATTCCAGACGTTCGATCAACAGCTGCAGTATTCGCTCGTCGCGAAGATGCAGGCTCACCAGGAGAAAAGCGACTTCCCCCGACTCGGACTCGCCAAGATCATGATAAAGAGCCAGCAGGGGCTCGAGCGCCGGTCGGCCGAGCGCGGCCAAGGCCTCGACTACCTCATCCGGAACATTCTCCAGATCTTCCTTTACGTAATCAACCAGAAAGGGAACAGCATCGGTGGTATTCCATTGCCGGAAGAGCGCTATCAGCTCGGGTGTCAGGTCAACCGCATCGCCGCTGCGGTCCCGTGCTGCAAACGCGCGAAGAGCCGGCAGCGATTCTTCCGGCCTGTCCAGCAGCGCTCGCAGGAATCTATGGTCCAGGCCGAGATGTCCGCGGGAAGCAGCTTCCAGAACCTCGGCCGGAGTAACTTGATTCAGTTTGTCGGGATCGGGGAACAACGTGAATTACTGCTCTGGTTCGACTATCACGTTGACGTCAACGGTTACGTCCCGGTAGAGGCGCACAGGCACCTTGTGTTCGCCTACCGTCCGGATCGGCTCGTCAAGTTGGATTTTGCGCCTCTCGATGTGGAACTTCTGGGCCTCGAGCGCATCCGCGATATCTTTCGCAGTGACCGAGCCGAACAAGTGATTGTTCTCCCCGACTCGGTGTTGGAACTTGACCGTCACGTTCGACATTAATTGCGCAAGGCTCTCGGCATCCCCCTGAACCTTTGCCTCGCGACGCACATGAGCCTGGCGCTCCTGCTCGACAATCTTCTTGTTGGCTTCGGTTGCCGCAACCGCGAGGCGCTTCGGCAGCAGAAAATTGCGCGCGTATCCGTCGGCAACCTTTACCATTGAGCCGCGCGAGCCCACTTTTTCGAGATCTTCCCTGAGAATGACTTCCATGATTTCTCCTTCGTTTCTCCTCAGAACCGGGAAGCGAACGGCAGCAGGGCGATATTCCGCGCCTGCTTAATCGCTTCGCTCAAACGCTTTTGATGAGGAGTGCAAACCCCCGAGATTCGGCGTGGGGTAATCTTCCCGCGCTCCGAAATAAAGCTCGAAAGCAGTCTGGCGTCCTTATAGTTGATGTCGTCAACCTTGTCGACACAGAACCGGCAAACCTTCTTCCGCCGGAAGTATTGTTTCTTGCCCGTTGCGATTGCCTTGTCACCGCCGGTAGGCCGTTGTGAGGCCGCGATCGGGCGGCCGCCTCTTTGTTCTGGCATGATAATCTCCTTGTCTGCCTACTGTGCGAATGTCTCAGGATTTGTGCTGCTGGCCGGACTAGCCGGAGCCGCCGCTGGAGTGGCTCCGGGAGCGCCAGGTACTGGCGCCGGTCCCTCGCTCGGCAGCAGTGGCGAGGCCACCGCGGCAGGCATCGGCGCCACAGGCGCCGGCTTCCGGGCCGCTCGCTTCTCGCGCGCCTTCTTTCGCTTCTCTATCCGCTTCAACTTCTCATCGGTGCGCACGGTCAGGAACTTCAACACCAGATCGGCCACGCGCAAGCGCCGCTCAACCTCCCTCACCGTCTCCGGCGGCGCGTTGAATTGGAGCAAAATGTATTGCCCCTCGTTGTATTTCACCACCCGATAGGCGAGTTTGCGAACTCCCCATTTTTCAGTCTTCTCGAGCGAACCACCCCCTTGGGTGATCACATTCTTTAACTGCTCGATCAACGGATCCACTTCTTCTTCCGCGGCATCCGGACGAACGATAAACAATTCCTCGTAGCTTCTCATGCTTCCTCTTCTTGTATGCCTCGAGCGCGGCGATTGTAACTCGCCATGGCCTTTGCGGCGCCTTCGGCAAGGATGGCTTCGACAGCATCAGCGGCATACGACACTATCTCACCTACCTCTTTCATTAGCTCCCGCTCCCAGGGAGCGAGAACATACTCTACTGCCTCAATCGGATGATTCGGATGTATACCGATCCGAACCCGTGTGAAGACCTCCGTCTTCAGAGCAGCAATGATCGACTTGACACCATTGTGTCCCGCCGCCGAACCGTTCTTCTTGATCCGCAGCGCGGTCCATGGAAGATCGAGTTCATCATGCACCGCGATCAAATCGCGGCTTGTCAGGTTCCGGTATTTCAGCACGGGGCCGATCGCCGTACCTGACAGGTTCATAAAAGTCTGAGGCTTCACCAGCACAATATTCTTGTTCCGGATCTGGCCGCTTCCCACCAGCGCGAGGCCTTCCGTCCTCGAAATACGCAAGTGGTACCGGCTGTGCCAGTTCATCGATCACCAGGAATCCGATATTGTGCGGAGTTGCTTCGTACCGAACGCCCGGGTTGCCCAAACCCGCAATGCAGTAAGTGCGCCCCGGCAAGTCGTCCGAAGTCTGACCGTCCTCCACAGACCCCAAAACGTCCTATTTCTTCTTGGGAGCCTCAGCGCCCTCTTCTTCTTTCTTGCCCTTCTTGATGACTTCCGGCTCAGCCGCCGGAGTAGCCGCGGCAACCGTTTCGGTGGGCGCCGGTTCTTCCGCCTTGATCGAAATCACGTGCGTGATAACTGCGTCCGGCAAGCTGACCAGCTTCACCGAACCTTCCATCGGAATATCTGCCGCGCGGATGCTCTGTCCGATCAGCAACTCTGAAACGTTGACTATAAATTGCTCCGGAATTTCGTCAGGAAGGCACTCGATCTCTACCTCGCGCGTGACTACGTCCTGAATACCGCCTTGCAGCTTGACACCCTTCGGATCGCCCT
Organism: Terriglobia bacterium; assembly: GCA_963799755.1. GTDB lineage: Bacteria > Acidobacteriota > Terriglobia > Bryobacterales > Bryobacteraceae > Bog-105. The sequence continues at coordinate 78,361 of CAWCYQ010000027.1, read as the reverse complement.
GCGTGATCACAGGCACCCTCACAGTGATCCGTTTCGTCAGATCGATTCTCTTCAAATCGACGTGCAGCAGCGAGTCCTTAATGGGATCGTATTGCCAGTCGATGATCATCACAGGAGTGCTATCGCCATTCACTCCCAGATTGAAGATCGTATTGTGACCGGTCTTGCTGTTAAGAATTCTCGTCAGCTCTTTGGGATTGACCGTTACCGGCGTCGCGCCGGACGGGCCCCCGTATACCACCGCTGGCATGGAACCCTTCGCCCGCAAACGCCGCGCTTCATTCTTGCCCCGCGAGTCACGTCCCTCGGCGGTAACTGTAATATCTTTTCTCATCTTTCACCTCGTACCGGGACGGCGGCCTGCGCAGGCTCCGGATTCCGGTTTTGATGTACCCGCTCATTCGGATCTTCAGCTCGTTACTACAACGAGGCGTCATTTCCTGACCGGGCTTCCTGACCCAACCTATATAAACAGCGTACTCACCGACCCACCCTCGTGAATCGATTGAATCGCCCGCGCCAGCAGTGAACCCACTGAAAGCGTCCGAATTTTGCTACACTTCGCGGCTCGCTCGTTGAGCGGAATCGAATTACTCACCACCAATTCCTCCAACTCCGAGCCGTTAATCCTCTCCACTGCCGGACCTGACAAAACCGCATGCGTGGCGCAAGCCGTAACGCTTTTCGCCCCCTGTTCCAGCAGCGCTTCCACGCCCTTTACCAACGTTCCCGCCGTATCCACCAGATCGTCCACGATCAGGCAGGCTTTACCCCGAACCTGGCCGATGATATTCATCACCTCGGCCACGTTCGCATCGGTCCGCCGCTTGTCTATAATCGCCAGCGGTGCATTCAGATACTTTGCAAACGATCTCGCCCGTTCCACACCGCCTGCATCCGGAGAAACTACAATCAACTCATCCTTTTCGAACCGGCTGCCTAAGTAATCCACCATGACGGGCGCCGAAAACAGGTGATCGACAGGTATATCGAAAAAACCCTGAATCTGAGCTGCATGCAGATCGAGCGCCAAAACCCGGCTCGCGCCCGCCCTTTCAATCAGGCTGGCTACCAGTTTTGCCGATATCGGCATACGCGGCCGGTCCTTTCGGTCCTGCCGCGCGTACCCATAATAGGGTAACACTGGCGTGATGCGTTCCGCGCTCGCTCGCTTGAGCGCGTCGATCATCAGCAGCAGTTCCATCAGGTGATGATCCACCGGCGTGCATGTCGGTTGAACCACAAAGACGTCCGCCCCGCGAACGTTCTCCTGGATCTGCAGATGCGTCTCACCGTCGGCAAAACGCCTGATCATTACATCGCCCACCGGACACGTTAATGCTTCGCAGATTTCTTCGGTCAGCGGGCGATTAGCAGTCCCGCTAAATACTTTGAAATCGGTAAATAGCGCTCTGGCCGGCTTCGGGGCGGACATCATTTTCTCCTCAAATTATGAGCCGCCTGCAAAGCAGCTTGCGCCGGCAACCGAACCCAATGCGCGACACCAAAGATTCCGGTACCGTCGCCGTGATACGAAGCGAACCGCGAAGACCGTACCGGGAGCGAACTTCGCCCTCGCTGCGATCGCCTCTGGCAAACTTCGAAAGATGCCGAATACCCCCGAGCCGCTCCCCGTCATCAACGCTGGTCTCGCGCCGAGACGACGCAGCTTCCGAGCAACTTTTCCAAGTTCGGGATGCTGTCCGAAAACAGCTTTTTCGAAGTCATTTCTCAAGGGGAGTCGATCCAGATTGCGGTCCGCCAGAGCCCAGGCGATTGTCTGAAACTCTCTCAGGATAGGGGACTCCGCCTGTGAAGTCAACGCGCCTGTAATGTCTCTCCCCAGAGCCCGGTATGCTCCAGCAGTCGCAACGTGAACGCCCGTACAAACCACTAGAACTGCCATCGCATCTAAATCCGGCAAAGGGTAAACTTCCGTGCCTTTACCAAACCCGAGCGCGGTGCCTCCATGCAGAAAAAAAGGCACGTCGCTGCCCAATGTCTCCGCCAGATTCGCCAGCGCCGGTAACGCAATCCGCCCGCCTGATAACGCCGAGAGCGCAATCAAAACCGCGGCAGCGTTGCTTGATCCCCCGCCCAGCCCAGCGCCCATCGGGATACGCTTCAGAAGCGAAAAACGAACCCAAGCCCTGATTTTCAGGTGGTCCAAAAGAAGTCTGGCGGCGCGCACGACCAAATTATCTTTAATCTCGATAGAACTACTAAGATCGATCCTCGTTCGCTTCGCAAAATCGAAATCCATCGTGAGATCGTCTCCCAAACTGATGGTTTGAAAGATAGTTCGCAGCTCATGGAAACCGTCGGTCCGTTTGTGTAAAACGCGCAGGTCGAGATTGAGCTTCGCCAGCGACGGAACAGTGACTTTCACAGTTAGTACTGCAGGAGAGAAAACACTTCGTAGTCGGCCAGCTTTTGGCGTCCGTTGAGAAATGCGAGTTCAATCACGAATCCCAGCCCGGCAATCTTGCCGCCTAGCAATGAGACCAGCCGTGCTACTGCCGCTGCCGTCCCACCGGTAGCCAACACATCATCGATGATTAAGACGCTCTGTCCAGGCTCGACCGCATCCGCGTGAATTTCGAGCTGGTCCGTGCCGTATTCCAATGCATATTCGACGCTTTTCACGACATGCGGCAGCTTCTTCGGTTTACGCACGGGCACAAAGCCTGCTCCCAAAGCGAGCGCCATTGCCGGAGCAAAGAAATACCCGCGCGCTTCGATCCCGATGACTACATCGATCGGTGTACCCTTGTAGTGCGCGCTAAGCGCATCGACAGTCTCACGGAAGCCGCGTTTGTCTTTAAGCAGCGTTGTGATGTCGTAGAAATTGATCCCAGGCTTAGGAAAATCGGGAACTTCCCGAATCAGCGCCTTCAGCCCTTTTTGAGCCGGCGCGGAAAGTATTGCTTTGGCGGACACGCCGCTGATTTTAGCAGGCCCCAGCACAACCATGAGTTCGTCTTCGCAGCCGCTTGTTAACCTCGTGACGGGAACTATGAAGAAATGGATAAAACAGACTCTCCGCGCGGCCGCTTTAGCAGCGGTTCTCGCCGCCGGAATTGGCTATCCCAAGCAGGCCAGCGAACACCGGGGCCATCCAGCGCTGTTAATGATTTCGATCGATGGCATGCGTCCCGATTACGTCACGCACGCATCCGAGCATGACCTCAAGATTCCAGTTCTTCTCGAGCTTCTTAAAGATGGTGCGCACGCAACCGGAGTGCGAGGCGTCTTGCCGACTGTGACCTATCCCAGCCACACCACTCTCATCACAGGCGTTTGGCCTGTCCGCCACGGCATTTATTTGAATACGACTTTCGATCCGCTGCACAAGAATATGGGAGGTTGGTACTGGTATAGCCAGGATATTCGCGTCCCTACACTCTTCCAGGCGGCGTCTCGCGCAGGCCTGACCGTCGCCAGCGTGAGCTGGCCCGTTACCGTTGCTGCTCCGGGAATCAATTATTTAATTCCCGAGTATTGGCGAGCCGCTACATCCGACGATATCAAACTGCTCAGCGCCTTATCGACGCCCGGTCTGTTCGCTCATCTGCAGGAAGAACTCGGCCCCTACACTACCGATCTCAACCAGGCGATGCAAGGCGACCGCCAGCGCACTCGCTATGCGGCTGCCATCCTCAAAGAAGAAAAGCCCGATTTCATGACGGTCCATCTGGCCGCGCTGGATCATCTGGAGCACGGCACCGGACCTTTCAGCAAAGAATCCGACGAAACTCTCGAAGAGCTGGATGGCATGGTGAAAACGCTCGAAGACGCCATGCATGAAGCTCATCCGAACGCCGCGATCTGCGTCGTCTCTGATCACGGCTTCACTCGCGTCGATCATCACCTTCACCTCCTGCAGGCATTCGTCGCCGCTCAGCTCGTGGAAGTCGATCCGGCAACCGCATCCTGGCCTACGCCTAGAATTCTGAGCTGGAAAGCCAGTCCTTGGATCGATGGCGGCTCGGCAGCCATCGTCCTGAAAGATTCGAACGACGAAGCCACGCAAGCGAAGGTCGAGCAACTGCTGCAAAAACTCGCCTCCGATCCGGCCAACGGAATCGCCAGTGTGATGGACAGGAAAGCGATCGCTACGCTCGGCGGTACGAGCGAAGCCGCTTTCTGGGTCGATATGAAATCCAACTATGCGATAGACGGGGCGCTCCGCGAGCCACTGGTTGTGGAAACCAAGGTTTCCGGCACCCACGGCTATTCACCTGCTAACCCCGATCTCCTCGCCTCCTTCTTCATGGCAGGCCCCGGAATTCGAGCAGGATTGAATCTCGGCCAGATCGATATGCGTTCGATCGCCCCCACTCTCGCCCGCTATCTCGGAACAGGGCTTCCAACTGCTGATCTTCCGCCGCTCGACTTGCATAAAGCCGAGTAATACTGCCGATACCATGAAGGAATGCCGGTGGATGTTCTTCTTTTCGGCGCGCATCCGGACGACATCGAATGGGGCGCAGGAGGCATCGCGCTCCTCTTGGACCAGCGGAGCATATCGTTCGCGCTGATCGACTTGACTAAAGGTGAAATGGGTTCGCGCGGCACGCCCGCCGAACGCGAAAGCGAAGCCGAGCGAGCCGCGGATTTCCTGGGCGGCGTTCCAAGAGAGAACCTGGGCTTGCCCGATTGCGGTCTAGTCGATAGCCCGGAGAGCAGAAGACTCATCGCTGCCGTGATTCGAAAGTACCAGCCTTCTCTCGTGCTGGCGCCCTTTTGGAAAGATCGTCATCCGGATCATGTCGCCGCCGGCCGCATGGTTCGAAACTCCCGTCTGTATTGCACGCTCAGAAATTCCGCCTCTGCACACCCTCCCCATAAACCGAAAGCGTTCCTCTACTTTCTGCTGCATCACTATGCCCACCCTTCGTTCGTGGTGGATGTTTCCGGCGTCTACGAAAAGAAAATGGAGCTGCTGAAGCTGCACCAATCGCAATTTTCCAAAACGGCCGAGCAGTTCGGCGTCGTCTCGCAAGGAATAGGGGATTACCTCTTCGGCCTCGAATCGCGCGACCGTTTCTTCGGTTCTCTGATTGGCAAGCGCCACGGCGAAGCGCTCGTAAGTGACCAGCCTGTCGCTCTCGGCAATATCGGCGACATTCTGAAGCTCACCTGATATTGCCTTCCAATAGGAAGAGTGTTAACCTTCCCTTGGATGCCCATATGAGAAAGTTACGTGCCTTTCTCCTCCGTCTGTCAGCTGCGTTTCGAACAACCCGGCGCGAAAGCGAACTCTCGGAAGAAATAGATTCGAACCTGCAGCTCCACATCGAGAGCAATCTCCGCGCCGGAATGCCGCCCGCCGAAGCACGCCGCTCGGCGTTAATCCGGTTCGGAACCGTCTCCTCTGCCAAAGAGTATTACCGCGACCGCGCTGGCCTTCCCGCTCTGGAGACCGTCTGGCAAGACCTGCGCTTTTCCGTCCGAACGCTGAGCAAGACTCCCGCCTTCGCAATCATCGCTGTCTTCACGCTTGGCTTAGGCATCGGCGCGAATACGGCTATGTTCAGCGTGGTGCGTGCGATTCTCCTTCGCCCACTTCCCTACCCTCAACCGGACCGGCTGATCCAGATCTCTGAAACAAATCCGCTCATGAATTGGACCGAAGCTCCGGTCGCGGCTGCCAATTTCGCTGATTGGCAGAAAATGAACACTGCCTTCACGGGCATTGCCGCCTACAACACAAACGATGTCTTTCTCTCGGGCAGCGGCGATCCTCAACGTTTACCGGCTGTCCGAACCACTGGCAATCTTTTCCAGATCCTCGGCGTTGCTCCGCTGCTGGGTCGAACTTTTACCAATGACGAAACGTTTGAAGGCAAGGATCGGGTAGCCGTGCTTTCCTTCGATCTCTGGCAGAACCAATTCGCCCATGATCCGGGAATTATCGGCCGCATGATTACGCTTACCGGAAAATCTTTTACCGTCATTGGCGTAATGCCCAGCGAATTTTTCTTTCCAAATCGCGAGGTCCGCGTCTTTGTTCCACTGGGTGTAAAACATAGTTTCTTTGTAGAAAATCGCCGCCCGCATGGACTCTATTGCGTGGCGCGGCTGCGTCCCGGCGTCTCGCTCGGTCAAGCTCGCAGCCAGATGCAGGGCATCGCTCTGCAACTTGAGCACACGTATCCTGCAACAAACACGAAGATGGGTGTGCGGCTGGATGGCTTCCATGACACGCTGTCTTCCAAGGATCGCCCGGCACTTCTGATGCTGGTAGCCGCTGTCTGCGCTCTGTTCTTAATTGTCTGCTCGAACGTGGCAAATCTTCAGCTTGGGCGCGCCACTGCACGTTCGCGGGAGATCTCCGTGCGTCAGGCGCTTGGCGCAACTCGGGCCAGGCTTATCCGCCAGATGCTGACCGAAAGCCTTCTGCTGTCGCTACTCGGCGGCGCGCTGGGATTGTTCTTCGCGTATGCCGCCCGCGAGGCTGTACTGCGTTTTGCCTCGTCCGCGATTCCTTCCTTCGCCGAACTCAGCCTGGACCGCTGGGTTGTCGCTTTCGATGCAGCCGTCGCGCTGTGCGCGCCCCTCTTGTTCGGTATGGTTCCGGCTCTGAATTTGTCGAAATCTGAAACTCTGCGGGATCGCAGCGAAATCGCGGCGCGCGGGAGCAACACCACACGCAACCTGCTGATCGTTTCTGAAGTTGCGCTTTCCGTGATGCTGGTCGCGGCAGCAGGTTTGCTGATACGCAGCCTGATTCATCTGGAGGAAGTCAACAGCGGCTTCCTTGCAAACCATGCTGCCGTCTTCACTATTCTTGTTCCGGAAGCTCGTTATCCCAAGGACGAACAAGTAATTCGAACGCTGCAAACCATTGAGAACCGCCTGCGTACAATACCCGGCGTGAAGACCGTGGGAGCAGCCACTACATTGGCGCTTCGCGGCTATATGTATACGGCGGGTGCGACTCCGGAAGGACTACCTCGCGGCGACTACAAACGCGAGCTCCGCCACGATACCATCACCCCGGATTATTTCCGCGCTATCGGCGCTAAGCTCCTGCGCGGCCGTTTCTTTGACAAATTCGACACGGCTGCGAGTTCGCCGGTGACCATCGTAAACGAATCTCTGGAGAAAAGTTATTTCAACGGGAAGAACGCAGTTGGGAAACGCATCAAATTCGGCCGCCCGGATGACTCCGACAAGGGTTCGCCCTGGGTCACGGTGGTTGGAGTAGTGGCCGACATAAAGCAGGACGGCCTCGACAAGCCTGTTCAACCAGAAGCCTTTTCTCCGCTAACGCAGAATGCGCAGAACGGATTTACCTTCGTGCTTCGCGGACCCGCCAACCCGGATGCACCTGATAGCCTCCGCAAGGCGTGAAATTCACGCCGTGGACAATCAACTTGTCCTCACGGACAGCATGTCGTTACGAGATCTGGTGCGCCAATCCGCTGGCGATCAGCGTGTGCGTACTTCGCTTCTTTCCGGATTCGCAGGAATAGCGCTGTTCCTGGCATCCCTCGGCGTGTACGGCGTTCTCGCGTATTCCGTAGTACAGCGCGCCAAAGAACTCGGGATTAGACTCGCGCTCGGCGCATCGAGACCGCAACTCTTCCGAATGGTGCTGCGCGACGGAATGCGGCCGGTTCTTGCAGGATCGTTGCTGGGGCTCGCCGCTGCGTTCTCTATGGCGGGCCTTCTTCGATCTCTATTGTTCGGCATCACGCCCATGGATCCTCTTACGTATATCTTGACCGTTACCGTCCTTATCGCAGTTGCCATCTGTGCGTGTACCGTGCCTGCATCGAGAGCCATCGGCGTTGACCCCTTAACATCCCTCCGAGATCAGTAACGCTAAAATGTTGATCTCGACATGGTTCTTCGCGCAATCCTTCTGATCCCATTGTTTCTCGGGTGGATGGGCATATCCGTCGCCGGCACTCCGGACGTGAGCCTCACCGAGGTCACGCCGAATGTACTCGTGTTTGGCACTAGCTCGGGCAATGTCGTCGCCTCGATTGGGCCGGATGGCGCATTGCTCATCGGGACACCTTCACTCGCGAGCACCCCCGAAATCAGCAGCATCCTTGCGAATCGGACCAGATCTGCGGTGCGCTATGTCGTGATTTTCCCGCAAGGCCTGGCCCATTCCGAGGGTGATGCCGGATGGGGACGGCGCGGAGCTTTTGTAGCAATGCAGGAGCATGCGCTCGACCGCCTGGGCGGCCACGCCATGGGCCCTCCGCGACCCTTACCGCCTCGATTGACCAAGCTCGGAGTCGACCGTCCGCGCATAGCCTTCTCGGAGGTCTTGACCTTCGACCTGAACGGGGAAGCAATCCATGTCGTCCATCAAACGCCCGCCTATAGCAATGCGGACGCTCTCGTGCATTTCCATGTGGCCAATCTGGTCTATCTAGGTGACGTATTTCCCGGCGACGGCTATCCGGAAATCGACGCTGAGCAAGGCGGGAAGCTAGATGGCTTCTTGAGGACGCTCGACGAATGGACGTCCAATACTCTACATGTCGTTCCGGCGCGAGGAAAGGTAACGAACGGCGGAGATGTCAAAGCTTTTCGCGATATGATCCTGACCGTCCGCGATCGGGTGAAAGGTATGATCGCCGCCGGGCGCACCGAAGCTCAAATACTGGCCGCGCACCCGACAGCGGAGTTTGATGCGCAGTGGGGAGGTGGCCGCGTCCGTCCCGACGCATTTGTCCACGAGATTTGTAGTGCGCTCAAAACTCCTTAGGATGCTTGGAATGAGGGCGGATTCATAACGGACCAATTCCTGAAACCGGAAGAATTGCTATGGCTCTATGTCACCGCCGGTGGCATCTTTATCGGAGACAGACTCCATGATCTGCACCGAACAAGAACAGGACACCGAACGTTATCACCCAGCGCGGCGATTAGCCATCGACCGCTCTTTACTCGTAAGAGTCTGGGTCTGGCTGCTCGTCCCCATCCTGCTCGTCGCCATCCTGGTTCAGCCGGTCCCTTTACGAGCCGACCCGGTACCTGTGCGCTATCCCGAAGGATCGACCCACGGTTTTCTCGCGCTGCGCAGCCTGGAGGGAAAGCTGCTTGCGTCAGGTGATCTCACCCAGGTCATTCGCGGAAACGAGGTAGTGTCCCATCTCGTTTTCAGTTTCAAGGACGGCTCACTGGATGATGACACGACTGTCTTTTCTCAACGTGGCGCCTTTCGACTCATCAGCGATCACCACATCCAGAGAGGGCCGATTTTCCCGCATCCGATCAATGTCTCTATCCAGGCCACTACCGGCCAGGTCACTGTTCGCTATAAAGAGAAGGACCGCGAAAAAATTGAGGTCGATCACCTCGACCTTCCGGCCGACTTAGCAAACGGCGTCATTTTTGACATCCTAAAGAACATCCTGCCCGATGCAAAGGAAACGAGGTTGTCCTATGTGGGCGCAGATCCCAAGCCCCGGCTTGTGCATCTCTCGATCACGCCCCAAGGCGAAGACATATTTTCGGTTGCCGGCGCTCGTCACAAAGCGATTCGCTTTACGATGAAGGTGCAGCTCGGTGGCATGGTTGGCATGGTCGCACCCCTAATAGGCAAACAACCGGCGGATACCAACGTCTGGATGGTCGGCGGGATCGCACCGGCGTTCGTCAAAGCAGAGGGGCCGCTTTACATGGGCGGCCCGATCTGGAGCATTGAGATGACCGGTCCCGTGTGGGACCGACCCTCCCATTCCGAACGTTGAAATTCGAGAGCGGCGTCTCGTCTATGTCGAGCACCAGCGCCGGCCGCATCGCTCCGTGAACGCTGTCCGCTAGGCCATGGCACGCCTCCCGGCTACTAGCTGTCAGCCCACATTCATAAGCAGCGGAATCAGGATAAGTCAAGGCCATGATCTTGGTATCACCTACATTCGCACGCTCCGAGGGTACAGTCATGAAGCATGCCCGATCTGCCGGTGCACACAGAGGGTCGATAATATCGCGAGCAGTAGGACTCGTAAGCAGTACGTCGGCCCGCTCGCTTGTCGCGGCATGCTCTGAGTCACCGCTCCAACCTCCGCTGTACTATGCTTAATTCCTCACTCTCGTAAGCGCTAATTCTCGCCTGAAGGCGGCCCATTCTCAGCGAGCATAAGCCCGTTTCTCGGCGACACGTACAATAACAAGTTTGTGAGGTAAAGATGCGGGTCAAAAACTGCTTATTAGCCGGGGGTGTGTTCGGACTGATGCTTGCCGCAACGGCTTCCGCGTCAGCACAGGGAACACAGCCGGCTCAGGCACCTGCGCCAGGAGCGGCCCCGGCGCCTTCTGCGCAGAGCGCTCCGGTGCCACGGGCGGCGCAAAGTAATAGTGGGCACCAGGTGGGAGGGTTCGTTCCTGGCCAGAAGCGTCCGCCTGGAGATCCCGTACAAATCGCTCGTGGCAAAACGCTCTTCGGCATCAATTGCAGGGGCTGCCATGGCGCAGATCTTCGCGGCGGCGACCTCGGGGGCCCGAATTTGCTGCGCTCGCAGGTCGCTCTCAGCGATCAGAATGGCGAGTTGATTGTGCCGATCATTGAGGGCAGTCGTCAGAATATGGGCATGCCGGCCATAGGATTAAGTCCGGAGGACGCGAAGGCGGTAGCCGCTTATGTTCGGAGCGTTATCGAGACCATCGGGCGTCAGGGTACTCCTCCCACAGAAGGCCGCGAGGCTCCGAGCATACTCGTCGGCAACGCGGCCGAAGGCAAAACGTATTTTGCTGTGAAGTGCAGCGGTTGTCACTCCGCGACAGGTGATTTGCAGGGAATCGCAACCAGAATTCCCGACCCTAAAACGCTGCAGACCGCGTGGGTAGCCGGTATCAGCCGCGAGGAACTCCGCGCATCCATGCCCGGCACTCCGAATCCCCGCGCTGCGACGGTTACGATCACGCTTCCCTCAGGCGAGAGCATTGAAGGCCAGCTGCGTACAGATCGACGACTTTCTCGTAACCGTGCAGCTAGCCGACGGAACCGTGCGTACTCTCCGGCGCAACGGCGATGAGCCGAAAGTTGCCGTTCACGACCCGATGAAACAACATAGGGATCTGCTGCCGGAGTACACAGACAAAGACATCCACGACGTGACTGCCTATTTGGTGACCTTGAAATGACATTTAGAAAGCTGCTATTGACTGCGCCGTTCTTGCTATCGCCGGTCATTCTTATGGCGCAGGGAAACGGAGTATCTCCAGCCGATCTCCTCAAGCCGCTTAAGGATTCATGGCCGACTTATAATGGCGATTACTCTGGCAAGCGCTATAGCGCGCTTACGCAGGTGGATCGATCGACCGTCAAGCACCTGACGCTGGCGTGGATGAGCCGCGTCACGGCCGGTCCCGATAATCCGGCAGAGGGAAATCGGCGGCGGCGCCGTGAGGAAGTGAAGCTCATTGTTGGAGGCGAGGGGCCCGGAGATATTGCCACGCATGGCGGTACCATTAAAGCCTCTGTTCTGCAGGTAGACGGGACGCTGTATTTCACGATGCCGGATAATGCCTGGGCCGTGGACGCTCGCGATGGCCATCAACTCTGGCACTACTTTTGGAAGACCAAGGGCGGCACTCACATTGGCAACCGGGGTCTCGGGATGTGGAACGACTACCTGTTCATGGAGACTCCCGATGACTATCTCGTCTCGCTCGAGGCCAAGACAGGCAAGGAGCGCTGGCACAAGTTAATCGCCGATGTAGATCAAGGTTACTTCTCGACGCCTGCGCCGGTGGTAGTCGGGAATCACGTTCTGGTAGGCACGGGCGACGACATAGATGCTCCCGGTTTCCTGCAATCGTTTGACCCCGAAACCGGCGAGTTGCAGTGGAAGCACTATACGGTGCCTATGCACAAGGGCGATCCCGGTTTAGACACATGGGCCAGCCTGGATGCGGCCAGGCACGGCGGCGCGCAAACCTGGATTCCGGGCGCTTACGATCCCGAGACCAAGCTCTATATCTTCGGTACGGGCAATCCGACACCTGCCTTTACCACCGGTACCCGCGGCGAGGGAGACAACCTGTTCGCCTGCACACTAATCGCCCTAAACGTCGACACTGGCAAAATGGCTTGGTATTTTCAAACCTCGCCACACGACATGCACGACTACGACTCCGCACAAACGCCAGTTCTCGTTGACGCGATGTTCAACGGCAAAATGAGAAAACTCGCGTTGACCGCGACACGCAACGGATATTACTTCACGTTGGATCGAGTAACCGGCGAACATCTGGTAACTAGCAAATATGGAAGTCTGACCAACTGGGCGAACGGATTGAACAAGTTTGGCGGCCCGAAGCGCGATGCCGAAAAGGACGCGACGGTCCCTGGATCGCTCGTGTCGCCGAACTCCGATGGCACGATCAATTGGGAGCCGCCCGCCTACTCGCCCGATACAGGCCTGTTGTACGTCGCGGAGCACAACTCGTTTTCGATCTTCTACCTGCTCGACGTAGACCCGCGCGGATCGATGGGCCTCGGCGGGAAGGAAGAAGCTGAAGTCGGTTCTGACGGAACGTTCTTGACGGCCATCGATTACAAGACAGGAAAAATCGCCTGGAGACATCCCTATTACAGCGATGGGGGCGGTGGCGGCGGGTTGTTGACTACCGCCGGCGGGCTGGTCTTTGCCGGCGATGGCGCGGAGAGCCTGGTGGCGCATGATGCCAGGGACGGCAAACCGTTGTGGAACACACGTATAGGGCGCGTTACGAATCCGCCGCAGACCTACCTGCTGGATGGTCATCAGTATGTGATCGCCGCGACTGGCGATACGCTTTGGTCATTCGTGCTGTACTAACGGAACAGCACAGGGACAGCCATTGGCAACCTTTATCGCGCTCTTGCGTGCCGTCAATGTCGGTGGCACAGGCCTATTGCCTATGAAAGACTTGTCCGCCCTGTGTACGGACCTCGGTTTTGGGAAAGTTCGGACCTATATTCAAAGCGGCAATGTCGTTTTTGAGAGCAAGCTTCCCGAGAAGACTGTCCGGACCAAGCTCGAAGAGGCCCTGACGAAAAGATTGGGGAAGAAGGCCGATGTCCTTGTGCGAACCGCTTCCGAGCTACGCTCCATCTTGGAAGCTAATCCTTTTCCCGAGGCTCAACCATCAAAAGTTACAGTGTTGTTTTTATCTAATCCCGTACCGAAGGATTTGCTCGATACTGTAGTTGCGCCGGGCGGAGAAGAGGTCCGACTGGGCCACCGGGAGGTCTACATTCATTATCCGGCCGGCATGGGGCGATCCAAATTGAAGCTCGGACTCACTGAAGCAGCCACCGCCCGAAACATCAATACCGTCGCTAAGTTGGTTGAAATGACGGCACCCTGACGCCGCGCCCCGAGCAAATGGCCATCGACTTGCTGCTTTTTTTCGCCTATACTTAAGATGTCTGAGCGTTTTCGCCCACTCTTCGGACGCTCTGAACTATCTCAGATCTTCTGAACGCTCAGCGCAAAGGATGAAAAGATGACATTCAAGTTTTACGTCGTTCAGAAGAACGGGGTTCCGGCCGTTTGGGAGTCCGCTCCGGAAACGATGGGGCGTCTATTGGAGCGCAAGGCCGGTTACAAGGTTATTTCTGATACCCCGAGCGATACCCGCGCTGACGCATTGATCAAACTTCGTCAACTCTTTCCCGGATCACGCCCGGTCAGGCCCAAATAAGACCGCGAAGCGCGATCATTTAGCCGGCAGCCAATACTCTTCTATTTCCTCGAGCGATTTCCCCTTGGTTTCGGGAAGGAAGCGCCAGGTGAAGAGCGCTTGCGCCAAAGACATGATTGCCAGAAACGCGAAGGTGAACGACTTCCCGATCTGGTTGAACGCCAGCGGGAAAAAGAGGACGACCATTGCATTCGCAATCCACTGCGTCAGGACGGGAATTGTCATCGCCGTACCTCGGATGTGATTTGGAAAAATTTCGGGCACGAGCGTCCAGAACACAGGCCCGATAGCCGAAGCAAAGCACGCCAGGTATGTCAGGATGAGCGCCAGAACGATACCTCCTCGAAAATGGCCGCTCCACGAAATCGCAGTGAGCGCCATCAAAGCTCCGGCCATGCCAAGCGATCCCAGGATATACAAGGGTTTGCGTCCGAAGCGATCGATCATCCAAAACGAGAGAACCGTAAACACGAAGTTCGTCACTCCGACAATAAAGGTCGAAAACAGCGCCGCGTCGATCTTCCATCCCGGCAGACTTGAAGATCGTCGGTGCATAGTCGATCACCGTGTTGATGCCGGAAGCGTGGATCAGTATAGCCAGGACAAAACTAACCAGAACCGCACGCCGAATCCCGGGTTGCCACAGATCGCGCCATCCGTTGCGGCGGTTATTCAAACTCGCCCGTATCTCCGAAAGTTGAAAATCCGCGCTCTCTGCTCCGCCGATTTTTGTTAAAACCCTGAACGCCTCTTTCTCACGCCGCGCTATAGCCAGGAAGCGAGGAGTTTCCGGAGCCCGTATCAGCAGAACGAAAAAAATCAGCGCCGGTATCGCGCCGGTAAGGAACATCCAGCGCCAGTTTGCCGGACCGGCATTACGCAGCAGGTAATTGATCGCGTACGACATCAGAATGCCGAGAATGATCGAAAACTGATACAGCGCTCCCATGCGTCCCCGAATGGCCGGCGGTGAGACTTCCGAGACGTACATAGGCGACAAAATCGAGGCGCCTCCGACCGCCACACCGCCCAGGAATCGCGCAATCAGGAACATGGAAAAGCTGCCCGCCAGCGCTGTTTCGACCGACGTCAACGCGAATATCACCGCCACCCAAAGCAGAATTTTTCGACGTCCGAATCTTATCCGTGACCCGGCCCGCGGCCGCCGAACCCAAGACGCAACCGAACAGGAGTGAACTGAAAGCGATCCCCAGGCTGAGATCGTTCAACCCGAAGTGCTCGATCAGGAAAGGACCGGCCCCCGTGATGATCGCGATGTCAAATCCAAAGAGCAAACCGCCCAGCGCCGCCGTAGCGGCCAGGAATAAAACGTAGGAAAGGTGGATTTCGTTCTTAACTCGCGTCGACTTTTCAATCATGTAAAGCTGCTACGTTATCAAACGCGCCGCCGCGCCACCATTTTCGTGATCCAAATGATCCCTTACGTTCTGTCGTGCGGATCTATCAATCGTATTCGTAGAGTGGCTAATGAGGAACCAAGGACAGCGGTAGCTCCCAGCCTTTGAGCACGCGTTAGCGAGAAGAGCTCGAACGAACTCGACCGAGCCGCTCGAGCCTCAGAGAAAGCGGCCCAGCGCCGCCGCGTGTGTTTGCTTCTCTACCTACCTCTTGGCTTTGCGGGAATGCGCTACGCCGGCGCCCATGGTGCCGAAACCAAGCAACAGAAGCCCAACAGTTCCGGGCTCCGGCGTCGTGCTGGGGGGAGGACCACCGGCAGTGATCTGGCCTTCGACAACGAGCCCAAACAGTGTGCCGGGGTTACCGGAATTGAATTGCTGATCAATCGCGCCGGTCGCGATGTTGACTTCCCAGATGTTGCCGGAAGAGGAATCACCGGTCCAGAAATCTTTTCCATTCGGATCGAGATTCAAGGCGAAATCCAGTCCTGTATTGCCGGGAAGAGCGTAGGTCTTGATCACGGATCCGCTGCTATCAATGAGAATCGCATTCGAACTATCTGCAGCCAATACGTCACCCGCCAGCGAGCCGGAAGGAATGATCCGAAATTCATATACGCTCGATCCCGGCAGTCCGGTGGCAAATGGTGCATTCTGAGTCTTAGTTGCCAGATTGTAGCTCAGAATCTCTGTCCCCTCGCCATCGTAAAGAAGTGTATGCTGGTCGGCCGCCAGATCGGTCCAATCCGTGCCTCCGGTGCCATTTCCGCCCTGGACACTATAATTCACCGTCGGAGTGCCTCCGGTGGCTGCGAATTGGTTGATAGTCGGTGCGCTTGGCCCTCCAACGATGAAATTGCCCGCTTTATTGACGAGAATCGACTCCGGCGCACTCAACCCGCCGCTCATGAAACTGGAATTGACCAAGGTTCCCGTGGAATCGAACTTACTGATATTGCCGGTGCTGAAGTTTGTGACGTACAGATTGCCGGCTCCATCGAAGACCATACCTGTCGTGTACGTGGAGCCTGAACCATCGTTCAACGTGGTAATTAGGGTGCCGGTAGGCGTAAATGCCTTAATTTGAGAGGTCCCGATCGCGGCAAAAACGTCTCCCGAAGAGAAAGAAGCGCCCCAGCCGATTGAACCAAAGAGAGAGATGCCCACCACCGAGAACAGGCTCTTGATGGACAAGATCTTAAAAGCAGACTGCATAAAATCCTCCTGAATACCTAATCAACAAGGTATATCCCGCAGTAAAGTACAGGGTTTATATTACACAATTCACGGGCATGGGGATAGTAGTTCTAGCCGGTTCCGCACCACGAACAAGGCGGAAGGTACTAAATGTCAAATATTTACCGGATAACCCCAGCAATCTGCCCGCGTTCCGGTGTGGTACTCTTCATGCGCTGCCATGAAAACTAGCCTTCTACTCTTTGCGGCTGCCCTGTCGCTCGCAACCGGTGCGCTCTGTGCCCCGTCTTATGTGCGAACCATCGTTTCCAACCATCGCTGGTCTATCGGAAACGATTCGGTTGAACGCGACATCTCGTTTTCATCCGACGGCGGACTTCGTACTGATGCGTTGACCTACAAAGCCACCGGCCGCGACCTTCTGGGGTTCAGTCGAAGCCAGAACCAATACGGCGAGGAGATTGCTCTCCGTGCGGATCAGGAATCCTTCACAGGCAAATCTCTGATCTTCTCGAGCGCCGATTCTCTCGATGTCGCCGGAGGCAAAATTCTGCGCCTGCGTGCCGTAACGCGGGACGGTCTGCTGGTGATTTCCGTGAACTATGCCGTTTACGACGATGCTCCGGCCCTTCGAAAATGGATTAGTGTTACAAACCGGAGCAAGCGCGCGGTTTCTCTGAGCAATCTCAGCTTTGAATCGCTCGCAGCAGCACCAGGGACGCCAGCGGATCTCGAAGTGAGCGGCGGCTATGGCACCGTGCCTCGCGAGCTGTTCTTTACGGGCCGGGTCTCCGATCCCGCCGTCTTCCTGCGTAACGCCCTCACCGGAGAAGGACTCGCGATTCTCAACGAGGCGCCCGGCTACCTGAAGCGCACCGAGATAGGCGAGGGCTGGGGCGAACGCTTCCGAGTCATGTACGATACCGATCTGTTTCCATTCAGGCGAACGCTGCCGCCGGGCGAGACCTTTGAAAGCGCGAAGTGTTCTCTCGTCTTTTTTGACGACGGCCACGGGTTCGAAGACTCCCACTGGGCGATACCCGGCTACGTGTCGCGCCACGTCGTCCGACGGCCTGGCAATACTGCTCCTCCCTGGGTTTTCAACACCTGGGAACCATTCTTGAGAGGTATAAACGCGAAGACCGTGGCCGAGCTGGCTCCAGTTGCGAGAGCGATGGGTCTGGCGATTTTCACCATCGACGACGGCTGGCAAGCCGAGTACGGCTCGAACGAAATCGATTCGAAGAACTTCCCCGGCGGATTCTCCCAGATCAAGTCGGCTTTGGATGAAAATCACTTAAAGCTCGGGCTCTGGGTTCCGCTTGCTGCCATCAGCACGAAGAGCCCCGACTATCTGGCACACCCCGAATGGGCATGCCGGGATCAAAATGGCAATCCGAAGTTCACCAACACCGCATCCGGCACGAGCGCCGTTATGTGTCTCGCCAGCGGCTACCGCGAATCAGCGCTTAAGCGGCTGGAAGATCTGATCACACGCTATCGTCCGGCCTATATAAAAGTCGATCTAACTACCGTGTTCAATGCATACGGCGAGGCCCCTGGCTGCTATGCGAAAAACCATTCTCACCGGGACTGGGCGGAATCGCTCACACTCATTTACCAGGGACTTCAATACATCGGGCAACAACTCTATCGTGACCATCCCGAAGTGCTGGTCGATTTCACATTCGAACTTTGGGGCGAGAAACATTTGATTGACCCCGCTTTGCTTGAATGTGCGGATCTCGATTGGCTAAGCAATGTCGATGATCAGCAGCCGGAATATGGCGGTCCACTACACGCGCGTACGCTGCTCTACCAACGAGCGCTCTCAATTCCGGCCGAGACCATGCTGATCGGAAATCTGCGAGCTTCCACCGGCTCAATCGAGGAACACTTTGCGACGGCCATCGGTTCGGCTCCCTTGTTTCTAGGCGATCTGAGAAAGCTGTCGGACGCCGACACGCAGTGGTACGGCGAGAAAATTCGGTGGTATCAGCAATTGCGCAGCCGGGCGTCTCTTTCTGACTCATTCTTTCCGCTGGGAAACTGGCAGCAGCCGAAAGCCTCCGCCTGGGACGGTTTCGCCAGGCTCAGCCGGGTATCGGACGGAATTGTCGTTCTGTTTAAGAACAAGAGCGATGCCGCTGCCGGGACTGTGACGATCGAGGCGCCGGCAGAAGCGCGCTACGAAGTTCGCTCCGTCATTACGGGATCTTCTCTCGGCGAAGTGCAGGCCGCGGAACTAGCGAAGGGCTGGCGGGTTCCCTTCCCCGCAAATCACGCCGTAGAGATTCTCGAATTACGACGGGCCGGGCATTAGAAAGCCGGCAGGTATCATGCGCTCACGGCGGAGGTCAACACATCACGAAGACCCCGCGCCACAATGGCGCCGGAACAACTGGGCGGGTGAGATGGATAGCGATTTAGTGGTGCCCTTTTGCGGGATTCAGGGCGTCCCATCGAGGATCTCCCACCGCCGTGTAGTTCGGCGGTAGCGTTTTCCAGTCGGGGCGGCTGATGCCGTTGAGATCGTAAACGAATTTGCCGGCTTTCACAGTCGCTTCGCACTCGAACTTTTTGTTGCCGTTCATGCGCGCGCCATACATATCGGTAAAGCCGAAATCGCCGGTCGCGACGCGCAGAATGCTGACATCCGCTGTCGAGCCAACGGACAGGTTGCCGAGCTCGTCGTGATGAATTTCACGCGCCGGATTCCAGGTCGAGCGCGCGATAATTTGATCCACTGACAAACCTAAAGCCAGGAACTTGCTCATCACGTTGAGCATGTCTTTCATTCCGGCATTCATGCTGCTGATGTGCAGATCGGTGGAGATGGAATCCGGCAGAAAGCCTTGTTGAATGGCCGGAACAGCAACGCGCCAGGCAAAGCTGCCGCCTCCGTGTCCGACGTCGAAAATCACGCCCCGTTTTCTGCCTTCCCACATACCGGGATTGACTTTTCCATTCGGTTCGAGCTCATTTCGCAGGCCCGAATAGCAGTGCGTATAGATGTCACCGGGACGCAATTTCTTTGTCAGCAAGACATCGATCGGCCGTTCGGGTCGGTTGGCTCCGAAGTCCACCATCACCGGAATTCCTGCGATTGTGCCCGCTTCGACAGCATGTTCAACGGGCGTCCATTCAGGCCCCTGGTAGTGGGCCGTCTTAATACCGATGATGAGCCCCGGATAGTGTTTGGCTGTCTCGGCTGCCACATTCGGATCCATATCAGCCAAGTTGTCTTCATACTTGGGTCCACGCATGCCGGCTCCCACGATATTCAAGAACGCGAGCACGCGGGTCTTGGAACGATCGATGATGTGCTCCTTGAAGTCCGCGAAGTTGCGCGCTCCCGACGAACCGGCGTCGGCGACCGTCGTTACCCCGGAGCGCAATGTGAAGCCGTCCGGAAATACGCTATTGTCACCGGCGTAGGAATTGCGCTCACCAGTACTCGCGTAGACATGCACATGAATGTCGATCAAACCGGGAGTGACGTAGAGCCCTTTGACATCCACCGTCTTGAGCGCCTTTGACGGATCGATATGCTCCTCGACAGCGGCAATCTTGCCGTCGCGGATGGCGACATCGCGCACGGCGCTGATGCCGTTCTTAGCATCGATTACGTGCCCCCCGCGCAGCAGCAGATCGTAGTCAGTCTGGGACACGGCAGGAACCAATCCAAGAGAGAACGCCAGAAACAAGCCAGCGCAAAAACACACAGACCTTCTCATCGGTTTTAGAAAACAGAATCATGATATCGAAAGAGCCGTCAAAGTTCGGCGATAAACTGGGGGCAGCCCAAGGCTTAGGACTAAGGAGGAGAATGCACAGCGGTCGAAGACAGTTCATGGAGTCGGCGTTTCTCGGGGCGGCAGCGGCTCTGACGCAATCCCAAAGCAGAGCGGAAGAGTCGCGAACGCCGGGCATGCCGGGGCCGTATCCCGGTCGTGTAATCGCGGTTGAACATTCCGGCTGCATCGTCTCCGGAGCCTACCAGCCCGAGACCGTCCGCCAAATGATGGACCGGGGCATCAAGGAACTCACCGGAGCGCCCACGGCGCAGGATGCATGGCGCGCCCTTTTTCAAAAGGGCGATGTGGTCGGCATTAAAGTAAGCCCCGTCGGCGGTCCGAAACTTTGCTCCGACGTCTCGGTGATGCATTCCATCTTCGATGGGCTGAATCAGGCTGGGGTAACCGACGAAAACATTGTCATTTTTAATCGCTATCGAGCCGAAGCCGTCGAGTGCGGAATGGACAAGTGGGTGCGGCCGGGAGTGCGCTTTACCGCGGCATCCCCCAAGTACGACGAAGTGCAACTCGATATGGATGGGTATGACGCGAACCATTTCATGGAGATGGCGATCGTCAAACCGGGCGACGATCCGATGAATCCGCGATCGCGGCGATCGTACGTGTCGAAAGTCGTTGCCACGCAGGTCAACAAAATCATCAATCTGCCGGTTCTGAAGCATCATCAATCGGCGGGCGTGACCATTACGCTCAAAAACATGTCGCATGGATTCGTCAATAACGTAAACCGGAGCCACATCACTCCGACCGCCAATGCATGCGGCATGTTCATACCCTCGGTTGTCAGCTTGCCGATCATACGCCAGAAAGTTGTCCTGCACGTAGTAGACGCAGTTCGAGCAAGCTATCACGGCGGCCCATCGGGCAAGCCGCAGTACATATGGGAACCAAAGACGCTTTATTTTGGCACCGATCCGGTTGCGCTGGATAAGACGGGCTGGAAAGTGATCGATGCGAAGCGCCAGGAGGTTGGAATGGCGCCCATTGCATTGTCAAAACCCGACGGCGCCAGTCATTTCCTGAATTGCCAGGTAGAGCATATCGAGATAGCCGGGATGATGGGTCTCGGGCAGTTTAGCGACAGCAAAATCAATGTTCGTCAGGTACGGCTCGCATAATCAAAGACGCGGATCAGATCGCTTTCAATCAGGATCGTGCGAGCTGTTTGAGCCGTTCCGCCAGTCGGAGAGTAAGGGCCATAAGAGTGAACGTCGGATTGGAGCTGCCTCCGGAGGGATACGTCGAGCAACTCGCAATGTAAAGATTCGACAAGCCATGTACCCGTAGGTCGGTGTCCACGACGGAATTCGTCGGATGAAGCCCCATGACGGTACCGCCCATCGGGTGATTGGTATCTCTGATTGGAGGAAAGCGTTCGTTGTCGCCCTCAATCACGTCAGGGTCCCAATCAATTGCATCTTCTCCCAGGGTATTGAGCTCTCGGCACAGCCATTGCGTGTAGCGCCGCATTGAAAGAATCTCTTCGTCTGATACTCGCCAGTCCACAACGGCTCGCGGAATACCCAGCTCATCCGGGGAATTCTCGGCGAGCCGTATACGATTCGCAGAGTGTGTGCGCTGCTCGCAACTCACTCGAATGTTTACCGCTGCTCGGGACGAAATATTACGCCGTTTTCGAACTTTAGCGTTGTAAACCAGGCCTGCGATTTCCAACGATGCCGCCGGGAGCCGCCGGTAGCTATCACGAAGAACCGACCCTAATTCGCCGCGCTGAATGGATTGAAGCAGATGCCGAGCCACAGATATCCCCGAATCGGCCGGCTCTGCAATTTCGACGTGAGCCATAATGGCGAGCAAGTTCAATCGCCGCCGCAGGGCTACACCAGCTTCGATTCTGGCGGTATGAGTTGTGTCTCCTACAAAGACCGGGGCCATCCACGACAGCAGGCTGGTCGATGCTCTGTTCTTCAGCTTCGCCACAGCGGCACTTAGGTGATCGTGAAAATGCCGGCCGAGCTGATCGTGGGTGTTGCCGATACCGTTCGGACAGACACTACGTGAAGCCAGCAGCAGCCTGGATGTTTCAATAGTTCCTGTGGCCATAACGTAGTCACGCGCAACGAAACGGAAGCGAGCACCTCGATAATTCCTCACGAGAAATCCTTCAATTCGTGATCCGTCTGGCGCCAGCAGGCACTCAGTCACATTTGCGTGCAGAAAGACGGTAATTCTCCCTGAGCTAATCGCCTTCTTTCCAAGAGTTCTCGCAAGATTACGATGTGAGAAGGGAGCCCATTTAGAAAATCGCACGGCGAGCTCCGGGCTGGATTCGAAGCGTGCTGGAATCGATATTCCTAATCGGCTGGCCAATTCCGCGCTAAAAGGCAGATGATTGGTACCCATGATCTTCTCGATCCGACTATAGAACGGCTCCAATGCAGCAGCGCTAAGCGGCCATCCCACTGTCGATAATGCCGCAGGCGGAGAAAAGATATCGTCTGTGAAGGGAAGGAGTTGGCCGCCCCATCGGGTAGATGACCCACCGAATACCCGAAACCGCCCTGCCGTGGTCCCGGTATGTTTTGTGCCGGCCATCTCGGCATCATAAATTTGCTGGCTTCGCTCCTCGAAGCGGCGGCCTCCTGCTTCGAGCACATGCACGTCTATTCCTTCATCTGCCAAAGCAATCGCAAGCACCAATCCGGCAACGCCTGCCCCGGCGATACAGACTGAGGCTTTCGGCGGGCTCGTAAAGGCGGCAGCAGCTTCTTCCAGATCGATTAACATTAAACTGAATTAGTAGAATTACGTGCATTATCGCAAATATCAAAGGCTCAACGTTACACGCTGGGAAGAATCTTACCCGCCGCTGAGACCAACACGGTACCAGCCAAACGACTCGTACTTTCTATAGGTTCCAGACGGTGACGATCCTGAATAGCCCTCCTTACAGTCGGTTCAGAACCGCAGATGTAATAGACCATACATTGTATTTTGCGACGGAAAGTCCTGCCGCAACAAATTGCGAACACCAGATTTCGGTTCACGAATAAACCGGATTTCGAGTGTTCCATAATTCGCTTGGATCGCCCATTTCTCGAGGCGTTTCGCTCTGCTGTATGCCTGTTAAACGGCCGAATTCGCCTCATTAAGGCGCACCGTCGAATGCTCCACCCGAGGTTCAGTTTCCTAGCCCATAACAAGCCGTACTGCCTGTAAAGTAATATGCCCTTTGCATGGAGTCAACTCAGCTATTAATGCACGCACAGCGTTTGCAGGCTATTGCCCAAGCTGGAATTACTTACGCAAGCACGCCATATGACCTCGAACGTTACCAGGAAATCAGAGCCATCAGTGTCAAACTGCTCCAGGAACTTACCGAAGAACCGCTCGAAAAAATTCTCCGTGTATTCGCTTCTGAAGACGGATACCAGACGCCCAAGGTCGATATCAGGGCCGTGTTGTTTCGAGGAGGACAGGAGGTGCTGCTCGTCAGGGAGAAAATCGATCGCGGAAGATGGACCTTGCCGGGCGGATGGGCTGATATTGGCTATACACCTTTTGAAGTTGCGGCTAAGGAAGCGCAAGAAGAGACTGGATTACTGGTTCGGCCTATGCGCCTGCTCGCACTCCTGGACAAGCGGAAACATGCTCACCCACCGCAGCCCTGGTACGTGTATAAAGCCTTCATTCAGTGTGAAATTACCGGCGGCTCGTTGATTCAGGAAACTCCGGAAACAACAGGCGCCAGTTGGTTCAGGCAGGACGAACTGCACAGCATTGAGTTATCCACCGACCGGACAACCGCATCGCAACTGGAAACGCTGTTCAAATTTGCGAAAAACCCTGAATTGCCGCCGCTATGCGACTGATCTCTCACTCTCCTCCGAGTCCTCAGGCGGTACACTATTGGCGATTGGTGCTGTCGTGCCGGTGCCGTTATCCCAGATAAGTTGATCGTGTGGTTCGGCCTTGTCGGTGCGTACGGCGGCAACCGTGGATGATCCGACCTCCTCGGCGAGACAGGCCTGGAATTGGTCCTGAGCGAAAATCAGTAAGGAAACAAAAAGCATTGTCAACAGTTGAAGCAGCAGATTGCAAACGTTCGCTCGAAATCGAGATTCCGCTGGAGGAAGTCGAGCGGGCTAAGGAGCGGGTAACTAATACATTCAAAGAGAAGGCCCGCCTTCCTGGCTTCCGTCCGGGCAAAGCGCCCCTCAGCATGATTCAGTCGCGTTTCGAAAGCCAGATCCGCAGCGAGGTGCTGGAGACGCTCCTCCCGCAGGCCTTTCGGCAGCGGGTCGAGAAGGATGAGCTGAAAGTAGTCGGCACCCCCGATATCACCGATTTGAAATTCGAAGCCGGTCAGCCCATCCGCTTCAAGGCAGATTTTGAAATTGCTCCCGAATTCGAGCTCTCCGAGTACCGCGGATTGCCCGCCAAGTACGAAGAGCCGACCGTGTCAGATGACGAAATTGCCAAGCGCCTGGAGTCCTTGCGCGAAAACAAGGCCGAGTATCCGAATCTCGATCCGCGGCCCGTCGAGAGCGGAGATTTCGTGCTGGTGCATCTCAAATCCCTGGAAGGATTAGCGGAGACGATCGATCAGGACGTCCAGATTGAGGTCGGCGGAGAAGAAACGCTGCCCGAATTCAACGAGGGCCTGATCGGTATGAGTCCCGAGGAAACCAAAGAAGTCAGCGTTACATATCCTGAAAACTATGGACAAGAGAGTCTGGCAGGTAAAACCGTAAAATTCGAATTGACGCCAAAATTTATCCGAAGAAAAGAGCTTCCCGAGTTGGACGACGAATTTGCTCGCGATCTCGGCGATTACCAGACGCTTGAAGAACTGAAAGAGGCTGTTCGCCGGTCGACATTCCAGGAAAAACAGTACGCGGCACAGCAGGTAGCCAAGGAAGAGCTGGTCGATCATCTGGTCGAAGGAAATCAATTTGCCGTCCCGGAGGCTTATGTCGATCGCCAGATCGAAAACCAGGTCCGTATGCAACTGCGGAGTCTGGCCGGAGAAGGGGCCGACCCCAGCAACCTGAAACTCGACTGGAAGAAGATCAAGGAGGCGCAGCGGGATAAAGCATTACGGAACGTGCGTGCTTCGTTGTTGCTCGAGAAGATCGCCGAGAAGGAAGGTATCGCAGCCAACAAGGACGAAGTGGACCGGGAACTGCAGCGCATTGCCCGTCAGGAGCGGGAGGCATTGCCGGTCACCCGCGCTCGTCTTGAAAAGGACGGAACGATCGGACGAATCGCAGGGCACATTCAAACGGAGAAGACCCTGCAATTTCTCCTCGAGCAGGCTCAAAAGCACGCCTAGCCTCACGCTTAACGGAGCCGCGACGTCACGGAGCGGGCTATTCACTCCGCCCGTAGCGCTTCGATGGGATCAACTGTTGCGGCTCTGAATGCCGGCAAAGCGGCCGCCACAAAGGTAATGACGGTCAGTACAATCACAACCGCAGCTCAGCGTCAGCGGATCAAATTCTGGATACTCCGTGCAGCATCGCTCCGACGAAACGTATCGTTAAAGCGAGAACAATAGCGCCCGCAAGCATTCCCCACCCGAGCATCCCCAATGCCTCGCGCAAAATCATTCGAAGAACTGAGCGCCGGTCTGCGCCGAGAGCAACCCGCATTCCAATCTCAGCCGTTCTCTGCACCACGCTGGCCGAGAGCAGCCCGTAGAGGCCCAGTGCGCTCAGCAGCAGAGCCATAACACCGAAGAAATTGCTCAGCAGTGTGATCAGTTCCTGGCTGCCCAGCGCCGCATCCATCTGCTCGCGCAAGGTAACAAAGGTTACCAGCGGCACAGTGGGCGCAAGTTCCGCCAGCGTCTGGCGAAAGGCGGTGATTGCCGATCGCTTGCTTGCGGAGTTGATCAGAAAGACCAGATTGCCCAGGTTATTATCGATGCGCTGCAAGGAAAGAGGAAAGTAGATCGTGCGCGGCGGCCCTTGTCGCACGTCCGAAAATTTCGCATCTTCGGCTATGCCAATCACGCGACACGTCGTCCCAACCGGGAACTCATGTTGGTCCGTTGCGCGTACATATCTGCCAAGCGCCTGCTGGTTGGGGAAAAGGAACGCCGCAGCAGACTGATTCAAAATGCAGATATTCAATGATCTCTCGTTCTTTGCAAACTCCCGCCCGGAGACAATACTGGTTTTCATCGTTTGGAAATAACCAGGCCCGATGTCGTTAAACGCCATCGGCACGTTTTCAGACTGGTTCGCGCCATTGCCCAGCGCCTGAAAACGCGACATGACCTCCTCACCCGTCATGGGAGTTTTGTATGTTACTGCCGCAGAGCGAACACCGGGCATTTCGGAGAGCCTGTCGACCATGCGCTGATACAGGTTCAGCTTAGCTTCGCCCTTCAGCTTCAGCAGGTATAAAGGCGACGTTTGGATCGTCACATGGTCTATGTCGAACCCGGTCTTCTCCGAACGCAGCTTCAGGACGCTTTGTGAGAGCAACGATGCCAGCACCACTAGAACCAGCGAGAGCGCTATTTGAATCGGTACGAATGTCCGTCCCGCAATGCGTCGTTTCCCGCTAAGGCTCGTACGCGATTTCAAGAGTTCACCAGGATCGGCATGTCCGGCGCGCCACGCGGGCAATGCACCGAAGAGCAACGTCGTTAACACTGCCAGGAATCCGGCAATAAACAGCATCGATCGGTCCGGATGGATTTCCATGGCCTCTCCCATCATCGGATCGCGGAAAAAATGCAGCAGAACGTCGCATCCGCGCCACGCGAGAAGAGCGCCCAGCGCACTGCCGGCAATCGCGATCACGAAGCTTTCGGTCAGATATTGGCGAACCAGGCGCCACGCCCGTGCGCCGAGTGCCGTTCTCACCGCAAACTCCCGCTGGCGCGAATAGACTTTCGACATCATCAGACCGCCAACATTGACGCAGCACAGCAATAACACGATCCCCACCAGTCCCTGCATCAGATAAAGCGGCTTTGCGTAGGTATGCGTGATGTAGGTCGGCAGTCCGCTGCGTACTGACCTGACGCGCATGTACGCCCCCTCAACGAACGGCATGTGCTGGTACTTCATGGGGATGAATTGCGCCAACAAACGCTTTTGCAGCCGCGCCGCTTCAGCGTTCGCTTTCGCCACCGAAGCTCCCGGTTGCAGTCTAGCGATGGCCGGAAATCCATATAGTGAATCCGGCTCATTCAGCACATCCTCCTTCGCCAGAACCTTCACGAACTGCAAAGGCAAGTACATCTTGGTATCAGTACCCGGCCATACACCCTTGAACTCAGGCGGCGTCACGCCAATGACTGTGACTAAAGTGCCGGAAACCCTGATTTGCTTACCAACGATGTGCGTATCTTTGGCGTAATGATCGTTCCAGAAACCGTAACTTAAGACGACAGGCCAGCCCTGTGCCGGTCCGCCGCGTACGTCGTCGAACGGTGCGATCAGCCGTCCGATGTACGGCCTGATTGGGACCACGTCAAAAGCGTTGCCCGTCACAAGTCCAGCCGCATAAGCGCGCAGAGAACCTTGCTTGTCCTCCATCAAGACTTCATCCCAATCCCAGCCCGAGATTCCGCTGAAGGAAGTGAAATCCTTTGTTAAAGCCTGGAACATCCGGTATGTCACAAACGTGCCAATACCCCGATCGTCAGCAGTACTTGCAAAGCCGACCTCCACCAGTTCCGAAGGCGCGCGGGTCGGAAGGCTGCGCAATACCAGCCCATACAAGAAGCTGAAAATTGCGGTATTCACGCCGATACCCAGTCCGAGCGTCAGAATCGCAGTGAGGGAGAATAAGGGATTTTTTCGCAGCGCCTTTACTCCTGAGGCGATGTCGCGAGACCAACCTTCAAAAACCGTAATCCACTCTCCGTCCCGTACTTTCTCTATCGCGACGCGTGTGTTACCCAATTCCAGGCGAGCGAGGCGCTTCGCTTCCTGCTCCGACGCCCCTCCGGCACGCCGATCTTCGGCTTCCATTTCCAGGTGAACGCGCATCTCGTCCTCTAGATCCGTATCGCTGCGGAAGTGGCTTGATCGCTTGCGAATTATCTGTAGCCATCGTCTAATCATGCTCACCTCTCCTGCTTGCAATTTGCAGTTGCGACGTTCCATCTCCAGGAATCATGTCCAGAACCCGGATAGCACTTAATGTATGTTTCCAATGCACGACCAGGAACGGGCGGGCTCCATCCTTCAGATATAAGTTTTGCCGCAACAGACACCATACTTTCTCCTGGTCCGCTTTCCGGGGGTTGTCGTCTGCAGACGATTTTGGATAGCCGAAGACCTGGATATCGCTCGCAAGCCCATGCTGCAGTTGTATAACTCGCTCAAAGGGCGGACGCGCCGCAATAGAGTCGCTGCTGTCTATGTTGCGCACGTATTCTCGAAGCGACAGCGATGGCTCCGATGCGCCGCGCGACAGGATTCTGTAGCGCGCAACGGCGATCGAGCCCACGAAATCGCTGACGCAGTTTTGGCCTTCCTCTCCTTGAGCAGAGAGGCAAAAGCGCCGGTCGGACGAGCGCTCCCGAAACTTAAGCCGGTCATCTCGATAGTTGTCGTGGAACTCGAGCGTCATACGGATTTCGTATTCGTCAGTCGCAAAGAGGTAAACGTGCTCCGGTTCCGACTTCGGAAATGCCGCTAAACTGACGGTGCCCATGAGCATCGATCGCCGGCTTAGAGAGTTCATAGTCACGCTGCGGGAGCAAATACATGCAGGTTTATTGCCAGGTCGCAATTTAACGCTTATGTTGCTTTGATTGCAGCAATTCTTCGTCTCCCATTGAGTTACTGGCGAATCGACTTGTTCCACTTTCGCGACAAGCGCTGTCCAGGCGCGAACACATAGTAGGGCGACTACCTATGGGCAACCTACCATTGAATCCATGCTAGCCTGAGAGCGACAATTCTCGCAATGCAAAAAGACGTATCTTTAAGCCTTCTGCAAGGGACTCTCGACATGATGGTGATGCAAACGCTGCGCAGTGGCAAAGCAAACGGCTACGAGATAGCTAAGGCCATCGGGCGCTCCTCGGACGAGGTGCTCACCGTTGATCACGGCTCCCTATATCCCGCGCTCCATCGCCTGGAACAAGCTGGCATGATCGCGGGGAAATGGGAGGTCTCGTCCACGAATCGGCGCGCCCGGTATTATCGCCTTACCCCGGCTGGACGCAAGCGTCTCATTTTGGAGCGGTCGAAGTGGGAACAGATGGCCAGCGCAGTGACTCGCGTCATGCGTCTGGCGTGAGTAAGAAAGCTCACTCGCCTTCGGAAGAAATTGACTGCCATTTGTCCTCCTCGCCGGCCTTGAAGAAGGTCAGGTAAACTCCTAGTCAGGCTAGGAAGCCATCAATCGTGGACTGCGGCAATTCAGAAGCCACCCGATTCCAGGTAGCTTCAGAGGAGGTATAACGTGTTGAAGCGCTTTCGTTCTCTCCTCCGCGTGCTGACTCGGCGGCGCGATTTCGAAACATGCATGACGGAGGAGTTGCGCTTCCACATCGAGCAGTACACTGATGACCTCGTGCGTTCCGGACTGCCGCTGGAAGAAGCGCGCCGCCGCGCCCGCGTCGAATTTGGCGTTATCGAAGCGCGGAAAGACGAATGCCGCGAGGCGGTCGGGCTGCGGCTCCTCGATGATCTGCGTGCGGATTGCGCCTACACCTCTCGCATGCTGCGGCAATCGCCTACATTTGCAGTTGTTGCTATCCTCTCGCTCGCCCTCGGCATTGGCGCCAATACCGCCATCTTCACCTTGATGGAAACCGTGCTCTGGAAAACCATCCCGGTCAAAAATCCCGAGCAATTACGGCTACTCTCGTGGGCTTCCGGACCGAACACCGTAATGAGCTCTTCCTGGGGTGACTGGGATCAAGCTCCGACTGGTATCGTAACCAGCACTGTCTTTTCTTACGCAGTCTTTCGGGAAATGCAGCGCAAACCGCCCGGCTCACAGGCTGTATTTGCCTTCAAACCCTCGGGCCGGGTGGTCGCGGTAATCGATGGGCACGCCGAGTTGGTCTCGGGCGAACTCGTCTCCGGCAATTTTTATGACTCTGTTGGTGTCGCGCCGATTGCAGGCCGGCCTATTCGACCAACCGACGATGTAAGAAACGGTGCCGGACCGGTCGCAGTGATCAGTGATGGCTTCTGGTCTCGCCGCTTTGGCCGCGACGCGTCCGCACTCGGCAAACAGATCAGTCTGAACCAGATTCCCGTCACCATCGTCGGCATCAATCCACCCGATTTCAAAGGAATGGAGCCGGGACAGAACCCGGATGTTTTCTTCCCGCTCAGCGCTCAGCCGGCCATCCTCCCGAACCAATACACACCCGCTAAAAACGGCAGTCTTCTCGACGATCCCAACTACTGGTGGGTCCAGGTCATGGTTCGTCTGAAGCCTGGAGTGAAGCGAGCAAAGAACCGAAGCCGCCCTCGACGTGATGCTGAACCAGGCAGTGCGCGATTCACTCCCGAACAGGAAGAATCACGACATGCCGCGGCTCCGGCTGTTGACTGGTTCAAGAGGTCTCGACGAGTTGCGTGAGCAATTCAGCAAACCGGTTTTCGTGCTCCTATCGCTCGTCGGCCTTGTCTTACTCATTGCCTGCGCGAATCTTGCCAATCTGCTACTGGCGCGTGCGACGGCCCGCCAACGGGAAATCAGCGTGCGGCTTGCTCTAGGCGCCGGACGCTGGCGAATCATCCGCCAGATGCTGACCGAAGGACTCGTGCTGGCACTTCTCGGAGGCAGCGCCGGCCTCCTGCTCGGTTTCTGGGCGCGCAATGGCATTCCCAACCTTCTGTCGACCTCCTGGGCGCCAAGCCCGTTCCAGGCGCAATTCGATTCCCAGGTCTTGCTGATCTCTATTGGCGTCACCCTGGTCACCGGCATCCTATTCAGCCTGGCGCCCGCCTGGCGATCGACGCGCATACAGGTAAATGCCGCTCTCAAAGATGGTGCGCGCTCGACCATGAGTCTCCCCAACCTGCTCGCCGGCAAATCTCTGGTTGTCTTTCAGATCTGCCTCTCGCTGTTGCTGCTGGTCGGCGCTGGTCTCTTTACCCGAACATTGGCAAATCTCAAATCCGCCAGCTTGGGCTTTCGTCCGGAACGCATCCTGCTCTTCACGCTTGATCCGCCGCACGCACACTACGCCGGCGCGAAAAGAAAATCTCTCTTTCTCCAACTCGAGGAGCGAATCCAGGCCATCCCGGGCGTTCAATCTACCACACTCTCCCTGGACGCTCTGGTCGCCGATATCAACGAAACGACGTCATTCACCACGCCTGGGCGGGGAACAAGACCGCGCGAAGCCCGCAGCGGCTGGATCAACCAGGTGGGCGATCACTTCTTCGAGACCATGGGAATCCCCATTCTCTACGGCCGCCCGCTCGGACCGCGAGATCGCGCCAACTCACCACTCGTAGGCGTGGTCAACCAGCAGTTTGTTCGCAGTTTCTTTCCTGGTACCAACCCGCTCGGCAAGACGGTTGTGAACGGCCACAACACCTATCAGATCGTGGGCATCTGCGGCGATGCCCGCTTCGACCGAGTCCGCAGCCCGGTGCCGCCGACCTTTTACGGCGCCTTCACGCAGGCGCAGGATGATCTCCGTAATATGACTTTCGAGCTGAAGACAGCAGCCAGCGAAGGCAGCATTCTAAAGAGCGTTCGCGAAATTGTCCGCTCTGTCGATAAGGATCTGCCGGTGTTCGACGTCCGTACACAGACTGAACAAATCGATGCCACCCTATCCCGCGAGCGCTTATTTGCTGCCCTGGCATCCGGCTTCGGATTGCTGGCTCTGATTTTGGCGTCAGTTGGCATTTATGGCGTTATGGCGTATGCCGTCGCGCGGCGCACCAGTGAGATCGGCGTGCGCATGGCGCTGGGCGCTCAGAAAGGCCAGGTCCTCACGATGATCTTGCGCGAGACCGCGGTTCTTGCCGTAGCCGGTATTACGATCGGAATTCTCGCATCGGTGGGGCTGACCCGCTATATCCGTGGCATGCTCTATGGCCTGACGCCCTCCGATCCGCTCGCCCTCTGCGGCGCCGTTCTGCTGCTTCTGCTGGTGGCGTTGGCCGCCGGTTGGTGGCCCGCAAGGAGAGCCTCTCGCCTCGACCCCATGGTTGCCCTTCGGCACGAGTAGCGGTTCCGCTTCCCCTTACCTTGCCAAACTAGGGAGAAGTCAGATAAACTCCTAGTCAGGCTAGGAGACTAACAGATCTTGGGCAAAACAGCAGACCTGCTTCCGGGCACGCTCGACATGCTAATCCTCAAAGCGGTATCTTTGAAACCGCTACACGGGTACGGCGTATTGCTGCGTATCCGGCAGATCTCGGGTGAAGCGCTTGACATTCCGCAAGGCTCCTTGTATCCGGCACTCTATCGGCTGGAGCACCAGGATCTCATCGCCGCCGAATGGGGTCAGAGCGAGAACAACCGCCGGGCGAAATACTACACCTTAACCGCCGCGGGTCGCAGCCGCCTGCGTAAAGAGACCGCTGGCTGGAATCGGTTGGCTGCTGCAATTGCCGCGGCCATGAGCACGACACCGGAGGAGATATAACGTGTTGAAGCGATTTCGTTCTGTCCTCCGCGTGCTCGCTCGGCGGCGTGATTTCGAAGCCGGTATGACGGAGGAGCTGCGCTTCCACATCGAGCAGTACACCGATGACCTCGTGCGCTCGGGACTGCCGCTGGAAGAAGCTCGTCGGCGCGCCCGCATAGAGTTCGGCAGCCTTAACACCGTCACGGGCGACTGCCGCGAAGCGCGTCGCCTTAACCTGTTCGATGAACTTCGGCGAGAGCTGAGCTACGCGCTACGATTGCTGCGCAAAACGCCCGGATTCACCATCACCGCTCTTTTCACGCTCGCGCTTTGTCTCGGCGCCAATCTAACCATCTTCGCCGCCATTGACTCAATTCTGCTGCGTCCGCTGCCGTTTCCTGGCTCGAGCCGGCTTGTCACTCTGTTCAACACCTATCCGAAGGCCGGCGTCGAGCGCGACGGTTCCTCGTTGACCAATTACTATGAACGCCGCGGCCATATTCCCGCTTTCAGCTCGCTCTCGATTTACCGCTACGGCACGGCCATCGTCGGCGATCCCGGCTCAACGGTTCGCGAACAGATCACGCAAGTGTCTCCGGATTTTTTCACCACTCTCGGTCTAGGCCCCGTGATCGGACGCGCTTTCGCGGAAGAAGAAACCACCTACCAGACAGACAACGTCGTCATTCTTACGAACGCCTATTGGCGCGAACACTTCAACGCCGATCCGCATGTGATCGGACGGCACATTCGAGTGGACGGCTTTCCGAAGACCATCATCGGTGTCTTGCCGGCCGGCTTCCGCTTCCTCTCCTCCAAAGCCCGGCTGTATTTCCCTCTGGCATCGCGTCCTGAAGATCGCTCGCCGCTGCAGCGGCATTCGGGAGGCAATGTCATCCAAATGATTGCCCGGCTCAGACCGGGCGCAACTCTCGCGCAGGCCCAGTCACAGATCGATGCGCAGAATGCCACCTTGGAAAGAGACGACCCCCAGGCCAAAGAAATGGCCGAAGCCGGCTTTCGTTCCCTCATAGTGCAGCTCCACGCCGACCACGTTGCGACCATCCGTCCGACCCTGCTGCTCCTGCAAGCAGGCG
Source organism: Terriglobia bacterium (assembly GCA_963799755.1). Taxonomy (GTDB): domain Bacteria; phylum Acidobacteriota; class Terriglobia; order Bryobacterales; family Bryobacteraceae; genus Bog-105. Next base: position 44,625 of record CAWCYQ010000027.1, on the reverse strand, counting down.
TGCTCGCTCTCCTCCTCATCGGCACAGTGAACCTGGTGAATCTGCTTCTCATCCGCGCGAGTGGCCGCGTCAAGGAACAGGCAGTCCGGCAGGCGCTCGGCGCGTCCCGGCGACACATCGTGAGCGAAGTGATGGTCGAGACCACCTTACTCACGCTTGCCGGAGGACTCCTCGGGCTCGTCGTCGGAGCTGGGGGAATTCGTCTGCTGGCCGCGCTCGGTACCGAGCGCTTGCCCTTGGGATCTCAAATCGCTTTTGATGCGCGCTTGGCATGCGCCGCCTTGGTGGCCGCCATTGGTCTGGGTATTGCGCTCGCGGTGCCAATTGTCTGGTTCAATCTCCGACGTCACCTGGGTAACGCGCTCCAGTCTGAGACTCGCGGTGGAACAGCAGGCCGTGCCGCGCAAACCTTGCGTCACAGCTTCATCGTTGCCCAGATCGCTCTCGCCTTTGTCCTTTTGTCTGGGGCGGGACTGCTCGGGCTCAGCCTCAAACGTGCGCTGGCCGTTTCTCCAGGTTTTAACGCCGATCACGTTCTCACCGGGCAAATTTCGCTGGTCGGGAACAAGTATCCGGCGGCCTCAGCCGGCCTCGCCTTCACAGAGCGATTGATTGACGAACTTGACCGTCAACCAGGACTCAGGGCCGCGGGTGTTGTCAATAACGTGCCCTTCAGTGGTAGAAACGGCAAAAGCGCCGTTAAGATCAAAGGCCGCGTCCTCCGGCCCGGTGAATCGCCGCGCGGGCATTATTCTTATGGCGTCGGTGGCGATTACTTTCGCGCCATGGGCTTCTCTCTGCGGGAAGGACGATTTCTCACAGCCGCCGATTCGCGCCGCCCGGAACGAGTATGTGTGGTCGACGAAGACTTTGCTCGCTACTACTGGCCAAACGCCAGCGCTCTCGGGCACAAATTGTTTGACGGTTCAAGCGAGGGAAAAGACTCCGAGGCATTCACTGTTGTGGGCGTCGTAGGAAGCGCAAAACAGGCCGGCCTCACGGAAGACACGGCACAAGGCGCCGTCTACTATCCCTACATTTATCGCGCGGACAACGATATGTTCGTGGTGGCGCGCGCCACGCTGCCGCCTGAGTCTCTCAAACTGACTTTACAAAAGGTTGTTCGCCACATAGACCCGGACCTCTCCGTCAGCGACGTGCAATCGATGGACGAACGTATCGAGGAAAGCCTGGTCGCCCGCCGCTCGCCGGCTCTGTTGGCTGGAGTCTTCTCCGGCATAGCACTGCTGCTCACCGCTATCGGCACTTATGGCGTGTTAAGTTATGCCGTGGCGCAGCGCCGGCGCGAAATCGGCGTGCGCATGGCTCTGGGAGCGCGTCCGGAGCAGATCCGCAGCCAGTTTCTTTCTCTCGCCTTACGCCTGCTCGCTGGCGGCGCCGTGCTTGGCCTTATCGGGTCGTGGTTAACAGGGCGGGCCATGCACTCGGTACTTTTTCACGTGCCCGGCTTCGACCCATCGCTGCTGGCCGCTGCCGCCGGCGTCATCGCGGCCATATCTCTCGCTGCTTGCTTTCTGCCCGCTTACCGTGCAGCCCGCATCTCCCCGATGCAGGCTCTCGCCGACGAGTAGAAAAATGCAGTATAACTAGCCAGGAGGAATTTCCATGCGCTTGGCTATCTTCTTTCTGCTCGCTTTGGCCGGTTAGCCCACTCTAATCGTTCGAGCAGCGTTAACGGAACCGCGACTGTCGAGGAGCGGCCAGCTGGTTTTCACAGATCCGCCAGCAACGGGCCCCGGAAATGTAGAGTCACTCGCTTGAAAATTGTCGCTCCGCCATCGAGAAAACAATGAATGTGTTCTCATTTAGAGTGATGTGCATTCGATTTTCGAAACCCCTTGCCCTTGCGGCTCTGCTTGCCCTAGCCACCACCGTTTCCGCCCAACAGCCGGCCGCGCCAAAACCGGAAGATACAGAAGTGTGGAGCCCGGTGCCCAAGGTCGTGACTCCGGGCGCCACCTGCACTGCTCCTCCCTCCGACGCCATCGTGCTCTTCGACGGCAAGAACCTCGACGAATGGGTGTCGAACCGTGACAAGTCGCCGGCTAACTGGACTGTCGCCAACGGCATTCTGACCGTGAAGAAGGGGCCCGGTTCCGGGAACATTGAGACCAAGCGCACGTTTAGGAATTACCAGCTCCACATCGAGTGGAAGATTCCCAAAAACATCACCGGCAGCGGTCAGGCCCGCGGCAACAGCGGCGTGTTTCTGGCCTCCACGGGACCCGGCGACGACGGATATGAGCTGCAGGTTCTCGATTCCTACAACAACAAGACCTACGTCAACGGCCAGGCGGGCAGCATTTACAAACAAGCCATTCCGCTGGCCAATGCGAATCGCAAGCCCGGGGAATGGCAGACCTACGACGTGGTCTGGACGGCGCCTACTTTCGAGACAGACGGCTCATTGAAAACTCCGGCCTATGTCACGGTCTTCTTCAACGGCGTGCTGGTGGAGAATCACTTTCAGTTAAAGGGCGAGACGCGTTACATCGGCCAGCCGTTCTATAAGAAATACGACGCCGCCCCTATCAAGCTGCAGGCCCACGGCGATAAAAGCGAGCCAATCAGCTTTCGGAATATCTGGGTCAGAGAGCTCAATTAGCGGATTTTTCATCACCTCGTCGACCTGGCCCGCCTCAACTACTCAAATCGGGACAACCAGCAAGAGCCAGTCCCCGCTGTTCGCCGATTCGTTGCAGTAGCAGTACAAGAGTTCCGCGCTCATCCTCATTGAGTGCCGCGCAAAGGCTACAATGGCCACCGGACGGCTCGTGCGCATGCCCACCCTCTCAGCCACCCCCGCTGGCTCAGTCCTGAAGCATCACCCATGGCGCGCAGCAAGGACCGGGTTGGTTATGATCCGGAAAACTGATCGAGTCCGTGCGCGGGTCGGTTGGGCTTCGATAGAGCGCGAAAAAGGCCATCGATAATAGCGAAATGAGACGAGCGGGTGTCGATGACATTTCCCTGCTACCTTGCAGGAGCGAATATCTTAGTGATACTTCGAGGCTCACAGGAGTTCTTGTCGCAAATCAAAAAGGATACGTGTGCCCACTGAATCCCTTTCGGCGTCCGTTGGAATGATCTCCGCGCGGCTTGACCGGCTTCCGGCCACGTGGACCATATGGAAGTTCGTCGTCTTGCTCAGCCTTGGTTTTTTCTTCGAGCTGTACGATTTGCTGTATTCCGGCTATGTCGCGCCCGGGCTCGTCAACAGCGGCATCCTGACGCCTACTACCGTCGGCTTGTTTGGCATGAAAGGCGTGGCGAGCTTTCTTGCGTCTATGTTTTCGGGACTCTTCATCGGCACGATCGGCTGCGGGTTCCTCGCCGATCGTTTCGGCCGCCGTGCGATCTTTACGTATTCGCTGCTTTTCTATACGGCCGCAAACCTGATGATGGCATCTCAGACCACGGCCAGCGGTTTGAATTTCTGGCGCTTCCTGGCAGGGATTGGCATCGGCGTGGAACTGGTGACAATCGGCACCTATATCTCTGAACTTGTGCCGAAGCAAATTCGTGGACGCGCTTTTGCCTGTGAGCAGGCCGTGGGCTTCCTGTCCGTGCCCATTGTGGCGTTCCTATCGTATCTGCTTGTGCCTCACAAGCCACTCGGCCTGGATGGCTGGCGTTGGGTTGTCATCATCGGTGCGCACGGGGCTGTCTTCGTCTGGTTCATTCGCCGCGCGTTGCCCGAAAGTCCGCGCTGGCTCGCGCAGAAAGGCCGGCTTGCGGAAGCCGACGAACTGATCTCGAAGCTGGAATCGATCATCGAAAAAGAGTACGGCCGCCCGCTTCCCGCTCCGGCTGCCCCGGAACTCGTGACCACGCGGCGCACCCTTCGCGATATGTGGGTAGCACCTTACAGCAAGCGCGTCGCAATGATGAGTATCTTTAATATTTTCCAGACGGTCGGTTTCTATGGTTTCGCGAACTGGGTGCCGATGCTGCTCATTAAGCAGGGCATCACTGTCACGAACAGCTTACTGTATTCCTCGATCATCGCCATTTCAGCGCCGATCGGGCCGATCATCGGGCTGTTTATCGGTGACAAGTTCGAGCGCAAGGCAGTGATCGTGGCGAGTGCCTCAGCCATCCTGGTGTGCGGGTTGTTATTCAGTCAAATGTCGGCGGGATTGCTCCTCATCGCAATGGGCATGGTTCTGACACTCGCGAGCAACATCATGTCCTACAGCTTTCATGCCTATCAGACCGAACTTTTCCCGACCAGCATCCGGGCGAGCGTGGTGGGCTTCGTCTACTCATGGAGCCGTTTGTCTGCAATTTTCACTTCATTTCTCGTGGCAGGCATTCTGAAGGAATTCGGCACGATCGGCGTGTTTGTCTTCATTGCCGGAGCAATGCTAATCGTAATGGCGGTGATCGCATTCATGGGACCGCCCACTCGCGATCTTGCGCTGGAAAAGATCTCGCATTGAATGGGCCGGCCTCAGCCCGCACCAGAACAGCGCGCGATCGCTGAGCGGCGCGGAGACGTTGCGGGCCGTCAAAACAATCAGGTTAGCCGATGCTCGTGCGAAGACTCCTGAAACTCTTTTCTACTTACGAAGCTTAGAGTAAAAAAATGGCAGGGAGCAAAAGACCCGTTAACATTTCAACGCGTCAGGCAATAGATTCTCCTACGAAGCTCTTTAACAATAAGGAGGACTGGGCCGCCTGGCTGGATAGGAACCATCGCGAGAGCACAGGGCTGTGGCTTCAGATCGCAAAGAAGGGCTCGGGGGTTCGATCGGTCACGTACGGAGAAGCCCTCGAGGTCGCGTTATGTTACGGCTGGATCGACGGGCAGAAGAGGCCCCAAAATGAAAACTTCTGGCTTCAGAGATTTCTGCCGCGCTCCCGGGGAAGCGTATGGTCGAAGATCAACCGGGAAAAAGCAGTAGCTCTCATTGCGAGCGGAGACATGAAGTCTGCCGGATTGGTTGCAATAGAGCAAGCAAAGCAAGCCGGACGCTGGGACACGGCATACGATTCTCCCCGTGGGGCAGCGGTGCCGAGCGATCTTCAAGCCGCTTTGGATGCGAGCCCAAGAGCTAAAGCTTTCTTCGAGACTCTCGATAAAGCAAATCGGTACGCCGTCCTTTGGCGAATCCAGACAGTAAAAAAAGCGGAAACGCGCGCTCGAAAGATCATGCACTTTATAGAAATGTTGGAGCGGAAAGAAAAGGTTCACGAGTGAGTTGCTTCGCGGTGAACTGTCCCGGTGATTCAATTACTATCTGCGGGGCCGCTTACTCAGAGGATTGTGAAAACTTCAAAACTCCGCTTGCTTACGAGAAACGCGGCCGTGAAATCATGCCGCGGTATTTAATACGAAGCTGTTCGAAAGCCCGCTCTCCCGCTCAGCTGGGACAGAATCAAAGGTGGAAATCGAAGGCGAACAACGGCCCAACAGCAGGAGGAACGCGCTGTCGCTCCCATCATGCGCTCGACGCCGGCGCTATTGTTGGGGATCTGGCACTTCGCGACTTGTCAGTTGGCGCAGGCTGAGCCGTTGCTCCGTTCAACTCTCAAAAGACGTTGGATCTGGACCCTGCTAAAGAGCATGCCTGCTTGATCAATCAGCTAGAATGTTGAGCAGGCCCAAGTAGCGATGGATCGTTCCGGTTCGCCCGATGTAACCGAACTTCTCGTTGCCTGGAGCAATGGCGATCAGTCCGCCCTGGACAAGCTCGTTCCGCTTATTTACGCGGAGCTCGATCGCGTGGCGCGGCGATACATGCAAAGTGCCGGTCCGGGCAACACCCTTCAAACGACCGCGCTGGTGAACGAGGCATATCTGCGCTTGGTCAGACAGCAACAAGTGAACTGGCAAAATCGCGCTCACTTCTTCGCTGTCTCGGCCACCTCGATGCGACATATTCTCGTCGATATGGCTCGCGGGCGCGGAAGATGACGTCGCGGCGGCGATGCGCCTCACCTCTCGCTCGACGAAACCCTGCCCTTCTCATCGAGTCGCGCGACAGAGCTGATCGAACTCGATGATGCGCTTACTACTCTCGCCGAGTTGGACGACCGCAAGCGGCGCATTGTCGAGCTGCGCTTCTTCGGTGGCCTGACGTTGGAGCAGACCGCCGAGGTGCTGAGAATATCGCACGCAACCGTCGAGCGCGAGTGGAAACGTGCCCGGGCGTGGCTCTCCGTCCAACTGAATCGAACCGCGCCGACCCGTCAATGAATTCGTTCCGCTACCATCACATCAACGCTCTGGCCGATGAAGCGTTGGAACTTCCCGAGACCGAGCGCGCTCAGTTTCTGGATCATGCCTGCGCAGGTGATGCCGAGCTGCGCGAACAGGTGGAGCAACTGATTGAGGCGCATTCCTCCGAAGACGATTTCCTGAATGCTCCGGTACTCGAAGTATTGGCCCAAGGACATGGCCGCCATGCCGTCATCGGCTAATCTCGCGCAGCGCCAGATTCACCATTACAAGGTAATCTCCCGTCTCGGCGCGGGTGGCATTGGGGAAGTTTGGTTAGCCAAGGATACTCAGTTGACGCGCGAGGTGGCGCTTAAGCTACTCTCACCACAATTCGCCGGCGATCCACAGTGTGTGCGGCGGTTTCGTCTGGAGGCTCGCGCCGCGTCTCTTCTAAACCATCCGAATATCATTACCATCTATGAAATCGAGACATGGGAGGGCGCCGACTTCATTGCCGAAGAGTTCGTGCCGGGCGAAACCCTGCGGCAGCGCATGCGCGCCGGACCAATGGAAGCCGCACCGGCATTGAATATCGGCCTTCAAGTAGCCGCTGCGCTAGCGGCTGCCCACAATGCCGGCATCGTGCATCGGGATATCAAGCCGGAGAATATCATGGTTCGTCCGGACGGCGTCGTCAAAGTTCTCGATTTCGGCCTGGCTCGGTTTGTCGAGCGCCCAGCCGGGGTTGACGAATCGGTATCCCATCCAGTTTGGTCCTGGGAACTGTCAGATACATGTCTCCGGAGCAGGCTCGTGGCCTTCCGGTGGGCGCTTCTACAGATGTCTTCAGCTTTGGTGCGGTGCTGTACGAGATGCTGTGCGGAACGCCGCCCTTCTCCGGGATGACCCCCACAGATGTGCTTGCCGCCATTTTGTATCAGGAGCCCCCAAATCTTCTTGATCATCCCGCAGGCATTACACGTGAGCTCGAGCGAATCGTGCATCGCTGCCTGGAGAAGGATCCTGCGAAACGCTACTCATCGGCTAACGAACTCTGGCGCGAAATGCAGGACCTTGAGCAAGGGATTACTGCAACCGGTACCCCAGCGAAGCCTGCTTTTTCTCAAAGCCTCGACAAAACAGCGGCTGGCTTCAAGTGGCGCAGTAGCCTTTGGGCACTTCCGATACTCGCTGGGCTGACGTTGCTGGTTGCACTGATTTTTCTCGTTCTGCGGCGAAAACCGGCAGATGCAGCCTTCGACACCATGACCATCGCGCGTGTAGCAACACGCGGCGAATCCACTGGAGCAGCCATTTCCGAAGACGGCAAGTACGTCGCCTATGTTCTGCGCGATGAAATCGGGGAGAGCATTTGGACAACGCAGCTCGCAACAGGTACCGACGTTCGCGTGATCGCACCCGAGCACGGCGAGCACGTCAGCTTGAAGTTTTCGCCGGACGGCAATTACCTGTATTACCGCCTGAACACGAGTGACGGCGCTCACGATCTTTACCGTGTGTCCGATCTCGGCGGAGCGCCCCTGAAACTCATGGGGAACGTGCCTGGAAGTATCGCGTTCGCTCCCGACGGAAAACACCTGGGCCTGTCCCAATCGATCCCACGCGGCTCGAGGCCTCACTCACTGTCGCCAACCTCGACGGCAGCGGAGCCCATATCGTGCGTACGCGTCGCCATCCGCAATACTACTCGCGAAATGGCATTGCGTGGTCTCCCGACGGCTCTTCGATTGCCTGCTTCACTGGAGAGTCGACGGGCTTCAGCTCACAGGCGTTCCGCCTGACGTCATTCGCGTTACCGATCGTGCAGAAACTCCGCTCTCCTCGGAAACGTGGCCCTGGGTCGATTCGATCGCCTGGTCCGCTAGCGGCGTAATCGTCGTGGATGCAAGTAGCGAGCGCCAGGACGCTTTTCAGATTTGGCGTATTGCACCTCGCGAACAGCGAGTCACGCGGCTCACCAACGACCTAAGTAACTACCGTCGCGTAACACTCACGGAGAATGGAAAAACCCTCCTCGCACTGCAAACGCGCAGGGAAGTAGATCTCTGGGTTGCGCCGCTCGGCGCGTCTGAAAGCGCCGCGAAAGTCGTACTCGAAAACGTCCATGGATTAAACAGCCTGGCGTGGTCCGGGAACAATACAATTCTATTTTCTGCTCTGAGCGGCGACCGCCGAAACATCTGGACAGTTGATGGCGACGGAAGCAATCGCACCAGATTAGCGCCGGTCCCTCCGACAAACAGGAACTGGCCGTCTCGCGCATGATCGGTATCTTTTGTATTCGTCCCGCGGAAGCATCTGGCGAATGAACCCGGACGGCGGCGATCCCGTTCAGTTGACCCGCAACCATTGGGACGTTCACCCAACCTCCTCGGCCGATTCGCGCTTCGTTCTGTACACATCCTTTCGAAATTGTAGCCCGCGCTGTGGGGTGAACCGACACTCTGGAAGGTATCCATCGAAGGCGGCCATCCGATTCAAGTTATCAGTAAAGCCGCATCGCTCCCCCAGGTTTCGCCGAATGGAGGCAAGATCGCCTGCAATTATTATCCGGGCCCGAATCCCGAATATTCAGCCAGCCCGATGGCCGTTTTTGACGCCGCCGGTGGACCTCCATTGCAAGTGTTCGAGAACATCTCGCTTGGAGACACGCCTGTGTCCTGGACCGCGGACGGGAAGTCGTTGATCTATGAGGTGAGGAGACAGGGCGTCGGGAATCTCTGGCGGCAGCCTCTCACGGAAGGCCGCCCGGTCCAGATCACAAACTTCCGTACGGGCGATCTCTTCGCTTACGCCCTATCCAAAGATTTCAAAAAAATTGCTTTTGCGCGCGGCAAGGAAACAAGCGACGTGATGCTGATCAGCGGCTTCCGGTAGGTTCTTTCTACTCGACTGAGCTCCCGGCTAAAGCCGAGGCCGCATCCCGCCGATGAGTTCTGTAGAGACCATGCACTGCCCGCATTGCAAAAGTGATCAAGTCTGCCGTTCCCGCAGAAAAAGCATTTGGGAAAACGTCAAAGCATCTATGGGGCTATGGCCGTACCAATGTGACGGCTGCAGTCGGCAGTTCACCGCAGCGAGACGCTACGCGCCGTCGCGACAACAAACTCCGCATTCCGCCTCTGACGCCAACGCGAAACATCAGCGTCCCGCAGACGGGCCGGCAATGGCATTTCGCAGTGACCCGATCCGGCCGGTGGCGAAAGTTGTCATTGAGGCGGACGATCAAGTGCAACTGGATCAGATCCTGATGGCACTCAATCGCGCCGTCTCCTACTACCAACAGCCTGTACGGGAACACGCATCGGCAGGGACCCGCTGATCCGGGTACATTTCGCGCCACTCGAGCGGCCAACCCTCGTAACCGAGGTGTTACGGCGTTCGATCACAGCCGCGCTCGACAAAAGAGCGGGTGCTACACTTCTCAAATCCGAGAACTAGCTTCTATCAAAACACGGAAATTTCTGCAAATTCAGACATGTCTCCCATAGTGGGCTCTGCTGAAGAACGCGGCTCTGCGGCGCGAACTGCGGCTCCGAGATCTCGTTTTCTTCGATATCTGCGCCATTGTGAGCCTGAGGTGGGTTGCCGCCGCTGCGCATGCCGGGCCCGGTTCGTTTGTGCTATGGGTTATTGCGGCGCTTTTCTTTTTTCTGCCTTCGGCTATCGTCGTCGCAAGCCTCTCGCGTCGATTCCCGGAAGAAGGCGGTATGTATATTTGGACGAAACACGCCTTTGGCGACCAACATGCCTTTCTGTGCGGCTGGTTCTACTTCATCTCCACGGTTCTGTATTTTCCGTCTCTGCTGTTGGCGGGCATCAGCATGACGGCTTACGCGTTCGGTCACGGCGAGCGTTTCGCCGCGGATCGCGAATTCGCGCTGCCGATCACGCTCGCTGTGCTTTGGGCCGCCTTCGCCGCTAACTTCTTCGGCATAAAAGTGGCAAAGTGGATTTCGGCGCTTGGCGGAAGTTCTACCTTCATCATCGGCGCAGTGCTTGGGGCATTGGCAGTTACCGTGGGCCTGCACTCCGGTATTGCCACAAGATTCGCCCTGCTGCCTAAAGCGAATCTCGACACGCTGAACTTCTGGTCTCAGATCGCATTCGCATTTGTCGGCCTTGAACTGGCGCCGATCGTTAGCGGAGAAATCCGCAATCCGCGCCGCGATCTCCCGCGAGCCGCCGTTATCAGCGGCGTCATATCCGCGGTCTTCTATATAGGTGTGACCGCGGCGCTCCTTGTGCTGCTAAAGCCAGAAGAGATCAGCCCTATGACGGGTCTGGCCCAGGCCGGAGCGGCTGGCGCACAGAGGTTGGGCGCACCGTTGATAGCTATCCTGTTGGCAACGCTGATCGGAATCGCGCTCGCAGGCCAACTCGACACATGGATCGCCGGAAATACCCGCTTGCCATACGCGATTGGGCTCGATAACTATCTTCCAGCCGCGTTTGGCCGCACTCATCCGCGCTGGGGCACTCCTTATGTCTCCTTATTTGTACAGGCGGCGGTTGCGACACTCTTCCTGCTTATGGCTCAACTGGGCGAAAGCGTCAAGGCCGCTTACCAAATCATGGTGGACATGATGGTGATTGTGACTTTCATCCCGTTCGTGTATATCTTCGCTGCAGGATTCCGATTCGCGAACCGGATTGCGGCCGTATCCGGGCTTGTGGTGACGCTTGTGGCAATTGCATTATCGGCATTACCCCCACCCGAAGCGGCATCGGCGGCAACATTTGAGGCCAAAGTCGTGGGCGGGAGCGTCTTCTTTGCGCTGCTTGGGTGGCTGCTGTTCAAGCGCTACCAAGCGAAACGATCTCGGGTTGCGAGCGTTGCATCCTGATTCATTTAACCGATCCGTTCAGGAACTCCTCAAGCAGGCAGTGAAAATGGTACACGCCACTTTCTCGTTTGCCAGAAACTTTTCTCCTTTTTGCCTGCCAGAACCTGCGGATCGGTATACCAGCTTGACCAAATTGTGTGGGCGGACGAAAGGCCCGTATTCATCGAAAGGATAGTAACAAACTTACTGATCGGAGGGAAAATCAGAGAATCGGCATGCGAAACGTGAAGCGAGTTTCCTCTAGCGTGGACTTAACGTCCAGCGTGCCGCCATGCGCTGTCGCGATCTCATGAGCGATATAAAGCCCCAGACCCAGTCCCTCTCGGTCGCGTAGCACCGCGCTGCGATAAAAAGGCTGAAACAGACGCTGCAAGGCGTCCGGCGGAATCGGCTTACCGGCGTTTGCAACCGAGAGTTCGAAGCTTCCTCCGCCGCTAGTCGCCTGTACTCGGACGGGCTGATTCGCAGAGCCATAAGTAAGTGCATTGCTGAGAAGATTGGAGAAGAGTTGGGCAATCCGGCTCCGGTCGCAATCTATCGGCCCGTCCAGTGTAAACATTGTTTCGATAACGCGATCCGGCAGGCTGGCGTTCAGTTCGGCGATAACCTCCCGCAGCACCGGCTCCAAAGGTTCTCTGGCATCACGGTTCAAGGTCAGACCGCCGCCGAGACGCCCACGCGCGAAGTCCAGCAAGTTGTCGATCAGAGCCGTCATTCGCGAAGCACTGTCTCGCATCAAGCGGACCATTTCGACCGCACGCTCCTCGAGCAATGTTTGCAGCAACAGTTCCGAGAAGCAGCTAATGGCACGCACCGGGGCGCGCAGATCATGTCCCAGCACCGCGATGAACTGTTCCCGCAATTCCGAAACCGCGCGCTCCTCGTTAAGAGCGGATTCAGTTGCAGCCAGTCTCTGGCCGGCGTCGAGGTGTTTGGCAATGAGTTCAGCAAACAACCGAAACATGCCAATTGTTTCGACTGTCTTCAGGCGAGCCGGCCGCGGATCGATGGCGCACAAGGTACCGAAGAAGGAGCCATCTGCCAGGATGATGGGCATTGAGATATAACTTTGAAAGCCATACATCGCGGGTGTCGCATGGGTACACCAAAACTCGTCTTCGGCGGCGTTATCGATGATTACGGCCTCCCGGCTCTTGCGGATCTCATGGCAAATCGTCGTTTCGACCTTCAACTCGCCACCCGGTTTGAGACCGAAGTCGATTTCATCAAGTACGCTGCATGCGACCCAACGCTCGTCGGTGACGCGGGCGACGGCCGCGAATCCCATTCCGGTTGTGCGACATACTACTTCAAGAATCGTGGGCACCGCTTGTATGCGGTTCACATTTTCGACGTCGGCCTGGAAGTCTTGTGCCATCTCCGTCTGTGAATTCAGCAAGTCTTTAGGATATGCCAAGACGGAGCGAGTCATGGCTCCGGAGCGGCTGCCCTTGTGACAACGCGTTATCGTATGAATGCACCCACGATGGAGTTTGTTTCGTTGCCGGCAGAATGCCAGGATTCAAGACCATTTTTCGCACAAACAGTTAAGACTCAGAATTCATCGAATGGAGAATTTGAGTCATGGGGCTATCGCGCCGGAAGTTCACGAAAGAGTTCAAGACTGCCGCGTTGCGGCAGTTAGATGCGGGCGTTTCGATCGCAGCCGTCGCCCGCTCGTGTGAGATCAATCCAAGCCTGCTGCATCGCTGGCGGCGGGATTTTCAGCAATCACCCGCACATGCTTTTCCCGGTTTGCGTAAGAAGAGAGCCGACGAGAATCGGGTAGCGGAACTGGAACGGAAAATCGGCCAGCAGGCGTTGGAGATCCATTTTTTGAAACGGTGCTTGCAGCGCATCGAAGAACAGCGGATGCTGCAGGCGTTAACTGGAAAGCCGCTATCTACCAGCAGGTCCGGCAAGAAATGACTGCCAACGAGCTGGCGATTGAAAGCATGTGCAGGTTGGCGAGCGTGAGCCGAAGAGGTTTCTATCGTTTCGATCCCGATGCGCAACCTGCCGAACGCGATATGGATCTGCGGGATGCGATACAACGGATCGCTATGCAGATGCCGAGCTATGGCCGTCCGCGGATCACGGCCGAACTGCGGCGCCGCGGCTGGATCGTGAACCCCAAACGCGTTTATCGTATCATGCGCTAAGACAATCTGCTCTGCCTGCGGCGCCGTAAGTTCATTGTAACCACCGATTCGCGGCATCGCTTCCGCATCTATCCCAACCTGGCCAGCGAGATGAAGCTGACCAATGTCAATCAGCTTTGGATTGCCGATATCACGTATATTCGCCTGGAGACCGAGTTCGTGTATCTGGCTGTCGTTCTGGATGCCTTCTCGCGCCGCGTGATCGGCTGGGCTCTGGACCGCACGCTGGAGGCGAAGCTCACTGTAGCGGCGCTGTAAATGGCCGTGTCGCGCCGAAGTGTGAAAGCGGGCCTGGTGCATCATTCCGATCGCGGCGTTCAGTACGCAGCAGACGATTACACCGGCTTGCTCGATCAGCACGGCATTCAAATCAGCATGAGCCGCAAAGGAAATCCTTACGACAATGCGCGGACGGAGAGTTTTATGAAAACTCTAAAATACGAAGAGGTTTACCGGCAGGAATACCGCGATTTGCCCGACGCGCTTCGATCGCTGCGCCGTTTCATTGAGAAGGTGTACAACCATAAACGGCTGCACTCGGCCTTGGGCTATCTGCCACCTGCAGAGTTCGAGGCGCATCTGTTTGTGCTAATAAATCTAAGCAGGCCGCTTCGCGGCAGCTTTCTATATGAGTTTTTTCAGGCATCTGGAAATCTTTCTATCCGATGCGACTCGATTGGTCAGTGAACTGCTAAACCGGCGCTCCCCGCCTCATCGTCTCGATGAGTTTCCGGTTGGCTATTCCTCGGCGAGTTGCTCTCCTGCAGAGCTCGCCTCCGCTTCGCCAACCGGCGTTCATTCTGCTACACAGAACCCCCGTCGGCAAAGAAGTTTTTAGCCAACGGCAAACAGTGTCTTAACTTTTTTTATCAGGTATTCTCCTTTGCGATCTCGATGTTCGCTCTTCATAGCTGGAATCCATCACAGGTTGTGTCTACTCAGACGAGCGTTGTTCCTGAGACGCCAAGCTAGCCCCCACCCGCGCAGTTCTAAACTCGAGTCGATACGCGCTATGATCAGCCTTACTATCTCTTTCTCTACAGCTCGTTTTTCTACCCTCTAGACTAGTCCTACCTACTGTAGCCAGTCTCCCTAAGTGTGTTTCTATTTTCCTTTTCCAGCGTTTTTTACCTCTACCACTTATTCTATCTCTTTTCACACATTTCTATCCATAAACTAAGTACTATTCATATATCCTCTTTAGCTTTGCTGCTCAGAGTTTGTCTCTTTCTAAAGTATCATCATCCAGCCGTTACAGCAGGCCGCTTTCAGTGTTACTTTGAACTATTTCGTGTCTTGCCCTCTTTTCTAGCAGCTCGCTACAACTCCTAATCAGCTAGGTACATTCTTCTATGTATCTATCTACTAGGTCCTATTCTAAATTGCACTGTATGCACCGTCCTGAGAGTAACTGACCTGCAGCTTCTTCCGCAACTTTAGTCTCTGTCCTACACTAAGTTTCTTGTTAGAGAGCTTAGCGCGCGTCTGCTCGCCATTTATAGGAATCGTACTATTCCTGATGGAATGCAGTTCTATGTTTGGCTCGACAGCAATGTCGGCAATCCTGTATTCGCTCGCGAACTTGAGTATCCCGACCTCGTCTTTCCGGACAGCGGTTATCAACTTTTGATGCTCTTCCGCTACTGTAACGCTATCGAGTATTGGTACCCATGTCGAGACCAGATCCGCGAGAGATGGGAGCTGGTTTTGCAGGAGTTTATTCCTAAGATGAGCCTCGCCCGAGACTTCGTCACTTTCGAGCGTGGGCTCATTCGCCTGATTAGCATGATCCATGACACGCATGCCGTTCTCTTGGGAGGACTGCGTGCGCGACCTCCGACTGGGGAGTGTCAGCTACCGATAAAACTTCGGTTCATAAGAAAGCGAACTCTTACTGTACCTGTTGTAACACTATTTGTGTGCGAAGCCAATCTACACCTGGATTTGAAGGTCGGTGACGTACTTACCGCTGTAGATGGCGTTTCCGTCACGAAGCTCTTGAACGCCTGGCAGCCATACTATGGTGCATCGAACTCTATCACACAACTGCGGGAGTTAGCGCGCGCTATGGTCAGGGGCGCTTGCGTCTACGCTGCCTTGAGAATTGAGCGCTCCGGTAGATTGTCGACATCATGATGAAACGTGTGGCACTCTCTAGCCTAAAATCGGAGCCTGAGACTCATGATCTCCCTGGCGAGACCTTTCGTCTTCTATCCAGTGATTTAGCATATCTAAAGCTTTCAACGGTAATGGCGACTGATGTTGCTCGCTTCATTGAAGCTGCTCGTGGCACAAAGGCGCTGATCATAGATCTCCGCGGTTATCCATCAGAAGATGTCGTTTTCGCTTTGGGATCGTTACTTGTGAATCATCCTGTCCCTTTTGCAGAATTAAACGATAGACTATCGTGCAGGCGGAAGAGCTGCAACAACCGAGTTAAGCTATATGTTCGAAAGCTACACGGAGACGGCCAGGCGAACGGTTTTTATCGGTGTCTATGAAGCAGGCCAGTTCGGCAGCCAGTCGGTTGAGATTGAGCACCTTCTATTAGGACTGCTACGGGCCGACCTGAGTCTGTCGATTCGTCTGTTTAAATCGTCGCAGAAGCTGGAAGAAGTGCGCGGCCGAATCGAGCGCGAGACAGCGCGCGGAAATCGGGCCATCTCCACCTGGGTAGATCTGCCGCTCAGCAGTCAGAGCGAACGGGTCTTGAACCGTGCCGCCGAAGAAGCCAGCCGCCTCCAACAGCCCTACGTCGCCGCCGAGCATTTGCTGTTAGGCATTGTGCGGGAGCAAACGAGTATTGCGGCGCGTGCGATATTTGAGAGCGGCATCAGCCTCGCGCAACTCGAAGAAGAAGCCAGGCGGGCTAAAGAAGGCACCAGTGGCGGCGCTCATATCTCCGGCGAGACGCTAGCGGCATGTGACTTCCGCGATCTGGTGGCGGAAGCTGGCAATAATCAAGCCGGACCGCTGATTGGCCGGGAACGGGAATTGGAGCAGATCATCCAGATTCTTTTGCGCCGGACCAAGAATAGTCCCGTTTTGATTGGTGAACCGGGAGTTGGCAAAGAATCGATCGTTCGAGGACTGGCGCAGCGTATCGCGCTAGGCCATGTCCCAGCCGATCTCGCGGGCCGGCAGATCCTGGGGATGGATGCGCCGGAGTTCGCCGGCGCGTTTTCCCTATCTCGCTCCACAGAGCCGGCCATGGCCGCCCTTCGACAGAAGCTGGCTGAGATTGCTCAGAATGGCGGCCCGATTATCTACGTTCGCGGCCTCTTCGATTTGCGGACAACGATGCCTGTGCTCGCAAGCTATCTCAAACCAGGGAAGCTGCAGGTGATAGCCACCGGGGCGCCGCTTTCGCTACGTTTAGCCCTGGATCGCGGTGACGAGCTGGCGCGCAACTTTGAAGCCGTAAATGTACTGCCGCCAACTGAGAAGGATGCAATTCGGATCATCGAAGGTGTCAAAGAAGATTTTGAGAGCTATCACGGTGTAGTGCTGTCGCCAGAAGCAATTCAGATGGCTGTTTCAGCGTCTGGACGTTTTCTGCGGCATCGCCCGCTGCCTGAGCGTGCAATCGACCTTGTCGATGATGCCTGCACGCGCATAAAGCTGCGGCGGGATGGCGAACCGCCCGAAATCAGAGAAGCCGAGATAAGGATTCGGGTGATTGTACGAGAAATGGAGCGTGCCATTCTGAACCACGAGTTCGAAAAGGCAAGGGCGCTCTCTGAGGAGGAGCGCGAAAGACGCAAGATCATCGCGCGATTGCGTGAAGCACTGACAATCGAGAAACGAAGTAACACAGTATCCACAGACGACATCCTGGAAGTAATCGCCGCCCGGACATCTCTAACCGCGAGCGCCGTGAAAGCGGCTCTGGAGCAGACGCAAGTGCCCGATCAAAGCGATGCGATCCGGATTGAATTCGCTTCCCGAATTCCTATTGGCAGGCGTGACTGGGTAGAGGGTCTTCTCAGCTATCTTGCCGATTGCTCCGTTGAAGAAACTGACCGGCTGCTGCAGACCATTCGGACAGCCAAAAACCAGATGGATCGGACCATCTAGCAAAAAGAACAGAAACATCTTGGAACTTTGTTACGGTGTGAGGTAATACCGTATGAAGCGACGCAGGTTGAGTGCGAAGACAAGCGGCCAAGGACAAATTGTGCGATGCGGAACTCTTGCGGCTTTCCGGTAAAGGCGATGAAGAGGCGTTCCTTATTCTTTACAGACGGCATCAGGGGCCGGTGTTCCGGTTTGCGCTGCACATGTCCGGAAAACAGGAAACAGCCGAAGAAGTCACGCAGGAAGTTTTTCTCACTCTGCTGAGCGAGGCGTCGCGGTACGAAAAGGAGCGCGGCTCGGTGCAGGGTTATCTGATTGGCGTGGCGCGGAACCAGGTGCGCCGGCAACTCAGGGACATCGGGAAAAGTATTTCCGACAATGTCGAGTTCAGCAGCGACTCGGGTGAGCAATTACTAAATGAGTTAGGCAGGGAGCAGGAACTGGACGCGCTGAGAAGAGCGATTCTTAGCCTACCGGTGAAGTATCGGGAGGCTATCGTGCTGTGCGATCTGGAAGGTATGGAGTATGAACGAGCCGCACAGCAGTTAGGCTGTGCGGTGGGGACGGTGCGTTCGCGATTGCACAGGGCGCGAAACATCCTGCAAACGAAGCTGCGGAGGCGCGAGAGATGTTCGGCATGAACCATCCATCTGAGCTACAAGAGACACTGAACCGGATGACGGAAATGCTTCCGCGGGATGCGAGCGCAGCGACGGAAGAGCGGCTCTTGACCACTTTCCGGGCGCGGAGGCGAACGCGGCGCATGTGGAGATACGGTGGCAGTGCCGCGGCCTGCTTTGCCTTAGGTTCTGGATGGTTTTTGGCGCGGCATTTTGGATCGGCGAGTGCGACGAAGGCAGTGACACATGACAACTACGCCGGCGCAATAGCAGGCTTCGTCGCGTTACCTTACGCCGAGAGCGGCGTACCGATGGAAGACGCGGTTATTGTTCGGGTAAGAATGCAGGCCTCCGAATTAGGAAGATTTGGCGTCCCCGTCGGCCCGGGGACAGCGGACGGGGAAGTTGCGGACTTGCTGGTTGGCCAGGATGGCGTGGCGCGAGCCGTGCGCCTCGTTGAATAACTCAGATCAAGAGAGGAACAGATTATGAATCGAATGCTAGTGATTGCGGCTGCATCCACGGTGAGTGTGCTGGGCCAGACGACGGCTGCGAATAAGGATGTAGCGGCCGGCAAAACGGTGGTGATTCAGATGGGGGATCTGGCTGGGTTTGGTCCGATCGGTATCACGGCGGCCATGGCGGGGCCGATGGCGACCGTCGCAGGAGCGCCCTATTCGGCACAATCGGAGACGCAGCGAGTGCAGGTGCTGGCCGACGGCAACCGGATCGAACAGAACACGTCGGGCAGCGTGGCGCGCGACAGTAAAGGGCGAGTGCGGCGGGAAGAAAGTTTACCGGCGCTCAAGTCGGAGGGCGGAGATGCTGGCCATCTGGTGCGGATAGAAGATCCGGTTGCAGGAGTGCACTGGACCTTGGATGCGCAGAGGAAGATCGCCATCAAGATGCCATTCGGGCAGGTAAGAGCGCAGGCAAAATCGGCTGCGGCAGGCGCGGTTGTGCCGCCACCACCCCCGGGTCCTGGGCAGGTCTTCTTTTCTTCGACAGCACCGAATGTTTCGGTACAAGTGGTCCCCAAGCTTCGGGCTTCGCTCGACTCTGACGCCGTTAAAACGGATTTGGGAACGCAAACAGTCGAGGGAGTCGCGGCGCAGGGTACACAGCTGACACGGACGATTCCGGCCGGGACAATTGGCAACGAACAGCCGATCACGATCACAACTGAGACCTGGTACTCACCGGATTTGAAAGTGCTAGTGATGAGCAAGACGAACGATCCGCGGATGGGAGAGACAACGTATCGGCTGACGAATATCCAGCGCTCCGAACCCGCAGCCAGCTTGTTTCAGGTCCCCGATGATTACACGATAAAAGATCAGCCGGAAAATGTCTTCTTTAGCGGCGGTCCCAAGAAGAACGAATAGCCCGGCAGGGCACAATATAACCGGATGCCCATTACTTTCGGTCCGGTTTCACCAGACAGACTGCCAGAAGTCGCTGAACTATTTCTACAAATCAAGGGCGTCGCAAACAATCCAATCACTCGCGCAGCAAGTATGCAGTGGAAGGCATACGCTCCGCATCCCTGGTTTGCCGGTCCACGCGGCCGTGCCATCGAGAAGGACGGGCACATTGCTGCATTCGGGTGCATCATACCGCTCCGGTTCCTTGTAGAGGGCCGTATCGTCGAAAGTCACCAGGTCATTGACTGGATTGCGGGCAGTGAGATTCCGGGCGGCGGCATGCTGCTGTACCGCAATTGCATCTCGGAGATTGGCACCACGGTTGCGACGATCGCGTCCGATTCCGCGCGCGCAGTCTTATCGCGAGCGCCGTGGTTCCGCGAGGTCGCTCCGGCAAATTACTACCGTCGAGTTCTTCGATTTTGGAAACCCGCTCATCTCGACAAAAAGACGCCTTTACGGGTGGCGCGGGATCTTTTATTGCAGGTCAGGCAAACGCCTCTGCCAAATGCTACAGGATGGATCGCGCGGCGGAGCTCCCTATCGGGTGTATGGCAGCTTGACGAAGAGTGCATTGCCCTCGAGCGCAGTGTCGAGTGGTTCCACTATCTGATGACGTTTCCTGAGGCACAGGTGGAAGCGGGTATTCTCGAATACGAAGGGCAGCCGCGGGGCCATTTCCTTACAGCGCGCCGGGGCTCTCGAATCCGCATCGTCGATCTGATTGCTGAAGGAACGGAGCAAGTGCCCGCGTTCTCCGCGTGTCTCGCTCTTCTTCGAAGGGAAGGCGCGAGCGAAGCGCAGGCCTGTTCGTCATTGCTGTCCCGCCAACGCATTTTCGAGGCCTGTGGAATGTCGAAGTTCCGGGAGGAGCCTGTTTGGATTGCGGATCCCAAGGGTCGCCTGCCGAAACACCTGACGGTGGAAACCAGTTTTCTCACAGGGGACGCGTTTTACTTATAGCAGCCGGTCCTGGGTCGATCCACACGGCGCGGGTAAATTCGCGGACCAGATCGTAGCCGTCCCAATACCTGTGAAACTCCAGCGCGCGGCCCAAGGGCACCATGCGGTCAATGGCTGCTCCGCCTAGCGTGAGGCCCAATGCTCTCAACTGATCTTCGGAAAACCCGAAATAACTCAGGGTCTGATCGCGGCGATGGAGATGCGGAACGAGATCCAGCAAGTTATCGGCTCGCACTTGAAACAGCAATCCCGCTCCACAGTGTTCCTCTGGAGGAGATGCCATCTGGTCGAGCTCGAGAACGGTCATACTCTGGTTTGCGATCACCGAGTTTACCGGCTGCTCGAGAATGGCCCGGCACGTAAAGACGAATTTCTGGAGCCAAGCGCCCGCGGGTACGCTGTATCCGCGCGACGCCGTCACAGCGGCCAACTGTTGAATAAAGTGCGCCGCGGCAACCTTCACCCGTTCGCTGCTGCCGACCCAAACCAGTTGGCGCGGCGATGAGCAGGCCATCTGATCGAACCAGTAGACATCGTTATAGAAGTTGTGCGCGACTTCACGACTCTGCGCTTCGTCCAAACCCAGATATTGTTCGGCATCCATTACAGCGAGAGAAGATCGATCCGGAAACGCAAGTTCTTTCGCGTGATAGGGCAGTGGGATGGCTCGAATCGCCGCAACGGCTGCATTGCCGCCCCATATCACGCGCACGTCACACAGAGAGGAGAGTTCGGCGGTGATCGCGGTTTCATGTCCGTACCGCAGCACCGTCATCGAATTTTTCATCTCCGGCCCGGCCCGCTCCAGCCGAGGACCCAGCAGATTGCATAAGAGATCGGTCTGAGGAGTCGTGCGCGCGGATAGGCGGATTATGCTGCGATTTCCAGTCAGCGTCGCCAGCAGCCACGAGTACACGAAGATCGTGTCGACGTTAGCAGGCGGAAAATGCAACACTATTCCGCGCGGCATCCACAGTACACCGCGCGCATTAGCATTTTCGAAATCCTGGCTCAAGCGCGATAGTTCGGCTTTGCGCATCCAGAATGCGAGTGCGGTCAGCTCAGGATATGCGGCCGCTTCCTTCGATTGGAAGATGGCACGGGAGAAGTCCGCAACAAAATCCAAGATTTCCGGTGCGAAAGGGCGCAACCGGGATGGGCTGGAACGGAGTGCGATTCTGAGATCACCTGTTGTAACCCAACCCGGACTGGGAAGAATGCGCTCTACCTTCATGCCACGCTCGCGGCATGTGTATCGCTGCATCCTCGCAACTCCGCTCGCGGCACGCGTCCTAACACGGAGAAGCGTTTCCCCATCCGGCCGCAAGTGGAATCGTCAATCCCGTGCATGACGCCCAGGTCTTCGGTCAGCAGAGAATGACCGGGATAGCTTCGGGGCAGTAGACTGACGACCTGGATCACACCGGGGGTTCCCACGGGCGCCTCCTGCCAGGTCGCGGGATCGCGAATGATCACATCGGCGAAATTCGGAGGATACAAATACCCATCCTCGCCTTCAACAAATACGCTGCCGACTTGCTCCACCATGCCGTAGAAATTGAAGATTTTGTTGAGACCGGTAGCGTGACGGAAGCGTCGCTTGAACTCGTCGTTGGTCACCGCCATTTGCTCCAGCTTTTTCCAGCCGCCCGAATGCAGCAGAATTCCGTTGGACAGATCAAAACGCAAATCGGCTATCCGCGTGAACAGATACTGCCAAACCATGAAAGTGAAGCCGAACATCAGGAAGGGCGCGCTTCCATACCGCTCCAGAAATTCGCGTAATCCCGATTCGTCCAACTCCATGTTCTCGTCGAGAGCGTAAAAGTGAGAACGCCCGAAATTCGCCATGCCAACCAGCCCCGCCGCCGCGCGCCGACAACGACTCGCGATTCTTGATCAAGCCTGAACTTTCGATCAGGATCATCGGCAGCCGTCGCGGACCTAGCACATGCATCATGATTTTCGATAGCGCCGTGGATTGCAGCCGTGCCGTTTCACGATCCAGCACAATTCGAGAGGCCTGCTGGCCCGTGGTTCCGGATGACGTCAGTGTCTTGAAAATTTCGTTTTCCGGTACCGAGCGCAGCGCATGAGTCTTAAATAGAGTGGCCGGGAGATAAGGCACGGCGGCCAGATCTGCGACCTGACGATCGCCGTCGAGAAGCGAGAGGATCCGGTCATACTCGGCGCAGTTGCGGCGATGATAAGCAGTCAGTTCTTCGAGGCCGGAGAGTAGCAGCCGCGATTTCTCTTTATGCCCAATCGAAAATTGGGGCCGTTCGAGCAGCTCTTCGAGAACGCTCATTGTTGCCCCAGTTGTTGGTAGTCTATTTTGCCGTTCGCCTTCAAAGGCAAAGCCGGAACTCGCACAAATTCGAACGCCTGCAGATGAATGCGCAGGCGCGTGGCGAGTTCCTGGCGCAAATGGCTGTACACACCATCGTCGAATTCACAGAAGATGCGAATGGTTTGACCGGCAGCAATAACGGCAGCGGGACCATACGGCCGGACCTGCGCTTCAATATCGTCCAGATTCAACCGCAGCCCGAATAACTTCGCCTCACGACGCATCCGGCCAAGAATGAAGACATAGCTATCGCGATCCAGCCGGGCTTTATCCCCGGTTCGTAAAACGCCGCGGCAATCGTCGCCGCAGGTGAGATCCTGCCGGCTCAGAGCGTAGCCTGACATCACATTGGGACCGCTGTAAACGAGTTCTCCTTCTACGCCGGGATCGCAAATGATCCCATCTTCGCGCGTGACTTGAAGCCCGCCGCCTGCGATCGCTACACCCGCCGATCCGAGCTTTTCAGGCAGCGCGCCATCGGGCATAACGGCGATCCGGGCCGTTGCTTCCGTCTGGCCGTACATCACAAAGAACCGCCCGGAACGCGCCTTCATGCGTTCCCAAAAAGCCATGACCAGTTTGTCATCCAATTTGCCGCCCGCCTGAGTGAGCGTAGAGACACTGGGAACATCCATTTTGTCCAGGCCCAACCGCTGCAGAATTTGATAAGAGTAAGGCACGCCCGCCAGAGAAGTACACCGATGATCCCGCACTGCGCGCCAAAATAACGGATCTGTGAGTCCGCTCGCCGTTAGAACCACCGAAGCCCCCGCGAGGAGATGCGTATTCAGCACGGAAAGGCCGTAGGAGTAATGTAGCGGCAAACTCGCAATGGCACGATCGTCTGGTTCAATCGCCAGAGCGGCATTGATGGATTCCGCATTGGCGATCACATTGCGCTGCGTCAGGCGGACAAACTTAGGGTTTCCCGTGGATCCTGAAGTGGAGAGCAGCAGGCCTAAATCCGGGTGAGTCAAAGGCGCCGCGGTCTGCGCTTCCCATAGGCCTTCGACCGATCCTTTGCGATACGCTCCTTCTGGTACGGCCAGCGGATGAAACACGAGATCCGGCTGATAAGCGGCAACCAGAGGCTGGGTCAACTCCGGGGCCAGATTCGCATCGAGCAGAGCAACTGGAGCACCGGTGCTCAATGCGGCGCAATACCACTCCACAGTCGCTATATCGTTCCGGCAGAATAGAAAAAACAACCGTCGTTTTGATAACGCGTTCGTCCGCGATTCGATCCTGGCCGCCAATTCTTCATAGCGCAGACAGACGCCTGACGCAGCATCGATGAGCGCCGTCCGATTCGATCTATCTGTCCGGTCAATTCCGAAGATCATGCCTCAGACCAACATGCCACCGTCTACGCCAATCACTTGCCCGGTCACATAACTGGAGCAATCGGACGCCAGAAACAGAATCGCGTTTGCGACGTCATCGGGCGTGCCAATGCGGTTCATTCGCACGGACTTCAAACCTTCGGCAAATTTTTCGGCCGGCAGTTGGCGGGTCATGTCGGTATCGATGAAGCCGGGAGCCACTGCGTTCACCCGGATATTCTTCGGCGCGAGTTCCTTGGCTGCCGCCAGTGTCATTCCGATCACGCCGGCTTTGGAGGCGGCATAAGCACTGTACGCCTCCAGACCCGAACGCCCGATGATCGATGTCAAATTAATGATCGACCCCGACTGATGCCGCGCCATCAAGCGAGCCGCCTCCTGCATATGCAGCAGCGGACCCATGGTGTTTACTTCCAAAATCGTGCGGACCATCGCCACCGGCATCATTCCCAGCAAAGCGTGCTGAAGAACGCCGGCGTTATTCACCAGAATATCCAGCCGTTTGAATTGTTTAAAAATTTCCTTATAGCAACCGCTCACGGCCGCGGGATCACTCGCGTCCGCCAGCAAAGTAAGGCACTCCGCGCCAAAGTCGGATTTCAGTTGCGCGGCTCGTCCTTCGAGAGCTTCTTTGCTCGAACGTCCATTCAAAATGACCGTGGCACCTTCCGCCGCCATTCGGCGGGCAGTAGCCCAGCCGATGCCTCGTGTCGATCCCGTCACTAGACAAATTTTTCCGGATAGAGTCAAGCGAACTCCACGCCGTATTTCGTCGAAAGAATCTCTTGTCCCTTCTGAAAACTGGAAAGATCTATCACGTCTTCTGTTTCCAGCATGATGTCGAACTGCGTCTCGATCTCCGCGATCAAAGCCATGTGCGCCACTGAATCCCAACCCTCGGTTTGTCCATATGCCACCTTGGAGAAATCGGTAGAGCCATTGAGTCCCAAGACTGTTTGGAACGCACTTTTCAACTTCTGCTCGGAAGGATGCATATGCTTAGTGTGACGCAGCGCGGAGGAATGACGCAACCCGAGCGGCGCGTCGACAGCGATTGGAGGACAGATGAAGAAGGTACTGCTTGCCATAGTTCTCGCGCTACTTGCGCGCCCGATATTCGCGCAGGGAGCGCCGCCCCAGGGTGGG
The DNA here is from genome assembly GCA_963799755.1 of Terriglobia bacterium. Classification (GTDB taxonomy): domain Bacteria; phylum Acidobacteriota; class Terriglobia; order Bryobacterales; family Bryobacteraceae; genus Bog-105. Next base: position 19,485 of record CAWCYQ010000027.1, on the reverse strand, counting down.
CCGGATCAGCCGTACACAGTCGAATACTATTACAAAGTGCAATGGGGACATCAGCAAGAGTTCCTGCAGTTGTTCCTGAAGAACCACTATCCGTTGCTCAAAAAGGTTGTGGAAAGTGGCCGCATGCTTGGAGTGAAAATAGAAACTCCCGCTAATCACATGACCGAAGAAGCGCGCTGGGATTATCGGGTGACGATCCGATTCAAAAACTCGACCCTGGCGACGACAGCAAATCCCGGCGAAGAGGCGCTGATCAGGCAGCTTTGGCCGGACCAGGAGACATATAAACGCGAGGAGCAGCGCCGCTTTGAAATTTTACTGGCGCATTGGGATCTTCCGGTCACCGACATCACCCCTTCAGGCAGCAACCGTTGATCAAGTGGGGAGAGTGAATTTCACTGCTGAGCCATGTTCGCCGTCGCTTTCTACCCAGATCTTGCCATGGTGAGCCCGCACAATTTTGCGACAGATTGCCAGGCCGAGGCCGCTACCGGGGATCTCTTTCGAGTGAAGCCGCTGGAAAGGTTGGAACACCTTGTCGTAGTATTCGGCCTTGATCCCGGCCCCGTTATCCCGGACGGACACAGTACAATCGTCTTCCCCGATTTCACACGAGATTTCGATGCGGGGGGATTCTGGGCCTCGATACCTGATGGAATTGGTGAGCAGCTGCTCAAAAATCGTGACGATTTGTTTTTCATCGCCGAGAGCTTCAGACAGCTTGCCACTGGTAATCTGTGCTCCCGTTTCCTGAATCAGGCTGTCCAGCTTGAGTAAGGCCCACTGCAGCGGTGCATTTAAGTTGATAGGCGCCAGCTCTGAGACATTTCCCGTCCGGGAGTATGTCAGCAGATCGCGAATCAGCGTGTTCATCTGCGTGGCGCTATCGATAATGACCGCGGTGAATTCCCGTGCCCGTTCATCTTTCGAAAATTCGCGTTGCAGGAGCTGAGCGTGCGTTCCGATGCTTCGTAGCGGCTGCTGAAGATCGTGGCTTGCGGCGTAGACGAAATACTGCAACTCGTCCTGCGCGGCGCGCGCTGCTTCGGCATTCTCCTGAACCTCGCGCCGAGCGGCGGCAAGCTCCTCGAGACATCTCGCGTGAGTCTCTTTGAGTTGCTCCGGTGTTACGTCCATCGTTGGCTTTAGGCGGTTATTTCTTCGAGCAACCCGAGCCGCTCCAGGAGAGCTTTCGCATCCGGATCCCTGCCCATGAAGTCGCGGTAGAGCTGAACCGGGTCCTCGCTATTTCCTCGTTCGAGAATATGACGCCGGTAAGCGCCGCCTGTTTCGGCATTAAAGATCCCGTCGCTGCGAAATCGGGTAAAAGCATCGGCGTCGAGAACCTCGGCCCACTTGTAAGAATAATAACCAGAGCCATACGCGACCGGGGCGGCAAACAAGTGGGTGAAACTGGCGATCATCCCATAGTCGTCCGGTAGAGGAGCGGGCGCGAACTGCGCAAGAACACCCCGAGCGAACTCCATTACATCTTGACCGGAATCCGGATCGAACTCACGATGGAGTTTGAGGTCAACCATACCGAAGCCAATCTGGCGCGCTTGTGCATTGGCGGCTCGGAAGGTACGGGCGCGCTTCATTTTCTCAAACAGCTGCTCGGGGATGCCCTCGCCGGTTTTGTAGTGGCGAGCGAACAGATGCAGGGCGTCCTGCTCCATCGTCCAGTTTTCCATGATCTGAGAGGGAAGCTCGACGAAATCCCAGGGAACATTGGTACCGGCAAGACTGCGGACCGGCACACGGCTCAGATTGTGGTGGAGGAGATGACCGAACTCATGAAAGATGGTTTCCACTTCACGATGTGTGAGAAGCGACGGCAGGTCCGCGACCGGTGGGGTCAAATTACCGCAGATGATGCCCACATGCGGTCTGTTCTCATCCGGATTGCCGGTGATAAGCGAGTCCATCCAGGCGCCGCCCCGCTTGTTTTCTCTCGGGAACCAGTCGGCGTAAAAGCCGCCTAGAAGCTTTCCGGAGGAAGCGTCTTCAATGCGATAGTATTTGACCGCTGGATCCCACGCTGGCATGCCAGGTTCTTCGATTACTTTAATTCCGAGAATGCGGCTGAAGATGTCGAACATGCCTGCCACCACGCGATCCAACTCGAAATAGGGCCGCAGTTCCTCTTCATCGAAGTCATATAAGGCGCGCCGCTGTTTCTCGGCGAGATACCCTACGTCCCAGGGCTCGATTACGTCGTATCCAAATTCTTTGCCGAGCTCCAGGAGCTTCGTGTTCTCGCGTTCGAAGTGGGCCTGCGTCTTGCGGAAGAGATCCTCCAGAAAAGCCTGCGCCTGAGCGCCAGTGTGGGCCATGCGCTCTTCGAGAACGAGGTCGGCAAAATCCCGATAGCCCAGCAGCCGAGCTTTTTGGCGGCGCAACTGCAGGATCTCCACAATGAGTTTCCGATTGTCAAGCTCGCCGGAAGTGGCGCGGCTATTGGAGGCTTTCCATAACTGCTGTCTGAGGGCGCGACTATCCAGGTACGTGAGCGCTGCGACATAGCTGGGCGCCTGCAGAGTAAGCCGCCAGCCTTCTCTGCCCTTTCCTTTGGCGCTCTCGCGTGCGGCGAGCAGCGCCGATTGCGGTAAACCTGCGAGAGCGCTTTCGTCAATGACGATCAGTTCAAAGGCATTGGTGGCATCCAACACATTCTGCGAAAACTTCGTGGTGGCCTTAGTAAGGGCTACGTTCAGCTCCTCCAGGCGCTGTTTGCCTTGCGCGTCCAGGTCTGCTCCGGCGCGGCGAAAGCCGGTGACGGTCTTCTCTAGAAAACGCTTGTGTACCGGCGCAAGAGCCGAATGGTCGGTCGTTTCGTTTACGGCTTTGACCGCTTCCCAGAGCTGCTGATTGAGCGGAATCGAAGTGTAGAACTGGCTCACCGGCCCCTGCACAGCGTTATAGGCGGCTCTGAATTCGGGATAGGTGGCAACCGATTCGAGATGGCTCGTGACCGACATCGCAAAGTCGAGAGGTTCGGTCATATTATCGAGCCCGAGCAGAATATCCGAATAGGTTCGTGGAATCTGGGGCGCGCTAAGATCATCGAGGCAATGGCCCATCTGCTCAAGTAACACTTGAATGGCAGGCTCCACATCCGCCGCTTTTATGCGACTGAATTGGATCGGAAAACCATCTGTTAACAACGGATTAGCGGCTATATGTTCATTCATGACGTCAGCAACTCTCACCAGACTCGACACCCTTGGCCTTTCGCTACATACATGGCATCGGACGGTTTGCATCCGAAAGCTTGGCTGAACTCGTGCATGTTTTTCACCACGCCGTTGGTACGGAACCTGCCGGGTGAGTGAGGGTCGGTTTGGGCCAGAAACCGGGCGGTCTCCGGAGTCGTATTTTCGCACCAGTCCTGAGCGAACCCGAGAAAGAACTGCTGGGCCTGAGTGTAGCCATCGTTCTTCTGGGAAACCGGAATGCTCTTCTTCGCCAGGTCGTCCATCAGCGCCATGTAGGCCAGACGAATGCCGCCGTTATCAGCAGTGTTTTCTCCGAGCGTCAATTTCCCGTTCAGTTCGACGCCGGTTACCGGGCTGAAGCCACCGTACTCATTCACTGTGCAATCGGCCAGCTTGGTAAATCGCTCCTCATCTTCTTTCTGCCACCAGTCTTTCAGATTGCCATCGGCATCGAACTGCCGTCCCTCATCATCGAAACCGTGCGTCAGCTCATGGCCGACCACCGCGCCTATCGCGCCGTAATTCACTGCATCGTCGGCTTTGTTCGAATAGAACGGCGGCTGCAGAATACCCGCCGGGAAGTTGATATTGTTCTGAGTGGGATCGTAGTAGGCGTTGACCGTAGGTGGGGTCATTTGCCATTCGCCGCGATCGACGGGTTTGCCAACTTTGTTCAACTGACGCCGGTACTCGAACTCACGCGCGCGATACGTATTGCCGAAATAGTCGTCGGGAACAATCTTGACAGCAGAGTAGTCGCGCCATTTGTCGGGATAGCCGATCTTGTTCGTCACTGCCTGCAGCTTGATAACCGCTTGCTGCTTCGTCTGTTGGCTCATCCAGGTCAGCGATTGAAGGTCTTTCGCCATCTCCCTTTCGATCTCCTGAACCATTTGCAGCGTACGCTGCTTGCCTTCTTCTCCGAAGGTCTTCTCGACATACTTCCGGCCTAGCGCCTCGCCAAGCTCCACATCCGTGGCGGAGACGCAGCGCTTCCAGCGCGGCTTGAGTTCCTTCGCGCCTAACAGCGTTCGGCGATAGAAATCGAACCGTTCGTCTACGAAGTTCTTGGGCAGCAGCGTTGCGCTTGCATTGAGATAGTGCCAAACGAGATAATCCCGCAGATCGCTCATGGGCCGCGAAGTGACAACGTGACTAAATGCCGTTATAAAAGTGGGTACGTCCACATTGATGGTGGTGAACTGCGGGGTGTTCACTTTAGTGAAGAACTCGTTGAAATCGAAGTTAGGACTGAGCTGTGCGAGCTGCGACTTCGGCATTTGGTGGAAAAGCTTTTGCGGATCTCTACGACTGGTCACATCGAGGGATGATTTCGCCAGATCGGTCTCGATTGACATGACGGTAGCTGCTTTGGCTTTGGCATCCGGTGCAGAGACTCCGATCAGCCCAAAAATCTTTGCGATGGCGGCGACGTATTTGGCGCGAATCTCGACGGATTTCGCGTCGGTGCGGAAATAGTAGTCTTTCTCCGGCAGCCCCAAGCCGCCCTGGTCGAGGTCTGCAATATTCATTTTGGCGTTCTTCAAATCAGGCGCTGAAGTGAACTCGAAGAAGACATTAACCTGTTTCTCCTGCAACCGCGCTACTTCCTCGAGCAGCTCGGATTCGTTGGTAACACGGCCAATCCGGTCGAGCTCCGCGGAAAGGGGCTTTACACCGGACTGTTCAATTTGGGACTCGGCCATACACGACCCGTAGAAGCCACCGATTTTCTGGTCAATCGGGGAACGCGTTTCGTTTTTCTCGGAATCCTCGAGTATCCCGCGCAGAATGACCTGATTTCGCTCGAGCAACTCGTTGAAGCGGCCCCATCTGCTTTCGTCCGCGGGAATAGGATTGTTCTTCATCCAGGTTCCGCAGGCATATTGATAAAAGTCCTGACAAGGGTCAACTGATTTGTCGATTGCGCCAAGATCTACGCCGCTCGCCGATTGAGTGTCGCCGTCCGAAGATTGAGCCCAGACCGTACCGATCGCCAGCAGAGAGCAGTACAAGAGACGCTTGAGCATTCGATTCAGCATGCAACTTCAGTGTAATCAGAGCGGCTTCCTTAACTAGCGGTTGTCCGGCGGAGCACCCGAAGGCCCCGCAAATTTCAAGCTGCGAGCCGGCGTTTTCGAATGAGCCACACGACGAACCCGATCCCAACGGCGATAGCTAAAGTCAAAAGCGCATATTTATGGAAGGTGGCTGAGCTTTGCTGCCAGTTCTCTCCCATGACGTAGCCGAGCGAGAGAAAAGTAGCCACCCAGAGAGCTGCGCCGCCGTATGCGAAGAGAGCAAAGGCGCGCCACCTCAGACCGGCGGTCCCTGCCACCAGAGCGGTAAAGTGGCGCACTCCCGGAACAAAATAGCCGACAGTCAGGAGCCAACTCCCCAAGCGGTCAAACCGTCGATGGACAAGATCAAGGCGTTCCGGCGTGAGGCGGATAAAACGGCCGTATCGATAAATGACGGCGTGACCCCAGGTTCTACCCAGCAGGTAGCTGATAGAAATTCCGCATGTGCTTCCTCCGAAACCGGCCAGAAATGTGGGGAACGGATGGAAGTTACCCTTCCAGATCAGATATCCGGAAAAGACCAGGAGTGTTTCATCGGGAACCGGCAATCCGACTATGCCCAGCATGAGCAGCGCGAACAACCCGGCGTATCCATAATGAGAGATCCAGGAGAAGACCGCATCCATCGTTTAGCAGTCCAGAGAATAGCAGCCAGCCCGCGGATCATGCTATTTGCGCTACGATTCCGTTATGGCGCAGGAAAAGCGACAGCTCTTCGAAGTCAAATGTCCATGTTGCGGGTCGAGTCTTCAGATCGACCCCGAGATGCAACTCGTAATTCATCACCACGAACCGGAAAAGAAGCCGCTGATTGAGGATCTCCATAGCGCGGTGCAACAGCTCAAAGGCGAAGCCGATCGCCGGAATGACGTTTTCGAAAAGAGCTTCGCGACACACCTCAGCGGAGACAAAGTACGCGAGAAGCGCTTCGAAGAATTACTCCGCCAGGCGAAGGAAGATACTTCAGAAAATCCTCCGAAGCGGCCGTTCGATCTCGATTAGACATAATTTTGGCCGAAATTCAACACATAATCGGGAGGAGTTTCCAGGTCCGGAGTAAGACGCGGATCTGCGATAGGAGTGCCGGCCAGAGCGGCAATGGGCAGAACACCTGCCCAGATTTTCAGGCTGTAATCCTCTTCGTCGTCCGAAGGCGGTCCGGTGCGGATCTTAGCCGAGGCTTCCTGCAGCGCTAAGGCGAGAACAGTCGTGGCTTTGAGTTCCTTATCGCTGGGATGGCGAACATCGTTCCAGCGGCCGGGAAGAATCTGTTCGGAGATGACGCGCAATGCAGCGGTTTTTTCTTCCGGCGAATCGAGGAGGCGGGCGGTTCCGAAGACGACCACAGAGCGATAGTTCATAGAGTGATGAAAGGCGGAGCGGGCGAGGACCAAACCATCGAGAAGCGTGACCGTGACGCAAACTTCTACTCCACCCGACAACGTTTTCAACATGCGGCTAGCGGCTGAACCATGCAGATACAAGGTGCCGCCGGCGCGGCCATAACTGGTGGGAATCACAAACGGCTGGCCTTCCGCGACGAAGCCGACATGGCAAAGAAATGCCGAATCGAGGATGCGATGGACGGTTTCCTCGGAGTAGTCACCTCGCGTGGATAGGCGAGCGATGCGGGAGCGCTTGGTAGGCGTTGAATCGTTGAGCATTACATTCAGGAATACCCGGAAAGGCGGATGGGCGCAAGCGGCGATTTCGAGCGCCAAATACCGAAACCACGAACTATTCGGCGGTGTAATTAATTTCCAACCGCCGCACTTGCTTCATGGAAGCGAAGAGAACGACGGCAGCCAGAGCGAGCAAGCCGAAAACCGCAAGGTAGGCGGAGACGGGTTCGGCATTCGAGACCAGTAAAGCGAGCAGAGCAGGCATGCCCGGATCAATTGGGATGTTTACCGGACACAAAGACTTCAGGTAGTAGATCACGCTGAATTTTTTCAGCAAGGACGGTAGAACCGGATTGGCGGCTTCCCAGATCAAAACGAATGCCGCGGGAATGATCGGGTTCTTAAAAAGCAGTCCCGCGCCGAGGAAGACGCTGCCGTAACCGATGCAGGCGAGAATCGTCACGCCAAGATAGGCGACGACGTGCGAAAGCCCATGGTTTTGATAAAGGTATTGGGAGATGGTGTTGGAGTTGAACTCCCAGAGCATGGCGACGATCTGGAGGCCGGCACTGATCGTGAAGATGACACTCGCGGCGAGCAAACCGGCGAGGAATTTGCCGGCAAGAAGAACTTCACGGCGAATGGGAGCGAGCAGATAGAAGTGCAGGCTTTTGTCGAGCATTTCTCCGCGAAAGAGATTCATGAAGATACCCAGGCAGCCGAAGAAGACGGCGAGCCGGAGAAAAAAGAACTGAAAGACGCCGGCGAAGATATAGTTGCCCTGGCTCAAACTGATAGTTTGCCGGCCCATGCTTCGGAAGCGCATGTCTACGATCGACTTGAGGAGAAATAAGGCGACCGGCGCGAGGGCGAGCAGATAGATCCAGAGGCCGCGGCGGGCAAAGAAGGTTTTTCGCATCTCCAGCCGGATGACGGCTTTGATCTGGATGAGCCAGAGCGGGTTCATCGGGTGGATTCCTCGGTTCCAATCAGGTATTCGTAAACGGAGTTCACGTCGTCATCCATAGGCGCAACGGACTCAATGCCGACGCCATCGAGGGCGATTTCGTTCATAGCCAGATAGAAGCGCTCCGGGTCGCTGGTTTTGACGAGGAGACCACGGCGGTCGTCGTGAAGCCGCACTTCGACAACATTCTCCTCGCGGAAAAAGCGGGACGCGAGATCGGAGGGACGCTGGCACCGGATGAGAATCTGCATGGGCTGATCGTGAATTTCGCTCCGCACGTCCTGAATGTTGCCCTCAGCGACCACGTACCCGCCGCTCATAAGAATGACTTGATCGGAGATGATATCGACTTCATGCAGCACGTGGCTCGAAAGAAGCACGTGGCAACCCTGCTGGGCGAAAGACCGGAAGAGGGCGATGGTTTCCGCGCGCACGAGCGGGTCCAGGCCATTTAGCGGCTCATCAAGGATCAGAACACGCGGGTTGTGAGCGATGGCGTGTGCCAGACGAATGCGCTGGCGCATGCCTTTGCTGTAACCGGCTACTTTACGATGAGCGGCTTCGCGCAAACCAGCGCGGTCAATGGCGCGCCAGGTGAGTTCGTCGCATAGGGCTTGGTCGTATCCGAAGAGCAGCAGATACGAATAGATGAACTCGTAGCCGGTAAGGCCCTTGGGGAAGGAATCGAACTGAGAGCAGTAGCCGAGCACTCGAAAAAGCTGCTCAGGCTGATCGGGCGACATATCGAAAATACGAATGTGCCCTCGCGAAGGGCGAATTAGACCGGTCATCAGATTCATGAGTGTGGTCTTACCGGAGCCGTTGGGACCGACAAGGCTCGTGATACCCGGCGGAATAGAAAGGTTGACGCCATTTACCCCGAGTACGTCGCCATAGAACTTGGAAACGTTGTCGAAGACAATTTCGCCCGTCATCTTACGACCTCGTTCGGCCTGATCCTGCGCAACAGAAGGGAAAGGAAGATTCCAGAGAACAGGAGCAGGGCCATCCAGGCTTCGGCAACAGGGATCGATGCAGGCGCTTCTCGGAACAAATTGCGCTGAATGGTGAGAATTAGATTACCGATATCGAGCACGTACCCTTGCGTAGTCTCCAGAACTGCGTTGACCGCCTGCGCGAAGCCGGCGCCCACGAAGAAAACGGCGAGAAAGAGAGCGCCCGCAACGATGCGCCATTTGACCCAGGCCGACAGCGCGAGCGAGAGCACAGAGAGGACGAGGATCCAGATAAGCGAACTGGCGATAATACCGCCGGCGATCCAGAGATTGTCCGTGAACCAACTGCCGCCGGAAATACCTGCCTGCGCGAAATAGAGGAGAAGTCCAGGAACCCAGGTGATCCAGGACAGGGTGATAATTAGAACGGCCATTTTGCCAAGAACGTATTCGGCGCGAGAGAGCGGCCGGCAAAGGTAGAGAGTCAGCGCGCCGTTTGCTAAATCAGGCGCAACGAGACCCGGCCCGATGAACGCCGTGAAGATAAAGGCGAGGGAGCTTTGGACGTTCATGAAGGTGAAGAAGAAGGCATTGTTCACATTGAGAAACGGCCCGCTACTTTTCGATAGAAAAGACAATGCGCTGAGATGCGCGTTGGTGTAGATGCCAAGAAGGCAAAGCAGCGGGAAGAAGAAACACAGAACAAAGAAGACGGTCTGAAACTTGGAACGGAATAGAGTGCGGCGCGAGGCGCGATAGAGCACGAGGAAGCGGGACCAGGTTGGGGTGAGTGCGCCGGAATATCCGCGATAGGTTCGTTTATAAACTGCCATCGTTTTGCTCCATGGCTTTGAGGAAAATATCTTCGAGGGTGTCGCGGCGAAAGTTGAGACGGCGAAGCTGGATTTTTTGCTCGGCGGCGATTCGATAGATATCGCGCACCTCGACGTTATCGGCCAGCACGAGCTTCACGCGATTGAAGGCACCCGGCGCATATTCGCAGCCGAGCTTTTCGACGGCAGCGATGAAGGAATCGGTATCGCCCTGCGGCTCAAGCTCCAGGAAGCGGCGGTTAGACCGGCGTTCATCGGCAAGATTGGAGTAGTGGACAACGCGGCCCTGTTTAAGGATCACTACCTCTTCACATGTTTCTTCGACGTCGCGCAGCAGGTGCGAGCAGAGAATGATGTGCATCTCCCGGGTGTCGCGCATTTCCTTGACGAGGCGGATCATGCGCTGCCGGGCGGGCGGATCTAGGCCGTTAGTGGGCTCATCCAGGATAAGCAGCTTCGGACCGTGTACGATGGCCTGCGCGAGTTTCGCAAGCTGTTTCATGCCGAGCGAGTACGTGCCGAGCCGGCGATAACGCGCCTCACCTAGCCCGACATAGAAAAGAGCCTCATGGGCTCGTTCGAGAGCCATGGCGGAGGGCAGTCCGGATAACTCGGCCATCAGACGAATGAAGGAGACGGCGGTCATCTTGCTGATGAAAGAATCGTTCTCAGGCATGTAGCCGATGAGTGAACGAATCTTCTTGGCATCGGTACGAATGTCCGTTCCGAAGACGCGCGCCGAGCCAGCCGAGACCGGCCAAAAGCCGAGCAGTGTGTTAATCAAAGTGGATTTGCCCGCGCCGTTGGGGCCGAGGAGGCCGATGGTCCGGCCGGAGAACGAGCAAGTGAGGTTACGTAGAATTTCCCGACTGCCCAGACGAACCGAGAGCCCGTCCAGTTGTATGACGGGCTCTCGGTTGCTGGCAGCTCCAGGGGGGGAGATTGTGGCCTCGGTTTGAGAAGAAAGCGTGGTTGTCTTCATTCCTGGTGCAATGACTTGGAGCTCGGGATCGAGGTAGACATTCTGGCGCTCGAAGCAATCAGGGGCAGGACGGGTTTTCCTTGTTCAATGCCTGCCAGAGTGCCGAGATTGAAGCCGAGGAACGAGCCTTTCGTCGCGGCCACGATGCGATCGGGCTCGCCATAGACGCAGATCAGTCCCGGGGCTCCGGCAACAGCGAGGGCGGCCAGCGCTCGCTGCTGAGTGGCGGAAAGGTTTCCCGAGGTACGCAACTGTTCGGCAGCGCTGCTAAGCGATTTACCGGCATTGTGGTACACGATCGCGGAAAAATTGGTATAGCTGTCACCGGGCAACTGGTTACGGAACGCCGAGGAGGTGGCCAGGGTGTAGCCGTTTTCGCGGTTGTCGATAGCCTGCAAAAGGTTGGCTTCGCTCGGTCCCGCCAGCAGATAGCCATCAACAAAGGTGTAATAAGCGGACAAGCCGGACGCCTTGTCGCTACGCAGCGAATAGAAGGTACGTGAGTTCACTTGCTCGGTACGCAGCTCGATCTTACCTGTCTGGCTATTGGCTCGCTGGTTGAAATGATCGATCAGAGTGGAAATGGTCTGCTGCAAATGAGACGGATCATATACTTCTACGGCTAGCTTCCAGGCCGGAACGGGCAGCAGCGGTCCATCTATGGCGAAGGTGACATCGCCCCCAAGGGGAGCAGCGATATCGTCCGCCAGACTTACGCCAAGTTGGCTCTGCATATCACTCAAATTTTGCGCGGCATGGGCGTCGTTTTGCGAGGCGTAACCGATGAGTTCCTGCACAATCGTGAGCGGCGTTTTCATGACAATTGCGACTGCAAGATTAGCGTCGGGAGAAACAAAATCGAGTGATCCCATGGGTCCGGGAGCACCCAGCCAGGAAGCGATACCCTGGCGGGCGCCGGCGAAGGCGAGGGAGGCGCGGGTTTCGGTATCGCCGGCCGCCTCGCGCCGCTCGAGCACCAGATATTGCGCATTGCTGAATCCAGGTGGAACTTCCTTAGGAGTAGCTACGGATTTCGCAATCATTTGTTCCATATCCACGGCGAGAAGATAACCGGCGCCAATCGAATAGGAGTGGGCGATCCGGCTGTAAAACCCAGTGCTCAAGAACTGGCCGGCTGCCGGGTTAGCAACCGCGCGGGCGACGCTCTGAAGTTCTGCGACGTCGGGGGAGGCGATGACGACATTGTTATCGAGCGAAACGAAGAGTGAGTTTGCGCCGGATGAAGTGACCGGGGCGGAGCCGCTCACGATGCGAAGATCCGCCTGCGCTGGAACATTCTGCTTGAGATACTCGCCCAGGCCCGATTGACGAATATCTGCCAGAAACACCGGCTTGCTGTACTGATGCGGCGCGGGGGAACCGACTGCGATCACAATCTCATCCCCCAGATACTGGCTGATCGAACTGATTTGTGTAAGAGCGCGATCGAGTTCGCCATTTCGGGAGGCCGCCTGCTGCTGCCACCATTCCCGCAGAACGTCGCTTTCGGCGAGACGTTGATCGAACAGGCGCTTAGCTTCGCTGAGAGTGCCGCCGACGTTTGGAATCGCGGCATAAAGGACGGTGTCGGCCGGCAAATATTTGGCCAGATCCGACGAATACCGAAGCTGCGGAGAGGGAATGGATTGAAGCTGCTTCTGCAGAGTCGAGAATTCTTTTAACAGGGCGAGATAATGATCGGCGTTTTGACTCCAGGCAAACTCGGACGTCAGCGAGGCGTTGACCAGACGATAATCGGTGGCCACCTGCTCACCGGCCTTGAGCTCAAATGTTCTCTCGGGCTCCTCAACACGCGCCGAGCCGCTGGCCATGGCAACGCGCGATCCCTTGAGGCCACGATTAAGCGAGAAGATGGCATTGCGAACCGGGATGCGCACGTCACCCGCAGTCACCACGAACGGCTTTTGATCCTTTTCGAGCGACTGAACGATCACGTGACCGCGTTCCACTTGCACCGAAGTGCCATGCCAATCACGTGAAACGGAGACGTCGGAGCGTTCGGCCATTTCGACTTTGGCGCCATTGAGCAACTGAAAAATAGCACGCGAGCCTTTCCCCGTGCGGAGTTCCTCGGAATTCCGAATGACTGCGCCAGCTTTGACCAGAGAGGAGCCCAAATCAGACACCCGGTAGAGGGTCCCCTGTACGCTGTAAACGGTGGCGCGTACGGCGTGCTGGCCGGGTAACAAACCGTTGAATGCGCCCGTGATTCCGATAGCCGTGCCAATGGCGAGCGAAGCAGCGACCGCCCAGGGAAGAATTCTGATTTGTCTCTTTGCGCGACCGGCGGACGCCATGTAGATGGGTGAATCGGACAGACTGTTCCCTGCCCTGGCCTGGTGCAACGCGCGCCGGCATTCGACACATTCACTGACGTGATCTTCGAGCAAGGCGATTCGCGCGGCCGGTAATCCACCATCCAGATAAGACGGAATCAGAGCCTGGAAATCGGCGCAGCCCTTGATGCGCTCAACACGTTCAGGAATATACGCGGAGTCGAAAACCTTCCGGAAAACGCGCTTCGCCGCGCCCCGGACCGCCTGCTCATCAGGCTGCTCGCTGCGCATTCCGGCGATGATCTCATCCAATTTTTGCCGGTTCATGATTTGCCTCCTAAAGGTTTGCCTTCAAAATAGGAACGAATTTCTTTCTGCAAGCGGCGGCGGGTTCGGTGAAGCGTGACCGCCACAAGCACTTGCGACATGTCGAGCATCCGCGCGATCTCCTGGTTCGAGAAGTCCTCGAGGTAGCGAAGCGCGAAGATTTCGGCAGATCTGGGAGTGAGCTGCGCGAAAGCGTGGCGCAAACAATCTCGCATCTCGCGATTCTGTGTCTCGTCGCTTTGGGGAAGCGATGAATCCTCCAGCCTGACGTTCGCGCCCGTTTTCCGAGCGCGGATGAGATCGAGGGCGGCGTTCACGGCCGCACGGCGGAAGTAGCTCTCTTCATTTGAAAGCGACAGGCCCGATTCGCGCCTCACCAGACGCACAAAGATGGTCTGTAACACGTCTTCGGCATCGGCGGCGCTGCCGGTGATCCGGTAAGCCGTACGGAAGACGAGGCCGTGGTACTCGTCGAAAAGGCGGCTGAACTGTGTCGGATTGGTTAGAACTGCGACATCTCCTGTAACCAGTTGTTGCATGCCCCCCATCTCTTTTCAGCACTAAGGACGGAGGTCTTCGATGATTATTACAGCAGGCCTAAAATTTGTGCGATCGAGGCCGGCGGTCAGGCCGCAGCGGCGGTTTCGACGCGTTGCATGGCAAGGAGTTTCCCCAAAACAATGACGGCTTTGTCCCGGACCGACTCAGAGATATCGGATTCAGAGACGGAGCGAAGTACCGGAATAGCTTCCGGTTGCGCCAGATAGCCGAGCGCCCATATGACGGCCAGGCGGTACATCTCGTTTGAATGATTGGTGTATTCGAGCAATTTTGGCAACGCTCCCGTGTCGCCTTGATAATAGAGACCGACCAGCGCGTTTATCACCACTCGATGATGTTCGTCGAGCAGGGCACCTCGAAAGATGGCTTCTATTTCGGCGTTCTGAATGTTCCACAGAGCTTCGATGGCATTGGCTCTCACGCGGGCGTCGGCGGATTTCAGCTGGCGAGTAACGATGGCGGTGTTCGATTTCAACCGGCAGAACGCCTTCACGGCTTGCGATCGAATACGTTCGTCAGGATAACTGGTCAAGCCGCGCAGCCAGGGAAACAGGACATTGTAATCGCTCAAACCCTCCACCAGGGCTAGTGCGCGTGCGAGGGAAGGATTGTTTTCACTGCTTTCCAGATTCGCCGTCAGGCGGCTGAAGTTAAGAAAAAAATGAGGATCTTCCGTACGCAGCAGCTCCGCTACTTTTCTCGCCCCATCAATCGCGAGGAATTCGGGGTCGAGCAGTAGTTTAAAGTAACTAGTCATCTTCAGCCACGCAAGTGTCTGAAGAAAAACAGGATCTCTGGCAGTTTCCCCTGCCAGGTAACGCATGCACATGCGGCGGACTTCCTTAGGAAAGCGGTCGCGCAGACAACGGAAGAAAACAGCGAACCTTGTTTGATCTGTTACGGCCAACTCAGCCAAAACATCTTCGACCAGCTCTCTTGCGACCGTCTCGGGCGACTGGGGAAATTCCATATCCATGTGGGCCACTAAAGGATGTATCGGTTGGAAGAAACCCGGCCTTTAGATTCCTGCTAATGGCTCGCGCCATATAACATGTACGTCGGTGGGTCTATCCAATGCACGACCGTGAATCGCCTCGCGGTGCCGCTGCGTTTGCGCGGAAACATCCGGTCAGCGCCTACTTCGTCCTGACATACGCGATCTCCTGGACAGGAGCGCTGTTGATCGCCGTGCCCATGCTGGTTCGCTACGGAACTATACCCAAAGTAGCCGGACTGCTGATGTTCCCGGTGATGCTGCTCGGCCCGAGCTGTGCAGGCATCATCTGCACGAGAATCCTGCGCGGGCGCACTGGCCTGCGAGATCTCTTTTCACAAATGCACCGGGTTTCGGTTCCGCTGCGATGGTACGCGATCCTTCTTCTGCCGCCCGGCATGGTCTGGATTGTCCTGTTTTGTTTGAAAAAATTCGTTTCGACGGGTTTCACACCCAATCACTTTTTCGCCGGTCTCTCGTTCGGTCTAATCGCCGGCTTCTTAGAGGAAATTGGGTGGACGGGTTTCGCGTTTCCCCAGTTGCGGCGTCACAAAGATGCTCTGCAGGCGGCCATCATCGTGGGCCTGATGTGGGGAGCTTGGCACATTCCAGTGATTGATTATCTCGGCGCCGCTACTCCGCATGGAAGCTACTGGCTGCCCTTCCTTCTCGCATTCACGGCAGCGATGACGGCAATCAGGGTTTTGATCGCGTGGATTTATACCAACACGGCTAGCTTGCTGCTGGCCCAGTTGTTACACGTGAGCTCTACAGGAGCCTTGGTCGCGTTCAGCCCTCCTACTGTGTCGCCCGCTCAAGAAGTTACCTGGTACGCGATTTACGCGGCGGCCTTATGGGTAGTCGTTGGAATCATTGTCGCCGGTGTGCGCTGGCAGAGCCATGACCGGAGGGAGTGGTTGTAACGAACTTCGTCTAACCCGCCGGGCGGCGTTTCACGTCGATGTTGAGCCGTTTGATCTTCTGGTTGAGAGTGGAGAGCGGGATGCGCAGAGCTTCGGCCGCTTCGGTTTGGCTGTTATTCACCGCATCTAAGGCCTCGATAATTTTGTGGCGTTCGAACTCCGCCACGATTTCGAATAGGGAAGCATCGGGGGAAAGGGCGCCATTGATGTCGCGCGAAATGCGCATACCGCTCGCCTGCTGAAGATAGTCCGGCAAGACATGAGCGGGCACAGAAGAGGATGTGGCAAGGACGACGGCGCGCTCCACTACGTTCTCCAGCTCCCGGACGTTCCCCGGCCAGTTGTGCTCCAGCAGGATCTGGAGAGCTTCCGGTTCAAAACTCAGGGAGGAGCGGCCGTCGCTGCTGAGATACTTCTCGTTTTCGCGGCAGAAGCGCGTGAAGAAGAAATCGACCAGGAGCGGGATGTCATCCTTTCTGTCGCGCAGAGCCGGCAGGTTCAGATTGATGACATTCAGCCGGTAGTAAAGGTCCTCGCGGAATTTGCCTTCTTCAACCAATTTTCTGAGATCGGCGTTGGTAGCCGCAATAATGCGCACGTCGACGCGAATGGTGTCGTTCGAACCGAGCGGCATGAACTCGCGATCCTGCAAAACACGCAACAGCTTCACCTGAATTTCGGGACCGACTGTTCCCACTTCATCAAAGAAGATCGTCCCGCGATTAGCCGATTCGAAATAGCCTTTACGGTTCGCGATTGCGCCGGTGAATGAGCCCTTGATGTGCCCGAAGAGCAGCGATTCGAGCATCTCGGAGGGCAGTGACCCGCTATTGACCGGGATGAATGCCTGATCCGCGCGTGCCGAATGAGAGTGAATGGCTTTCGCTATCAGTTCCTTTCCAGTGCCGGTTTCCCCGGTAATCAAGATGGTCGCGCGGCTCGAGGCAACCTGAGCGACCTGGTCCAGCAAGCGAATCATACGCTCGCTCTTGCCGACAATGTTGGGAAAGGCGTAGCGCTGCTTAAGAGCCCGCTTGAGCTGAGTGTTTTCGCGCTCGAGATGTCCTTTCGAGATCATGCGATCGATCTCGATCAGGAGCTTTTCGTTGTCCCACGGCTTGGCGAAATAGTCGTTCGCGCCAGCCTTGAGGGCCCGCACGGCGACCTCCACGGAACCATAGGCGGTCAGCATGAAGATGGGAGTTTCGGAATCGCGTTGACGAATGTCGGCAAGGACTTCCATCCCCGAGCGGTCAGGGAGCATCAGGTCGAGCAACACTAAATCGTAGGAGCCCGATTCGAATTTCTGGAGGCCGAGAGTTGCAGTCTCGGTCAGATCAACATCGTAATTTTCGCCGGTGAGCAGAAGCTCCAGACTTTCACGAATGTCTACTTCGTCATCGATGACGAGAATTCGCCGTTTGGCGGGGGCGCTCACGCGGTCGACCGGCAAGACGTCGCTGGTAATAGGCACTACTGTGGTTTTACCAGACTGGCGATGCGGATACTCCAGGTTAAGATAGGTTGTAAAGGCTCGATTCTGAATTGTATTTTGGGATATTCGAAGTTGATCGCACTCGCAACAGCGATCTTTCTCCTGTCTGCCAACTTGGATAACGTGCCGGACTGTCCCGAGTTACTCAACTCGGGTTTCGGGCCGTCGGTCTCTGCCCAGCTTGTGCATCATTCTCCGGCGGTGCGTTTTGAACCCGCATCCAGCGCCAGGCAGGCCTTTCGTGTTCCTACGCTCAGCATTCAGTTCGTCTTAGGTGTATCGCTCACGCCCTCGCCATCCCGGATTACACGATCCTTCTATCAAGCTGCCGATTCTTCTCCGCCGGCCGCGTGAATTAGACCGTCAGCTTACGGTTGAACACCGGTCTCTATTCGGAAGGCCGAGGGTCACGCATTGCTTCTGGTGACCGCGTATGCTCCCATCCAACAACACTGCCGACCATACATAGGAAAGGATTGAACGGTGAAGACAACAGAAATTCTCAAAGGTTGGAACAAGATTCTAAAAGGCGAGCCGCCTTCCCTATCAATTGAAATCACGCGTGAGTGCCCGCTTCGATGCCCGGGATGTTACGCGTATGAAGACGCGCATCTGGGCGGCGGAGTGACGCTGCGCGAGTTAAATGACCGAAAGGGCCAAGAGCTGGTGAACGGCGTTCTTGAAGTGGTTGACAGGTTGAAGCCGCTACATCTTTCGCTCGTTGGCGGAGATCCTCTGGTGCGCTACCGCGAGTTGGAGGCCATGGTTCCTCTTCTGCTCGCTCGCGGCGTTCACGTACAGATCGTGACGAGCGCGTTCCGGCCTCTCCCTGAGTCTTGGGCGACCCTTGCTCACATGAATATCGTTGTATCAATCGACGGTTTGCAGCCAGAGCACGACGTTCGCAGAAAACCAGCGACATACGAACGAATCCTTCGTAATATCTCCGGACAGAGTATTACGATTCACTGCACCATCACGGGACAGATGATGAAGCGGCCCGGGTACTTGCACGAATTCCTGACATTCTGGACGCCGAGGCAGGAAATCCGTAAAGTCTGGTTTAGCCTGTTCACGCCCCAGGTAGGAGATGATCTGCCGGAGATTCTGACACCCGAAGAACGCAAACAGGTTATCGTCGAGTTGCTTCAGTTGCGAAAAGAATTTCCGAAGCTCGACATGCCCGATGGCTTGATCCGCCAGCTTGCAACGCCTCCTCACGGTCCTGAGGAGTGCGTGTTCGCTTTGACCACGCAAACGATCTCGGCTGATCTTAAGACGAAGATCACGCCCTGTCAATTCGGCGGGAATCCGGACTGCGCGTCCTGCGGGTGTATAGCATCCATGGGCCTGGCAGCCGTCGCGGCTCACAAACTGGGCGGCTTTATTCCTGTGGGGGCGATCTTCAAGGCCTCTGTGAAGGTCGGTCGATTCAGATCGAGGCGCACGCCAGAGCCACCCAGGCAAGCTCCAGCATTCCGGGTTTTGCCGTAACCACGGGGCGGCCTTTCTCTTGATAACCTGAGTTCCCGGACGCTTTAGTTCAGCGCGATCCCGGGATCAATTGCGAGACTGGCCCAACGCGTTCTCGCAACTGGCAATGACGTTTACTCCGGAGACGAGATCTTCCACTTTGGACTTATACTCGGCGCGTGAATACAGATCTTTCGCCAGCAGCGAGTACGCTTTCAAGGCGAGTAAAGCGGAATGGCGATCATGCTGGCGGAAGAAATGCAGGGCTTGTTCTACCAGGAACGGCATCGCATTACGATAGCCGGCCGGTAGGTTTACTGTTCTAGTCCTGTCCAGGAGAGCATCGAGTTCCTCGATCGTGTCAATGGTTACCTCGGTCCGTAGCGCGCCGCCGATGCTGGCGGGTGTGCCAGGTCCGAACACCTCGGCATACAGTACGTGACTACCGCAGCTTTGCGGGTCGAAGAAGAATCGATGTTGATAGCTGCTGTTCTCATCGATGTGCGGGATTTGTTGCAGATCGAGTAATCGCCCGTTCCTGCGAGGGTTGCCGTCGAAGTACGCGATCGTTGTTGCATTGACATCGCCAGCCGTGGCGTGAAAAACAGCCGTTACCTTCTGCTTCGAATCGAGGGTGATTCTCCGAGATCCAGAAAGCGTCACTTCGTCAATTCGACCATTCGCGTGTTGGACAGCACCAGGAGCGGGAGTTCCTTCGATAAAGAAGGGAGTGTTGGATCCCCACAATCCGACATT
>CAWCYQ010000026.1:0-30185 GCA_963799755.1 Terriglobia bacterium | reverse complement strand
CGCCGATGCTAACGCTTTGGCGGGAGGATTCTTAAATGTTCCGATCCATTGCTCGCGTCGTGGTTCCTGTTGGCGTGGTATTTGTCTCCGTCCTGGCGTCCTTGGCCAACGCCCAAATCTCGCCGGACTTTCCCAAGCCCCCCACGCCACCGGATCCGCTGACGAAGACGCTATCCATTTTTCGCAGCAACATGCAGGACAAAATCATGAAGGCGGCGGAGACGATGCCAGAGGCCAAGTACAGCTACCGGCCGACGAAGGACGTTCGCTCATTTGCCGAGATCCTGACTCATGTGGGGGACATATCTTACTATTTGTGTTCGAACGCCAAGGGTGAAGCGCCCCCGCCCCCGGCTAAGGGTAAGGATTCGAAGACGGAGATCGTCGCCTACCTAAAAAGCGCGTTCGCCTACTGCGATGGCGCGTACGCGGGGTTCACTGATGAGCACCTCAATGACCCGGCGGACTTCTGGGGTTACAAGACGAACAAGATGTTCATCGTGACGCAACTCCCAAATCATGATGCCTTGCATTACGGCAATCTCGTCACATATCTGCGCCTCAATGGCCTCGTGCCGTCCGGGGGCTGGTTTTGATGGCGCAGCGGCGCGCGGGCTGCGCACGCAGGTTCAGCCAAAAGGCGGCTCTCAGCGAAGTCATGAGAGCGAAAATCTGGGGAGCCGCGAAGGCGTTGGTGGTTGCTGTCACATCGTGCGTAAGCATGATACCGGCTACCGCACATAAGGACGCGCAATCCACTGCGCAGACCCTTGCAGCGACGAAAGGTGGCCGCGCTGAAATTGATGCGCATGTCGCGGAATGGTTGAAAGAGAGCGACGTGCCAAGCGTAGCGGTGGCATATATCCGAGATCGAAAAGTGGCGTGGACTGAGGTCTATGGAGAGCAGAGTCCTGGAGTCGCGGCGACTGAAAAAACGCTGTACAATGTTGCGTCTCTGACAAAGCCAATAACGGCGGAGACAATACTGCGACTCGCGTCTCAAAGAAAACTCTCGTTGGATGAATCGATGTCGCAGATCTGGGTCGACCCGGATATAAAGGATGATCCTTACAGCAAATTGTTGACTCCCCGGTTGTGCTTGTCGCACCAGACTGGATTTGCGAACTGGCGGCGAATGACGGGGGGAGTACTAAAGATCAGATGGAAACCGGGAACGCAAACCGGATATTCCGGTGAAGGATACAACTATGTTGGGGCGTTTGCCGAAAGGAAGTTGGCAAGGCCTTTTGATGCGCTGGCGCAGGAGATGGTGCTCGATCCGATCAGAATGAAGGAGACCTCGTACACAGCGAAGGATTGGTATTCGGGGCGGTTGGCAGTGCCCCATGGGCCCAAGGCAGAAAAACCTATCGACCCGGTCGCGACAAAATGGAATGCCGCGGACCTGTTGCGGACCACGATTGGCGATTATGCCAAGTTCGTGGTGAGCGTGATGCGCGACGAGGGCCTGACGGAGGCAGTTGCGGCAGAACGAGTAACCATCACACGAGATACGGTGAAGCCGGGGGATTTGGAAAAAGCATGCCGAGAAGCTGGAGAGGTGGGTCAATGCACGGTGACGGCCGGCATGGGTTTGGGATGGGAAGTGAAAATAGTGAATCGAGTAAAGATTCTGGATCACGGCGGCTCTGATTGGGGAGTGAAAACCTTGGCCATGTTCGTTCCGTCGCAAGGAATCGGAGTAGTAGTTTTTACCAATGGAGAAAATGGGACACAGGTCATCCGAAAAGTCATTGAGGCGCTTTACCCGAACAAGCTGTATGTCGCCACGATGTGAGCAGTGAAACGAGCCTGCGAGCCAGTCCGTGCATTCTCACGAGTTGCTTTGATCGCCATGCGGGAGCGGGCTTTGACTGCTTCAGGAGCGAGGCCCGAAGATGCTGGTGTGCCTCCCGGAGAAAATCTATCCAAGTGTGGCTAACGGTCAGTCGGTAAACCGGAAACTGAGGCTGCGCTAAATGGGAATCGGTCAGTTTCCGGGTTGCGCGTACGGCCGCATGCGAAGGCAACTCGGCGCAGCAGCCTGTTGGCCAGCGCTCGAAAAAACAAGATCGGTTAGCAAACAGCTCGCGTTTAGAGACACGACCGCTTTCAACAATGGGATGCCATGTAAGCGTAAATCTTTGCCGCTCGTTCACTGAGCCCGCGCCGTTCTGTGACTGAAAGCTGAAGGGCGAGAGGGGCGACCGGGATTATCCCCTCATGCCAACGCACCAACTCAAGACAACCGAGAGCCACGAGCCCTTGTTCATGCGGCGTCGGCTCGTCAACTTCCGGATGAACACCTGCCATCCACTCGAAGAGACAGCCAGCAAAGGCTCTAGCGCCGCAATCGGCAATCCAGCCCGTCATTGTCGTGACCGGTTCCACTAACAGGTCTTCGAAAATCCGTCCTGCGAGATGGGCGTTGTCAACGCAGAAATCGAGGTCGCCGGGTTGGACGTCGATCCCACGAATAGCCAAAGCACCTGACCCGTAGAGGAACCAACGCAAAGGTGTTCCCTTGACCCGGCGCAGAAATAGATCTAGTGTCTCCTCCCAGGACACAGGGCGTAAACGTGCGCTCTGGCGAAGCATTTCCTCCAGATGGCGCGCGAAATTGCTGTGCGTCCGCCAAACATCGCCCGAAGCGGACAGATTTCGCGTAAACCGATCTTCCCCGGCAAAAGCAAAACCCATATGGAGCAGGCGGCCCTGATACAGCGGGTTACAGGTGCGGACTTCATAGATTGCTCGATCGCCCCGTATCTCAACGGAAGTACGCAAATCCGCAGTTGGCCTTAGCAGCTGTTTATCTGGCACAAACCTCATAACTGCGCAAGAAAAGACAGCGCGCGGTTCCATGCTATCTCCGAAGCGATAGCGCTGTAGTTTGCCGACATAGAGTCCGTGAAGAAGTGCCCGCAATGAGCGTAAGTGAAGCTCTCGATCCGTGTGCCCGCTCTCATTGCCGCCGCGGTCCATAGATTCGTTTGCTCCGGGGAAACAAAGTCATCCGCCTCCGCTATGTGGAGCTGAATTTTGAGTCCCTGCCTCACATTGTTCGGAATTTCAGCCAATGCGTGGAACAGGAGGACCGCTTTCGCTCTGGGGCGGTCAGGCCACAAGCTTGCAATTACGCCAGCTCCCATTGAGAAGCCAACGAGGACGCTCGAATCCGGCACATTCGTCACCGCTTCTAAGGCCCGTTTACAAATCATGGGCCACCCGATCTGACCCATCAATCGAAATCCTTCGTCCATCGACTCTGTGCGGTGACCTGCGTACAGATCAGGCATAGCAACCTCAAAACCCGCGGACCGAAACCGTTCTGCAGCTTTTTCTTCAACCGGCCTTAGTCCGAGAACGGAATGAAAGACAATTAGCGTTTCCACAGGACCATTTTCTGAACTCGTCGAAAGCGCATTCGATTCGTGGGCCGTCTGCAAACAGGAAGTTAGAATCAGTTTGCAATCCATCTGCCCCACCGGTGAGCAAGACGCCAATTGCTGTGCTCATGGCTCCGATGGCAAGAGTCTTTGCCTCACCCAGTCGCGATTCTTTGATGCGTACGAATTGGAGGGGTCCAGTTTCAGTGCCTGGTCGAATTGCGCCAGCGCAGCTCGCAAATCGCCCTTCTTGGCCAGCACTTCGCCCAGTTCGTTGCGCAAGCGGCTGCTGTTCGGAAAGGCTGTTATTACGTCGCGGAAATCTGTGATCGCTTCATCCAGCTTTCCGCCGCGTGCCAGCGTCGTAGCCAGATTGTAGCGAGCATCCATGTAAGCGGGATCGATCTGCAGCGCGCGCCGGTATTGAACAATGGCATCCGCGGAACGTCCGACGCTGCGCATTGCCGAACCGAGCATGTCATGAGCCTCAGGTTGATCGGATTTCAGCTTGATCGAGGTTTCCAGCTCGTCGATTGCCCCCTGTGTATCGAGCCGCGACATCATCAGCGCCCCAAGATTCAGATGCGCTTCCGGGTCGTCCGGAGTTTTCTGCAGGCGATGACGGATGACCGCTTCCTGGAGTTCGCGCCGGCGGTTTCCCCTTCCCTCGGGCAGTACCTGCAACCAGAAATGGCCCATTTCGTCGACCGCGCGGTTGCCTGCCTGCACGCGTTTCGGAGGCTGGTTCGGATTGCGCGGATTTCCGGTCGAGTTGTCATACGTGAAGCGCATCGAAATGACCGTTCCTTTCGGCAGAAAAACCGGCTGGCGATAACGATACACAGCCTGCCAGTTCAGATTCCAGTCGGGAATCCGTATTAGCCAGACGCGCTTCTTGTCCGGTGTAGTCGCATAGCCTTCGAGCAACTTGCCCAAATAATGCGCGTGCGGATACACAGCCAGAATGGTGACGTCCATCGGCAGGCGGAAATCGTCGGAGATGACGAAGTTCCTGTCGCCTGCCGGAATATCGAGCGCATTATCGTCTTCGAGTTCGATCAGCAGCGGAAATCGAGTGGGAGCCTTGTCAGTGAAGTACAGACCAACGCTTGGCTGGATGACTTCCGGTTTCCCCTTGGGTTGAAGATGAGTATTCAGAACAAGCTCGTTGCCTGGATCGAGCCGCCAGGAAAAGCCGTCCGGCTCAATATAGGGCATGTTGCCGGGCTTCCAAAAGAGGAAGTGGCTCACTGGATCGAACGGGTTGCGATCTAAAGTGAGATCCATTCCCGGAAAGCCCGCCCCTGGTTTGGCTTCGCGGCGAGCGGCCGATCCGCTCCGGTCTACCAGCATGTTCGCGTGGTGTACGATCCCGACGCTCTCGACCGCATTGCTGCCGGTTGGCCGGATCTCGATTGCCTTCACATAGCGCGTGGCCTTGAGTTCTGGTTTGAACGTGAAATTCCAAAACACGTCGGAGCCGCCCGCGGGAACCACGAATGGGGATTGCGCGGTTACGATCAGATCCGGCTTGCCGAGCTGCCAACCACTCTGCAGACGGGGCTGGGAAGGCAGATCCTGCTTCGATCCTTCAGGCTCTCCGGCTGCCACCCAAGCGGCGATGGCTCGGATCTGTTCATCGGTAAGCCGTCGTTCATCCTGGAAGTTCCCGTAACCGGCCTCCGGAAGCCAGGGTGGCATGTAGCGGCTTCGCGTCACCCTCACGATCTCGCTTGCATGCCGCTTTGCGTCGGAATAGCTGAGCAAAGAAAAAGGGCCGGACTGCCCTGGCTGATGGCAGGCCGAGCAATTTTGGAAAAGAATGGGCGCAATATCACGATTGAAGGTAGGCGCCTTCGGAGGATGCGTTTGCGCGGGAAGAATACCGGCGGAGAGGATCGCCAGCCAGCTGATTTTTGCGAAGGTTATTCGACGTCCGCCAGCGAACATCCAACTGCTTGTGTTTCTGCTTGCTTGACCGCTTTGCCCGCGACGACGGCGTTTATAGCATCCTCCAGATCATGAACGGTCGCGGCAGCTCTGGATTTTCCGATATCCACATACAGATCGTCGATGCGCCCGCGATATACCAGCTTGTTATCACGGTCGAAGACGGCTGCCTCGGGGGCTATCGTCGCGTGTGCAATGCGGACCAGCTCGTGCTTGGGATCGAGCAGCGGAGTCCCTGGAAACTTATACTCCGAGACAACTGTACGGATGTCCTGCGGCGTCTCTGCACTATCCGGGAACACCAGCCAGAATTGAACCGGGGCGCCTGCGAATTCCTGCGAGATACGCTGCAACTCCGGCGCGTACCGTTTCGAAATCGGGCAGTCGCTGCGCACAAACAATAAGACACGAACTTTCGCGGCAGAGGTAAACGGGTCTGCCGCATGCCTGGATAGATCGGAGACATCCGGCGTCTGAATGGCTGCGGCGGAACAGTTGGCGGCGGCCCATGCGAGGCACAGAACAGTGGATAAGAAACGGCGAGACATACGGAAGATCAGAAGGTAAACTTCAAGCCGCCACGAATCGCTTTGGGAGCCTCCACGATAAGCAATCTGCGTCCGTCCGACGTATCGATCGGCGTATACCCATCGGCCAATAGATTGCGAAGATCGGCAGTCAGCTCGAAATGCCCGGGCATACCAAAGAAAGAAGGCAGAGGCTGTCGCAACAGAACATTGAATCCTGGCAGAGACACCACATTTTGCGTGGTGAAAATATGCAGCGGAACAAGCGTTTGAGGATCGATCCATCCGTAGTCAGCCGAAATTCGCGTGCCGATACGCGGTACTGTGGCTGTGACACTCAGAGTTGCGAGATTACTCTGCTTAGCCGCCAGAAATTTCGACGAGTAGTCCGACGAAGCTTCGGACAGCCCGTTGGAATTGGCCGTGAATCCGCCAAGCCGGCCATATGCGATTGCTACATCGAACGCGCTATTCACTCGCTGGCTCGCCGAGGCTAAGTACCCAATGCGGTTATACCTGCCCATGTTGTAAATCGAGGTGGTCGAAATCCCGTCGGAGAAAAGGTCGCCAGAATTGAGGCCGGAGAGATCACCAGCCACATTCAAGCGGCCATTCGACACGGCTTCGTAGAAGCTGCTGGCGGCGAAAGTGCGCGGCCCTACGACTTTCTTGAGACCCAATTCATAGCTTTGAGTCCTCTCCAGTTCGAGACGCCCATTTCGATTCGAGACCTGCGGCAGACGGGAGATGGCTTCGAGCGGGCTGCCCAAGGGGTCCAGGCCGCTGTCGAATTGGGCCTGTTGATACTGTTGATGCGCGAGTAATTCATCCGGACGCGCACCGTCGCTATAAGAAGCGATGACGGCGGCTCCCGATCCGAGATCTACTGTTATGCGTCCAAACGGGCTGATGCGGCTGGTGTGCTGCCCATATTCGACAGATTCGCCCGTGGCACCGTATTCGATGTGGACATTATCCAGCGGATCCGCCACTTGATAGATGCCCAAGGACATGGCGCGCAGCACAGGCGGACCTGCAGTTGCGCTGTTCGCCCCATTCGGAGCGCTGTTTGAGAGCTGCGATCCGATGCCGCCCCATTGCAGCATGGTGAGCGTCACTTCCGGGGGCGCAGCAAACGGAGAGTCGTCGGTGCGGCTGTAGATCGCTGAGAGCGCGACGGCCGCGGGCCCGAATTCAGAATTTTGTCCCATACTGCCCGAAAATTGAAGCTGGTTATTTCCGAAGACGTTGGTAGAGACGGCGAAAGACGTGCCCATATCGCCCGTTATGTCATTCGAATCGATCAGACCGCTATCCCCGCCGGACACCGACAGCATGGCATGAGTTCCCGAAAACACATGCGAGTAAAGCTTCGTTTTCGGATCGGGCAAATCCACTGGAAGAAAGCGGTTGATGGGCCGCATGGCGGGGGAAGACCGCAGAACCCACTTCCAGTCGTCAGACATGGCGCCCTGAGGAATCCGATAACTCACCTCGATATTACTCAGCAGAGTGGCCAGGTGGATTCGCAGAACGCTATCGAAGCCGGCCTTCACCAATACCTGGTCACGCGCGGCCGGAAGGAAACTGGCAAGCGAAACGCGAACCGAATAGGTGTCGGCGGAAAGCGCGGCAAAAGCAAAACGGCCGTCGATGTTGGTGATTGCGCGGGCGACGAAGCGCTGATACTTGTTGAACACCTGGACCGAAGCGCCCATCTGGGGTGTTCCCGCGCTGTCGGTTACTGTGCCGATCAATTCTCCGGTAACCGGCCAGGCAAGATCCGCACCCTTGGCGCTGCAAAGCGGCGCAAATAGGCCGATCGTTGCGATCGCTGTGGCGAATTGTCTGCCCGCGAAAACCAGCTTCAAGTCCACCTTTCGCGCTGATGCACCAACTTACGATGTTACCGTAAACTGAGCGGTCGGGCTCAAGCTCTGGTTGCGGAGCTTGTCGGTAACAGTCATCTTCAGAGTGTATTTTCCTGGGGTGAGTGTCTTCAGCGGAAGCTTCTTCTCAACGGTCACCAGGAAGGCCGAAGCGTTCTGAATCCTCGTCAAGTCTTCCGTTTCCGATAGAACAACTTTGTTTTGTGCGTCTACGACATCCAAAGTGATTGTTCCATCCGGCTTCTTTGTCTTCTGATCCATACCGAAGTTATAAAACTCCGTATAGATGCCCATGGTTTCGCTCTGCTTGAATGTATCGTTGATCCTCGGGCGAACTTTAGAGCTGCGGATGACAAATTCGCCGGTCCCGATACTGTTCGTCGGGACGCGCTCCAGCTGGTCGGCGAGAATCACGCTGCTAGCTCCGAGCTGCTCCTCATCATAGTGAGGCACCACGAGGGCGGTCTCGTAACTGTTGACAGTATTTGCCACCGTATCTTTGGCGACCACGTTCAGCCGGTATGTTCCTGGAGGCAGCGGCACTCGCTTCGAATAGATCTGCGATCCGTTCATCGCCTGTTGCAACATTTCGACGGGTAGTTCCGCGTTCACGGTGTCTTCAAACCATTTCACGGACTTCCGGGTCAAGGTGGTGATTCTTCCATACAAATTGACGGTCGCCTTCGCGACTTTGTCCTTCGTCGCAAAGTTCAGGTCGCTGTTCTTGAACTGGATCGAGATATTGGCATAAACCGTTGCATCGGTCACGCGGATGAAATCCACTCGCACCTGCATGGGCAGGGAGTTGTAGCGAATATTCGATTGAACAACGGCGTCGAGATCCTTGAACTTGATGGTGGGCGCTTTCATCAGGTTGGCGTACTGCTCCAACCGCGTAAACTCGTTCATACTCTCCGGCAGCGGTTGCCCTCCCGTTCCCAGGTGCGTGCCGTCCGTGCGTTGAAACCGCTGCGTTTTGTCGGCTTGGCCCATCTGTTCGGCCATGGTCAGACCGGCTCCGGGCACGTATAACAGGGCATCCTTTTCTTCCGGATCAAGACTGATTTTGTATTCGCCCGACATAGTGGTGTCGACGAACTCGATGATGACGTTGGTGCCCACCCCGTCGATATACCGGTAACGCCAGTCTTCAAACGGATAGGTCGACGTCTCGCCGCCGCCTTCTTCCATCGGCCGTTCGTAGCTGCCGCCTGACGGATGCGCGTCGATCTCATCGGGCGCGCCGTATTTGATGTAAATCATGCCGCGGTCGGTCTTCCAGCCCGGTATGCCGGAAGCATAGTGATCGTTGGCGTAGGCAATCCGCCGGTAATGCTCTTCCTTATATTCGTTTTCTTCCGTGTCCGGAGTGGGATCGCGCCGCTGCCAGAAACTCTCGACGAAGGATTGGCGCTCCTCGTCTGTCTTCAGCTGCTTGAATGCCCGCTTCTCCTCGTCCGTAATAATGTAGACGACATCTTCATTCAGCCACTTCTTCCAGGGCCCCTGGATTTCCTTCTCCAGTTCTTTCTGCTTTTTGGCAATCTGTTTTTTGGTTAGCGGCTTGGCGACAGTTTCATTTGCTGTGCTACTCGAGTTGGAACTCTTGTCCTGCGCAATGAGGAACGCAGCAAATAAGGATATAGACGCCGTGCCTACCAGGAACCGCAGGCAGGCAGAGGAAGACTTCATAGGAAAACCACCTTATGTAGGCTGTGCGAGCTTACAAACTTTAGTCTAAGTGTGTTTCGATTCAACGTCAACGCCTCGGACGTATCGGCTACCCCCGGCGTTTCAATCCCGATGGACGTTCAGGCGGGAATTGATACACCTGCGGGCGGTGGCTTCGCTCCGCGCCCGGGTATTACGATATTCTGTAGCAGGCCTTCCGTTTTGAAGAGTTTGCCCGCCTTGTTCAGGGCTCAACCGCCGGGACCAAGAAAGCTGGTTCCGGCGCAAAAGTGCCAGTTCTCTTACTGAAAAGCGCTATTCCTAAACAAAAGGGGGAGATAAAGAAAAGTGGGTCGGAGCTTGTGGCCGCTCGCGTGCATGAAAGCATCATTCTGCGTAGGCTGAGCTTGATTAAGAGCGAAATCACTCGTCTCCCATATATAGTGGCGCCCCAGTTTTGGGAGTGCGCGGGAGCTTTTTGAGCGGATTCCGATGAGCGAATTTCGAAACCAACTCGCCGGTACGCTGCTGCTATTCATCACAGTCGCGATGGCTGTCGCGGCAGCTCTTAGTTTTCAGCATCTTCATACTTATCCGCTGCACGACGATGGGGTTACGTGGGTTGATGAAGGCCGGCCGGGCGGCGGGAAAGAGGTCCGGGCGGCCTATATCGTTCCTGGCGGGTCAGGCTACAACGCTGGTATTCGCGTTGGAGATAGCCTGGTCGCAATCGGGGAAACCCCTATTCACCAAGCGCTCGAAGTCCCACGGACGCTCTGGAACATCCCGCTTCTGAGCCAGACGCGTTACACGCTTCGGCGCGATGGTATTGAATTTCAGAAGGGGCCGATTTACATCCAGGCGGCGCCGCGTGATAGCGCCCTTTATTATCAATATCTAGTCGGCAGTTTCTATCTCTTCATCGGGCTGTTTGTTTACTACCGCCGGACGAGCGCCGCGAAATCGCGCCACTTCTACCTGCTGTGCCTCACCTCATTCGTCGCAAGCTGCTTTCACTACTCCGGCAAACTAAACACCTTCGACGAGTTTATTTACTGGGGCAATCTGACCGCCAACCTGATCGCTCCCGCGATCTTCCTTCACTTCTGCCTGACGTTCCGCAATGCGCCGCGGTGGCTGCGGGGCCGCTTTAACTGGCTGATCCTGTATACACCATCTATTGTTCTACTCGCGTTGACCGCGGCTACCGCCCAGCGAATACTACGGTTCCAAGTCCCATTGTTCGAAGCACACTGGCTGCTGGATCGCATCACAGTTGGCTTTTCGGTGATCCTTTATATGCTCGGCGCGGTCGCGCTGGCGATCGATCTCGCCCGCACGGAAGATCCAATGGCCCGAAGACAGCTCAAATACCTGCGGAATGGCGCATTCCTGGGCTTGACACCTTTCGCTCTTCTCTACGCGCTGCCCTATGCTGCCGGCTTCCTGCCCGGCCATCTGATGAATCTGAGCGTGCTTTGCCTGGGCCTCATCCCACTCACCTGGGCCTACGCGATCACTCGCTACCGTCTGATGGACGTCGACATCATTTTCCAGCAAGGCTATGTTTACACTCTGGCGACCCTCGCGGTGATCGGGACGTTTTACGGTCTGATTTTTCTCATTTTCCACACCCAAACCATCCCGCCGCCGGCCTTCGTGGTGCTGATTGCCTTTGCAACCTTCGTGTTTCAACCGATCCGGCAATGGATACAGGAGCAACTTGACCGCTGGGTGTTTTATCGCGACCGGTACGACGCGCGCGTGACATTGATCGAGTTTGCGCGCGAGTTGAGCTCGGAGACAGATCAGAGCGTGATGCTGGCCAAAGTCTCGGACAGACTGCGGCGCACTCTCTCTATCCAGCAGATTGGTTTCTTCCTCCTGAACGAAGCCATCGGCACTTTCCAACTGCATTCACTCTCCCAGCGCACCGGCCGGAATGCAAAAAATCCCGTCGGCCAACTGGATTTGCGATTCCTTCAAAAATCATCTGACACGCCCTATCTATTTTTTGAGCAGCCAAAACATCTGCGCGATATCGTTTCGAAGGAGTGGCCTTCATCCATTCGCGAAACCATAAGCGAACTCGATTTCACTTACTACGTAGCCTGCAAATCGCGCGGGCGCACTATTGCGTATTTCGGAGTCAGCCGCACCACCGAAGGCGATTTCCTATCCAAAGACGATGTCGAACTGCTGGTGACTCTCTCGAACTATGTCGCCATTGCGATCGAGAACTCCCGGCTTTATAGCTCGCTGCAGCAGAAGGTCGACGAATACGAACGGTTGAAAGAGTTCAGCGAGAACATCGTGGAATCGATCAATGTCGGCATTGTGGCGGCTGGTCTGGACGATCGGGTGGAAAGCTGGAACGCGGAAATCGAGCGTTTGACGGGCATCTCGCGCCGCGACGCTGTGGGGCGATGCCTCTCCGATCTTTTCCCCTCACAACTCTGCGAACAGTTCGACGACATTCGCGCTGTCCAAGGTTTTCACGACGTCTACAAAGTTCCTCTCGAACGGCGCGTTTCTAGTAAAGAGTCGCAGATAACCGCTAGCAACGGACGGAACAGCCTGGAAATCGCTAAATCCACGCCTTCAGCCCCGGAATCCATCGTCAATTTGGCGATCGCTCCTCTTTTCTCCAGGGAGGGCAAACAGATCGGCCGCCTGATTATTTTCGATGATGTGACGGACCGCGACGAGCTGGAACGCAAGCTGGTCCAGGCAGACAAGCTCAGCTCCATCGGACTGCTGGCCGCCGGAGTGGCGCACGAAGTCAACACGCCGCTTGCCGTCATTTCCACTTACGCTCAACTGCTTTTGAAACAGGTTTCAGGAGACGATCAGAAATCGAAGCTGCTCGACAAAATCGCCAAACAGACTTTCCGCGCAAGCGAGATCGTTAACTCATTGTTGAATTTTTCGCGCACGTCTCCGACTGAGTACACGGAACTCGACCTGAACCGCGTGATCCGAGAAACAGTGTCGCTGGTGGATCATCAGTTTCAAAAAATAGGCGTGACCACCCAGGTCAACCTGGCCGAGGATGTGCCCGCCGTGCGCGGCAACTCGGGCAAACTGCAGCAGGTCTTTCTGAACCTTTTCATCAACGCGCGCGACGCTATGCCGGCGGGCGGTGAATTGATCGTTCGAACCTGGGCGGAGAACGGATTTGCCCATATCGAAGTAGCCGATACCGGACAGGGCATTCCGGCCGAGCATCTGCCGCGCATCTATGATCCGTTCTTCAGCACCAAAGGTCCGAAGAAGGGAACCGGCCTCGGTCTCTCGATCACCTATGGCATCGTGCAGGAGCACAAAGGAATTATCGAGGTGGAAAGTACGCTCGAACGCGGCACACGCTTCCGGCTAGAATTTCCGGGGGTCGGCAGCCGTGCACTGTCCTCCGTCGCGTCGCAGCGCGAGGCTCTGCCCGCGTGATCCGCAACCGCTAATTTTGCGGTGGCGGCGGTAAACAACGGCCGCGCAGGCTACCAGCCTGCCCCACTCTTAGGCCCCCATCCGCCTCCACCTGGAGTCTCGATGCGGATCCGGTCGCCCTTTGCGGCAGAGATGCTGAACTTCGCGGGTAGTAAAGAGGTGCCGTCGCGATTGATGAGTGTGGTGTTGCCCGGCGCTCCTGGTTCGCCTCCGGACAGTCCATACGGTCGAGATTTGCGCCTGTCGGCAAGAAGGGTGATTTGGGCATCGCTCAATATTTCGATCTCACGAATCAGTCCGTCGCCTCCGCGGTATTGGCCCGCTCCTCCCGATCCGGTCCGGTAGCTATATCGCGTGACACGCAGCGGGTATGCATATTCCAGCGCTTCTACGGGAGTGTTCAGAGAATTTGTCATGTGCGTGTGAACACCCGAAATTCCGTCTGCCGTGGGGCGCCCGCCCATTCCGCCGGCGACCGTCTCGTAATACGCAAACGGCTGGCCGGTTCTCTGATCGATTCCTCCAATCGTTAGATTATTCATGGTTCCAGAACTGGCCGCGGGGATGCGCTGAGGCAGCGCCTTAGCCAATGCGCGCATCACAACATCCACAATGCGCTGCGAAGTTTCGACATTTCCGCCGGCCACCGCCGCCGGAGGAAGAGCATTCACAATGCTCGCTTCCGGAGCCAGCACCTCGATGGGGCGCATGATGCCCGCTGTAGCTGGCGAGCGTTCGGACAAGAGGCAGCGAAAGACGTAGTAGACAGCCGAATAAGTGATCGCATACACGGCATTGACGCTGCTCTGTACCTGAGGACTCGAACCGGCAAAGTCTAGACATGCGCGCTGCTCCTGCGGATCGAGCGTGATCGAAACCGCGATCCTGACTGGCTCGTCAGTCACACCGTCGTTATCGAGAAAGTCCTCGGCCGTAAAAGTTCCAGCGGGCATACCGTGCAGCTCGTTGCTCATGAGTCGTTCCGAGTAGTCGAGCAGTTCCTTCGTCAGCTTTGAAATGCGCGGAATTCCGTATTTCCCAATGACTTCCTGCAGACGTCCTTCGCCCACTTTGCAGGCACCGATCTGCGCGGTGAGATCGCCCTCGCGCTCGACAGGCGTCCGCACGTTATAGAGCAACAGATCGAGTACATCGCGCGCGATAACGCCATTGCGCATAATCTTCACGGGCGGTATGCGCAATCCCTCCTGGAAGATCTCGCTACAAGGCCCCATGGAGCCGGGATAACGGCCGCCGACATCTGCATGGTGCGCTCGCGAAGCCACGTAGAAAATGGGAGAAACGGAGCCGCCCGCAAACACAGGCAGCACCATTGTGATGTCCGGAAGATGCGTGCCTCCTGCATACGGATCATTCAGAATCGCCACGTCGCCCCTGCCGGGCTTGACCCGGTCGATCGCTGCGCGGACCGACATTGGCATCGATCCGAGATGTACGGGCATGTGGTCGCCCATCGCGATTACACTGCCTCCCGCATCGAACACTGCGCACGAATAATCGCGCCGTTCCTTGATGTTCGGAGAAAAGGATGTTCGCCGTAATGCCGCGCCCATCTCTTCCGCAGCCGATTGCATAACGCTTTTGAAAATCATCAGCTCGACAGGATCCGCATCCATCAAGCCACCTCAACCACTAAGTTTTTATAGACGTCCACCGCTACTGTGCAGCCCGGAGGTATTACCGTCGTTGCGCTGTACTCGGCTACGATTGCCGGACCATCAAACTTGTCTCCTGACTGCAACGCTTCGCGCCTGTAAATGGCCGTTTCCGACCGGTCGCCGGCGAAAAATACAGAGGCCGATTCGAGCAGCGCCTGTTTCCCATCGCCATCCCTCAACTCGTATCGAGGAAAGGCGACCGCCTCTGCCTTCACGATCATTCTGACCCGTGCGTTTACGATCTCGACGGGCCTACTCTCGTCCGCATAGCCGTAGCGCTTCCTGTGCGCCCGATGAAAATCATGGATTGCATTCACCCCTGCAGGCACATTCAGTTCGTAGCCTTGACCCACATAGCGAATATCCAGTGAACGCCTCGCCTCGGCCCGGGCGGCGTCCGGTCCCAGTTCTTCCATTCCGAGCAACTCCAGTTCCCGCAAGTATCTCTCTACATCGTCGTCCGCCTGGAGCATCACGGTTCTCGAATAGTCCCGGATCGTGTCAGCGATCAGAATCCCCACTGCAGAAAGCGCGCCCGGCAGTGCAGGAATAAGCACACGCGGAATATGCAGCGCCTTCGCCAGGGCGCACGCATGGAGCGGCCCGGCTCCTCCGAACGCCACCAGCACAAACTCTCGCGGGTCATAGCCACGCTCGACAGAAATTACGCGAATCGCTTGCTCCATGGCCGTCTCAGCCAGCGATATAATTCCGGCCGCAAACGCGTCCACGGAATTCATTGCGCCGCGCGCCATCTCCATGTAGCGCGCCGCGCGCTCCTGCTGAAGCTGCATCTCGCCGCCCAGAAAATGCTCGGCTCGCAACCGGCCGAGAATCAGGTTGGCATCGCTAACTGTCGGCTGCGTTCCCCGGCCGTAACAAATCGGCCCTGGATTCGAACCGGCGGATTCAGGTCCCACCTGCAGGAACCCTGCGCCATCGAGGCGAGCGATCGACCCGCCGCCCGCTCCGACAGTATGAATCTCGAGCATGGGAATACCCACGGGCATGTTCGACACCAGCGACTCGTTCGTGATTCGCGGCTCGCCTTCAGCCGCATCGAGCAGGCAAACGTCAGTCGAGGTGCCACCCATGTCGAACGCAATGGTCTTTTCGAAACCCGCCATCTTCGAAACCAGAAATGCGCCGATGACGCCGCCTGCCGGACCGGACAGTACCGTTCGGACTGGCTGCTCAGCAGCGACACTCGCCGGCACAATTCCGCCGGACGACTGCATCACATCGAAGCGCGAATCCGGCGCCATCGCTGCCAATCCAGATCGTACGGACTGCAAGTAGCGGTTCATCTTGGGCGCGAGGTAAGCATTCACGGTGACCGTCGATGCTCGCTCGTACTCGCGAAACTCAGGCAGAATGTCATGTGACACGGACAAGGGTAGATCAAGCGATCGCAGCGCATTGGCTACTAATGTTTCGTTGTCTGGATTAACGAACGAAAATAGCAGCGAGATTGCGATTGACTCCGCGTTGCTTGCCAGCAGCTTCTCGAGCAGCGCATCCAGTTCTTCCTGTGACGGTTTACATAAAACCCGGCCCTCGGGAGTGGTCCGCTCGCGTACGCCAAATCGCAGTTCGGGGGGTACGATGCACGGCGGCGGTGCTGCGAACCAGTCATAAAGGTGAGCGCGGGCCTGCCTGCCGATCGAGATGGTGTCTTCAAAACCGGCAGTTGTTACGAAGGCCACGCGCGCGCCAGTTCTTTCTAAGACCGTGTTCGTTCCGACCGTGGTTCCATGACGGACGAATGGAATTTCGCCGTCGACGACCGCTCGCGTACCTTGCAACACAGCGACTGCCGGATCGTCGCGAGTCGAAAACAACTTCAAAACTTTGAGCTGACCCTCTTTGAGATAAACACAATCCGTAAAGGTCCCGCCAGTGTCGATGCCGATGCGCAGCCGTTTCACTTCTCTCGATGGTACGCTGCTGATGCCACGCCGATCAGCAGACGAATGACTCACCAACTTTGGCTCTTCGAGCTATCCCGTGCGGAACGCGCTGCTCTCCTCGCCACATTCGCGGGCTGGATGCTCGATGGTATGGATGTGATGATCTACAGCTTCGTTGTTCCGAGCTTAATTGCCCTATGGCACATGACGACGGGGCAGGCGGGAACGCTTGCGAGCTCCGCGCTGCTTGTCTCTTCTGTGGGTGGCTGGTTGGCCGGCCTGGCTGCCGATCGCTATGGCCGCGTGAGAGTGCTGCAACTCTCGATTGCCTGGTTTGCCGTGTTCACCTTTCTCAGCGGGTTCACCGGCTCCTATCATCAATTGCTCATCGTGCGCAGTCTGCAGGGATTGGGCTTCGGAGGCGAGTGGGCAGTGGGTTCGGTACTGATCGGGGAAACGATTGGTTCACAGAATCGCGGCAGAGCCGTCGGCGTCGTTCAATCCGGTTGGGCTCTCGGATGGGGAGCCGCCGCCCTCTTTTTTGTCGTTCTATTCTCCATTCTGCCGGCTTCTCTCGCCTGGCGCGCCATGTTTTGGGTGGGCGTTCTTCCGGCATTCCTTATTCTGTATATTCGCGGACGCGTCTCCGAACCGGAGATGTTTTCGCGCGCTCGACAGGCGCGCTGGTCACAGATTTTTTCACCCACCCTTCTTCGCACCACTGCACTGGCTTCTCTGCTGTCGCTTGGTGCACAGGGCGGCTACTACGCGGTCATGACCTGGCTGCCTCTGTTTCTCAGAAATTCCCGGAGACTCTCGATGCTTGATACCGGTGGCCATCTCGCTCTAATCATTACGGGCGCATTCGCTGGTTACCTGCTCAGCGCAGAGCTCACCGATCGCCTCGGCCGCCGCGTCACGCTCATCCTCTTCGCGGGCTGCTCGCTGCTCACAATCTGGAGCTATACACTGCTCCCGCTCAGCAACTCCCTGCTGCTCGGGCTTGGCTTCCTGCTCGGCTTTTTCCCTTCCGGCAGTTTCAGTCCGATGGGCGCTTTCTTGACCGAACTGTTCCCGACCTCATCGCGCGCCTCCGGTCAAGGCTTCTCCTATAATCTTGGCCGCGGCATGGGTGCGCTCTTTCCCGCATTCGTTGGTTATCTCAGTGCTCGTTTGCCGCTCGGGATATCCATCGGACTCTTTGCCTCGTCAGCGTATCTGCTGATGATCCTTGCCGCGGTGAGTCTTCCCGAAACCCGCGGCAAGAATCTCGTCGCGTGAATTACTCGTTTC
Organism: Terriglobia bacterium; assembly: GCA_963799755.1. Taxonomy (GTDB): domain Bacteria; phylum Acidobacteriota; class Terriglobia; order Bryobacterales; family Bryobacteraceae; genus Bog-105. The sequence continues at coordinate 12,430 of CAWCYQ010000026.1, read as the reverse complement.
ACCTGGTCTGACATAGAGAAGAAATCCCACTGCGGAGATGTCAAAACCATCTTTTATACAGCTGGTGAGCGCCAGAGTTTTTACCGTCTATAAAAGGAATCGGCGGTAGTAAGTTCGGCGCGCCGGAGACAAGGCCGTTGCACGCGCCGTATTCCGGCCTCGAAAGGTAACGTATGTTTCACGTGGAACATCTGCAAACAGAGGGTTTTCGCGGCGGGGGAATTCAAGGCACGATTTGAGATCCGCGCTAACGCGCTGTGCTTGCTGGCTTCAAAAAATTTGCTCGGCTGTGACTGCTTTCGACCCGGTTAAGGGGCTTTGTTCGCGTAGCGTCAGATAGTCAGAATTTGACTTGGAATTTCAAGGCGGGTTCAAGCCGCTCGACGAATGTGAATTGAGTCAGAACATGGAAGCGCTCAAAACGGTAAAAACGGCTGGATTACTGATCGTCGTTAGCAAGTTAACTTGTCCGGTGGAATTAGCACGATAACTGGCCGCTTTGAAGATTTCTCAGTCGCGTTCGCTGCCAGCCGGATATGTGTTTCGCGCCAAACTGATTTTGATGCTGGCGAAGGCGCCTCCTTCCGCACGATCAAGCACAAGCTCGGAACCACGGCTCGGACCGTTGTTCGGTGGAAGGAGCGTTACCAGCGGCTCTCAAGTTGTCATCGTCATGCGTTACGTGAGTGGCTCCAAGCTCTGAAGCGGGCTAACGTTGCTAGTCTACCCATCGGCGGTACTATTCCGTAATGCGACTCCTTCGGTATTCCATCAACGTCACGTTGGACGGGTGCTGCGATCATCGTGTGATGTTAGCGGACGAAGACTTGCATCGTCACGCGGCCGGGAATCTCGACCGAGCCGATGCCCTCCTCTTTGGCCGGGTGACTTACGAAATGATGGAGGTAGCGTTCCGGCCGGCGGCGCGGACGGGAGCGAGGCCTGATTGGATGGAACCCTTCGCCCGGAGGATCGACGCGGCAAAGAAGTACGTCGTGTCGAGCACCCTGGACCGGGTCGATTGGAACGCGGAGCTCGTGCGCGGGAATCTAGGAACGGCCGTTCAGCAGCTCAAGCGGGAGCCGGGTAAGGGACTGCTCGTGGGAGGCGTAAAGCTCCCGCTGGCGTTGGCGGAGCTGGGATTGATCGATGAGTACGAGTTCGTGGTGCAGCCCAGGCTAGCGGGCCACGGGCCGACTTTGTTCGCGGGGCTATCGAAGCGTATCGACTTGAGGCTCGTGAGCCGAGTGGAGTTCGGCTCGGGGGCGGTGGCGATGCGGTATGAGCCGAGAAGATAGCCATTGGGCTTGTTGAGGCCGAGTCGGCCGCATCATGGAGCAACTCGGCAGATCCGTGAAATTCCGATCCGAGCCGCGGCATCCGCAGTAACGTTCTCTCTGCGACATGCCACTCGTAGCACGGCGCAAGAAGCGTGGCACGGATCGGCGGCGCCGCAACTTGCGAGATCTACTATGCGCAGTTGGTGGAGGAAGAATCCACCCGCACGGTGACATGGCGCGCGCTTGATTCGATGGACGACTCGGCGACCAACTGAACATCACTCGATTGCTTTGAGGCGGTAAGCTTGAATCGGACGAACAGGACATGCAAATTCAGATTTTTAGGGGGCCGGGCCGCGTCTTTGGTTTCACTGAAGACGCGACGGGCGCCAACCTGCCTTCGCATTTTGCCCCTTGGCGCGTCTTCAAATCGGTGGAATTGAGCCGAGATGGAGAACGGATGCCGGGCGTAAATAGCGATGAATGTTTAGACGATATTGAAAAGTACGGCTTTCACATCACGGATGCTCATGTGCGGATAACGGAGACCGCAATTCGCTAAGTACTGCGCCTGATCAGGTGTTGGATGGCTCCCTTTTATAGGTCACACGGAAGTTAGGTCATGCGGTGATCAGCGCAGGCAAACCGAAGCCAAGAGCTAACCACTCTAACCAACACACCGCCATCTGAAGCCGCTTTCCAAGGTCTCCCCATACAGATGTTAAGTGAAATGAGTTCACGCACGATCTCCAGTATGCAGTTCCGCCGTACTTCTCAGGCCCATAACCGGGAGTGAGCGTCGAGCGGTATCAAGCAAAGCCTATGCAGGTTTTTCGACAGCATCCCTGGTTGTGCAATGGGCATCTTCGCCGGCGTGATCCGCTACGGCTGTCCAGAATGACCACGGAGACAGTTTGCACCGCCGATCATGTGGACTGAACTCAGCTATGCCCCAGTCGAGCCAGTCTCCGCGTGCACTTCATGGACGACCTCGTAGAGAACTGGATGCGGCTGAAAAGCGGAGCCCGCCGGTCTGCCTACGAGTTCGCGAAAACCGGCGTCATGCGCGGCTTGAAAATGCGCCATTGATGACCATCGTGCAACGTTAACGAAACGGAACGGAGCGTCAGGCGTGATTGCCCGATGAAGCTTATGGCCTAAATAGCCGGGTTTCTTCTGCATATAAGCATTGACCTGTTTCCAAAATTGCAGGAACTGATCCTCACGCCCTGTGGGGACTTCGAAAGAATTAATCAAGGTGATGGCTGCCATTTTAGGTCTCAGTAAAATTCAGTCTTTTTGACGGATCGCACCCTAGTGTCGACGAGGCGGCGGCGCGACGATGGTTGTTGCAAGTTGGCTCAAAAGCCTGGCGGCTTCTTTGCCGAATTCAGGAGTATTCGCCGGGACACGCTTAGCCAATTGATCCAGTTCCGGAAACAGGCGTTCGAATCCAGCAGGACTGCCTGCTCCAAGGAAGCGAACCGGCGATGAGGAAGTGTTTCCCTGTGCATGAGGAATACCTTTGGGAAGCAAAGCGAATGTGCCCGGAGTCAGATCGTGCCACTGGCCACCCGTGAAAATGGAGAGAACGCCGTCGAGCACGTAGACGTATTCGTCCATATTGTGGTGGAAGTGGAGTGTGGTCATGAACCCAGGCAATTCTTCACAGTGGCCGAACCACCACTCGTTCTGCGATTTGGCGCCGTCGATCAGAATTCGCATTTCTCCTAAGCCTTGACTGAACCCGACGACATCTTGGGTTCTGACGATCAATGGCTGAGTCGCGGAAACTGGCGTAGTATTCATGGGTGTATCTCCTCTTAAGAAAGCAAATCCGGATTCTCGGCTCGATAATGCAACTGCAACGAGATTAAAGAACGATCGGCGATTCATGATTCTTCCTCACGTTTGCGGGCCCCTGACCGAAGCCTTTGTTCGGCCTGTTCCAGTGCGCCCGCGACCAGAGTCTCTGCAGCCCAGGCAGAAACGCGTGTGACTTCTTTCTGAGATAGCCCACGCAAATTCGCCAATACCATTGCAGACTCGATACCAACGCACAATGAAAGGGCTGAGACAAGGCGTTCAAAATCTTTTCCTCCAAGCCGTTTTCTGGCCGGCTCGAGGGCGGTCCTGATCCATTCAACCCGGTTGCTCCTCACGGGTGTGAAGTCCTCAGCGTCGCCGACATTGTCATCTAGAACGTGCTCGGCAGTTAGGCGGACAATCGTTCGTAAAGCGCCCTGGTTTCCGTAGACAAATCGCTGCACCGTTCCAACTAGAAGCCGGATGCGCGCCATCAGGTCTTCCGGGAATTCAGTATTCGATACCAGGGGCCGGGCGCTCTCGATGGCACCCTCAGCCAATAACTGCTCCTGCGAAGGGAAGTATCGGTAGGCGGTGCGTCTAGAAACCTGTGCCGCTTCGGCAACGGCTGTCACAGTGGGAATTTCGCCACTCTGCATCAGTTCGGACGCGGTCTTCACAAGGAGAGCACGAGTGTGCGCGCGTTGCCGGAATCTGCCTTGTTCTTCGCCTACACTCATTCTACGCTCTATTGGCACACTAGTGCCATAATAACACAAGCGTGACATTACGGAAGAGAAAGCTGGCTGGCTACACAGTCCGGCTGCGTGACCTTGGTGGCCGCAGCGTCCCGGTGAAGTCAGCCTCATGCAGGAAGCGGACCGAACCTACCGGATGTGGTCGCGAAAACCGAGATCTCGGAGACGTGAAGTGATTAACCTGCCGCAAACTCGGCTAGTTCAGGGTAGTGCTCAACGAGCGTGCCCGGCGCATTCACTTGTGTGCCGCGAAGAACGGAAGCGATCTCTAGGCCGTTTACTACTGCCTTGCCCAGATTGTGGTTATTACTCACAGCGTAGGTCTCTTTAGCCTTCTGCCCGACTGTCTTGATGCGTTCGATCCAAGGCTCTAGCTCATTCAGACTGTAAAGGTAGTCGTAACGTTCACGCACATCCGCTTTCGCAGAAAACCACATTCTGTAATTGCGCCCGTGTAGACGTATGTACCCGGTAGGAGACGTAACGTCCATACCGGGTTTTATGGATCTCTTAAAGAGCGGCTGATCGATGTTTGCTAGTCCGATGTCCAATTCGGCGAGCAAGTCGAGCACTTCCGGCTGCGCCCAGCTTGCATGGCGCACTTCCAAGACAAGCGGGTATTCCGAGAAACGCTTGTGAAGACTGAGGAGATAAAGGCGATTCTCTTTATCGAAGCGAAATGACCAAGGAAACTGTAGCAGCAATGCGCCGAATCGGCCGGTCTCGATGAGTGGCCTAACGCCGTCCTTGAACTCCTGCTCTTCCTTAGTTGTCGCATTGCGCTTGTGTGTGAATCCCTGGTATAGTTTTGCGGTGAATTTGAAGCGCGTATTGGCCTGCACGCTCTGTGCCCATTTTGTGGCTGCGCTTGGTCGCGGTGCTCCGTAGAAGCTCGAATTGATCTCAATCGTGTCGAAGTACTGCGCCAGATATTCGACGGGGTTAAAGTCTTTCGGTTTCTTTGCTGGGTAGACGATTCCGTTCCAGTCCTTATACATCCATCCAGCCGGACCGACACGGATCACCATTTAAGAGTAACCCTCCGCCGAATGCGATCAAAAGTTATCCAGACGCCAGATGTTGCCTTCTGTTGCGGGCTGCCAAATGGCCAGATGCTTGCCGTCCGGAGATGCAATGCCCCAACTGTAACGCGCGGAAGTTGTCTCCCAAATTGGCTGCGCGTTGCCTTCCAGATCCACTCGGAGCAGAGTTACGCCTACCGGCCCCGACGGCGACTTCACAGATCCCGGACTAGCCATGACTAGCGTTTTCCCGTCTGCCGCCCAATCGACGCCCAAGACACCGGGCCAACCTTTCACGTCGAATTCCTTTTCGATCCGTCCCTGCAGAGAACGAATCTCTACGTGGGCATGCGTATCATACCGGACCATTGCAATGTCAGAACCGCTGGGTGACATCATCCAATTGATATCCAACGCGGACGAAGAACGAGACATTCTAAAGAGTTGGTGACGTGAGCCCGAAACGGGATCGAAGCTGAAGAATGTCTCCTGCTTACCATCCTCGTCTGTCTTGCTCTCAAGGCACGGGAGCCCGGGACGTTTCGGACAATCGAAGCTAAGATCGCCTTTATCCTCGAAAAGGAACACAGCCGGGCCGCCGGTGACGGGAGCGCGCATGAACCGACGAGATTCGGACTGATCTGGAAACTTGACGTTCGACAAAGCCGAATAGACCAGGTAGGCACTGTCGGGACTGAGTCGGGCGACCGGGATGCTCTCGGGACCGGTACGAATCAACTCTGGAACATTCGCATCCAGAGCCTGCCTATACAAGGCGTACTTGCCGGTACGATCGGAACTGAAAATTACGCTCTTGCTGTCGGCAGTCCAGTCAAATGGCAGGTTGTTTCGCTCATCCAGCGTAAAAAGCCGTGTATCTATTAATTTGCCGTTTTCATCCAGGCTGCCTATCTGAATTCGGGACTGTTCTTTCGTGCTCTCAAACAACAGATGCTTCCCATCGGTCGTGTAGCTGAAGCCGCTCATGTGAAATCCGGCCAAATTGGTGGTTTTCTGCGGCTGCCCTTTCGCGCTTCCGCTCCGATCCACTTCAATTTGCCAAAGATTCGTATCTTGAGAGCTGGACAAGTTTTCCGCGACCGCGTAGACGATCCGGTTATCCGGTAACCACACAAACTCCGCAGGCCATCTGAACCACGCGCCATCCTGGCGGTAAGTCACCGCAACCGATGTTCCACCGCCATTGGTTTCGACGCTCTTGATAGCGCAATTCCATGTGTTTCCGCCTGCGACTCGCAGTTCTTGATACGCAAGGCGTTTGCCATCGGGCGACCAGCGGACTGAACCGATGTATCCGACACCGGCGCCTGCTGTGACGATTTTCCTTGCCGCCGTTCCCTGAGAGTTCATCAACCAAATGTCGCCGCCCGCGCGGGCAATGGTTGCTGCGGCATTTGTCCAATCGTGTAATGGCCCTCCGGTCGTGAAAGCGATCGTCGAGCCGTCGGGCGAGATCGATTGGGCCAGCGCGCCTTCCCGCAGAGGGACTGCCGATCCGCCAACTACCGAGACGCTCCAGGCAGTGATGGTCTCCTCATTTGTTGTGGAATGTTCCGACGACGCAAGCAGGTGGGTTCCGTCCGGAAACCAGGCTTGAGGCACCCAGAGGTCTGTCGAAGACAGAGCGGAAGGGCGTGGCAGCGTGTGCGATTCACCGGTGCTGATCAGTCGAATCTGGATTCCCGTCAAGTCCCCGTAGGCCAGGTATTTGCCATCAGGCGATATAGCGGCGTGCAGAATCGGATTTTCGGAAGAATTGGTTGTTAGTTCCTGAAGCTGCATGGGGCCGCTAGTCGAACGATGTAGCAGCATCCAGCTACCGGCTGTTATCAGCAGAACAGAGACTAGAATTCCGCCAGCGATCCACAGGTGACGGCGGGATTTGACGGATTGTTCGATAGCGGCGGGGCTTGATTCGACAACCGCTGGCGGCGGAGAGGCCATCGAACCGATAAAGCGATAGCCGCGACGGGGAAGGGTCTCGATGAAGCGTGGATTTTCGGCCGAATCGCCAAGCGCCTCGCGAATCTTGTTTACAGCTCTGTTGAGGCCTTGATCGAAGTCGCCCGCGGTCTCCGAAGACCAAATCCGTTGCCGCAATTCCTCCCGGGTGAGGACCTCGCCGGGGCGCTCCAGCAAAGTGACCAGGAGTTCAAAAGGCTGGCCTTGCAGCTTAACCTTTCGCCCCTGCTTGAACAGTTCGCCTGAATCGCGATCCAGCTCGTAGACCGAGAACCGGACCAGACGGTCACTTTTCGCCGACGCATCCATACCACTCCTCGCGTACCAGGGACTATAACATCTGTTTTCCAAATTGGGCGTCAGAGAGAGTCCAGAATGTCCGCCCCGAGGGGAAGACAGTAAGTCAGCTTAGCCCGGATGTGCAAGATTCAAAAGCCGGTTACACCTGGATAAACATTCAAGCGAGCGAGAAGCTCGAATCCATCGACGTTAGGCGTGCCGCCGGCTAAAACTGGTCACGTGCCGAGGCGGTCCGATTCACTTGGAAGCGCGCAAAGACAACTCACACCAGACCTGTCTCGCGAACTGCCCCAGGATCGTTTCGGCACACAACCGCTTTACAGGAGAAACCAATGTTTAAGACTTTTGCGACAATCACGCTTCTCGGCGTAGCGACTATTTCGGGGGTGTTGGCGCAATCGGCGCAGCCTCTGCAGGCGGACGTACCGTTCGCGTTTACAGTGTCGGATACGATTCTACCCGCCGGACACTACCAATTGACTTATAACAACACCGCCCACGTACTGTCGATCCGCGGCTTGGATCAAAACCCGGGCGGCGGATTCGTCACTGCGCAGCCAATTAGTGCCTCAAACTCTTCCGAACAGGCAAGATTGAAGTTCGATTGCTATGACAAAACCTGCTATCTGGCCCAAGCCTGGCAAGGCTCGACCACCGGTCTGAAGGTACGTCAACCAGAGCGCGAGCGAAGACTCGCTCTGGTGAAACGCGTGTTGACCGTTACCATCCCGGCCAGATGAAGCGGTTACGGTGAATAGCCGCTCATACTGACTGAGTCACACGTGGGCCGCTTTATCCAGATCTGCGCGCTGGCGCGCGCGCGACATAAAGGTGGATAATCAGGCCGCTGATGCGCGTTCGGCCCCGTAGTCCTCGAATCTTCGGCTGAGACGGCAGCAGCGTACAACGTGATGGCGTGGGCGCCGCCAACGTCCAGAACATGCCGGAACGTTTGAGCCGGCTGCCAATGACGATTCTGCAGCCGGCTTCAACCACGCCAGAGCCGACGAATAGGCCTTGTGCGCGCGGAATGCCCGGTAGCGCATCCGATCCTCGGCCGCCTGTTCCTGTAATCTAGCCTGGGCGTAAATCGCCTAGCTCAGAAATGCGCTGCAACAATGCAGCTCGTTGCGCTCCAACTCAGCGAGCGATGTGGGCATAAGGGCTCTTCCTTTACCGAGCGTTCCATATACGCTCGGTAATTGGTTCCAAGAAAAACGGGGCTTTCCGGCTACATCATGTCCTGCGGGCTCGCACCAAAATTTCGTTGACCCCAGGGGAAAACCCGACTACAATTGGCCTATCCGATCGGCTGGAGGCGGCGCGTGCAGTTGCAAAAGATCCGTTTGGTTGGTGCGCCTGCGCTGCAGGTGATGCTTTGGATCGTTGCGATCGCGGTACTGGTCCAGAACTTCGTTCTCGCGCGACATAATAACGAAATGCAAGCCATGCTAATGAACTCGGCCACCGAGATTCCCGCCGGGACGACCCTGCATGGCATCGCTGGTCTCACACTAGACGGCCATCTGCGGACAATCGCTCCGCCAGGCCCTGGATCCCATACGCTCTTCATAACGTTTTCCCCGGGGTGCCCGGCTTGTCGTGCAAGCGAGAAGAGTTGGGCCCGGCTGACCCGGCAAATGGAGCTGCGGGGTTGGCAGGTAATTTGGGTGAGCCGCGACCCGTCCGACACCACGAAGGACTATGCCGAGAGCGAGAACATTCCGACTTCCAACGTGATCTTGGACCCTCCGTACCGCACCTACCTGCAACTAGCTCTTAAGGCCGTTCCCAACATTGTTGCCGTCGGCAGTGGCGGAATCGTCGAGAAGGTTTGGCCCGGCTCGGTGGACACGGCCGGGTGGAAGGACGCGCTTGGTTACCTTGGTCTACCAGGTCGAGTGTCCTACGTTAAATAGGGCTTCCGGCGAGTCTCCTCGAAGTTGCGAGCCAGCGCCGGACGTTCCCTAACCCAGGGCTGCAAATGAACGCGCAATTTCGCGCAATGGAGGACAAACATGAAAGCTATTATTTCCGAGCTGTTGCTGCTCGGCACACTCTTGACCGCTTTCGCCCTAAACAGCATGGCATTCAAGACGGCACCCGTCTGTAGACTCTCCCAAGGGCGTTGTGTTTCCATTGCCCCTCAAATCTGTGCTGTCTGTGCGCTGAGCGGCGGGGGCTGCTATTGTAGTCAGCCTTAGTCACAGCATTGACCGCCATTGGTAGGGTGATCGTAATCCCCCGGCGTTCAGGGGATTGCGAATTGCGCGAAAGCCGCCGCTTGTGATCCCAGGAGCACGACTGAAGCCCGGCTGATTGCCGGGTTATCTTGACGCAGGCGATGTAAACACGCCCTATTTCAAATCGGCTGCAGTGACCGCTCACCTGCCCCCGAACGCCGCTGTTCAAGCGGAGTTCGCCGGATATTGGGAACGAGCGCAGGTCCCGATCAGGCCAGAGCCGCTGGGGATAAACGCCGCCGAGCGGATGCCCTACCCGGCCTTCCGTGCGCAAGGCCTGTTCGTCGGCTCTGGCGCAGTTGAAGCCGGCTGCAAAACGGTGATCGCTAGCCGCCTGGAGCGCTCCGGCATGTTCTCGGACCGTTGTGGCGCCAACGCGCTATCATCGCTTTACGCTGGCTGCAGTTTCAGCGGAAGAAGATCATTGGCCGACCGCGCCCTAGCCGTTGACCATCCACATTTATGTCGCGCACCCCGGCCTAGCGGTGTTGACGCGGAATCTGGGACGCTCGGGAGACGGCAGTAATCACACCGGCATCCGGCATACGAGTAGGCGCCGACTGGCGTTCGGGAATGTCGTTGTAAGGTCTCCGAATCCCACCGGACCAGGGTGTAAACGGTGATGGAACCGATGTTTCCGCATAGCTCCTCAATTACGGGCAACCCGTCAATTGAACCCTGACTGATTCGCGTCCTCGGCCAGTTGCCGAAGCGGCGACCCGGGAATAATTCAGAAGGTGCTGGCCGCCTGGTCAGGCATCTGCCCATGACACCGGCAGGAAGTGGCGTATAATCCGGACACGCTTCCGCATAGGGTACGAAAAGGCGAACTCAGTGAAGAAATACGTGTTACCCCATGAATTGGCGGGAGAACAGCAGCGCTTGGCGCTAATGTCTGCGCTGCTCGATCCGGTCGAGTGCGCTCACTTTGTTCGGCTAGGAGTGGGTCCAGGCTGGCGCTGCCTGGAAGTTGGCTGTGGCAACGGATCCATCGCGCGGGCTCTGGCTGAGCGTGTCGCGCCGACTGGTCACGTCGTCGCGAGCGACATCGATCTCCGCTATGTCGAGGACCTGCGACTTCCGTGTCTTGAGGTCCGCCACATCGATGTCCTTCAGGACGTAATAGAAGACGGTGACTATGATTTAGTTGTGGCGCGCGCCCTGCTTCACCATCTAACGCCTGCCGCTAAGGCCCTGGAGCGCTTGGTGCGGGCGCTAAAACCTGGGGGCGTGCTTCTCTCTATCGAACCAGACATGCTGCCCTGCACCGCCACTGAGCCGGAATCGATACACACGTTTTGGCAAGGATGGCTAAAGTGGTCCGTTGAAGCTGGCATCGATTACTTTATCGGTCGGAAAATTCCCGCCTGGCTGGATTCGCTCGGCTTGAAGGATATTGCTGGGGAAGGGTACTCCGCGCAATTCAACGGCAGCTCGGATTGGGCGGAATACTGGACTCAGAGCGTACGGGAACTGGCTCCCTCATTGCTGAAATCGGGTGCGGTTACCGAGAAAACGCTGGAGGAATTCTACGTTCGCTACCAAGACCCACACTATTGGACCAGCGTCATGACCTTCACAGCGAACTGGGGACGGAGGCGCGCGTAAACACTACCAACAGCCAGGAAGGGGTTTACTCGAGATCGCGAAAGTCTCCCCACATCGGAAGGCGACGCGGAAGTAATGGACGTTGCCGACGGAGCAAGACCTTAGCAGTCAGAATCCATCGAGCATGTAGTGAACGATGGTAAGTTCAGTCGGTTCGAGCCTACTCCGCCTCGATGCACAGCTCGCCTGCCTAGATCTCCGATCAACTCTGGTCTTTGTGAGCGGGCTAGTATTCTTTTTTCTAAACTGTCCCGTGTCATGCGGCGCTGCTTTACCTCGCGCGTACGCGATAGACGACGGTTACCTGCAAACGAGCTGGACCACCGAGAACGGGTTGCCACAAAATTCCGTGTCAACCGTCCTGCAGACCCGGGATGGCCACCTCTGGTTTGGGACCTTCGGGGGGCTGGTTCGGTTTGATGGCATCGAATTCACCGTTTTCAATACGGTCAACACGCCGGTTCTGCGAAGCAATCGAATCCGCGCTTTGTATGAGGACCACGAGGGTGATCTGTGGATTGGAGCCGAGCATGGCGGCGCTACGCGTTTTCACCAGGGCGTCTTCACGAATTTTTCCACAAAGGACGGGTTGCCGGACGATTCAGTGGCCGCCATAACTGGTGATGACACCGGAGCGCTGTGGGTTGGCACAACCCGCGGTATTGCACGGTTCCAAAACGGCAGATTTGCGCCGTACATCACCTCTCTTCCAGGCCAGGTCAGTGTATATGCGATCTATCACGATCATGGAGACGGTGTTTGGGTAGGCACATTTAAAGCGGGATTGGTTCACCTGAACGGGAATGCCGCGACAAAATACACCACTCACGACGGTCTACCGGACGACGCAATCCGATCTCTTTTCAGAGATGGGCAAGGGCGCTTTTGGGTGGGCACAATGTCTGGCCTGGTGAGGCTGGATGGAGATAGATTCTTTGGGGTAAAGGCCAAAGACGGCAGTGCGATCAGAGAAGTAAGAAGTCTCGCTCAAGACTCGCGGCAGACCTTATGGGTTGGCACCTCTAACGGCCTGTTTCAGGTTCAAAACGGAGAGCTGGTCCGCTTTTCCGAGCAGGCGCCAAGCTATGACAGTATCCGATCGTTGCTGCCGGATCGTGAAGCAAACCTTTGGATCGGCAGGGTTTACGCCGTCTGCCGCGATTAACCCGGGAGCGCCAGGCGGTTTCGGGCTAATCGGGATGGCTGAGCGGGCGCGGATGCTTGAGGGCACTTTCGAGATTGAATCGAATCCTGGCTTCGGCACAATGGTTACAATCACCTTGCCTATTCCAGCGAGCGGCGATGAAAGCTAAAATTCGGGTCGTGATCGCCGACGATCATCCGATCTTCCGTCAAGGCTTGATGCAGCTCATCTCGAAGGATCCGTACGTAAATGTTGTGGCTGAGGCCGCGGATGGAGAGGTTGCGGT
>CAWCYQ010000025.1:0-23795 GCA_963799755.1 Terriglobia bacterium | reverse complement strand
TCTGGTTTCAACTTGAGAGCTTTCCGGAACTCCGCGATTGCTCCGTTCCAATCTTTTCGTTGCGCCAGCAGGGTCCCGGCGCGGTTAGCGCCCTGGGCAGTGTCGCGCTCGATATCTTGCTGATCAAGCTGGTGAGTGTCCGAAAACTGCGCCCCGCGGTGGCATCTCCCTCACTTCGAAGCAGCTTCGCGAGTGCATACCGAGCCGTTTTGTCCTCTGGATCGAGTTGGACGGCTTGCTCGAACTCGGCGCGTGCCTGCGCCTTGTGACCAAAATGCTGTTCAGTCAATCCCAGCTCGTAATGGACGCGAGCATTTTTCGGATTGAGCCGTGCGGCCTGTTCAAGTTCACGCTGCGCCTGGTCGTAATCACCCTTCGTTTGCTCGAGGGAGCCCAGCTCAGCGTGCGCATCTGCGGAGTTCGGATCACGCCGAACGGCTTCCCGTGCAAGCGATATGGCCTGGTCCGAATTTCCTTGTTGCGCCGCGAGCCTGGCCCATTCGAGACGCGCTCCTAAATTGCCAGGATCGCGCTCGACGGCCCGCTGGAACTCGCGTATCGCGTCCGCGGGCCGACCCTCCCGCGCCAGCAGCAGGCCCAGACTGTAATGGGCGCCGGCGTTCGTAGGCTCCAGACGGAGCGCCTGCGCAAGAGCGCTCGCTGCGGCGGTCGTGTCCTTAGTTTTCATGAGTTGCACGCCGAGATTGTAGTAGGCGTCGGCAAAATTCGGCTCGATTGCCGTGGCTTTACGAAAATGCGCGATCGCCTCTGTCACTTGCCCTCGGCGTGCCGCCACGATTCCCATCTCATTCCAGGCGCGGGCCATTCGCGGATCGATCTCGAGTGCTTTGGCCAATGCCTGCTGGGCCTGCTCGAGTTGTCCTAATTGTTCAAGGGCGCGTCCTAAGGCGTATTCTCCCCACGGCCATGCCGCCTTCTGGGCGAGACCGGCTTGCGCCACTTCCGCCGCCCTCTGTGCTTGACCGGCGCCTAGGAGCGCCGCTGCCAGGTTGTATCGCGCTTCGAGATATCGGGTATTAGCCTGGACCGCCGACTGGAACTCCGTGAGGGCGGCGGCATGTTTGCCCTGGCGGTCGAGAATGATCCCCAGGTTATTGTGTGCTTCCGCAAGGCCGGACTTGAGCGCAAGCGCAGCCCGGAATTCCGCGGCCGCATCGTCGAGTTTCCCCTGGTGATAAAGCGCGACCGCCAAATTGTAATGAGCGAATGCGTCCGAAGGCGCGCGCTGGACCTTCGACCTCAATTCGTCAGCGGGGGCCTGCGCGAGCGCAGATTTGGGCCAAGCAGCGGCGGCGATGAGAGCCAAGCCAATGCATAGCGTTGCTGGAAAAACCCGAGCGTCCGGCATGAGTTTTAGCCTTCATAATAACTTCAGCGAAGTAAGTGCCCCCTGGACATTCTGACTGCCGATGAGCGTCGTGTTACTGGTGCGATTTCCTATATGGGATGGCACAAAGTGGATCACGAAGCGGCAAAGTCAGATAAGCGAAATCCTTATTTGACGCTTTGACGCAACTTCGCGGCTAGCGTGCGGTCCTGACTCGCGGTCGGGCCGTATTCGCTGTTGCGTTAAGATCGTGATGATTTTCCGCGTTGCTTTGGCGCGACTCGCTAGCGTCTGGACAGCATAAACGCTCCGGAACGCGGCTCCATGTTGGCGCGAATCGACGGCACTAAGACAAAAGGAGTCCCTCATGTTCCGGCTTCTAAGCATTGCGTTGTTGATCAGCTTCGTAATTTGCTTAGATCGGGCAGTGGCTCAAACTCCAGCCCCCTGCCGCACGCCCGGCGCGAGCGACGCCGCCCACCCGCGATCCCAAAACGCCCGGATATGTCACCGCCAAGGAACTACCGGATGACAGCAACCCTCCGGTAAATGCTGACGGAAACTTTATCATTGGTCCGACGCACACTCCGGCACCGGAGATGACCGCGCGGGAAGGCGTCCCGCAGGGAAGAGTATTCACTTTCACCATGGAATCAGCGGACAGCAAGATCTATCCCGGCATTGCGCGCGGGGCCAACACTTTTGGCACGGCCGACCCTACGGACCCGGCAAAGATGGTAATCACCACTAGCCACCCTGCTCCCTACACTCGCCGGGTGGCTGTGTATGTCCCCAAAGAATACGTCTCCGGCACGGCTGCGCCTTTCATTGTCGGAGCAGACGGCCCCGACCGCGCGTTGTTTACGGCACTGGACAATTTGATCGCCGAGCGCCGAGTGCCGGTGATGATTGCCATCTCAATTGGCAACGGCGGCGGCGACGCCCAGGGAAGCGAACGCGGTCTGGAATACGACACAATGTCAGGCCGCTACGCAGAGTTCGTTGAGAAAGAAGTGCTGCCTCTCGTCGAGAAGCAGTACAACGTGAAACTCACCAAAAATCCCGAGGGTCGGGCGACAATGGGCGGCAGCTCGGGCGGCTCGTGCGCCTTGATCATGGCGTGGTATCACCCAGAGCTTTACCATCGCGTTCTCACCTACTCAGGAACCTACGTGAACCAGCAGTGGCCGCCGAACCCAACAACGCCGCACGGCGCATGGGAGTTTCATGAACACCTCATCCCCAACACGCCGGCTAAGCCGCTGCGAATCTGGATGGAAGTCGGAGATAGAGACCTTCTTAGTCCGAATGTCATGCGCGACAACATGCACGACTGGGTGGCCGCCAATGAGAACATGGCGAAAGTGCTGGTCGCGAAGGGCTATCACTATCAATTTGTCTTTGCCCGTAACGCCGGGCACACCGATCGCACCGTGAAACAACAAACTCTACCCGAGGCTCTGGAGTATCTATGGCAGGGCTATCCTATCGCGGGGCCGAAGAATTGATTTGAGGAAGCTGAAGATGGGACCAACCTTTTCGCCGTGGTCCTGGTCGCAGCGTATGATCTTCGCTATTCTGAGGCGGATAGGAGAATCCATGAATACTGTCGTTCTGGTCACGGGCGCGAGCACGGGTTTCGGACGAGTTGCGGCGGAGACTCTTGGCCGGCGCGGATATACCGTGTTCGCCGCCATGCGCGACACCTCCGGCCGCAACAGAGCCCATTGCGAAGCCTTGCAATCGCTGGCCGAACACGAGGGCAGCGCAATTCACGTCGTGGATATGGACGTCACCCGTGATGCTTCAGTAGAACGAGCCGTCAAGCAAGTCCTCGAGACCGCTGGACACATTGACGTGGTGATCAATAACGCCGGAATTGCCGCGCTGGGCTGGACTGAAGCCTTCACAATCGAGCAATTCCAACAGTTGTTCGAGGTTAACTTCTTTGGCGTCGTCCGCGTCAATCGCGCCGTGCTGCCTGCCATGCGTAGTCAGCGCAGTGGGCTACTAATCCATGTGAGCTCCGCCGCAGGGCGTGTTGTGCTCCCTTGCTCGGGCGTGTACTGCGCGAGTAAGTTCGCACTAGAGGCGCTAGCCGATGCTTACCGCTTCGAGCTCAGCCCTTTCGGAATCGATTCCGTTGTGGTCGAACCAGGTATTCATCGCACCCCCATTTTGGAGAAGTTTTTAGCCCCTGTCGATCAGGCCCGGGTAGCCGATTACGACCCCGTGGCTGAATATGAGGACCGAATCAAAGGCGTGTTCGATGCCGCAAATGATGCGCCCGAAACTCCGGGCCCTGAAGACGTGGTGGACGCGTTCGTGCGCCTCATTGAGACGCCCGCCGGTGAGCGACCCTTCCGGACCGTACCAACCGCCGCCGTGCGGCCGCTTCTGGAGCCCTACAATGCGTTAGCGGCGGAAATGCGCCAATCAATCGCTCATGGCTTCAACGTGCCCGAGCTTCTGCTCCTGCAACCATCCGCTTGAACGGCTTTACAGTGACCACCAAAGCTGAACCGAACACTGCCGCTGCCTTCCTGGAGTTTTCGCGCCGCAAGCTGCTCGAGCAATACTGGCCCAGGTTGCGGGAATCAGTCAAATCGCTGAGCGATGAACAAGTGTGGTGGCGTCCGAACGGCGCGAGCAATAGCACAGGCAACCTGCTCTTGCATCTGAATGGCAACGTCCGGCAGTGGCTGATCGTACCGTTCAATCAGTTGCAGGATGCTCGTGATCGTCCCGCGGAATTCAACCAACGAGAATTAATTCCAGCTTCTTTTCTCCTTGAGGAGCTTGCCGCAACCATGCAACAGGCCTCAGAGGTTCTTTGGCGCCTCACCGAAATCGATTTGCTCACGCCTTTTGAGATTCAAGGCTACAACGTGAGTGGTCTGGATGCTGTGTACCAGGTCGTCGAACACTTCGGAATGCACTACGGCCAGATTCTCTACATCGCCAAAATGCTGCGCGCCGAAGATCTAGGTTTTTATCCCCAACTGAACAAGAGCGGCCGGGTTTAAGGCTCCGGGAACACCGTGCCGGTTTCTGCTATCTTTATTAAACGCCTTTGTTTACTCACGCCGTCCTTTAGCTCTTCTTCGCGGCCTATACCAGCAACCTGCAATTTGTGTGTTTATCCGAAGGAGAACTATGCAATCCAATTGGCAAACAACTTTTTTCCGTGGCGTTGCGCTTGACGCGTGGCGCCATATCACCAATCCTGAGATGACCCGCAGAGAGGCGGACTTCGTCGAACGAACTCTCGGTATCGAGAGGGGTGCGCGGCTTCTCGATGTCCCGTGCGGCAACGGCCGGCACGCTATCGAACTTGCCATCCGCGGCTATCAAATGACGGGACTCGATCAAAGCGAGGAGTTTGTCGCGGAAGCGCGCAGTGCAGCGCCTCTGGCGATTCGTTGGGTGCAGGACGATATGCGTTCGATTTCATGGGTTTCCGAGTTTGACGGAGCATACTGCCTAGGGAACAGCTTCTGCTATCTCCCATGCTATGAAGCGCACCGATTTCTGAGTGCGGTGGCGCGCAGCTTGCGGCCAGGCGCGCGATTTGTTGTGGACACCGGAATGGCGGCGGAGTCGATTCTGCCTTCTCTAGCCCGGACCCGCTGGCTCCGCCTTGGGGATATCCTTATGCTGAGTGAGAATCGCTATGATCCCGCCGAGAGCCGGTTGGACATCGATTACACATTTGTTCGCCGTGGGCAGATCGAGACTCGGCCTACGACAAGCTATGTCTTTACTGCCGGTGAACTCTGCCGGATGCATGCGGGTGTTGGCCTGCTGCCCGTGGAACTTTTCGGATCGACCAATTCAGAACCCTATCAGGTTGGCTCCGCGAGGTTGATCCTGGTTTCGGCAAAGCAATGAAGGATGTGTCCGGAACCGAGGAGAGGGACTGGCTCTTCGGCTCCGGAACAGCGAAGGGCGCGTGTCTATTTGCGAGAGATCAAGAGCGTATCCGGTAACGTTCTAAGAGCATGCCGCGAATTTTTTCAGCTGCCTTGGAGGGTTTTGTACGTGAGATATTGAGTGCAGCCGGAGAGCCGCCGAACGCGGCGGAGTTGACCAGTTCCTCGCTGGTTGCCGCGAATTTGCGCGGAGTTGATTCCCATGGCGTCCGCCTGCTGCCAGTGTATGTGGAGCAGATTCGGTCGGGCGATATGGACGCGGCTGCAACTGGTAGAATTCTTTCGGAAAGACAGGCTTGCCTGCTCTTCGACGCCGAGAACGGAATCGGGCAGGTTGCAGCCGCGCAGTGTTGCGATCACGCCGTGCGGTTGTCGCGTGCATTTGGAGTGGGTCTCGCCGTCGCCCGAAACTCAAATCATTTTGGTGCGGCGGCGTATTGGGGAACTCGCATATCCGAGCAAGGGCAATTGGGAATTGTCCTTTGTAATGCATCGCGGCTCGTTGCGCCATGGCAGGGGCGAGAGCCTCGCATGGGGACCAATCCCATCTGTATAGCGGTTCCAGGCCCATGGCTACTGGATATGTCTACGACGACTGTAGCCGCCAATCGTGTCCGGGCGGCCGTTGCGGGCGATGCCGATTCTATTCCGGAAGGCTGGGCGCTCAACACAGCAGGCGCACCGACGAGCAATCCATTGGAGGCAATCAAAGGCTTGTTGGTGCCGCTGGGCGGCCATTCGGCCGGACACAAAGGGAGCGGGCTGGCTGCCGCTATCGAGATCCTTTGCGCAGTATTGGGCGGTGGCGCGATGGCCAGTGAAGTCGGATCGATGCATGAACGAGGTCGGCGAGTGGGTGTCAGCCAAAGCTTTTTAGCAATCGATATCGAGCGTTTCATGTCGCTCGCGGAATTCAAGGCCAGATTAGAACGATTCGTGGCCGATCTGAAGTCTGCCGCTCCGGCGGCGGGATACGACGAAGTGCTCACTGCCGGCGAACCCGAACGGCGCACCGAGCAGAACCGCCTACAGGCTGGAATCCCCATACCTGGCGAGGTCTGGCAAGCGCTGTTGAAGCTCAGTTCACAGCTCGGTGTAAAGGAACCTGTCGCTCCGGCGAGTTCCACGTAGCTGTCCGACATCGTACTGAGGCGTTCTATAGTGGCGCTGAGACGGCCGGCAGTACAGCCTTCCGTGAAGATTATTGGCCAAAACGACCCCGGTGTACTGTCGACCTGCAGCGCTTTCGGCTGCGCAGCACGGTCGAACGCGTCTACAGTCGTTTGAAAGATGAGTTCGGGGCGCGTTTCATCCGGGTGCGTGGAGCCAGCAAGATCATGGCGCATCTCATGTTCGGCGTACTCGCGCTCACCGTCGATCAACTGCTCAAACTTACCGGTTAGGCCTGGCTTTCTTCCTGAAACAGGTGACGCTGCCAACCAGCGCAGCTCCCGCGTGCCCATTTCCCTTACCCCTGCCAAATACTGCTCCACCTCACGCCACTGCGCACCAACCCACAGCCGTTATCCCGCTGTCAAGAGCACTGCCCGGCTTTCTCTCGCGAATTTTGCAAATGGGTCACAAAAACCCAACATTTATATTTTCTTTTCCCTCAGCCGCTTGCAAACCAAAACTTTTCGCGTGGTTCGTTTTAGTGCTTTGCCGTGCTATGTTTCTGCAGGCTCGTAAACGGTCGCCGGACCGTTTCACGGGCCATTTCCATTCTAAGGAGCACCGCCCATCCATGACCGCACGATCTATCCGCCGCGCCGCCGAGCGTAAAGCCAAAAAAGCCACTGGAAAAGAACTCCGCCTGCAACAGCTCGCAGCGCACCAGGATGAGCCCGCGCTTTATCAGCGTGGCGAAGACTCAATCGATCGTCCCGCCGAGCGCAAAGCAAAAAAAGCATCAGAAAAAGAAGCCCGTTTGCAACCAACAGAAACGGGATTAGTTTCCGAATCCCGCCTGGCCGCCAATCGCGCGAACTCCCAACTTTCTACCGGGCCGCGCACCCCGGAAGGCAAGGCTATCTCCTCCCTGAACGCCGTCAAAACTGGATTAACCGGCCGCACCGTCCTGCTTCCTTCCGATGACGCCGAAGCCTATCAGCAGCACCTCGCAGCCTATGAAGGCGAGTTTCACCCGGTCGGCCTTCGTGAGCGCGAACTGGTCCAGTCTCTCGCCGACATCCAATGGCGCCTGCAGCGCATTCCCGGTCTCGAAATGGCGATCTTCGCTCGCGGCCGCGAAGAGTTCGCCGGGCAATTCGAAGACCAGGACCCAGCCGTCTGCTCCGCCCGCATCGATCTCGAAACCTTTATTCACTACCAGAAGCCGCTGCGCAATCTGCAGCTCCAGGAAGGACGCCTCCAGCGTCAGCGCCAAAAAGACATCGCCGAACTGCGCCAGCTCCAACAGGAGCGCCGTCAAGCCGAGCAACCGCAAATCGCACCGGCAAACATTACTACTCCCGCAGGCGTACCCGACATTGCATTCCTCAACCGGCTGCTCGAGAGAGCAACCGCTCCGAATCCGGACCCTGCCGCCGCTGCCGTTCTCAAGCAGTTTGGCTTCGATATTTCAACTCCCGCCAATGGGATCTGAAAGCTGTTGATGGCTGCGTGATACGGCTCATGTAAAGCTATTGCCAGCCGCCGCCCAGCGCCTTATAAAGCTGGACCACCGATTGGAATTCGAATGCACGGAACTGTGCCAAGGTCAGCTGCTGGGCAAAAAGGGCTCGTTGCGCGTCCAGTACTTCGAGGTAAGTCGTGATGCCGCCGTTATAGCGCATGTTGGCGAGGCGAACAGATTCGCTGAGGTCGCTTACATATTGCTCCTGCTTAACCCGCGCTTCACGATATTTCTCGAGAGCGACCAAGGCGTCAGAAACGTCGCCGAAAGCCGTTTGAATAGTCTGCCGGTAACTGAGCACTGCTTGCCGCTGCTGAGACTCGGCGAGCGCGAGGTTCGATCTCAACGCTCCGCCCGTGAAGATCGGCTGCATGAGGGAAGCCCCATAGGACCAGATGCCCTGGTTTTCAATCAGACTGGAGAGTAGATCGCTCCGCCCAAAAGAGCCGGTGAGCGAGATTTGCGGAAAAAAAGCAGCACGGGCAACGCCAATGCGCGCGTTGTAGTAAATCAGATTCTTCTCTGCTTGCCGGATATCCGGACGCCGCTCGAGAAGCGCCGATGTGATTCCGGCCGGCACCTCCGGCGGCAGGTACTGCGAAGACAACGCTGCGCCGCGCGGCACCCCCTCCGGATAATTTCCGAGCAGGATACTGATGGCGTCTTCCGTCTGCCGGATCTGCCGCTCGAGATCCGGGATTTGGGCATTGGCAGCATCGAGCACCTGCTTCGCCTGTAACATATCGACTCGAGTTGCAACACCGCGCTCGACACGCGACTGCGTGAGCCTGACCGAATTCTCCTGGGAGCGCACGGTGTCTTCGGAAATCTGAAGTTGCAGGTCCAGCAAGAGAAGTTGGTAGTAGTTGGTCGCAACGTCACTGATCAGGGTGATCAGAACCGTACGGTGGGCTTCTTCGGTCGCGAGCAGGGCCGCGCGCGCTGCCTCGGTCGCACGTCGAAGGCCGCCGAACAGATCGACCTGATAGCTCACGTTGGCGAAAATGCCCAGAATATTCGTGTTCGTGGTCTGCCCGGCTAAGGCGTTCTGGCCGCCAGTATAGGAGCCGCTGAGCCCGATCTGCGGGAACTGATTGGCGCGCGTCACACCGACTTGCGCCCGCGCCGCCACGATTTGCTCGGCTGCAATGCCAAGGTTGTAGTTGCGTTCGAGGGCCGTCCGGATCAGATTCTGCAGGACTGGATCCTGAAACACCTTCGACCAGGGAAGATCCCCCAGCGAGGCCGTTGGACCCTGCTGCTCCGGAGCGGCATTACGATACGCGGGTGGAACTGCAACCTGAGGCTTGCGATAATTCGGGCCGACCGTGCATCCGCTCAGAAGCAGGATGCTGAGCAACGGTAAAGCTCGCGCTTTCACGCCCCGACTTCTTCCTTGCTGAGTTCCGGCGTGAGCACGCGCCGCCCCGTCAGTTTTTCTTTGAGCTGCTCAACGAGTACATAAAGCACCGGAATCAGGAAGACTCCAATCACAGTGGCCGCAAGCATGCCAAAAAACACGGCGGTCCCGAGTGAGTGTCTGCTTCCGGCGCCGGCTCCCGATGAGATCACCATGGGGAAGACACCTAATATGAACGCGAAGGACGTCATGAGAATCGGGCGGAAGCGCAGTCGCGCGCCCATCAGCGCGGCCTCCACTAACGGCAGGCCGTGCTTTTCGCGCTGTTCCTTGGCGAATTCGACGATCAGAATGGCATTCTTAGCGGCCAACCCGATGAGCATCACGAGCCCGATCTGAACGTAGACATCGTTGGCGTAGCCGCGCAAGAAAATCGACAGAAATGCGCCGAAGATGCCGATTGGAATGCCCAGCAGGACGGAAAACGGAATGGCCCAACTCTCATAAAGAGCAGCCAGGCACAGAAACACAAAGACCACGGCGAGCCCGAGCACGATGGCCTGCTGTGAGCCCGATTCCTTTTCCTGGAAAGCAGTGCCGGTCCATTCGAGTCCCGCGCCGGCCGGAAGAACTTTCGCGGCATCGTCGAGCGCGGCAATCACCTGGCCGGAACTATAGCCTGGCGCGGCCTGCGCCCCGAGTTCCGCCGCCCGGTACATGTTGTATCGCATGATATTGTCCGGGCCGGTGGTATTCACCGCTGTGACAATGGCGCTCAAGGGAATCATCCTGTTCTGGGCGCTGCGGATGTAGAGGCGGTGCAGATTCTCGGGCGACTGGCGGTATTCGGATTCGGCTTGCACAAAGACCCGCCAGGTGCGCCCGTACAAATTGAATTGATTCACGTAATAGCTGCCCAGATACGTCTGCAGCGTCTGAAAAACGTCAGACAATGTCACGCCGAGGGCCTTCACTTTGTCGCGGTCCGGTTCCAGGGTGACTTGCGGCACATGCGGGTGGAATGAGCTAAAAATCATTCCGACGCTTGGCTGCTGCCTGGCGGCCGCAATCATCCGATCGGCCGCACCTTCCAGAAATGCGATGTCCGCTCCTTTTCTGTCCTGTATCTCCAATTGGACTCCGCCGGAGGAGCCTAGCCCCATAATCGGGGGCGGGTTCACCGCGAAAATACTCGCTTCGGGAATCACGCTCAGGCGCTGGTTCAAGGCTTGAATGATCGCTTGGGCGCTCTCCGCCGCCGACTTGCGGTCCGCCCATGGCTTTAAAGTGACGAAGAAGGTCCCGACATTCGAGGTGTTGGCGCCGGCAATTATCCCCAGTCCCGAGAGTCCGATCGCGTTCTCAATACCGGGAACTCCGCGGATGATGGCTTGCGCTTTCTCCATGGCCGCTTCGGTGCGCTGCAAGGAAGTCGCATCAGGTAACTGGACGTTGATGATCGAATAGCCCAGATCTTCGTCGGGGAGAAAGCCGGTCGGCAGGCGTTTGGTCAGGATGACAGTTGCGGCGTAGATTCCCAGGAGCGCAAGGATGGCAAGCGGCGCGAGGCGGATGATCCAGCGATTCGCTTCGACGTAAGCATTGGTCGTCTGGAGAAAGGCCGAGTTGAACTTGCCAAGCGCCCAACTGATCGGACCGCGCCCTGCCTTGCGCGGACGCAACAGCAGCACGCAGAGAGCGGGCGTGAGGCTCAGAGCTACGAAGGCGGAAAGAAGCACCGATATCGCAAGCGTCAGGGCAAACTGCTTATAGAGCTGGCCGGTGATGCCACCCATGAAAGCGACCGGCACAAAGACGGAGGCGAGCACCATAGCGATGCCGATCACAGCTCCCGAGACCTCGCTCATGGCGCGCTCGGTTGCCTCTCGCGGGGCGAGCCCGTGCTCGATGTGATGCTCGACCGCCTCGACCACCACGATCGCGTCGTCGACCACCAGACCGATGGCGAGGATGATCGCAAACAGCGTAAGAAGATTGATGGAAAAGCCCATTACGGCAAACAGCGCAAAGGTTCCAACCAGCGAAACGGGGACCGCCAGCATGGGAATGAAGGTGGCGCGCCAATTGCCGAGAAACACGAAGACGACGATCAGCACAAGTACGATCGCTTCCGCCAGCGTGTGTAGAACTTCTTCGATCGATGCCGAGACGAATTTCGTGGTATCGAGAGTGATTTGGTAACTGAGGCCCGACGGAAATGTTTTGGACAGCTCGTCGAGTTTCTTGCGCACGTTGGCGGCAACATCGAGCGCGTTCGAGCCGGGAAGTTGATAAATGAGCATCGCCGCCGCCGGGAAGCCGTTCAGACGCGCGGCGGTCTGATAGCTCTGGCCGCCCAGTTCCGTCCGCGAAATATCGCTGACATGGAGAATGGCGCCATTCGATCGCGAGCGGACAATGATGTTCTCGAACTCGGGAACGCTCGTGAGACGTCCCTGGGCACTGGCGGCGTATTGGAAGCGCTGCCCCTGCGGTGCGGGCGGCAGCCCGAAGCCGCCCACCGGCGCTTGCACATTTTGATCGTTGATCGCGTCGATCACGTCCACCGCCGTAATGCCCAATTGAGCCAGACGATCGGGCCGCACCCAGAGCCGCATGGCGAAATCGGCTGCTCCCCCGATCGAGACGCCGCCCACGCCGGGAACGCGCGAGATCTCATCCGCCACCCGCGCCGTGGCATAGTTACTCAGAAAGAGATCGTCGTAGCTGCGATCCGGCGAATACAAGGTGGCAATCAGGACAATGCTGGTCGATTGCTTCTTTACCGTCACGCCGGATTGGGTTACCGCGGCCGGAAGACTCGGGCTGGCCTGGTTGACCCGGTTCTGGATTTCGACGGCGGCGATATCGATGTCGGTTCCCACCTGGAAGGTGCAAGTCAGGGCATAACTGCCGTCGTTCGTACTCTTCGACTGCATGTAGATCATATGGGGCGCGCCATTGACCTGCTGCTCGATCGGGGCGGCAATCGCTTCCTCGATGGTCTGAGCATTCGCGCCAGTGTAATTCGCCGCTACCTGAATGGTGGGGAGAGCGATATCGGGGTATTGCGCAATCGGCAGGGTAAGAATGCTGATCGTGCCCGCGATAAGAATTATCAGCGAAAGCACCATCGCCAGCACGGGGCGCGAGATGAAGAGCTTCGCCATGATTTACTGCTGCGGGACGTCTGCGCCGGCGGGGCTCACGGTCATCCCGGGCCGCACTTTCTGGCTGCCTTCCACTACTCACTCTCTCGCCGCCGTTCAATCCCGAGTGAACGATCAAATCGTCCTGGTATTCGCCATCTGTCGTAATCGTCTTCAAGGAAGTCTTGTTGGCCGCATCGACCACCAGCACCGCTTTCGTATTCAGAGTGTCGACGACAGCCTCTTTCGGAAGCAGCACCGCATTGGGCCGTTCCTCTGTCACGAAACGGACTCGCGCGAATTGTCCTGGCAAGAGGAGTGCGTTCGGGTTCGGAAAGACGGCGCGCAGGGTCAGCGTTCCGGTCTGTGGATCGACAGTCCGGTCTGCGAAATCGATGTGTCCGTGATTCGGAAAGGGTTGGCCGTCTGCGAGCACCAGGTCCAACCGCACCGGCGGCGGAGCATTTGCGGTGCGATATTTGCGGCGGAAAGTAAGATAGGTTGCCTCCGGGATGCTGAAGTACACATACATCGGATTGAAGCTGGAGATGGTCGCAAGCGGGCTTTGTTGACCCGCTGTGACCAGGTTTCCAGTCGTAATGTTGACCCTGCCGATGGTGCCCTCGATCGGCGACTTGATCAGCGTGTAACTCAGATTCAGTTTGGCAGTGTCGATAGCGGCCTGGTCCGATTTGAGCGCGGCCTGCTGCTGGGCGGCTCCGGATACAGAGACGTCGAAATCCTGCTGCGTCGCCGCCTGCTCCTTTACCAAAGGCTCGAGGCGGGCGACGTCCCGTCGAAACCGGATGAGCGCGGCTTGGTCTTGCGCCAGTTTGGCCTCAGCCTGCTCGAGCGCGGCCCGGTACAACGCCGGCTCGATGCGGAAAAGGGCGTCGCCTTTGTGAACCGTCGAGCCTTCTTTGAAAAAGATGTCTTCGAGAAAGCCGGTTACGCGGGGTATGATGACGACCGTTTCCTTGGCTTCGGTCTGCCCCACGAAGTCACCGTAAATGGGCACGTTCTTAACCGCTACGGTTGCGATTCGCACGACTGGCGGCGGTAATGCCCGATCGGCAGCGCCCGGCTTCGAACCGGCCTTGCTGCTGCCGCACGAAGAGCAAAATAAGCCGATACCCAACAACAGCACGCCCCAGCAGGCGATAGAGAATCGGAGCACAGAATCCTTTCCGGCCGGAGCTAGTTTTCGACAGTGGCGTGCCAGCTTGCCGCGCATTCGCCCGAGGGGATAGCACCTTCCATGAATCCGTTCCACTCAGCTGCCGGTTTGGCGCCCGCCGCCAAGCTATCAAAAAAGAACACCATTAGAGACTGAGCGAACCAGTTAGAGGACAGTTTAGTTTATGACCTTGACTATGCCGAAACAATGAATGGCAGCCGAAAACGATGTGAAATCCGTATGCATCGCTAAGTGATTGCCTTCAGAGTAGAATGGCTAAGCGAGTAACGTGCCGGAGCGGAAAGGATCATCGCACCCGCCAGACGTTCTCGTTCGAGGTGTGATCCCAAAAAGCAAGATGCTTGCCATCAGGGGAGGGAACGGCCAAGGTAGGTACTTTCATCCTTCGCAGAACGCAAATGCGGCCGTCAAGAGTTGAGGATAGAAGAGTTGCTCCGGTCCCATCCTTTGCCGTGATGAAGAGGCCACGGCCATCGGCTCTCCAGACGGAGCTCCAGAGCGTCCCCACATCCTTGAAGACGATCTCGCGCGGCTTAGCCTCGCGGGCCGAGCCCTGCAAGGGAAGAATCAACACGCGGGCATCGGCGGGATTATGGGAAGGAATCGCAAGAGATTGTCCATCAGGAGAGACATCCCAGTCGCCGAGAACATTAGGCTCCCACTTCCGCCGGGCTAACTCCTCGCCTTTTCCGGCGAGAGGGTCGAGGCGGTAATAGACAAATTCCCGATCGCCAATTGTCTCGCGTAGAACGCAGCCTCGATTGCCAGCAAGCGGACATCTGAATTCATCAAGGGCGCCGCCGATCGGCACCGGTTCGGGTTGGCCGCCGCCGATGGGAACTCTCATCAGCGTCCGAATGCCGGCAGGCGCATCGCCCGCGCTCCACGCATAGAGCACCCAACGGCCATCCGGAGTGACCTGCGGCAAAACTTCTTGTCCTGGCGTATTGACAATCGACTCCGCGCTCGGCTGATTAAGGGCTTGCTTGAAGATCCCGTAATTGCCGCGCCGTTCGGACTCAAAGACAACAGCGCGGGAATCAGGAGTCCAGGCATGAGGGTAGTCCTGGGACGAACTGGACGTCAGGCGATGTATATTGCTCAGCTCGTCGTCCTGCGAATTAAGATCAGCAGTATAGACGTCCGGCTGGCCTCGGGACAAGACTGCCACTGCCATGGCGCCATCCGATGAACAGCTCAGAGAAGACGCTGAGCTGGTACCCAAGCTTTTCCCGACGCGCCGTGGAGGCAATAACAATCTGCCGTCATTCGACTCGACCGCCACGTCCTTCAGATAATAACTGTCGGACCCCGCTCCGTTTGAGAACAGCATCCTGCCGTTTACAGCGGGGCAAGCCGAGTCCATTCGGAAGTCCTGGGTAGAAGCTACGATCTGGCGGGATTTTGAATCAAGGACTCCATAGAACCAAATGTAGTTCTCGCCAAACTCAGGTCCAAACGGGTTGATCTCGACATCGCTAACCTGAAAATGACGTCTCTCAAATTGCAGGTTTCCAGCGGATGACCACAGCAGCAGCGGGAAAGTGTCGTACCCGGACCCGCTTAGCACGCGAGTTACGTTGCTCCCGTCCGGCTTTGCAACGAAGACTTCTGTCTCGGCTTCGTTCGTGAAGGCGATTTTGGCTCCATCGGATGAGGGCACGCCATTCCTGGCACGGTCCTCTACCAGGCGCGGAGATGAACCGTCGAGAGAAACGTTCCAGATCTGGTTCTTTTGCGAATCAGAAGCGACTCCATTCACCAGCAGGTGCGAACTGCGCGGAAACCAGTTCAAGGAGAGGGTGGAAAACTTTTCAGGGACGTGTAGCGGGCGAGCGATGCCGGACGAATCCCGGAGATACAGGCCGTTTACATCTGAGTAAACCAGGGCAGTGCCGTCGTCACGTATAGCAGTGGCCAAAACCGGATTATCGTTCTCATTCGTGGTGATTTGGGCGAAGGTGAACGCCGTATCTTTCGATTTCTTATGGGCAGCCAGGTATAACAGTCCGGAGCCGGCAAGGAGAACGGCGACGGCGCCGTATAGGAAGGCAACTCGCGGCCGCCAGGGATGCTGTGCCTGTTTCCTCGTCTGGTTTTCAGCCGGATCGAGCAACGGGAACTTCAAGACGGCGAGGGGCAACACGGTGTTTTCGCCGGCCTGGAATTGGCTTGAAGGTGGATCCGGCGAGGTTTCGTCCGCCACCTCTTCTACGTCGCTGATGAATCTGTAACCCTTGCCTACCACGGTTTCTATGAATCGCGGTTTAGCCGGATCGTCGTCCAGCAAGGCTCTGATTCGCTTGACTGCCGAATTCACGCCCTGAATCACGTCGATCGAGTTTGGCTCACTCCAGAGACGCTCAACGATCTCTTCCCGGGTAATAAGCTGGCCCCGGCGCTCGATGAAGAGAATCAGAAGCTCCATGGGAATCCGCGACAGACGCAAACGGTAACCATTCCGTCTGAGTTCGTAACGCTTCAAGTCCAATTCCATGTGGCCAAAGCGATACAGTTTTGCGGCAGTTTTCACGAGTGTTCTCGATGTTTCACAACGCCGTCAAGCATATGAACATTTACATTTCTACTGCGGCAACAATCACTTACGAGTGCATACGGATTTCACATCGTTTTCGGATGCTGTCTATTGTACTAGCGTCCGGATTGCCCTACGCTGATGTCTCGCTTACACTTCCATGAACCCAAAAAATCGTTCGCTCAGGCCGAAGCCCCTTGCGTGCGCCGCCCTGGCGCTGCTTTTTTTCCCGCTTGCCGGCGTTTCCGCGCCGCAAGCGTCGGCGGCTGTCTACGACAACGTGGATGATATCTTGAACGGGCACCATTTCTTGTTGCAGGAGGACGACCTGGTTGTTACCGCGAAAGTCGGTAACTATGCCATGAACCAGGACCTGTTGTATACGTCCAATTCCGGCGTCGTTTCGAAGAATTCCCAACAGCCTAAATTGAACACCGGCCTGACGGCGAACGGGACTGCGGCAGTGGCATACATGTATCGGAATGCGCCTCCGGTGGTGGTTTATGGCCTTCAGGGAAGCGGCTCTAATTCTCCGTTCCTGGACGTGCGAAGTACAAACCCGAAATTTGGCGCGTTTGAAACGGTCGCGCTCGCCGGTCCGCCCAAGAGCACTGTCCGGCAACTGGTCGTCGGGGACTTCAACGGAGACGGACTGGACGACATTCTGGCGGTACATGGCAATGGTTACCTGACGATCTGCACAGCCAAGAATCCGAACTCCTACGACCTGCGCCTCCGCTGCGGCCCAACACAGCTGCACGGCGATTACCCATCTCAAAGGTTGACGGCGGGCGACTTCCGCGGCATTGGCAGAGCCCAATTTGCCTGGGCTTATCAGCGTCCCGGAAGCTCGACCTCGACCGTCTGGATCGCGGAGGTTGACCCTGGCACGCTCGCCATCAGCGGGGTCACGAACTATGAAGGACTGCCGACCGGTCCTTTAAACACGCTCGATATCACTGCCGGTAAGTTTGCGGCGCCGGGCGGCAGTCCGAACCAGCAGCTTGCTTTCGCCTACGCGGGACCTTCGAGAACAGCCAAAGTAGACATCATAAACTTCGCCTCGGGACCCTTTCGGGTGAGCACGGTCAAAACCTGGGATACAGGCTACACGCCCGGGGGCAATGAATTCAGCAAAATCATTTTGAAGGCCGCGCCATTTGCTGGCTTCAATCTCTACGATCAAATCGCAATGCTTGTTTCTGAAAACAAGTACACGCAGTTTCTCGCCGTTCTCGAGGTCAACCCAAAGACCTTAGCCGTCACTAAGACGGACAAGAGCGCGGTTTTTCTGAGTAACTTGGGAGTGAGTTCGTGGAAAGTGGCAGACATGACCATTGGAAACTTCGACCACAAGAAGAGCGGGGGCGGGGATAATCCAAACATGCAGATTGCCATTGCCGGCTGGAGTAATGGCCCAAAGGGCCCAAAGTTTTGGAATGCCTACCTGTTTAATGTCGATCCGGAGCAGGGCTACAAGATCACGCTGCAGCAGCAGTTCGTAGAGCAAAATGCGACGCCGCAAATCAGTGGCGCCCGAGATACGATTTTGACCATAGCCGCGGTGGATGTACAGGGCCGGTCGATCAATCTTGGGCCGCCGACAAAAATCGTGATCAATGAGCAGGGCGGCCCATCATTGGTAACGGCTGTTCCGCCGATGCACGTCGATTACATCGCCCCAGAAGGAAGCACCACGCCCACGCTGCTCAATCTGAGCGCGATCAAAAAGGGCTTTTCGACACGCTATCAAATGGAATCGACTTCGGAGGCGCAATCTACCACCAAAAGTAGTGACAGTTATTCCTGGGGATTCGAAGAGAGCATCGAAGGGCAGTTAACAATCGGTAATCCCAAGGCGAATAACATCTCTGCAGGGCTTAACTTTGCGGCGCAGCAGACGTTCGAAAATGGTGTCGAAAAAGAATACACGAGCAGCGGAGGCTCGAAATTCAATGCTTCCGTTCAAACTGGATCATCCGACTCAGTCTGGTACGACCAATCGCGGCTGAACATCTACAGCTATCCCGTGCTGGGCAAAATGGTCTGCCCTGCTGAAAAATTGGAGAATTGTGCTGCCGCGGACAAAGTGCCGCTGACCATCCAGTTTTCGGCGATCGACGTCTCCAAAAGCGCAGTTGGGGCTGGCAGTCAGATTGAGTGGTACCAGCCAGTCTGGGAATACGGCAACGTGTTGTCCTACCCGGCATCGTACTCTCAGCTGCGCCTGCTCTATCCGGAGATCGAGGAATTAGCGGAGGGCCGCGCGTTCTTCACGGATGAGAACACTTTGACTGCAACGACAACCTGGTCGAACGGCACTAGCGGGAGCGAGAGCGTCAGCTCGGCGCGAAGATTTGCCGAAGGGGGCGGCCTGTCGGTAGCGGGCGCAATCGCGGTCCCTATCATCCCAGTGGGTGGAATCAGCGGCGCCTTTGAGTTCAACGTGAGCGGTAGCCAGGCATTTGAACGTTTGAACACGTCCGTCACGGAACTGGGCAGTTCTTCTGGCATCACGGTCGACAAACCAGGCGATTTCAGGGAACCGCGCGACTATGCATACAGCATCACGCCATTTATCTTCGGCCTTTCCCCGCGCGCGGGCACAGTGGATAAGCCGAAGCTGGCAGGCGACATTCAAACTGCAGGTCCAGTGCAGGCTGCATTTGTAGCCGATCCCCTCCTCTCAAATTCGGGATCGTGGTGGGAGACAGCCTATTCGAAAGCTCCCGACGTCGCGCTGAATCACCCGGCGCGTTGGGTATTCACCGAAGATTCCAAGGCATCGACTCCTAATTGCGTAGGAGGCACGTGTGTTTCGCTTGCCAGAGGCGACGCTACAAAGCCGTGGAGCAGCGACTTCCATGCCATGCGCGGTTTTTTCATCAGCGATGCGGCCTCCCCGGGTCAAGGTCCGCAACTATCAACAGCATTTGGAGGCGAGAAACTGGAACTCGAAGCTCGCGTATACAACTACAGCTTCGTAGACATGCCGGCGGGCTCCACCGTTCATGTCCGGTTCTACGCTCAACCGATGAAGAACAACGCACCAAGCGGCACGAGCAGCCTGATCGGCGAGACGGAACTCGCGCCTATTCCGCCTTTTAGTGACGCGAAGGATGCCCCGCTGAACTCAGTGCTGGCGAGAACGACGTTCGATACCAGCAATTACGCCGACCAAAGGGTTGCCTTCTGGGTAGTGACCTGGATGCAAGACGAAAACGGAGCCCTGGTGAAGGAACCTGACGGGCATGGGTTGCTTGCCATCCCAGGCACACTGACCTCGCTCGCAGATGTCAAATCGGAGCAGTACAGCAACAACGTCGGGTTCTACAAGCGGCAGATCTATGTGATGCCGCGCCCAGCCTCAACAGCTACGAATGTTTCCGAGCAAAGCTCTCGTCTGGCCATGGCTGCGCAAACGGGAACAGCTTCTTCCTCGGCAGCGACGTCAGTGGCTTCACCCAACACATCTTTGGCCGCAGCTTTGCAAACGATGGAACTGATAAACCTGGAGGTTTCCTCCGGCCATACAGCAGAATTGGGCACAGAGGTAGACGTCTCAACAGACTTGCAGGCTGGTACCGACCCGATTCCAGGCGCGACGGTTATCTTCTACGACGGAGACCCGAAAAACGGCGGACAAATCTTCGATATGGAGGATGTTCCCTATGTCAAGGCAAACGAAACGGTACCGGTCGAGGTCAATTTCCGAGCACAAACTTGCGGATCACATGACTTGTATGCCGTCACTTACCAGGGAACAGAATATGAAAAGGTGAGCGAGCCGTTTGTGCTTCAGATCGATTGTTCGAAATAGTCGTAAAAATCAGATGCGTTTTTGTATAGCGGCTCGAGCCAACCGAAGGTACACTGCGCGTCACATGTTAGTTATCAGGACGAGATTCGCGTGAGTAGCGCCCAGAACAGCTTTCAGGGAAATGGACCGATCGAAGGTGGCCAGCCTACCATGGTTCCGAACGGCCAAACCGAGAAGATAAACGTCCGTGATCTTCTGATGGCCGTGGATAGCGGAAAGCCGAAACAACGTCTCATCTATCAGAGATACTGAGTCGTGCCAGAAATGATGATCCTGGGTGGACGAAAAAGTTCGAAGGCGGCTTGCCACCTCGGCCGGATTCGCATTGACGGTCGGGTACGCAGGGTTGCTCAGGACACGTGTGCAGCCATTCACGGTTATCGGGCATGTGGCCCATCCGAGCTTCCGGTTCCGGCCGAACCACCGATGAGTGTCTTCGTGATCGTGATGCGCGGGATCGAAGAGCGCCACCAGGACATTCACGTCAAGAAGAGCGATACTCATGTGTCGTCGCGTAGTTCATTCACGGTGCGAAGATCGGATGGTCCCGTGCTGTTAGACTTCCGGGCGAACAACGGAACGCCGTTACGTACCTTCTGAGGAGCCCTGAGGTTTAAGGACTGCCGGGCCAACTCCGAGATGACGTATCCGAGCGATACTCCTTTTTGCCGGGCCAACCGCTTGGCAGTCGAAACCAGATCTTCGTCAAGCTCCAAGGTTGTGCGCATTCATCCGTATGATATCGCATCAAACATCATAAAACGTGATGTATGATGTTTCGTGTTCACTTGAACGATATCGCGGGCCGCGTGCGAGCGAGTGGGATAATCGAGGCGTGGGCGACTCCGAGAAGTTCGATATCAGCCAGCCGGCTCAGCTCTTTGCGCGCATCGACGACGAGGGTACCGACTTCATCAAAGAGAGCGTAGTCACGACGACGCTGGACAATGCGCTGAATTGGGCACGGAAAAATTCGATTTGGCCGATGAGCTTCGGACTAGCCTGCTGCGCGATCGAAATGATGTCGATGATGGCATCGCGGTATGACGTTTCGCGCTTCGGCGCGGAGGTGATGCGCGGGTCGCCGCGGCAATCGGACCTGATGTTTATCGCGGGGCGTGTCTCAAACAAGATGGCGCCAGTGATCCGGCGGCTGTATCAACAGATGCCCGAACCGAAGTGGGTCATTTCAATGGGTGCGTGCGCTACCTCGACAGGGGTGTTCAGCAATTATGCGCTGGTGCCCGTGAACCAGGTGATTCCAGTAGATGTCTATGTGCCCGGTTGCCCGCCACGCCCGGAGCAATTGATCTACTCGATCATGCTGCTCCAGGAGAAGATCCAGGCCGAGCGGGGAACCGTTCGGAAGACTCTGAATCTGAGTTGAGTCCTGTCGCTATCCGGCTCTGCTGTCCGCCGATGGTCCGTAGATAGCCGGTACCGTCCCGCCCATTGGACGTAAATATGCCGAGAGCTGTCCCCGGTGATGAATGGCGTCGAACAGAAGAAACCACAGAAACTGCCCGACAGGCTGTTCGGAGACCATTTTCCCGTTGAAGTAAAACTGCGCTGGCCGGTTCCACGAGGCCTCGTCCATTTTCGAGACGACCTCGATCAACTGGCTCGACCATCGTTCAAACAAGGTCAGCATCTCGCTCAAGGCCGGAGGCGGTTCAGATTTCCACTCGGCCCTGTATTGGGTTGCGGCATCCAGACAGGACTTCAGCTCGTTGGTCAGAGTCCAGACTAGCTGCTCCGCTGACGGAGAGCGATCGTGCGGTTTATATGCGAGGCGGTCGGGTGGAAGCGACTTCAGAACCCTCAAGAAGACGGGATTCTCCGCTTGTCGCCGCTCAATAAAAAAATCGCGTGATGTCATTTTGTTCCCTTTTCTGAGATCGTAGCGTGCGCTGTCTCTTTAACGGATCTTCGAGCTATCTCTTTAACGGATCTTCCACCCAGGGCGGAGTAGCTTCTATTAGCTGGCCGAGCGCCGGGTCGAGATTCTCGAGCGCCTGTTTCATCTCCCAGGCCACTTTGCGATAGGAGAAGTGGCCTTTGACTCCGCTGCGCAGCCGCGAGATGTATTCAAGTTCGGCGAAATCCATTTTGAATAAGAAGCGCGAGCGTGCGGCGAAGGGCAGAAGATACTGGGCCGCGGGTTGCGGCAAGCGGGCGATGGCTGCATCGGTTTGCGCAAGGGCGCTCGAATAGACGGAATCGAGGCCGCAGCGCGAGATGACGTCCGGTGTGTCATAGCCGAGGCGGTTGGTGTAATACTGGCGGAACTGCTGGCAGCGGCGGTGGCGATGGAAATCGCGGTAGGCGCCGATATCCATCACGAGGTCGAAGACGTAGGGCGCGCCGCGGAAGTGGCGAGGAAGTTCGCCTCGCTTGTCGTGAGAACCCAGAGCGACGTCGAGCAGTTCGCGCCTGCGATTCGGAGACCAGCCGAGGGCGGTTTCGTAAAGTTCGCGATAAGGGCGATCGGTGATGGGATAGACGAGCGTGGCGCAGATATCGGCGAGTTGATCGGAGGGCTGCAGCAAATCGATTGGAGAGACTGGTGCTCCGTTTGACTGCGGAAGGTTGTGAATGGCCCATTCGGCAACATCGGCGCGAAGGCGGCGCGCGGACTCATCGGCGTGGACATGACGGGCGAGAGTAGGCGCAACGGGCTCGGATGCGAGGCGATCATCCCAGGCACATTCGGCTGACGCGGCACAGGCGCGGCCGAGCTCATCGGCGATTTCGCGCAGCTCCTGATATTCGGAAGCCTTGAGGCGTTGCATCTGCTTCTCGAGAGTGCGGATGCTGGTGACCTGGCCGACGCCGGTCGGAATGCCGAAGGGCAGCAGGTAGCGCGCTACATCGAAGGCACGAGCGGACAGGTTGCGGCGATAGGCATCGGGCTTCAGGTCGTCCGGCTTCGGATGCATCTCGCAGAGATGCGCGAACACCTTCTCCTGCACTTCCTTATAAGCATGCAACAGATTGCCGGCGGCCGGGTTGTAGATGGCCTGCTCGTCGGCGGTCAACTCGGGAGGAACTATCACGCCCGATTTCGAGAAGTCCTGATAACGGGAGCTGCGGGCCTGGCCGTCCCAGAGTTGTTCATCCTCAATTTCGGCGGCAGCGAGTTCGGAGACGCCTTCAAAGCAAATGGTCACATGGCCGAGATCGGCAATTGAGGCGTGTCCGTACTGGAAATAGAAACTTTCGAGGAAACGGCTGGAATCGTGCGAGCGGACCCAGTCGAGCGATTGACGGATAGAGTCAGGCGAGCGGCTGTAACGCGCCAGAGCGTAGGCGATCTTCTCAGGCGGCATGGGTGCGACGGTTAGGACGCGTTTGGCAG
The DNA here is from genome assembly GCA_963799755.1 of Terriglobia bacterium. GTDB lineage: Bacteria > Acidobacteriota > Terriglobia > Bryobacterales > Bryobacteraceae > Bog-105. Next base: position 459 of record CAWCYQ010000025.1, on the reverse strand, counting down.
CCGGAGCCGGCTCAGGAGCAGTCATGGGATCATGACAGATTGTCTCATCCGATGCGAATCCGAATTAAGAAAATTCATCCCGCTGCTTACCTGCCTGAGTATGCGCATGGTCCGCTCGAAGACGCTGGAATGGACGTGCGCTGCGTGGAGGGGGCGGTACTGGAGCCGAACGTTCCGCAATGTGTTGCGACGGGACTGGCGTTAGAGATTCCGAGCGGCTATGAAGTGCAGATACGGCCGAGGAGCGGACTGGCGCTGAAGCATGCGATCACGCTGCCGAATTCTCCCGCGACGATCGATCCGGGATATCGGGGTGAGTTGAAGGTGATACTGCTCAATCTGGGGAAATCGGCATACGAGGTGCATGCCGGCGACCGAATAGCCCAGATGATTGTGGCTCGCTATGAGGCGGTGGAATGGGAGGAGAGCGAGCTGACAGAATCGGCGCGCGGCGTGGGT
>CAWCYQ010000024.1:0-93483 GCA_963799755.1 Terriglobia bacterium | reverse complement strand
GGCCGAGCCGACAGCTTGAGCCCATGAGCACTCCATGGATACCGCTACATCAATTGAAGCCTAAACGCCAAACTGTCGCAGGTGATGATCGAGATGCTTATGCATCAGTTTTGACCACTCCTGCGGCGTAAGCGCGCCGAAGAAAGCGTGAGGATGACTGGTGCAACCCGCTGGTCCCCGCGTGGCGAAACGGTCGATCAAGCTGCAGATCTTTCCTTGCTCTACGTGGAAATCGCGCTCATCGGAAATCACGAGAGCTTTCGAGGTGGGTGAGTTGCGGCGCAAGGGTTCGCGATCCCTTAATGCCAAGGGTTTGATCAGGGGACCGATGATGCGGCCGATTAATGAGCGAGGAGGGCATATCTCACCCGTGGCCATCTGCAATGCGGCCGAACAATGAGCAAGCGCCTGCGATACACCCATCTGACCCCATTGTCTGGGACTTTGCGGAGTAAGGCGCAGGATTCGTTGCTTTACAAGCTCCACTTCACTTGGCTCGAATAGTGATTCCATCTGTTCCTGTTAAGTCAGCCTTCGGAGTAAACAAGTCTCGTTAAGCAGTATATTTCCATACCGATTGCGGATTACCACCATAGAGACGATCTCTACATCCACAAGATCATCTACGCCAGTTTCTTGGATTCGCGCCTTCCGTGCACGTTCGGACTAACGGCATTGAGACGATTTTTCCATGATGCGAGCATCATCTAGTACCAGCATGTTGGATTCGCGTGGCAGATCTCGATATGATACTTACCTGCGAGATCGGAGCTTGCTGATGTCCTTGGCAGAATCAGTTCGTAACGAAACGCTCGGATTTCAGCAGGAAATTGCCCGCCTGCAAGCCCTGCTCGAGGCTTCGCGGAGAGTTCACGGTGCACTCGAGTTAGACGAGGTTCTTCACTGTGTGCTGGAGATCAGTGTGAAAGAACTCGAGGCCGAGGGCGCATTCTTCACCGATGGCGAGGCCATCGCGGCAGCTCGCACCACGCGCTACGGACGCGTGCCGGAACGGGCGTTGCGTGACCCTCAAGAGGATTGGACAACTTACCCCAATGTCGGTTTATTTGATAAGCGCGGTCGATTGCTGACACGCCTGGTCGTCTTCCGGCCAGGAAATCCGCTGAATCTCGAAGAGCAGGATTTTCTGGAAGGACTCGGCCTGCAATCTGCCGTAGCCGTCGAGAATGCTCGGCAGCACAAACGACTGCTTGCCTGGGAACGGGTGCAGCAAGATCTCGCCGCTGCGCGAACCATTCAGAGCAGCCTTCTTCCGCAAACGCTTCCTACAATTGCCGGCTACGCACTCGACTACCGCTCGAACGCCTGCTTCGAAGTTGGCGGGGATTATGTCGATATTCTCGCTCTCCCTGAACAGCGGTACATCATGATTGTCGCTGACACCGCCGGTAAGGGACTTGCCTCAGCCCTGGTAAGCGCCTCCTTTCGTGCCGCTTTTCGAGCTATGGCGATCGCCGACGTACCGCTCGATGAGTTGGCTGCGGATATCAACGATCTGCACTTCGCCGAAGGGCCGGAAGCGCGCCGGCGCTATGTCACTGCCATCGTTGCGCGTTTGGATACGCGTCTGCACGAGCTCGAAGTGGTAAACGCCGGGCATAATCCCGGATTTCTTGTGCAAGACGATGATGGGAGTTCCTTGATTGAGGCGAGCGGTCCGCCGCTCGGCATGCTCCCGGCAGTGAGATACGCTGTGGAACGTTTCCCGCTGCGGCCGAATGCGAAGCTGCTTCTGTACACCGACGGTCTGACAGAAGTCTTCCGAGGCGACGAGGAGTTTGGAACTGAACGCTTGCTGACGGAGTTTGTACGGAGCATGGAACGCAGACTGTGGCGCACTGCTCGATTGTCTCTGGCGGCAACTGCGCGACTTCGCTGCTGGCACGGAACAGAGTGACGACATGACTGCGCTGGCTGTGTTTCGCCGCGATCCGGAAGATGCTTGAATGAATGAAACTCTGACAGATACCGATCGGGCGGTTACGACCGAGCTAAGGCTGCCCTCTCGCCTCGGGTTTGAAAAGGTGGCGATGGGCACCGCCGCGAGCGTGGCCGAATTGATGGGATTTTCCGAAGACCGCATCGAAGATCTGAAAACCGCTGTGGCCGAGGCCTGCATCAACGCCATCGAACATGGCAATCGTCTCGACGCCTCGCAAACGGTTCTTGTCATTCTCTCGATTGCGGAGAACACGCTCGAAGTGAAGGTGGTCGATCGGGGGGCCGGCGCCCGCAAAACTTCCGTCCGCCGGCCGGACATCGACCGCAAAATGAGCTGGCGAAGAAGATTTGCGCGGCATGGGCATGTTTCTGATCCAATCGTTGGTTGACGAAGCCGAGTGGGTCAGCGATAAGCGCGGCGGCAGTTATGCGCGTCTGGCTATTCATCTGGATAAAGAAAAGGGAGTAAGCGATGACGCCTCAGACTCAAACTAAAGTGAAGGTCGAGCGCAACGGCTCGCTCGCTGTCTTGCGTTTCGAGGGAGACGTGACGAGCACCAGCAAAGATTTGGTTCTCGGCACTTACGAAAAGCTCTCTCCCGACACGGAACAAATCCTGCTCGATTTCAGTAAAGTCCAGTATCTGAATAGCAGCGGAATCGCCCTGATTATTCAATTGCTGATGGAGGCAACCAAGGCTGGCCGGAAGGTGCATACCTTCGGGCTCACTCCGCACTTTCAAAAAGTCTTCACCATGCTGGGGCTCACCAAATACACCACCATACAGCCCACCGAGTCGGCGGCGAAAGCGGCGTTCGGATAACCCCGCAGCGACAAAGAAGTAGCGTCTATGTTTTACACGCTAGGTTGCCTCATCCCCGCGCTGCTTCTTTCGTCGCTTCCAACAACGGACGCGCCGGTTGATCGCAATGCTCATTCCGAATTGCTGATCCGCCCGAATGCTGCAGATTGGCGCTGTCGCACCGGTGACGATCTGCGTTGGGCACAGCCCGACTTTGACGACCGCGACTGGGCTCCTTGCTCACCAGAGTCATTTCCCCCGCTCGGCATGTCCTGGAGCCGCATTCATGTCCGCCTGCCGGAAGCGGCTTCCCGCTCAGGGTGGTCGGTAGGCGCGGTCCTGCCGCAGGCGGGCATACTGTACGCAAACGGGAGCGAGATCGCCTCCTGGGGTCGCTTGGGGGGCAAACCTCGTTATCGTGTTCCAACCTACCGCATCATCCCCTTACCGCCGGTTCACCATCAGGGCGTGACCGAGGTAGTGTTTGCTGAACGAATGCAGCAGGCGGCCTGGACGAGAGCATTCGCATCGCAGCTCGGAGTAATTAATTTGGAACTCGGACCTGAATCATTGTTGTCACAGCCCCAGCAGCTGCACGCATTTCAGCGGCTTGCTGGTGCTATGCCCAACGCTGTCGAGGCACTCCTTGCCCTGTTGCTCGGAGCTTACGTCCTGCGGCTCTGGTCGGCCCAGCGCTCTCAATGGGAGTATTTTTGGTTCATCGCGATCGCAGCATTTTTCAATTTCCGCGCTATAGCCCACCTAATCACGATCGTTATCCCAATGGACGCGCATTTGTCCGATGCACTGAACACGGGCTTTGCTGCCGAGGTGCTGCTGCCTCCCTTCTTTTGGACGCTATTTCACAGGCGGGTTCCCAAGACAGTGGCCGTATATACTGCATCGATCTTCGCTGTGCGTCTGCTGGGGATGTTATGGATTCCCGCACTTGGCGCGCTGCCCTGGATTTGGCTAGCCACCATACCGTGCATGCTGCTCCCGCTCATAGTCATTCTCCAGGAGGTGCGGATGGGAAACCACGAAGCAAAAGTCCTGGTGCTCCCGATGCTTTTCTATGCAGCCGTCATCACATGGGTTAATCTTTTTCTGGCATACCAATCGTTCATTCTCGGTGGCGGCCCCGCTATTTTTGGCCGAGCGAACTATCCTGAATGGCACCTGGGAGCAGTCAGCCTTGGCTGGATCGAGATTGGTCAGACCGTATTTCTGCTCACAACCGCAGTAGTATTGGCCGATCGAGCGCGTCGAACTAACATCGAGCAGGCCCGGCTCGCAGGGGAAATCTCAGCCGCGCAGCAGCTTCAGCAACTGCTCGTCCCCGCGCCGAGTATGACCGTCGGCGAGTACAGGATCGAAAGCGCATATGTTCCATCCGAGCAGGTCGGCGGCGATTTCTATCAATTGATTCCAAACGGCGATGGCAGTCTGCTGATTGTCCTCGGCGATGTCAGCGGCAAAGGCCTGAAGGCGGCCATGGTCGTCAGCCTGCTCGTGGGGGCACTCCGGCGAATTCGGAAACGAACACACGCAGCCCCTATCCGTACTTCGGTCTTTGAACGAGGTGCTTTACGGGCGTATTGAAGGCGGCTTCGTCACATGCTGCTGTGCGAGCGTCAACTCGACCGGCCGGTTGACGGTCGCCAATGCCGGGCATCCCATGCCTTACCGCAATGGCCAGGAAATCGAGACCCCACCAGCTCTTCCTCTGGGCATTGACGCCGATGCGCACTGGACAGAAGCGCACGTGGATCTGGAGCCCGGCGATCGCGTGGTCTGGATTTCCGACGGCGTCGTCGAGGCCAGAAACAGCAAGCGCGATCTGCTCGGGTTCCAGCGGGCAAAGGAACTCGCAACGTTATCTGTCTCCGAGATCGCCCGCGCTGCACAGCAATTCGGCCAGGAAGACGACATCACCGTAGTCTCAATCACCCGCCAGCCGGTTGCAGCTTATGTGGCATAAGCTTGCAGTCCTGGTCTGCCTGGCTTCTGGTGCGTTCGCCTCAGACGCAGTCACCAATGCCACTACCGGACCTTGGACGGCCGAACTGAACGGCATTTGGCGATGGCATGCCGGCGACAACATGCGATGGGCTTCGCCGTCGTTTGATGATTCGACATGGCCGGTTCTCGATGTGCCCGGCTCGGTGCCGAATGAGCTGAGATATTGGATCCGCATTCCCGTCCGGCTGGGCTCGACCTCTGACCCCGGCCTGTTGTTGGGTCCTATAGCCGGTGCATACGACGCCTTCTGGGACGGGCGGCGCATCGGGAACTTCGGAGACATCTCTCGCGGTGAGCGGTTTGTGCCGCGCTGGCAGACGTTTCACTTGCCGCACGGTGTAGCTAGCGCCGGCGACCATTTGATCGCCATCCGCATCAGCGAATTGGGTGCGCGAATCGCCGCACGCTACCCAAGACTCTCTACCGGAGACCATCGAGTGGGCGACTTTGTCGCCCTGAGCGAAGCGGAATCCGCTCACATGCGGATTGATCTTCGGCCCCGGCTGCTGCAAGCACTGGTCAGCTTTGGGCTCCTGTTGGCCGGACTCTATTTTGTGTTGCTTCCGCCGACTGTATCGCAAGGTACCGCATTCCGATGGTTGGGAGCCATTCTTCTAGGACGTGCTCTGGTCGTGACATGCGAGTTCTATGGCAATGATGGTCCCTTGGACATTCCAGTCAACATATTGATCACGCTGGTCTGGACATTTGGTGCGCTCTTTTTTATTGCCTTGATGGAATTCGGATACGCCCTCTTCCGCCGTCCGGTCCCGCTTGTGATTCGCTGTGTGGAGTGTTTATTTGCGACGTTCCCTGCCCCTGTACCCTTCCCATACTCGGCGTTGGTTGCCAGGTTTTGCGTAGGTATCATTCCCGCTTTGGTTCCGGTTGCACTCGCCGTATCAGAAGTAAGAAGACGCACTGCCGGTTCAGTGCTTAGTCTGATTCTGTTTCTGATCTGGGGTGCTGCGACTGTGGAGACCGTCATCGCCGTCATGCTAAGTGTCATTCGTCGGATCCAGTTCCCAGATGCTATCTACGTCGGCCAATTCGGAGTTTGGGTCTGGGATGCCGCATTGCTGGTGTGGGTACCAGCGATTGCTGTACAGGTGCATAAGAGCAACTTGCGTCTCCGCGACGAGCAACAGCGCCTTCGCGGCGAGATGGAAGCGGCCTCCCGCGTCCAGGAACTTCTGCTTCCATCTCAACCCATCGACGTTCCCGGCTTCAACATTGAGAGAAGTTATCACCCCGCAGCCGAAGTCGGCGGTGATTTTTTCCAGCTCTTTCCTGTTCCTAACGATGGGCTTCTTGTCGTGGTGGGAGATGTCAGCGGCAAAGGCGTGAGGGCCGCTCTGCTGGTCTCCGTGATTGTGGGTGCGCTTCAGAATAGGAAATCCGATGCGCCTGGCGCCATTCTGGAAGAGCTGAATGCGGTTCTGCTCGGGCGCAGCGAGGGCGGCTTCACCACATGTTGCTGTGCGCTCTTTGCAGCCGAGGGAACAGTCAGAATTGCCAATGCGGGACACCTCGCACCGTATTGCAACGGGAAAGAAATCGACACCCCGCCAGCTCTTCCTCTGGGTATCGATGCTGATGCGCGTTGGACAGAGACGCACGATGAGCTGAACCCTGGTGATCGCGTCCTCTGGATCTCTGACGGCGTGGTCGAGGCACGCAACAACAAACGCGATCTGCTCGGATTCCAGCGAGCAGAAGAACTGGCAAGGCAATCTGCTCTTGAGATCGCCCGGGTGGCGCAGCAGTTCGGCCAGGAAGACGACATTACGGTGGTCTCAGTGACGCGTCAATCAGTGGCGGTTTACACCGCGTAAGCTCTCCATAGCCGCCGGCCGATAAATCACTAAATTGTGCGTCGCCTGCCCGATGCACACAATATCCTTCCTGCCGGTGCCAGCAAGATCCGCCACCGTGCAGCCTGCCGCCGAAACTTCCCCCTGTTCGACAATCTGCCGATCCCACTTCGCGCCATCCCACCGATAAAGATAAACGCCATACGGTTTCCCTCTGAATCCGACTACAATCTCGTCCCGCCCGTCGCCGTCAAAGTCCGCTGTCTCTACATTGTGCCCATCGAGTATCGTGTCGTCGATCACTTCCCGCTGCCACTGGCCGTCTTTATTCCGGTACACCACAACCTCGTTCCCGTGCCACGGCTCAATCGCCGCCAGGAATCTCTCCTCCCCGAGATGTCCCACGCTGATATCGCTCGTACCGCTCTTCGGCCACGGCTTCGGGCTGCCTTTTGCAATCTCCGTGCGCGACCACTTCCCGTCAGCGCCGTATCGATACAGGTGAATGCCCAGAAATCCGCCGATCAAAATGTCCTGGCGTCCGTTATGATCCCAGTCGTTGACAAAGATCCCATGCACGATGCCTTCCTCCGCGTCGCCAATCTCGCGCCGCTTCCATTCGCCCGGTTTGTAGTACACCAGCGGCACGTGTCCCCGATACTCCGGAGCCGTCGATTTTGCATCGGCGAGCGGCGCGTTGACCAGAACGTTATTACCGTTTCCGCCTATATCGGCCCAGCGCAAGCGATGCGACGTGGGTAGCCGATCTATAACCCTAGATGTCCAGGGATCAGTCGGGTCTTCGCCAGCCGTCAGCACCGCCACTTCGCCCGTGCTCTTCTGCGGGTCCATCGAAAATCCATACGCCACCGCTATCGTCGGAGTCCTCCGCGGCGCAGGCGTCCAGCAAGCCAAATTGATCATGGACGGCAAATCTTTGGCCAGTACGTGGCGTTTCCACGTCGGATTTTCAAACCAAACGAGGTCGGACATGTCGCTACCCAAAGCGATCAGATCGAGCTTGCCATCGCCGTTTACGTCGCAAGCGACAACTTGATAGCCGCCCTTCAAATCGTCCGCCAGAACCTGCTTGTCGAAGCGCATAGGATGTGCCAGCAAAATCTGTAGCGCCAACAACCCGGCTTTTACGCCCACTGCTTTACCTTAACCCCGCGGTTTCTACCCTCTCCGCAGCCTTTTTTATAGACGGTAAAAACCCCCTCTGTCCCTATAATGAAAGCGAGGTAAAACGAAAGGACACGCATATTGCCCTTCATGCTGTTCCCCGCCGATCTGAATCTGTGGGACATCATTCAAAATCTTCGCCCGGTTCCTCTCGCCGTCATCGCTATTCTGATCCTCTTCTCGTTGTTTTCCTGGACCATCGTGTTCGCCAAAAGCAGCGTCTTCAGCCGTGCGCGCAAGGACAACCGGAAGTTTCTGCGGGCCTTCCGCAAAGCACAGAGTTTGCAGTCGCTGGCCGTCGCGAGCGAACAGTTTGGAGCCGCGCCTCTCGTCGCCGTTTTTGATTTCGGCTACGGCGAGATCGAACGTCAGATCAAACAGCGCGGTGCCCTGGTCAACAAGCCCGCGATTGAACGCAGCCTGCAGTTGGGCATCAGTGAGGAAGTCACCAAGCTCGAAACCAACATGAATTGGCTCGCCACCGTGGCCTCCGTCTCTCCCTTCATTGGACTGTTCGGAACCGTATGGGGCATTATCGACGCCTTTGAAGGCCTCGGCACCGCCGGAAGCGCCAGTCTGCGAGCCGTTGCCCCAGGCATCTCGGAAGCTCTTGTTACTACCGCCATTGGCTTAGCCGCCGCGATTCCGGCCGCCATCTTCTACAACATCTTCGGCAGCCGTATCAAAGAAATCGGGACCCGTATGGAAGACTTCGCGATCGAATTTCAGAACTTCGCCGACCGGGATTTCGGCGGCTGATTTCTCGAGGCAATCCGCTATGGCTTTTTCATTTAGCGAAAACGGAGGTATGAGGAGAGGCCGTCGCTTCGGTGCTCCGACAGCGCTCTCTGAAATCAATATCGTTCCTCTTGTCGACGTCGTCCTGGTGCTGCTGATCATCTTTATGATCACGGCCAATGTCATGGAGTTCGGTCTCGACATTCAAGTCCCGGCTGTCAAACGCGTGCAGAATACCGCCCAGGATCTTCCGGTCGTCAGCATTACCAAGAACGGCGAGTCTTTTCTCAACGAGAAGCCGATCAATATCAACGCGCTTGCCGACGGCGTTCGCCAGCGCTTCCACGGCGCAACCGCCGTTTACGTGCGCGCAGACAAAGAAACGCCCTGGGATCCGATCGCCCAAGTCGTCGCGGAGCTAGGTGAAGCCAAGTTCGAAGTCAAGATGGTGACCGCGCCGACCGATTCCGCCGCGCGCCGCCCGCGCTAAAACGTATGGCCGAGCGGATTGATATCCTCGATCAACGTGACCCCGTCGGGCTGCCTGTCTTCGGCTCGTTGCTCCTGCATGTCGGCGTAGCCGGTTTTCTGTTTTTCGGCTGGTTCTGGATGAACCGGACGCGCGAAAATCTCGGTGAGGCACATCCTTCCGGCGGTCCCGCCTATGCCGTCTCTGCGGTTCACAGCATCCCGATTCCACGGCGCGAAGCGCCGCCCAACCCGGTCGCCAACGATACCCAGTCGCTCGTTCCGAGCCTGCCTTCCAAACTGGATGTACAAAGAAAGCTGGTCTTGCCCGATAAGAACGCCTTCGAAATCCCGGACAAGATAAAACATCAAGCGCCGCAGCCGCTTCCGAAGCAGCAATACACGCCGCCCGCTCCAAAGAACCAAGTCTATAGCCGCTCCCCGCAGGCGCTCTCAAATCCGATGTATTCGCAGCAAAGCGGCGCCGGCCAAGTCGGAATTGGCGTTAATTCCCCTCTGGGGAATCGTCTCGGCTGGTATGCTGAACTCGTTCGCCAGCGTATCGCCCAGAACTGGCAGACCAACGGGCTCGACGCTCGCGCCCAGTCACAGCCGGCCATAGTCAGCTTTTACATCATGCGTGACGGAAGCGTTCGGAATCCGCAGGTCGTTCAATCCAGCGGCAATCCGTCCGTCGACAATACCGCTCTGCGGGCCGTATATAGCGCCAGTCCGCTGCCTCAGCTTCCTCCGCAGATTACCGAAAGCTATATCTCGGCCCAGTTCACTTTCAACTTACGCTGATGCGAATTCTACTTGCCTCTCTCACTTTAATTTTGGCTTCCGGATTAGCCTCGGCCCGGCAGCAGATCACCGGTCAGATCGTTAAGAATCCCGGAAAGCCGCTGGTGGCTGTTACCGATTTCCGCGCATCCGGCAATGCGGCCGGTCCAGTGGCAGCTTTCAACAAAACCGTTCAAAGCGATCTCGAAAGCTCGCCGCTCATCAACTTCGTCCCGAAGACCCTCTATCCGCTGCAGGTCCCTCAGCAGCCGAGCGATCTGCAGCCAGGAGTCGCACCGCCGTCGGCGCGCGCCGTCAATCCCCAGGGGAATCGCCTCACCGATTGGAGTTTGCCGCCTATCGCAGCCAATTATCTTGGCTTGGGCTACGCAGCGGAAAACCAGGGGTCATTCGTGGCCTTCGGCTGGTTCTATACCACCGCGCCGAACATGCCGTCGCTCCAGCAGGCGCAGGTTTTTGGCAAAATCTACACCGCGCCTCTCACCCAGGAGGGAGCCGTTGACGCCGGCCATCGCTACGCAGCCGACATCCTTGCCCAATTCGGCGGCAAGAGCCTCGTTGGAACGCGCATCGTGTTTGTCTCGAGTCGTAGCGGCGCCAAGGAAATCTGGGTCATGAACTGGGATGGCACCGATCAGCGCCAACTCACGCGCTATGGATCGATCAGCACCTTCCCGTCTGCCTCGCCGGACGGCCGAATTGTTGCTTTTACGACTTATGCCGCCGGTTATCCTGCCATCCAGATGTTTTCTCTTGACAGCGGCCGCAAATTGCCGTTTTATAACCAACGAGCCTCCATGAATGCGTTTGTCAGCTTTACTCCGGATTCGAAGCGCATCATCTTCTCGTCTACTGCGGCGGGCGGTCCCGCCCAACTCTATTCGGCGAATGCGGACGGCAGTGGCCTCCATCGGCTCACATCATCCAATTCCATCGAGGTCGAAGCGAAAATCAATCCGGTTACCGGTGCCGACCTGGTCGATGTCTCGGGACGGTCCGGTTTTCCACAGATATATCAAATGAACCTGGAAGGCGCCAATGTCCGGAGACTCAGCGGCGGCACTGGTGAGGCCACCAATCCTGCCTGGAGTCCCGACGGCGCGCACATCGCTTTCGCCTGGACGAGAGGCTTCGAGCCTGGCAATTACAACATCTTCGTAATGGATGTCGCTTCGGGGCAAACTACGCAATTAACGGCTAACGAAGGCCGTAACGAAAACCCCACTTGGGCGCCTGATGGCGCGCACATCGTGTATGCTTCAAAGCGCGGCCGCCAGTCTGAGATCTGGATGATGAACGCGGATGGCACAGGTAAGCATCCTTTGACCGATAAGGGAAACAATGAAAAACCCGTGTGGGTCAATGCCGAGAAGTAAATAGTAGGGCATTAAACAATGCAGGAGAAACTTAAAACGATCATGCAAAGCGCACAGGCCGTGAACCATGGCACGGCACAAGAAGGGAACTCGCGCGTCCGCGTGCCGTGGAATCGGTCCGTTGTGCGCGAGTTAGTTAGACGCAGGCTATCCCTGACACTGAGTTCGGCGCTGCTTTTGGTTGTGGCGGCTGGTTGTCACAAGAAAACACCCCCTCCCCCACCGCCACCTCCGCCTGTCTCGACGCCTCCGGCCGCCAAGCCCGTGGTGGACTATTTCACAGCGGAACCGACTGTGATCAACAGCGGGCAGCCTTCGTCCCTGCGCTGGTCAGTTACGGGAGCGACAGGTGTCGAAATCGACAACGCGGTCGGCAGTGTCAGCCCGAACGGCCGTCGTGCCGTCTATCCGACAGCTACCACAACCTATCACTTGACAGCCAACGGACCCGGCGGCCAAACGAGCGCCGACGCCACTATCACGGTCAGCTCGCCTCCGCCTCCGGCGCCCGTGCAGAATGCCAATCCTTCGTCCATTCAGGACATACTTGCCCACCAGGTGCAGGATATTCACTTCGATTACGACAAGAGTGACGTCCGTCCTCAGGATCAGTCGATCCTGCAGTCGGATGCCACTGCCCTCAAGCAGATCTTTTCGATGGACAGCAATTTCATCGTTACGGTCGAAGGGCATTGCGATGAACGCGGCTCCGCTGAATACAATCTGGCGCTCGGCGATCGCCGTGCGTCGGCCACCCGAGACGCGTTGGTTGCGCTCGGCGTTCCGTCGGATAAGCTGAAAACCATTAGCTACGGTAAAGAACGGCCGCTCTGCACAGACGCAACAGAAGACTGTTACGCGCGCAATCGCCGGGCTCATTTCTCGGCCGCTCAGTAATCTTTTGTAAGGCTGGTTCAGCCAGCGGGATTCTCTTACACTTGGAGTAGTAAAACGGGGATAGATCATTTCTGTCCCCTTTCGTTTAGGAGTCGATTTCAATGAAATTTGTGCGCCTGGCAGCCTTACTGCTGACCTGTTCCAGTTTCTCGTTCGCTGTCAACAAAGATCTGGTCGCGATGCAGCGGGATCTCGAGGATCGCATCAACGCTGTCCAGCAATCCATCAATTCGAAGCTGGATACTTTGACCGGTATTCTGCAGGCCATGCAGTCCGATACCCGCCGCACAGCAGATCAAGTCGCCGCCTTGCAGGACACAGTAAGCAACGGCGTAGCCAAGTCTCTGGCGCCGGTCAACGGGATGAGCAACAAGGTGGACGCCATGGGCGACGACGTTCGCTCCCTCAAAGATGCGCTCGCCGATCTGAGCTCGCGGCTGGAGCGAATGGATGCCAAGATGACCGATCTCAAGAATCAACTCCAGATCATCCAGAATCCGCCCGCTGCTCCCGGAGCGGCCACGCCCGGCGCTCCACCCTCCGGCGCGCCGAGCGGACCGAGTGGCCCTCCTTCGGGTCAAGCTGGCATCCCACCCGCGGGGATGAGCGCCAATGACAGCTACACGGCCGCGGTTCGCGACCTGCAAACGGGCAAAACCGAGCTCGCCTACAGTGAATTCTCCCAGTATTTGCAGTATTTTCCAAACACCGAACTCGCGGCGAACGCGCAGTATTATCTCGGGGAGATCAATTACAATCGCAGCGATTACAACGGCGCTATCAAAGCATTCGATGCGGTGCTCGAGCGTTATCCCGACAATCCCAAGACACCGGATGCCCACTACATGAAGGCCATGGCTTTGCTGAAGAGCAATGAGCGCACCCGTGCTGCCGGGGAATTTCGGATTCTGGTGAAGAACTATCCTCACACCGACGACGCTCGCAAAGCGCTCGCGCAGTTGAGAGCGCTCGGGCTTTCGGCCGGCACCGCCACCACTGCCAAACGGCGTTAAAGAATGCCCAGCTGATGGCCCGCTAGTGAATGGATTTGATCGGCTGGTCGATAGCCAGCACCTTGCCGCCGATGTTCTTGATGACGTTAGCTCCGGCGGGTGGAAAGACCAGATTCGTGCTCACGATTCGCCCGTCGTCGGCGAATACCTCTATCGAACATCGATCCACCAATACCTCGATCTTCAGCCTGGCTTCATCCGTCACAAGCGGAGCTTCGATGCGGGCCGGAAAATCAGGGCTGAAAGCCGTATTACCCGAGTGCGTGCGATCCACGAAGACGACCTTCTTTGCCGGGTCGTACCCTATCGCGGTGTAGTTCTCCCCATTTGACAGCAGCTTCAATCCGACCTCCCTGTCCATATTGATTTTGAGCGAAAAAGCCAGCAGTAAGGAGTGCGTCGCTCGGGAGTTGTTGGCCGTATCGATCAGTTGTTCAAGTTCTTCGATCGGTTTCTGATACAAGCGAATGCCTTCGCTTGTTTCCCGCAGCGACAGTTCTCGGGGAAAGGTCATTTGTCCGCGCCAAGGGCTGGTTGGCAGCTTCGCCGCGTACTGCCAGTTATCCATCCAGCCGATCATCACTGGCTTATGGTTACGAGGCAGCCCGTTGAAGGTGAGGGCGCAATAGCAATCCTTTCCGTAGTCGGTCCAGAGGGTCAATGTGGACGGATTGTCATTCGTGAAGCGCCTCCCGTCGAAGCGTCCGATAAAATACTGCTCTCCTGAACCGCCTGACCTTGCTCCCGGATTGATTCCGATTTTCATCACCCATCGCTTTTCGCCCCGGCGACCTTCGATCGGCATTTCAAACAACTCCGGGCATTCCCATTGACCGCCGGTCGCGCCCGCAGGACCGAATTCACTCATTTTGCTCCACTGCTTGAGATCCGCCGACTCGTATAGCTGCACTTTATGTTCATTAGGCAGTGAGACGACCATCACCCAATGGCGTCCCTGCTCGGACCAGAACACTTTCGGATCACGAAAATCAGACATGTTCAGGTTCAGCACGGGATTGCCAGGGTATTTTGTCCAGGTCCTTCCGCGGTCGTTGCTATAGGCGATATTCTGCGTTTGCAGCGCCGGTTTCGATCCGCTTTCCGGCGTGTGCCCGGTGTAGATAGCCACCAGGCAGTGCTTCCCACCGGCACAGAAGCCACTGGAATTGTGTTCATCTACGACCGTGCTGCCGGTGAAAATCATCACTCCGTTTTCTTCCCGGAGCGCTACCGGCAGTTCCTGCCAATGCAGGAGATCTGTGCTAACCGCGTGGCCCCAACTCATATGCCCCCATTCGTTACCGAATGGATTGTATTGAAAGAAGAGATGATACTCGCCTTCGAAATAGACAAGGCCGTTCGGATCGTTCGTCCAGTGTTCGCGTGGCGAGAAGTGGTATTGGGGGCGGAAGGGCTGATTGTAGTCCGCGGAAATCAACTGCTGCGCCGAAAGGCTCGCCAGCCCACAATTCAGCCAGACAGCTAATTGAAGTAGCCGCACTCAGAAAGCATACTTGAGTAAATTTGAGCGCTTTGTTATGGCTTTGGCGCGGCGGCCGGCGGCGCGCTCCCGTTCGGGTAGGCTTTGTCGTACAGACTAACGATCGCCGGCGTGATGTCCATTTCCGGCGCCGCATACATCAGCGGCGTATTGGGGTCGCCGGCGGCGAGAATCAACGTGTAGTTATTATCCTTTGCGTATTTTGTCAGGACAGTCATAAGACGCTGGCTCATCTTCTGCACCATGCCTTGCTGTTCCGAGCGCAGCGCGTCATTCGCATCCTGCGTATCCCGGTCCAGTCGTCTTTTCTTTTCATCGATGTTGCGTGCAAGTTCAGCTTTTTTCTCGTCGCTTAAGACGGCTTGTCGATTGAGCTGCTCCTCGAGTTGCGTGAGTTCCTGCTGGCGCGCATTGAACTCTTTTTGTTTTGGGTCGACTTTGGCCGCGAGATCCCTCGTGGCCTGTTGGCCCTCCTGAGTAGTAGCCAAAGCCCTTTGAACATCTATAACGCCGATTTTCGGCGGCTGTTGAGCTCGTATAGCCGAACAGCACAGGACTGCCAACAAAGAAAGGCTTGTTCTAATCTTCATCGGAATGTTGAACCCTCATGGTGCTGAGATACGTCGGATGGTGCGTGATATCTGATGGTTGTGCACACTTCCCAACTCCTGATAGAGGAACGATCAACTGGCAATTTCTTGCAACCCGCTTTTGACTTTTGGTGAGGCTATGGTCATCAAGAGGCAAAATGCGCAGAAAACTTGGCTTCTCGCGGACCTTTACAGGACTTCCGAGGCAACACAGTTCGGTATCTCAATGGAGGCCTTTGACGGGCTGCTACGCGATGTCGCACGTAAGTACCTTCCCGCTGAAGCGCCCATTTCTCATATTGCCGAATTTTGCCGGAAACTGCACCTGAGCGACCTGGCGCTGGCTCAGGGCTGCGCTTCCGGCCACGAACTTGCATGGAACATTTTCTTTAACCGGTATCGCAACAAGCTCTTGTGGGCAGCCTGCCGGATCGTGAAGGACGAAAGCCGCGCGAGAGAACTCGTCGATACATTCTGTGCGGATCTCTTCGCCGTAACCAGAGGCCGCCGGCGCGAGTCCAAACTCAAGTCATACACCGGCCGAGGCTCTCTCGAAAATTGGCTCAAGGTCAGTTTGCTCCAGGCCAATGTTGATTTTCATCGCTCGGAGCGCCGCTACACAGATTTTGACGAAATCGCTGCCTGCATCAAGCATGATCCCGCTCTTTCGTTCGAAGCGCTCGATGACCGTAGAGTTGAAGATAGCTTGAGACACGCGCTGCGCGAACTGCCAGCGCAGGATCGATTCATACTTGCCGCCTATTTTCTGGACAGGTACAATTTGGCGAAGATAGCGGCGGTGCTCGGTGTCCACGAATCCACGGTGAGCCGCCATCTGGACAAAGCTCTGAGGACCGTTAGGAAGAATTTGGCTCGCAAGCTTCGGGATCGCGGAATGAATCGAGTCTCGATCAATGAGTCCCTGGAGAGGACTCCTAAAGAGATCTCGTTCGACATGCGTTCTGAGCTGCTGATCGGTGTCGAGGATCGGTCATGATCGATCCTAACGAGCATCCGGCACCCGATCTGCTGGCCGCTCTGCCGCAGGGCTTGTTAACTGACAGCGAACGGAGTACCGTACTGCATCATCTTGCCGAATGTTCGAACTGCCGCCATTCTGTCATGTTCCTGGCCGAAAGAGAGAAGCTTCATAAACCTGGGCCGAAGTGGCGCGGTTCGCGTCCGTTGACCGTCTGGGCTATTGCTGCTGCGGCTGTAGCCTTCTTTACGGTCACATTTACGTTTGTATCCGCGCACAGTACTACCTCCAGATCGGAAACTCAATCCGGCACTGCAAATATCGCCTATTTGCCAGCCGTGAAGAGCCATAGTTTCGCGCATGTAAGACTCACCCGCTCAGGCGATTCTGTCGAAACCGGCGCTTTGACGATTCACCTTGCTGGTTTCAAGCCGAAGGAGAATCAGGTTGTGGTCCGGAGCCAGTACGGCGACCGATGGCTCACGTTCGACTCGTTTCTGAGTCTTGCAACCAGCGATGGATCGGTCAGTACTGTCAACTGAAGGAACCACCTTGCTATCCTATCGACCACACCCCATCCTGCATGCCGTCGTCGCTCAGAGCCCTGCCTCGTTTATGTGTTGCACTGGGGTTACCGACTGCTGCCGAACTGGGCCAGGCCGCTGAACGAGAATACAAGGACGGAACGACTTTCTTCGAATTTCGCCTGGATCATCTCGGCGATCCCGCATCCGGGCTCGAGTTGATCAAGAAATTCAGGCGCGTTCACCCGGACGTACAAATTCTGGCGACATGCCGTCACCGGTACGCGCACGGACATTTTTCGGGAGCAACGGAAAAACAGATAGCGATTCTCAAGAGGAGCGCCGAGGCTGGCGCTTCGCTGATTGATCTGGAGATCGAGTCTGCCGAGAAAGCGAAGGGGGCCATAGCCGCGCTGCGCGAACGGGCGTCGCTCATCATTTCGTATCACAATTTTCAGAACACTCCGGCGTTGGACGCCGTTATGCGAAGGCTGAGCAAGATACCTGCCGATATCTACAAGATTGCGACCACGGCGCGCAAGCCCACCGACAACCTTCGTCTCATCGAATTCATCCGGCGCAATAAAAGTGTTTCGCTGGTTACGTTGACCATGTCCGAGGTTGGGATGGTCAGCCGTATTCTGATGCCTTCGCTCGGTTCCGCCTTTACCTACGCTGCGCCCAACGACTCCCCCGGTACCGCGTCCGGTCAGATTTCCGCGCGTACGTTACGATCGCTCTACCACTCGGAGAAACTCACTAAACAGAGCCGTGTGTATGGCGTGATTGCCGATCCCGTTTCGCATTCCAAATCTCCGTTCATCCACAACCGTGCCTTTCAGGCGCGCCGTTTAGACGCTGTGTATCTGCCTTTTCTTGTCAATGCGGGAGATCTCGGCGACTGGATGGATTTCGCCGTCAAACTTCCGGTTTCGGGCTTCAGCGTGACCATTCCACATAAGCGCAAGATCATTCGTTATCTCGATGTGGTCGAACCGCTGGCGCGCCGTATCGGGGCCGTGAATACAGTGTGGCGGAAAGGCGGCAAGTGGCGCGGAACCAATACCGATACAGAGGGCGTGCTCAAACCGCTGAGTCGACTTCTGCGCCTCGCGAATACTTCTGTTCTCATTGCCGGCTACGGCGGTGCTGCGCGAGCCGCCGCGGTGGCCCTCCACGACGCCTGCGCCAAAGTTACCATCACGGGACGTAATGCGGCGAGTGTGCAGGCTCTGGCGCGTGTTGTCAAAGGCGATGCCCTTACTCTCCGGCAAGCGCAAAGCCGGCAATTCGACATCATGATCCACGCGACGCCTGTGGGCATGACGCCTAATGTGAACGAGTGCCTCTTTCCAGACCGCATTCCCGGCAAGATCGTGCTCGACATGGTGTACAGTCCGCACGAAACTCTACTCCTGAAGCGAGCCAAGGCACAAGGCTGTGCCGTGATACCGGGAGCGGAGATGCTGCTCGAGCAAGCTGTTTCGCAGTTTGAAATCTGGACAGGTGAGAGTGCTCCGCGGGAAGTAATGCGAACCGCGCTTGAACAGCACCTCTAAGAGCTTGCGCCGCCTGGCTTCTATAATGTGCCCATGAGTGTTCAAAAGCCTTTGGCTTCGCGTCTGACACGCCGCCAATGGACCGCTCTTCTCGGAGCGGCACCGCTCGTTGCTCAGGTCACCTCTAGCGTGCCGCCCACAGGTGTACCCGCTCCGCCAAATGCTCCGGCGTCTTCCGAACAGCGTTTGCAGAAAGCCCATGCCGATATTCGCCAGGTGAGCGAACGTCTATCTAAGATCGAAATGCCGATGAATGTCGAACCTGCATTCTCTTTTCGGGCTTAGCCTCGGGCTTTGATTGAAATGAGCAAGCTCGATCACGCAGCGGTGCCGTTCGCCACAATCACCGAATTGAATGCTGCCCTGCGCGCGCGGCAGATTTCGTCGGTCGAGTTAACCAAGATCCTGGGCAAGCGGTTGGAAAAGCTGGGACCTCAATACAACGCTCTGGCTTGTTCACTTGTGAAGTCTGGACGAAAGCAGGCCAAGGATGCCGACAGCGAGCTCAAGCGCGAGCGCTTCCGCGGGCCCTTGCAGGGCATTCCCTACGCTGTGAAGGACTTGATCGCGGTAGCGAAATATCCGACAACCTGGGGTGCGAAACCGTTCGCCGATCAGGTTTTTGACGAAGATGCAACCGTCATTCAACGCTTGGCCGACCAGAAGGCGGTGCTGATCGGAAAGTTGTCGATGATCGAGCTCGCCGGCGGCGGCGACTATAGTTCCGCCTCCGCTTCGTTGCAGGGACCATGCTTAAATCCGTGGAATAAGAGCTATTGGGCAGGCGGCTCTTCGAGTGGCTCCGGAGCCGCGGTTGCCGCCGGCCTGGTGCCCTACGCACTCGGATCGGAGACTTCGGGCTCCATTCTAACTCCCGCCAGTTACTGCGGAGTGACCGGCTTACGGCCGACTTACGGTCTGGTAAGCCGCCATGGAGCGATGGCGCTTTCCTGGACTCTTGATAAGCTCGGCGTCTTGGCGCGCTCCGCGGACGATTGTGGTTGGGTTCTGCGAACCATTGCCGGCCGCGATGATGACGATCCGGGATCGGCGCGCAAGAGTTTCTACTACACTCCGCAATTTTATGAGCGGTTCCCGGACACGCGGGTCGGCTTCTCAGAAATAGATTTTTCCGAATGGCCTGACGAGCCGCTTCGTCCTGCTTTTCAAAATGCTTTGGCGGCAGTGAAGTCGATCGGAGCGGCCATGGTCGACAGCCAGCTTCCGAACTATCCATACGGACCTGTAATCGGAACAATCATAGAGGCGGAAGCCGCATCGATATTCGAACAGTTCATTAAGAGCGGCGCGGTCGATCAACTTGCCGACCAAAGCCAGATCGCCGGACTCAAGGCTTCACTGAGCTACTCGTCTCTCGATTACCTCAAAGCGATGAGAGTGCGCACTCAGATACAAGCCGCCTACCGCGATCTGTTCGCCGGTCTGGATCTGATCATTGCGCCGACTCACTTCAGTCCGCCCGATCGGGCGGATCAACCGTTTAGCGAAACCGAACCGAAGCGCCCGGATCAACGCGGCATGGGGGGCGGTTTGGTGCAGGCCTCGAATCTGTGCGGCCTTCCTGCTATTGCTATTCCTTGCGGATTCGTCAACGGCTTGCCGATCAGCCTGCAGATCGTCGGCTCGCCTTTTTCCGAAAATCGAATCATCGCCTTTGCCCGCGAGTTTCAGAACCGGACCAATTTCCACAAACAACACCCGCCCGTTCCGGATTAAATATCCCCCGTCTTAACGAGGCCGATGGCAGCAACCAGTAGCAGTGTTGCCAGGAACACGAGCATCACGCCCAGCCGGCGCCGGTTCGGCAGCACGGCGTGAATAGCTAGAAACAAGAAGCTACCGCTGACAATCGCAATTACCGCTGCAGTCCACCATGCTCCAAAAACCGCGAAGCCAGAGGCGCTGGCTTGAGGTTCGACATACGCACCGAGTAAAGTAACCAATTCCACACCCATCGCTGCAAGGGCAGCCTTCCAGGGTGAGTGAAGACTTCGGCGCGCTATCCAGCCGATGGCGATACCCTCCGGGACCTTGTGAACTGCGAGCCCGAGCGGTCCGGCGATGCCGCCGATGCGCAGAGTGGCGAGCGCGCGAACGCTCCATCCGTCCAGGAAGCTATGGGTCGCCGTTGCCGCCAGTACAGGTCCGAGCGCCACTTGGCGGGACGAATGACCCAGGTGAATAAATAGGTGATCAGCGAGTGCAAGAATGATGCAGGTGGCCAGCCGTCATACCAATAGCGGCCGCCCAGCCCGACGTAGACGCGATCTCCGGAACCAGCCAAAAGAGTGAGATCCCAAGAAGCAATCCGCCGCCGACCACCGCCAAATAACTGGAGAACATCTGCCATTCGCCCAGCATGATCCCGAGCGCAACACCCGCCAGCGCCAGCAGCGTCAGAAGCGAAGCGACGGTCATCTACTGGCCGGTTACTTTGACTACGAAGTAGGTAAAAGGCTTGCCCTTTTCGAGTAGGAGCTGATGGGGAACGCCCGCCGAAATGTGAACGACGTCTCCCGTCGCAAGAACGTGCCGCTCGCCTCCTTCGATAGAGGAACCGCGAATCTCTCCTGGCTGTGTATTGTGAGGTTTCACGATCTTGCCGCCGGTCAAAAGAGTGGCTTCGCCGGCCTCGACTACAAACACATCGGCAACGTGCTGGTGAAGTTCCGAGGAACCCGTCTCCTCGCGCGAAACAAGCAGTAAGTAGTGATTGCCATAGCGCGCAAGATTCAGGTCCGAATAAGCCGCTCCCTTTGCCGGATGCGATCGCGACATCGTCTGCAGGTCCTTGGCCGTAAAAACGTCAACATCCGCCGCGTAGCTGAGTGAGGCGATCAGCGACCCCACTCCGAGAATTGTAAGAAGTTTCATTGATCTAGTCTCCGATTTTTGGTTTGTCAAACGAACTCAAATTGTAAACGTAGCCGCCAACAACAATCCCTCGGAGCTATCGGCTGAGATGAACTAGAAAATGATCCTTGAGGACAGAGAGTGATCTGACGTGTGAGCCAAGCTCACGGAGAAGCTCGATTTGATTAAGGCGAGCTGTATCGCCATAAACCAGATAGTCGGCCTGTCTTTCAACGAATTCACGCAAGGTAAGAGGCCGGTTGAAAGTGATGGGGGCGCACTCAAGGAGGCGCTCGAAACCGGAGAAGGCGAATTCAGCCCGGGACGTGGCAACAAAATAGAGCTGGTCTTTGAGGCTCGGGTCATAGTGGACGAGATAGATGAAGTCAAAGGAGTTAAGAACAGCAATGGGGAGAGTGATTCGGCCGGCTGTCAAGAGGGGATACATCGCAAGGGGCTGGCCCGGAGTGGTGTCGAGCGGAAAGTGCGTGCTTGGTTCTTCCAGCCAGTCCCCGGCGCCCTGTATTCGTTGCTTGGCGAATCTGAAAATACTGAGGGATATGCCGCCGACCAGAAGAAGCGCCAACGCGACTGAAATCCATTTTTGGCCTGCGCGCAATCCGGCGCCGATTCCGACGACAATGCATACGCCCGCTAGCGCCGACAAAAAGTAGCGGCTGAAGAAGGGACCGTTGACCGATTTCCCGAGTGCGACTCCAAATAACGGCAGCGTCATGAACGCCAGACCGAGAAAAAGATCCGGAAGAGCTGCGGATGAGGGCTGCGCATCGATGGCCCGGGACCGTCCGAAGATGTCCAGGGCGAAAAGAATCAGCATTCCAACCACGATCAGAATGCAGGGGCCAAAAAGAAAGAGATAGAAATGCGGAACCTCTCGCCAACCAGGGACGAAAAATTTCGAGAACGCATTGTCCGTATTGAGCTGGCGGTAAGACCTAAGCAGCGGGATGTAGAGTGGCAGCGAGAGGAGCGCGGGAAGCAACAAGGCGAGCCACACGTTCCACCGGATCCGGCGTGAGCGCACGATTTGGAATAGTTCCGCAAGCGCAAACGGAGCTAGTAGTGTCAGCGCGAAGCAATGGAACATGAAGGCAAGGAAGAGTGAGACGGAGAAGCCGATCAACCAGCGCCCTCGGAGCGAGAACGTTTCCGTGGCCATCTGCCAGCAGACAAGCGCCAAACCACAAGCGCCTAAGACAAGAGCGTGAGGTCTCGCTTCGTAGGCGTAAAAATAGGCGCCGGTCAGCATGGGGAAGAGCATTGCGCTCAATCCGGCGATAATTCCGGCGCGCTTTCTTACGAAGCGGAACAGGCAGAGACAAAAAATCCAGAAGCCGATTATTTCCGGTAAGCGGGTAGCGATAAGCCCCTCTCCGAGAAGAGAGTTGCTGGCGCGTGTGGACAAATAAAAAAGCGGGGGATTAAAATCTATTCCGCTGTTGAGAGCGACCCAAAGAGAGTGAAGGTTCGGCAGACGGGAAAAGTATAGTGTGAATAATTCGTCATACCAGAAGAATTTTTCTGAAGCGCGCAGGCAAACATCCAGGAAATAGAACAAAGAAAAGACAAACAGAACGAGTATTGCCGGATCGATGCGGAGTGCCCGTAACCCCGTCTGACTCTCCTTCTTTCTTGTCGTGGTGACTGCCACTCTCCAAGTGTATCCGCGCTTTCGGGCGGCCCATCTTAACCAGAGATTGGCCGTGATGTGAAAAAATGCTTGTGAGAAGAGAGGCTACGCAAGCTGCCAGATCCGCATGCATAAACTTTCCGTAGTCATTCCTGTCTACCAGGATGAACTCTCGATTGCCGAAAACTTCCTTACGCTGAAAGAGGCGCTGGACCGGGCAGCGGACCTGTTCAGCTACGAAATTATCCTAGTAAACGACGGATCTCGCGACAACTCGATTCTGGTTCTCGAGCAGCTCTACAGCGAATATTCGGGCTGTGTAGGAGTCGTGAATCTAACGCGCAATTTCGGCCAGGTGGCTGCCGTTTCCGCCGGGCTTGGCCGCTGCACCGGAGATTGCGCAGCAGTGATCTCCAGCGACTTGCAGGACCCGCCAGAGTTAATCCCGCAGATGTTCAAGCTCTGGATGGGCGGAGCGAAGACCGTGATCGGCGTCCGCGAATCGCGTGAAGACTCCGCGTTCAACAGATTCGCGTCGCGAGCATTCTATCGATTGATGCGGCGCTATGCGGTCGCCGGAATTCCTGCCAGCGGCTTCGATTTCTTTCTTTTGGACAGAGCAGTCGTCGACCGGATCATGAACTCCTCCGAGCGCAACGCATTTCTTCAAGGGCAGATTTTGGCCGCCAGCGGCGTCATCGCTCAAATCCCTTACAAACGCCGCGCTAGACAGAATGGAAAATCCAGTTGGACGCTAGTCCGAAAACTCAAATACTTTGTCGATGGTTTTGTCGCTTACTCGTTTGTGCCGATTCGTCTCATCACGCTGTTGGGGATCGTCGCCTTTTTGTCGGCGGTACTCTTCTCGATCGCGCTCGTTGTGCAGCGGCTTACGTCGGGCACGGCGGCACCCGGATGGAGCTCGATCATGATCGCGCTCCTGATTCTGCACGGTTTCGAATTGCTGGCGATAGGCATCGTCGGAGAGTATGTCTGGCGGGCATTAGATCAAGTAAGGCCGCGGCCGATTTATTTGATCGACTACTTCAAGCCTCCCGTGTCAGAGGCTGAACATTGAAATCCTTATTTGTGATCGGCAGCTCGGGTCATGCTGGGGCGGTTTTGGAGTCGGTTGAGCTTCAAGGGAAATACGAAGTCATCGGCCTACTCGATTCGTTCGCCCCTAAAGGCAGCAGAAAGCATGGCTATATTGTTCAGGGAAGCTTGGAAGATGCGGCCGAGCTTTCCGAATCGACAGGCTGCCGTGCGTTTTTTGTTGCGGTCGGCGATAATTTTGCGCGCTGGCGGATTGCTTCCTTGCTGAGCAGCACAATTGCCGGAATAGAGTTTCCCATCATCATTCACCCGAGCGTGCTCGTGTCGAAATCGGCGCGGATCGGCCCCGGCACTGTGGCTACTGCAGGCGTAATCATCAGCGTGAACGCAATTGTCGGCCGGGGCTGCATAGTCAACGTGGCGTCGGCGGTTAATCACGATTGCCGGATGGATGATTTCTCCAGCCTTTCAGGTGGTGTTCAATTAGGAGGAGGCGCGGTGGTAGGGTTTCGAAGCAGTCTGGGTGTAGGCGCAACGCTTAGAGAGAAGGTGGTGATTGGGCAGGACACCGTTGTCGGAGCCGGAGCCGTGGTGATCGGCGATCTTCCAGATAATGTGATGGCTTATGGGGTTCCAGCCAAAGTGATCAGGCAAAGAGCGCAGGACGAAAAATACCTGCGCTAAGTTTGGGTGGTGGAGACCACGGTAGCGGGCTTGCGGCCGGAAGACTTAGCAATTGCCACACAAAATCCTGCGTTTCCTGAACCGCTGCATGTGGGGCGGCCGAATCTCGGATCGGAAGACGCCTTACTAAGGCGAATCAAGCAAATTCTCGATCGGCGCTGGTTTACTAACTACGGCCCGATGGTGCAGGAGTTTGAGGACCGGCTCAAACAGATGCTTGGGGTACGGCATTGCATCCCGATGTGCAACGCCACGGTAGCGCTTGAGATCGCTATCCGCGCCGCCGAACTCAAAGGCGAGGTCATTGTGCCATCGTTTACCTTCGTTGCCACGGCTCACGCCCTTCAGTGGCAGGAGATCACTCCGGTGTTTTGCGATGTAGGGAAGGACTCGCACAATTTGGACCCGGAGCGCGCTGAACGCCTGATTACCCCTCGCACGACGGGCATCATTGGCGTGCATGTCTGGGGAAAACCATGCGAGCTGGACGCTCTGTCCGAGCTCGCCCGGAAACGCGGTATCAAGCTGATGTACGATGCCGCGCACGCCTTCGGTTGCTCATCCGGCGGAGTGAACATCGGGAATTTCGGTTTATGCGAAGTCTTCAGCTTTCACGCCACGAAATTCTTCAATTCATTCGAGGGCGGTGCGATCGCAACCAATGACGACGAACTGGCGCGCAAGATCCGGCTGATGAAGAATTTCGGTTTCTCCGGGATCGACCAGGTGACGTTTGTTGGCACAAACGGCAAAATGAGCGAAATCTCCGCTGCAATGGGCTTGACCGGGCTCGAAAGCCTCGACAGCTTCGTCGAAAGCAACCGCCGGAATTATCACCTTTATTTAGCGGAGGCCGCACACATGCATGGTATTCGCATGATCCGGTTCGATGAACGTGAGCGCAATAGTTACCAGTACATTGTGTTTGAAATCTACCAGGAAGAGACTCGTATCAGCCGGGACGATATTGTACGCATTCTCCAGGCCGAGAATGTACTGGCGCGCCGTTACTTCTATCCCGGATGCCATCGCATGGAACCATATAGGTCGTATTTTCCGAATGCCGGATTGCTGCTTCCGCGCACAGAGCGGTTGTGTGAGCGCGTGCTGGTGTTGCCTACCGGCACAGTCGTCTCGACAACGGACATTCAAAAGGTCTGCAGCATCATCAAAACCGCTCTGGCATATCCGGAAGAGTGCAAGAAATTGTTGGCAGCGAGAACTGATGGTTGTTCTGTGGTGGGCCCTGAAGGATTTGAACCTTCGACCAAAGGATTATGAGTCCTCTGCTCTGACCGCTGAGCTAAGGGCCCGCTTGGCTTAGGATAACAATGCCCAAATCACATTAGCCGGCGAATTCGTCAAATCGTCCATTCCGGATGGCCTCGCCGATTCGCTCTATATCGCAAGCGAGCGGCCGGTCGGCCGTAAGCCTATCGCACAGCCCACGAATCAAGGAGCGCGCTCGCTCGATTGCTGCCGACGATCTCAGAGGCGCACGGTAGTCCAGTCCCTCGGCCGCCGCGAGGAGTTCGATGGCGAGCACGTGCTCGGCGTTGTTGACAATCTGCCGGAGTTTGATCGCCGCCGTCATGCCCATGGAGACGTGGTCCTCCTTGTCGCCGGAGGTAGGAACGTTGTCGATGCTGGCCGGATGCGCTAATACCCGGGCCTCGCATAACAGCGAAGCGGCGCAGATCTGCGCCATCATATAGCCCGAAGACAAGCCGGGTTGTGCGCTGAGGAATGGTGGCAAACCCTCATTGACGTCAGGATTCACCAGGCGATCGATACGGCGCTCGCCGATGCTGATCAGATCGGTCACGGCGATCGCGGCGTAATCGAAAGCCATGGCCAGCGGCGCACCATGAAAGTTTCCGCCGCTCAGAACTTCACCATCTTCAAACACAAGCGGATTATCGGTAGCCGAACCCGTCTCACATTCGACGATTTCGCGGACGTGCCGCAGCACTCCGCGCACAGCCCCGTGAACCTGCGGCATGCAGCGCAGACTATAGGCATCCTGCACTCGTGGATCGTTGACCAAATGAGAACGCCGGATCTCGCTCGCTTCGAGCAATTGGCGCAAATGAGCGGCCGACGCCATCTGGCCCTCTTGCGGGCGTACTTCGTGAATGCGGGCGTCGAAGGCGCTCGGGGTGCCAAGTAGCGCTTCGAGTGTCATAGCTCCCGCCAGATCGGCCAGAGCCGTAACGCGCTGCGCGCGGAAGATAGCGAGGGCGCCCACCGCTGCCATGCCCTGCGTTCCGTTGAGCAGAGCCAAGCCCTCCTTAGCGGCCAGGCGAAGCGGAGTAATGCCGGATTGACGCAAAATTTCCGCGCTGGGTCTTTGCTGGCCGTTCCAGCGCGCTTCGCCTTCTCCGATCAGACCTAGCGCCAGATGAGCCAGCGGCGCCAGATCGCCGCTCGCGCCTACCGATCCCTTTTCGGGAATTACTGGATGCACTCCGTTTTGCAGCATGGCCAGCAGAGTGTCGATTACCACCTCTCGGCAACCGCTATTGCCGCGAGCCAGAACGTTCGCGCGCAACAGCATCATGGCGCGCGTTTCGCGTTCGGAAAGGGGCATCCCCAGGCCGCAGCAATGACTGCGCACCAAATTGAGCTGGAGCGCTTCGAGTTCAGCCGGAGAGATATGGACGTCGGAGAGCTTGCCGAAACCCGTATTGACGCCGTAGACGACCCGGCCGTGCCGCAGCACCGCGTTAATTACTTCGCGTGACGCCCGGACATTTTCGCGCGCCGGCGCCGCCAGGGTAGCCTGCAGCCGATCATTCGCAACCGCGTCAATCTGTTCGAGAGACAAACGCTGGCCGCTGAGTTCTAACATCGTAAAACCCAATTGCTCTAGAACAGATGGCCGAGCTTTTCCCGTTTGGTGCGCAAATACGCGGCGGTCGTTTCGAGCGTGGGCACAATGATAGGAGCGCGCTCGATGACTTCGATGCCGGCCTCCTCGAGCGCCTTGACCTTATCCGGATTGTTGGATAGAAGGCGCACCTGGCGGATGTTGAAATACAGCAGAATAGCTGCCGGGAGAGCGTAGTCGCGCAGATCGGCCTTAAAGCCAAGCTTCTCGTTAGCTTCTACGGTATCGAGGCCATTGTCCTGCAATTCGTACGCGCGCAGCTTGTTGAGCAGCCCGATCCCGCGGCCTTCCTGGTGCTCGTAAATCAGCAACCCGCGTCCGTCCGCCACGATGTTGTCGAGCGCCAGTTCCAGTTGCGAGCGGCAATCACATCGCAGACTGTGAAAGACGTCACCCGTCAGGCATTGCGAATGAATCCGCACCAGGGGCGCGCCGGTTTCCGGAGAAAGGTCGCCCAATTTCAAGACGACCGCCTCTTCTGTTTCGGATTGTCGAATACCTTCGAAGCCGTAAATACGAAAGTTTCCAAAACGGCTGGGAAAGTTGGCCTCTGCGACTTTACTGAGTTTGAGATTCGACAAAAGATTGAGCGAGCTTTTAACCTCTATTATAGAAGCCGGGCGTGTATCTTCGCTCGAGATCGCTTATTCGATGCTCAGCCAACAGCAATTAGCTGCCCTTCTTATAAAAGTCGCGGTGTCGGCGTCAATTGCCAGCATCTTGATGCGCTTCAATCGCATCCAGAAAATTCTGCTGCGCGACGACCGCACCGTGAGCGATCGGCTGCAACTCGCCTTCATCTTCTCGATTCTGTTCGGAGCGAGCGCCGGCATTCGAAGTTTAGCCAGGCAATATCCCGCGATTGACCTCGCGCTCGAGGGTTCGATCATAGCCGGTTTGCTCGGAGGCTACGTCAGCGGACTCATCACGGGAATCTGTGTCTCGCTACCCGACATGTTCGTCAGTAAGTGGATGTCGATGCCGCTGTACGCCGCCGCCGGAATAATTGGCGGATTGATGCATGACCTGGCACCCCGCAAGGAAGACATCTGGCACTTCTCGCCCTTCGTTGACCTGAACTTGTACCGGTTTTTCCGGCATCTTCTTCGTTGGAACCGGCAGCAGATCGAACGTCGAGTGGTCAAGCTCGCGGCGTTTAACATCATCTGCAACGCACTCGTCATCATCGTCGAGCTGCTCAGATGGGGCATTCACAAAGAGTTCGTCAAGCACAATACGTTTTTGATGTTCGAAAATCCTTCTTACAGCATCTCGCTGATTGTCTGGTCGGCGGTCACCACTCTCTTCGCGGTTTGTCTGCCCATTCGTGTCTGGGGCAGTTTCCGGGCCGAGCGCCAGCTCGAGATACAGCGCGCGCGGCTCACCGAGGCGCGCCTCGCGGCACTGACAAATCAGATCAATCCCCACTTTCTCTTCAATACGCTCAATTCCGTTTCTACGTTGATTCGCATTGACCCCGACCGCGCCCGCGGCATGGTCTACCGCCTGTCGAAAATCCTGCGGCGGCTGCTGAGGAAGACCGAGAATTTCGCTCCTCTGCGCGAAGAGATCTCGTTTATCGACGATTACCTTGCGATTGAGATGGTTCGGTTCGGCGACAAACTCCGTTTTCAGAAAGAAATCGACGGAGCAACTCTCGACCGCCTTGTGCCCAGCATGATTCTTCAGCCTATTGTCGAGAACTCAATCAAGCACGGACTCGCCAGCAAGATAGACGGCGGAACCATACGCCTGCGTACATGGATGGAAGGCGCGCGGCTGCATATATCCATCGAGGACGACGGTGTCGGTATCCACGAGTCAAAGCTTGACAAGCTCTTTACCTCGGGCATTGGCGTGAACAACGTGGATGAACGGCTCCGCGTCCTGTTCGGCGCCGGTTACCGTTTCCTGATCGACAGCAAGCCAGGGCAAGGAACGCAAACGTTGATTGAGATCCCCGACATGCACCACGCGGTCCTCCCGCAGGGACCGAGCCTGACGCTGAAGTAACCTGAGCCGGCGCTTGCTGCGCGCTGTTCGATGCGGCTCGTGATCTGGACTTCATGGTGTACATGGTGGGCAGTGGCCAACTTTCGTGAAACCCAGCTCAAGCACATCCGGCCGGGAATGCACGCCGATGTATATGTACTTTCACGCCGGAACGTAAGATATGACAGCGTGGTGGACAGCGTTGGCTTCGGCGTGCAGCCGGATACAACTCAGGTGGGTTCCTTTTCACCGGGTTTACCCGATGTGCAACGCTCTCTGAACTGGGTGCATCTGGCAACCCGATTCCCGGTGCGCGTGCGCATCAATGCCACGGAGTCGGAGCCGTTCCGCCTCAGTGATTCCGCGGTGGTGGTCATCCGAGGGGGATTCCTCCGAAAGCTTGCGCTAACGATGGCATCCCAACGCGAGACACTGCCGCGAGCCAGGCCGGCATTTGGTTCTGGAACTTCCTCAAGGCCGAGCTTTCCCCCTTTCCGGGGCGAACCTGGGTGGTTGGCCGCATGACCATCGCTGCCACAATCGTCATGCTTTTGGTTATGACCTTCCGCCTTCCGAGCGGGTTCCTGGCCGCTATTTTCACGCTCTTCCTGAGCCGGAAAATCCAACGGCAACCGTGCGCGCCAGCGTTCGGACGGTCATTGCATTTACGCTCGCCACCGCCTACACCACGTTGGGCATTATGAGCGGATCGATGGTCAATATGCTGTGCTCCGACTGGCTTAGTTGTGCATGGCTTTGCTCCATCGCCGCCTTCGCCTGCTCGTATTGAGCTTTGGCCGATTACACCTGCGCCTCGGCCAGAGCTAGCTGAGAGCGCGCCTGGGCCAGTGCGCGTTGCGCCGAAACCACATCGATCTGACTGCGCACTCCGTACGAATACGACTGCAGCGCCGCGCTATAAGATTCGTTCGCCGCAGCCAACAGAGCGGCTGCCGCTTTCTGCTGGCGGACAGCGGTTCTGATAAGGTTGGCGAGGTTAGCGAAGAAACATGCACTTGCCAACTCATTCAGCCTTGCAAAAAGCATTTATCCTGGCCGCCGCGATGGCGCTGCGAGGCGCGTTTGCAGCACCTTCCGAGGTCACCTTTTCACAATCGGCGATTTCAACCGAGGCGTACGATTTCGTCGAGGTGATCGTTCGGGTGACGAGCCCGGACGCGCGGAATCCGTTTACCGACGTCCTGGTGAGCGGATCTTTCGAGATGGCCGACGGCAGCAAACAGTGGCAGGTGGACGGCTTCTGCGATTCGCGAGACGGGACGATTTACCGCATCCGATTTATGCCATCCGCGGCGGGTAATTACAGCTACAACATCACATACCGGCAAGGATCATTCAATAGGAGGTATGCGGGAACCTTCCACGCCGGCGACGGCCACCGCAGAGGACCGATTCGTATCGATCCGCAATACCGCTGGCACTTTATCTGGGAGGGGACGGGCGAGCACTATTTCTTCAGCGGCACCACCGCTTACTGGTTGACTGGATGGAGGGAAGAGCGGATTATCCGGAATAGTATCGACCGTCTGCACCGGCTCAAAGTGAACCGGATTCGCGTGACTGTTGCCGGAAGAAGCAATCTGTTCTTCGGGGAGCCGGTGATGATCGGCGACAACTACTCTAACCTGCCGACTCCGTGGCCGGCCGAAAGACCGAATGACTTCACTCATCCCGGTTTTGATTACGCGCGATTCGATGTTCCGTTCTGGCAGAAATTCGAACGTATGCTTCGGTACGCGCGCGAGGAAGACATGATTATCTCAGTGGTGCTCGATATGAATGACAACAAGGTTCATCCGGCGGCGGGCAGCGAAGATGAGCGGCGTTTTATTCGATATGCGGTTGCCCGCTTCAGCGCTTTTTCGAACATCACCTGGGATTTGGGGGACGATCTGGAAGGGTATCGCAACGATCAGTGGGCGCACGATACAGGCACATGGATCGAGCGAAATGATCCGTATCGTCATCTCGCCACCAGCCACCCGATGAAAACGATTCACCAGGACCGGGCTGCGGAATGGTTCGGATTTACTTCTTACCAGGATTGGTCGCGGAAACAACATACGCTGATGCTCGAATCGCGCGAACTGCAGAAAAGGGCTGGACGAATTGTCCCGCAGACCAATGAAGAGTACGGATACGAGGACCACTATCCGCTATGGGCCGCGCCGGAATCCGATTCGGCTGACGTGTTGCGGAGGACGGCATGGGACATCGTGATGGCCGGAGGCTATCAAACCGCCGGAGAGACGTGCAGGCGGGGGACTAATATCGCGCCCAACACCGGAGGAGGCTGGATGAACGGACGGGGCGATGACACGATGACGATGTTCCTGGGCTACGGGCACATGGTAGATTTTTTCACCAGTTTCGAATGGTGGAAGACCAATCCACACGATGAACTGGTGAATAACGAAGCGTACTGCCTCGCTGAGCCAGGTGAAATATACGCAGTATATCTGCCGAAGGGCGGGAGAGTGACGCTCAAACTCGAGCCAGGCAATTACGATGCGCTTTGGTTCTCAGCGCTCAGTGGCGAAAAAATTGTGCTGCCGGTGGCCGGCGGAACTACCTGGACTTCTCCAGAAACTCCAGATCAGAACGACTGGGCGCTGTTACTTCAGCGGAAGAGATAGCAAATCGTCGGGCACTGAAACGGGGACTCGCCGGGGGAGCAGAGCGATGGCTAAAGCGCCCGCCATCGCAATGGCGAAAACAACGCTCATCGGAACCACATAGCTGCCGAAATGCTGGCGGAGAAACGACACGAGATATGGGCACCAGGTCTGGCCTATGGTATTCGCGGGCAAGATGATGGCCATGGCCCGCGCCAGGCTGTTCACTCCAAACTGCTCGGCGGCCATTAGCGGGATTAACATGTAATCTGCGCCCATAGCAAAGCCGAATACGATGGCGAACACGTCAACCGAAGTATGCCGCGCGGGGGTCACTGAAAGCAGCAGTAGGATGGTCACCGCGACAATGAAGTAAGTTATGGTCATAACACGCTTTTTGGAGAAGACATCGGCAAAATAACCGATTCCCACGCGACCGATGATGCTCGACCACAGAATCATCACCGAAGCCTGCGTCCAGGTTGCATTCAGCACGCTCTGGCTGCTGAAACCGGCGTCGCGAAAGACGAATTTCATGTGTGTGTTGATGGAGCCGATGGAACCGATCGAGCATACGCTGCCAATGAGCAGCAGCCAAAACGACTTGCTGTGTAGCAATGAACCCCAAGCGAGTGGCGAAACTTTTACGTCCGCCGGGGGCTGATCCGTGCCATCCGGATATTGGCCCACATCCGCCGGTCTGTCCCGCAGAAAGCAGAACGCGAGCGGCCATGCGACGAGCATCAGACCGCCAAGAGAAGTGAGGGCGATGCGGAAGCCGAAGTGTTTTGTCAAATAGTGAACGAAAAACGAGCCAAGTCCGCCGAATAGCCCGACGCCCACGTAGACGATCCCCATGGCTGTTCCGCGCTTTTTATGAAACCAGTAAGAGACCAGCAACTGGTGCGGAATCGGGCCGGAGCAGATATAGCCCACCGTGTAGATAAAATATAGTACGAAATAGACGGCGAGCGATCCCTTCATTAAGCCAAAGCCCACAAATGCGATCGCGGTAAGACCTGTCCCGAGGACAATGAGCTTGCGCGGGCTAGCTCGTGGTATAAGGAGCGGACCGGCCCAAATGGTTAGAAGTGATGCGAGGGGAAAGCCGAGTGTAATCTGCTCGATGCTCCAGCCGAAGGACGACTGAAAGTAATCATAGAAAAAGAATAAATTGTAATACGGAACACCTACCGCTATGCCGAACGTGACGAACGCGACCGCCGCCATCCACCAGCCCAAAAAGGTCCTTCGTTTGCCTGAATTTGCGATTGTGTTCTGCACGGTCCGGCCTACTCATAATAATGGGCGGCGAAAAACGTTGTGCCGATTTGAGCCACTGGACGGTACTGGCGCGCGATTTTCGATAGTTACAGTCCGGTAAGATGGAAGTCTAATTACCTAGACATAAGGCTTCACAAAGACAATTGCGAAGCGCAACGCCAAAAACCGGTTTGGGAACACTTATGAAAGACTTTACCTCTCGGAAGTTTGTACGCAAATGTTTGACTCTGGCAGCGCCACTGGTTCTCTCCTCGACATTTGCCTTCGGCGTCACACCTAATGCGCGGACCTTCACCGCCGATGAACAGGCTAAGGTGCAGGGCGTAATCGTCTCGCGCGACGGTCAGACGATCAAGCTAAGGGACGATGACGATTCGATTGGCACTATTGATCTGACGAGCGACACAAAGATTCAATTGAAAAAGGGCGGAATCTTCCACCGAAAGAGCGCGATGGATATGGCATCGCTGGTCCCGGGACTACACATCGAGGCTGACGGGAAAGGCAATGAGAAAGGCGAACTGGTCGCCAGACTCGTAACATTCGATCCGAATTCAATGAAGGCCACCCGCCAGATTGACACGCGCGTAGCACCCATTGAGGCGCGTACGGGAGAGCTGGAAGGGAGGGCTGGCACTCTGGAGGGCCGCGCGGGCAAATTGGAAACGCGCGCCGGGCAAATGGAGGATCAGCAGAAGCAGACCGAACAACAAGTCGGGCAGGTCAAGGGTGAAGCCGACCAGGCGAATCAAGGCGTGACCGACGTCAACAAGCGTGTGACGAATCTGGATAATTATCAGCCCACGGACACAGTGACGGTCTACTTCAAAATCAATAGCTCCGTGTTGAGCGACGAGGCGAAGAAGGACCTGGATGGCATTGCGCAAAAGGCGCTGGCGCAAAAAGGATACATGATCGAGGTCGCGGGCTTTGCCGATTCAACGGGGAAAGCAGCGAAGAACCAAGTATTGAGTGAAGCGCGAGCAGACGCGGTAACCCGCTACCTGGAGCAGCAGGGAAACATTCCAATCCCGAGAATTCTCACTCCGACGGGAATGGGCATCTCGCATGAAGCCGCGAGTAACGACAATGCGGCAGGTCGGAAGATGAACCGTCGCGTGGAGGTGAAGATTCTCGTCAATCAAGGGGTGGTCAGCAACTCTGCCTCGACAGCGCGCCTCCGACGAACTAGGGCGAGGGTCTGCTCCGACTGATATTGGAGCGCTAAGGCTGCTAACGAGCCTTTTCGACATCGGCGCTGCCCAAGATGATGTCGCACCCATTCTTAACAGCGGCGTGGGCTTCAATCAGGTGCGTGCCGGGGGGCGCTTTGGATAGATCGAGGTTGGCTTGCCAGCCCTTATCTCTGACAGCACTTGCGGGAAATTTTCGATCCACGTCGGGGCGGGGAATGTTCGGCTCGATCGACTGCTGAAGGACACCGTCGAGGTAGATGGAGACGGCTCGGATGGGCTGCGGAGCGGTGACCCAACCGCTGATGCGCACAGTGTTCGAGACCTGGGCACGGTCCTTAGGCTGATCGACAAGCCCTGTGGGTAAAACCGGACAGCGTGTGCTCTTCTTGACAAGCTGCATGGTCCAGCCGTCAGGATAGAGCGGAAAGACCATCGCGTTGCCGGCGGGCATGCTCTGAAAGCGGCGGACATACTCGGGGAAGTTGTGACTGTTGAAGGCAGGATAGTTCCAGTCTCTCGTTATGCCGACGAACGTACAAGTGAGGCCAAAACCGGCAATCAGCCGCAGAACTGGCAGGCGTGGTTGAGCGGCACACCAGATACC
This sequence comes from Terriglobia bacterium, assembly GCA_963799755.1. GTDB lineage: Bacteria > Acidobacteriota > Terriglobia > Bryobacterales > Bryobacteraceae > Bog-105. The sequence goes on along the minus strand of CAWCYQ010000024.1, from coordinate 58,382 downwards.
GGCCCAAACAAACGCAAGCATGGGGAAAAACCAATAGCGCAGGCCGGGAGCATCCGCCAACACAAGCCATTGCGGCTGGGTCCCGCTGATCATCGGATTCTGCAGCGAGGCCAGATACAGGGCAAAGCTGTACACGACAAACAATCTGAGTTCGAGTCCGGCGCGGAGCAGGCAATAAACCAGGACGCCAGTACCCAAAACACCGACAAAGGCGAGGCGCAAGGCGGAGCCTTGGGAGGCGAACTGGTTCTGCCCGAGAATGACGCCAAGATAGACGTCGCCGATCAACATGCGCAAGAAGAGAACGGGAGTCGCGCCGAGCGTTTCGTGTGAGCGAGTGGCTGCGGCGGTGGTGAGAAGAGCAGACAGTTGAACGGCAGAACAGAAAGCAAGCAGCGCGGCAATTATAATGCGCCAGAGCGCGCGGCGACGCCACCAGATGAAGACCGCAATGGGCAGCAAAGCGATGCAGAAGGGACCGGTCAGGCCGCTGAGAAGAATGACGCCGACATCGAAGAGACACCAGATTTTGCTTCGCGAGGGAACTGAGAGCACGACGAGCGAGGCGAGTAGCGCCATGTGCCACTGGGCTTCGGTGATGGCGGCGTCGAGTTCGCGCGAGTTGGGCAGCGCGATGTAGGCAGCGGCTAGAAATCCGCGTAAGCCGAGTGAGCCCCAGTTCGCGCAGCGCGGCGAGAGCAGGAAGGTCACCGGAAGAACCTGAATGACGATGGCGATGATGTTCAGGACAAGCGGTGCGAATAGCAGCGGGACTAGTAGAGAAAACGCGGCCGAGAGGCGCGGCAGCGTTTGGAAATAGCCGGTATGAGGGATCAGGAGCGCATGGAACCAACCGATGTTGTAGGCATCGGCGTACCAGAACATGCCATCTTCGGCGAAGAACTGCGGATGAAGTATGGCATCGGGACGCCTCGATATAACGGCCAGGACAGCCACTAGGAAGACTAACAACTGCATGCGCCAGTCGAGCCCAAGCGAAAGCTTTGGCGGGACCGGGTTGTTCAAACGAAAATATTCGGTATCTTTAGTGCTCATCCGTTGGAAAGTAGCGGCGGTGCGTGGCCCGTCAAGGTTTCGCGGCAGCCGCGACTACGATCCAGGGATTGGCTTTCAGATCTTGGAGTTCACTCGATTGCCAGGCGTACTCCGGGTGGGCCTGGAGAAACTGTTTGGCATGAAACTCGACACCGCAGGGATGTTCGGCGCCGGCGACGAAAGACATCTTTTCCGCCATCGCGCTATCGGCGACCTTTGCTTCTACGGCTCCGGCGGGACCATAAGGACCCTGCCAGCCCTTCATGCCGCGGCTGGATCTATCGACGTGGCCGCAGAGGGTGCGCTCGTTGGGATCGATCTCCTTGGTGATCATGTCGTAGTGATCGGTTTCGAATTTCTTTCCGGCCTCAATGTCGATCCGGCCCTTATTCTCGGCCATCAATTGATTCCAGCGGCGGCGGCGGACGAGGTTGGGCGTATCGGGATCGTTGACCGGGAAATCGGTCTCTTCGGCGGTCAGTTTGGGGTTGATGGGGAAGTTGGAGCCGACGAAATAGCCATCACTGGTGCGTTCGAGCGTGACGTACTTCAGGCCGAGTTCAAGGCGACCGATTTCCTCCGTCTTGCGATCACCAATTAGCCAGGTATTGGCATAACCGCCGTTGTTTCCCTGCTCCATAATGCGGGCGAAGTCGTCGATGGATGCAGCGTATTGCATGGCCTTGCGGGCGCGGACGAATTCGGGAATGCCTTTGGTGTTGAACCCGTGGAAATTGCCGATAGTGGTTTCGGTGATCATGATTCCGGCGTCGTTGATGCCGAAATCGTCGCCGCTATGGATGAGACCTGCAACTCCATCCATGATGAGGTGATGCCCACTGGCCGGAGCGATGTCGAAGATGATTTTCCAGCGGCTTCCGCTGAGGTAATCGCTCCAGTTGTTGTGACCGATGACGATGCGGCCGTCTTTGGTATAGCTGCCGGTGGCTACGAAGGCGCTGCAATGCTCACCGATGCTGGGAGTGGGGATGCGCGTCGAATGAGTCTCCGCCTGGCCGTAGTAGTACGAGAACTCCATGAAAGCATTCATGGCGACGAGATCCATGACGTCGAGCTGGGAGCCGCGTTCTTTAAGCCCCGCCGCGATGCCTTGAATTTCCTGACGGTATTCTTCGGGCACGCCGGGCCAGAAAACCTTCTCGGCGACGCCGCGCAGATCGGTCCAGCTATGTTTTACTTCGTGGGTGGCGCTCAGCTCAATGGCTTTTTTGGCGTCTTCGATCTCGGGGGCAAGCAGGTAACCGTGCTGAAAGCCGATGGAAGCAGGAGTTCCTTGCAAGTGAACGAAGATCCAGCCGGCATTGCCAGGATTGCGGAATGCCCCGGCGAGGCGGCTGTCAGTTTGCGGGGCGACAGGCGAACCGGCCGAAGCGAGGGTCGCGAGCAATAGCGGCAAGGCGAACCGGAGCGAGAAACGAGGCATGATTTCTCAGGGTACAGCACGCGGCCCAGGAAAGATGGACGAACCGGAAAAGCGGAGGGAGATGATAGTAGATAACGTGCAAAGTGTTACAGAGACAACCAATCGCCAGAAGGAGCTGAACTCGCTTTCCATTTTCACGGTTGCCGTTATGCTGGCGACGGTGACCATGACCTTCGGGGCGTTGATCACGGTATTCGTGATGCGCTCGGAAAATGCCCACTTATGGGGGCACATTCAAATACCCGGGGTTCTGTGGGCGACGACGGCGATCCTGCTAACGAGCAGCACGACATTCGAAGCCGCGAAACACCGGTTGGCGCAAGACGATCAACCCGGTTTTTTTCGCCTGATGGCGTGGACAACAGGACTAGGCTTACTTTTCCTGATCGGGCAGATCATTGCCTGGCTCCAAATCCTGCACTCCGGAATCATTCTGGCGCACAATGCTCATTCGTGGTTCATTTTTCTATTCACGGGATTGCACGGGCTGCACATTGTAGCGGGCCTGGCGGGTTTGGTGTACCTGCTGAGCCGCACCTGGCAGCCGGCGAGCGGGCCGAAATACCGGATGCACACGCGAGCAGTAGCCAATGGCGTGTCAGTGTTCTGGCACTATCTGGATTTTGTCTGGTTTCTGCTGTTCGCGCTACTGCTGTTCTGGAGGCGCTGAACCATCGCGGAGACGGGAGGCGGCCCACTTCTTTACGACGGCCACCAGTTGTTCGGCCTGGAAAGGCTTGGAGAGATAATCGTCCATCCCAGCCTCGAGACAACGCTCGCGTTCACCGCGCAGCGCGTTGGCGGTAACAGCGATGATGACGGGTTGCCTGACACCTAGGCGTCTGATCTGGCGGCTTGCCTCGAAGCCATCCATGGCCGGCATCTGGCAATCCATCAGGATCAGATCGTAGGGCTGCTCACAATGAGCAGCCAAGGCTTCATTGCCATTAGACACCAAGTCGATCTGAAAGCCGGCGCGCTGAAGAATGAGCTTGCCTACGCGCTGGTTGATGGCATTGTCTTCGGCCATCAGAATTCGCGGTGTCGGTTCGATAGATGAGTTCTCGCTCACAACAAGCCTCGGCAATGCAGCAATAAAGAGCGGGTGAAAACAATTATCGGCCGCGGCCGATAACAGAGGGCAAAAGAGTCAAGAACAGAACAGAAGCAAACGTTTGCATACTTAGCTCAGATTCTCTCAAACGAGGAACCCGCCTTGAACTGCCTTCCTAAGATAACACTGAGCGGCAATCCATAAAAGGACGCCGCCAGTTCAGTGAAAAGCAACGCGCTTGGAATCAGGAACCTGTTCATCGCGTTCCACCTTGCCGTCACGAATATGAATAACGCGATGAGCGTGCATGGCGATATCGGGTTCGTGGGTGACCAGCACGATGGTGTTGCCTTCGGAATGAAGGCGTTCGAAGAGACCCATGATTTCATTACCGGTGTGGGTGTCGAGCGCGCCGGTAGGCTCATCGGCAAGCAGGATAGAGGGATTGTTGACCAATGCGCGAGCGATCGCGACGCGCTGTCTTTGACCGCCGGAGAGCTCATTGGGTTTATGGTACATGCGAGCTTCGAGATCAACGGCCCGCAGGGCTTGGCGAGCTCGGTCGAGGCGTTCCTGGGAAGAAATACCTGCATAAACCAGCGGTAATTCGACGTTATGCAGAGCCGAGGCGCGAGCGAGCAGGTTGAAAGTCTGAAAAATGAAGCCAATCTCCTGGTTACGGATCCGGGCAAGCTCATCATCCTCCATCTCACTGGCAAGCTTGCCGTTCAGATAATAGAGACCCTTGGTGGGCGTATCGAGGCAACCGATAAGGTTCATGAGAGTCGATTTGCCTGAGCCAGAAGGACCCATGATGGCGACGTACTCACCGCGGTTGATGACGACATCGACGCCGGAGACCGCATGAATCTCCTGGTCGCCCATGATGTAGGTTTTCCACAGGTCGAAGGTACGGATGACAACTCCATCGCGCTGGAGCTCGCGGCCGAGTTCTTCGCGCTGCTGGGAGCTGAGTTCTTGACCCGCTTCGAGTGTTGCCATTTCAATAAAACCTCTGGAACATGCTAGGCGGCGACCGGGCTGAAGGTTGGCTGCTTGTTATCTACCTTCACTTTGGCGTCGTTTCTGATGGTGCGAATTACCTCGTAGCTACCCGTAATGATCTCATCACCGTCTTTTAAACCGCTCAAGACCTGGATATTTGTGGCGCCTGTGATGCCGGTGGTCACAGTACGAAATTCGGCTTTGCCGTTGTGCACGACGAAGACTCCCTGTATTTCCTCCTTGGCGGCTTTCTGGGAGGCAGGAGTAATCTGCGGCGCTTGGCCGGGCTTGTGCTGCTCAAGCTGTCCTTTCTGACGGATGGTCAGCGACTGAATGGGGATGGCGAGTGCGCGGGATTGAGTGGCGGTCGTGATCTTGGCGGTACAGGAGAGACCAGGGCGCGCCGTGTCCTGGGGAATGTCGAGAGCGATCACAACCTTGAAGTCCTTGGCTTCCTGGCCGGAAGTCTGACTCTGCGAAGCAGCGACGCCGGAGGAGCGCAGCAGGGCGGTATCGCCGATTTCAATGACGCGGCCTTTGAACGTCTTGTTGGGGATGGCATCGATCGTGACGTCGGCCGGCTGGTCGAGCTTCACTCCGACGATATCCGTTTCGTCGACGTGAACTTCGGCAGTGATGATCGACATATCGGCAATTGTCATGATCGTAGAGGCGGTGGAGTTCTGGATTCCGGGCACGACCGTTTCGCCTACGTGAACGGGAAGGTTCGTGACCACCCCATCGAGGGGCGCCACAGCGTCATACTGAGCGAGTATGTCAGAAGAGCGCGCGAGCATGGCCTGGTTTTGAGCTATTTTCTTTTGCGCGGAGCCCAAGCTGAGCGGCGGCCTGGGCGCGAGCGGCCTGAGCTTGTTGCACTTTTCGCTCGGAAGATTGAAGGGTCGCGAGGGCCAGGTCATAAGTGACTCTCTTCGCTTCGAAGTCCTGAGAGGCGATTAGCTTAGCGTTAAAGAGTTCCTGGCTGCGTTTGAGATCCATTTTCTTCTGCTCCAGGTCCGCGCGATCGTGATCCACCTGGGCTTGTGCGACGGCGATATTGTCGTCCTGGGATTTCAAGGAGGCTTCGCTCGCGGCGGAATCCGCGAGAGCCGAATTGAGAGCTGCGCGCTGGGCATTCAGATCGGCGCGGGGTTGCTCATCGGCCAGGCGCGCAAGTACCTCGCCTTTCTTCACGCGGTCTCCCTCCTTGACGTAGATGGCGGTTATGGGAGCGGCGCCCTGGGTATTGGCTCCAATATTTATGTAATTACGAGGTTTGATCTCGCCCGATGCGGTGACGAGCGACGTCAGGTCCATCCGGTCCACTTTGCCGGTTTGGACAGTAACGATTCCTCTCGAACTGATCCTGATGCTGGCGACGATCGCTCCGGTGACGACGAGGAGCAGGCCCAGCAGAATGATAATCTTCCACTTCTTCTTCAAAGTTATGTCCCGTTTATTGACAGACGGCAAACCAGCCGCTAGTGTTCCCTAATTGTGCAAATCGGTTAGCGGAGGGCTACTTATATATATAGCCTTTTGACGCGGGCGTGTATTCCGCAGAGGACGCTGTAGGAGATGGTGCCGGCCCAGCGAGCTATCTGTTGTGCATCAATACTGGCGGCGCCATCGGACCCGAGCAAGGTTATAGCATCGCCGGCTTTGACTTCGGAATCCCCTACATCGACGGTGGTCAGATCCATGCTGACCGCACCAACTATGGGGGCGAGTTTGCCGCGAACAATGACGCTGCCGCGATTGCCGAGCCGGTGCGGAATGCCATCGGCGTAACCGGCAGCAAGAACAGCGAGACGGCTGGGCTGTGTAGTACGGTACATACCTCCATAACCGATGAGAGTTCCAGGAGGAACTTCTTTCACCGAAAGTATGGTCGCGCGCCAGGTGAGCGCTGGTTTCACCTGCAAGATTTTCAACGGGGCGTGACCGGTTGCCGGTGAAATATAACCGTAGATGGCGTGCCCGGGACGCACCATTTGCTGCCAAGCTGCGACCCGGCCATAGGCGACGGGAATCGAACTCGAGAGGTGGAGCAGCCTGGGGCCGACACCGGCGGCAGTCAATGCCGCGGCCATTGTTTCAAAAGCATGAATCTGCTCGTCCGTCTGGTGAGTTTGATAGTTGCCGGCGGAGGCAAAGTGGGTCATGAGTCCTTCTACTTCGATGTTGTTGGCAGCGAGGATAGCTTGGGCAACGGTAGTGGGATCGGTGCGGACGCCAAGCCGTCCCATGCCGGTATCGATTTTCAGATGGCAGCGATAGCGCTCGGAACGGGAGGTGGCGAGGCGATTGAGTTCGGCGAGATCTTCGAGGGAAAGAATGACGGGAGTGAGATCGTAGGCGAGCATAGCCTCGCGTGTGAAAGGGAGGAAATCCGCCATAACGAGAATGCGAGTGCGGATGCCTGCGTCGCGCAAAGCGATGCCTTCTTCGGTGTTGCTCACCGCGAGCCAGCGCGCGCCGTTGGCTTCGAGGACGCGCGAGACTTCGACCGCGCCGTGGCGGTAGGCATCGGCTTTGACAACGGGCATGACTTCGACCGAATGGCCAACAGCGCTTCGGATGGCTGCGAAATTACCCGCGATTCGCTGGCGCGAGACTTCGACCCAAGAGCGATAAGGCAGCGCCGCAGGAGGAGTGTACGGTTGTTGCGGAACGGGCTCGGCGGCCGGCCGGGACAGGTTTTTCATGTGCGTTTGGCTAATTCACGCAGCAGGGTTTCGTATTGAGTGGTGACGACCTCCCAACTATAGCGGCTTCGAACGCGTTCGAGGGCGCGGCGGCCCCATTTCGCCCGTTCCTGAGCGGGAAGGTCGAGCATCCACTGTAGTTTTCGCGTAAGATCTTCGCGCGAGGCGGCGAAGGCAACCGCTGCATCGCCGGCAACTTCGAGATTTTCGGGGGTATTCAGATAGAGCACGGGAGCGCCGCGGCCCATCGCTTCAATCAGGGCCGGATGGGTGCCGCCGACTTCAGTGGCCTGCACGTAAGCTCCGCAATGAGACTGGAGCTGATGGTAACCCGCGCCATAAATTGCACCCGGCACGAGGACGCGAGAGTCGCGAGTATCTTTCACGCTGGCGATGTAGGAACCCGCATAGGGTGCATCTCCGATGAGCGCGAGTTTGAAGTCAGTATTCACCATCTCAAAGGCCTGGCGCACGAGAAGTGCGTTGTTTTCGGGCTCCATGCGGCTGACATAGAGGACATAGCGGCCCGGCTCAAGGCCGAGGGCCCGAACCTGGTCGCAGGTTTCTACTTTTCCGATTTCTGCACCGTAGGGGATGAAAGTGGAAGATTTGCCGAAGCGCTGCAGATAATAGTCGCGAATGGTTTCGGCGTCGCTGATCACAGCAGACGGGCACCACGTTGCGAGCCATTCGGAGACCAGATACCAGGTTCTCGCGAGTCGATTCCATTTCTTACGGCGACGCTCGATGCCATCGACGTTCAGGACAGTAGGGACACCAAAAAGACGCGGTGAGAGCGTGAACAGGGCGTTGGCAGCGTTGCAATAGAGCAGAGCGTCAAAAGAGTGAAAGAGCGCGTCGATGCTGGAGAGGGCAGTGTGCGTAACGGTATCGAAGTATTTGTGCTGAAGAGTCGGCAGATAACGGAGCTCGACCCCGCGGTATTCGGAAGCTGAGTGTTTACTGCGGCAGTAAACAGTGACGGAGTGACCGCGGGTCGCGAGACGAACGGAAATTTCTTCGGCAAAGGTCTCGAAGCCGCCATAGTTCGCGGGGATGCCGCGCGTTCCGAGTAAGGCGATTCGCATGAGAGGCGGATTAGTGTGCGGGATCGACAGGATAACTGACGGGCTGGTCAGAAAGCCAGCCGCGAATACTAGCGTCGCCGGCGCGTTTTCGCCTCATGATCTCACGGCGTTTTCGCCAGGCGCGCGGCCACAGCTTCATTAACATCAAAAAGGCCGGTAAGGAACTCCACTCGCGTAACAGACAGCCACCGATCACTACGATATCGCGCAGGGTGATGGACAGCCAGAAGCGCCTGTAGAGATCGGGCGTCGTGTTCTTGATGCGAAGGAGCCAGCGGTTTTTGACTGAATGGAGATTGATGATCGCCGGCAAGGCGCGGCGGTTCTCGGGCACGACGGTACGCACGTGCAGGGCGATTGCGGCGGGAGTGTACAGGCATTTCCAGCCAAGGAGCTGGGCGCGCCAAGCCACATCGGCGTCTTCGCGGTAGGCAAAGAAGTCGGCGTCGAAGAATTCTCCGAAGACTTGGATATCGCGGATCATGGCATGGCGATAAAGACAGGCAGCGCCGGTAGCGCCGAAGACGAAAGCGGGGGAATCATATTGACCTTGATCGGCGACGCGGTTGCCACGGTCGAGATGGCGGAGGCTGGGGGTCAAATAGATACCGGTGGAATCGAGGAGCGGCGGTGTGGCGAGTTGGAACTCAGGGGAGGCGGCCAAGAGTTTGCCGCAAACACTGCCAATATCCGAAGCAGTTTCGCCGGCGGCTACGAGGGCGGTGAGAAAGTCCGGTGTGAGGCGGACGTCGGGATTGAGAGTGAGTATCCAATCTGCGTTAACCGCGGCGATAGCTTGATTCTGAGCGGCAGCGAAACCCAAATTGTGGCGATTGTAGAAGATGCGAATGCCGGGACGGGTTTCGAAGGCGCGCAGGATGGCGACGGTGGAATCAGTGGAAGCGTTATCGACGACAACGATTTCGCAAGCTGCGTGATGTTGTGCGAGGACGTGCTCGAGACATCCGGCGATGTACCGGGCGCTGTTGAAGGTGACGATAGTGACGGCGGCCGATTGATTCAACGCGGATTCACCAGACTGAAATACAGACGCCAATAAATATCGAAACCGATGGCGCGCTGGATATCGAGAATTTCGCGCTCGCTCGATGCGGTGACGGTTTCAATGTCCGCGGCAGACGGAAGTTGATTGCGGAAGGCGGACCACTGCCGGAAAGCCTGCCATTTACCTCGCAAAGCGGCAAGCGGATGGCCCTGGCGCGCGGCGGCGAAAAGAGCGAGCGTCTGGCCGGCGAGAATGGGCCAGGCAAAACGGCGGAGCGTTTGAGGCGGGTAGTGTTTGGCGAGAAGCAGAACCTGGTTGCGGGCGCTCAGGAAGTAGACGCGCGCGGCACGCTTGCCATACGTGGCTTTGCCGAGGTGGGTGGCGACGGCAGCGGGTTCGTAGATCCCTGAAAGGCCAGCCAAGGCGCAGCGGATGCCGAAATCGACGTCTTCGTAATAGGACTCGAAACGGGTTTCGAGAAGGCCGATGCGATCAAAAACGCTGCGATGAAACAGAGCGGCAGTCATAGGCGCGAGGGAAATCGGGCGGCAACTGGACCAAGTGACGCCATCGGGGCGCTCGTAGCCACAGCGCCAGGCATAAGCACCGCGGGAGACGAGGTCCCAACTGCCGTCGAGCTGAGCTTGTGGGCCTGACTGGAGGAGCTTGCCAACGGCGAAATCTGCGCGGTTCGATTCGGCGGTAGAGAGAAGAACTTCGAGCCAGTCGGCTCTGGAGAGCGACGTCGTTGTTGAGGATAAGGATCCAGTCGGAGTTGGCGCGAAGGATGCCTTCATTCACAGCGACAGCAAAGCCCCGATTGGCGCCGAGCGCAATACAGCGCGCGCCCATTTCGCTGGCGACCGATACTGTGTCGTCCGTGCTGCCATTATCGAGAACGATGACCTGATCCGGCACACGAGTCTGCGAGTGGAGATTGGCAAGAACGGAGCGAACGAGGTCGGCGCGATTCCAGGTAGGAATGACGGCCGCGACAGTGGACATTCGTTTCTTACCGCTAGGACGTTGAGAACGGCCGTGAAGAAGGTCTATAACGCAAGTTGCTGAGTGAATTGAGCCTGCGCGTTCGGCGGGCTAGCCCCTGGATAGTTATTCGGAACCTTATCCGGCATATGGGAATCATGTTGTTAAGGCTTTAGGACGATTATTTTGCATTCATTGGTATTATCACTAGCCCTGCTATCAGGCGCTTCACTCGCATTCGCGCAAGTGAGCAATTCGGAGTCGCAGGCATTCGTGCCATTTGAGACAAACACAGCCGTCTCCGCCGCTCAACAAAGCTCACCGGGAACCCCGCCACCACAGCCTGGCGTACTGGCGCGCAGCAGCGATAACGACCAATCGAATGATAAACCTCAGAATAAACAGGCGATTCCGCCGTCGCAGCAGCAGCCGAAACGCATTCTCGGAATCATGCCCAATTATCGTGCAGTCAGCGCCGGAGAAATTCCGACACCGCCGACGCCGCATGGAGGCCTTCAAAATCGCGACCCACAATAGCTTCGATTACTCGGCATTTGTTTTCACGGGTTTCACTTCGCTCATCGCGGAGGCGGAAGACGCTCATCCGCAGATTGGCCACGGCGTACCGGGATTTTGGGGATATTATTGGCGCGGGTTCGTCGATAAAACCGACGGCAATTATCTGGTGATCTTCGCGATGCCCACGATCTTTCGCCAGGATGAGCGCTACTACGCGATGGGCAAAGGCCCGATCTGGAAGCGTGCCGTTTACTCGGCGAGCCGAGTTCTCATTACCCCCGATTACCACGGACACAATTCCTTCAATGCTTCCGAAATCTTGGGGAGGGGCATTGCTCAGGGAATATCGACGACGTACTATCCCAGTCAAGACCGCACTGCAGGGGAGATTGCTACGAAATGGGGATACGCGATCATGCGTGATGCGCTGACCAATACTTTCCGTGAGTTTTGGCCTGATATTGCCGTCCATGTCCTCCATCGCCATCCGTAGCTGGCGGCACAGGTCTCATAGCGCTGTTTTCAAGTGGCCGGTAGTGCGCATTTCTTCCTGCGGGTTGACATCTTACCCCAGCTTGCCCTATTCTCGGGTCAGGCATTCACCTGAAGAGCAGAGTTCCCATGTTTTGGCGGCGCAGAACTCCACGTGATTTTCAGGAAGAGCTTCGCGCTCATCTCGAAATCGAGGCGGAGAGGCTGAAAGAACAAGGTCTCAGTGAAAGCGATGCGAATTTGGCGGCTCGCCAGGCCTTTGGCAACGTCACGCGAGCAGCGGAGCGATTTTACGAATCGCAACGTATTCACGGAGATTTGTGGCGGGACATTCGCTTCGGCTTCCGCATGCTTGCGAAGAACCCTGGCTCGACCTTTATCGCCGTCCTTACTCTGGCGCTCGGCATCGGCGCAAATACAGCGATTTTCAGTCTCTTGAACGCGGTGTTGCTACGCAACTTACCGGTGCGGCAACCGCAACAACTCGTGTTATTCGGGAAAGGGGAGGAGGTCGGCAGCGAGGATTCGCTGCCGGACCGGAGCTGGCAAGTCTTCTCATATCCGTTTTTTCGAGAATTCCGGCAACACAATCGTGTCTTCTCAGACGTCGCGGCCATAGATAGTATCTTGTTCGGAACGCCTGGCCGAGTGGCTGGCGGGACGGGTCTGGAAAAGATCAGTGTAGAACTGGTTTCGGGAAGTTATTTCCACACATTGGGCGTAAATCCGATTCTAGGCCGCTGCCTGATGGACAGTGATGACCAGACGCCCGGTGCACATCCGGTGGCGGTGGCCAGCTACTCGTGGTGGCAGCGGCGCTTTGCGAATAGTCCGCAGATCGCCGGTACGACAGTTACCATCGATTCCATCGTCTATACCGTCATCGGGGTAACACCGCCTGGTTTTTTCGGCGTTACGGTCGGCCAGTCGCCGGACCTCTGGATTCCCTTGGCAATGGAAAAGGAAATTTCTCCCGGCTGGAATGGCTTGGAAAGGAATCTGTTCCAATCGCTTTACCTAATTGGCCGGCTGAAACCGGGAGTCGGCTTGCAGCAGGCCAACGCGAACACAAATGTCCTTTTCAAAGAGATTCTGCGTGAATATGTGGGACCGCAGCCGTCACAGAAGCAATTGGACAGCATCGAACAGGCGCGGATCGATTTAACATCGGCTGCAACAGGTTTGTCCCAGATGCGCAAACAGTTCTCTCCGGCTCTGAAAGTACTCATGGGGATTGTTGTGCTAGTGCTGCTGATCGCCTGCGGCAACATTGCGAATCTGTTGCTCGCAAGAGCGGCTTCGCGCCGGCGCGAGATGGCTGTGCGGATGTCCATCGGCGCTGACCGGTTGCGGCTCATCCGGCAGTTGGTAATCGAAAGCGGGCTACTGGGCCTCGCGGGCGCGTTACTCGGCGTGCTTCTTGCCTGGGGTGCAAGCGGTCTGCTGCTAGCGATGGTATCGCCAGCATCCCAGCCGATTCCGATTCGCATCGCGCCCGATGCTAGCGTACTCGGATTCACGGTAGCTGTCGGGCTGCTTACGGTACTTCTCTTTGGCGTTACCCCGGCATTCTATGCTACTCAACTGGAATTGGCTCCGGCGCTGAAGGAAGGCCGAGGCGTTCTTGGTGCGGCTCGGAGTCGCCTGCCGCATGTCCTGATCGCGGGCCAAGTGGCGTTATCACTGGCGCTATTGGCTGCCGCGGGCTTATTTCTGCGAAGCCTGGTGAACCTGATGAATGTGGATACCGGTTTTGACAAAAAGAACGTTCTAAACATCGAGATTGCTCCCAACGCGGTTGGCTATCGAGTGGGGCCGCGCCTGGAGAACATGATGGAACGGATGGAAGAGCGAGTGGGATCGCTTCCAGGCATACAGGGCGCGAGCTTCGCCTTTTCCATCTTTGGAGGCGGATGGACGGATCCTGTTACTGTACCGGGGCGGCCGAAATCCGACAATGACCCGGATGTGTTCCAAAACATCGTCGGATCTGACTATCTAACCCTCATGAAGATTCCGCTCTTGCTCGGCCGCACGCTGAACTCGCAGGATACATTCACCTCCCGAAAAGTCGCCGTCATCACCGAAGCCATGGCACGTACTTACTTTCCTGATGCTTCGCCGATTGGCAGAACCTTCTCGATCGGGGACAATGCCGAGTGGCGAAATATCGAAGTGATCGGTGTGTGCAAAGACGCAAGATTCTACAGCCTCTGGGACAAACCGATGCCTGCGGCGTTTTATCCGCATTCTCAGCACGGACTGTTCCTTTACAATCTCGTTGCTCATTATTCGGGCGATCCGAAAGCTGTCATCCCCGAAATTAGAAGAGCCATTCACTCGGTCGATCCGAACGTTCCTATAGGAAATGTGGCCAGCATTGAGCATCTGATAAATGATTCGATGCTGAACCAGCGCCTGGTCGCGCAGCTCTCTATGTTCTTTGGAGTACTCGCTGCCTTTCTCTCGTGCGTGGGAATTTATGGACTAGTGTCTTACGGAATCGCACGGCGTACAAACGAGTTCGGCATTCGAATGGCTCTTGGCGCGGAACGCATCAATGTCCTGTGGATGGTGATTCTCGAGGCTTTGCGGTTGGTTTTGGTGGGTGTGATCTTCGGGTTGGTCTTCGCTGTGGCATCCGGCCGCTTAATACAAACCCAGCTATTTGGGTTGAATTCGTATGACCCGTTCGCTCTTGGCGGCGCGCTGCTCGCGATGCTGGCCGTCGCGTTACTGGCGAGCTTCCTTCCCGCGCGCCGTGCAACGCGAATCGATCCGGTTGTGGCGCTCAGATACGAATAGTTCAGAACTCTGAGGCCGCGCTATTCATTTCGAGACGCGATGGGCGGTGTATTCGACTTTGTATGACATGGAAGGGATCTCCACCGTAAAGTGAATTTGGTCTCCTTCCACCTTTCCCTTGTATTCGACTTTGTTTTGCTGGCCCTGCACGCTTACGGTGACGGTGAACGAGATATTGTCGCCATCGACTTTACCGTCGTCGATGACGGACTTGCCGAACATATTGCTGGAGGTTTCGCCGGTGAGCTTGTTGCCATCGACTTTAAAGTCGAACGTTCTCTCGACGGTTCCGTTAGGAGTATCAGCGCTTCCCTTCCAGGTGCCAGTGATATCGGCGGCGGAGACGGTAAAAGCAAACAGGGCGAACAGGCAAATAAGCCACTTCATAGAGTCATCCTTTCGAGAGCCACGTGCGGATTAGAACAGCGGCCTCTTCGAAGTACGCAAACAGGAGTGGAGGATGTTCCCTCGGAGTGCGTTAGTCGTAGCGGAGAGCGCGCAGCGGGTCGATACGGATCGCGCGTCTGGCCGGCAGAAGCGCGGCGAGGGCGACCGTAACGACGAATATGCCGATGGCGGCCAGATAAGCGAAGGGATCGAGGTTACTGACGCCGTAAAGCATACGGCGCAGAATCTGAGAAGAAGCAGCAGCGGCAGCTATTCCCAGCAGCAATCCGACGAAAACCGGCCAGGTTAATTGACGTAATACGGCAGACAAGACATGAAAGGGCATGGCGCCCAAGGCTATACGGATGCCGATTTCTTTCGTGCGCTGCGAAACGGCATAAGCCACCAGACCTACAATACCGAGGCTCGCCAGCAAGAGCGCGAGAGACCCGAGCACGCTGACAGATAACGCGCTGTATTCGGCGACTTTCAACCTGTCTCTAAATGACTCGGTCATGAGCTGGACCTCCGGGAAGAGGCTGGGGTCGATGGATTTTGCGGCGGAGGCGATAGGTCGAAGTAAGTCCTCGGGTGGAGCGGAGGTTTTAACGAGAACGACCATCGACGGCAACAAAGAAGCATCGGCGAGCTTGTAAACCTCGACGGCATCCGAATCTTCAGGCGAGACTAACCGGGCGCTACCCGCCACGCCGATGACGGTTTCGGTATCGTCAGAGGATGAAGCGCCCAACCCGAGACGGAATGACTTTCCTAACGGACTTTCAGCTGGCCATTGCAGGCGGGCTAACGACTCGCTGACGATGATAGAGCGCTTATCACCAGGTTCGAAACTGCGGCCGCTCAGTAAAGGAATGCTCATGGTCTTGAAAAAGGAGGGACTGACGTTATTAAAGTGAACATCGGCCGCATGATCCGCAATTCTCGTTTGTGCGACGCTCCATCGGTTGCCCAGGGGTGGATTGGAAGCCAACGAAATCGAGTCAATGCCTGGCAGTGCGCGGAGGCGAGTCTCAAGCCGATTGAAATAGACGCGCGCCTGGGCGGGCGAGTAGCCGGAAAGGGCAGGGTCGATCGAAACCACGCGCTGGTAAGCAAAGCCTGGAGGAGCAGAGACAGCATGGTGTAGCGCACGGACAAGCAACGTTGCCGCAATCAGGAGAATGCAGCTGGCCGCGACTTGCACGGAGATCAGAATCTGTCGCATGAAAGCTGCGCGATGGCGCGGGCGAGTGGCCTGCCACGCAGGAGTAAGGCCGAACAAAATGGCGGCGGTGAAACCGATGCTGGCAGCGAAGAGAAGGACACGCCAATCCGGTATGGGATTGAGCCACATCGGAACCGCCGTCTGTATCATCAGGCCACGCAAAACGAGATAGCCCAACACTACGCCTGCGACGGCTCCCAAGAGAGCTAAGAGCAGACTCTCCGTGAATAGCTGGCGAAAAAGACGGGGACGCCCGGCGCCGACCGAGATGCGAATAGCGATTTCACGCCCACGCGTGACACCGCGCGCGAGCAGCAGACTGCCGAGATTGCCGCAGGTCACCGCCAGAATGAGCAGACACAGAGCAGCGACCATTCCGAGCACCTGATAGAGTTGACCCGGGTTCCCGAGAACGCTTTTAGCGTAGCCTCCTGGTTTGCTGGGCAGGCTCTCCTTATCCCAGATGTCATGGGGATGCTGCCGCCGAAGCTCAGCGGCGAGTGATTTCAGTTCCTCTTCCGCGATGCGGGGATTTGCCCAGGGTTGAAGACGGCCCCACATCATTACACCCACGGCATTTTCCCCGAAATCGTCCAACTGGTTGCCTTTGATGAAATAGGGCAGTTCGATCATCGATGCCCAGAGATCCGGCTGGCCTAATGCGAGGCCGCTGAATCTGGTGGACACCACGCCGATCACAGTGGCGGGCTTGCCGTTGAGACGGATTATCTTTCCGACGATCATTGGGTCCGCGGCAAAGTGGCGCTCCCAAAAGCCGTGACCGAGCACCACGACCGGGTCCGAGCTGGCTAAATCATCGCGGGATGCATCGAGCATTCGCCCGAGCGAAGCTTGCGCTCCCAATTCAGAAAACAAATTAGGTGTTACGAACTGTGCATGAAGGGGCTTCTCTTCCCCCTCAATCGTCAGTCTGGCAAAATGCAGAGCCATTACCGCAGAGAGCGATTTGCAGTGGGCCCGGTAGAACGCAACGGCAGCGTAGGGCAAGTTATCAGCGAAATTACCCGGCGAACTCCGGTCGAACTTCAGCAGCGTACCTGGATCACGGACGGGAAGCGGTTTTAAGACCAGGAGATTGAAGAAACCGAAAGCCGCCACGTTGACGCCGATCCCGAGCGCGAGCATCAGCACAGCCACGACCGTGAAGCCTGGCGACTTGCGCAACATACGAGCGGCATAGCGGAGATCCTGAGAAAGACGTTCGATCCAGATCCAGCCCCAAGCTTCACGCGCTTCTTCGCGCAGGCGGAGCGTGTTACCGAAAGGCGCGTGGCCTTCGCAAGCCGCCATTTCGCGATGGAACTCCATATCGCCGGCCAACTCGCGATCGAAGCGGCGGCGGTTCAGCAGGTAGCGGAGGCGACGGAAGAATTCGAGCATAGGTGTCGCCCTATGCAGTGCGTAGCACTGCCTGAATTGCTTCATGCACACGGTCGTAATCGGATAATTCAGCCTCGAGCTGCTTGCGGCCGGCCGGCGTGAGGCGATAAAAACGAACTTTGCGATTCGTCTCCGAGATGCCCCACTCGGAGGTCACCCAGCCCTTGAGCAGCATCTTCTGAAGTGCTGGGTAGAGCGCGCCCTCCTCCACGCGCAGCACCTCCGAGGAGAGGAAGTGAATGCGCTGGGCAATAGCGTAACCATGTAGAGAGCCGGAGCGCAGAACGCGCAGAATGAGAAGAGCGAGCGCCCCCGAAGGCATTTCTTTCTTAGGCATAAGACATCTATGGGTATTGTATATACACCCGAACCGCTGGTCAAGAGTGGATTATTATTCCTGGCGAAGCGCGATGGCAGGATCGATTGTCGCGGCCTGCCGGGCGGGTAGGTAGCAGGCGAACGCCGCCACCACAAGGAGCAGTAGAGTCACGGCAAACAAGGTGAACGGATCCGTAGCGGTTACGCCATAGAGTTGAGCCGCCAGTAGGCGAGTAACGGCGGTTGCTGCCAGAAGACCGGCCATCGTGCCGGCCAGGACCGGCCGCATGCCCTGCCTTATTACGAACAGCAGAACACGCTGTCTTGACGATCCGAGCGCCAGACGAACGCCTATTTCCGGACGCTGCCGATTCACGAAATACGAGACAACGCCGTATATCCCGGCTACGGTCAATAACAGCCCACAGGCGCCCAAAATCGCTAGCACGAGGGTATAGAAGCGGGCTACGGCGGCGGATCGCGCCAAGCGCTGACCCATGGTGCGTACATCCCCGAGAGGCAGTTGGGGATCGACGCTGCTCAAGGCCCCGGTTAACACATTCGAGGTAGCGACCGAATCGCTGCGAGTGCGTGCGACCAGATAGAGAGATCGCTCGATCCAATTCCAAGGATGATTCGTGATTTGAGTGAACGGAAGATAAATCACGGGCGGAGGCTCACTCATAATTCCATTGGAGTGAACATCGGCCACAACGCCGACGATTTCCCAAGCGAGGCTGCGACCTTCGAGTTCAGGCACGCGGATGAGCTGGCCGAGGGCGCAATCGTTCGGCCAGAGACGGTGCGCCACACTCTCGCTTACCAGAGCGACCTGAGCGGAGCCGGGGTTGTCGTGAAGAGTGAACTCACGCCCAATTCTTAAAGGGATTTGCATCGTAGCGAGATAGCGGTCGCTAATGTAGCGAAGCTCGGCCGAAAAATCCTGTTTCAGAGGAGGATCCACCGAGTTTTGTTTCAGGACGAGTTTCACCGTGCTGACGGAGAGCGGAACTTTGGAAGTGAGTGCGGCGGAGACAACGCCGGGCTGATCCCGCAGGCTTTGTAGCATGCGTTGATAAGCTCGCGAGACCTGCTGTGAATTCTGGTAGGCGTCCTCAGGCAGCACAGTGCGGCCGCTGATGAGGTGCAGAGGAGAAAAGCCAGGCGGGATGTGCTCGGCGGCTACCGCAGTGCGGATGAGAAGGCCGGCCCCGATGAGCAAGACGAGCGCGAGGGCGACCTGAGCCGCGATATACATGCTGCGAGCGGGATCACGCGCCAGACCGGAGGCGCCGCGTCCACCTTGCCGCAAGACCATCTGAATATCGACATGCGCTGCCCGCAGAGATGGCAGAAGTCCCGCTAAAATCGTGCTGAGAAGCGCAAGCCCGAAAGCAAACAGAAATACCGCAACGTTCAGGCCAGCCTGATCGAGACGCGGAACTGCATGGAGATTCAACTTCCGCAGCAGGCTAACTAGAAAGTGCGCGAGTCCGATACCTATAGCGCCGCCCAGAAGCCCGACTAGCATGCTTTCGGTAAGCAATTGCCGAATCATGCGCGCGCGGCTTGCGCCCAGGGCCGCGCGCACGGCCAGTTCCTGAGTACGTCCGGCACCGCGGGCGAGCAAAAGATTCGCCACGTTAGCGCATGCGATCATCAGAACGAAGCCGACCGCACCTAAAAGAACAAACAAACGATTTCTATAATCGCCGACCAGATCGGCGGCGTAATCAGTGATGCGGATGCCGCGGTGGCGGTTCATTTCCGGATAGAGCGCTTCCAGGCTGCGCGCCAGCACGTTCATTTCCGCTTGAGCCTGCCGGAGAGTCGTGCGCGCCTTCAGTCTTCCCACCACGTTCAAAATGCCGCCTGTCCAGCCCATCTCTTGACCGCTGAGAGCGAGCGGCACCCAAGCTTCTTCCGACGCGGGGCGTAGCGAGAAAGAAGACGGCATGACGCCAAGCACGGTGAATGCTTCGCGATTCAAGTAAACCTGTTTTCCAACGATGCTGCGATCGCCATCGAAACGCTCCCGCCAGAGCTGGTGACTTAACACCACAAGGTGAAGGCGCGGACTCCGATCCTCGTGCGGCGTGAAAGTACGGCCAATCTCGGGCGAGAGACCGAAGACCTCGAAGAACCCCGCGGAAGCAAAACCACCAGGAATTTGGGTTGGGGTTCCGGAGCCGGTGAGAGTAAAGGTGGTGGGCTGCCACGCTCCCAAAGCAGTGAAGGATTTCGCTTCGCGCCGCCAGACGTCGAAGTTTCGAGGCGTCACTACATCGTCGGCTCCTTGCCAGGTGGACCAAACAGACACTAGCTGTTCAGGAGAAGGGAAAGGCAGCGGGCGCAGCACAACCGCATACACGACGCTAAAGACAGCGGTAACGACACCCATGCCAATCGCAAGCGCAAGAAGAGCCAGCATCGATGTGCCGGGATTCTTGCGCAACTGGAGCGCGCCATATTTAAGATCCTGACAAAAAGCGCTGAGGCCGTGTAAATTTTTCGCATGGCGCTCTTTTTGCCTCGCGACAGATGTGCAGGTTTCCCATACCGATGAGACATCGCCGAATTGCCGATACGCTTCGGCGCGCGCCAGTTCGCGCGGCCATCCGCGATCAATCAGTTCGGCCACCTTCGATTCGAGATGAAACTGCAATTCGTCGCCAACATCAGCCGAGATGTCGGACCCGAAGAAGCGAAGATAGCGGCGCCACATAGGAGTCTTTGCCATCAGGACTCCTGAGTAAAAGGCGAGCGCGTCGCGTTCATGATTTTGCCGACAGCGAGCAAATAAGCGTTCCAGGTATTCGCTTGCGTCTGCAGATGTTTTTCCCCTGACCGTGTGAGGCGATAGTACTTAGCGCGCCTGTTGTTATCGGATAGACCCCATTCGGAGTCGATCCAGCCTTTGGCTTCCATGCGATAGAGCGCCGGATATAGGGCTCCTTCCTCAACCAGCAGAGCATCTTCCGTCTGCTGGCGGATGGAATTGGAAATGGCATAGCCGTGCAGGGGACGCCAGGAAAGTGTCTTTAATATGAGGATGTCCAGAGTACCGCGAACCAGCTCAAGATTAGGCTTTTCCATGCTCTTGGGTCTACCCTCAGCTTTCTAAGGAAATTATTGCACCACTTCCCTAAGATTTCAAGGGAAGAAGAATTAGTGGGCGGCGGAGAACCAGGTTCGCCAAACGGTATCGACGGTTGCGTGTACCAGGGACGAGGCGATCAGGCTGCCGCTTTTGCGGAAGGCCGAGCCGTAAAACCAGCCGGCAAGCGTGGCCAGTACAACGTAGCGCCAGTTCGGAAACGGCGCGTGGAGGATGTGGAACAGTCCGAAAAGGCAGGAGACGATGAGTTGGCCTACAAACCAGTTGTGAAGACGGTTCGAGATAAGTGTCTGCAGGAAACCGCGGAAAAAAGTCTCTTCGAGCAGCGCGATGAACAGGAAGATTTCGAGATAATCCAGGAAGAACGGACCGAATCCGCGCCAGAGTGGATGCCATCGCGTGAAGCGGAGAGCGAGGCTCAGCGGGATTCCGATGGCAGAGAAATAGGCGATGTTGAGCGCGGCCTGCTGCACAATTTCACGAGAGAGGCGGAACTCATATCCAAGGCCGGGAACCGGCCGTACGTACACCCAACACCAGGAGGCGACGGAGATGAGAAAGAGCCGAGTCATGAAATCAAGATTGGCGGGGACATTCCAGATCCCTTTCGTCTGACCGGACAATACTGCGGTAAGCAGCAGCAAGGCGACGGCGGCATCCTGCCAAGTGAAGACGCGACGGTCTTGCACAGGCAGGGATCGGTAGAGCGACCAGACTGGGAACGCGATGACGAGCAGTTTGAGGAGCGCCATCCAACGGAAGTTATCGGTTCCGAGCGCGTAGATGAGATACGGCGAGCACCATAGCGGTACACAAAAAAGCAGCAAACGGCGCGGCTTGGCAGGCAAGTTCTTGAAGAAACCCGGGATCAAGACAAGCGCCAGCAGAAGAATGAATGCGAGATAGATACAGCCGGCAGAGAAGGGAGCTAGAGCATAGCGGCGAGCGTAGACGCGCGCCAAATACGCGAATACCAACGCGAGAAAGCCGAACCAAGTAAGTAGTTGTTTCTTGGCCAACAGATAAGTTATGCGGCCTGCAGTTGCACTTTCTTGCCTGCGACGGAAAGGTTCTCACGAACGAAGGTCTCGTCCCAGAGGTTCGAATTGACAGCGGAGATATGCTCGTTCTGCAATACCCATAAGTAGCCCTTCAGCGGAACCTTCATATCGCCGGGGATGATTCGATTCAGCTTGTCGATACGCCACTGCGGAATAGGCTGGATTTCTTTGTGATGAGTGGCCACTGCGTGCGCCGTTTTCATGGCGATCATGCCCACATTTCGCGCCGAAGCGTCGAGAATGGCTTGATCGACGTAACCGGCGTTGATCACGTTGTAGGCCATCTGGACGGCATCATAGTGACCTAGATCGGTTGCTTTACGAAGCACCGCACCGGGATCGTTGTGGGAAGTCACACCGAGAAAACGCACTTTACCCTGCTTCTTGAGTTCGAGGAACGTTTCGTAGATGTGCGGATTATCGAGTTCGTCGGTGGTATTTGCACCGTGTGGGCACATCAGCAGGTCGAAGTGATCCGTGCCGACGCGTTTGAGACTGCCCTCGAGCGAATCGGAGATGCACTTGCGAAACTGCTGGCTACCCTCCACCAGGTGAGCGTAATCGGGCATCATTGCACTGCATAGATAAGAGCCGGCAAACTGATCATGCTGGCCGGGAAAGTAAGTGAGATAGTAACCCGGCTTTTCGGCAAGATTCGTCCGGCGGATTTCGTCAACTCTCCGCATGATGGCGTTCTGCTTATCCGCGGGCAGACCCTTGAAGATGTCGCGGTAGAGGTGGTTGCGAAGGCCGCCGAAAGCACTGACTTTCGTCTGGAGAAAAACTTTGTCGCGTTTGGCGGAGCTGTCCAGGAACTTTCCATAAGCGATTTCACAGTCACCGTTCCCATAGGCGGGAGCCATATCCAGATAGTTCAGGCCCATCTCGAGTGCGAGATTAAGGTGTTGGTAATTTTCCGAAGTGATCGGATCTCCGCCGGAGACGACCTCAGAGATCATGAGGTTCGAGCGGCCCAGCCGGCGATAGAACATGCCAGGTTGTTTGTTGCGCCACTCGGAGTTCGGAGTGGGAAGCGTTGAGAGTGGAGCAGTGGACTGGTTGGATGACTCCGAAGATGGCGCGGATTGCGCAGCCAGGCTAGAGGCGATTCCTAAACCAGCCGCGGTCTGCAGAGAGGCGTTCAGAAAATCACGGCGAGTATCTTGACGGCTCATGAGATCTCCTTCGACGCTTCCATTATGGCGCTCAGATCTCGCGTGGTGGTATAGAGAAAGTTGAAATCGGGTATTGCGCAGCCTGCTCCGAATTAGTAAACTAGATACTCGGAAGTGATCGTCATGAGCACATATCGAATAACGAGGCTTACCTATCCTCAGCCAGATATGCGCGTCGCGATCGCAGGTCTTGCAGTAGGCTTCTAAACTTTATCAGTTCACATCCTTGTTTGGACCACCGGCCCGAACACATAGGACGAGTGCGAACTAACTCAGGAGTAACAACCAACAAACCATGTAACAGATGTGTGAACCAGGAGTGCTGTATGTTGTGGAAACGAATAATAGTGAAAGACCGGGAGCGAGTGCTGCTCTCGAAGGATGAGCGGTTCAGCGGCATTTTGATGCCTGGGGTGCATCAAATCCTTGCCATGTCGGACGAAGCTCTCGAAACCGAAACGCACGATCTGGACGATCTCATCTTCCGGAGCGTATGGGCCGACTATCTGCTCGAAGAGCGGCCCGCAATCGCCCACCGCCATTTCACTATCGTCGAAACAAGCAGTACACAGGTGGCGATGGTCTACGTGAACGGTCCACTATTCACGGTTTTGGTGCCGCAGAAGCGCCTGATTTTCTGGCGAGATGCGGCGCGGGTGACGGCGGAGATCGTGAATGTAATCGGCGAACCGGAGCAGCGGTCACGCGAGGCGGCAGAAAATGCTCGTCCCATCGGGGCCATGTTTCACGGCGTACACTTGCCTTTAGGCGATTTATGAATCAATCGGACGTGGTAAGCCAGATCAAAAAGACCGGCATTGTGCCGATCATTCGCACGGCAGATACGGAAACGGCCGTTCGCTCCGTTGAGGCCGTTTATGAGGGCGGCTTGCGGTGCGCCGAGATCACCATGACGGTAGACGGCGCACTGCGCGCTCTGGAGGAGGTTGCCAAGCGTTTCGGCAACAAGATTCTGCTAGGCGCGGGCACGGTGCTTGATCCGGAAACAGCGCGGATCTGCATCCTTTCGGGAGCGGAGTTTCTGGTCACGCCTAGTCTCAACGTCCGGACGATAGAGCTGGCGCATCGCTACTCGAAGGCCATCTTTCCGGGCGCATTGACGCCGACCGAGATCCTGACCGCTTGGGAAGCGGGCGCAGACGGAATCAAAGTATTCCCGTGCAGCGCAATGGGCGGCGCGAAATACATTCGAGCTTTGCGCGGGCCATTTCCGCATATTGAATTTGTTCCGACCGGCGGCGTGAACCTGGAAACAATCGGGGAGTTTTTAAGTGCGGGTTGCTGCGCTGTGGGCGTTGGAGGGGAACTGGTGGACGCAAAGAGCATTGCAGCCGGAAACTACAACCTGATCACCGAACGGGCACGCCAATTTCTGAATAAGGCGGCAGAAGCTCTCAGTTCCTAAGCATTGTAGATCTATGTTCCAAGAACGTCAGTACTTCGGCGCTACTGTCCTCTGGCTCGAAACCATATTGCAGGATCTCCGTTATGGGCTTCGCCAGCTTGCCAAAGCTCCGATTCTGGTCGCGGCAGCCGTGCTGTCGCTCACCCTCGGCATTGGAGCGAACACGGCAATCTTTACCCTCATTAAAGCTGTCATGCTGCAGTCTTTGCCGGTGCGAGACCCTGCCCGGCTCGTCCTCTTTTATGACGGCGTCACTGATGGCGAATACACCGGCGGCGACGTTCTCAGCGACGAATACTCCTACGCCTTCTACCAGTACTTGAGGACCCACAACGACTGCTTCGAATCTCTCGCCGGCTTTCGCCAAGGCAACGATCGGGTCAGCCTGCACATTACCGGCTCGCGTGATATCGGACCAAGCGAGCAGGCCGACGTGCATCTCGTCTCGGGAAATTACTTCGATGTTCTTGGTATACACGCCGCTGCCGGCCGGGTTCTCACTCCCTCCGACGATTCGCTCTCCGCGCCTCGAGTCGCCATTCTGAGTTATCCGTTCTGGCGCGACCGTTTCCATCTTGATCCTGGCATTCTCGGGCACGAGGTCGTGCTGAATGGAACAGCTTTCGCGATCGCAGGCGTAGCGGACCGACAGTTCTTCGGCGAACGCGTCCGGACAGCTCCCGACTTCTGGCTCCCGCTCTCCGTTCAGCCGCAGATCTTGCAGGTCGAATCCTGGCTAACGGCGCGCGATGTCTACTGGCTCAACTTCATCGGCAGATTGAAACCTGGCGTTACCAGGGCCAGTGCTCAATCCGCCGTCAATCTCCGCCTGCACCAGTTCTATTTGGAACAGGCAGGCACGCGTCTTTCACCGGGGATCCGCCGCAAAATCGAGGCCACTCACATCCAGCTCAAGCCCGGGGGCGGCGGGATCTCCGGACTTCGCTACTTGTATTCGAAGCCGCTGCAGATTTTGATGGCCGTGGTGGTCGTTGTCCTCTTAATCGCTTGCGCCAATGTTGCCACTCTTCTGCTTGCGCGTGCTTCGGCGCGGCGCCAGGAATTCCTCGCCCGTCTCGCTCTCGGCGCGTCGCGTTCCCGCTTGCTTCGCCAAGTGCTGACCGAGAGTATTCTGCTATCGGTGTTAGGCGGTCTGGCGGGCGCGGGCTTCGCCTGGTGGAGCGTCAAGCTGCTGGTTTTTCTTCTCCACGTCAGTCCCGTCGTCAGAGTGAGACCCGATCCTATTGTTCTTGCGTTCACCATCGCGCTCTCTATCCTCACCGGAATCTTATTCGGCATCTTCCCTGCGCTCAAGTTCAGCCGTCTTGAACCCCGGCCCGGTAACATCCCCCAATCTGCCACTCTGGGCAAATGGCAGTTCGCCACCAGTCATGCTCTGATTGCGTTGCAAGTCGCCCTGTCTTTGATTCTTCTTCTTGGTGCGGGACTGCTTGTTCATAGCCTCCTCGTCCTCGAGCTCCAAAACATCGGATTCCAACGCGACAAAGTTCTGTTGATAAAAACCGACGTCGGCCTGGCCGGCTATCAACAGAGCGAACTGTTTCCGCTATATCGCGACATAGCCGATGGTTTGTCCCAGCTTCCTGGTGTCACCTCGGCCAGCGTCGCTGCGTTCACACCGGAAAGCGGCTATAGCTCGTCGGGCAATTTCTCCATGCAAGGCCATACCGAGTCTCCCGGCAAGAAATACCACGTCTACCGCGTATCCGTCGGCCCGCGCTTTTTCGAAACACTCGGCATTCCGCTGCTGCTCGGCAGAACCATTCGCCAGCAAGACACGCCCGCCTCGCCGGCTGTGGCTATTGTCAACGAATCTTTCGTTAAGCAATACCTGCCGAAGCAAAACCCGCTCGGGCAGTACATTTCGCTCGGCGCCCCGTTCAAAGCACCCGGCGCAGAGATCGTCGGCGTGGTTGCGGATTCCAAGTATTACGACCTTCGTGAGGAGGCGCCGCCTATGGTCTTTTTCTCTGTCTGGCAAAGGCCTACAACCGGCATCGAAATAGTCCTGCGCACGGCCGCCGCGCCTTCTGCAGTGGCGCCGGAAGCGCGCCAAGCCCTCAAGCAGGTGAGCAGCAAACTCCCCATTCTCGATATCACCACGCTCAACGCTCAAATCGAAGGATCGCTCGATCAGCAGAAGATGATCACCGCGCTATGTAGCATCTTCGGGCTGCTTGCGCTGATGCTAGCGTCGATCGGTATCTATGGAACCCTTGCTTACTCCGTCACCGGAAGGACTGTGGAGATCGGCATTCGCATGGCCATCGGAGCACAACGCCGTAACGTCGTCTGGATGATCGTGCGCGATTCGTTCGTACTCATCAGCCTCGGTCTTGCGGTCGGTCTTCCGCTCGCTCTGGGCGCTACCCGGTGGCTGAAGAGCTTTCTCTTCGGCGTGCGCGAGATCGATCCGATGGCCATCTCAGCCGCCGTCCTCCTGATCTTCGCTCTGGCTCTCCTGGCCGGTTATCTTCCGGCTCGCCGTGCAGCCAGAATCGATCCTATGCGGGCCCTCCGGCATGAATAACCGCGGATTACTGGTTGGGAAAACTCTTAATTCTTCCGATCGGGTGTTGCGATGAAGCGATATCCGACTCCGCGAACCGTCAGAACGTGGCGCGGCGACGTGGGATCGTCTTCGATATAGCGGCGCAGACGCACGATGAAGTTGTCGATCGGCCGGGTGTCGGTACTTTCCTGAACGCCCCATACTTCGTGTAGCATGGCTCTTCTTGAAACCGTTTTCCCCTCGTGCTGAATGAGATAACGGAGTACTTGGCTCTCCATCAGGGTGAGTCGAAAAACCTGGTCCCCCACCCAGAGCTCAAGGAGGTCGAAATCGACGCCCTTCTCGCCGCGCTCGCCGAAAGTGAAGACATCTTTCTGTTCAGCGAATGGCGTCACCGCGCTCGAAGAGGCGGCCTGCAACCACTCACGGCGTCGCAGCAGTCCGTGAATTCTGGCGAGAAGAATAGTTAATTCGAACGGCTTGGGGAGGTAATCATCGGCACCGGCGGCAAAGCCCTTCAGGATGTCATCCGGGTGTCCGCGGGCGGTGAGCATCAGCGTTGGGATAAAGCGGGCGGTCTGGCGCAGCTCGGACATAACGCTGAAGCCGTCTTTACCGGGCAGCATCACATCGAGCACCAGAAGGTCGAATGGAATCGACTGTGTCTGGAGAAGTTCCAGAGCCTCTTCTCCGGTTTCGACGACTTGAACCCGGTAGCCTTCGGCCTCCAGATTGAAGCGCAGGCCGTCGGCAAGATGCTGTTCGTCTTCGACTACCAGGATTCGATTCATCTGATAACGGGAAGCTGAAGCACAAAGGTGCTGCCTCGGCCCGGGCCTTCGCTCTCCGCCCAGGCGCGGCCGCGGTGTCTTTTCGCGACGGAGCGAACGATGTACAGTCCCAAACCAGTTCCCTTAAGCCGGGTCGCGTTTAGACCAGGCACCCTGTAAAAGCGTTTGAAAATCCTCTTGAGCTCAGCTTTTGGAATGCCCACGCCTTTATCTCTAACCCGAATCCAGATGTGCCTTCCGTCCACTTCGGATGTCTCGATAAGAACATTGATGTCGTTTCCCGAGTACTTGATGGCGTTTTCGAGCAGGTTAGAAACTGCAGCGCGCAATTCATTGGGATCTCCCATAATTTTAACCGGGGTTCCAGGGCGGTAGTCGAGTGACCGGGGCTCAAGGTTGTGGAGCGCTCGCGCGCGATCAACACATTCTTCGAGCAGGCCGTTCAGCTCAACTGTGGAGGAATTCAGAAGCCGGTTCGATGGGCCCACGCGCCCGGTCTGCAGGACCTGCTCGATCGTAGAGAGGAGGCGGTCACTGTCGTTGAGCATGGTGCGATAGAAATCCTGGCGCCTGGCTTCGTCCACGGGGCGGCTGATGAGCGTTTCGAGGTAAAGGCGAATAGACGCGAGGGGCGTTTTGAGTTCATGCGTGACCGCGTTGATAAAAGCGTCGTGCTGCGCGTTCCGGCGGATTTCGTGCACCAGGAAACTAGTGTTTAGGACGATACCGCCAATGATCATGGCGAGCAGCAGGACGCCGAAAAACAGAAGGATGCCGGTGTGCCAGTCGAAAAGCACCCAACCGACATACAGCAGAATGATGACGGAGATGAGGCCGGCGCCAAGCGCTATGAAGAACGCTATGGATTTTTGCCGGCCGGCGACGACCATGTATCCAGCTTATGCTGGCGGCAGCTCAGGCAGCTTTTTGGCGGGGCAAGTCGTTTTCAATGTTGGCGACTTTAACGGACTTAGCGAGGCCAAACCATTTGAGCAGAGTAATCTGAATCCAGGAGAAATCTAGTTCATACCAGGCGAGGCCGTGGCGGGCGGAGGTGGGATGAGCATGGTGATTGTTGTGCCAGCCTTCGCCGGACGTGAGCAGGGCAACCCACCAATTGTTACGGGAATCGTCGCGTGTCGCAAAGCGGCGTTTGCCCCACATATGAGTGGCCGAATTCACCAGCCAGGTAGCATGCAGCCCGACAACGATGCGCAGGCACCCCCCCCAGAGGAACATGGGAAGGCCGCCGATGGCATAGAGGATCCCGCCGAGAACCACCAGCGGCACCCAATGGTAATTGTTCAGCCACACGTAGAATGGGTCCTTGGCGAGATCGGGCGCGTATTTGGCCATGAGGCGAGTGTTGTTGTGCTTCGCCTCGCCAAAAAGCAGCCATCCGATGTGAGCCCACCAGGCGCCATCGCGCGGTGAGTGGGGGTCGCCGTGCTGGTCTGATTTCTGATGATGAATGCGGTGTGTGGCTACCCAGAAAATAGGGCCGCCTTCAAGAGTAAGGCTGCCGCAGACGGCAAAAAAGTACTCCAGAAGACGCGGAAGCTTGTAAGAGCGATGGGTATGCAGCCGGTGGTACCCCATGCTGACCCCCAAGCTCATCCCAACCCAGTAGAGGATGACCGCTGCCGCAAGGGCTTTCCAATTAAAGAAGAACAGCGCCGCTATGGCTCCCAGGTGCAAGAGCACCAGCACGGTCACGTTGAGCCAGTTCAATCCTTCATCGTCAATTTTCTCCGCTAACTCGATATTCTGCTCGGCAAGTGTAGGCACAACTAGAACGTACCAGGGATTAACCGTTTTGTTTGTAAGAGTTATGTAATTCCTCGCGGATCGTGATACCTTAAGAAATATATGGCAATTCCGAATGTAAAGCGCTTTCGGCCGTTTTGCCCGACCTGCAACGAGAACTTCACGGTAATGGCGGTTCTGCCGAGTGGAGCGGATGTCGACACATATTTGAAAGATGCTGTCGAGCGTCACGACCATAAGGCTTTTCTAGACGCTAAGCAGCAGCATTTCAAAGTTCGCGTCGGTCAGCAAAAGCAAAAGAAAGCTAAATAGAAGCTCTTTTCCGATCACTCAGGCCCACAGGTTGTCTTCAGGACGGCCTGTGGGCTTGCGCGTTACGAAGGGCTCTGAATGCGGCAAAGGCAACGTCGGGATCGGCATCTTTGGACAGACTGTTTAGAGAGCGGATGTCGTCCGGCGTGGCTGCACCTCCCAAAATCGCGCACAGAGCGATCTTCTGACTTTTTTCCATTGTAGGGATCATGGTAGCCAGCGCGGTACTTACGTTTTTATGCGCCGCGAGTTCAGTCAGATACGCGGACGCCTGGCTAGCCCGTGCTTTCGTCTGAAGGCTCTCAACGAGATAGGAGAGTGGGCTAAATTCAGACGTATCGAGTTTGCCTTCATTGACCATTCCAAAGGCGGCGGCCAGGTGAATCCGCCAATCGATCTCGCCTTCATCGAAGGAATGCTCGAGAAGCGGGAAATCCTCGGGCTCACGGATGCGCCCCAAACCTTCCAGGGCGCTGGCGCGAAGTTCTGCATCCCGATCACCGGCATATCGTTTGAAAATAGAACGGTCCTGTGGCTGTCCAAGCATGGCCAGAGCCTCCAACGCCGCCCGGCGGATTTTGATGTTTCGCGCGCTAGATAGAGTCAAACGCACATCCGGAGCGCAGCCGGTGCAGCGCAGAACACCTATTGTTTCCAGAGCAGTCGACTGAATGCGGTCGTCCAAATCATGGGCAAGAAAGCCGACAGATGGGCCCGCAGAAGGGTCATGAATCTTTTGAAGGGCGATCAGACACTCGAAGATGAGATCGCTGTCTTTGGCGTGGAGCGCCTGCTCGAGGCTTGGCAGGGTGGCATGGGCACGCAAGATACCTGCGGCTAGCGCCGCGTTGGCGCGGGAGTTAGCGCTGACACCGCCGGTCACAACATCGCCAAGAGCTTGAGCGGCATCGTGCCGGATCTGGATATCGCCATCCACAACCTGGTCATTGCGGGATGAAAAGAAGCCCTTTATCTGCCGGACCCCACGGGTCATAGTGCCGGTAAGACCGCCTTTTGCGACATAACCGGGAACGTAAACGTTGACGATGCCGTCTACGGCGCGGATCTGGACATTCTCATCTTTGTCCCGGGTGGCCTCGACGAGAGCATCGAGGCTATGTTCGGTGTCGATCCTTACAATTGCCTTGACCGCCTCGATACGAATTTCCTGGTTCGGGTCGGCGAGATACTGAGTGAGCGCCGGCAGGACGCTCCAGTCCCTCTTGCTCAGTTCACGAATGCGGAGGATACGTTCCTTCGTGCTATAACCAGCTTCGTTCTGAGCGAACAGCAGAGAAGTAATTGCCAGGCCGGAAAGCGCCAGCCACAAAGGACGAGTCGCCATAGAGAGAAATTATTTGACTACTTCAATCGTTGTTTTGTGCGGGATCAAACCCGCTTCGAATCCGAGATCAAGCAATTTCTGGGCTGCTCGGGGCACAATATCGCCCCCGTCGACGGTGTAATGATTTACGTACATACCCACGAATTGCTCGGCTAGGGTGGGGTCCAGATCACGGGCGAACTGCAGCGCATAATTCAACGCCTCTTCGCGATGGTCGAGCGAGTATCGGATGCTCTCGCGCATGAGCCGAGAACACTCGCTCTGGACCTCGGGGGCCAGATTACGGCGCAAAGCGTTAGCACCGAGCGGGAGCGGCAGAGCATACGTGTTTCGGAACCATTTGCCGAGGTCGACCACGCTATGCAGGCCACCGTGGCCATAAGTAAGCTGGCCTTCATGGATGATCAGACCGGCATCGACTTCGTGATCCTTCACGGCGTCGAGGATCTTGTCGAAAGGCAGGACCACTTGCTGAAAATCCGGCTGAAAAAGCTTCAGAGTTAGGAAGGCAGTGGTCATCGTTCCGGGTATAGCGATTCTCTTGCCTTTGAGCTCCGAAGGCCCCATCGATTTCGAGCTGACGACCACCGGGCCGTAACCGTCGCCTACACTCGACCCGCTGGACAGCAGGACATATTTATCAGCAACGTAGGGATAGGCATGATAGGAGATCGCGGTGAGTTCGTATTCGCCCGTAGTAGCTTTGCGGTTGAGGGACTCGATGTCATCGAGGACATGCCGGAAGATGAGATTCTGCGATCGTATTTTTTTGGTTGCGAGGCCGTAAAACATGAAGGCGTCGTCCGAGTCCGGACTATGGGCGCAGACGATTTCCAGCAGACTCATAAGGGAGCCCCCGATCGCGGAGGCAACATCAGTTTAACAGAGG
This sequence comes from Terriglobia bacterium, assembly GCA_963799755.1. Taxonomy (GTDB): domain Bacteria; phylum Acidobacteriota; class Terriglobia; order Bryobacterales; family Bryobacteraceae; genus Bog-105. The sequence goes on along the minus strand of CAWCYQ010000024.1, from coordinate 26,473 downwards.
GGTTACCGGCACAAGCAGGTATCCCGAAAACTCTCCAGGTGGCGGTTTAACACGCCCAAATCCTGTTCTAGGGCACCGAGTGTTTCCGAGCAGATAGCAAATTTATGGTCCTTGGCTGCCGATTCCAGGGTCTGTGCCCTACGGCGGGCGAATGGCGCCTGCAGGCTGGCGAGAGATCCTTTTAGGGTATGAGCCAAGCGCAACAGGCGTTCGAAGTCGCTCTCAGCCAATGCTTCACGCATTTCCGGCAACTCATTCCGGCATTCTTCGAAGAAAAGGCCGATAATTTCGAGCATCAACTCGGATTCGTGAGCACATTGTTCTTCGAACTCTGCCGGCTCGAAGGTAGCCAGGTGGGCGGGCGCAGCCTGCCGGGAGACGCCTCCGGACTGAATCGATTCACGCAAGCTGATAAAGGCCTGCTCCAGGTCGGCTGCAACGAAGTCATAAGGCAGGTAACCATCTGAATGTAAAAGGTTGTCCTCTTCGGGAAAGCAGGAAAATACAGCAATTCGAGAATCCACGTTTTCCTGGGTCCCCGAATCGCGCAGGATGGCAGCGAAACGTGTCGATTCTTTCGCAGGCTCCGGAGCGCTAAACAAAGCGACATCGAATTTCTGGAGAGACAGAGCTTCTGCTGCCTCGGAGACGGTTGGGACGGAAACTGCCGCGTGTTGGGCGGAGGCAAAAAGAGAGAGAAGCCGTTCCGCGCGACCCGGATCGTCTTCCACAAGAAGGATTCGTAGATTATTCATTCAGGACTCTACTCGGAACTCAGGCGCGAACTGGCGCGCTCGGCTGGAGTACGAGCTGCGCACTTTCTTAGAGCAAGTTTGCAGCCGATCTCCACTTTCCGTTTATATGGTATATACTTTGGTTTTAGTGGGGGTGTGCCTTCCCTAGTCTCACGACTCGCACCGTCATATCAAATATTTATCGGCGGCCCCACAGGCTGCCACCACTCCTCGCCCACGCCCCTATTGCGATTTTCAACCTGGTTTTCCCGGACGAATGCAGGCTATGTGAGCAGCCACTCACAACGTGTTCCCGCATTCCGGTTTGTGTGTCGTGCCTGTCACTTCCTCAGCCTCTGGAAACGGAGTTTTTCTGCCAATCTTGCAGAACTCCTTTTTCGGGTCCGAATTCGCTTGACGGGCATGGCCTATGCGCTATGTGCCGGCAGGGTGGCGGGAGCTTCGACTTTGCCTATTCTTTCGGCAACTTTGAAGGATCGCTTCAGAAGCTAATTCACTTGTTCAAGTATGGGAAAGTGGAAAGCCTGGCCGGTCCACTGAGTCGGCTTCTGCTCAGAGCCCTCCCCCGTGATTTAAATTTTGACCATGTGATGGCAATGCCGATGCACTGGCGGAAGCGATGGGAGCGGGGGTTTAACCAAGCCGAGCTGCTGGCCATGCCCCTTGCCAGGCGCTTCGGTCTTAAGTTGTCGGGAAACCTGCGCCGCAAGCGATACACGAAATCGCAAGCCGGTCTGGACGAACGCGAGCGGCGCGAGAATCTAAAAGGATCATTCGCAGTACGGCGGCCTGAACAGATTACAAGTAAACGTGTTCTGCTGATTGACGACGTTTTTACGACCGGCGCGACCTTGCGTGCCGCGGCCGAGGCGCTGAAAAACGCCGGCGCGGTTCACGTTTCAGTTTTGACGCTAGCGCGTGTCGATCGGCGCGGCAGCGAGACGAGCTTTGCTCCATCCGCCCAAAGACAGCCGAATCCGGCTGTATTGGCTGGGACGGGGACGACTTAGCGAGAAAGTGATCCACGGTTTCCTGCGGGGACACGCAGGAACTCGAACAGGGAGGATACCCGAGATGACGGCAAGTCCCGAGCGACTGCACAGACCCGTTCTCGTTCTGAATGCGAGTTACGAGCCGATTAATATTTGCGCGGCACGCAGGGCTGTTGTGTTGATCCTGAAAGGCGTGGCATCGGCCGAAGAAGTGGCGCCGGCGCAGATCCATTCGGCACGGCGAACACTCGGGGTTCCCTCTGTGATCCGGCTGCTCGAATATCGGCGTATCCCTCATCAAACTCGGGCCCTATCGCGCAAGAATATTCTGATGCGCGACCGCTATACGTGCCAGTATTGTCACAAGACGCTGCCGTCGGGGGAAATGACGCTCGATCATGTGGTTCCCCGGTCGCGCTCCGGAGAAACCACTTGGGAAAACCTGGTGGCCTGCTGCCACCCATGCAATAACCGCAAAGGCAGCCGTACGCCGGAGGAGGCTGGAATGAAGCTTCTGAGGCCGCCCCGTCCGTTCAGCCTGCACACTAGCCGGCATCTGATGCGGTTGCTGGGGCGCAGCGACGACCAGTGGCGGAAGTACCTGTTCTATTCCGACTAATAACGCAAGCTGCGGCAAGTCCGGCGATCGAACTGCTCAGTCCGATTCCGCAAAGCGGGCATCCAGAAGATCCAACTCGTGCTCCAGACGCCGCAGCACTTCGTCGTGGATCTTGTTTCGGTTGCGCAGATCGAGAGCCACTGAGCGTTCCACATTGCGCAGTTCTTGGGCGATATGCCTGCGCCGATTGAGGACCTCCATCTGTGGGTCGCCCGATTGGCCATCCCCGCGGCGCTCCAGGAGAGCGAGCCGTTGCCGATAGTACGTTTCAAATTGATCGAGCAGCTCCTTCTGCTGCTCGCCTCCTTCTCTTCGAATCCTCTCCAGCGTTTTCAGAGCGGCAAGAATCATCTGCCGCCTGGACAAGTTCTCTTCTTCGTAGCTGGCGGAAGCGCCCGCAAGGCCGAGCAACCGTATCAGCGTTGGCATGCTGAGGCCCTGTACCACCAGCGTTGCAAAGATAACGCAGAAGGTCAGGAAAATGACCAAATCGCGGTAGGGGAAAGGCGTGCCGTTACTCAGGTTTTCAGGCAGGGAAAACGCCGCGGCAAGCGAGAGAACACCGCGCATCCCGGCCCATCCTAAAAGAAAGACTTCAGCCGCGGTAACCCTGCGAACTTTCTTGCCGCGCCAGCGGCGGATTCGCCAGACGATCCACTCACCCGGATAGACCCATAGGAAACGCAGCACAATCACGGCCACGCTGAAGAGTGCGCCATCCAGAATCACCTTGCGAGTACTGATGCCCTCTATGTCTTTCAGAATGTAGGGAAGTTGCAGGCCCAACATGAGAAAAACGAGACCGTTGAGGACGAAGTCGAGCGTGCGCCAGACCGCCGATGCTTCGATCCGCGCGTGCAGAGAATAGAAACCTGAGCTGCGACGGCCCAGATACAACCCGCAAGCCAGCGTGGCAAGCACGCCCGAGCACTGCAGTTTTTCGGCGGCCAGATAAGCAATGTAAGGAGTGAGCAGGCTGATCGTGATCTCTATCGGCGCATCGTCGATGCGGACTTGAACGCGATGCACGACGAAGCCCACCGCAAGGCCGACCACGATTGCGGCAAAGACCAGGTAAATAAGAGTTCCCGTTCCTTTGGCGAGAGACGGCGTGACGCCCGTCACGATTATGGCAAGCGTAAACTTCAAGGCAACCAGGCCGCTGCCATCGTTGACCAGACTTTCGGCTTCCAGCAAATCGGTAATGCGGCGAGGCAATCCGAGTCGCTTGGCGATGGCGGTAGCCGCGATGGCATCGGTTGCGGCCACTAGCGCGCCGAGCACCAAGCCAAGCTTCCAGCCGAAGCCCGGCACCAGAAAGCTCATCACACCGGCAACGCCGATCATCGTAAAAGCGACCAGGCCGAAGGCCAGCATGACAATGCCCGGCAGGTTATCTCGGAAATCGCGCCACGATGTGTGGAAAGCGGCGGAAAAAACCAAAGGAGGCAGGATTACCAGGAACACCACGTCCGGGTCCAGTGTGACTCGCGGAATACGCGGGATCAGGCTCAGCAGCAGCCCTCCGAGCACCAGCATGATTGGGTATGCCACCCGGAGCCGCTTTGCTACAAGCGCGAGAGCAGCCACGGCCGCCAGCAGGGCCAGGAGAACGAGTTCAATATAGTCGATTTCGCCGCCGTGCATTTGCGTCATCGTCAAGATAGCGTACGAACTCTGCTTGGCTGAGGGCTGCTCTGATATGGTGTTGCTGCGCAACCGTGGAGAAACCGCATCTCAGCCCGCTTCAGATCTGGAACATGAGCTTTGGATTCCTCGGAATCCAGTTTGGCTGGACTCTGCAGATGAACAACATGAGCGCGATCTACGAGTACCTGGGCGCGCAGCCAAATCAACTGCCGATACTGTGGCTGGCTGCTCCGCTGACTGGCCTCTTGGTGCAGCCCATCATCGGGCATTGGAGCGATAACACGTGGGGTCCGCTCGGTCGCCGGCGGCCGTTCTTCCTGACGGGCGCGCTGCTCAGCTCTTTTGCGCTGCTTTTCATGCCTATGAGCTCCAGCCTGTGGATGGCGGCCGGCCTGTTGTGGATTCTGGACGCGTCAATCAATATCAGCATGGAGCCATTTCGAGCTTTTGTGGCCGACATGCTGCCAGACGATCAGCGCGCCAGAGGCTTCGCCATGCAGAGCTTCTTCATTGGAGTGGGAAGCGTGGCGGCATCTTATTTACCGTTGCTCCTGCGCGGCCGAACAGGCGCGAACGCTCTGGGGCAAGCCATTCCCTCCATCGTGCGTGTTTCTTTTTGGATAGGGGCGGCCGCGTTCCTGGGCGCCGTTCTCTGGACAGTTTTTACGACGAAGGAATATCCACCGAGCGCGCCGGAACGGGAGCGTCTACGGCACGCAAAGAAGCTGGACCTTATCGAAATCCTGCAGGCCTTTAAGAAAATGCCGGAGACCATGAGGCAACTGGCTCTCGTTCAGTTTCTCTCCTGGCTTGGCTTATTCTGCATGTATCTCTACTTCGCGGTAGCAGTCGCCCACAATGTTTTTGGCGCTCATTCTACCCAGGAGAGCGCATACACCGAGGGCGTGATCTGGGCGGGCTACTGTTCGGGCGTTTACAACACCATCTGCTTCCTGTTCTCGCCTCTGCTGCCTGTACTCGCGCGGCGTCTGGGCAAGCGGCATACACATTCGCTTTGCCTGCTGGCCGGCGCGCTTGGTTTTCTTTCGGTTGCCATGATCCACGACAAATGGCTGCTCTTTCTGCCGATGGTTGGGATCGGTATCGCTTGGGCCAGCATTCTTTCGATGCCCTATTCCATACTTGCCTCGGCCATTCCGTCGAATCAGATGGGGATCTATATGGGTATTTTCAATTTCTTTATTGTTATTCCCGAGATACTTTCGTCGCTGATCTTCGGATGGATCATGGCCACACTGCTCGGAAACGATCGCATGAAAGCCCTGATCATTGGCGGCTGCTGCTTTCTGGCAGCCTCGGCCCTGATGTTGCGCGTGCGAGAGACTGTAGTAAGCGACGAATCGCTCGCTCCCCAGACAGCTATTTGAGCTGACCGAGTTGCCGGGAGCGGAAAACCACAGCGCCGCTAAAGTGAGGTTCGTTTGTGCAGGCTCAAAGCGGGTCACTCGTGCGCAGGGTGGACATCAAACGCGTTAAGGGATTCCATTCGGAGCGGTTTACTGACACGGTCGCGGTCGAAGAGCCGCTGGAGATCCTGCTGCGCTACTGGCTCAAGGACATTCAAATTACCGAAATCCTGGCTCTCACGATGAGAACCCCCGGCCATGATTGGGAACTCGCGCTCGGGTTCCTCTATTCCGAAGGCATCGTCAGGGGCCGCTCGGATATCAGTGATGTACGTACGCTCGGAGGCGAAGGCTCCAATGAGATCCTGGTCGAGCTATCCAGGGAAGCGGATGTCGAAATCTGGCGGGCATCACGCGCTACGTTCGTCAATTCGAGTTGTGGAGTTTGCGGCAAACGCAGCATCGACGCATTACAGGCGCTTTCCCGAATTAGCTCCGCAGATGATTTTTCGGTCGATGCCGCATTGATCAACGAGCTGCCAACCCTGCTCGGCCAGGCCCAGGAGGGCTTCCCTCTGACGGGCGGTCTGCACGCGGCGGCGCTGGTCGATGTTGCGGACGGTCCCAAGACACAAGCTGTTTTCGAAGATATCGGGCGCCATAATGCTCTCGATAAGCTAATTGGCTCCCGTTTGCGGCTGGACGAAATTCCAATTAGCCGCCGCCTTCTTTTTTTAAGCAGCCGGAGCAGCTTCGAACTGGTACAAAAAGCAGCGTCCGCAGGAATTCCCGTGCTCGCGACAATAGGCGGCCCATCGAGTCTGGCTATCGATTCGGCGCGCAAATACGGCCTGACGTTGGTTGGCTTTGTCCGGACCGGCCGTTTCAATGTGTATTCCGGAGAGTGGCGGATAAACTCTTAGAAGATGAAGCTGAGATTTCGCGAAAATACGCTGCGCCTGCGCGTGAATCGACGTGAAGTCGACAGACTCGCTGCCGGTGAAACGATTGAGGAGAACGTATGTTTCCCGAATAGCGCGCATCTCAGGTACATCTTTGGCACCATCGCGGGCGAGGAGCCGCAGGCTTCCTTCGACAATGGTGTGATTCGCGTGACAGCGCCTTTGGAGCAAGTACAGGATTGGGCTCATGCTGAATCCATCGGTCTCTATTTCGATCTTCCGGCTGGCAAGCCAGTTCTGAAGGTCTCGATTGAGAAAGACCTCCAGTGTGTAGACGGCCCATTGGACGAGCAGGATCCCGAGGCTTTCCCGCGCCAAACCGGAAATCATTGCTGAATTAGACCGGTAGATTGTACAATCCTTCAGGCGAGCAAGCCTGGAGAATTACGCAAAATGCCGTTGGAAACTATCGACCTCGTTCGTCGTGTTTGGCATGAGGTTTGCTGCGGCTTATCTGCGGGAAGCACGGAAATGCGCAAGGCAGCCGGGCGAACTCTGCTGAAGAGGCTCGCCTTGATTAGTTTTACCGCCGGATTGAGCGTCTCATCAATTGCCAGCGGAGCGACAACGACTTCTGCTGCCGCGGTCATCATTCAGCGCTCCGTCGAAGCGAATACACGCGATTGGACCCTCCAAACCAACTTCTCGCATGTGGAACGCGACGTGAAAAATAAGCTGGATGCCGACGGACATATCCAGAGTAGCGGGTCGAAGACTTTTCAAATTTTGATGATTGATGGATCGCCATACAGCCGCTTGGTTGCGATCAATAAGGAGCCGTTAAGCCGTGCCCAGCAGCAGAGCGAGCAAGCTAAGTTAGATCGGGAGATCGCGGCACGACGGAGCGCATCGGCATCAGACCGGCGCGCGCGAATCAACAAGTACAAACAGGATCGGGCCGATGAGCATCTCCTGATGCAGCAAATGGCGGCAGCCTTCGATTTTGAACAGGTCGGGGAAGAGCAAATAGAAGGGGTGGCCTGCTATCTGTTTAAAGCCACTCCTAAACCCGACTACAATCCGCCGGTTCAAAAAGCCCGAGTCCTGAAAGGAATGCAGGGCCAGATGTGGATCGACAAACAGCAATACCACTGGGTAAAAGTTGAGGCCGAGGTTACTGAGCCGGTTTCCTTCGGCTTTTTCATCGCCAAAGTAAACCCGGGCACGCGCTTCGAGCTCGAGCAGGCAAAATTTGGCGGATTCTGGCTGCCACAACATTTCAGTCAGACCGTACGGGCCAGTGTATTGGGCCTTTACGGGTTTCGTAGCCAGGACGAGACGTTCTACTCGGATTACCGGCCGTCAAAGGCCGGCACAACCGAGACTGCTTCTGTGCGCTAGTCGCGCATCACTTGTTCAAGTCTCGATGGCTCTCCTTGACCGCGTAACCGGCTTTCTTCAGGCGTTTTTTGATTTCATTCGCGATGAAAACCGATCGATGATGCCCGCCAGTGCAGCCGAACGAAATGGTCAGGTAGCTCTTCCCTTCGCGAATGTAGTGCGGCAGCAGATAGACCAGCAGGTCTGAAATCCGATTGATGAATTCTCCGGTTTGGGGAAAGGAACGGATATACGTTGCAACACTGGGATTTCGGCCGGTTAGCTTCTTGAATTCAGGAATATAGTTCGGATTTGGTAAGAAGCGAACATCGAAAACCAGATCGCTATCGGTGGGCACGCCGTACCGGAAACCAAAACTATTGATGTAGACGACCATCTTGTTCGTGCCGCTCTCATCGTGGAATTTTGTTGAGATCAGCGCGCGCAGATCATGTACATTCAGCTTGGTCGTATCGATATAGAGATCTGCGAGCGCGCGGATCGGGTCAAGCTGTTCCCGCTCGTTGCGCAGACTGCTGAGAACCGTGGCTTTTCCTCCCAGCGGATGAGGGCGTCTGGTTTCGCTGAATCTCCGTCGCAGAGCCTCGTCTTCCGCATCCAGGAACAGGAGCGAACAGTTGAGCCGTGCCTTGAGCTCGCGGAAAATAGTGGGGAACTCGCTGAGTATTTCTCCTTCTCGAATATCGACGGTGAGCGCACTCCTCTTCTTCGAGTCATAAGTCAAATCGGCAAAGGTGGGAAGCAGTGTAATCGGCAGATTATCCACCGCGTAAAATCCCAGGTCCTCAAATGCTTTGAGAGCCGTGAGCTTACCTGAGCCGCTCATTCCTGTGATGATGACCAGATTGCGCGGCGTGACTGGATGAGTGTGGGGCGGTCGGTTATCGGGTTCTGCGCGGGGCTTGGCCATCACATTATAGTTTCAGAGCCAGTGTAACTGGCCGAGCCCGGACCAATCAGGATTCGATTAGATCGAAGTTTCCGTCCGGACGCCGTACCAGTACCGACATGCAATTCCGGCCGGCGTCGCGATACACAACGTAATCGTCGTGATCGCGCTGCATTTCCAGAATCGCTTCCTGCAGGGTCATCGGTTTGCGGCCTTCGCTGTAATTGACCCGAAACACCTTGGGCCGGCTAATCTCGCCGTTCTTTCGAATAGCTTGGATTAGCGGCGCCTTTGAGGGCAGAGTCTCGGCGGGGCTCTCATCCCAACTCTCCTTTGTCGAGCGGACACCCTTGGCATCGCGGTGAGTATCGCGCCAGCGGGTCTTCAGCTTAACGATCTGCTTTTCCAACTTTTCGACCGCGCCGCAAAGCGCTATATCGAGATCGGCGTCGGATCCTTGTCCCACCAGCGCGTGATCGTAGAAATTAACCGTAACTTCTACTTTGTGCATCCGCCGTTCGAGTTGGTGGGTTACATGAGCCTCGCGCTCGCCCCGGCGTTCTATAAATTTACTGAGCTTGGAAATCTTCGCGGTGAACTTTTTTTCCAGTTCGGGAGTGAAATCTTTTGTTTTGCCGGAAACAATGAGCTTCATTTTTCCTCTCAGGAGAATATTGCCCGCGCGGCCGCGACAATTGCGAGCCCCGCAGGTGCGGAACTCAATTCAGATCTCGGATGATTAGGCGCGGACGCGCCGTTGATGTGACGAAGGAATTTTCATGTCCTCCCGATATTTGGCGACCGTCCGCCGGGTGACGTCTATTCCTTCGCGCTGCAAGCGAGCAGTGATTTCTTCGTCTGTCAGGGGATCGGCTGTATTCTCGTCATCGATCATTTTTTTCACACGCCTCTTCACAATCAGCAGAGGGGTTGCGCTCCCGCACGGTCCATGGACCGCTTCCGAAAAAAAGTATCTCAATTCGAAGACGCCTTGCGGGGTATGCGCGTACTTGTTAGCGACGGCCCGGCTCACCGTCGACGGATGTACTCCGATCTCTTCCGCCACTTCCTTAATCATCATCGGCTTGAGTTGGTCTATGCCAGACTCGAGAAACTCCTGCTGGCGCTGCACCACCGATTGACAGACACGCATGATCGTTTGCTTTCGCTGCTCGATGTTCTTGATCAACTGCAGCGCTGAAGCATAACGCTCCTTGATGTAGTTGCGCGTGTCCCGGTCAGGCGTCTGCTCGCGGCCGAGCAGGTGCTTGTACTCGCCGTTCAATCGCAGCTGCGGAACCTCGTCGTCGTTCAGCGTGATTACGTAATCGTCACCGTCTTTGGATATGTAGACATCCGGTTCGACTTGCCGGGCGCCGCCACCCGAATAGCGCAAACCCGGTGCGGGATCCAGATGGCGAATAACGCACAATGCAATCTGGACATGAGCAACGGGACGTCCCAGCACCTTCGCAAGCTGCGAGACCTGCCTTGTCTCGAGTAGTTTTAAATGATCGTGGACAATCTTCCAGGCGACGGAATCCCGCGACCCTCGTCCCTCGAGCTGCAGCAATAGGCAGCCGCGCAGGTCGGTCGCCCCTACTCCCGTCGGATCGAGCGATTGTACAGCCGTTAATCCAGCTTCCATGTCGCGCAGATCCAAACCTTCCGCCACTGCAATCTCTTCGAGCGGCGTGGTCAAATATCCGCTCTCCTCCAGATTGCCGATGATTGCATTAGCCGCTTGCCGAACGCGGTCCGGTAGTACCGACACACTAAGCTGGCTCTGCAGATGATCGCTCAGAGTGACCGGTGATGAGAGGAAAGTCTCAAACGACGGCTTTTCAATCGATTCAGAGGCCGGGCTCTTGAAACCTGGGTCAAGATAATCGTCGAAAAAACTCCCAAAATCTATCTCTTCGAATGGATCGGTTTCTACTTTGGGCGTATCCTCGATTGCGGCCGCCGCAATGGCCGTTTCGCTGCCCGTGCCGCTATCGGCGGAGAAGTCGCCATCCGAGGGCGTATCGAGAGCGCTCTTCCCGTCCGATTCCTCAACTCTGTCGAGAACAGCTCGGTCGACCGGTTCCGGCACACGCTCGCGTTCGAGCAGCGCCTGCACTTCCGCTGGAGTCAATTCTTCGCCTGTCTCACCTGACTCCTCCAAAACAGGATTCTCGGCGATTTCGTTCTGGATCATATCCTTCAGCTCGAGACGGTTAAGCTGCAGGACCGTGACCATCTGCACGAGTCCAGGCGTGAGTATCTGCTTTTGTTGGACACCCAAATGCAGGCGCTGCGAAAGCGAACTCATTTGGATCTCAGTTTATCACCGCCGGGGACGGGCCTGCCGGGAGGAAGAATCCGGAGAATCACACCCCGACCGCCGGCAACTCGATCCGTTACACGACCGCGACCGGGGGAAAGTAAAAGTTTTCGCCCAAATAGATGCGCCGCACCTCGGGATCGTTTCCGAGCGAGTCCGGAGATCCAGCCCGAAAAATTCTTCCGCTGCTGATAATGTAGGCGCGATCCGTGACGGCCAGCGTTTCACGAACGTTGTGATCCGTCACCAGTATCCCGATGCCCTTCCGTTTCAGATCTCCGATGATCCTCTGCAGCTCGAGAACCTGAATCGGATCGATTCCGGAGAAGGGTTCGTCCAGCAGAATGAAGTCGGGCTGCAGTACGAGCGAACGGGCAATCTCCACCCGTCTGCGCTCGCCGCCCGACAACATATAGCCCTTGCTGTGCCGCACCGTTTCGAGTCCCAGATCCTCAATCAGAGCATTCATCCGTTCGCGGCGTTCACGAGCGCTTAGGGATAACGTCTGCAGAATAGCCATCAGGTTGTCCTGCACGCTCAGTTTACGAAAGACGGAGGGCTCCTGCGGTAAGTAGCTGACGCCCCGCCGCGCCCTTAGGTACATCGGTAGGTCCGTTAGCGGCTGATCGTCGAGCAGCACTTCGCCCGAATCCGGGCTCACCAGGCCAACGATAACGTAAAAAGACGTGGTCTTACCGGCGCCGTTCGGCCCCAGCAGTCCTACAACTTCTCCCTGCTCGACTCGAACTGACACATTATCGACGACTTTTCGACCGTTGTAAGACTTTGCGATCTCCACCGTCTGAAGGGTTCTCATGAGGGTGGAAAGTCCTCTGCAGTAACGCTGGCGACCATTATGCGCTTATGTCTTATGATACGCGGTGAATGACTGAAGGCAACCTGCAAGCGTGGCGATTCACCGGTGGCCGCGCAGCCGTTGTCGCGGTTGTCGCCCTACTCGCCTCTCTCCGGCTCTGCCATGTGCACCTGCTCTGGGCCGATGAAGACTACCACTTGGCGGCGGCCCTCAATGTGCTTCACGGAAAGATTCCTTATCGGGATTTCTGGTACGACAAGCCGCCGCTAAACGCGCTCTATTATCTGCTGATCGGCGGCTACTCCGGCTGGCCGCTGCGCATACTCGATATCCTCTACGTCCTTTTGGCTTGCTTCCTGGTGTTCCGGTTAGCACGCGCCTGGTGGGGCGAAAGTGAAGCACGCGTGGCAGCGTTTTTCCTGGCCTTTTTCCTGACCTTCTATCTGCCCTCCTCCGTGATCGCCTTTGCCGCCGACGCCCTGATGATCGTCCCCCATCTAGCGGCTGTTTACTGCGCGTTTACCCGAAGGCCGTTTCTGGCGGGCTTGTCCTGTGCCCTCGCCTTCCTAATCAACGCCAAAGGTGTGTTTGTGGCTGCGATCTGCGCTCTCTGGTTGTTTGGCTCTTGGGCCGCCCTTTTCACTGGCTTCGCTCTGCCCCTGCTGGTCGCCGGAGCGCTGGCCGCCTTTTCCGGTTCCTGGCCGGGTTACTGCGAACAGGTTTGGCGCTGGGGCTGGCTCTACGCCGCGCAATCTCCCGTCCTTCATCCGGTGAGAATCGGCTTCGTCAGATCCCTCGACTGGCTTGGCTTTCATGCGGCTTTGACCGGTGGGACTATTTTCGAATTGTCAGCCGCCTGCCGCACTGAGCGCTGGAAAATGGGCTCCTGGCTGCTTCTTTCGTTTGCTGCGGTGTGTCTCGGAACGCGCTTCGCTCCCCACTACTTTCTCCAATTATTGCCGCCGCTGGTAATTGCCGGGTCTAGAGGCGTCGTGCTGGTCTGGCGGCGCTATCGCGTGCCCACCGCTATTTTTCTCGCCGTGGCGCTTCTGGTTCCGTTCGTCCGGTTCGGCCCGCATTACCTTTCGTTGGCATACGACGACATGCGGGGGCGCTCTCCAAGTTGGACGGACGTCGCCATGGATCTCGATGCCCAGCAAGTCGCTGCCAAAATCCGCGCCGCTGCCGGGCCCGGCGACACGCTCTTTGTCTGGGGATACCGGCCCGATATGTATGTGTACACGCGCTTAACCAGCGACGGCAAGTTCTGGGATTCCCAGCCGCTCACTGGCGTTCCGGCGGACCGGCATCTGCATGTCAAAGACGCGATCTACGGCGGACCGGCGGCTTTCAATCGCCTGCAGCTCATCAGGACGAGACCAACTTGGCTGGTCGATGGCTTAGGTCCGCTCAATCCGAACCTGAAACCGGATATTTATCCCGAGCTGCGGCCCTGGCTGCAACACTACAGGCTCGTCGCGCGAACGAAACTCAGTCTCATTTACCGGCGCGCGGAGTAGCTTCCGGCGCCAGCCGCGCCAACGCCCCATCCTCGGCCCCATAGTCGAATTGCTGAGGATCGAACGCCGGCGGATTCGCTCGTTCCCACTCCATGGTCCGCGCCAGACATGTTGATTCCTCGACCGGTTCCTTGAAACCAAGTTCATCACGAATCCGGCGACTGCTCATCTCCCAATGCTGTTCGCTTTTATATGGAATTTGGAGGTGCGGCGGCATCAGGTCTTTTGGGAGCTCTACGATGCGTCCCGTCCAGCCCACGTTCTGCGCGATTTTCGCGGCCCACTGCTTCTCACTCCAGGCCCGCAGCTCAGCGATATTATAAATTTGGCCCGCTGCTTTATCGGAAACCGCAGCCAAAGCAATCGCCGCGGCAACGTTTTCGACATAGCCTCGCGGTCCGCGCCAGCGAGCAACATCCTCCTGGAGAAGAATCGCCGGCCGGCCGTCATCCATTCGCTTGAGATAAGGAAAAAGGCGGTGCAACGGATCGCCCGGACCGTAAACCATGGGCAGCCGCAGAACAGTACCCGGTAGCTTCGGATCGTTCAATACCGCTTGCTCCACCGGAATCTTGTCGTATTCATTGTCAAACCAGGGGAACACCTGCCGCAGGCGCTCGAGGATCTCGGGTCCGTATACGTTTGTCTTGCTGCGCAGATCCGATTCTTCCGTGAGAGGTACGGGCTGGAGCGGACCGGACTCGAAGCCGTGCATGATTCCTGCCGCCCGGTACACGTCACCGCTACTGATCGCGACTACGCGGGACGCGACGCCTCGGAAGAGATGCATCAGCGCGCTCGCCTGCGTTCCGCTGCTCAGGATAAAGTCGACCACCACATCCGGAGCCCTCCGCCGAAACTCCGCTGCGTGGCTTGCTAGTTCACTGCGCTCCCCCAGGATGTGCTCGACCGAATCGGGTAGCGAATTACCGGATTGACCGCGATGATAAACCGCGACATGGTGGCCCCGCTCGACCAACGCTCTCGCGACATGCGGTCCGATAAAGCCGGTACCGCCGATCAGCAGGTACAGCATCCGCTTACTTCTTCTTCATTCTCGTGAAGGCGACTTGCTCTTTCTTTCCATCGACTATCAAATGATCCTCGCCGCTGAAATAGGTGAGCTGCTGGCCCTTGATCGTTCCCTTGTAGCTATCGACCATTTGCGGCGCTCCGCCATTGAGCACCACCTTGTCTTCTTTGGTGTAGTACTCACAATGCTCGCCTGTCCCGGTTCTCGTTCGGCCGGGTGAAATCACGTCGAAGATCGTCACCTTTCCGTCCCCAACGGCATGGTCGAGCGAGGAATCGTTCGACGATGAGTTGCTCTTGGGCGTCAGATAGGCCTGCAGTTCCTGTGAATCGATTGTCATTTTGTTGCGCGCCAGCTTCACGCCGCCCGTGTACTTGCGCTATTCTTCCGCATATGCCCGGTTCGGAACGATTGCCAGCAATTCAGCCGACCTGATATCGGGCGGCGGAGACATCAAGAAGCGGAGGGCCCTGTGGACTCGCGCGGGCCCTCCGCTTCTGTTCTGATCTACAGTTATCAGCGAAAGAACGTATAGCATTCTTTGCTGGTGCCGTCACTTCCTGCCAAAGCTGTCGAATTCTCCGTTTTGCGCGCCTCCGAGGAAAGCGTGCCATTCGTCCGGAGTGAATTCGAGAACCGGCCCTTCCGGGTCCCGCTGTTGCGCAGCCCGATCAGGCCCTCGGGTAGGCTCGCCACCTCGACGCAGTTGCCGTTCGAGAAACTCAGCGAGCTTTTAACCCAGTAAGGACCTGAACCCGGCCTTTCGGGTGAATTTCCGAGCGTAGGTCTTCCCACGTTCCTACCTCACTGATTGTCGTGTTATCCGGAAAGTGACTACAATTTGCAGCTATAGCGATACCTACGCGTAGTCACTCAACTCCGACATTAGCAGGCTCAGTGGCACCACAGGCCATTCTCTGCATCAACTACCACTACGGCACAGATGACGGCCCGTGTCCCACGCGCTGTACACACGCCTCAAACGCGAACAGACATGACGCGCCCGATCGACCCTCCAGAGTCGTCGGTCAATACCGTGGCCGAAGTCAGGATTCCTCGCAGGTAGACAGCCTGGGAAGCGCCACGCGAGAAGACTATCACCGTTACGGAGAGTGATGGCCGACCTGGGCTAATTACGCATTGGCACGCCGCTGGGCGCCCGACCAATCCGTCTCGGCTGTTTTGAGGATGAGCGCCTTAGATGCCGCCGGGTCGAGCGACGCGTCGGCGAGCATCTGAAAGGCGATCCGGTGCAGGTACGTCTCCCTCTCCCCCTCCAAGGTGAAGCCGCTCCTCAGATGCTCGGTGCTGCACCACGTCCTGCAGCATCGCGTCGCTTTCGTACGCCGAAGCCGAATATGACGAAGGACTCCCCGAAGACCGTGTGCTGCGCGTCCAGAGGGAGAATCTGCAGCGTCAGATTTGGCCGGTCGGCCTCTCGCGCGAGACGCTGAAGCTGTTCATACATCACCGAGCTCATCGCCGATCCGGCGCTTCAGGACCGATTCGTCGAGCACGACCGACAGCTGCAGCTCTTCGCGATCCAGCACCTGCTGGCGCCGCATCCGGACCCTGACCATCCGCCCGATCATGCCCGGCGCGACCGGCTCGACCCGGCTGTAGCTGCTGATTATGTGCCGGGCATAAGCTTCCGTTTGCAGCAGGCCGGTGACCACGTCAACGTGCCAGATGGCCATGGACGTCGCCTCGTGCTCGAGGCCGATGAACTGCTGGTAGTCCTCGGAAAGGCTGTCGGCGAACTCCTCCCACCAGCCCTTCTGGGCCGCGTCCTCGGCCAGCGCGAGAAGGAGCGCGCGGCGGGGCCCGGTGATCCCGTAGTAGTCGAGCAGCCTCTCGACTTCCCGCGGCCGCAGGCCGGTCCTGGCCCGCTCGTACCGGCTGATCTTGGAGGGCGACCACTTCAGCGCGGCGGCGACCGCGTCCCCGCTCTTGCCCTTGCTCTCCCGGATCCCGCGCAGTTCGGCGGCAAGCCGACGCCGCCGCACCGTGGGGCTTCCTGGCGCGGTCATCGGGCGTCCCTCCTCCTCGGTGCCTCACGGGCGGACTAGTGCGACGGTCACGCACATTTCACGGAAACAATTCGTGAAACCTTTAGTACACCGTACCCGCGCTCACCGCAACCAAGGCCTCAGCCTTACCGGCCAGTACCGAACCTGCCATCTGCGCGTACTGCGGCATACGGCCTGCTGGCCGCCGGATCCGGCGCCGGATCTCAGCCTGGATGCGGCACGTCGGCAGAGCGCCGAACGGCCGCGCTCGGCGCGGCCGTTCATGGACGTCCGCTCGATGCGGCAGCACGTCGATGCCGGTCGTCGCCGGCGTGCTGATCGCGCTATCGCGGGACATGCCCAGCGCTGCGACTGCTGTGACAGCTATATGGCGAGAGGGACAGCAGTGAAGAAATGAGCCTGGAGTTGTCGGCTGCGCCGGAACCCACGTACCGGCCCAGGCAGCCAGTCAGGCTTGAGCGCAACAAGCGTGCCGACTGGTAATCGCACGACCGGCCTGCCGAGCGATTAGGCGAATCGGCAGCAGGCCGTTAGTCGTGCGACAGGCTAGTTCACCCGTTGATAGAGATGTCGGGCTCATGGAAGAGGCCGTTGACAGCACGTGGGCGCTGGGCGCCTGCGCGGCCGCCACGGGTACCGCCGAGCCAGCCAGAATTGACCCGGCCGCGCTGAGTGCCAGGATAGCGGGAATGATGATGGCTCGCCCTGATGCGCATGATTCCTCCATGGCGTCTACAGAGGTCAGCGGCCTGCTGCATGGCCTCCACTGGCCCGCTCGGCGCATCTGAGTCATGTGGAGTTATTGCCAGTCTTCGGCTATTTCATGCACTAGAGTAAGCCATTGTCTACGATTTTTTCAAATACTAAATATCTGCATTATTCTTTCATTTTTCTGACTGAAATATTCATGCCTTCGATGCAGAGAAAATGTTAGAAATTCATGCAGTGCAAGGCTCTATGCAACTTGCACTGCATGGCGCAGATGCGCACGTGACATGCCGTCAGAAGATGCCGTCTGATGCCGAATTAATGTCCGAAAAATGCCTGCTTGTTCGGTAAATGTTCTGGTAGTAAAGTTCGCTCCATGCCCCCGGTGACCCCGGCCGGTGCGCTGGTCGGCCGCGACGGCGAGATGGCGCTGCTGACCGGGCTGATAAGAGAGGTGGCCCGGGGGCGCGGCGGTTCGGTGCTCATCGAGGGCGAGCCGGGCATCGGCAAGTCCGCGCTGGTGCGGGCGGCGGTGGCGGAGGCGCCGGAGGCCGGCTGCCAGGTGTTCTGGGGTGCCGGTGACGAGCTGGGCCAGGCGCTGCCGCTGCTGCCGTTCCTGGACGGGCTGCGGGTCCGCGAGCCGTCCGCGAATCCCCGGCGGAACACGATCGTCCGGCTGCTGCGCGGTGAGGTCGCCGCCGACCGCGGCACGGACGTGCCGGCGGTGCTGGCGGAGCAGTTGCTGGCGCTGGTCGCCGAGCAGTGCGCGGTGCGGCCGACCATCCTGGTCGTCGACGACCTGCAGTGGGCCGACCCGGCCAGCATCACCTTGTGGGGACGGCTGGCCAGGTCGGCGCGGCAGATGCCGCTGCTGCTGGTCGGGATGATGCGCCCGGTGCCGCAGCGGGATGACCTGCTGGCGCTGCGGCGGGTGGTGGGCGACGCCGCCCGGCTCCAGCTCACCGGGCTCACCGAGGCGGCGGTGGCCGACCTGGTGGCGGCCCTGGCCGGCGGCAAGCCCGACGGCAACCTGCTGCGGCTCGCCGACGGGGCGGCGGGCAACCCGCTCTACGTCACCGAGCTGGTCGCCGCGCTGGCCCGCAGCTCCAGCCTGACCGTCACCGAGGCGGGAGCCGCCGAGCTGGCGAGCGGCTCCGCGCCGGGCTCCCTGTCGGCGGCCATCGCGGACCGCCTTGGCTTCGTCGCCGGGCCGGTGCGCGAGGTGCTGCGGGCGGCGGCCCTGCTCGGCATGGATTTCGCGGTCCCTGACCTGGCGATCGTGCTGGGCCGCAGCGTGGCGGACCTGATCCCGGCGGTGGACGAGGCATGTGCCGCCGGCGTGCTGGCCGAGTCCGGCCACGGCCTCGGGTTCCGGCATCCGCTGATCCGGGCGGCGCTGTACGACGAGATGCCGGCGCCGGTGCGCGCCGCCTGGCACCGCGACGCGGGGCGCGCCCTGGCGGAGGCGGGCGCGCCGGCGGACCGGGTGGCCCGGCAGATGCTGCGGGCCGTCGGCGGACCTGGCGGCACGGCCGAGCCGATGGACGAGTGGATGCTGGACTGGCTGGCCCGCACCGCGGACCCGCTGGTCGGCCAGGCGCCCGGGGTGGCGGCCGAACTCCTCACCCGGGCGGTCGCCAGCTCCCCGGCCGGCTCGGCCCGGCACGGCTGGCTGGCCAGCCGGCTCGCCGACGCCCTCTACCGTATCGGTGACACGGCCGCGGCCGAGCAGGTGGCGAACCGCGCGCTGGAGCACGCCGCCGAGCCCGATCTGCTGGTGGACCTGCACTGGACGCTGGCGCAGTGCCGCATGCTGGCCGGCTAGTCCGCGGAGTCCCTGGCCACGCTGGACCGGGCGCTGGCCTCTCCCGGGATCTCGGCCCGGCACCGCGCCCGGCTGCTCGTGCTCGCCGCGCGGACGCACAGCAACCTCGGCGAGGTCGAGAAGGCCGGCCAGGTCGCCGCCAGCGCGCTCGCGGCGGCGTCGGAGGCGGGCGACAACTGGGCCATGGGCTGGGCGCTGCACGTGCTGACGCTGGTGACCTCGGTGCAGGGACAGATGACCGACGCGCTGCCGCTGTTCGACCGGGCGCTGGCCGTGACCCAGGCCGATCCGGCGCTGACCGACCTGCGGCTGCTGCTGCAGATCAACAAGGCCGTCACGCTGGGCGACCTCGACCAGTACGAGGAGGCGCTGGCCGCGGCCGGGCAGGCCCGGCACCTCGCCGACCAGGTCGGCACGGCGATCCGGCTGGCTCAGGCGCACGGCGCCCTGGGCCAGTTGCTGTTCGAGACCGGGCGCTGGGACGACGCGCTGGCCGAGGTGGAGATCGTGCCCGAGGACCTGAAGGAACCCGCCGCGGCCTGCTGCGATCTCGGCATCGCCGCCGTGATCAGCTTCCATCGCGGCGAGACCGACGCGGCGCGCCGCCACCTCGCCGCCGCCGTCCCGCACGCCGAGCGGATCGGGCACCGGCTCATCGGCCCGCTGGCGCTGGCCCGCAGCCTGGACCGCGAGCAGGACGGCGCGCTGCCGGAGGCGCTGGCCGCGCTGACCGACGGGTTCGACGGCAACACCGAGGAACTCGAGGAGATCGAGGACCTGCTGGCCGACGCCGTCCGCCTCGCCGCCGAGACCGGCGACCTGGGCACCGCGCAGGCCCTCGCGGGCCAGGCCGCCGCGCTCGCCGCCGAATCGGAGATCCCGCACCGGCAGGCGAACGCGCTGTACTGCCGCGGCCTGCTGGACCACGACGCCGCCCGGCTGCTCGCGGCCGCGGAGCGCTACGACGACGCGGGCAGGCCGCTGCTGAGGGCCAAGGCGCTGGAGGCGGCCGCCGGGCAGTTCGTCGACGCCGGCGACCGCGGCCAGGCGCGGGCCGCGTTCACCGGCGCCGTGGAGGTCTACACCTCGCTGGGCGCGGCCGCGGACGTCGCCCGGCTGCAGGCCACGTTCCGCGCCCACGGCATCCGGCGCGGGCCGCACGCCAAGCACCGGCAGGCGCGCAGCGGCTGGGACAGCCTCACGCGCGACCGAGATCAAGATCGCCGCGTTCGTGGAGGAGGGGCTGTCCAACCCGGAGATCGCCGCCCGGCTGCTGCTGTCCCGGCGGACCGTCGCGACCCACGTCTCGCACATCCTGAAGAAGCTCGACGTCCATTCGCGGACCGACATCGCCCGCGAGTCGGCCCTGCGCACCATCGCGCCGAGGTGATCGCGGTGCGGAACCGCAGGCCGTTCGGACGGCGGACGTTCAGCGGGGACGGTGAGACCGCCGGGGAGGCATACGGCTCACAGTCCCCACGTGTGAACCGCCTGCGGGCCGCGTCCGTCGCCCTCGGCCACGATCGGGCTGGAACGCGAGCGTGAAGTACACGGCCTTGCCCGCCGGGGTGCGGTAGACAGCCCCACTCAGCCGCCAGGGTGGCGACCAGCATCAGGCCGCGCCCGGTCTCCGCGTCGGCCGGGGCGTCCACCAGCACCGGCAGGGAGCGCGACGTGTCGTGGACGTCGACGCGCAGCTGACCGCAGGAGCAGCTGATGGCGAGCGTGACGGTCTCGCCCGCCTCGTGCCGGATGGCGTTGGTCACCAGTTCGCTGGTGAGCAGGACCGCGACGTCCGGGTCGACGGGGACGTCCCAGGCGCAGATGGCCGCCCGGACCTGGCTGCGGGCTTCGGCCGCCGCGGCCGGTCCCGCGGTCAGCCGGACGCGGCGCCCGTGTAGCTCGGTCGGACGGGTCGGCGCCATCGTGTTCATCGGGTTCCTTCGTGGGCCGGTTGAGCTGGCCCGGGAGAGCGCTGGTCACTCTGCGCGGCTGCTCCCGGGGAGGTCCGGCTGGTGCCTAACGTGCTCGGTGCCGGTTGCATGACAAATCCTGCTGCAACTTGCAGTGAGAGACATCGGTCAGCTGACCGATTTTGAACCACGGCCAGCGAGCCGGACGGCGCGCAGGCTCGCGGCCGCCGGTTACGAGTGCGGAAACGGGTTAATACTTGGCCAGGAAGGCCTTGACCTCCGGGCCGGCAACTGGGCGCCGTAGCCGGCGTTGACCACCAGGCAGGCCACCGCGACGTCCTGGGCCGGGTCGAAGGCGATGAGCCAGCTGTTGGGCTGTTCCTGGCCCTGGATGTCGGCGGTCCCGGTCTTGGCGTAGACCCCAGGCCCGAACCCGATCGCCGCGGCGGTCCCGCTGCTGACCACGGCCGCCATCATCTCCTTCAGCTGGGCGTCGGTACTGGCGGGCAGCGCGGTCGCGGTGACCCGCTTGGTCCCGGCCAGCAAGATTGGCTGCCGGAAGGTCCCGGCGTCCACGGTGGCCGCCACCGAGGCCATCGCCAGCGGGGATGCGGTCAGCTCCCCCTCGCCGAACGCCTCCTGCGCTAGCTCAGAGCCGCTAGCGCTGGCCGGGGCGTTGAAATAGCTGGCCGTCACGCCGGTAATGCCGAGATCCCATTTCTGGTTCAGGCCGTAGTAGTCCTTGGCCGTGTGGGCCAGCGCCCCGGACAGGTGCGGCCACTGCGTGGTGAACGCGTTGTTGCAGGACTGGGCGAAGTCGGTGAGGAACGGGGTCGAGGCGGGCTGGGACTCGTTGTTGTCGTTGTGGTAGGTGATCCCCTGCACCGTGTAGGTCTCGGGACAGGCGACGGCGCTGGAGGCGGTGACCACCCCGGCGTTGATCAGCGCGGTGGAGGTGATGACCTTCATCGTCGAACCCGGCGCCACATGGGCGGTGAGCGCGAAGTCGTTGAAGCCGTCGTTGTTGGCGATGGCCAGGATGTTTCCCGTGGACGGCTGGATGACCACCATCGAGCTGTTCTTGCGGATGGCGACGGCGGACTTCGCGGCGTCCTGCGCCTGAGCGGTGATCGTGGTGTCCAGGCTCGGGATGTTGTTCGGCGGGGTGACGACCGCCTGGCTGTTGGGCACCGGCTGGTTCTTGGCCGTCTGGATCTCGACGTACAGGCCCGGAGTCCCCCGTCCCGGCGGGGCCGTGCGCTGGAGCAGGTTCGCGATCGTGGTCAGCCCGGCGTCGCCGTACGAGCCGAGGTCGTTCCCGCCGGCATCGTTGACCGAGGCGACCTGGGGCGCCACCACGATCGCGGCCAGATGCGTGGCCGCGGTGAGGTTCGGCGCGAGCACGTCGGGGGCCCAGGCGACGTACCACAGCTGCGACTTCGGGTTCTGGTAGGCGATCAGCGAGGCCGAGTACTTCCAGGTGCCGCTCAGCGTCTTGGTACCGTCGGTGGCCGACACCGTGGCGGCGGCCGTGTACCCGACCGACTCACGCGGCGTCGCCGACGTACCCGACGGAGCCACCGAACCGGTCTGGGTGGTGGTGGCCAGCTTCTTGAGCCCGAGGTCCTTGCGGTAGGTGGCGAGCGCGGCCGCCGCGATGGCGGGATGGTCGGTGTAGCGGGCGGCCTGCCCGAGGTTGCCGGCCTGCCAGGCGGCCAGGAACGCGGTCGCGGTCTGCGCGGCATCTTGCCCGGGGGTGGTGCCGGTCGGCGCGAAGCCCGTGGCGTTCGGGTGGCTGCCGGGCGCGATCACCGTGACGACGATCGCGGCGATCCCGGCCACCACGGCCAGCGCCGCAGCGGTCAGCACCACGATGAACGTGCGCCGTCTCCGCGGTCGCCTGGCTCGCCGCCCTCGACCGGTTCCCGGGTCCGGCGCACTCGGCGGCCGCTGCGGGTCGGACCCGATGGCCGGGAAGGGCGCGGTCGACGGTTCCGACGCATACCAAGGGCCTGATGATCTGTTACCACTGCCACCCGAATCGCTCGCCACCTGTTCGACCGTACTCACTGGGCAAATTCGCGGCAAATACCTCCGCTCGCCGCCGCGCTCGCCGCCGGCCGCCCTCCGACTCCGACCACCGGCGGGTCCTCGCCGTACTCACCTACCTCGAACCGTGACCGGTGCGTTCCCGCCTCGAGCACGGCACACTGGATTCGTGACCGCTCACCAGCGTGATGACGAGCGATGAGCTGTTGGCCGGACGTGACAAAGTTGCGCCGCCGGGGAAGGTGCGGTGAAGGATCTGCGGTTGCTCCGTCGCTACGAGCCGGTGCTGCGCTTTACCAAGGGTGAAGCTTTCCTGCCGATGCCGGTCGGGGGCTACCTCGAGAAGTGCAGTCTGTGGCGGACTGGTTCTAGACGCGGCCGCCCCGGGGTGGCGCCGCGGAGCGGCTATGCGCGCCCGGAGAGCTCACGCCGACTCGTCTGGCCCAGATCAGTGCACCGGGGCAGGATCTTTCTCTTCGTTTCGTGGGAAGGGCGCTCGCCCGGAGCGAGCTCCGGGCGTGGCGGCGTGACGCGGGCCGCCCCCGGCTGGCGGTGGCGGCAGCCGGTTCGCCGCGGTCGGCCTGCTGAGCCGGTTTATCGACGCGGTGATGCGGTTGTCGCTGCTGCTGCGCGGGCGGGTGCCCGGCGGCACGACGGCTGCGGCTCACCAGGATTACCGGGCTCACGCTGACCCGGACGGCTGCCCGTATTACGGCCGGGTCACCCGAGACCGGGGTTTCATCGCCTTGCAGTACTGGTTCCTCTACGCGTTGATCGACTGGCGGTACGACGAGATCGACACGATGATCGTCTTCGACGACGTGGAGATCCCCTGGGACAACGTGTTCTTCTACCGGCACACCAAGGCGGCCGCGTTCATCCGCGCCACCCTGCACCGGTACAGCATTTACCCGTACGTCCAGCGCTACGAGCGCTTCGCCGGCTTCCTGCTCGGTGTCGCCTACGCCAGCGTCCGGTCGACCGGGGTCACCATGCACCAGGGCGTGCGGGAGAAGATCGCGCAGATCGCGTGCTACCGCGAGGGCATCAACGCGCACCTGACCGCGGCGGTCGAGCTCGCCGAGCCCAGCCCGGGCGGCCTGCTGATGCCCAACCAGTCGATGATGTACGCCGCCCGGGTTTTCGCGTCCACCCAGCTGCCGTCGGTCATGCACCTGGTCAGGGACCTGTGCGGCTGCCAGGCCAGCCTGATGCCCAGCAAGGCCATGTTCGACAGCGCCGGCGCCGGCGACTGGCTAAGAAAGTACTTCCGCGTCGGGGAGATCCCGGCGGAAGAACGGCGCAAACTGTTCGCGCTGGCCCGTGACCTGCTCAATTCTGACTACGCCGGGCACCGGCTGACGTTCCAGCTGTTCGCTCAGTCGCCGCCGTTCTCGCACCTGCTGGCCGTCTACAACAACTACGACTTCAGCGGGCCGCTCGACCTGGTGGCCAGGTACTCCGAGGTCGCAGAGGCGGCGCGCAGATGAGGGAACCGATTACTGTCGGCGGTCACCTGCAGATCCGGCCGTTGACGCGTGCCGGCCCCGTTATCTCGAAGGCGCGGCTCGACAACGACTTGTGCCAGGCGGTGGTCGCCGGCAACACCATCTACCTGCGCGGTCAGGTGCCGCAGGATCTGGACACTGGGGAAAGCGTCCACACCGGGAACCCCACCGCCCAGGCCGAGCAGGTGATGACGAACGTCGAGACGCTGCTCGCGGAAGCCGACGCGTCCGTCGAGCACGTGGTGACCTGCACCATCTACCTCACCGACATCCGCCGCCAGCAGACCGGTGTACCGCGTGCTCGGACGGCGGCTCAAGGGGGTCTACCCGGTGTTCACCGGCCTGGTCGTGTCCGCGCTCACCCGGCCCCGGATGGCACATCGAGGTCACCGTGGTGGCGGTCAAGCCATGACGTTCTCCCTGGTGGGCCGCTGCGAACGCGCTGCGGGGCGGTGGGTGCCGTCATTGCCTCCGCGAGCATGGCGGTGGCGGCGCGGTGCGCGGCGGTCCGGGCCGGGGTGGGCGCGGTGTGCAGCCAGAGCACGACCGACTCGCACCTCTTCAAGGCGCTGCTCCAGGCAATGGCGGGCGGCCTGACCCCCAGCGACGCCCTCGCGGCGGTGGCCGGCGGCGCCGCGACATCGCGTCCGGCAGCTGGCCGTGGTCGGCGCCGCGGGCGGCTCGGCCAGCTACTCGGGCGACCTGGCGCTGGGCGAGGCCACGGACGCGCGCGCCGCGGGCGCCGCCGCCGCGGGCAACCTGCTCGCAGATCCAGGCGTGCCCGCGGCGATGCTCGCCGCCTTCCAGGACCAGGCGAGTGCCAGCCTGGGGCGACTCGCTCATCGCCGCGCTTCAAGCTGGCCTGGCCGCGGGCGGCGAGATCTTCCCGGCCCGTTGGGCCGGGATGGTCATCGCCGAGTCGGTGCCATGGCCGGTCACCGACCTTCGGGTCGACTGGCATGACGATCCGGTCGGGCGGCTCGCCGGGCTCTGGCGGATCTGGCAGCCGCAAGCGGAGTCCTACGTCCAGCGCGCATTGCGCCCGTCCGAAATGGGCAGCTGATGCGAGGCCCGGCGTGCCCCGACCGCGGACTGCCAGCCCGATGACCGGGACGTGCGGGTCGGTATCGCCCAGTGGACACCCGGTCGCGACCCAGAACCGGCGAGGAAGACCCGGACTGGCCCGGCTGGTACGCCGAGTACATGGTGGCCGAGCGGCAGGCGACGACTGCCGACGTGACCACCGCGAACTGCCGTGCGACCTCGAACTAGCATTTTTGATGACAGGGCTGGCAGCATGGCCAAGAGGATCTGCACGGCATAGAACCAGAAGAGTGGCCATTGATAGACTCGGTCCACCTCGACCGTCCACGCCGCCCGGAGACCGAGGGTTACACCCATCGGCAGATTCTGATGGTCATGTCCGGGCTCATGCTCGGCATGTTCCTTGCCTCGCTCGACCAGACGATCGTCGCCACAGCCCTGCCGACGATCGTCGGGGACTTCCACGCAGCGATCTGCTGTCCTGGGTGATCACGTCGTACCTGCTGGCCTCCACCGCCTCGACACCGCTGTGGGGCAAGGCCGGGGATCTGTACGGCGTAAGCGCGTCTTCCAGCTCGCGATTGTGGTTTTCCTCGTCGGCAGCGCGCTGTGCGGCGCCTCGCAGAACATGTACGAACTGATCGCCTTCCGCGGGCTGCAAGGCGTCGGTGGCGGTGGCTGATCTCATTGGCCTTCGCGATCATCGGGGATGTGATCTCGCCCCGCGAGCGCGGTCGATATCAGGGCTATTTCGGCGCGATCTTCGGATGTCGAGCGTCATCGGCCCACTCGCCGGTGGCTTCGCCGTGGACCATCTGACCTGGCGGGTGATCTTTTACATCAACCTGCCGCTCGGCGTCGTCGCGCTGGCGTCACCAATCGCGTCTTGCGGCTTCCCGTGGTCAACCGTCAGGTAAGATTGACTGGTGGGGCGCGCTGCTGATCGTCGCCGGTGTTTCAGCGATCCTGCTGGCAACCCAGTCCGGGGGGCAGACCTACCCGTGGGCGTCCTGGCAGATCTTTGGGATGTTCGCGCTCGGGGCCTGTTGCTGGTGGGATTCGTCTTTCGCGAGCGGGTGGCTCCCGAACCAATCCTGCCGCTCGAGCTTTTCCGGTTGCAGATCT
>CAWCYQ010000023.1:0-198414 GCA_963799755.1 Terriglobia bacterium | reverse complement strand
ACCACCAAAGTGCGGTCGTCCGCGGTCGAGCGTTCAGCGCCCGAAAATGCATTAACTTCTGCAGTGATCTGCTCACACAATTTCGCCGGCCTGAAATCGCCAGCGTTTGACAGGGTTTGTATGATCCGCTCGTCTCCAAACTCCTCGCCACTGTCGTTGGCAGGTTCGGTAACGCCGTCTGTGTAGAGGATGAGCGCATCGCGATCGCTAATCTCGATTTCTCCTGCCGAATATCGTGCTTGCGGAAAGAAACCCAGAATGGGGCCACCGTCACTCAATCGCTCAACCCGGTTCCGATCGTTCCGGACAAGCATCGGGGCGGCATGCCGGCATTCACATATCGCAGGGTTCTCGTTATAGGATCGAAAACGGCCCAGAATAAAGTTGCAAAGAGCTCACTGGCCGTCCGCTCGCACAACATCCGATTGATTCGCTCACAAGCAAATTCATGCTGAGATGCTGTTGAGGACCGAATCGCTCCCTGAAGCACGCTGACCAAGAGAGCTGCGGGCACCCCTTTGCCTGAAACATCTCCCACGACGATTGCGATCTTGCCCGAGTCCAGTTCGAAGATGTCGTAGAAGTCTCCTCCGACATGGTCGGCCGCATTCGCGGAGGCGGCGAATTCAATGTGTGCAGAGATCGAATGCGGTTTCGGCTGCAGGTCGCTCTGAACTCGCCTCGCCCCGGCCTCACGCTGTGCTTCGTGTTCAGCCTGCCGGGGAATCAGAACAGAGTCGATATACAAGTAGGTCCGCACGCACTGAATGCAGAGCACGACCGCAATGAGGGCGCCGAGTCCGAGCACCAGTCCGAATCTCCATTGCGAATACTTGCGCAGCTTCATGACTGACACTCCTCTACAACGACAATCATGCGGTTCTGACCTTAAAAATCTCTGAAAAATTCAGATGCTGGAACTTTTGCTTCCGGCGGTCTGGCGATTGCGTTCACCGCGTAGGTGATCTTCGTGCCGTAAAGGCGCACAGGCCGCGGATGCGGCACGAAAGAAAGTCAGCTCGATAACTTGGCAGCGCCACTCGCGTCCGTTGTGCGCGAGTCGCTGGAGCGCCGAAGTCGCACGGTAAACATAGACCCCTTACCTACGGAACTCTCTACCAGTAACTCAGCGCCGTGACTGTTTGCAATGTCACGGGCAATCGCAAGCCCTAAGCCGGTACCGCCGGCCTCGCGTGAGCGAACCTGATCGGCGCGCCAGAATCGGTCGAATATGAACGGCAATTGGTCCGCGGGAATACCGATGCCGCTGTCTGCCACAGCGATTTCAACTTCATCTGTGCGTCCCGTCACGTGAACACTTATCCTGCCAGTCGCTGGCGTGTATTTCACTGCGTTGTCCAGCAGGATGAGCAACATCCGGCGGAAAGAAGCCTCATCCAGCGCAACATAAACCGGCGTTTCAGGCAGTTCGGCCGCAATCGTCAACCCTTTGTCAGCGGCGAGCGTCGCCGCTTCACTCACAAGATCCGACACGAGGCACAACATCGGTTGAAACCAATTCCGTTCGGCTACTTCCGGCATCCGAGCGCGCTAGCCAGAGCAGCTGATTGATGAGATCCGTGCAGCGTTTAGCGGCCTGCAAAATCTTCTTCAACGAATCCTTTAGCTCGTCCGCGCTCCGGTCGCGTCGAAGAGCAAACTGGGCGGCTGTGTAGATCAGGGTCATGGGCGCACGCAGTTCATGTGAAGCATCGGCCGTAAACCGGCGCACTTGCAAAACCGATTGCTCTACGCGGTCAAGCATCTGGTTTAGCGTTTGTGAGAGACGCTGCAACTCATCGCCAGAAGACGGAACGGAGAGTCGCGCCGAAAAATTGGCTGGATCGATAGCCTGAGCTTCATCAATGATCTGGTCGACGGGCGCGAGTGCTCGACCGCTAAGCCAATAACCTCCAGCGGCCGCAACGATCAAGTACAATCGGGACTGCAAAAACGAGCACCGAGTAGAACTCCGTTAGAATACCCTCGAACTTGCCTCGAGGATCTGCCACCTCAACGATGACCGGTTGACCATTGACATAAATCTGCTGCGCTGCCATGCGAAACTGGAACCGTCTCGGGCCGGCATTTCGAAACACCATCCGGCCGCCAAGATTGGATAGCGATTCCACTCTTACGTGATGCCGCGCCAATCCGTCAGACTGCGCGAGTAGCTCACCCTCCGGTCCGACCACCTGGAAGAGATCTCCGAGATGTTCCAAGCCACGCAGCTTCGCCGCGAGCGTATCCAAGCCGTCCTGACTGTTTTCATCGATGAACGCGTGAAGCCCAATCAGCCGAAAGCGCAATCTCTGATCGATCGCGTGATCAAGGCTGACGTTCAAGGCCCACTGGCTGGCGCCGGCGAGTACTAACGCCACCAGCATCAGCGCACCTGAGTACCAAAGTGTCAGACGAAAACGCAGAGAGCGCGGATCGACGCCGGTCAAGACGTGCCCTCCCGCAAGCTGTATCCGATTCCACGCTCTGTATGGATCAGCTTTGGTGAGCCCGGCACGTCGATTTTTGAGCGCAAGAATTTCATGAACACATCGAGATTGTTCGGAGTAACTTCGCGGTCACTCCAGATTGTGTCGATTAGCCGGTCCCGCGTAACTACTCGCGGGGCGGACTGCAAAAGACACTCCAGTATTGCGAATTCAGTACGTGTCAGGGTGAGCGCACGTTGGCCTCGCCGGGCTTTGTGTTCATCTAAGTCGAGCACTAGATCTGCAAAGCGCAATTGTGCGCTTTTCTGGCCAGATCTCCTTGTGCGAGCGCGAATGCGGGCCAGAAGCACGTCGAACGAAAACGGCTTAGTCAGATAGTCGTCTGCACCGGCATCCAGACCGCGCACAATCTCTTCCGGTGCATCTCGGCCCGTAAGCAAAAGAATCGGTGTAACAATGTTTTGGCGTCGCAGGCTGCGTGTCACTTGCAAGCCGTCCATGAACGGCATCATGACGTCCAGAACAATGATGTCGAACGCGGACGCCTCAGCCAGACGCAAACCCTTCGCCCCGTCATGCGCAACCGCTACCTCGAAAGATTCCTCTTCCAACTCCCGGCGCACATAGTCGGCTACCTCTCGGTCATCGTCAACCAGCAGGACACGCATCCTTGCTGATCATCATTGCACCAAAACTTTTTCTTAGACCGCAGCCGACCTCGATTCGGCAAAGGCTGGTGCTTCTTTCGAGCGACTCCTCCACAGAATCGCCTGAAATCTCGCCCCAGT
This sequence comes from Terriglobia bacterium, assembly GCA_963799755.1. Taxonomy (GTDB): domain Bacteria; phylum Acidobacteriota; class Terriglobia; order Bryobacterales; family Bryobacteraceae; genus Bog-105. Next base: position 195,176 of record CAWCYQ010000023.1, on the reverse strand, counting down.
GCGAACGATCTTCAGAAGATTTTAAGGGTGCCGGTTGATCATGGCTCAAACAGCAGGCAAAGCATGATTCGAAAATTCCTTTTCTGGACACACCTGACACTCGGCGTTTCTGCGGGTGTATTTATCTTCATCATGTCCGCAACGGGCGTGGTGCTCGCATTCCAAAGGCAGATCACCGATTTCGTAGACCGGGACATTAGATGGGTCTCTGTGCCCAACAATCCAGATCCAGCGCCTATCACGGATCTGCTCGCAGCCGTCCGGCGCGCCGGTGCGGGTGAGCCGACGTCGATCACGGTACGGAATGCTCCCGAAGCCGCAACACAGATTTCGATTGGACGAGGAAAGGCGATCTACGTCGATCGATACAGCGGTGCAATTCTCGGAACCAGTTCGGCAACGAGCCCATGAATTCTTTTCCGCGGTCGAACGACTGCATCGCACACTGGGTGCACCGCTCGGTTCAAGAGCCGTCGGCCACTGGCTTACCGCGGTATCGAATTTGTTATTTGCTGGACTCATTCTGCTCGGGGTCGTTTTGTGGCTGCCCCGAAAATGGAATTCGAAGGCAATACGCGCGTCCATTGCATTTCGCAGGGGATTGCGCGGAAGGGCACGTGATTGGAACTGGCACAACGTGCTTGGTATCTGGTGTGCGGCGCCATTGCTGGTGATTGCTTTGACTGGCGTGGTGATGTCGTTCCCATGGGCGAACACCTTATTGTTTCGATTGAGTGGCTCGAATCCGCCGCTTCAAGGCCGTGGTCCCGGCGGCGCCCGTCCGCACGCACACCATGGCGTAATCGGAAGCGAACCGAACTATGATCGATTGCTCGCGATCTCCAAGAGCTTCGATTTTAATTGGAAAACAATCACGTTGAACACGGTAGGCGATGCGAACTCACCTCTGCAGGTCGGTGTGGATACCGGCACTGGCGGGCAGCCGCAAAAGCGCACGCAGTACCTCCTTAATGGGAATTCGGGAGCAGTCCTGAAAACGACAAGGTTTGCGGACGCCAGTCTCGGCCAGAGACTGCGCTCCTTCGTGAGATTGGGCCACACGGGTGAGTGGGGCGGATGGGCCGGCCAACTGGTTGCCGCAGCCGTGTCGTTCGCCGCCTGTGTCCTCGTATACACGGGCCTTTCACTATCGATTCGGCGGCTACTCGCGAGGCTCAAGCGAACGCGAGGCTCAAATTTCGGGCGAGTATCCAATCCCGAACAGACTCTCGTTGAAAGTGACGTTTAGGCCACCGCTCAACCGCTAGTCCGCGCTGCTTCGATGGACCGCTCCGTAAGTGCTTCCTCAGCGCACCTCGGACGATGCGGAGCTGACCCGCCCCCGCGGAGCGCGCGCCGGCGCCACCTACTGTTTCGGGACTCCACCCGGAGCCGGCCACGGCGGTGGTGGCGGTGGTGGTGGGATACCGATAGGGAGCATTTGCTTCGGATCGGGCGGAAAGGGTGGAATCGGTGTTGGTCCGGGCCTGCGGTCGAACACCAGAACGCTATCGTCACTCGACGAGTTCTGTCCCAACACTCTCGGTTCCATTCCAGGAAAGGATTGTATTTTGCGCAGCCACGCCTCAGCTTCGGTCTTTGCTTCTCTTGTTTCCTCTTCCGTGGGTGCAGCGTATGCCTGCAGCAATCTGATTTGCATCAGATAGCTCATCGGAAACCAATCCTTGGGATCGATCTCGATCGCGAGTGACAGTACCTTGGCCGCCTCTGCCACCAGCGGCGAGAGTTTGGCGGCGAGCGCCGCACGCGCCTGAGCGTCCAATGGTCGCGGGTAGCGCCCCGATCTCTGAACTAGTCGGAACGCCTTGTTCCAATCGATCACACCCAACATGTAGTTCGCTGATCTGTTCCGGGGATCACTCGCGATAATCTCCTCGTAAAGCCGATGTGCCTCGTCAAGGCGAGACGAATATGTGCCGCCAGAATTGCCCTCCTCCGCGTCTTGCCACCAGAAGTAAAGTCCCGCCAGATACTCCTTCGCAACCAGGCTGTGCGGATCGATCTCCAATGCCCGCCGTAGGTTCTCCTCGGCCTGCTTGCCCAGCGTCCTATTGACCTCCGGCACCACCGTCCGTGTGCGTCGCGCGTCGGCATCGAACTCCTCTTGCGACTGCGTATGTTGATCATCGCGAATCGATGGCGTGCTCGCCTGAGCGATCGCATTCTGATACACAAAAATGGAAATGACGCCGTAGCAAAGCCGTGCTTGGCCCGAATGAGGATCGAGTTCGACCGCCTTTTTGAAGTTCGCCGCACTTTCGTCTGGCTTCATCTCCGCGTAAGCGCGTGTCCCCTTCGCAATCCAGTCCTGCACAGTCTCACTGAACGCCATACCGCATACCACCAGCGCAACAAGCAGACGAATCATCTCATTCCTCCTTATCGAGGACGTCTTGGTTGCTATTCCTGAGTATCTGTCAAAATCGGGCGCTGCGGGTTGCCTGAGATCTGGTAAACAGCCCAGGTCAGCAGTTTGCTCCAACCAGCGAGGACCGCGAAAATAGTGCTGACCCGGTTGATGAGACTGCGGCCAGCTCAGACAGATGTACATGCGGTTGGGATTTTTCGCCCGAAGCCAGCGGCGGCCCGTTCGATGAAGGGGATTAAGGGAAAGCAGTTCGATAAGCGATGCCGGCGACGATCAGCAGAGCGGTTACGTCCAGCGAATACGCGTTGTATCCGGGTCCTTCCAGCATGGTCGGCCACCCGTCAATTGGCCAAACCCTAGCCCGGGACGTCGCCAGTGTCCAGATTGCCCGTCATTCGGAAGCAAACCCGTTGGGAAACGCACAACCCTTGCTGGCTCGCCCCGGCATTCTTCTCAAGGCGGTCCTTCGGAATCCCGGGAGCCCAAGTCACGAAAACAGGAGTGGGACAAGATTCGTCAGCTTGGAATGGGATTGGCTCCCACTCTCTTCCAATCGTTGGCTGTCGGCTCGACAGCCTCAAGGACCCTGGTCATGGCGCCAACTGTGTTGTCCCATCGGGATTGACGATCTTCTTGGCTGTCTGCTCCGGATCCGGATCGCAACAGCCTCGCCGCTTCGGGTACCTATAGCTCCCTCCCACGAAGGTGTCCTGCCAGAACCAGTACGATGAGTCTACGGGCCCCGCCCCAGGGATGTGCGTGGTCTGCTGAACAAACCTCACGGGGCTGATCGCGTTGGCCCGCGTGTTGATGATCCGGTTGCGGTTTTCTATGGCGAACGGCGCGAACTCCACCGCCTTGCGTATCAGATCGGCGGCCCATGGTGAGTCGTTGGGATTTTTGTGGTCCCTGTCGGTGATTGCTCTCTCTTGAAGGATCGCCAGATGGAGGCCGCCGGCCACGACGAACAAACCAAGACCGATCTCTGGAAACTCCTTAAGCTCACTGGTGATGATGCGCGACTCGTTCCAAAGCGTGGATAGAAGGCGTTGCGACTCTTCGTACTTGGCAGGGTCTTTCTTGATCGTGTTGTAGGTGATCATGCCGTCTTGCACGGCGCTGACCCTACCGCTCAGTTCGCGGCGCTTGTTCTCGTTGATCACGCCTTGAACGATGTTTTCGAATTCCTTATAAACCTGATCGAAGTACGGCGGGACGCCCGGAGGAAAGAGCTTGGCGAAGATGGCCCCGCCGATTTCCTTGGCCAGGGGGCCTAACAAAGACTTCCCGATCGCGGCGGCGAGGGCGCCCCAGGCAAGAACGCCGGGACCGGCTCCTGGGGCGAGTTCGATCGGCAGCGCTGGCGTGCTGTCAGTGATGATCCCTTCGCGGACAGTGAACTGGGTGTCGATGACGACGAACTCGCCAAAGCTGGTTCGTCGCCGTAATGCAACAGTTCCCGCCGGGTAGTCGAGGAAATCCAAGGAAAGAAACGAAGTGAATACGCCGTCAGAATCCATGGTTTCGCCCGCGAGCAGTGGATAGGCCAGGTTGATCGCCTGCTCCAGCCGCTTGATGCGGTACTCTGCCAAACGCATCTGCTGCTCGTCCATGTGCGGCCAATCCTCACGAGGAGTAATCGGAGGCGGCACAGTGGGACCGCCATTAAAGGTCTCGGATGCCAGTCTTTGTGCGTTCTGCTCCGACAAGTCAGAGTAAGCCCGCAGTTGAGCCTCAAGGGTGCTGAGCGACTTCGGCTTGGAGTAGATCAGGTCCATGCAGATTCTCCATCAAAAGGCTGTTCATTGTTCCGCCGGTTGCGAATCGGGGCTGGTTTCGCCGCCCATCCCGCCTTGACCCGAGTGTCCGGTCATCTCGTAGGGCGAGCCTGTCTTCCCGTCACGTACTACACCGAACGCGAGGGTGCCATTATATCAAGTACTCCGCCAATGCGCCATGTTTGGTGGACTGCCTTGTCGGTAGCAAGTGAAATGTCCGCTTGCGGGCGGTTAAGAAAAGCTATGAGCTGTGGAAGATCAGCGAAGAGCAGATCCCGGCCGCCGAGATGGAGCGGATGATGAAGGCACAGGAAGTGATTCTGAAGGCGGCAGCGGGGAAGCTGAAGTGGTGGGAGGCGGCCGAGATTATGGGCGTAACGGACCGCACGATGCGGCGTTGGCGCGAACGGCTGAACGAACACGGCTATAGCGGTTTATGGGATTACCGCAAGCGCAGTCCCAGCCCCAAGCGGGTTCCGATGAAGACGGTAGAGGAAGTGTTGCATCTGTATCGGGAGAAGTACTTCGACTTCAACGTGCAGCACTTTCACGAGAAGCTGCGCGAACTGCACGGCATCGACCTGAGTTACACGTGGGTGAAGACGGCGTTGCAAACCGCGGGGCTGGTGAAGCGCAGGAAGAAGCCGGGATCGCACCGCAAGCGGCGGCCGCGCCGGCCATTGCCTGGCATGATGCTGCATATCGATGGCAGTGAGCACCGGTGGTTTGGTGATGAACGCTATTACGAGCTGATCGTGGTGCTGGATGATGCCACCAGCGAGATCTATTACGCGCAGCTGGTGGAGGCGGAATCGACACGCACCGTGATGGCTGCATTGCGCGAAGTGGTTGAGACGCGAGGTCTGTTCTGTTCTTTGTACAGCGACCGTGCTGGTCACTTCTTCGTCACGCCTAAGCACGGCGAACGCGTGGACGCGAGCCGTCCCACGCAGGTGGGACGGGCTTTGCAAGAGCTTGGAGTCAAGATGATAGCGGCGTATTCACCGCAAGCGCGGGGGCGATCGGAGCGCAACTTCAGTACGTGGCAAGGCCGCCTGCCACAGGAACTGAGAGTCCGCGGAATCAAGGATCTGGCGCAAGCCAACGAGTTTCTTCGGACCGAATACATAGCCGAGTTCAACAGCCGCTTTGCCGTCAATGCCGCACAAAAGGGCAGTGCCTTTGTGCGTGCCCGGCGCAAGGATCTGGACTGGATCTTCAGCGTGCAGCATGAGCGCACGGTGAATAACGACAACACACTCACGCTAGAGAACCGTGTTTTTCAACTCGATAAGACACGCTGGCGCAATACGCTGGCGGGCCAAACGGTGATCGTGCATGAGCATCTGGATGGCCGCATGTCGATCCGTTACGGCCCACAACGTGATTGCGCAATATGCGACTGATCAACTGCCGCCGCCAGCGGCCAAACGGCGGGGGACACCACGGCTGCCTACGGGACGGGCTGCCTAATCAAATCGGAAAGGAGAACTTTATTGAATATGGAGGCTCTGCCTCCATACCTCCGGGATTTATCGCTTTGAGCCAAGATTGCTGGATCGAGAGCAAGTCGAGCTTCGGCTTGCTCCCGCAATCCCGGCCCTGAGTCGGCGCTCGAGTTGCTTCCCAGCAGCGCTCTACCCTCCGCTCAGGTCTTCAAAGCCTATCCCAAAATCGCGGCGCTGGAAAACCGGACATTTCATTTGCTATTTAAACCGGACATCTTGACGTGCTACCAACATGTTTGGTGGACTGCCTTCGACTCATGTCAAGGTCAGGTGAGATAAAGGGAACGCCAGGAGATTGTGGGCGGTTCCGATTCAGCGGTCGACTAGCCCCGGTGAGTACGCTCCGCAAATGGAACCGCCCTGCGAGCCACTTCTACACATAGGCCAGGATGTTGCAATCAAGGCAAACGTCCCGACGGGATTCTCGGACCTGCAACATCTTCTTGTTCCCAGTTGTCGGCCACCCGGAAAGTGACCCTGATTTCCTTGTGCTCGGAAGACTGCGTTTCCTGGAAGTGGCGCGCGACTACTAGGGATCTCTAAGAGTGAGCAAGGGGTCTATGGCTCGCTGGATTTGGTGAAGGGCAAAAAAGAATTCACGACAGGGCTGGCCGCGAACTTCGGCAAGGCACAGCCCCAAGGGGAAATATCTAGACCAAAAATTCAGTGGGCGGTCCACTTGCTTGTGCGCGTGGTTGTAAAGGCTGAAAAGGCTCGCGAGTAACGGAACCGCGCACGTCAGTAAGCGGAGTTCCTGAATTTGTCACAATCCCGAGGCGAGTGGAGCGGCCCTATTTTTCACATATCTTATACCACTGACGCCTCCACTTCGTCGCCTTCTCCGGGCGCGAGAAACAGGTTCGATTCCACTCCGTGCTGGCGTGTATACAGATCCCAATAGCGCCCACCCGCTGCGTACAGCTCGGCGTGGTTCCCGCGTTCGACGATGCGGCCGCCCTCGATGACCAGTATTTGATCGGCTCGCCGGATCGTCGAAAGACGGTGGGCAATTACGAAAGTCGTCCGGCTCTGCATCAGATAAGAGAGGCCGGCTTGGATCAAGGCCTCTGATTCGGAATCGAGACTCGAGGTAGCTTCATCGAGGATGAGAATACGCGGATCGGCAAGAATCGCGCGAGCGATAGACACACGCTGCTTCTGGCCCCCGCTCAGCTTGACGCCGCGCTCGCCCACAATCGTGTCGTAGCCCAGCGGGAAATTTTCTGCAAACTCGTCGACCCGCGCGATGCGGCAGGCCTTCAGAATCTCCTCGTCGGTCGCTGCCGGACGCGAAAAGGCGACGTTGTCGCGAATCGTCCCGTCAAACAGGAACGAGTCCTGCAGCACCAGGCCGAGTTGCAGGCGATAGCTCGAGAGCGCCACTGTGGAAAGATCGACGCCGTCCACCAGAACCTTGCCTTCTACCGGCGAGTGGAATGCGGTGATCAGGCCAATCATGGTCGATTTACCGGAGCCCGATGAGCCAACTAGCGCCGTGACTGTTCCCGGTCGCGCGTCGAAAGACATATCGTGCAGCACCGGCTTGCCCGGTTCGTAGGCGAAGGAAACGTTCTCGAACTGCACATGGCCGTCTATCGGCGGCAGCACCGTTGCACGCAGCGGGTCTTCATCTTCCGGGCGTTCCCGCAGGATCTGTCGCGTACGCTCGAGCCCAGCCAGCGCTTCGGAGATCTGTGTGCCGATGTTCACAACCTGGACCACCGGCGCAATCATGAAGGCGAGCAGCGAAGTGTACATGACGAAATCGCCGATATCCATATGGTGCGCGAGCACTTGCCGGGCGCCCAGAAACATGATGAGTGCGCCGACCAGTCCCATCAGAACGGTCGAAGCCAGTGTCATGAGCGAAATGGTGGTCAGCGATTGGAAGACATTGTCGAGCAGCCGTTGTGCCCCGGCCGCGAACACTCCGGCTTCCCGCTTCTCCGCGTGATAGCCCTTGATGACTCGAATGCCCCCGAGTGTTTCCGTTAACCGCCCCGTGACCTCAGCGTTGATCTTGCCTCGCTCGCGGAAGATAGGCCGCACGGTCCTGAAGGCGCGCTGCAACACCACGCCGAACGCGATTAGAATCACCAAAACGAAAGATGTCATGCTGGCGCTCGTCCGGAAGAGCAGAACCGTGGAGATCACTGCGGTAAGCAGGCCGCCGGCCAGTTCCACTAATCCGGTTCCGATGAGATTACGCACGCCTTCGACATCGCTCATGATGCGCGATACCAGGGTTCCGGTCTTGTTTGCGTCATAGAAGGCGACCGAAAGCCTCCCGATATGTTCCTGTATTCGGACGCGCATCTCGTAGATGAGGCGCTGGCCGGATTTAGAAAGAAGCTGCGTCAGCGCATAAGAGGTTACGCCCTGGATCGTGGTCGCAAGAACGATCCCCAGCACGATAGGCGTAAGCATTTTGATTTGGCCTTTACGCATCACGTTGTCGATGAGAAATTTCGAGCTGATGGGCAGGGCGAGCCCACAGACGCGATTGACCACCATGAGTGCGGCGCCCACGAGTAGCAGTCCTCGCCGCGGCTTCATGAGGGCCCAAACTTCGGGCAGAAGTGTTTTGAAGCGCTCGGAAGTAGTGGTGGGCTTATTCACAGCTTTCTCTGGTTCTTCTTAGATGATGTCTCGACAGAATTAGACTCTGACCGCGATTGTCAACTTAGCGATGCGCGCTGTCCCGTTGCTATCCACCCAGAATATGAGGGGAATGATCCTCTTCGGATACGATAATTGTTCAACGATGAAATTACCGGGCTGGCTTACCTATGCAATGCTCTGTATTATCGCGTGGGGAACCTGGGGCTTCGTCGCCAAGCTAGGCGCAGATCGCCTCTCTCCTGGACCTCTTCAAATCCTGGCCACAATCGGCGCTATCCCTCTGGCTCTACTGGCGCTTGTTCAGCGGCGGATGCGTCTGGAAAAGGATGCTCGCGGAATAGCTTACGGAATCTTGAATGGATTGCTTAGCGGGCTCGGACTTCTCGCCTACTATGCCGCGGTAAGCCGCGGGAAAGTTTCTGTAGTCGGTCCGGTAACCTCGTTGTTTCCTCTTCTTACTGTCGTGTTGGCGTTCGCATTCTTGCGGGAGCGTCTGAATCGCGTGCAAGTCGTTGGCGCGGCTTTGTCGATTGTCGCGATCGCTATCTTCTCGCTATGAAAGCAGTCGCGACCGATAACTGGTTCCTCTACGCCCTGATAACTGTTGCGTGCTGGGGAGCAGTGGGATTGCTTCAAAAACTGGGTACAAATCGGATTTCATCGCGCTCCGTGCTCATCTGGGTCGTTGTCGGATTCCTTTTCCTTATCCCCTTTCTCCGCTATTCGCAGCTATTTGAAGTCAGCAAGTACCTGCTGATCCTCGGTCTTCTGAGCGGATTTCTTAACGCGTTGGGTTCCTGGTTCCTTTTCCTATCGCTCGAGAGAGGGGCCAAGGCTTCGGTAGCAGTTCCGTTGACCGGACTCTTCCCTGTGATCACCGCAGTCCTGGGAGTTTCTATTCTTCGTGAGCGGCCGTCGGCCTTGGAATGGGTGGGCGTCATCTGTGCTCTTCTGGGCGGCATTATGCTTTCCAGGGAAACTGAGCCAGGCAGCGCACAGGGCGTCTAGCCCAAATGCTTCGGCTCCGGCGACACCCCTCATAAAATTATTGGTTATTACCCATTAGCATTTTCGTTGCTGCCTGGAGGTCTTGCTCGTAAGCCATTGAAAGTAAAGGATATAACATGAAATCCATAATGCCGCTAGACTCCCCTCCTTATAGACGGTAAAAACCCCCGCCTTTCTAAACTGGCGCATCGGTTACAAACCCACTAAAATTTGAGTTGGCTCTTGCTGCGGTTTTCACGCCGCTTCCGGTTGCCGATCCGTCCGCAAGTCAGACACCCCGTCTTGTGTCGAGCAACTTTCGGCACGGCCCAAGTACACTTGCGCCGGTTACGGAACACTTACTGCGCGATACAGATTAGGAGAGAGATGCCCAACGAAATACATGACCGGCTCGCCCATTCCTATGCGGAACTGGAAGAGCTCAACTTGAAGGCTAAGGAACAGCGCAGAAAGCGCGCACCGATCGGCCAGATTCGAGAGGAGCGTTTGAAGTACTTGAAGGATGAGAAGGGAATCAAGGCCGTCACGGTTTTGTTCAGCGACCTCGAAGGTCGCCTTCACATGCTCGACTACGACAAGCAGTTTCTGGTCAAGAGCTGGGACAATTTGACCTTCGATGGTTCCTCGATTCGCGGCTTTACTGCGCAGCGCGAAAGCGATCTGCGCCTGGGTATCGATTGGGGCGCTTTCTATTGGGCTCCTTCCGACATCTTCGGTTCGGGCAAGGTGATGGTTTTCGGCGACGTCATCGATAAAGACGGCACTCCCTACGCCGCCGATGTTCGCGGTGTTTTGAAGGCCTACGCCGATGGCGAATTTGAAAAGAACGGCTACGTTCTCAACGCTGCCAATGAGATCGAGGGCTTCCTCTTCCAGGGCCCGGACGCCGAAAGAAGATTCCACGAGACTTGCCGTTTCGATTATGTGAACACCGGCGGCTACTATCATTCACTGCCCGGCGACCCGCTGCGCCTCTTCATCGACACCTCAGCCGACGTGCAGCGCGCCATGGGTTTCGAGAACGAAAAAGATCACCCCGAAGTCGCGCCGTCTCAGTTTGAAATCAACTATGGCTATTCCGATGTAGTAACGGCTGCCGATCAGATTCAGCTCTACAAGCTAATCTGCCGCCAGGTTGCGACCAAAATGGGCTACACTGCCTGCTTCCTCCCCAAACCCGTTGTCGGTGTGAATGGCAACGGCATGCACACCAATGTCTCCGTTAGCAAAGAAGGCAAGAACCTGTTTTGGGATTCGAATGGCGAGGAAAAATTAAGTAGCTTTGCCTGGCAATTCATCGATCGCATCCTTTCGCATGGCAATGATCTTTGCCTGCTGCTGAATGCCAGCGTGAATGCCTATCGCCGGCTTGATCCGCACTTCGAAGCGCCCAATCAGCTCAAGGCTTCCGCTGTCGATCGCGGTTCGATGGTTCGCGTGCCGTTAGGCAACGAGCGCAGCGCGCGCGTGGAAGTCCGGTCCGTCGCTCCCGATGCCAATCCGTACCTGGTTCTCTACTCGATCTTCAGAACCGGTATCGAGGGCAACATTGCGGAAGTCAAGAACCTCCGGGGAGCCAGCCGCTACCTGCCCGATAATATCTACGACGCGCTTGATAACTTTCGCAAGGCGAAATGGACCACACATCTTTTTGGAGAAGATGTGAAGGCGCGCTATGCCGATTTGAAGCAGTCTTCCGCAGATCGTTGTGCCCGGCAGCTCGGCACCTTCGTGAAGGCTCCGGAAGTGCAGTATCATCACGAGGTTTACAACCAGTTTCTCTGGAACCGCTTCTAGTCTGTGGGGCAGGCCGGCAGCCTGCGCGCCGATTGCCAATCGGCGCTTAACGATTCGGGGCCGTACTATCTGGGCGGCCCTACGATCAACTCGTTATCCACCGACTTCACGCCCTTGACTTTCTTCGCGAGCTTGGTCGCTTTCGACTTGCCTCGGTCCGTGTCCACTTTGCCTTTGATGGTCACGACTCCGTCCTTCACCGTCACATCGTCAGCTCCGCCCTTTACATCCGGATCGGTGGTGAGTTTCATCCGGACCTGATCGGTGATGCGGTCATCGGAAACAGGAACTTTCTGACCCGCTGCCCATCCCATCTGATTGCCCGCGCCCCCTATCAAAAGGGCGATGACCAGAAAAGTTCTCATTCGAGGATATTCTTTCACGCTAGCATCAGGACGTCTCATTCTGTCCGTTCGTTACCCGCCGCCGCGCGCCAGTCAATCGCGTCGAGAAATTCGGAGTTCTCCCGCCATTTGGGTTTCACCTTGACGAACAACGAGAGGAAAACTTTGCCGCCGGTCAGCCGCTCGATGTCCTGCCGTGCCTGTGTGCCGATCGTTTTCAGCAAACTTCCCTTTGCGCCAATCAGGATCGTCTTTTGACCTGGACGCTCCACATAGATCGTCGCTGCGATCCGAGTCAAAGAAGGTTTCTCTTCCCAGCCATCTATCAGAACCGCGGCCGCATGTGGAACCTCTTCGCGCGCAGCGCGCAAAATGTGCTCGCGGATCATCTCCGCCGCTATGAAACGCATCGGTTGATCCGTTAAGTGATCTTCCGGAAACAGCGGCGGAGACTCCGGAAGCTGCTCGACAATCGCGCGATTCAGCTCCTTGATCCCGTCACCGCTACGTGCCGAAACCGGAATCGCCTGCACGAACGGAAATAGCTGCTGATATCGCTCGATCAGCGGAAGCAGCAACCGCTTATCCTCCAAGCGGTCGATTTTGTTGAGTACCAGCAGCGTCTTCTCAGAGTGTGCGAGAGCGCCGATGGCATGCTCGTCTTCTTCCGTGACCGGCTTTGACGCATCGGCAACATAAAGCACCAGATCGCGACCCTGCAGAGCGCCGCGAACCGTTTCCATCATGCGCTTGTTAAACAGCGTATTCGATTTATGAATGCCCGGCGTGTCTACAAAAATGATCTGTGATCCGGGCGCTGTCAGCACGCCTTGCAATGAAGTACGCGTAGTCTGAGGCTGGGGCGCGGTAATAGCGATTTTCTCCCCAACCAGTACATTCAGAAGCGTCGATTTACCTGTATTTGGCCTACCGGCGATTGCTACAAAACCCGCGCGGTGATTTGGTTGGCTCACGCGCCTGCACCAACTGGCGAAGGAGTTTCAGTTTCAACTCGCGAGACCCGCACTTCTTCCACGCGTCTCTCATTTCCGGCGAGTACTTCGACGCGAATGCCTCTGCGCTCTACCGCCTCTCCTACTTTCGGAACGTGGCCCAGCCACTCCGTCACTAGGCCGCCCACCGTGGTGGACTCTGTATCCTCCTCCGGACGAAAGTCCAGGAGATCGTGAAGCCGGTCCAAATCCAAACTCCCGGGAGCCACGAACACATGGTCGGATTCCTGTCTCACGTCGCGATCCGGTTCGTGTTCATCGCGGATCTCACCGAGAATTTCTTCAACCAGATCTTCCATGGTCGCCAACCCGGCCGTATTTCCATATTCGTCCACCACAATCACCATGTGAGAGCCGTCGCGCTGCATGTCGCGCAGAAGATCGCTGACGGGTTTCGTTTCCGGAACCAGCGGGATCGGCCGCATCACGTCTTTCAGGGACTTTGCCTGGCGTTCTTCCGGATCCAGCTCGAAAATGTCACGGACATGTACGAACCCGAGAATGTTGTCGATCGTTCCCGCGTAGACAGGAATGCGGGAGAACCGTTCGTGAATGACCAGTTGTCGAAGATCCTCAACCGATTTTTCAACGGCAATCGCCACCATATTGGGCCGCGCTGTCATGACTTCGCGAACATTCTTGTCGCCGAAGGCCACCACGGAATGAATGAGTTTGCGATCCTCTTCTTCCAGAATTCCTTCTTCGGCGCCTGCGTCGATCAAAGCTTCGATGTGTTCAACCGAATCTGTAGCGGCCGCTTCACCGCCGCTGTTGTTAAGATCGAGCAGCGATTGAAATCCTCGTACTAGTAGCGCCAGCGGTCTCGCGACCGCGGCAAGCAGCTTAGTTGCCGGAAGCGTCTTGTTCAGCCATCCCACCCCGCCGCGCCTATACAGGAGTTGTGGAACCAGGTAACTCGATACCAGCATCGCGGAGAACGAGGCAACGATAGCCTCGAGCACGCTTTGCCAGTGCGGTACATCGGGCCGCACCAGCGCGCACAGGTAAAAAAGGCCGATCATGAAAAGCGAGATATGCTTGATCAGCGAAAACGCCAGCGATCCGTGCTCCAGATCGAGTCCGATTTTCTGCGCAAGTGTCTCGCGGAAAAATTCGAGCGATGGATAATCCCGCCGGATCAGGCGTAGCGACTCCAGGTAAAGGAGCTGCACGTAAGAAACAAAACAGAGCAGCACCGTCAGTAGGAGAGCTATCACCAGGCAGACCAAGGTCATCGCTTCGCAACCCCCCGGCTAACGCGGCTGCGCGCAATCAGTGTAGATGGCAATCCGAAAACGTCGCGCCATTTCTGTTCCGCGCGGGCCATCTCGCCCTGATCGCGCTCATGATCCAGACCCGTCAAATGAAGAAAACCATGCAACATCAGAATCCGAATTTCGTCGAGATAGCTATGGCCAAACTGGTCAGCCTGAGCTTTCGCACGAGCAATCGAAATAGCCATTTCGCCCAGATCGCCGTTGCCGTTAGCAGTCGGAAACGAAAGAACGTCGGTCGGATAGTTGTGGCCCAGAAAAGAGTTATTCAATCGCCGTAACTCTCCGTCACCTGTAAAAAGGCAGGTGAATCCGGCTGCATTGGCCAATTTTTCGCTCAGTAAATCCGCAAAACTTTTCAGTTCGCGCCGGTCGGCAGGAGATATTCGAGGCTGCTTTGGTAGAGCTCGGAATAGCAGAGTCGGTCGTTTACCACCTTCAGGAGACATGCTGCAATCAGGTGATCGACGGAAATTCGGGAATTTCGACCGTAGTATTTGGCGGCTCGGCTCGTACCTCCGCCTGACCTTCGTTGCCTAGCGTAAGAGCAAGTTGACGGTTGATGCCGACCAATTCGTCGTATCGATCATAAGCCTTGACGATCCGTTGAACGAGCGGGTGCCGGACCACATCTTTGTCGTCGAATTTAACAAAAGCGAGGCCTTCAACACCCTTCAGCACATCGATCGCGTGCAGCAGCCCGCTTCTTTTTCCGCCGGGAAGATCGATCTGAGTGTGATCGCCCGTCACCACCATCTTCGAATTGAAGCCTTGGCGGGTCAGGATCATCTTCATCTGTTCGAGCGTCGTGTTCTGTGCTTCATCCAGAATGATGAAGCAGTCGTTCAGTGTGCGCCCGCGCATGAAGGCCAGCGGCGCAATCTCGATCACATTCCGCTCCACGAGTTTCTCGACCTTTTCCATGTCGATCATGTCGAAAAGCGCGTCGTAAAGCGGGCGCAGGTAAGGATCGATTTTTTGCTGCAGCGTGCCCGGCAGAAAGCCCAGATGCTCGCCGGCCTCCACTGCCGGTCGAGTCAGGACAATTCTGCTGACTCGCTTATTCAGGTAAGCTGAAACAGCCATCGCGACTGCCAGATACGTCTTTCCGGTTCCGGCCGGCCCCACTCCGAATGTAAGATCGTGGTGTTCGATCGCATCCACGTAGCGCCGCTGATTCACGGTTTTCGGCGCAAGAACTTTCTTGCCAAAACTGCGTGATTTGCCGCTCTCCACCAGCCGCCGCAAGGACACGTTCGGATCGGCCGTCACCACCCGCATATAGCTGTTGAGATCGCCGTTGTTGAAGGTATGGCCTTCGCCCACAAGATCGACGTAATCTTCTAAAATCTGCTCGGCGCGGCGAACCTGAGGCTCCTCGCCTTCCAGTTCCAGCGACTGTCCATCGAGCAAACGCGTGCGTACATTCAGTTCCGATTCAAGCAGCCGGATGTTTTCGTCACGCGTGCCGAAGAGCGGCTCTATACCGCGAAATATCTGAATACTGGACTTCATTCAGGGGAAGAAAAGTCGGGAAACACTAGCTAAAGCAAGCAGATCCGGATCATGCTTGGAAACAACGCAGGAGATCGAGGAAGTGAAATAGCTTTCAATACTGGTCTGTTGAACCCACTGGCGCAGGCGCCGGAAGCTCATTCAATTCGATTATAGCAGTATTTCCCCGGTGAATTCAGGCGGCAGACGGCTCAGCCTGCGCGTGCCACGGCAACTTTCCCGTCGCCGGAAGAACGAGTTAGCTCCAGAGGTTTCGCGGACTTGGATGCTGCGTTGTTGCAGCCGCAATTCTCGATGGCCCGAGCTTCATGAACTCTGTTATCCAGCGTCTTCGCAATACCATCCGGGATGCCCAGTTCCGATTTCCATCGAATGGAGTCTGAAAGTGCCATCAGAAAACCCATCGTCGCCACCGGGGCTTCTGGAGCTGCATCCAAGTCCATTAGCAGCTGAGTCCACGCCATCTCATTAGACCCGAGTAGCTCAACGACGTATATGGCCGCGAGATATTCGGCAAGCGGATCAAAAGTAAAACGGATTTTTGCGTCCGGCAGACATTCTATTAATCCGATCTTTTCCAAATACTCCGCAGTGCATTGAGCGCCCATCGCCTCTCTTGTATTTGTCTGTTCCTCAAAAATCATCTCTTCGGCAGCCATACCAGGTCGAAAGTTTTTCCGGAGACATTCCCAGGCAATCCGCTTCGCCAGCCGCGATAAGTCTCGAGCCGGATGATCACCCCCGATGTTCTCGAGGTACTGAACCATTGTTTCCGGAATTGTGTTCGGAAGCTCATGCAGCGAGTTCTTCTGCCGAGCAATTTTGATCAGCGCCTTAGCATAGAGCTCCGCCAGCAGCGGAGTTATTCCGCGTTCAGTTCCCACCATGGCAGACAGGCGGCTGCACGCTTCAAATAAGCTGTGGTCCTCTAGCTTGAGATCGGCTTCCTGCAAGTATGCGTTCATAAACGAAGATAGGTAGTTCCTATTGATTCGATTTGGGGAGATGTCCGTGTAAACACCGGGAGCGAACGGTTTCACCGTTCGCGATGTCACGATGAGCCCGCACGCAGGAAAATCGCCGTCAATCCTTGTGCGCCTCTTCTCGCCGCAGGAGATCTCTTCCATCTCGGAGGCTCCGTCCACAAGGACAATAAGCCGTCGCGTTTGCAAGAGCTGATCGAGCAGGGCATCCGAGATGGTCTTCGATGCTCCAGTTAGAACTTTCACCTGAGTGCGAATCAGACTCCTGAAGTCCCATTCCTGATGGAATCGGTCCAGACTAGACTCGATCAGGATCGGAATGGCTTTTCTATCACGACAAAGTCGTTCTTCTGGACGGTCTGATAATGCCCAAAGTGCCATCTGACAAGCGAGGGTAGTTTTCCCTGATCCACCTTCCCCTATGATGCGAATACACCATCTCCCTTGGGAACAAGTTTTATGCAGGTTACGTGGCGACAAATGGGACAGAGCACTCAATTTCTCATCGTTCAAAGTGACTGGCAGGCTCACGTAGGTTTGGCGAGCTCTTACTATCGATTGCTTAATAAAGTTTTCCTTTGCAACCTGGCAATGATCTTCCACCCAGGCTTCAAGCACCTTCGGGTCGTAGCGGAAGAAACCAATGCCCAGCAAATAGGGAAGCGGAATTCTGAGAGGCGTCAACCACGGAGCTATTTGTGAAGGAAGAATACCGCTGTCTAGCTTCAGGCCGTCCAGCTTTTCGTTCCAACCGATCAAGCGGCCTGGCCAGAACTTTAGGATGGCGAATTTGATCAGTAACAGCCAAGTCAGATAAGCGATTGCGGCGACAGCATACGTTGGATGTTTGTGAAACCAGACGAGCAGCACCGGTGGGTCCAACTGCCAGATCGCCTGTTCGATTGCCAGCCGGGCGTCCTGAATCGAGTCGGAAGCCAAAGTAGCGGAAGGCACTGGCGGTTTCCAGCTCTTGAGAGCAAGATCCGCCTCGTGAAGCCTGGGCAGTATCACCTTCCGGTTCGGCTTTGACTCCAATTCACACTTCCTGGCAATCTCGCCGAGCGAATCGGCCGACGATGACACGACATTCGCATCCGGATCGGTAAGCCCGCTAAGCAATTCAGGGAAGGCCCGATAAACATCACTCGTCGAAAACTTGCCGAGTGCAGTCGCAGCGGACTCTCGAACGCCCGGATCTGGGTCGCCGATCGCGGCTGCGAGAGCCGCAACGGATTGCCGGGCATCGTTTCCCTGCGGGCGTACGCGTCCGAGTGCGATTGCTGCCACTTGCCGCACCGTTGTATCGCCGTTCGCGAGAATATCAATCAGCTCGGGCGCGCTCTTACTAGCCGCCTGACCGATATTGCCAAGAGCATACGCCGCCGCTCCTTGAGCCTGGGTATCGTGAGTTCTTAGCAGCTGTTTCAGAGTTGAAATTGCATCAGTTGCGTCAGGCCCTATGTAACCCAGTGCGGCCGTAAGTCCAATCTCCAGGTTTCCCAAACCCCTGCGAAACGCTGCCGGAAGATTCGGATCCTGCAGGCGATTGGCGACATTTGTCAATAAATTTGAAATGGTAACTACCGCCGCTTTCGACGCCGAACGAAAGCGGCCGAGTGCTTCCGCGGCAGTTCTGCCGAATTCCTGATGTTGTGGATCATCGACGATATCTGTTTCCTTAAGAATTCCAGTCAGCGAGTCAACCGCATCTGTCTCAACAGCGGGATTGTGTAGGCCCGGAGACTTTTGGAGCGGGCCTGCCAGCCGGCCCAGGGTGTATGCGGAGGCCTGCCGGAAGTTTAAGCGATTTCCCGGATTCCGGACGCTTGCCGTGACAGCCGGCGTTACGCTTTCGGCATCGCTATAGTCTACTTTCGCCGAGGCCTGCTCTGCGATGCGACCCACTGCCCAGGTGCTCGCTTCCAGCAGATCGGCGTCGTGCGCTGTTTTTATGGTCTGAATCAAATCTAGGAAAGCTTCAGACGCTTCGCCGCCGAGAAGTCCGAGGTGCTGAGCTGCCTTAAAGGCTACCTGAGGATTCCTGTCTTTGAGTTGGGCGACATCTCTCTGGATGTCTTCCTGTGCTTGGGCGGGTTGAGACGGTACCAAACATACGACTCCAAGCGCGAACAAACGCAGAGTCCACGTGATTAGCTCGTGGGATCTTGAGTTTGGCCTGTCGGGAGTCACAGCAGTTACCTCCTTGCCGTTTCGATCTGAGAAGCAATCGAATCTCCAAAGGAAGTTCGATGAGCATTAAACTGCTAACCGTATCGAAGCCTGTCGCTTCCATGCTTCACTGAAGCAGAAAAGCTACCGTCCTTTTATCTGTTTAGATAGCGTCATTCTCGTGCTCCGCTGAGCAACATACAATCGGGCGGTCACGCACGAGCGAAATATCGCCTGCTTCCTCATTCCACGCGCTTTAATCACGTTTCCTGCAACGCCAAAGTTCGTTTCTGCCTCTTCGCGTGCTAGCGTTTCAGGCGACGACGGAATGTCGTCCCCGCTCGCATCGGCTGCCCGGCCGCTGGCGAGCTTTTTCATTTTCTAAGGAGACGCCCACCATGACCGCACGATCCATCCGCCGCGCCGCCGAGCGCAAAGCAATAAAAGCTTCCGAGAAAGAAGCGCGCCTGCAGCAGCCTGCACAAACGGAATCAATTTCCGAATCCCGCCTGATCGCCAATCGCGCCAATGCGCAGCTCTCTACCGGCCCGCGCAGCGCCGAAGGTAAAGTCACTTCCTCGATGAACGCCGTGAAAACCGGCCTTACTGGCCGCACCGTTCTGCTGCCCTCCGATGACGCCGAAGCCTATCAGCAGCATCTCTTGGCGTACGAAAATGAGTTCCAGCCCGTCGGTCTTCGCGAACGTGAGTTAGTCCAATCCCTGGCCGATATCCAATGGCGTCTGCAGCGCATTCCTGGTCTCGAAATGGCGATCTATGCTCGTGGCCGCGACGAATTTGCCGCGCAATTCGAAGAACTCGACCCGGCCGTCCTCTCCGCCCGCATCGACCTCGAAACCTTCCTGCAATATCAAAAGCCGCTGCGTAATCTGCAAATCCAGGAAGGGCGTCTGCAGCGCCAGCGCGAGAAAGACATGGCCGAACTTCGCGAACTACAACAGGAGCGGCGTCAAAGCGCGCAGCCGCAAACCGAAACCGCCCATCTTCCCTCCACTGCATCGAATCTCGACGGCCCGAACACCTTGGCTTCGAATTTTCAACTGCGCTCCGCGCTCTTAAATGGTGCCCTTCAATCATCGGAAACCGCTCATTCAGAACCGCGGCTATAAGGAGCGGCGACAACTCGTGCGGCACTCTGTGCCTGATAATCAGGCATAAGTGAACCTCAATGGACAGGATCCTGATTCCGGCACTATTCACATCCCTGCTGGTCTTTCCCGCGTTTACTGCTGCGGAAAGTCGAACCATCACTCAGACTGAACTTGTCCGTCGCACGCAACAGCTACTCGACGCCTTTGCTCCAGGTGATTGGACGCCGTGGAAGCTCTATCTGGCCGATGATGCCATGTTCTTCGATGAACAGGGTAGAAGTATGGACAAACGCGCGTTCCTCGCAAACTTGCAGCCGTTGCCGCCTGGTTACACCGGCTCGATCAAGGTCATGGGAGCGGCCGCCCGGTTCGCCCCAAGGGTTGCGATTCTGAGTTACGACGGGGATGAGAGCGAGACTGTCTTTGGACAAAGATTGCATGCTCGCTACCACATGACCGACACCTGGGTCTACCGCAAATCGCGTTGGCAGATCATCGCAAGCCAGACGCTTCGCTACTACGAAGACCCGGCGAAAGGCAAGGTACCGGAATCGCTGCTTAATGATTATGTGGGTACGTATGAGCTGGTTCCAGGACACACCATGATCATCACTCGGCTGGGCGGCAAACTGTATGCGCAGCGGGGCGCCGGCCAATCCACTGAACTGTTTCCCGAGTCACCCGACCTCTTTTTCCGCGCCGGAGTTGAGGGGCGGCGCCTATTTCACCGTGATGCGTCAGGCCGGGTAGACTCGCTCATCGATCGCCGGAACAACGAGGACTTGATTTGGAAGAGAGTTCGGTAGAGTTGCATCGCTAAACCTTAGCGGTTTCTGCCAAATACCCAAAAAACAGCCTCTCGACAATGACCGGTCACAGAACTTCAAAAAAGATTTGAGAATTTATTTCTCACTTGTTCTGAATGGCTTAGCGGGATTCTTTTCTTTGAAAAAGTTCTCGTGACGTTCGTTTTGGCAGGGTGAGGGTGCTATGTTCGAGTCGCTCGCGAGAACCTCTCGCGAGCGATAAAAGAATTTCAGCCGGGACCTTCCCGGCTCTTTTTATTTGGGAGGACGACCGTGGGTGAATTGATCGAAATGCCAAGAAGAGAAAACGATGCCGCGGATTCAGCGCAGCAAATCACGAATACGCCGGAGTGCGTAGTTGAGAATTCAAGCGAGTCGAACACGCCGGTCGACCTCTCGGTCTGGAAGCGGGCTCCCAAGGAGCGCACCACCGCGTACTTCCCGACTTACTCTGTCGTTTCGAAAGCCATCCAGACCGCTCTGCGCGGGTGGGTGCGCGAGTGGTTCACGGCAAACGCTGAAATCCTGCAACGGCCGCATACGGCTTACCCGATTTTGGTTTATCAATGCACGCACCCGTTCTCGGGAAAACCCACCAACATCTTCACCTACGACATTCAACAGACGGAAGCTCTTAACAGGGCGTTCACCTCGGCGGCTTATCGGCTGGGCAGGGAACTGAAGGCGCTCGATACTAAGCGTTTCGGCTGGTTCACGCGAGAGCATTACTTCGCCTATCGCAGCAAAGAGGTGGTCAAGTATGTTTCGAAGAACCGCCGCGCTCTTTACAAAATGCTGAACGTAGAAACGGTGTTGATGGACAGCATCCTCAAATTCGCCATCATCGATATCCCGAAACTCGGCCTGGACGAAGCCGCCGTTCTTCTCCGTCGCGCGTTCAGCACACAACTGCGCCGCTTTTCAGATGAATTCGATTTTACCGGAAGAGTAGACGAACTGTTGCGAATTGCGACCGAAGCGCTGCTCTCGAAACTGGCCACCGACAACGTAGTGACTATGCCGGTGCGGACGCAAGAAGAAGACGAATTTCTCCTCGCCGCTTAACACCGCTGAAACTAATTAACAAAACAAAATGAGAAACAGATCGGCAATGAAAATGATGCGACCCCTGAATGACTTTCAAGTATTCAAAGGCCGCTGCGAACAGACGATGAAGGCTTTCGGAGGTCCTGTTATGGCTCATCACGAAGCACAACTTCTCGTACGCGACGATCAAGCGGCTGCCGCTCCGGGAACGACAGCCATGTATGCGATCTACAAACGCTCAGAGAATCGCATTCTGCAGATAGTCGAGGCGGCCCAGACCGCAGCCTTGCCGCTTGCGGCCTGAACAACGGCCTACAGTTTTACGGTAACGGTCTTGATCTCGGAGTACTGTTGCAAACCGTATTCTCCGAGTTCACGACCGATGCCGGATTGCTTGAACCCGCCGAACGGAGCCGCCGCATCGAACACGTCGAAGCAGTTCACCCAAACCGTTCCCGCGCGCACATTGTTCGCGACGTGATGGGCTTTACCGATATCGCGCGTCCAGACCGCCGCCGCCAAGCCGTAGATGGTCTGGTTGGCGCGATCGACCAGTTCATCCATGTCTTTGAATTTGAGGATGCTCATCACCGGACCGAAGATCTCTTCCTGCGCGATCTTCATGTCATCCTTCACATCCGCGAATACAGTTGGTGCGACGAAGTAGCCTTTATCGCCTACCCGTTCGCCTCCGCACATGAGCTTGGCGCCATCCTTCTTGCCAGCTTCCACATAGCTCAGTACCTTGTTGAATTGGTCGTTATCTACTTGCGGGCCTTGCTCAGTTTGACGATCGAGCGGATCGCCCACTCGCCTGCGCTTCGCGCGTTCCGTGCTGCGCTCGACAAATTCGTCGTAGATTCTTTCTTCCACAAAGGTGCGCGAACCGGCGCAACAACATTGCCCCTGGTTGTAGAAGAGCGCAAAATGAGAACCTTCAACTGCCTGATCCATTTCGGCGTCGCCGAAGATGATGTTCGGGCTCTTGCCGCCCAGTTCGAGAGTGACACGCTTCAAGTTCGTTTCGGCGGCCGCTTTCATGATAAGGTGGCCGACCTCGGTTGAACCGGTGAACGCGACTTTGTCGATATCCATGTGACGGGCAATCGCACCGCCGGCGGTGGGTCCGTAACCGGGAAGAATGTTGACGACACCCTCCGGAAAACCAGCTTCGACGATCAACTCGCCCAGACGCAACGCACTGAGCGGTGTCTGTTCGGCGACCTTCAAAATGACTGTGTTGCCACAGGCCAGCGCCGGCGCGAGCTTCCAGGCCTGCATGAGCAGCGGAAAGTTCCAGGGTATGATCTGGCCAACGACGCCCACCGGCTCATGCCGCGTATAACAGAAGTAGTCGCCTGCGATTGGGATGGTCTTGCCTTGGACCTTATCGGCCCAGCCCGCGTAATAGCGGTAGCAAGCAATTACTCCAGGAAGATCTCCCGTTCGCGCGACGTGTCTGGGCTTGCCGTTGTCGAGTGATTCGAGGGTTGCTAGTTCATCGATGTTTTTCTCGATCAAATCTGCCAACCGGTTGAGCAGCTTGCCTCGTTCAGAGGCAGACATTTTCCTCCAGGGCGCCTTCGAGTGAAAGGCTTTGCGAGCCGCTTTCACCGCCAGATCTACGTCGGCGGCATCTGCTTCAGCGACATTCGCCAACACCTCGCCGGTAGCCGGATTGATGGTTTCGAACGTTTTTCCTGAAACGCTGTCAACCCATTTGTTGTCGATCAGAATCTTGGTTTGTTTAATCGGCGTTTGCGTCGATTGAGGTTCAGTAAGAACGGTAGCCACAATACTCCTCTTCTCGTTCCACCTGGAACGTTCGATACGGGATTATCATACGCCAGCGCCATCGAGCGCGGCTACAGGGTTGACGCCGAAAAGTTACCCGGCGCTTACGCGTTTCCACTTCTTCCCGACTCGGATCACCAGTACGCCGCCGGCGCCGTCGAGCAGTAAATCACGATGTATGTTTCCGTTAATTTCGACGGCTCCCGCCTTGATCTTGCGGGTCGCGTCGCTCACGCTATCCGCCAGATCCACAGTTGCGAGGAGCTTATCGACCCGAATGCCCTTCTCCGTAACGGCTTGCGGCGGTAGGTCGACGGTTTCCGTATCCAATGGTTCCTCGCCATGCCGTACTTCGCGGTCGAAAGCTGCGACGGCCTCATCGGCCTCGTGCGCTGAATGGAAGTCGGCCACAATTCGTCGCCCCAGCTCCATTTTGGTCTCCATCGGATTCTTGCTTCCCGCAGCAATATCGGCGCGCAGCCGCGCAATCTCAGAGAGTGACATGTCGGTCAGCAGTTCGTAATAGCGATACATCAGTTCATCGCTGATTTGCATGACTTTGCGAAACATGATTTTCGGAGCTTCCGTGATGCCGATGTAATTGCCCTTGGATTTCGACATCTTCTCGACGCCGTCCAGTCCCTCCAGAAGAGGCACCGTAGCAATGATCTGCGGCGCGCAGCCGTAGTCTCTCTGCAGCTCGCGATGCACCAGCAAATTGAATTTTTGGTCTGTGCCGCCCATTTCCACGTCATTCTTCAACACAACCGAGTCATAACCGGTTGCCAGAGGATAGATGAATTCGTGGACCGATATCGGCAGTCCTTCTTTGTAGCGTTTGCTGAAGTCATCGCGCTCGAGCAGGCGAGCTACCGTGTATTTCGAGCCGAGGCGAATGATGTCCTCGAGCCTTAGCGGTTCGAGCCAGGTGCTGTTGAAAACGACCTCGGTTTTCGTGGGATCGAGGATTTTGAACACCTGCTCCTTATAGGTTTCGGCGTTACGGTTGATTTCATCGCGCGTCATAGGCGGGCGAGTGATATTGCGGCCGGTCGGATCACCGATCAAGCCGCTCATATCGCCGATCAGAAAGATGACCGTGTGTCCGAGGTCCTGAAAGTGCTTCATCTTGCGCAACAGGACTGTATGGCCCAGGTGCAAGTCGGGAGCAGTGGGGTCGAACCCGGCTTTGACGCGCAACGGACGGTTTTCCTTGGCTGCGGCGGCGAGGCGATCGCGTAACTCCTCTTCCCGAATGACTTCGGCGAGGCCTTTTTTTAAGTAAGTGATTTGTTCGTCAACAGGGGCAAAAGACACGGTGCTCGTTTCATTCTAGAGGGCGGTTTTGGGGACCGCGTGCAAAGGGCACGCATCCGTGCCCTTTGCGCTTCTTTCCGAACTCTTTATAATGACGGCATGAAATTTGCCGCGCTCCTGCTAGCGAGCGTTAGCGTAATGTCCGCTCAATCCTCCTTCGACCGTTTGGTAGATCAGTATTTCGACGACTACTTCCATCTGAATCCGACCGCCGCCACAGCCACCGGCTTCCACCATCCCTACGATGCCCAGCTTGAGGACTATTCCCGTGCAGGCATAGAGCAGGGAGTAGCGCTGGATAACAAGTATCTGCCGCTGTTCGAGAAAATGCCGCAGTCAGACGAGCGGGATCTCGTCATTTCTCATCTCCGGGCCGACATATTGAATACGCAAGACATCCGGCAATGGGAGACAAATCCGGACGTCTATTCCAGCGGGGTGACGGGCTCGATCTTTGGATTGATCAGCCGGAAATTCGCGTCTCCAGCGGAACGGATGCGCGACGTTATCGCGCGAGAGAAGCAGTTTCCACAGGTCTTCAGCGCGGCTAAAAGCAATCTGAAGAATCCGCCGAAGATTTACTCCGAAGTTGCGCTCGAACAACTGCCTGGGATTGAAAGTTTCTTTGCGAACGATGTGCCCGCTGCATTCTCCGATGTGAAGGATCGGGCGCTGCTCGATGAGTTTCACCAGACGAATCAGGCTGCTATCGGTGCTTTGAAGGCGTATGAGCAATGGGTGAAGAGCGATCTGCTGCCGCGATCCCATGGAGACTTTCGAATCGGCGCAGACAACTATCACAAGAAAGTGATGTATGAGGAGATGGTCGATCTGCCGCTCGACGAGTTGCTGAAGGTCGGCTACGATAACCTGCACGAAAATCAACGCAAGCTGATCGCGCTTTGCAAGACAATCGATCCGAACAAGACGCCGCAACAGATCGCCGAGGGCTACGAAAAGGACCACCCGGCCCCCGACCAGCTCCTTCAGGCATTTCGGAATATCTTCTCCGGCTTGATCGAGTTCATTAATCAGCACAACATCATCACAATTCCCTCCACGACGAGGCCGATCCTCGAAGAAACGCCGCCTTTCATGCGGGCCTTGACCACCGCTTCCATGGATACACCCGGGCCCTACGAGAAAGTTGCTACTGAGGCCTTCTTCAACGTGACGCTGCCGGAGAAGAGCTGGGCGCCGCAGCGCACTGAAGAATTCATGACCGCCTTCAATCGCGGAACCATCGCGAGCACCGCGATACATGAGGCCTATCCGGGCCATTTTGTGCAACTGCTTTGGTTTCAGAAAGTGCAGTCTAAGGTTCGCAAGCTGATCGGATGCGGCTCGAACATTGAAGGCTGGGCACATTACACCGAACAGATGATGATTGACCAGGGCTACGGGGGCAACGACCCGGAACTGAAAGTCGGACAGTTGCTGGACGCGCTCCTGCGCAACTGCCGGTATATCGTCGGCATTGAGATGCACACCGGCAAGCGGAGCTATGAGCAGGGGATTGATTTCTTTGTCAAACAGGGTTTCATGTCGCACGACTATGCCGAGCGCGAGACCAAGCGCGGAACCTCCGATCCGACGTATCTCGTATATACCCTGGGCAAGCTGGAAATTTTGAAGCTGCGCGCGGATTACCGTCAAAAGATGGGCGCGAATTACTCGCTGGAGCAGTTCCACAACGAATTCATGCAGCAGGGCGGCGTCCCCATCAAGCTGATTCGCCATGCCATGCTCGGGAACGATTCGCCGACTCTGTAAATAATCCCTCGGCAACGCCGGCAATTGGCTTATACTAGACGAAATCTAAGCGGGGAGGGAACATGACTCGTCTAGCAAGCCAGGCGTGTTTTTGCGCGCTGGCCTTTTCACTGGGTGCTTGGGCGCAGATAGGAACTACATCGCTGCAAGGCGTCATAACCGACCGGTCTGGCGGCGCAGTGCCAAACGCAGAGATCACTCTGAGCAACGCCGCGCAGGGAATTCAGCGCAGCGGGAAAACTAATCAGTCCGGCGAGTACCGTTTTGTGTCGCTCGCTCCAGGAACTTACAGTTTGACCGTCGAGAAACAAGGGTTTCAGAAAGCTGAACAGAAGAACCTTCAACTTCTCGTCAACCTTCCGGCAACCAGCAATATTACGCTGGACGTAGGCTCAGTTACTGAACAGGTGGAAGTATCTTCGCAAGCCGACGCGATCAACACCACTGACGCCTCGCTCGGGAACGCGTTTGGCGAACACCAGATCAAGCAACTGCCGCTTGAAAGCCGCAATGTTCCCGACCTGCTCAGCCTGCAAGCCGGCGTGGTTTATACGGGAAACCGGCCGGACATCGACACGGATCTGGATACGAGGAGCGGTTCGGTCAACGGTGCTCGCAGCGACCAAAGTAACGTTACCTTGGATGGCATCTCGGTAAATGATAAAGGCGGCCATGCCTTTACTTCGGTTCTGCCGGTGACGCTCGATTCGGTACAGGAGTTTCGCGTCACCACAAGCAACTATGGCGCGGATCAGGGCAGCGCGTCCGGAGCGCAGGTTGCTCTGATCACGAAGAGCGGAACCAATTCCTATCACGGCTCTGCCTATGAGTACAATCGCAACTCGTTTGTCAGCGCGAACGACTATTTCGTCAAGGCCGCTGAGTTGTCGTCCGGTCTGCCGAACGATCCTTCCAAGTTAAATCGCAATATTTTCGGAGTGAGCTTGGGCGGCCCAATTCTTAAGAACCGGCTTTTCTTTTTCCTGAACTATGAGGGCTATCGCGATGCGGAAGCGATCAGCGCATTACGCACGGTTCCGACGGCCACTCTGCGGGACGGGATTATCCAATATGAATGCCAGGATCCATCGGCTTGCCCCGGCGGTTCGGTAACCGGCATCAGCGGCAAACAGTATCCGGTGGCGGCCGGCAACATGGCGTTGAATGGGCAGCAGATTACCGCCATGGATAGTACGAGCGGCGGACCGCACGGGCCCGATCCGGCGGTGCTCAGCTATATGAAATCCACTTACCCGCTGCCGAACGACAGCACCACGGGCGATCTTCTCAACACTGCCGGATACCGCTTTCGCGCTCCCACTTACACTGTTCGGGATTGGTACATCGCCAAGCTCGACTACAACCTCACACAGGACGGCCGCCATCGTATGTTTGTGAGCGGAGCCCTCGCCAATGAGAGTGAAGCGGGCGCTCCCTTTCTGCCGGGAACGCCTCCCGAACAAACGACAGTGAATTACAACAAGGGGATCATCGCGAACTATACCGCGGTGCTCACGCCGACTCTGCTGAACAACTTCCGTTATGGCTTCATCCGGGAGAGCAATGGGATCTCTGGGGACAGCACGCAACCCTGGATTCAGTTCCCTACCATCGACCAGGGCATTACGTATTCGTCGGCGTTTCAACGCCCTATCCATAATTTCAACGACGATCTTTCATCGGTTCACGGCAAGCACACGCTGCAATTTGGGTTTCAGATCTCGCTTCTGCGCAACCCCGAAACAAACTCGAATAATTCTTTCAGCAACGGTATAACGAATCCGGAGTGGCTCTATAACTCGGGTTTCGCAGGTAAAGGCGTCGAACTCGATCCGGCGAGCAATGGCTATCCGGCAGTAGCGCAAGATTTCAATACGTCTTATGACTATCCGCTCACAGCCTTGCTCGGCATGGTCACGCTCGTGAACGCTAACTATAACTATCAACGGAACGGCGAACCGCTGGCGCAAGGAACGCCCGTCTCGCGCGACTTCGCACAGGATTCCTATGAAATGTACGCACAGGATTCCTGGAAAGTGCGGCCTAACCTCACGGTAACCTTTGGCCTTCGTTATTCGCTGTTTTCGCCGCCTTGGGAAACGAATGGTTTGGAAGTCACTCCCACGGAGAGCCTGAATACATACTTCAACAATCGTGCAAACGGTATGTGGCAGGGCGTTCCTTCGAGTGCGCAACCGCTGGTCGCTTATAACTGGTCAGGACCGGCGAACGGCGGTCATGGCGGATATTACGATTGGGATTTTCATAATTTTGCGCCGCGGCTGGCGATTGCTTATGCTCCTGGGTTCCAGGATGGCATTCTGAGCAAGATCTTCGGCGGAGCAGGTAAAAGCAGCATCCGCGCTGGTGCAGGCATTGTTTACGACCGCTTGGGTGAGAGCCTGGTAAATACCTTCGATCAAAATGGTTCATTCGGCCTCTTCACGGAGCTAACCAATCCCTCGGCTGTCCAGACCTCTATTACCGCGCCCCGCTTGACAAACATGAACACGATTCCTACGACTGACTATGCAGGGAACGCGATCTTCATTCCGGCTCCGAAGGCGAATTTTCCGCAGCCTTTTCCCAGTACGTTAGCCACTGGGGGCTCCGCTATCACCTGGGGAATCGACGACAAGCTGAAGACGCCCTACTCCTACGCGCTGGACTTCGCCGTTGATCGCGAACTGAAGGGCGGATTTACCCTCACCGTGGCGTATGTGGGAAGGCTCTCGCACCGTCTGCTGGCGCAGGAAGATCTGGCTATGCCCCTCGATATGTACGACGGCAAAGCCGGGATCGATTACTTTACCGCGGCCACTGCGTTGGCAAAGGTTTACCGGCCCGAACTGAAGGCGGGCAATTCGACTCCTACAGCGTCTTTCAATCCGTCGCAACTGCCCGCCAATGTCCGGCAGTTCTGGACGGACATGATTCAGCCCCTTTCTAAAGGCGGGGCATATTCGATTGGGTCTTGCACAAACGCGACGTCTACCACCAGTCCGGTCGTCGCAGCCTTCGACCTGTTTTGCGGTAATAGCTTGAACGAGTCTCTCGCGCTTTATAATCTCGATACTTATGGAATCGCGGATGCGAATAACCCGAATCAGGTCTATTTCCCGACAACTGGCCAATACACTTACTACAGCCCGCAGTACTCATCGCTGTTTGCGTGGCGAACGAACACCAACGCCAGTTACAACGCCGGAGAATTGACACTGAAACGCCGGCTCTCGCACGGTGTTCAGTTCGAATTGAACTACACGCTCTCAAAGTCAATCGACCTTGCATCCGACGCCGAGCGGGTGGGACCCGCAAGTTCGACCAGCAGTCTCAATAACGTGATCATTAATTCCTGGAACCCGAAACAGCAACGAGCGGTTTCTTCGTTCGATGCTACTCACCAATTCAATGGCAATTGGGTGCTGGAACTTCCCTTCGGTAAGGGCCGACTGATTGGCAACAACGCCGGCGGCTTGCTCAACGCTTTTATTGGTGGCTGGCAGCTTTCGGGATTGCTGCGCGTTACAAGTGGCTTCCCGGTCAATGTCGATAACGGCTACAGCAACTACCCGACGAATTTCCAACAAGAGGGCAATGCGAATCTCGTCGCGCCCGTGCAGACCGGGGCCTACACGGTCCAGAGCGGTCCCGATGCGGGCAACATCAACATCTTCAAGAATGGACCGGCGGCGATCAACTCCTTCGATTATGCTTATCCGGGTCAAGCGGGCTCAAGAAATCAGATTCGGGGCGATGGCTACTTCGGCGTCGACCTGGGACTTGCAAAGCGCTGGTTCATGCCATGGAGTGAGGCACAAAGCCTCCAGCTTCGCTGGGAGGTCTTCAACGTCACCAACTCGGTGCGCTTCGACGTGCAGTCGAGCTTGATATCTTCCGCTCTTACGATGGGAAGCGGCGAGAGTTTCGGAAATTACTCCGGTCTGCTGACGAATCCTCGCATTATGCAATTCGCCCTGCGATACGAATTCTAGTTTGTAGCAGGTTACGCTCGGATAGGTCTCTATGGCGAATGTGATCGCAGGTGGTGAACCGACGGGCGTGGTCCAAGAGAAGAGAAAGGGTTACAACCGTTTTCTGCTCCTGGTTGCGGGGTTGGGCGGCTTGCTCTACGGTGTTGACGTCGGCATCATCGGAGGCGCACTGCCTTACCTCGAAGCGACCTCGGGGTTGAATGCAGGACAGCTTTCGATTATCGTCGCCGCTGTATTGCTCGGCAGCGTTATCTCAACTCTGTTCGCCGGCATGCTGGCCGACTGGATGGGACGCAAGCCGCTGATGATTATCAGCGGGCTCACATTCGTCTTGAGCATTCCGGTAATTGCTCTTTCCCAGGGTTACGGGCCGTTGTTTCTGGGCCGTCTGCTGCAAGGTGTCAGCGGAGGATTGATCGGGGTGGTGGTCCCGCTGTATCTGGCAGAATGCCTGGTTGCATCGGGCCGGGGAAAAGGTACAGGAGTTTTCCAATGGCTGCTGACGTTGGGCATCGTTTCAGCAGCCCTCATCGGCATCTATTACAGCTATCGTGTAGCCGAAGTAACCAGGCTGGCTGACGCGGCAACTGTCTTTGCGTTCAAGGATCAGGCCTGGCGGCGGATCTTCTGGGTTTCGCTCCCGCCGGGCGTGCTGTTCGTCCTCGGAAGCATATTTGTGGCGGAGTCTCCGCGCTGGCTATTCCGACGCGGAAGGATAGAGGCGGCGCTCTCCGCTCTGCTTCGCTCCCGTACTAAGGAACAGGCGGATCTCGAGCTCAAAGAGATGGAAGAAACCGCTGCTGCGAAAGCCTCCTTAGGTACTGCGATCAAGGATTCACTCCTGCGCCGCAAATATGTCATTCCTTTTCTGCTGGCCTGCGTGATTCTCTTCTGCAACACGGCATGTGGCGTCAACTCGATCATCGGCTATAACACCAATATCCTTTTGCAGAGCGGACTCTCCGACGTACAGGCCCACTGGGGCTACGTCGTTTTCACCGTCGTGAATTTCCTCATGACGATCATTGGTCTGCTGTTTGTCGACCGCAAGGGGCGCAAATTTCTTCTGATAGTCGGCACCTCAGGCATCATCATTTCGCTCGCAGGAACTGCTTTCCTATTCATGCGAACCGAGAAATCCAATTTGGATGTGAAGACAGCCGTACAGGCCGGCGTCGGTTCCGGTCAGACGCTTTCCATTCATTTTGACGAAGCCGAAGCCAACCGCCTTCTGGCTAGCCGAGGCGCTGCCGGCAAAAGTATCGATGCCGCTAAAGCAGCGTTTGTCGTCGTGTATTCCTACGGAGATTTTACGGCGGAGACCACCGTCGTGCGATCTGACGATAAGAGCGCTTCGGCGGTAACGATCACCCGCGAAAGCTGTGTTCCGGCAATGCGGTGGAGGCGTTCTTCAAGGACCCCTTCGCCGATGTGAGCGCGGCCCGTACGGCGCCGCTTGTCATCCGCAAGGCACTGATCAGTCCGGTGCCCGATTCGACGAATGGCTGGCTGGTGGCGATCAGTCTCTACGTATTCATGAGTTTTTACGCGATCGGCCCCGGTGTTTGCGTTTGGCTGGCTCTCTCCGAGCTGATGCCTACACGCATCCGTTCGAACGGTATGAGCATCGCGCTTGTGATCAACCAGATGGTCTCGACGACCCTCGCCGCCATTTTCCTTCCAATTGTCAGTAATTACGGCTACTCCACCATCTTTTTCGTCTTTGCAGGGTTTACAGTGATTTACCTCATCACGGCGGTCTTCTTCCTTCCCGAAACGAAGGGCAAGACGCTCGAAGAGATAGAAGAGCATTTCGCAGGCGTGAAGACGGCGTAATGCAGGTCGTCTTTGAATGGGACGCGAGCAAGGCCGAGAGCAATCGCCGAAAGCACAGGATCAGCTTCGAAGAAGCTCGTACCGTATTCCAAGATCCGTTAGCGTTCATCTTTCCGGACGAAAATCACTCCGTCTTGGAAAGGCGAGAACTGATTATTGGGACCTCCATTTTGGGATCATTGATGATAGTGAGCTTTACCGAAACGGCGAAGAACCGGGTACGGATCATTAGCGCGCGGAAGGCGACCAAGCGCGAGCAAAGAGACTATGAAGAACAGATCCAAAGCTGAAAGCGGCTCAAGGGCGCCGGCGGACGACATCAAGCCTGAATACCGCTTCAACTACGCGGATGCCAAGCCGAACCGGTTTGTGCGTCGCGGCTCGCGAGAGTCCGTAATCGTTGTTTTGGATAGCGATGTAGCGCAGGTTTTCCGGGATGCGGAGTCGGTTAACTCGGCGCTTCGCGCGATTCTATCGGCCTTACCACAGACCGTCAAACGTAGCTCGAACAAGAGCTAATCATTCGCTTGCTTGTTGATGGCCGTAAGGTCTTCTGGACGGCCCACATCGCGCCACGGGCCTTCGATGGGCGAGATGCGAAGATCCAGGCCATCGGCCAGCATTGCATCCAGGGCAGAGGTCAGCTCGTATTCTCCGCGCACAGAGGGTTGAAGGCGTTCGAGATACTCAAATATCGTTTGCCGGAACGCATACAAGCCGGCATTGTTCCATCGAGTCGTGGAAGTGCCCTTGGGAGGCTTTTCGATGATTCGCGTGATGCGGCCCTGCTCCTCATAGACCGCCGCACCTTGCCAGGGATCGTCTACCGCCTTCACCGCGACAGCCGAAACGATCGCGGGATCGTGAAGCAGAATGCGGCTGGCCCGGATGTATTCTGACGCATCGCAGAGAATGTCGCCATAGGTCAAGAGGAACGGTTCTTGCGAGACGAAGTCACGAGCCAGGAGAGCCCCGGAACCGGTTCCGTTTACGGGATATTGCCAGACGAAATCGACCTGCGGGCCGCTTGGGCCCGTTTTTTCAAAATGCCGCTGGATGGCTTCACCCTGATAGCCGATCACGATGAGAATACGTGAAATGCCGGAAGCCGCGAGTCGTTCGAGGATGAGCTCGAGCATGGGGCGGCCTTGAATCGCCAGCATGGGTTTTGGAATTTCCTGGGTCATGTTGCCCATGCGCGTGCCGCGGCCGGCGGCCAGAATTACGGCGCGTGAAACGAACTGATCAGGCAGAGAGGGCTCCGGCCGAAGGTTCGGCGACAATCAGGTGACTCGAGGGAACAAAGTCGGGACAGCGGGCGTAAAAGCTGTCCACCAGACCGGCCGATACACTTTCCGCATGGGCCGTATTACATAAAACAATCGCGCAACCTCCGAAACCGGCGCCTGTGAGGCGCGCCCCGAGTGCGCCGGCTGCCAGGGCACAGTCGACCAGGTCATCCAAGGCGGGATGGCTGACGCGCAAATGGTCGCGAAGGCTGGCGTGGGAGGCGGAAAGTAATTCTCCGAACTCCTCGATCTGGTTGTTTCGCAAGGCGGTTATGGCGGATGCGACACGTTTAGCCTCGGAGGTCACATGGAGAAAAGCATGGCGTTCATCCGCGGGAAGGCTGCTCAGATGATTATTGCTGTCGAGATTGCAGTCGAGGGCTACGTGGTAGCTGGGAAGCTTTAGTTTTGAGAGGGCATTAAGGCCTGCGGTACGACGTGAATTGTATTCCGCTTTGTTTGGACCCGACTTCCGGGCGACGGTGAGACTGTGCGCAACGATAAACGTCCAACCCGGCGGAATGGGAATGGGTTCGAATTTGAAAGGAGTGAAGTGTACGAGGAGCGCACAGCCCGCTTGGGATGCCAGGACGGCAGCGTGATCCATGCCGCCTCCGCGGGTGCCGACGAATTGCTCGCCGTCGGGCAGCAGTTCCATGAGTTCTCCGATTGTTGGATGGATTTCATTCACGCACAGGAGAGCGAGCGCGATACCCGTCATCAAAGCCGACGAGGAGGACAATCCGGCGGCTAGCGGAAGGTCGGAACTGATCGTCGCAGTCAGGCCGCGCGTAAGCGTCCAACGGCGCGCTAGTAGTTGCACGGCGGCTTTGAGATAGTTGCCCCAGTCGCCGGAGCTAAATGGCTCATTTTCATCGATGTCGAAGCTGCGAGGCGGGTAATCCCAAGATTCAGCCTGAATTGTGCGGTCATTGCGCGACTCAAAATCAATGGACACCCGGCGCTGGATGGCCATCGGCAGAACGGGTAAGTTGTGATAATCGATGTGTTCGCCGATTAGATTGACCCGCCCGGGCACAGATATGGTCATGAACTCCTCAGGATGCCATGACAGCGGAGCCCCAGTGAGCGGAATTGAGGGAACCTTTCGCCCATTGTTTCCGTATTAGCTGGATGCAAGTTGTGGGTACCCGAAGTAAGCCACTGGGCAACCTGTGGCAGATGTGTCAACATAGAAGAACCCCTTCCGGTATTTGAGTAGCAAAAGTGTATCGAAAACTCTGTAAATTCAAGCTTGATTTTCTCCTCGTTGTTGCATTCCTGCTCGTTTCCTGCGGTAAGAAACAGCCAGCGATGAACCCGATGGCCATGATGATGATGCAAACGGTGCCGGTTCGTGCGGTAGCCGCAGTTTCAACCGATGTGCCGCTCAACGTCGCCGCGGTGGGAAATGTTGAAGCTATTTCCAGTGTCGACATCAAGTCGCGGGTCGCCGGCGAGATTCTGCGTGTCCTGTTTCAGGAAGGGCAGAACGTAGAAAAAGGACAACTACTGTTCGAAATAGATCCTGAGCCCCTTCAACGGCAGATTAGCCAGATACAGGCAGATCTGGCGAAAGACGCGGCGCTCGAGCAGCAGGCGCGCGCCAACGTGGCCAAGGATGAAGCGAACCTGAAGCAGACTCAGGCGGCTGCCGAGCGGGGGCTGCAACTCGCAAAAGAAGGTATTTTCTCCAAAGAGCAAACTGAACAAGTGGTGGCGACGAACGGAGCAGGACTCGCCACGCTCGAGGCGGACAAAGCCGGCGTGGAAAGCGCGGTAGCCGCGTTGAAATCAGATCGCGCGAGGCTGGCACAGACGCAGCTTCAGTTGGAGTACACCAAAATTACTGCGCCCATCTCTGGCAGAGCGGGCGCTATCGCCATGAAGGCAGGAAATCTGATCAAAGACAATGACGCCACGCTGGTCACGATTTTGCAGATTTCTCCGATTTACGTGAGCTTTGGAGTAGCGGAACAGCTTCTGCCGGAAGTACGCAAATTCAACGCCGAGAAGCCTCTTCTAATCACGGCGAGCCTCGGCGACGGGCAGAGCGTGACGGGCAAGCTGAAGTTCATCGACAACACGGTGGATACGACGACTGGCGCGATCAAGCTCAAGGCTGAATTTCAGAACGCGAACCACGCTCTCTGGCCGGGACAGTTCGTCAATGTGGAGGCGAGACTCGACCTGGAGCATGGCCGTATTCTGGTACCAAGCAGCAGCATCGAGAATGGTCCGCAAGGTAAGTATGTCTGGGTGATGAATGCGGAGAGTAAGACGGTGGCCATGCGGCCGGTGAATGTTCTGCGAAACTATAAACCCGAAAAGGCAGTTGAGCAGGCAGTGGTTGCAAGTGGCCTTCAGGCGGGAGATATGGTGATTTCCGAGGGTCAGATGCGACTGATGCCCGGTGCGAAGGTGGAACTGCTCAAGAACTCTGGCGAGCAGGTAGGAACAAGCAAGAGGATGAACGACGGCCAAAGCGGCGCGATGTAGGGAGATTGTATGTACTTTACAGATTTCTTCATTCGCCGGGCGATCACGACCACGTTGATCATGGCCGGCATTCTGGGTTTCGGACTGCTCAGCTACTTCTCGCTGCCGGTCAGCAACCTGCCGACGGTGGAATACCCGACGATCCAGGTGCAAGCAGCGCTACCGGGCGCGAATCCGGATGTTATGGCGTCCTCGGTTGCCACTCCGCTCGAAAATCAGTTCTCGACTATCGCGGGAATTAATAGCATGTCTTCATCGAGTTCCCTTGGCTCAACGAACATCACGTTGCAGTTCGATCTGAGCCGTAGCATCGATGCAGCGGCGCAGGATGTGCAAGCGGCAATTGCCAGAGCGCAGGGAGCGTTGCCGACCGATATGCCTTCTCCGCCCTCTTACTCGAAAGTCAATCCGGCCGAACAGCCGATCCTGTACATTTTCGTCACCTCCGACACCATGGCACTTTCGCAGCTCGATCAATACGCTGAGCAGACGATGGCGCGCCGCATCTCGATGGTGAGCGGAGTGGCCCAGGTGCAGGTCTACGGCGACAAATACGCGGTGCGCATACAGGCAGACCCCGCGAAGCTGGCAGCACACCAGGTGGACCTGGAAACAGTGCGGACCGCACTGACGAGCGGCAGCATCAATCTGCCGGCAGGATCGCTCTACGGCTATAACAAGGCGTACACGGTGCAATCGAACAGCCAGCTCACTTCGGCTGCGCAGTTCGCGCAGTTGATCGTGACCTACAAAAACGGGAGCCCATTGCGGCTGAACGAGCTGGGCAAAGTGTTCGACAGCGTCAGCAATGACAAGATGCGCTTCTGGCTGACCGGGAAGCTGGGCATTGTGCTGGCGATCAGGAAGCAGCCGGGCTCGAACACGGTGCAAGTAGCCGATGCGGTGAAAGCGCTATTGCCTTCGATGAAGGATTCCATGCCTGCCGGAATCGTTATCGGAAGGGCGTTCGACGTATCGCAGAATATCCGCGAATCGATTTCGGATGTCAAGTTCACTTTGCTTCTGACGATCTTTCTGGTGATCGGCGTTATCTTCTTCTTTTTGCGAAATGTCTCGGCGACGCTGATTCCAAGCCTGGCGGTTCCTTTATCGCTGCTCGGAACGTTTGCCGCCATGAAGCTGCTGGGCTTTACGATCGACATGTTGTCGATGATGGCCATGACGCTCTCGGTGGGGTTCGTGGTCGACGACGCGATCGTGATGCTCGAAAACATCGTGCGGCATATGGAAATGGGTAAGACGCGGATGCAGGCGGCGATCGAAGGCGCGCGAGAAGTCGGTTTCACTATCATTTCGATGACGGTTTCGCTGGTGGCGGTATTCATTCCGGTACTGTTCATGAGCGGGATCATCGGGCGGCTGCTGCGTGAGTTCTCGATTACGATTGCGGTTGCCGTGCTGATCTCCGGAGTCATCTCGCTGACGCTCACGCCGATGCTGTGCAGCCGGTTTTTGCGGCATGAGACTCATCCGACCGGTTCTTTCTACAAGTGGTCGGAGAAGTTTTTCGTATGGCTGAACAATTCGTACCGGCGCACCTTGCAGATTGTTTTGCGTCACCGGAGAATCACGCTACTGACGAGCATTGCGCTGACAGTGGCGACCGTTTATCTTTTTGTCATCATGCCTAAAGGCTTTATGCCCACCGTGGACCAGGGTTTTGCGTTCGGCGGGGATGAGGCGGCGCAGGATACCTCCTTCGACAAGATGGTGGGTTTGCAAGAGCAAGTGAATCATGTTCTGGAGAAGAACAAGTGGGTCTCGAGTTTCGGATCGGGCGTCGGCTTTATGGGCGGGCAGAATTCGGGAATGGTGTTTTTTGATGTGAAAGAGGATAAGCATCGGCCAAAAATAAACGTGATCATCGGGCAACTCGAGCAGGAATTCATGAAAATCCCGGGTCTGATGGTGTTTCTTCAGTCGCCGCCTCTGATCACCCTCGGTCAGGAGGAAGACCGGAGCCAATACTCGGTCGCCTTAGAAGACGCAGATACCGCCGAGTTGTACAAGTGGGCTCCCGTGCTCGAGGCGAAGCTACGTTCGATTCCGCAACTGACCGACATCTTCAGCGACTTGCGGCTGAGTAGCCCGCGGTTGGATGTTCATATTGACCGCAACCTTGCTCTGGCACTCGGTGTCAATCCCGACGCGATTGCCAACACCTTGTATGACGCCTATGGAAACCGGCGTGTCACTACCATCACGGCCGCTTCAGATCAATACGACGTCATTCTCGAAGTCCTGCCGCAGTATCAACGCGATCCGGCGGCGCTCAGAGATCTTTACATTCGCTCGAGCCAGGGCAAAATGGTTCCGCTCTCGGCCGTGACGGATCTGCAGCAAACGGTAGCGCCGTTGAGCGTGAACCACATCGGCCAATTGCCCGCTGTAAACTTCCAATTCAATTTGAAGCCCGGCGTAGCACTAAGCGAGGCGACGAAGTTGATTGACCAGGCGGCGGCCCAGGTTGGTCTGCCGGATACGATGACCTTCAGTTATCAAGGAACAGCGGCGGCA
Source organism: Terriglobia bacterium (assembly GCA_963799755.1). GTDB lineage: Bacteria > Acidobacteriota > Terriglobia > Bryobacterales > Bryobacteraceae > Bog-105. The sequence continues at coordinate 156,770 of CAWCYQ010000023.1, read as the reverse complement.
TTCCAAAATTCGCTGCGTGACCTGGGTATTCTGCTGCTCATTGCCGTGCTTGTGATTTATCTGGTGCTCGGCATCTTGTACGAGAGTTTTATTCATCCGATCACGATTCTTTCCGGCTTGCCTGCGGCCGGCCTCGGGGCTCTCCTCACGCTGCTGCTTTTCGGAGAGGATCTGAACCTTTACTCGTTTGTCGGGATTATTCTGTTGATCGGCATCGTCAAGAAAAATGCGATCATGATGATCGATTTCGCGCTCGAAGCCGAGCGCAAAGAAGGGAAATCGCCGGAAGAAGCGATTTTCGAAGGGTGCATGCAGCGGTTTCGCCCGATCATGATGACGACCATGGCGGCGCTACTCGGCACGCTGCCGATCGCGTTTGGAACAGGGGCGGGCGGCGAAGCGCGGCGTCCGCTGGGAATCGCGGTCGTCGGAGGCCTGATCGTTTCGCAATTATTGACGCTCTACATCACGCCGGTGATTTATCTGTATCTTGACCGGTTCAATGTACGGCGACAGAAGAAGCCAGGGCGGGAAGCGGTAAGTGTTTGGCCGGGTCAAGAGAGCTTGGTTCAGCAATGAAACATCGCAAGCCCTCTCGGTGTGCTTGCCTAGCGTTTGCGCCGTTCGCGCTGTTCCGTATCTAGCGCTCGTTCGGCCTCCCTGGCAGCTAAGGGGAGATCCGGAAGCTTTATACCGCGATAGACAAGTGCCGCGAGCCCTGCTCCTATGATTGGCGCTACGATGAATAACCAGAGTTGGCTCAGCGCCCATCCACCTACAAAAACGGCAGGCCCGATGCTGCGGGCCGGATTCACGGACGTGTTCGTGATCGGAATGCTGATCAGGTGTATGAGAACCAGTACCAGTCCAATAGCGATACCGGCAAATCCGACAGGCGCTTTGACGTCCGTCGCCCCGATTACCGTAAAGACCAGAAAGAACGTGAAAATGAGCTCCGAGAGAAAGCCAGCCATGAGACTGTAATGACCCGGTGAATGAGCACCAAACCCGTTAGCGGCGAAGCCGGCGACACTGGGGTCATAACCATTTGGACCACCGGAGGCGATCGCCAGCAACAGAGCGGCGGCGAGTATTGCTCCAACAATCTGCGCGATCACATAACCCGCAATATCACGGCTGGCGAACTTTCCTGAAAAGAACAGACCAAGCGTCACCGCGGGATTGATATGGCAGCCAGAGATGGGTCCGATGACATAGACCATCACTAACAGAGAAAGTCCAAAGGCAAGTGCGATGCCAAGGAAGCCGACTTTATCTCCGGCCAAGACCGCTGTACCGCAGCCTCCCAGAACCAAAACGAACGTTCCGACAAGTTCCGCCAGATAGCGTTTCATGATGCCCCCATTCATATCTCTTGATAAACGGCTCGAAGCAGCAGGTATTGTACTAAATGGTTGCGGGCGTTCGCCGGGAGCGGTTGGCACAGGCGTTGCGTTCTTGCCATGAACTGGGATCTCAAAGGATATTAATAGCCCGTGCCGCGAGGATCGCTATGGTTCCGAGCGAAATGGCACTTTGAATCATCATGAGGACTTTCGCCCAGCGTGACAGGACAGGGACATCAGTGGGAGAAAATGCGGTGCTCGTGTTGAAAGCTAGAAACAAGTAGTCGATGAACTCGGGCTGCCAGGCTTTGTAAGAGGAAGCCATGTTCGGAGGCAGTATCATCTGCGGGAAGAGAAAAGCTCCGTCAGTATGAAATTTGCGAGATTCCCTGCGATGCGGACCGCCAGCGTCCAGCCGCCAATACCAGGACGCAAACACCAGAATGTTGCTGAGCCAAAGCGCGACGGCGGCGCGGAGAAGTTCGGTCGGTGATTCGCGCTTCGCCGGAAGACCGGCTATGAGCACACCCAAGGACCACACCATGGCCAACGTGATAATGGCGGAGAGCAAGATGCCCAGAGCGGTATTCAACCTGGAACGGCCTGCTCTTCGCGCCACAACTGCGGGAATAACAAGCACGCCGACTATGGCGAGCAAGAGCCAGCTTGGGCCGAAGGTGAGGCGGTCGGGCAAAGCCAGATAAAGACCGGCTGTGGCGAAGAGCGCCATGATCGCGGGCCAGCGCACCGCAGCCAGGTTTGCCCGTGCACTACGGTCCTGAATTTTCGATGCAGCCACGTACACGACGAGTTTACGACGGCCAAGATAGCGGCCCCTTAGACCTGCTGTACGCGTTGCCGTTTGTGCAGCAAGCTTCTAAGCGCGACGGGGAAGGCGCCGAAAAAGCTTGGTTGCTCAACACTGGCCGGCCGTACCTGCGGTTTGGAAATACCGGGGACGAAATATTCACTCTGTAGTTCGTTCATGATGGCTGGCTCGATAATCGACCAAGCGGCCGTAATCTGGCCGCCGATGACGATGATCTCCGGAGCCAGGCCATGAGCCAGTCCTTTGATTCCGCGCCCGATGGCAGATGCCGTTTTCGCCAAAGCATCGCTCGCGCACTTGTCGCCGGAGTGGGCGAGCTCGATCAGATTGTTGAGAGTGCCAACATGTTTGGCCCCTGGACACGAGTCTATATATCTCCTTAGCGTGGCCTCATCGGAAGCAACAGCTTCCCAGCAGCCCGTTCCGCCGCACGAGCAAACCGGGCCATTGGGATCGACCGAGATGTGTCCGAAACCGCCCATACCGATGCGCGATCCCACGTAAACTTCGCCATTCAGTATAAGCCCCGTTCCGACTCCCTCGACAATCAGAACGAATAAGATGCTGTTGGCGCTCCATACCTCCATCGGGCCGTACCAGAGCTCGGAGAGCGCAGCGGCGTTGGCATCATTTTCGACATGTACGGGCAGATTGAGTTTGCTCTCGAGAATCGGCCGGATCTGGACATCTCGCCAGCCTAGATTGGGCGATCTCACGAGACAGCCGTCGATACGATCAACCAAGCCTGGAATGCTGACGCCGACGCCGGCGAGACGTGCGCGCCGAAAATTGGTATTCAACAAGATGGCGATTTCGTCACCGAGACGGCTCAGAAATCCGTGAGGGTCAGGTTCGGTGCGAATTGTGCGTTGATTTAGAATTCTCCCGTTGAAATCGCCGACGCCATAGATGGTCTGATGAACGCCAATGCCGATGCCGACGACGTAGGCCTTTTCAGCATTGATCTGCAGGTAGGTGGCAGGCCTTCCTCCGCTGGAAGGCGCGGCTTCTCCCTCGTAGACCACGGTCGCGCGAAGCAGACGATTAACGATTACCGAAACTGTGCCGGCTCGAAGCCCGGTTGCCTTGACCAAATCCGCACGTGAGATGGGCTGCCGGTCACGAATTACGTGCAACAGCTTTAACTCATTCGCTTCGCGGACATCTTCGACGCCTAGCATCCGCAATTCGCTACGCGTGTTTGCTTTCATCAAAGCCCGAGCACAAATATAGCAAGCGGAACAGAGCCGGGAAGCCCTGATTTGACGCGGATGAACGAGCTTCATAGACTTTGTATAGGCTATAGATAAAGTGCTTACAGGCGCGTCTACAGATATGTGTCCTCAAGAAATGACGAGAGCATTAGCGGTGGATCTCGGCGGCAGTCATGTTGCCTGCGCTGCAGTCGAGGGCAAGCGATTCTTACAAACGTTGAGCGTAGACGTGGACAGTAAGGGACGGCTGGCGAACCTGCTCCCGACGCTCGCCGCGGCGTTGCGAGCCATCATCGAACGCTGTGGAGGGAACTTCTCCGGAATCGCTTTTGGTTTTTGCGGGCTCGTGGATGGCAGAACCGGCCGAGTGGTATCCACCAATCACAAATATTCGGATGCGACGGAGGTCGATTTACCTGCGTGGGCGTATCAGGAGTTTAGATTGCCGCTTATCCTCGAGAATGACGCGCGGCTAGCTCTTCTGGGCGAGCGGCATTCCGGAGCGGCGCAAGGCTCTGATGATGTGGTCATGATGACGCTTGGAACGGGCATAGGAACAGCCGTTATCACGGAGGGTCACCTGTTGCGCGGTAAGCACTTTCAAGCGGGCTGTCTCGGCGGCCATTTCACGGTCGTCTCGGGCGGCCGCTTATGTTCCTGCGGTGCCCGAGGATGTTTCGAAGCGGAAGCATCTACTTACGCTCTCCCCGATGTTTGCCGGACGTGGGCTGGGTTTCAAACCAGCAAGCTAGCAACTGAAACAAGGCTCGATTTCGCTACTTTGTTCCGTTGCGCCGAAGAAGGGGACAGAGTGTCGGTAGCGATTCGGGCACGCTGCATCGATATCTGGTCGGCGTGCGCGCTATCGCTGGTGCACGCTTACGATCCCGAGTTGTTGATCGTGGGTGGAGGCGTGATGCGGAGTTCTTATCCTATCTTGACCATGATTCGGAAACATGTGGAAGCGTGTGCGTGGACACCCTGGGGCAAAGTGCGGCTGGGCGCGGCCACTCTAGGCAGCGAAGCAGCACTTATGGGTGCAGTTCCTTTGCTGGAAGAAAGTAGATGATCTCCAGTTACGACAAGTATCCCGTTGTTTCCGTAAGCTCCGATGCAGCAGACTGCGATCTTGGCTGGGCTTCCATAGTCGAAAAGATACGCAGTATCCAGCAAAAAGGCAAGAGTATCATCTGCATCGAATGTTACCCAGGCGTCTTTGAAGATGAGATACGAAGAGCACTGGGGAGAGCGTTCACTTCAACTGAGATTTTCTGCACAAGCGAGTGCCTGAAGGCGCCGGGGAATATTGACCGGATGCTCAAGGGTGAATTATCTGACGATCCGGTATTCGGACGTCTCAGCAGTTTGGAGCTAAACGATTTCTTCGATAAATCCGCATTGGTCCCGCTAACCGAAGCCGTGCGAACCGCCGGTTCCGGCATCGTGGTGGGTACGGGCGCAGTTCTTGCGATCGATGAACCCGATCTCCTGATCTATGCCGATCTTGCCCGCTGGGAGATTCAACAGCGACAGCGGCGTGGCGAAATCGGTAACTTCGGGGCGGCGAACGTCACCGAGGCTTCAGCGGCGAAATATAAACGCGCATTCTTTGTAGATTGGCGAGTTGCGGACCGGCTTAAGAGAAGGTTGTTAGATACGGTTGATTTTCTCCTGGATACGAACCGGCCGAATGAACCGAAAATGGTCTCGGGAGAAGCTTTTCGAAAGGGGCTGGCATCTGTCATCAAGCGTCCTTTCCGCGTGCAACCGTTCTTCGATCCCGGGCCGTGGGGCGGCCAATGGATGCGGAAGGTTTGCGATCTGCCAAGCGAGCCACCTAATTATGCATGGTGTTTCGATTGCGTGCCGGAGGAAAACAGTCTGCTGTTGGGTTTTGGCGATCGAGTCGTGGAAATACCCGCGATAGACCTGGTGTTCAGACATCCGCAAGAACTACTTGGCGAGGCGGTACACGCAAGGTTCGGTACAGAGTTTCCGATTCGCTTCGATTTTCTCGACACGATGGAGGGCGGCAATCTGTCGCTGCAAGTTCATCCGTTGACCGAGTATATTGCACAGCATTTTGGAATGCACTACACGCAGGATGAAAGCTATTACATGCTCGACAACGGTGATGACGCATGCGTGTATTTAGGATTGAAGGAGAAAATAGACCGCGGGGCCATGATACGAGATCTGCGGGCGGCGCAAGCGGGCGGCGCGGCGTTCCCGGCAGAAAACTATGTCAACCGGTGGTCCGCGAAGAAACACGATCATTTTCTTATACCGGCAGGAACAATTCATTGTTCGGGCCGCAACAGTATGGTGCTGGAGATTAGTGCGACGCCCTATATGTTCACGTTCAAGCTTTGGGATTGGGGGCGGCTGGGATTAGACGGGCGGCCGAGACCAATACATCTCGATCACGGTATTCGCAACATTCAATGGAATCGAACGACTAACTGGGTAAGACGTGAGCTTATTGATTGTACGAAGGAAGTAAGTCGAGGCGATGGCTGGCGCGAAGAGCGCACCGGACTACATGAGCGCGAGTTCATTGAGACACGCAGGCACTGGTTTACTGGTACAGTGCCGCATCACACCCACGGAGGCGTCAATGTTCTGAACCTGGTGGAAGGCCCAGAGGTAAGAGTAGAGAGCCCGGACAACAACTTTGATCCGTTTACCGTCCATTATGCGGAGACATTCATCGTTCCCGCTGCGGTCGGCGAGTACACGGTAAGGGCGGCCAAGACATCTCCAAAGCCGTGTGCGACCGTTAAGGCGTTTGTGCGAACTCGGGCGTGAGGTTTATTCCTTGGCAAGGCAAATCGAAACTTGAGCAGCATTTCATTTGAAGCGGTCATCGTGCGGATATTGTTTTCTTCCTCGCTGTATGGCGTCGTCTGCGCGGTCCGCCATGCCCGATCTTCGGGCTGCCGCCGCAAAACCTAGCAGAGCATCCGCGTTCAGCGGGTCAGCTTTCAGGACGAAAGAAAATTGAGCGAGCGCACGTTCAGCCTGATTCTGCTCCAGGAGTATCCGGCCAAGCAGCAGCCGATAACGAGTCAAATTCGGTTCTATCTCGAGTAACTGAGTCATGGCAGCGGCTGCATCGGAACGACGGCCAGAGCTCAGGCAGGCGTTGATCAGACCGTCGAAAGCATCTCGAAACGTGGGCTCGATTTCTATCGCCTTCTTAAATTGGTTAATGGCTTCCTGAAACTGTTTCGTTTGTGCGGCCGATTCTCCGGCACGGTAGGCATCGACCGCGTTCTTGATGTGAGGCGGGCTGGATTGAGCCAGCAAAAGAGCCGGTACAGCCAAGAGCGCCCAGGCAGAGTTCATGGCTGCCCGCCTTTATCGGTTAAGGTCTCATTGAGGCGACGGTCGCCGAATTCCTTTAGAGTATCCGGCTTCTCTGAACGAAGCTGTTGAAACAAAGCGGCAGCCCGATCGTTCTTCCCGAGGGTTCGATAAGCACGAGCAAGATTATAGATTGCACTTCGGGAGGCGGGATCTTCGCGATGAGCGAATTCGAGGTCGGTGACGGCTTCTTTGGTGAGCCCCTTTTCCAGAAGCAATCGGCCGCGCAGGGTCTTGGCGGCGACGGAATCCGGATTCAGTTGCAGAGCGCTGATCCAGTTCCGACAGCGCTGCATCTGAATTGGTGAGATTGATCTTCAAAAGACACTCAGCCATAAGGTAGTGCAGATCGGAGTCACGCAGGCCGTCCTGATCGGCTCGTTTAAGAATGTCGATCGCCTGCGAATATTTTCCCTGGTTGTAATCCATGAGCGCGAGAAAGAACCGAGCGTCGGGCCTGTCGGGAGCGAGGCGCGCGGCGGCGGCGAAGTCTTGCACCGCCTGATCAGAGCGGCCGAGTACGGTTTGAGCAGCGCCACGAACGATGAGGACTTCAGGTGAATTGGGGAAACGCGTTTCCGCTTCGGAAGCGAGCTCGGCTGCCTTGGCGAGATCGCCGCCCTCGGCGCACACAGTTATCAGGTTTAAATAGGTAGGAAGGTCATTCGGATCTTTCTCAATCTGTTTGCTCCAGAACTTCATAGGCCTGTTTATAGAGAGTTAACTTCGAATACGAAACGGCCAGAAGGTTAGAGGATTTTGCATCCACCAGGCCGGCCGTGCGCAGAGCTTCCAGAGCTGTAATCGCACCGCGATAGTCGGATAACTCGAACTTACTCAGCGCCACCGCGTAGCCATGCGTCAAGCGATCAGGAATATCAGGCGGGACATGATCGAAGACCTCGAGGGCCTTCTCAAATTGCCTTGCCCGTCCATATAACCAGCCCATCTGGAACGTTTCGAGAGGCGAGAGACGAGAGCAGTCCCGGAGCTGATCCAGAGTCGTTGCAGCTTTGTCGTATTGTTTCTGCGAGAGGAGTTGGTGGGCCTGACTGAAGAGCGTAGCGGGATTGCAGGCATTCGGCTGCGAATAGGAAAGTGGTGCGAGAAGCGCGCTCAAAAGACAAACCTGCTTAATGAACATAAACTTTGGGATCGTCGAAGTGAAGGCCCTGCTGGGCATTGGCCTGCAATTGACTTACTGCTTTACGCTCTGTTTCCGCTTCAAGTGTTTGATGGAGCTGGCTATAGACTTGAGCGAGTTCGAGATGAAACGCCGCTGATTGCTGCATGGCCGGGCGAATCGCCGTAAGAACTTTTAGCGCGCTTGTAGGTTGATCCAAATGACGGTAGCTGCGTGAGAGTTCCAAAGCGACGTTCGTATTGGATCGATCTTGCGTCCAGGCTTTGCTCAGGTGCTTCTCGGCAGCACTCCATTCTTGGTGGCGAGATTCAAGCGAGCCGAGTTCCCCATTTGCGGCGGCATCGTCAGGATTACGGGAAAGCACGGCGAGCAGATCAGAGCGTGCCTCCTGGTCTTTACCCTCCGCAGTCTCTGCCCGAGCAAGGCCGATTACGGCGGGCGGGAAGTTCGGTTGATGAGTGAGCACGCGGTGGTAGGCGGCCATGGCGCCCTCGGTGTCGCCTTTGGCTTTCTTTAAATCAGCGTCGGCAACCATTAAGAGTTGGCTTGCGGGATGTGCCTGGACGGAGCGAGCCAAAACCTGCCGAGCAGTTTCGAAGTAGTCCAATTGAATAAGCTGCTGAACGAGTGCATAAGAGATGTCCGCGCGGTCGGGCGCCCACTGATAAGCGCGGAACAGCCAAGGTAAGGATCTTCGACCATCTCCCGCAGCCGCATAGTCGAGTCCAACCCTGAAATAGGCGTCCACGTGTTGAGGATGTTTATCGATGGCAAGAAAATAGTATCTTCGCGCTTCTTCAAACTCCTGTAAATGCGAGTAAGCGAGGCCGAGGTTGAAATACACTGCGTCATCCGCAGCGCTTTCCGGGATTTCCCGCAGGTAGCTGACTGCCTTTTCGTAGAGTCCGTGTTGAGCAAAGAGTGTGCCGAGAGAAAAAAGCAGAGGCGGTCCCATTCCGGATGCATTAGGAGAAAGCTCTCTATTCAAACGATCTAACTGGCCAGTCTCGAGCAGCGTCTGAGCGAACCACAGAAGCAGAATGGGATCGCCGGTCGCGGCATTTTTTCCGCCAATTTGATCAAACAATGAAGATGCCTTTGCCCAGGCGCCTGTTTCTACATAGGCGCCGATCAGATATTTTTTCAGCGTGGAGTTCGCTGGATCGAGAGCGACAGCTTTCTGCAGGACCTCAGCCGCCTTGTCAGGTTTCTTGTTACGAAGATAGGCGGCCCCGAGCTGTTCCCGAAGACGCGCCGACTTTGGGGTCGAGCGAGACAGCTTCGCGGAATGCGCTCTCTGCTTGATCTGCTTTACCGGAGAGTTCGTCCGTTACTCCAGTTAACGCGTAGAAGGAGCTCGATTGAGAGCACTCGGCGGGAACAGCGGCCAGAAGAGACGACGCTTTCGCAACGTCATTCTGCTGCAAGGCGTTCGTTACAGGTTGCAGACTGGCATCACATTGAACCGCAGCAAGCGCTAGAACAATAGGGAGTACAACCATGAAGTAGGAGAGCCTCCGGGAAAACGAGAGACCCTCCTAATTATTAAAACAGCAGTTTGAGAGAGAACTGGATTTCGCGATTCGAGTTCGGATTCGCGGTGCTGTTGATAATCCCATACGCACTATCCGTTACAGTGCTGTCTGGCAGGCCGAAGTTCGGATGATTCAAGATGTCGAAGAACTCGGAACGGAATTGCAAAGTAAATCGCTCAGTTAAGGAGAAGTTCTTCACGGCATTAAAGTCCAGGTTCTTAAAAGCGGGACCGAACATGTTGTTGCGACCTTCGTTACCAAAGGTGTATGCCGCTGGCACCGCGAACGCGGCGGTATTGAACCATTCCTGGATGGTTTGGTTGAATCCAGTGGTTGGATTTCCCAGAACCTGGGCTCGCTCACTTCCGCCGCCCACATTGGCGGGATCACCTCCCGAGTAGACACTGAACGGCTGCCCTGAGTTCATGGTCAGAATCCAGCCGACGTTCCAGCCCCCAAGTAGCGCCTGCGTAAAGCGGTTCGAGCTAGCAAAATGTGCCTTACCTCGACCGAACGGCAGTTGATAAATGCCGCTCAGAACAAACATCTGAGACCTATCAAAATCGGAGAGGCCCCAATCTTGTCTCAAGTTGTAGATACTCTGAATACTGCCGGATTGACCTTCGGACTGGATATCCAAGGATTTCGACCAGGTGTAAGAGGCCATGAAGTTCAAGCCGAACGAAAGAGACTTCTGTAACTTCACTTGCAAGGCGTTATAGCTGGAATTCCCGACGTTTTCGTCAAAGGAGAAGGAGCCGCCATAATTTGGAAACGGCTGGCGTGCCGCTATCGGTCCGGGTGCTGGATAAAGGGCGGTATTAGCCACTGGCTGGATGAATAAATGACGCCCAAGAGAGCCGACGTAGTCGACAGTTAATACGTACGAATGCGCGAACTGCTGCTCGATGCCGGCGTTGAATTCCATGACATACGGGATTTTATTGCGCGGATCGGCGCCAAAGTCTACCAGCGGCTGCAGCGGGTTGAAGTAAGACGAACTGGGGGGAAGGTTGTTGAAATAAGTAGTCGGCAGGCCGCGATTCAGATCGATGTTTGAGATACCGACACCCTCTGGCCAGGAGATGCGCGGGTCCTGTGCTTCCTGCACCAGTGTGTTGTTGTGATCGTCGAACATTGCGAAAGCGCTGCGGAAAACTGTAGTGGGACTAGCGCGGTAAGCAAGCCCAAAGCGTGGTTCAAAGCCGTTGTAATGCGGATCGTAGTATGTTTTGCGAACATTCGGGCTGGGATATAGCGGCGGTGCAGGACCCGATACCAGGAAGTTACCAGTTAGAACATCCAGCCCGGAAACAATCTTGCTTCCGTAACTTGGCGGTTCGACAAAGTCGTAGCGCAAGCCATAGGTCAGGGTCAGATTCTTTGAGATCTGCCACTGATCCTGTACATACCCTCCATACCACCAGCCGCGTTCATTGGCTGAAGTATTGCCTAGAAACCCACTTAGGCTGTCAGGTAGACCGAGCATAAAGCTGGCGGCTCCATTACCGGAATTGTTGCTCAGGCCGCCTTGGGATGTGGCGTTCTGGGTAAAGCTGGGGCCGGCCCCCCAACCATCATCGAAGCTATGAATGTGATAGATCATCGTACCGATGCCGATTGTGTGGTTGCCTCGTACCACGGACAGGTCCGCATGACCATCGTGATTGTATATTGGGCCGAGCGGAATAGCGAACTGACCAACGCCGGTGAAGCCGTTCGAGATGCCCATGTTTGGACCCAGTGCGAGGCCGTTCTTGGCCGGCGCAAATTCGGCGAAATTTGTTGCGGATATGAAGGCAGCTCCGGAAGGTTCATCGAACTGGCCAAAGTTGGAGTTTGTGTAGCCGTAATGAACGTTAAGGATTGTGTTGGGCCCGAATAAGTGTGTGTAGCCGAGCGCTAGCGTTTGACCATAGTTCAGAAGTGTTTGTTGATAAGTTGGAAGCGATTCGGGACGGAGCAGATTTGCATTCGTGCGATTGTAGCGGCCAAAGAGCGTATCGTTATCGCCAAATTTGTGATCGATCCTGATGCCTGTCTGGTCGCTCTGCGTGTTGTTTCCCGACGTGAAGTGAAGATTATTCGCCGCTACGGGTAAATTTGGAAGAGGGTAATACTTCTGCAACACCTGCAGACTAGTCGAATTCAAACGATTCGTCGGGATGGTGTTGTTCGGGAATGGATCGCGAATGATGTTGAGGGGATTCGAAGGATCGGGGCGGCTGGTATTCGGGTCAAAGATTTCGTTCGTGTAGATAGGCCGTCCGAGACTATCCTTACCAATTTGTGAACCCAGGATCCCAGAAAAATCGCCGGCGCGTTCCGCCGCGGTGGGTACGGTAGCGAAGTAACTAAGCGTCTGCACTGAGCGAAATCCCTCCCAATAGGCATCAAACCAGGTGTTGTTTTTGATGATGGGACCGCCGAAATTCACTCCATACTGGTTCTGGCGATAGGGAGGCTTTTGGGCATCGAAGAAGTTCCGGGCATCCAGGGCATCATTGCGCAAGAACTCCCATACCGCGCCGTGGAATTCATTAGTACCCGACTTTGTGACTATGTTGATATTTGCCCCGGACGAGATAGAAAATTCAGCATCTGTCATGTGGGATTGGACGTTGAATTCCTGTAACGCATCAGGCGGAGGCGCTATCACCCAGGTGTTCGTATAAATCATATTGTTGAGAACACCATCCATGGTGAAATTATTCTGCTGACCGCGTTGCCCATTTACCGAGGGACTGATAGATCCTTGACCTAGCTGAACAGTGAACGCGCCCTGCTGACCTGACTGTTGCGGGGCGGCGCCCGGAGTCATGAGCGTCAATTGCGTGAAGCTGCGGCCGTTGAGGGGAAGGTCGACGATTTGCTGGTGCTGAACCACATCGCCCAGGGTTGCGTTGGTAGTGTTTAGCGGAGGAGGAGCTCCGGTCACCTCGACAGTCTGGCTGACGGCGGCAACAGATAGCTTAAAGTCGATGGTAGCGGCCTGGTTAACAAGGAGCTGAACTCCCTTTCTGTCTTCGGTGGCGAATCCCGCCTTTTGCACGCTCAAGTTGTAAAGACCGGGAGGTAACTGAGGGATATTGTAGGTTCCGTTGTCGAGCGTGTTGGCGGTGCGCTCCAGGCCAGTATCCGTGCTTGTAGCAGTTACCTGCACGCCGCCAACGGAAGATCCGGATGGATCACTAACTGTTCCGCTGATCGAGCCGTTTGTTGTCTGAGCCACTAATCCAGTAACACAGACGCTCAAAATAGCGCCGAGACAACCTAGTCTTCTAAAAAGCCTCATAGGAACTCCTAACCTGGGAGCCCGCGCCGGAGTCAGAGACACTTCTGCTGCCAAAGCGAAGGACCGTTAGCATTAGATATAGGCGAGAACTGAAGCGGCGTCAAGACTTTTTTAACGCCAAGTTCAAAGTCGTGCGATGTCCGGGCTGGCCGACTCTGGGATCTATGGCAATATAATCGCATTAAGCTCTGCTGGCCGATCTACTATGGACGGCCTACCTCGCAGATATACGTACGGTCAATACCTCAAATGGGTCGAAAGCGAGCCGGACGCCGTTGCTCTCGACTGGCAAGCTTTGCAGGTTATCTTCGACTCCGGAGCATAATTGAGCGGTTTCGATGTTTGAATGCGGGAAATGCAGCACCACGTTGGAGTGTTTACCGGACAGTTCTTGAAGACGCAGGATGGTACCATTTCCGTCCTCGGCTTTCTTCCAGGTTATGAGGGCGACATCAGGACTCGAAGTGTCAAGAAATCCTTGGCCTTCTGCCGGCAGCGGGCGCTCTGGATCGCCAACTTTATCCTGAGAGACGACATAGTTCAACTCCATGGGCCGCATCTCTTCGAGACCCAATTGGCTGAGTGCGCCACCATCTAGTTGTGCGGCGCTGGTCACCGTGTAACGGAACGTGAAATCCCCGCCTTGGCCAGCGCGGTAATTCGTGTGCCAATAGTTGTTCATTACATAGGAAAAGATCGTGGCGGTTTTTGGGTGGAACTCGCCCGGCCATTTGCCGCGATTGATATCGCCAAAGCTGGCTAGCGAAGAATCGAGAGGAACAATTCCGACAGCAAAATGCGAATCGTGGACGGCCATCCATTGCTGGACGTTGAACCACTCCAGACTTCCGCCCTTCATAAGATCGTGTGCCGGATCAACCCATCCTTGCTGGTTTGCGAAGCTGAATTGCGGGCCGCTCGCTGCGACCGGGAAGGCAAAATAAACGGCTTCCTTCGCGGTTGTGTAGTCTTTGTGGACGCGATAGCGGAACTCGATTTTCTTCTGATCGTTGAAGAGAAGGATCTCGGTTTGGATTTCGGGCGTCTGCGTGCTCGAACTCGTCAGCCGGATAGATTGGCCCCAGGCCATCTTTTGAACACCCAGGAACTTTCCCTGAGAGCCCGGATGAATTGTCAGTTCGCCCGGCGGTAGCGCCGGAAACGGATTGATCATCTGCGTGTCCCCATCGCCTCCTGTGACATACAGATACTGGCCAAATTTGTAGGGACTGCTGGAATCGACTATATCGCGTTGTAATTGTTTGTCATAAATGCTTTTCAACGCGCCGCTATCTACATCGACCGTAAGCCGGTAAAACGCATTTTCGATGGTCGTCTCATTTGATTTGGGAAGTTTCGCCGGTCCGTCGCTTCCGTAGCTGATGCTGAAGCACTTATAACCAACTGCAGGCAGGTCCTTGGCGAGAAATCGGACGTGCAGAAAACGCTCCTTCTCATAGAGAACTTCAAGCGGGACTTCCTGATGGGTGGTCAGATCCATCAATTTCGGATGTTCAAAGAGATCTGTCTCCACTACGCCGTCGCGCTGCCAGTTGAGAGAATTAAACACAACTAACGTGTTGGCGGGAATATGAATCTGATCCGCCAACTGGCTGAGCGAGCGATTTGTTACGTCTTCGATCTCTAGGGAAGCCGTGTTTGCGCGCCCGTCTTTCACGCGGAGTTGCTTGATTGACTCATCGTGATCGGGCTGCGAAACGGCGTTATACGAGAGCCACGTGTGTTCGGCGAAAAGAACGATATTGCGCCAAATGTCAGTAAACGCCCCGGTGGGAGCATTTAGATTTGGATCTACCGAGTGGGTTACGGACGCTAATATCTCGGCGGAGAGAGCACGATTCTGATTTTGCCGATCTTCTGCTTCAAAATAAGCATCGCTGCCTATTCCGTCTTCCCAGTATCCGCCACCGTCACCCTTGAAGGTCGGCAGATCATTGCGGTAGTTCGAGTCGATGTAGTGAAAAAAATCCGGGAAGGTCGCATAGTTTAGCTTCGGATAGGCGTATTGTTTGTCCCAATCATCCGCAAATGTCGCCGTAGATGGCACCAGGTCCGTGTTCTCGACTTGAGTGCCGTAGAGGAGCGCCACATTGGGCTTGTAAGTAGGTTTCGAGTACGCCTGTAAGTAGATGGGGAGCGACTCTCTCACTGCATTCAGTTGCGGTGACAAACCAAATAGAGTTTGGACCTGCTCATAATGACGCGAATACCAGAATAAAACCTTCTTGCCGTCGGGACCCTCCCACCAAAATGGCGAGTTTTCATTCCAATGGTCATAGAAAAAGATGGGCGCTCGATCGTTGTTAGAAGCTGCGACCCAATATTTCACGCCGCTACTGGCCAAAATGGAGGGGTAGCTCCCCGAGTACGTCGGCACATCCGTGATGTTGGCGTATTCGAAAGGAAGACCATAGCTGTGGGCGAAGGCTTTCGAATCGTAGAGAGAACGGTACAGCGTTTCGAGCGACGCGTATCCAGTCAAGAGGTTGCAGTATTGAGCCGGCATTGCCATCTTGCCGGTACGGATCAGATTCAGAATCTGCTCGCGCTTCGCTTTCGGTCGCGTATCAAGTAACTGCTGAAGATTCCACGAGCCGTCCATCGAAAAGCGGAAATCGGGATGCTGCTGGATGAGGGCGTCCGCCTGAGTCAGAACTCTGGCTTGGGTCTCGGCAACTTTTCCCTGATAATCGGTGTAGCCGACATCCAGGTGCGTGTGCGGGACAACAAAGATCGTCCACTTTCGCTGTGCAGTCAGACTCACTTCGGTCGGGTGCTTTGAACCGGGGCTGATGCGAATCTGACCCTGTGTTGTGCCGGTCCATTCAGGGACTTCAAGGGAGACTTTGCGTTCGCCGAACTCCCCAGCGGCGAAATTGCCCTGGTAGCGTTTGCCGCTAACTTCGAGATCGGCAGTGCCGGACTTCCAGGGACGAGCAAAACGAACGAAGACGTCAACAATTTCGCTTAGATTTGCCGCGATGCCGCGGAAGAAAACGGTCGGTTCTACAGCGATCTTTTCGCTAACATCAGGTTTGCCGGCAGATCGTTCGAGACTCAAAGCGTCGTAGCTGATTCCCCCAATTTCCTTTTCGCCTGGAGCGGTGGCGGGATCATCGGTGCAGGTCACTGTTATGCTGTTTTCCCCCCGCTTTAGAAACGAAGCAGGAACATCGATATCCAGGGCACTCTGAGATTCATGCGGATCGAAAGCATATGAAAAATCGCTACGCGAATAACTGAGCTTTGGATGCAGATAAAACATTCCTGGGTGTCCGTTCACATCGATACGAAGCGCCGGGACCCGGGGCTGATCAATCAGAGTGCCAATCTTCAGCGAATAACTGCCTGAAACAGAATCAAGAGGGAATAAGATTCGATAGGACTGGCCTGTCATCTGCCGGCCGGGCCAATCTTTGTTGGCGTCGCTCGTCCCCACGCGGAAGGTAACTGTGCCTGAGGGGCGAGCGGAAAACTCGACGGGCGATTGGTCGAACTTCCCGATCTGCCACACTTTTTGAGCCTCGGGTTGGGCACTCGCCAGAGTCACCAACATGAACAACGCCGACAATTTGCTGAAGATAGTCATGGGCGGAAACTCTCCTTGTAGGTGGCGTCTAGGCAGAAACTTGCAGAAGAACGAATCAGAAGAAGGATTACTGGCATTTGTACTACGTGGACTACAATGACCCCGTGGTTCTTTTTCTGAGGCCAAGATAAAGTCT
Source organism: Terriglobia bacterium (assembly GCA_963799755.1). Taxonomy (GTDB): domain Bacteria; phylum Acidobacteriota; class Terriglobia; order Bryobacterales; family Bryobacteraceae; genus Bog-105. The sequence continues at coordinate 140,295 of CAWCYQ010000023.1, read as the reverse complement.
ATGAACGGACCGCCACCTCTGTCAACAGGCAAACACGGTCCTCTAATTGTCTCGACCTTCGTCTCGTCGCTGGGCGGATTCCTTTTCGGTTACGACAACATCGTGATCAGCGGGGCGATAGGCCATCTTTCTAGGTATTTTGATCTGCAAACCGCGGCCATCGGCTGGGCAGCGGGTTGTGCGCTTATTGGCTGCTTGATAGGATCGGCCTGTTCGGGCACACTGGCGGACCGGTTCGGTTTGAAGAAGGCTCTCTATGGCTGCGCAGCGTGCTTCGCGCTTTCGTCCATTGGAGTCTGGCTCTCGCCAACTTTCACGCAATATGTCCTGTGGCGGATTGTCGGCGGCGTCGGGATCGGAGCCGCCTCCATCGTGGCTCCTATGTATATTGCTGAGATTGCGCCGGCGGCCGTTCGGGGAAGGCTAGTGGTGTTCTACCAATTCGGTATCGTGGCAGGCATTCTCTGCGCTGTGTTCATCAACATGCTTATCGAGAGGTCGGGAGATGAAGCGTGGAATACTTTGCACGGATGGCGCTGGATGTTTGCCGTGGGAGCGATACCTGCGGCAATTTTTGTTTTGACGATTTTGTTCGCCAAGGAGAGCCCTCGCTGGCTGATGAAGGTAGGTCGCGAAAGAGAAGCCGAAAGGGTGCTGACGGAAATACAGGGATCGGAGATCGCTACTCTCGAAGCCGCATCTATCAGGATCTCTCTCGTGGAGGAAGAGGGAGGATTAAAGGAGCTCTTTGCCGGACCATTTCGGCGGGCGCTTTTGATCGGATTTTTACTCGCGGCATTTTCACAAACGAGCGGCATTACGGCCCTGCTCTCGTTCTTACCTGAGATTTTCAAGAGCGCTGGGGAGAAGTCCGCGGATGCTTTTTTCCTATCGGTGCTGGTCGGGCTTGTGAACCTTGCGCTTACGATGCTGGCCATCTGGCTGGTGGATCGGGCGGGACGCAGGACGCTGATCCTATGGGGCACGGCTCTGCAAACAGGGGCCTTGGCCAGCGTGGGCTATCTCTATCTGGTGAAGGATTCGGGAATGGGTATTCTCATCGGGATCATGGTTTTCGTTGGTGGGCACGCGATCGGCAATGGCGCAGTCTGCTGGGTCATTATTTCGGAGATCTTTCCTACCAAAATTCGCGGGGCGGCCATGTCGATCGCGACGACAGCGATCTGGATTTTTGCCTATCTGGCAAACCAGTTCTTTCCAGTCATGCAGAGATATCTGGGAAACAACGGCACGTTCTGGTTCTTCGCTGCAATGGCGGGAATAAACTTTATGTTTGTCCTAATGATAGTTCCGGAGACAAAGGGATATTCGCTGGAGGATATCAGCAGGATATGGTCACGAGCGAGGGTGGCTGATGGCGCGCTGGACTCAACCGGATGATCGTCGTCCGCCGCTAACGTGAGTTGCGTCTCGACAATACTCAATATGAAACTCGGTTTTGGTCTCTATAGACACATGTTGACGCCGGCTTATTTCGCGTTTGCCCGGCAGGTGGGCGCCACTCACGTTGTGGTGCACCTGGTGGATTACTTCAAGCAGGGAGGCGCGGCGAATCCACCGCAAGACCAACCCGTGGGCGAGCTGGCGGGTTGGGGTTATGCCGGTGATCCCAATCAGCTTTGGACGGTTGAAGAAATACGCGAGATCAAGAAGCAGATCGAAGATGCAGGGCTCAAATGGGAGGCCATCGAGAATTTCGATCCCGCGCACTGGTCGGACGTCCTGCTGGATGGCCCCAGAAAGAAGGAGCAGCTCGAAGCTTTGAAAACTATTATCGGGCGCGTCGGCGAGGCCGGAATTCCTATCATCGGGTATAACTTCAGCATTGCCGGTGTGGCGGGTCGCGTGACCGGGCCGTTTGCGCGCGGCGGCGCCATCAGCGTGGGAATGAACGGGCCGCTAGATGCGCCGATGCCGAATGGCATGGTCTGGAACATGATCTACGACGCGAATGCGCCTGCCGGCAGCCTGCCAGAAACGACGATTGAGCAGTTATGGAAACGTGTGGGAGATTTTCTAGAAGCATGTCTTCCCGTGGCGGAGAACGCGGGAGTTCGTCTCGCCGCTCACCCGGACGATCCTCCCATGCCGTATGTGCGTGGACAGCCGCGACTCGTATATCGTCCCGATCTTTATCAAAAGCTGATAGACATCGATCGGAGCCCGTCGAATCAACTGGAATTCTGCGCGGGAACAATTGCCGAGATGCGCGACGGTGATGTCTACGACGCAGTTGACCGGTACAGTGCTCAGGACCGCATCGCGTACGTGCATCTCCGAAACGTGCATGGGAAAGTTCCAGAGTATAAGGAGACGCATATCGATGATGGCGATATGGACGTGCTTCGCGTCATGCAGATTTTGAAGAAGAACAATTTTTCCGGCGTTGTCATTCCTGACCACGCTCCTCAATTGACCTGTGATGCGCCATGGCATGCTGGAATGGCTTTTGCGATGGGATATCTTCGGGCGTGTCTGAAGATGGTGGAGTCAGAAGGAGACTAATCAGCGATGGCCTCGATCGGCGAACCTGTCTGTGTTGCGCCTACCGGCGATGTTTGCGGCGAAGGACCTGTCTGGCATGCGGGAGAGCAAGCGGTCTATTGGACCGATATCAATCGATTTCTCATTCACCGCTTCAATTCACGCGACGGCAGCGTAAAATCTTGGTTGTTCGAGGAGCCCGTTACGGCGGTGGTCCTGACCGACCGGGATGACACGCTGGCGGTCGCGCTTGGTTCGCGCGTTATCTTGTGGGAACCGGGATCTGACAAACGCCGCGATCAGGGATTTCATCTTCCCGGCTGGCCTGCGGTTCGCCTGAACGATGGACGCGCCGATCCGCGCGGCTCGCTCTGGGTCGGCTCGATGCGCAACAACGTCAATCCGGACGGTTCCAGCGGAGAGGCTGGCGGCAAAGACGGCGTGCTGTATCGAATCGATCCGGATGGACGAGCCAGCGAATGGAAGCGCGGCGTCGGAATCTCGAATACGTTGGCGTGGAGCCCAGATTGCCGCGTCTTCTACTTTGCGGACACTCTCGAAAACAAGATTTGGGCATACGATTACGACAAGACAACGGGAGCGATCGATAACGAAAGGACGTTTTTCTCCGATTTCCCGGACGGCTCTCCGGACGGATCGAACATAGATAGCGCAGGTTACCTTTGGAATTGTCGTTACTACGGCAAGTGCATCGTGCGGATTGCGCCGAGTGGCGAAATCGATCGAATTGTCGAAATGCCGGCGAACAATATTACGAGCTGTACGTTTGGCGGCGAAGATTACAAGACACTCTATGTGACGACTGCTTCAGGGCGGGCTCCCGCAGCCGACCGCCTTGCCGGCAGCCTGTTCGCGATTCGCACCGAAGTACCGGGCCTGCCGGAAAATCGTTTTCGTGTCTTCGGCTGATCCGAGCTCTCACCCTTTGTGCTCGGGATGGTCACATCCAGGGAAGCTGGTCAGATAAGTGTTGCCTTGATATTGCAGGTCCTGATGGATTCCGACGGAAGACGTATAGTAACCGTTCACGGTCATCTGCTTTAGTGTTCTGAAAAAGATTTCGAGAACAGTTTGCGGGTCATCTTCCTCTTGCGTTACCTGATCCAGCCACGCATGGACGTCGGAAGCATTCAATTCCCTGGCGAGAAGCTGTAAGCCGGCGCGCCAGTCCTCTTTTACGTAATCCGGACCTGTAGCGACCATCAAATCGGCAAATTCGACGACCTTCGCCTCGACCGCGCCCGGCGAATGGTCATCCGCGGGAATGATCTGCCCGGCCACAGAATTGAACAGGGCGGCTTCTTCGGGAGTGAAGAACTTCAAGTGGTACGGTTCGGCCGCTTTTCCATCGGTCATCGGAACGCCGCAGTGATCGACCTGATCGGCTCGCGCGGCATTGGCAAGAAGACCTGCGGGAATCATCTGCAACAGAGTCCGCCGGCCGAGCTTTAGAGGTTCATCTGGCATTAGAGTGCTCCTAAGCGCCGCTGTTCTTTAATGTATTCCGAAGCGCGCAGGCTGAGGGCCATGATAGTGAGGGTGGGGTTCTTCTCGCTCGAAGTTGTAAAGGCACTCCCATCCGTCACGAATAGATTTTTTACATCGTGCGACTGACAGTAGCTGTTCAGTGCCGAAGTTCGTGGATCCCGGCCCATGCGCACTGTTCCGACCTCGTGGCTTGCGAATCCTCCCGGACCTGCGCCGAGAGGCTTCGTCAGTTGACCCTTCAACTGACCGCACAGATCGTCAACCGTCTTTTTCATCTCGGCGTACACCGATTTATCCAAATCTGAATGAGCGAAGTGCAACACCGGTATGGGGATTCCGTAAACATCCGTTTTTGTTGGATCCACGGTGATGCGATTTTCCGCTTCCGCTTTGACCTTTCCGAAACCACCTAACATCAGAAAGCCCGGCTGCATCTGGCGGACGCGATTCTTGAATGCCGATCCGTATCCTTTTACGGCGTAGGCCTGGTATGGAAACATGAAGCCGCTGAAATTCACCTGAAAGTCGAAGGCGCCGTTCGGGAGACTGGTCTTATAGCGCGGAATAAAGGCGTGATCGAGACAGCCGTCTATATTCGCGGGAGGCCTGCCTTCCAGTTCGGTTAGATAAATGAATGCACTGTCACCGACATGGCCGCTGAGATAACGGCCGACTACACCGCTCGAATTGGCAACTCCTGTACGAAAGTTTGGAGAGGATTTTGAATTGAGTAGAAGCCGCGCAGTTTCGACTGTCGCGCAGCAGATTACAAAAACTCGTGCTTTGATCTCCTGCTCCTGGCGGGTGTTGCGATCGATGATAGAGACGGCTCGAGCATGTCCTTCGTTGTCCAGTAAGATTTCGCGGACGAGCGAATTTTGGCGAAGCGTCAGGTTGCCTGTTTTGCGCGCCTTGGGCAGCATGCTGCCGGGTGTTGAAAAGATGGCTGAAACGTCGCATCCATCCATGCAGTGCCCGCAATAGTGACACGGCGGCCGGTTGTCGTACTGACGAGTCAAAAGCGCCTTGCGCACAGCGATCACGGGCATGCCGATCTTCGCTGCCTCACGTTTCAGAATCTGCTCCGAGCAGCGGAAAGGAGGCGGCGGCATATAAGAAGATCCGGCCGGCAGGGTTTCTAAATGGTCGTCCTCGCCGCAAACGCCGATCATTTTCTCGATACGTTCGTAATAGGGAGCGAGTTCCTGATAGGAGACCGGCCAGTCTTCTTCGATTCCATGCAGTGTTCTCTCGCGAAAATCGGACGGCGCATAACGCAACACAACTGCATTCCAGTGCAGTGTACGGCCGCCCAACACGCGGATGCGGTCCACCGAGACACCAGCCAGACTTTCAGAGCGGAAAGAATTCTTCAGATCCGGAGGGTAGAAAAGTTCCTGTTTCTCGCCGCGATAGCCCCGGAACTGCAACTCGTATGGCCAGCAGTGGGAGCGGAATTTGCTGGGAGGAACCTCCACGCCGGCTTCCAGCAAGATTACTTTTGCTCCGCCTTCGCAAAGCTCTTTGGTAACGACGCCGCCCGCGGCTCCCGAGCCGATAACGCAAACGTCATAGGTCACACCAGGCAAAGCACGCCCCTTTCACTTCAACTATATTGAAGCCTTCCGGGATTGGCCCTTTGAACCTGTCGCGGCTCGTAGAAAGTCCACGCCTTCCCAGGCGATCTGATCGGGCGTACTCGCCAGATCGCGCCAAATGGATGCGGCCGAACACAGATCTCCTAGCGCAAAACCGAAGCTCTCGATCGTTAGCCAGCGTCGATAATTCAAATCTTTCAGCACCGAGAATACGCCGTGCCAATCGACATGTCCCGTGCCTGGAATTCCCCGGTCGTTTTCGGATGTGTGAACATGCTTAAGATACGGGCCGGCCTGCCGCAGCGCCTCCGCCAATTTTTTTTCTTCGATGTTCGAATGAAACGTGTCCCAGAGAATGCCGACTTTCGAGTGGTTCACTTCTGAGCACAGCGCGACGGCGTCGGCGGTGGTGTTCAAGAAGTAGGTTTCAAAGCGATTCAGCGGCTCAATGCAGAGTTCCACGGAATAGCTGTCCAGGACCGGAGCTATCTCCTGGTAACCGTCCACCGCCCATTTCCATTCTTCCTTGGTTCGCCTTCGACCGGGCAGATAACCAACCGGAGAATAGAGGGGACCGGCGATCAATTCCGCTCCGGCTTCCGCGGCTAACTTGATGCAGTCCCTTAAATGAGTCAACGCTCTGCTACGTGTCGCTGCATCTTCGGCTATTAAGCTCAGCTCTGAAGGAAATACTGAACAGACCGTACACTCCAGACCATGCTCCGCAAGGGCGCGCCGGATTGCGCTTGCTTCAAATTGTTGCGGGTGGATAAGAGAGACCTCGACACCGTCGAAGCCGTGCGAGCGTATGGTCGAGAGGAGTCCGAAATCCTTCGAGCTAAAGTTCTCGGTCCAAAGAAAAGTGTTTACTCCAAACTTGACGGCGTGGTCTGTCATGTGTGGTTTATTTTCTCAAATGAGAGTGGACGAAGATATTGAAGGAGGTTACCAATCATGGCGATTGCATCGATTAATCCTACAAGCGGCGAAACCCTCAAGTCTTTCACGCCGCTAACCAGTAGTGAAATCGAAAGCAAACTGAGCCTGGCGTGGAAGGCATTTCGGGAACACTGCAAGACCTCTTACGCGCAAAGGGCCGAAAAGCTGAATCGTGCCGCGGCAATTCTGGAGAGTGAAAGTGAGCGTCTCGGACGAATTATGACTTCCGAGATGGGAAAAACGCTCAAGTCGGCGATTGCCGAAGCTCAGAAATGCGCTCTTGGATGCCGCTACTACGCCGACCACGGAGAAAGACATCTCGCTGACGAGGTCATTCAAACGAACGCCACGCGCAGCTTCGTGCGTTACCAGCCGCTCGGCGCGGTACTGGCCGTTATGCCCTGGAATTTCCCGTTCTGGCAGGTTTTTCGCTTTGCGGCGCCAGCTCTCATGGCAGGTAATGTGGGACTGCTGAAGCATTCTTCCAATGTTCCGCAGTGTGCGCTAGCAATCGAGGATATTTTTGTGCGTGCCGGTTTCGCGCACGGCACATTTCAGACCTTGCTCATCGAATCCGGTCAGGTCGAAAGCGTCCTCGATGATGATCGGATAGCGGCGGCTACTCTTACGGGCAGCGAACCGGCCGGGCAAGCAGTTGCGTCGCGCGCCGGCAAACAGATCAAGAAGACCGTTCTCGAACTCGGTGGCAGCGATCCATTCATCGTTATGCCGAGCACCGACCTGCGGTCGACGGTCGCTGCTGCCGTCGGCGCCCGCATCATCAACAACGGCCAATCATGCATCGCAGCCAAGCGGTTTATCGTCGCCGAAAGTATTTACGACGAATTCCAACGAGAGTTCGTCCGCGGCATGGAAGCGCTCCGTGTCGGCGATCCGCTGCTGCCTGCCACCGATCTCGGTCCTCTTGCCACAGCCAGCATTCGAGACGACCTCCATGATCAGGTCACGCGAGCGCAAGGGGCAGGCGCGACAGTTCTAACGGGCGGCCACAAGATTGCTGGGGTCGGTTATTTCTATATGCCTACTGTGCTGGCCAACATTTCTCGCTGTTCGCCTGTCTATCGCGAAGAATTTTTTGGTCCCGTGGCGATGCTCTTTCGCGCAAAAGACGCGAGTGAAGCTATCGAGATTGCGAATGACTCGCCTTTTGGTCTGGGATCGAGCGTCTGGACAAACAATGCTGGAGAGGTCGAGCAATTCATTGATGGGATCGAAGCGGGCCAGGTCTTCGTGAATGCTCCGGTTGCGTCCGATCCGCGTCTGCCTTTCGGCGGTGTTAAGCGCTCCGGCTATGGCCGCGAACTGAGCGCCATTGGCATTCGCGAGTTCGTCAACGTCAAGACAATCTGGTGTAAGTGAAAGAACCTGGCCGTTAGGCCCGGGCCGCGCCTGTCTGCTCGAAAGTTCGTGAAATAAGAGCTTGTGCTTCCTTTTGAATGCGACGCAGATGCTCCTGACCAAGGAAGCTCTCGGCATAGATTTTGTAAACGTCTTCGGTGCCCGATGGCCGGGCTGCGAACCACCCATTTTTCGTGACGACTTTGAGACCTCCAATCGGTGCGCCGTTCGAGGGAGCCTTCGTGAGCATGGTTTCAATCTTCTCGCCGGCCAGTTCTTTCGCGGAAACCTGCTCGGGCGAAAGCTGCTGCAGCAGCGCTTTTTCCTCCGGCGTAGCGGGAGCGTCTATTCGTTCGTAGACCGGATTGCCGAATTTCTCAGTAAGTTCACGATAACGCTGGCCTGGATCTTTTTCCAGCTTCGCCGTGATCTCAGCCGACAGCAGCCCGAGGATCAGCCCATCTTTATCGGTGCTCCAAGCGCCCCCGTCGCGCTTCAAGAAAGATGCGCCTGCGCTCTCTTCGCCGCCGAATCCGAGCGATCCGTCGAGCAATCCATCCACAAACCACTTAAAGCCGACGGGGACTTCATACACTTTGCGCGGGATATCGGTCGCGACACGATCAATGATCTTGCTGCTGACCAAAGTCTTGCCCACGCCGGCTTCGGGCTTCCACTCCGGCCGATTGCGGAAAAGATAATCGATGGCAACGGCTAGAAAATGATTCGGATTGAGCAGGCCTGCACTCGGGGTGACGATTCCGTGCCGGTCATGATCGGTATCGCAGGCGAAGGCCACGTCGAAACGATCTTTCATAGCGATCAAGCCTGCCATGGCGTAAGGCGACGAGCAATCCATGCGGATTTTGCCATCCCAATCCACAGTCATGAAACGGAATGTGGAATCTACGTCGGTGTTTACGACTGTGAGCTTCAATCGGTAGCGTTCGCCGATCCTCGGCCAATAGGCGACTCCCGCGCCACCCAGCGGATCGACCCCTAGATTCAGTCCGGCCTTCTGGATGGTGTCGAAATCGATAACGGAATCGAGATTATCGACGTAGCTGGAGACATAGTCGTAGCGGTGCGTGGTGCTGGCCCGCAAGGCCCGCTCGACAGGGATGCGGCGAATACCTACGAGCTTTTTCTCTAGCAGATCGTTGGCATAGTTTTCAATCCACTTTGTGGCGGTCGTATCGGCCGGGCCGCCCGAAGGAGGGTTGTATTTGAAGCCGCCATCTTCCGGAGGATTGTGGGAAGGAGTGATGACGATGCCGTCCGCCAAGCCATCCTTTTTATGGTTGTGGGTGAGGATGGCGTGAGAGAGGGCGGGAGTCGGAGTATAGCCGCCAGCGGCATCGATCATCACGTTCACTTCGTGGGCGGCGAGGACTTCGAGCGCGGTCAAAAAAGCGGGCTCGGAAAGGGCGTGAGTGTCGAGTCCTAAAAAAAGCGGACCGGTAATAACCTGCTGCTTTCGGTAGGCACAAATCGCTTGCGTAATGGCAAGAATATGGTTTTCGTTGAAGCTTGCTGAGAAAGAAGAGCCTCGATGGCCGGAGGTCCCGAAGGCAACTCGATGAGTCTTTTCAGCAGGATCCGGCTTGATCGTGTAATAGCTGGCGATTAAGCGTGGAATGTTCACCAGTTGTGATGAGTCTGCGGGTTTGCCCGCTTGCGGACTGATTGCCATTGAGTTTTTACCCACCTAAAAAAAGGCGGCGGATGCGCCCACCCAATCCAGGTTCTTGTTGAAGTCTACTCCCATCATTTTGCCGCGGCCGGTGCGCAACAGAGCCGTAACTGGTTTCATTTCACCGTCCCAGACATACATTACCCGGATTTCAGCCTTGGTTGGACCGCTCGGTGTCTGGATGGTGGGAACGAACTCCAGCTTGCGTTGCAGGATGAATTCCGAGCGTTTTTGAGGGGTTATTGCGTCAATTTCGACGGTTGTTGGGCCAATTCTTACGCCTAAACCGGCAAACGAGTAGAGCGGCTTGAGCACGTATTCGTCGAGATCGGCGGGTAGGGTTTCGAGGTCGCTCAGAAACCAGGTTTCCGGCACGCACGGGTGTTTCAGCCAAGGCAAAGAAAATTTGCTGATTAGAAAAAACCAGTTAGGATGCCCTGCCCATTCGACATCCACTTCATCTGTGAAACGAAACTCGGAAACGATGTCGCGGCGGACGAGTTCGTCGGCGATGACGCGATTGTAGATGCGCTTGATCTCGACTCCATTGAGATAGAGTTTGCTGCCGTGCCGCTGAAGCTCGCGGATATCGGCTATTTTCAAGCCGAGAAGAGTTTGCGTGATGAGAAAGTCCGGAAGCGTCTTCTGCTGATAGGGATCGATTTCGAGTAGAACGACTTCGCGCGGGTCGTGACCATTGAGGATCACTCGCTCAAGCAGCGCCTGATAACTCAATTCATCGAGACCTCCGAGATAGCTGGTCAAATTCGCCTTGAGCGCAGCCAGTTTGTAGGTGCGCTGGTACTCGCGAGCGAGCGCGGCCTGAAATCCATAGACGGAAGGGAAACCTTGAATTTCGACCAGCTTCGGTTCGAGGGTACCGTCAGCCTCTTGGACGAGTCCGAAGTCCGCTTGAAGAAACAACGGCTGGCCAGCTTCGTTCGGGACACTGAACCCGGGTGGGATCGCGCTTCTCGCCGCTTTCAGATACTCGGGATTGCCGGCGAGCTGGTGATAGAGTTCCTGACCATAGCGAACCATCTTATCGAGCAGCGGCCGAGGCAGAAAGACGGGTGTTTCGCTGCAGCGGAAGGGCACGTGGGTGCCCGAACATTCATCGATCCGCCGCAGAAATTCGGCGTACAGCTCGGGGCGCCATCGCCGGTTGAATTCGCTACGCAGCTCTGGTATCACGCCGGTGTGTTCAAATCAGAAATTTGCCATCACTCATGATCTGGCGATCATCGGCCCAGATATCGAAATCTCTTCCCACTACGTCGATGTGGGTGGAAGAGGTCCAGGGAGCGCCGGTGTGCAGCCCGTAAGGGTCGCCGAAGGCCATATGGATGCCGGGCATCTTTTCGTCCTGCAGGATGTTACCGACGACGTGCTTACAGGCGAGATTCGTGCCGATGGCAAACTCGCCCACGCGATCGCTATTGGCATCGCGATGGGTGTACTCCCAAAACTCGCGTTCGAGCTGCTTGTTCTCGCAATGGGCCTCGGTCAGGCGGTTAGCGGAGATCTGCAAAGTGAGAGGAGTGGCCTTCAGATCGCCGAATTTTGCGCAGAGATAATCGCCGACTACACCATCGACCACGAAAGTTCCATCAACTTCTAAGGGCGTGGTGAAGGTTTCGCCTCCAGGTAGATTGCCCCATTTATCAGGGCTGATAATTCCGCTGGTTTTGATCCATTTGTAGTCGGGAGTAAGCGCGGCAGTGACATAGGTTCCGCTGGCGGTACGACCGCGGATGCGCTTCGCCCTCTGCGCAATATTCATGACGCGCAAGGTCAATTCGTCCACTTTTTCGAAATCGGCGCGCATACCTTCGAGCATGATTTTCTTTTCGATATTCACCATATGGGCGTGCCGCATTTTGCGGCGGTTGACGACGGCGCACATCTGCATACGCGTTTTCAGCTCGTTTGCCTGGGCATGGACTGCGAAGATGCTGACCTGACTCGATTCCATGTCTTCGAGAATGACTTGAGGCATGTCGGCGAGAGGGCGCGGGGCAAGATCCTCGAGCAAAAAGCTGGAGTAGCGGCAGCCGCATTTCTCCAACTCAGCCGCCAGGCTGGCGGCGATTTCCCGGCAGGCGAGATCGGTGATCAACGTCACTTTCTCGCTAGGCTGAACGTTCAGGCAAACGAATACAGCGTTGTGGGCACCCGGCTGCAATTCAGGATCGAACGGGATACCAGCCAAGGGGCTGCTCATGGGGCCGAGCCTGCTCCCGTCTCGGTCTCACAGGTGATGTAAGCCACTCTCTAACTGGACCTCCTGCTTCTCCAAAGATACGGGAGTGCGCTGCCGCATCACCGTCAGGTTCCAGTATGCGATAGTCCTCGCCGGCCGAAAAAGATAGGCCGAGTGCATCGACACTGCACTCGGCCTACCTAACTTGCCGCGTCTATCGCTGAGAAGGATTATTGGTTGGAAAGAGACCCTCGAAGGGTCCGACGAACCAACAAAGCTGCCAATCCCAAGGCGCCTAACAGAATATTGGATGGCTCAGGCGTAGCGGTGGCCGCCGATGTAACGGTCAATTGAAACCCCGCATCGGAAAACGGCGCACCGCCATACACAAAAGCGGTTGAGACGGGATCAGAAGGATTACCGGCGGCCGGGCTCTGAAGCTGCGCCATAGTTAGAGAGCTGTCAAACATAAAACCTGTCGCCGAGCTCCCGGCAGCCAGATTGTTGGCCGGCGTGATGGCCGTCCATTGAATGGCAAATCCATTTGATGGGCCGCCATGTGTCACGATGTCCTGCCACCCTGTTGGTGCAGTGATGTTGGTGGGACTGACCGGCATGAAGTTATCGAACGGTATCCAGGAAAACCAAAACGTACCTAACGTGGTCGTCCCGGTGTTGTTGAGCGTCAAATCGTACTGAAAGCTCCCGACGCCAATCTGTGTGCCGCTTATCGTTGCGGTCGCCATCTCAGCGCCACTCGCTATTGAACTCGTAAGCATACCTGCTGCGGTAAGTGCAGCGAAGCCAAAAAAAATTGAGCGAATCATGACACAAATTTCCCTTTCGACTTAGAGTTGTAGCAGCCGAGAAGGGTAATCACAAGCCGCTCAGGCGGCGAAGACGCGAACTTCACGATAAATTTACAACGCCGTCACAAGCGGCAGGTGTTTCAGGCAACGGCCGACAAATGCGAGTAGCCGAATGATAACTAAGACACGGTCAATAACGTCACTTATGACACCATCGGGCTGCTCATGGGGCCGAGCCCGCTCCGGCCTGGAGGCCGAGGCCGGCCTCAGTTTCATCGACGATGTAATCCACTACTTTAGTCAGGTCTCCTGTTTCTTGAAAGATGCGCACTTGCCGGTCCGCACCGGTGCCGTTTTCGAGGATTCGATGGATATAGTTAATCTCGTTGCGCGAACCTAGCTCGTCCACGACATCATCGATCAGGTCCAAGTACTCGTAGATGAGATCGCGTACAGGGACTTCGGTTTCCTTGCCGAAATCGATCATTTTGCCGTCGATGCCGTAGCGGGCGGCCCGCCATTTGTTCTCCATGATGAGAGCGCGGCTGTAGAGCCGAAAACTCTGGTTGGCGGAATGGAGTTTCCAGAGCTTCATTACGGTTGCCTGGATGAGCGCGGCAATGGCGATGCTCTCGTCGGCACGCATGGGCATGTCACAGATGCGAAATTCCAGGGTAGGGAAGTAGGGATGCGGCCGAATGTCCCACCAGATTTTTTTCGCATCATCGATGCAGTTGGTCTTGACGAGGAGATTGACGAAAGTCGCGTACTCGCTGTAGCTCGAGAACTGGTCGGGGATGTTGGTTCTGGGAAATTTGTCGAATACCTTGCAGCGGTATGACTTGAGGCCGGTATCCATGCCCAACCAGAAAGGGGAATTGGTGGAAAGAGCCATGATGTGCGGCAGGAAATAGCGGGCCGCGTTCATGATGTGGATGGCGGTTTCACGGTCTTCAACTCCGACGTGGACATGCAAGCCGAAGATGAGGTTAGCGCGGGCGACCATTTTGAGGTCCTTGACAATGATTTCGTAGCGTTCGTCAGGGTAAATGTCCTGCTTGCGCCAGTCAGCGAAGGGATGTGTTCCGGCGGCGGCGAGGCGAAGTCCGTTCTTGGCGGCAAGTTCGACGATATTCGAGCGCAAGCACTTCAGTTCGCGCGCGGCTTCCTGTATGTCGCGGCAGATGCCTGTTCCCACTTCGACTACCGACTGATGCATCTCTGCTTTCACTGCTTCCTTGAGCAGCGTCTTGCCTTGTTCGATGATTTCGGAATCGATGTGAGACCGGAGGTCGCGCGTATCGGGGTCGATTGTCTGGTACTCTTCTTCGATACCCAAGGTGAAGCTCGGTCTCATGGTGTTGTTCTTTTAAGAACGGAAGCTGTATCGCTCGACAACTTTACGACGCGGCGGCCTTTTGCGCCCCGTGCAGGAAACGATCCCAGCGGTACTCAGGGCGCGGATGTTCCTCGCTGAGCGCTTTGTCGATGGCCATCTGGGCAACATTTTCCACAACCCACTCGAAGTTTTCCTGTCCAACGGAATGGACGTCGGCGTCCGGAGCGGGGTTGAGAAAATCGATCGCGTACGGGATGCCGTTTTCGACAGCAAACTCGACCGTATTGAAGTCATAGCCAAGCGCCTGGCAGAGCTTGAGACAATCGGCGACGATGCGATCGTGCAAAGCCTGGGAACTCGCTTTGCCATTCTGCACATAGCGCAGGTGGTGAGGCAAGCTGGGATCGTACTTCATCACCCGGACCTTTTCCTGATTCACCACGTAGCAGCGGAAGTATTCGTCGAAGTTAACGGCGGACTGGAGTGTCATGCAAAGCGTGCCGGTCTGATCGTAGGCGGCGAAAAACTCGTCGGGCGAGTTCACCTTGAAAACGTGCTTCCAGCCGCCACCGCTGAAAGGCTTCAAGAACGCGGGAAAACCGATGTGGTCGAAGAGTTCGTTCCAGTCGAGAGGGAAGCGCAGGTTACGCATGGACTGAACGGTAGTCCCGGGCGGGTGCTGTTTGTGGGGCAGAACGGCGGTTTTGGGCACAGCGACACCGAGTTTGCCGGCTAAGGCGTAGTTGAAAAACTTGTCGTCGGCACTCCACCAGAACGGGTTGTTGATCACGATGGTTCCACCGAGAACGGCGTTTTTCAAAAAGGCACGGTAGAACTCAATATCGTGCGAGATGCGATCGACGATGACGCGATAGCCGCTCGGTTCAGCCATTTTGACCGCGCCGATCCGGACATGCTCGGCCTCGACGCCAGGAACATCTTTGTGGTTGATGTGATCGACCAACGCCGCAGGGAAGGTGTTCTCCATGCCGTAGAGAATGCCGATTTTCTTCATGTCTGTCTCTCCTCGTTTGAACCCTTCTTGTACGGGCCTGTGAAAAATCAAGAGATCCGCTCGTTGACACTCCCGGTCCGTTACGCTGGCACCTTACAGCCCCTGACGCGAGGGGCTCGCTTTACAGGTTAGAAGAATTTTACCGCCATGCGCTGCCACAACGGCCAATCGTGGCGTTCGCCACCTGTCCAGACATCCAGCCAGTGGGGTATGTTTTTTCGACCGAGAATTTCGGCGATGCGAAAGTTTTCACCCAGGCAGATGTCCCAATCGCCAGCGGCTAAGACGAGCTTCATCTTTTTGTAGTGATCGAGAAACCAGGGGTCATTCATGTTCGGCAGGTAGTCGACCGGATTGTTGTAGTAGAAATCCTGGTCATAGTAGCCGTCCATGAAGCGCTTCATGTCGAAAGAGCCGCTCATGGCGACGCAGGCCGCAGTTACATCAGGATGGCGCATGCCGAAGTTGAATGCTTGGTAGGCGCCGAGACTACAGCCAGTGGTCCAAATCTGCGCGGCTCCCGAGGTTGCCTTCATGAGGGGCACCACCTCGAACAGAATGTAATTTTCGTAAGCGATCTGCCGCATGACGCGATCGTGCGGATGGATCGAACGGTTGTACCAGCTTTCCGTGTCGACGCTGTCGACGCAGAACACATGGAGGCTGCCGGCTTCGATCTTTGGGGCGAGGACATGAATCATGCCCGAGTTTTCATATTCAAAGAAGCGGGCGCGGGAGGTTGGGAAGACGAGCAGGGGCGTTCCGGCCTGGCCGTAGGAGAGCAGTTCCATGTGGCGATCGAGGCGGGAACTGAACCAGTTGTGATAGTCGCGGCGCATTGGAGGATGAACTTAGGGTCGCAGATTGGGGACGAGGGGGGAGCGCCGCGGTCACCAGAGCTGGGCCGATTTAGCGGGGAATCCATATTCGTGATGAGTGCTGCACATTGTCCTTTGGTCTGTTGACTCCCACTTAAGAATTGCGGTCGTCTCGTCGGATTCTTTTTCGATTGTGATGTGCGCCGGTGCGTGTGATGGCGGTCAAGGCAGACGCGGGCAGCCTCGAGATAGCTTCCCGCGATCTTTTCAGTTAGCCCGTAATGCCGGGCCGCGAGGTCCTGGAGAGGCATGAGGGGGAGTGAGTTTTCTTCCATGGCCGGCGAAACAAAAAGATCAAGCCCTGTTCTGTAAGACCCAAAGTAAACGATTATATGTCCGCACGAACAGGCGCCTTGGCTGGGCTAACAAGACGCAGCTATCAAGCATGATGATCGACGTAACATAGGCATTGCTAGACAATATTTGAACTTAGAAGGAACACTTACGTTTAAAGTGCTTCTAGGCCTCTGGCATGCCAGAAATGTGAAGGGCTCGATGGCACGTAGGGCAAAGAACGATCACATCGCGAATCGCTGTTTGAACTCCGATCGGTTCAGCGCCGCTTAATGGTTTGAGATGGTGTACATCAAGACATTCCTTAGCTAACGAGCCATAAACGGCCGACGGGTTCAAGCCGCATATCATGCATACGAATCCGTACCTTCTTAAAGCGGCTTGCCGCACCTTGGGGTCTCGCTCACGTCTGGTGCCGACCTGCATTACAAGCCGGCCCTCCTTGGCGAACTGCTGCTGTATGCGGTCGTGAATCTGACGCTCACTCTTCAGAACGCCAAGGAGAAGGTCAGCGGACTACGCAGTGAGGCGACGACGACTCCGGATCTGCCAAACGAGAGATTTCGAGGTCGAAAGCTTGGGCGAGTCGGCACTTTCAAATTGCAGACGCCACTTAATGGGACCGAGAGGTATCATCTGGAACGGACCAATCAGTGTTGTGCCGGTGGCCCGTGGCTTGCCAGTATCTGGGCCTGTGTTTTGCGTGCCTAGGCTGGTAATCCTCATTGCGCCAAGTAAGTAGATTTCTGAGTCATCACATGCAGTGACAAAGATCTGATCGCCTTGTGCTAGACCTCTCATATGTGAACCTACGCTGCCGGACGGAACCACCCCGACCCAAGACTCAGCCTCCGCAGTCTGCCATAGGATTAGAAACGATCGGTTCGGCATACTCTCGCCGCGATTTTTCAGGAGTTCACGAGGGTTCTTGTCGTCCTGAAGATCACCTCTGTGGATCTGCGTAGCGCTTGGTGCTGCGTATGAAGGATCCGGTATAGACAACAAGCTGGTGACACCAGGCGAATGGGCGTTCCGGATGTGTGGAGGAAAAGGTTGCCGAGCGGCAATCGAAAGAGCTCGGAGGTGTGTCTCGAGCAGGGAGGGTAGCGTCGACGACAACTCGGTCAGCGATAACACCGTCATTCTACAGCCGGGTGCCTTGACGTATGGCCGACCGTGATACCTGGTCCCTTTCGGGGCCGACTTTTTCTCGACCAATACGCGCAGGTGCCCATCTCCGAGCACCAGGCACTCAACCCAGCCGATGTTTAGGCGCACTCCCCAATCCAATAGCGTTATACCCCATCGGTCTGGATATCTTCCAGAAAGATGGATGACTGCTTCGCGGAGAAATTTGCGATAAGCCCGCATCGCCTGGGCAGGGCCTTCTTCAAAGATCGATTCTAAAATTTGACGAGCGAAAGCCGGGCCAGCTCGCCGCTGTTGAATTGTCCTCTCCATGGGTACGACTGGAAGTGAGAGCGCCCTCGGCACTGAAGGTGACATTTTCACGGGCAGTGTATCGCAAGTGGCCGCGGCGATAGCGTTATCCGACAGCCCTCACGCAGGCGTTCTGTCTCTATCGAGCTTGCGAAAGCGAAATAAGTGTGAAGCTCGAAATTTGCTTTTTATCGGGCGTCGCTATTTGTAGCAGGTGTTCAGGATTCCCCTCGAACCCGCCGCTTTGGAGTATTTCACTTGGATCTGCCGATGGGGATCTAGAGTCCCGCGAGCTTCGGCCGATACTTCTTGAAGAGCGTGCTCTGCGGTACACGCAGAAGCTGTGACCTGTAAACCCCCGGACTCTGTCGAACATCTGCCAGAAGCGAAAATCGCAACAAATCGTCGGCCTGAAATCGGCCCGCCACGTGCACTGAACTGTGCCCGTATGTTCAAAACCGCCCTCATTTCTTTGTGATGGCATACGCTTCGTTCGCCCAGAACGGCACGCTATCCGATGAGCGCATCGTGAATCTCGCAAAGGCGGTCTTACCGAGCAGGAGCTAATTCCGCGAATTCAAGCCGCTCCAGCTGTCGAGTTTCTGCTGGACCCGAACTGGACCGACTACATGCTCAAGTCAGGTGTGTCGGAAAACGTCATCAAGAGCATGGCGGCCCGGGAGACTGGGGGAGCGGCGGCGTTTCAACTTCTGCAGCACCTGTCGATACGCAGGAGCGCGAGCAGAGCGTGTACTGCCTGCGGCTATCCACACTGTCGTTTCTGCGCCACTCTTTCCAGTAGCGCCAGCGGCGACTCGAAAGCCGGACGCACGCAGGCGCATTTTCGTTGGAGAGACATCCGAATGGCAGGCGAGCAGCTTCAACATCGCACATTCTGCTGCTTCGTACTCCGGGCTGTCCGGGTCAGGGGCAGCTGGCGCTTTTGGATGTCGGATGCCGGATTGATGAAGCTCACGATCGGCGACGTTGAGGAAAAAAATCGTTCAGAGCCGAATCCTTTTACTGCCCCGGAACCCAGAGAATAACAACGCGCGTGGTTCGGCGATCGATTCTTCAGCTGATTAGACTTAGCTACGACCGGCGGCGTGTCAGGGGAGGAAAGTATTGTCAGTTACCTAATGCTTAGTGCCATCCTGGTAGTGTTCTCTAAGCAAATTCTCTATTCGATGAACGAACGCCTGAACCACCAGCGCCGAACTTAGAAGTTGGCCTAAGTCTGCCTGAAGCTCCGGCCGCAGGTCACCTTACGATGTTAGATCGACCATGACCCGAGAAACTGCTTTTCGAGGCTACCGCGCTGAGCGGTTCGGAAGCCATGATGCTGGGGGCCGCCCGCCTAATCAGCCCTGAATCAGAAAATTGAAAAATATGTAACGGGCCGCAGGAGTGGCTCCCTGCTCTCAGCGGCGAGGCCTCGGCTCTTTTCCCTCGCCCGGGACGGCGGTGCGTCGGCTTGTCTGATAGGGAGTGCTCGCTTTTCCAGGCAATCAGTCTCACCTCCGAATAGTGAGCTGCGCCTTCATCGCCTCGGCATTGGGTGAATCATCCGAAGGCTCCTCTCCGCCCGAAGTTGTAGAACGGAAGCATTGAGCCTGATGCTACGCTCGGACCATGAACGCTCGGATCACGATCGAGGCTGGTAAGCGCTCCGGCCAGCCGTGTATCCGCGGTCTGCGCATCACCGTTTGGGATGTATTGAGCTGGCTCGCCGCAGGCATGACCGAGCAGGAGATTCTGAAAGATTACCCAGAACTCGAGCCAGACGATTTTCGAGCGGTATATGAGTTCGCTGCCCGGATGGGCAAACGTGTTGCTCTGTGAAGTTGCGCCTAGACGAGAATCTTTCGCGTAAGCTCGTTATGCGGCTCGCTGATTTGTACCCCGGGTCGGCTCACGTAGCGGATGTGGATCTGCTGACACGTCCGGATCTTGATATATGGCAATTTGCTCAGCGCACGGACTTCATCATCGTAAGCACCGACGCAGACTTTTATGAATTAGCCACAACGCTGGGACCGCCGCCGAAGGTGATTTGGCTAAAACGCTGGAGACACCCGACCAAGGACGCTGAATCGATACTTCGGCGCGAGGCGATACGAATTACTTGAAGTTTGCTGCGGATGCGGACGTCGGAATCCTAGTCCTGAACCGCGATTAGAACCGCGCGAAATGCGGTAAAGCATGAGTCGCAAGCCGACTTGGGGGAAGCCGCTGGTGTGGCGGACGCCGGCTTTCCTTCCGCTTACAAATAATTAGGAATTTCACGCGGATCGAAGAACCGGGTGATCCGCCTGACGGGCTGCATACTCAACTGATGCGAGAATGTCTTCGCGCTCGAGATATGGATGATCTTCGAGGATCTCATCGAAGCTGGCGCCAGCACCCAGAAGTTCGAGAACGTCGGTCAGGCGGATGCGCATATCCCGAATGCAAGGGCGACGCAACGCAGGGACAAAAACCACATTTTCTCCCGCGCTCTTCTTGGCCGTTAGAGGATAGGCTCTTGATTCAGAGATCTGTTAGCGGGCCGCGTGCTTTGTCTGACTCTGCCCCATCTCGGGGGCTACTCCGAGTTGCTCCAACATCGTCAGCCGATCAAAATACACGTGCTCCTCTGTGATCTTGCCATTCTCGATTCGCACCAACGCCAGCCCACTGATCTTGATTCGCTTACCTGTCGCAGGTATACCTTGGAATTCCCCTTTATGTGTTCCGGTACAAGTCCAATGTGTGACCAAGCGATTGCCTTCGGAAACTTTGTCGTTTATTTCCAATTTGAAGTCCGGGTATCCGGTGCGAACCTCAGCAACATATCGGGCAATCTCCTGTGAACCCCTGGCCGCCTCCGGCTGGTTCGGATCATATCGCTGGGCATCGTCGCTATACAGTTCCTTGGCAACGTCGGGGTTGCCCGTACTCCAAAGCTGAATTACGGAATCAACTATCCGTTTGGTATCTTCCGGCATAATAACCCTCCAGGCTGGATTCGCGTCCTAAGAGTTTGCTCCAACAACGCGTCAGTAGAAATATGCGCTATGATCGCGAGCCTGTCAAGTCCATGTTGGGGTGGGCGGTTTTGCGAAAGCTCAGCCCAGCGAGCGCGCCGCATCAATGGCGAGTGCGAATCCACGTAGTGATTCGCCTCGCAAAGCGTGATATGATTCTTCCCGAATAAGGGGTGTATGATGTCCAAGATTCTAAAGTGTCGCGAAGTGGGTATGGATTGCGATTTCGTCGTCCGTGGCGAGACTGAACAGGAAGTGATGACTAAGGCCGCTGAGCACGCACGGAAAGATCACGGAATGAACGAGATCCCGGAGGAAGTCGTTCTCAAGGTGAAGTCCGCGATACACGACGACTGATTCGCGCTTTAGCCCTACTACGTTTTCGCGCACTGCTTTGCCCATGGCAGCACCTCCGCTCGCATGCGGCGCGGTGCTCCAGTTCCGCGTTTTCAAGCCAGATTTCAGAGACAGTATCCTCGTTTTAATCAGTACGAACCCGTTGCCTCCACTCTCAAGGACCACTGCGTAGCTGATTGGAATTCAAACAAAGTCATTCGCGGAATGGCGTACGTGCTCTAGACCGTGGAATGATGTGTAATCGCATCCAACAGAAATCTATTTTGGGCCGGATCGGCCGATTGCGCGTGGCGCTGGGCGAGTGCTTTGGCAGCAGCGTCGTCGTATCCGCTCATCATGTCAGGATTCGGAACCTGGACCTCAGTGGCGCATTGGAGGACGAACTTAGGGTCGCAGATTGGGGTTGAGGGGAGGAGTTATGGGAGCGAAGCCGAGCTCGCAGGACTAATGTTGTTGCCCTCGATTTTGTCCGAATGGCCGCCGGGAACTGAGGCACGAGGCGAAGAATCGCACGGTCAGTGTCGCTTTTTATTGTGAAACGGCCAGCGAGGCTCTGTTCTGAGGCTCGATCAAGAAACGTCGCTACGCGTGGCGCTTTTCTCCAAGTTGCGCAGTGGCCTGAACCCGCCATAGGTCAGATAGGCGCCGATAATGAATGAGATGGAGACGTACAGATAGAAAAGTTCTGCGAAATGAATCGTTCCGAGAAGACCTAGGAGCGCCTCTGGCGAGACGGACAACAGGAGCAGCCCGCGGATCAGAGTTATCCATCCGACGAGGGTCACAATGACCGGCAGCACGCCGCCTGACCAGATATTGTGCGTGAGAACGATTGCGAGACCGGCTGCCAGAAACACCATGCCCAAGATCAAGAGCAGCGGCGGATTATGAGCAAGCGCCGTTAGCGTCTCAACCGTCGCCTGCCTATGCATAACCAGACACAGGGAGGCGAGGATTAAGAAGAGTCCGATCAGCCTGCCGAGAAACGCAGTCAGTGACGACATGGCAACCTCCAAAAAAGGCCCGAAGATGGATCTCTCCCGTAGAGTAAGTGCGTCTGGACTGTAAGTCAAACACGAAAGATGGCCGGTCGAGGTTTCTGGCAGTGCACGTATATGTGTTTCAGCCGCCAGTAGCGATCGCGAGTTCGTGCCGAGAATAATTCCGCGGTGATCGATCAGGAGCAACTTTGCGGGCCCATTTTGCTACCCGCGTGCCTAGGTCAATACACCTTACTAGACGGGAGGAGACGATTGTCCCAGCTCAGCCGGATGGCGTCGAAGTCGCTGCTCCTCAATGCGGCGCTGGCTTAGTCCGAGCTTTCTTATGATGCGAAATAGGACTGAACTACAACGTCCACGTCACGCATTTGGCGCACCACGACCTCAGATGATGCTCTGTTTGGTCAAATTGACAAAATCGAAAATTTCGGGGTTTTTACGATCAGAATTATGGATGCCTTTGATTTTCAGATGCGTCCATATTCCGTGCAATGGATCATCTATATACTTTCTGCCGCCGCTGGCGCCGCCAATCCCGCCCAAGCCGCAGCGAATGCTGAACTGCGAAAAACCCTGGGTCAAGTGGTAGGAGCAACGATTTTCGTTTACCTGTCGGGACTACTGGGCATGCTCGTTCTATCTATGATCGCGCGACAATCTTTTCCGACTGCAGCAAAGATGGCTAAAGTGTCTTGGTGGGCCTGGACCGGAGGGTTGCTCAGCATTGCCACAACCATGGCCGGCGCGGCCTTCGCGCAACGTCTGGGGTCCGGGGTCTTCACCGGTGTAAATGTCACAGCCGCTCTCGTGGTTTCTCTTATCTTGGACAATTTCGGGTTAATGGGATTCAAGGTGCATCCAGCGACTTGGCCTAGAATCGCCGGCTGTACTTTGATGATTTTGGGATTATGGATGACCCAACGGTACTGATCTACTCATACACCGATCGTACGTAACTCAGCTTTCCTGCCATCAGCAGGAAAAGGGCTCCACTAGGTAGTACCTGTCCTGAAATTCTGCTCCGCAGTTTTCCGATCAAGCGTCTCAGGCATCCTCAACGCGAATAAAAGGCCAGCAATCGCCACGCATGCGAGCCAAACGAATGTAGCAGGGAAGCCGAACGATTTCGCCGTGAGACCTGCGGCCAGATTCCCGAAAAAAGAGCCCAGGCCCAGACAACCCTGCATCGTGCCCTGCAAGAAATTGAACCGGCCGGTCCCCTTCGCCAGGTCGGACACGATCAACACAGTCAGCACGCCAGAAATGCCGGTGCCGATCCCGTCAAGCGCTTCTACGCCCACCAGATAGTTTGGATTCTTGCTGAGTGCGAATAGCAGTCCCCTCGCAATAAGTGCTAGGAAGCCGACCAGGAAGATCGGCTTGCGACCTATATAATCCGCCAACCGGCCGCTTGCGAGAGCCACAGGAATCATGACCAGTTGTGACATAACGATGCATGCCGACATGTAGATCGATGAAGATTGCCCACTTTGATGTGGCAACTCTTCGCCCACAAGCGGCAGCATTGCGGCGTTGGCAACATGGAACAGCACGACGGCCGTCGCGAAAACAATAAAGATCGGCTTTGCCAAGACTTCGCGGAAGCTTGTCTCCGTTATTTCCGTGGCTTGATCCTCGGGAGCCTCTCGGGCCACCGCGTCATCGATGTCTTCGCTGCGAATCAGTAAGGTCGTCCCGGCACAAACAAGGCCCAGTCCCCCGGAGGCATAGAACATCCATTTAAGCCCAGCAACGTACCCCAGATAACCGGCAATTGAAGCTGTTACCAGATTCCCGGCATGGCTGAAGCTCCCATTTCGTCCAACTCGGTGTCCTAGCGCTTGCCTGCCTACAATGCCCAGCGAGATCGCGGCAACGAGCGGTGTGGCGATCGCGGTCAGAATACCGACCATGGCTTGATTGGCAATCTGAGCCGCCACAGTTTTCAGCACGGCAATCAGGAGAGCTCCGATTCCGATAAGGAACGCTGTTGTGGCCATAAGCCACTTCTTAAACTTTGCTTGATCGATGGTCCACCCGGCCGGAATCTGAGCTGCAACGGAAGTGATCTTCTGTGCCGCGAGTATCAGGCCGATTTGTGCCGGATTCCAGTGCCTCGCTGAAACAAAATATGTCGCCATAAACGGACCAACACCGGTCTCGACATCGGCTAGAAAGAAATTCAGCCAATCGAGAGCGAGAAGGCTTCTTCGTTTCGGCACGTACCAGGTTGACACGACACGGCATCGTGAGCACAAGGTTTATTTGTCAGGACCGGACGCTAGCTGCGAGCACCTTTTTTCAAGTATGTATCGGATTTTCAAGACCAGCTCTGCAACGCTTTCCTCCGAGCTCAACGTGTAGATGTTGAAAACAGGGATGAATCTTTCGGCGGTGAATACTTCCTGGTAAACCCTTGCGGCCTGCAATTTTCGTTAAGAATGTACGACGCAGTAGCCTGCCCGTACTCAGAGAATCAATCTCGATACACGTCCAGCTGGTAGCGTTCAATCTTGCGGATTGCGATGATGGGTCCGTCAGTTAACGACGTGGTCTATGGTTATTGCCAGTTGGAATGTCAATTCGATTCGCGCTCGCTTGGAGTACGTAAAAAGCTGGCTAACTATCCACAATCCGGATGTTCTACTGCTACAGGAACTCAAAGCAGCGGAGTTTCCGGCAGAGCTGTTCGAGGAGCTTGGGTACGCAAGTGCGGCCGTTACGCAGAAGACCTACAACGGTGTTGCGATCTTGTCTCGCCAGCCTATTGCCATCGTCTCGAGAACGCTCATTGGCGACGAAGAAGACAGTCACGCGCGATTTCTCGAGGTCGTGGTCAACGATATGCGTGTTGTCAACATCTACGCTCCCAATGGAAACCCAGTTGGCAGCGACAAATTTCTTTACAAACTGGCATGGATGGATCGCCTCCATCAGCAGATGCAGATTTGGTTGAAAAGCGAGATGCCAACGCTCGTGGGCGGTGACTTCAACGTCATTCCAGAGGACATCGACTGCCACAAACCCGCTTCCTGGATGCATGACGCGCTGTTTCAGCCAGAGCCACGGGTCCGGTATCGCGCCTTAATCGGGCTCGGTTATACGGACGCATTTCGTTCTTTACACCCCGGGCAAGGCGGCCACTTTACCTTTTGGGATTACTTTCGAAAGGCGTTTGAGTACAACCGCGGCATTCGAATTGACCACTTTTTACTCTCGCCGGGACTGGCTGAACGGTTGGAGAGCTGCGAGATCGACAAGGGACCACGAGCACTGGATAAACCCTCTGACCATACGCCCATCGTTGCTCGGTTCCGCGGGGCTGACGGCTTCGGCGAAACATAGCCTGCTATTCCCGTTCGCGACGTTACGGTGATTGATCGCAAGCCGTATATTCTGGGCGACGTCTTAAAACACGAAAATGCCCTGCCGCGGACAGTAACCCTGTGGGCTGGTAAAAGCGCCCTTGCACTCGCCTTGTCGTTCTGCAAGGATGTAATGACCACGGCCCGCATTCCCTTCAACGGGAAGCCCGAAATGAAAAATCAATGCTGACAATCAGGAGATTTGCAGATGGTTATGGCCTCAACGTCCTCTACTCGCCGTCGTTTCCTCGCTGGCTCTGCTTCCTTGAGTGCGCTTGCTGGCGCAGTACCGATCCTCAGTCGAGAAGCACGGATCCAGAGCGCATCTGCGCCTGCGCAGTCGACCTCCGGTCAGACCGGTAGCACACCGGCTGCGCCGAAGCAGCCTCCAATGCCGCAGACCGCACCCCCTTACGACAAGGCCACCATCAATCTAATTGGCCCGAGGTCCGGCTATAGCCCGCAGGTCGGGACTATGGTCACCATGCTCACTTGGATAGAACTCTCCGTTCTTGGCCCTACGCGCGGCTTGAAGCAGCAGGATCTCGACTTCCTGTTTGATAAGAATGCCAACACAATTGGCGCGCTCATGCTTCATCTCGCCGCCACTGAGGTCCTTTATCAGCGAATGACGTTTAACAACGAAAAGTTTGACAAGTTTCCCGCAGACTACGAAGCAAAGTGGGGAGCTGCGATGAATCTCGGCGATGCTGGCCGGTCCTCGATCAAGGGTCACGACATTACGTTCTATCAGGACTCCATCCGTGAGGTTCGCGAAAAGACACTCGCCGAGTTGGCTAAACGCAATGACGCTTGGCTACTCACTCCGCTCAAAGAGCCGGGCTGGGGCGGCGGGCCCATCAACAATTACTGTTTGTGGTTTCACGTCTGCGAGCATATCTCGCACCACGCCGGCCAGATTGACTTCTTGATAAAACGTTTACCCGGCGCGAAACCGGACGGGGCTGCCGGCTGATCGACACACTCCGTTCGTCTCAGTGCGCGACATATTTGCTTGATCGAACGCGGCCATGTTTTTGGCATAAGGGACGGCATTTCTGCCGTCCTCGCGGTCTGAAGCCGGTCGCTAGAACGCGGAGATCTCGGCCACCTTGCGGGCGTCAAGCTGGGCCAGCACTTTCACCAACAAGTCGATGGTGCGATCCAGATCGGAGCGCTCGATTACGCTGTTGTGAGAATGAAGATAGCGTGTAGCGACGGCAATATTCGCAGCAGGCACGCCGGCGCCGTAAGCCTGCAATTCCTTCGAATCCTCGAAGCCACCTAGAGTAACCTCTGTCTGCAGGGGTATGTTGTTTTTTTGTCCCACTTGAAAGAGAAAGTCACGCAATTTGAGGTTCACCAGCATCCCAGTGTCTGCGAGATAGATCACCGGCCCAGCGCCTAATTTTTCCTGGGCGTAGTCTGAACGTCCGCCCGGGTGATCTGCCGCAATGCCGGCTTCCAAAGATAGTCCGAGGGCAGGTTTCACCAAGGCGACGGCTGTATGCGCCCCCCGCGATCCTATCTCCTCTTGCACAGTGCCCACGAAATAAATGGTATTCGGAGTCTGGATGTTCTGCTCTTTGAGCCGGCGAAGCGTCTCGATCAACATGACGCAGCCCACGCGATCGTCCAGAGCCTTCCCGACGTAGCGGCCCGAAGCGAGTGCTGCGAAGGAACCGACGGGAGCGATGGGGTCGCCGGGCCGAATGCCCAGGGCCTCTGCCTCTGCTTTCGATTTGGCGCCTACATCCAGAAAGACGTCATCGCGCGGTGTGACGCGGCTGCGTTCTTCGGGTGGAGTTACGTGAACGCTCTTCAATCCGCTGACTGCTGCAACCGGCCCTTTGGCAGTCAGGATCGTCCAGCGCTGATCCACCAAGGCCTGGTCAAGCCAACCGCCTACCAGTTGAAACTTGACCATACCCTCCGGCGTAACGAAACGGACGATCGCGCCCACTTCATCCATGTGCGCAGCCAGCATGATGCGCGGCGAATCCGCGGGCCCGCGAAGCACTCCGATGACGGATCCCATCCCGTCATTCGAGACTTGGAGTCCGGCCGCCTGGAATTCGCGCCTCAGGATGTCACGCACCGGCCCTTCATATCCTGAGGGCGCCGGGGCATTTGACAACTCCTCCAGCAGCTTCAGAACTCGATCCCCTTGTTGGGCAGACGCCGCGGACGCCAGAGCGAAAAGCAAGAGCCCGAAACTTAAGATTAGTCTGTGCAATGTCCACCTCTACCAATCATGTACAAGCAGCGTGCAGGCGTCACAAATACGGAGCGGGCAGCCCCAGTTTGGCACGGTGCTGGCGCATTCGCATTTGCTGATGGGTGCGCACCCGAACATCAGTTCGCGGCCTGGCAGTGCAAAGAAGCACAAATCCGGCGTCCTTGTCCTGCGGAAAATAGGAATTTGCTGCTCGCTGATCAACACTCCCGCTGAGGAGCAGGCCGGCGCAGGTTAAGCACCGGCCTTGATGACAAATTGCGGGCAGCGAGATACGGTGCCGGGCAGCCGCATTCCAGATGAACTCGTTTTGATCACACTGAAAGCTTCGTTCCCCTTCCGGAGTTTCCAAAGTGATTAAGTAACTTGTAGCTTCCTGATTTGCGTATTCGGCAATCCGTGGCACGAGCTCACATGGAGGTGATTTTATGGGTTGTAGAAATGGCGATTCTTGCTGTATGGCGCCTCGCCTGGCTCACCGCGCCGGAAGTGGCCGGAGGGGATCGATTTGCCGTCGCGTTCATGGGCGAGTAACTCGATGAACCAGGCCTCGTGTTCGATTTCCTCGTTCAGTATGCGCGCCGCCATGTCGTAGGTTCTGGGATCTTTTCCGAACGTCATGTCGCAGACGGCGCTCCAACTACGGATGGCACACCGTTCCGACTCGAGCAAGACAGTGAGTATGTTCACCACCGTCGGAGGATTGGGAAGCTTTGCAGCAACGCAGCCTGCCTGGTTATGGAATTCCGGCAGGTCGTTTGGCAGTTCACCGCCCAGTTCATAGATACGCGGGACAATCAACTCCCAGTGGGCGCGGTCTTCCAAGCGCGCGTCTTCGCAGATCTCCTTGTAGTCCTCGTATCCGGCGAGGTGCATGCGAAGGATGGTGTAGTAATAATACGTGCTTGCAAATTCCGCTGCGGCATTTGCGATCAGCATTTTAATCAGCTTGTCAACATCTACTCCGCGTGCGCGAATGACCTCTACGCCTACTCGTTGAGTTACGTCTCCATGTGCTACTGGTGTTCCTGTTTCAGCCATAGATTAATCCTTTCCCTAACTAGCCTAACCGAAGCGGTTCTGATGACCGCGCTTTGGTTCAAAGCAGTGCGGCGATATGATCATTCACCAGGAGCCGGATTTGAAAGATGGAAGTGACACGGCGGTTTTTCTCAGGTGCAGCAATGGCAGCCGCGTTTAGTCCGTTTGAAAAAGCCAACACGCTGGAGCCGCTCTCTCCCGGCATCAAAATTTCGATGCAGGTGGACGAGAACGTCAGCGATGAGGATCTGACCTGGATCAAGCAAATGGGTATCGACTACCTGAATGTGCAGACCGGCAACGGACGCGCCACTCTGGAGAATTTCCTGCATATCAAACGGCGCGTCGAAGCTGCCGGGCTGAAGGTCTGGAACATACCCAACAACGAAAATCGGAATATCGAGGAGATCACACTCAATCTACCCGGGCGCGACCAGAAAATCGAGTGGCTGAAGCAGTACATTCGGGACACAGGCAAGGCTGGGATCACCTACATGACATACGCGCACATGGCGAATGGGATTTGGTCGAGCAAGCCGGAAACCACGCGCGGAGGCGGCGCGTCACGGGCTTTCCATCTCGCGACTGCGAAGGGTTATTGGAACGGCAAGGTCTACGAAGGCCCGCTCACTCACGGTCGCAAGTATTCAAAAGAAGAACTGTGGGATAACTACACATACTTCATCCGTCAAATTGCCCCAGTTGCCGAGGAAGCGGGAGTGCGTATCGGAATCCATCCCGACGATCCTCCGGAGCCCGAACTGGGCGGCATTCCACGACATATCTTCGGCACTTTCGATGGATATGTGCGGGCGCTCGAAATTGCGAACTCGCCGAATATCGGGGTCTGTCTGTGCTGCGGGACTTGGGCGGAAGGAGGCGAACACACCGGCAAGAATGTTTATGAAGCGGCGCGGGCGTTCGCCAAGATGGGCAAGCTATGGAAAATCCATTTTCGGAATGTGACCTCGCCCATTCCGGACTTCGTTGAAACGTACATCGATAACGGCTATACGGATATGAACAAGCTGATGAAGACGCTGGTGGACGTTGATTTCCGAGGCAACCTGATAGCCGACCACGTGCCGCCGATGGCGGGTGCTCACCAGTCTTCCTGGTCGTACAGTATGGGGTACATCCGCGCACTCTATAGCTTTGCGAAAACAGGAAGTGGATGATTTACGTATTGTCACTGCGAGGGCACCTGGTGAAGTGTTGCTGAGAGAACCTGAGCAGGAGACCGGATTGCTCCGGTCGCTGCGCTCGCGGCTCTGAATGGCCGAATTCCTGAATCAGAGGCGTGTGCGGTAGACGAACACAATTGGCTGGATCTGCCCTGTCACTAAGCCGGGTGACAGCCTCAGTTAGCGCCAGTGTGGCACGTTCAGCGTCAGTAAAGTAGGGTGCATGCCGCATGGATTGTTCATCCGTGCTTGCATCATGATTCTCATCTCTCACTGTGATGCGAATGACGTGGAGCGGATGTGACCATAGGAGATCATAGATCGTTTACAAAACAGCGTGCTCGCTTTATCGACGAACATCACCCAACACGGATATTCCATACTGTTTGCCCTGGTCCTGGCAGAGGCCGTGGGGCTTCCGGTGCCTGCGGCTTTGGCTTTGCTTATTGCCGGCGCAAGCAGCGCGAAGGGTCCCTTACACTTAGGTTTTGTTCTGCTGACATCCTTCTTCGCGCTGGTTCTCGGCGACGCTTTGCTGTTTCTGCTTGGCCGTTATACAGGATGGTGGCTGCTCGGCATCTTATGCAAGCTCTCTCTCAATCCGGACTCCTGCATTCTGCGTTCGGCCGAGTCGTTCCGCCGGCACGGACGAGCCATGCTCGTTTTCGCAAAGTTCGTGCCGGGGATCAATACGCTGGCTCCGCCGCTCGCAGGCAGCATGAATATGCGCTTTGTCCAATTCTTCGCGCTTGATCTTGCGGGTGCGTCGCTCTACGCCGTGACCTGGTGCGGTGCGGGTTTTCTTTTCAGCGATTTTCTCGTCGCTTTGACGAACGGATATCAGACCGGTAGCCGTATTCTCCTGCGACTGGTTGCATTCGCAATCGCGATTTATTTCGGCTATCACATCTGGCTCTTGCTGAAAGCAGGTGCGCTTAGCTACGTTCCCCGCGTATCGGCGTCCGAAGTGGCGCGCCGGTTCTACTCAGATTTGCACCGCGATATGGCGATATACGATGTCCGCAGCCACGGATACTACAGCAATAAAGCCTCCCGCGTTAAAGGCTCGGCTCGACTTGAGCCGAACACGATCCTTGAGCAAATCGAAACCTTACCGAAAGATAAGGAAATCGTCTTATATTGCACCTGCCAGCGCGAGGCGACAAGTCTTCGCGTGGCGCGCATCCTGCAGCAACACGGGCTCAGATCGGCGGTGATGAAAGGCGGTCTGCGCGCATGGAAGAGAAGAGGCTTTCCGCTGGAAACCGTCCCGCCCGACGATGTTGTTCTGCTCCCAACTTTCTAGAACAATTTCAGGAAAACTGAACCAATACTGACATCGGCTAACAATGTTCGGATATGGACGGTTGTTTCCCAAGACTGGCGGGCTTGCCGGTGCAAATGCATTGCGCCAGGACGATATTGTTGGAAGTGCAATTGCTTCTCAAGACGGATTGCACGAGGAGGTCTGCTTGTTACAAGATCTACATTTCAGCCTTAGAAGTCTCCTGAAGCAGCCGGCATTCACGTTGATTGCCGTGCTCACGCTGGGATTGGGCATAGGCGCGACCTCGGCGATTTTCAGTTTGATTCACGGCGTCCTTCTTACTCCGCCTCCATACCGCAATCCGAAGCAACTTGTTTTGATTTCGCCGACGCGAATCGATGGCAAGCAGGTGGGAGATGCGCGGGGATGGCCCGCCGAGCAGTGGCTGGACTGGCAACGGAGTTCCGGGTCTTTTGAGAGCATCGCGGCATACGACTGGTCCTTCAATTTTCTGGTTCTGCGCGATGGCAGCCAGTCCTTGGAAGGAATGCGGGTAACCAGCGGCTACTTTGGTCTGCTAGGACTGAAACCGTTGTTAGGCCGAACCTTTAGCGATGCCGAAACCAAATTTCCAACTAAGCCGGTTATCGTTCTAGGATTTAACATCTGGCAGCAGAAGTTCGGAGGCGACCCGGCAATTATTGGAAAGACCGTCAGGATCAGTCGCAGGGACACTCCTCCGCAAGTGATAGGTGTGATGCCGCCGGGTGTTCGATTCCTACCATCGCCCACGACTGCCCAGGAGCCCAATTACAATCCGAACGCATTTGTCGATTTCTGGATTCCGGCCGCGCCCGACCCGAAGAGTTTGAAAGAGGCCGGCTGGA
Source organism: Terriglobia bacterium (assembly GCA_963799755.1). Taxonomy (GTDB): domain Bacteria; phylum Acidobacteriota; class Terriglobia; order Bryobacterales; family Bryobacteraceae; genus Bog-105. The sequence goes on along the minus strand of CAWCYQ010000023.1, from coordinate 108,350 downwards.
ACGTAGTTGGAAGATTAAAGGCGGGGATCACGGCCAGTCAAGCGCAGGCGGAGCTTGCGGTGGCGACTGAGAGGGAAGCGCGATATGAGCGGAATTTCGCCGGAATTACTCCTCGGATCGAAACCCTCACCACGGAGTTGAACCAAGACGGTGATCGTATCTTATGGCCGCTTTTGGGGGCAGCCGCTCTTGTGTTTCTGATCGCGTGCGGGAACACCGCTTCGTTAATGCTGGTGCGCGGACTGCAGCGCCAGCAAGAGTATTCGGTGCGCAGCGCTCTGGGCGTCAGTCGGGCAGAGCTATTCTGGCAGGCCTCCTCAGAGAATCTGCTGATCGCTCTGGCCGGCGGAGTCTTAGGCGTGGGCCTCGCGCTCGGCATTACGAAGTTGTTCAAACTGATCGGCGGCCATGCAATTCCGCGCCTGGATGCCGTTTCGGCTGGGTGGCCCATTTTGGTATGTGGCTTCGTTGCTGCTCTCGTGTCCGCCATTTTGGCCGGGCTGATACCTGCTTTCAGGGCGTGCCGGCTCGATCCGGCGGAGGTACTCAAAAGCGCTGGCCCGAAGAGCAGCACAGGGCGAGGCGAGCGCCGGTTCTTGCGAGGAGTGGCGATGATCCAGACGGCCCTTACACTAGCGTTGCTGGTGGGTGCGGGACTCCTGGTTAAGACCATGAAGAATCTTTCCAAGGTCCAGGCAGGTTACGACACCTCACATATTCTGACCATGAGCGTCACAGCGGTACAAGGTAATTGGGGTGATTTCCACCGACGCGCTCTGGAACGAGTCTCAGCTCTTCCGAGTGTGCAGTATGCTGCTTTCGCCTGGGGTGTTCCGCTCACCGGCAACAACTGGCCCGATACGGTGGAGGTGGAAGGACAACCGCTAATCAGTAAAGCAAAGTGATCGACTCTCCTTACCGCTGCGGTCGGTGACGCCGGATTATTTCAAACTGATGGGCATGGCGCTCGTAGATGGGCGCGCATTCCGCTCCAGTGATTCCGGTGACAATGTGACAGTCGCGGTGGTCAATCAAGCTCTAGCCGACCGTTATTTCCCACACCAAAATGCAATCGGCAAGAAGCTGTGGCTCTCCGGGCGCGAGCGGCCTCCGGCTCGGATCATCGGCATTGTCGAGAACGGACGCACCGACGATTTGACGCAGAAACCCCAGCCCGAGATCTATCTCTCGTTCTGGCAAGCCGGGCCTTTTTCGAAACATCTGGTCGTCCGAACCGCAGCAGAGCCGCAGGCCGTGGCGGCCACAATCCGGCGTGAATTGCGGGCGATTGACCCAACCGTGGCGGTTGAAAACATAAAAACAATGCGAGAAATTCGCAGCGAATCAGTGGCTTCACGCACCTTTGCGACTCAGTTGCTGACTGGGTTCTCGCTGGTCGGCAGTGTTTTGACACTGATTGGCATTTATGGAGTGCTTTCGCTTTCGGTTGCATCGCGCCGGCGGGAAATAGCTATCCGTACGGCTGTTGGCGCAGAACGGAAACATATTCGGAACTTAGTGTTTGGAGAGGGTTTCCGCCTGATTGCGGGCGGCATAGTATTCGGCGTGGTCTCTGCATTTGCGCTTACGCGCGTGCTGAGAGTCTTTCTGTTTCGAGTGGAGGCCGACGATCCGGCGACACTGATAGTGGTGGGTGCATCCTTTGCCGCGGTTGCGTTGCTGGCATGTTGGGTGCCTAGCCGCCGCGCGGTCCGCGTTGAGGCGGCAGAAGCACTGAGATATGAGTGAGCCATAGTTCTTTCAGGCGTACAAGAAGGATGAAAAGGTGTTGCGAATTGAAATAGATGGGTGAGCTGTGTGGCGCGAAAGCGAGTTATTTTGGCGACATGAACAGACGAGCATTCTTGAAAGCGGCTGGTTCCGGTACACTCGCCTCCGCTTGGCCAAATGAGGCGGCGGCAAGAGCCATCGTCCAGCGCCGGCGTCCGTCTGAGGCAAACTGGCCATCGGCAGCAGCCTGGAAGCGGCTCAAAGAGGCGGTCAATGGACATTTAATCCCGATAGTTTTTCCGCTGGCGGAGTATAGAACCGGAGCGCAAAGCGCGGGCGATAAGAGGCTCTTCGAGAATCTTAAAAATCCATATTATATTGGCGACCAGCCGGGACTCACGCAGACTTTAGGCTGGGTAGACGCCTGGGCCACCAAAGCGAGTGCTTACGCCGTTGCAGCAGAAAGTGCCAGCGATATTTCCGCGGCTGTTCACTTTGCCCGCGAAAACGATTTGCGGCTTGTGATCAAAGGCGGCGGCCACAGTTATCAGGGCACCTCGAACGCCCCGATTCATTGCTGATTTGGACCCGCCACATGGATGACATCACGATGCATACCGGGTTCGTTCCGCAGGGGTGCGGGGCGTCTCACGCACCAGAGCCCGCCGTGACGCTGGGTGCGGGCTGTGTTTGGATGCAAGCATACGATGCCGTCACAACAAAGGGAGGCCGTTATGTTCAAGGCGGCGGCTGCACAACTGTCGGCGTCCCTGGCCTCATTCAAAGCGGCGGCTTCGGAAGCTTCTCCAAGCGTTCGAACCGGGCCTATTTGCCTGGACTTCCGAATGCCAAAGAGCATCAGCTTCCTATAAGAATTTGTGCCGAATAAGAAACGGCAGCATGATCGCTTCCGCCACGGACGGGAACGGATCATCTCTAGCGAACACGGACTCGACCCGTATACGGCGGAGAGTTTCGATCCATAGGGCGACGTTTCCGTTTCCGCGCAGCATTCCTGATAGCGCAGTCGGAATATCGGTGATCAGACGGACCCAGCCGACTCCCGGCTTGCCCCGGCACTGCGATGTAGAGTGACCGAGTTGGTCCGCAAACAAGAGATAAGGGAAATCGACACCGGCTGCAGCACCCAGACTGTGAAAGCCCCAGACCCGTGCATTGACGTCGAGCAACTTGAATTTGCCGTCTCTGAAATCCCGTTTAAACTCGATCTCCACGATGCCGTAATAATTGATCGCCTTCAGAAACCTTTCGGACAGCTCTTCCACTATCGGTTCGTCAACGCTCTCTACATAAGTCGCCGCGCGCCCGAATTCCATGGGATGCTGACGTTCGCGCCGCGCGACCATCGTACTGTGGGACCGGCCATCTTTGAAGAACGCGCAGAAGGAGTACTGGGTTGCGCCGTTCCCCGGGATGATTTCCTGCAGCAAAATTTCTTCAGTACTGATTTGCCGGCGTGCTCTCGCGAATAACTTGTGAAGTTCGTCAACGGTGTTCGCCCGCCATGCTTTCGCTCCGGTCTCGTAGAAGAAGTTTTCTTTTACCGCGGGCTTGACGGCGAGCGGTAATCGATCGTAAAGGCCGGGGAGTTCTTCAGCACTTGCGATATTAAACGTCTTTGGGCAAGGTATGTCCAGCTTCTCCGCGAGTTCATAGGTGTTTTTCTTGTCCCATGCCCATTTGACGGTGTCCCACTCCGGGACGGGGACTCTAAAGAAAGCTTCGAGTTCCCGGCGATTCTTGGAAAAGGATGCTACCGTCTCATCCCTTGTCGGGAGCAAGACCCAATTCCTTAGATTGAACCGCCGGCCTACGTCGATGACAGAATCGATGGTCTTCCGCTCGTCCCGCAGATCTTTAACACGCACTACTCGTTCGACGTACTTTGAATAAGACGAGATGCAGCGGGCATCGTCGATGACGCAGACGCGGATTCCCCTGCGTCCAAGACTCCTTGCCACTCCCAGTCCGGGATGGTCACCGCCGATGACGAGAGCGCCCGCCATTTCAGTGCTCTGCCTCATGCAAGCGAGTTTTCTTTTTTGCGGGACATATGAGCGGCCAAGTGCTTCGAGGCGAAGTCCGTGCCGGCGACGAAGTAGAGCAGCGGTCCAAAGCTTTTTGCAGCCGCGGCGCCGACGAAGTGAAGGCCCGGAACAGAGCTGCGAAAGCCTTTCGCGAGCACGGGATAGCCATCTGCCTGACGCACTCCGGAGACGAGCGACCGGCTAAGGAAACGGTATCCGGACACGTCGACGCGGTATCCCGTCCCCAGCAGGACGTGATCGACGCGGCGTTCTGTCCCGTCATCCAGCGTTAGCTTTACCTCGCCACCGACGGACTTTGCGAATCGAACAGTGCGCCCTGAGCTGATTGTGACTGCACTGAGACGCGGGACAAGCCAGGGCGACCCCGCGGGTCGCACAGCTCGAGTACGAATCCGGTCCTTGACACTGAAAGGAACACGGAAGAGGAGATTTGGCCAGCCAACGAGGCGACTTATGCCGACCGGGCCAACGTCATGTTTGGAATACAGCATTGGTGTTACCGGCCCCAAGTGATGCAACCACTGATGTCCCCCAATCCAGCGCAGCTGCGGAATTTTCGCGATAATCTCGACTTGTGCGCCTTTCTCATGCAGCAGTGCCGCGGATTCAAGTGCGCTTTGGCCGGCACCAATGACGGCCACCCGCTTTCCCGTAAATTCAGTGGGTTGCCGACCCTCATAACAGTGCGACATCTCCGCGGAAGTCAGTTCTGAAAACGCGCCAGGCCTTCTTGCAAAAGGCCCGATTCCGGCAGCCACGACAACCTGCCGGCTTGTAAGCGACCGGCCATTCACAAGATTCAAACGGAATACCGCGTTTTCCCGCGTCACTTGCTGGACGAAGTCAGGGATCGTGATGACGCCGAGCTGGCGCTCAAACCAACGACCATAACTAACGAATGTCTCCAGCGGCAATGGCGATTGCGGCTGCAAACCAGCTTCGGCTTCGTACGCTTCGAGAGTCAGACGGGATTGCGGATCAGAAATGGTCGAAGCAACCCGCGGAGATCGCAAGAGCATTCCCGCCGGCATTTGATCCGCCCAGAAGCCCATGGGCACGCCGAACATGCATACAGTCAATCCTCGAGCAGCCAGGTAAGCGGCGGCCGACAATCCATACGGTCCGGCTCCGATGATGGCCACATCGCAGTCAGGCAACGCCGACGCGGATGGCCTTCTAGCTGGGAGGCGGGTGGAGGTGGAACCAGTTAATTCATCGACTCTGTTCATGTGCGTCCTTTCACGCTTCCCGGAACGAGCGCAGTCCGCGAAGACCTGTGATCGCAGACCTGGCGCGGTCTGAGGAACTATGCGAGTACATTGATCTTTTGCAGCTCCGAGTAGTGAGCTACTAATGCTGTTGGTTAGAAGCGCGATTATTCTCACGAAATGACGGAAGAAGTGCGAAAGAGTGGACCGGTTGCCGCCAGCGGCTATAGTCTGGCTTCACGGACAGTGTTACGGTTGATTCTGATGAAAACAAGTTTGGCTCTGGGTTTCCTGGCGCTGCCGCTTACGTTGTTAAATGGGGCCGATGCCCCTGCAACGACGATCGCGAATGGCCAGATACAAGCCAAGATTTACTTGCCGGAAGCGAAGGGCGGCTTCTATCGCGGTACCCGTTTTGATTGGTCGGGTGTTATCTACAGCCTGCGATTCGGGGGACATGATTACTACGGGCGCTGGTTCACCAAGACGGATCCCTCCATTCACGATTTCGAGTATCAGGGCAGTGATATCGTCGCTGGACCCTGCAGCGCTATCACCGGCCCGGTGGACGAGTTCAAGCCTCTGGGTTGGGACAACGCCAAGCCTGGAGGCAATTTCATAAAGATCGGTGTGGGAGCACTTCGTAAGCCCGACGATCAACCATACGACAACTATCATGTCTACGAGATCGCCGATGCCGGGAAATGGCGCATCGAAAGAAAACGCGATTCTGTCGAGTTCTTTCAGACGCTCAGCGACTCATCTTCGGGGTTCGGCTATGTGTACCGCAAGACAATTCAGCTAACACGCGGCAAGCCGGAAATGGTGTTGCAGCACAGCATCAGAAACACCGGAACCCACGCCATAAAGACCACGGTCTACAACCATAATTTCCTGGTTCTTGACGGGCAGCCCACCGGCTCCGGGCTTGTCGTTACCGTTCCTTTTCAGATCAAGTCGCCGCACCCTCCGGACAAACGCTTGGCCGAGATTCGTGGTAAGCAGATTATTTACCTGAATATATTGAAAGATCGCGATACGGTAGCGACTCCGCTCGAGGGATTTAGCGACAGTCCCAAAGACAATCAGATCCGCATCGAGAACAGCGCGCTCGGTGCCGGCATGACGATACGGGCCGATCACCCGCTGGTGAGCGAGGCTCTATGGTCGATCCGCAGCGTGATTGCCATGGAGCCCTTTATCGCGATCTCCGTCGAACCGGGAAAAGAGTTCACCTGGACGAGCACATACGAGTACTACAGATTGCCCGCGGGCGGCAGATGAATCTGGCGCGGTCCGCTTTCGCGCCAAAGGCCGGGCTACAAGTCAAAATGTGACCGGCGGCCGAGTACTCAATGGACAGCGTTGATCAGTTCCCGGATTCGTGCGAGATGATGATCGTCGTGTTCGGCGACAAAATACAAATGATCTACGAGCCGCATCGGCGTCTTCAAACGCGGGTGGGGAATAGCTCGCGCAAATAGTGATGGGTCCAGTTCGTCCACACGCTTCAGCAGTCTTTCTCTTGCGGTGCGGAATTCCGCAAAGATCTGTTCCAGCGGGCGCGCGTTGTGGTTGGCTTCGCCGGTTTTTCGATTCGTCAAGTCTGTCTCGGTGAGTTGGTTGCTACCTGCGAGGTAATCGCCGACTCGCGCAAGCCACAGCGGTTCGAGGTCAAGCAAGTGCCCAGCGTGCTCCTGAGCCGACCACTTTTCCTGCGCTTTCCTGATCAGAATTTTGTGAGGGCGGCCGCGAAGCGCTTCTTCAAGTCTGGCCGGAGTCCCGCGCAAGCGTGCGCACACATTCGGAAGCAGCTCCACCGGAAACGAAAACTCGAACTTGCGTTCAAACCAGATTGGCACCTGACTCATGGATTCCGCCGCCGTGCTCGACGCTGTTAATCGGCGGCTAAGCTTGCCGTCGAAGGGTTGCTCCACTTGACGATCGGCTTCCGGGCCGCGGTCACTTCGTCTACCCGCGACGTACGCGTCGAATGTGGAGCTTTTAGGACGAGTTCCGGATCGTCTTCCACTTCCCTGGCAATCGAGATCATGGCGTCCGCGAAGAGATCGAGCTCACTTTTGCTTTCGGTTTCGGTCGGTTCGATCATCAACGCACCACGCACGATCAGTGGAAAACTCACTGTGTAGGGATGAAAGCCATAGTCGATCAACCGTTTGGCAATGTCACCGGTGCGGACGCCCTGCTTTGCCTGCCGATCATCGCTGAACACACATTCGTGCATGCTGGGCGCTTTGTAGGCAATCTCGTAATGCGGTTCAAGAAGCTTGCGAATATAGTTCGCATTGAGCAAAGCATCGAGAGTGGCTTGCCGCAGACCGTTGCCGCCATGCGCCATGATGTAGGCCAGAGCGCGCACCAGGACACCATAATTACCGTAGAAAGCTCTGACCCGTCCGATCGACTGCGGCAAATCATAGTTCCATCTCCAGCTCTGTCCCTCCCGCTCGAGACGAGGCGATGGCAAAAAAGGCGTTAGCACTTTTGCGACTGCAACTGCGCCGGCCCCCGGTCCTCCGCCTCCATGCGGCGTAGAGAACGTCTTGTGGAGGTTCAAATGCATCACATCAATGCCGAATTCCCCCGGCTTCGTCACGCCTACGAGAGCGTTCATGTTCGCGCCGTCCATATAGACCAGCGCTCCTTTATCGTGCAGGATGCCGCAGATCTTCTGAATGTTTTCTTCAAACACGCCCACGGTATTGGGATTGGTAATCATCAATCCTGCTACATCCTCGGTCACGGCTTTCTCGAGAACCTCGAGGTCGACCATCCCGTACTCGTTCGACTTGATGTTTTCGACTGTGTAACCGACAGTTGTAGCAGTAGCGGGATTGGTGCCATGCGCCGAATCTGGAACTAAAATTTTCTTGCGAGGATTGCCGCGCGTTTCGAGCAGAGCCCGAATCATCAGAATGCCGGTAAACTCGCCATGCGCGCCCGCGGCGGGTTGGAGCGTAATGGCGTCCATGCCGGTTATTTCGGCGAGCGCCCGTTCGAGAACGGCTATCACTTCCATACAGCCCTGTGAAAGCTCTGCAGGCTGATATGGATGCGCCCAGGCCAGTCCTTCGGTCCGCGCAACCAGCTCGTTGACCCGAGGATTATATTTCATCGTGCAGGAACCGAGCGGATACAGGCCGAGATCGATCGCGTAGTTCCAGGTAGAGAGGCGCGTGAAGTGCCGCAAAACTTCGAACTCGCTCACCTCCGGAAAGTCTTCAATGTCATCCCGCACGTTTTGCGCGCCAAGTGTTTCTCCGGCATCGACGGCGGGAACATCCAATGGCGGAAGCTGATAGCCGCGCTTACCCGGCGAACTTTGCTCGAACAGCAACGGCTCATTTTGAACGATGTGCCTGGAAACTTTCTTAATCATTGAGTGAAGGCTCGGCCGACCAGGTCGAGATCGCTGCGCTTGCTCATCTCCGTCGCGCACAGCAGCATGCAGTCCTTCAGTTCGGGATAGAAGCGGCCAAGCGGAAGTCCACCGATAATCTTTTCCTGGAGCAGCTCTTCATTTATTTGCTCAGGAGACCGGCCGGTTGTCCGTGCAACAAACTCGTTGAAGAATGGCGCATCGAAGGCCTGCGACACCTTACTCGAAAGATAATGCGCCTTCGCGAGGTTCTGTTCGGCGAGCTCGCGCAAGCCTTCCTTGCCGTAGATCGACATAAATACCGTTGCCATTAGAGCAAGCAGCGCTTGATTTGTGCAGATATTCGAGGTCGCCTTTTCACGTCGTATGTGTTGCTCGCGCGTAGCAAGCGTCAAACAAAACGCGCGGTTACCCGCGGCGTCAGTGGTTTCGCCTACCAAGCGGCCGGGAAGTTGCCGGATATATTTTTCGCGAGTTGCGATGATACCTGCATAAGGGCCGCCGTAGCTCGGAGAAATTGCAAAGCTTTGCAGTTCTCCGACTACGATATCCGCTTCTTTTGGAGGCCGAATCAAGCCCAAGGCAACTGCTTCGGTGAAGGCAACGACAAGCAGCGCGCCCTTGCTCGAAACAATCGAAGAAAGCTCTTCAATCTGTTCTAACAGGCCGAAAAAGTTAGGTGATTGGATGATTAACGCGGCCACTTCATCGTTCAGCTTGGCCCTTAGATCGTCCAAATCGAGAAGTCCGTTCTTGCCGTAGGCGATTTCTTCGACCGGGATACCTTGATGCTGCGTGTACGTGTGCAGAACTTCGCGGTATTCCGGATGCACAGTGCGTGCGATCAGAATCCTGTCGCGCCGGGTCACGCGCACCGCCATCATGGCAGCCTCCGGGACCGCGGAGGACCCATCGTACATGGAGGCATTTGCAACATCCATGCCGGTAAGCTGGCAAATCATCGTCTGGAACTCGAAGATGCTGGTAAGCGTACCTTGCGAAATCTCAGCCTGGTAAGGCGTGTACGACGTCAGAAACTCCCCTCGTGAAACAACGGCGTCTATGAGCACGGGCCGGTAGTGATTATAAACACCGGCGCCCAGAAAACTTGCATAACCATTCGCATTTCGGGCGGCCTGCTCTTTAAAATAATCGACAATTTCGTACTCGCTTTTACCGTCTTCGATGGCAAGATGAGCGTCGAAACGAACGGCCTGCGGAAGATAAGAAATCAAGTCTTCTTCAGACTTCAGCCCGATTGTGGCGAGCATCGCGCGACGCTCAGACTCCGACTTAGGTAGATATCGCAACTAATTGTTTCCCGGCAGAGCCGTGGCGCTATTCCGCGCCTATGTATTTTTGATAATCCGGAGCTGACATGAGCGCACTCATTTCGTCCGGCGCGACCCCGGCGAGTTTGACTTTGATAAGCCACGCTTCGCCGTGGGGATCTTCGTTGAGCCGTTCGGGAGACTTCGCGAGCAGATCGTTCGCCTCCGTGACTTCGCCCGAGACCGGCGAATAGACGTCCGATACCGCCTTCACCGATTCAACTGAGCCGAAACTCTTACCTTTCGCTACCGAAGCACCCGGCTTGGGCAAATCGACAAATACGATATCGCCCAGTTCGTGCTGGGCGTGATCTGTGATACCGAGTGTCGCATGATCACCTTCCATGTGGACCCACTCGTGTTCTTTTGTGTATTTGTAAGTTTCTGGATAACTCACGCTTAACCTCGTTTGTAAAACGGAGTCGAAACAGTCCGCGCTTCGACCGGGACATTGCGGATTAAGATTTCTATGCCTACTCCGGGAACTGCTTTATCGGCGGGCAGATAACAAAGCCCGATGTTCTTATTCAAGGTGGGAGAAGGACCTCCGCTTGTCACCCAGCCCTGCGGTTTGCCCTCAATGGCGACTTCATAGCCATCACGGCCAATACCGCGGCCAATCATCTCAAACCCAGCAAGTTTGCGTGTGACTCCTTGATGCTGAAATTTCTCGAGCGCCGACCGGCCCACGAAATCGCTCTTGTCCATCTTGACGATCCAGCCTAGATCGGCTTCGAAAGGATTGATGGATGCGGTCAGCTCATGTCCATACAACGCCATCTTGGCTTCCAATCGCAACGTGTTGCGCGCGCCCAGACCGCAGGGTTTGATGCCAAACTCTTCCCCCGCGGCCAGGATCTCGTCCCAGATACGGGGCGCCTCAACCGGAGAAATATAGATCTCGAAGCCGTCCTCTCCGGTGTAACCGGTGCGCGCTATGCGGGCCGCGGTTCCCGCAACTGTTCCGTCCCGAAACCAGTAATATTTAATTTCGGAAAGCCTGGTATCCGTTAGTTTCTGCAGCGTGAGGAGCGCCTTCGGGCCCTGAATCGCAAGCTGTGCATAACGATCGCTCGAGAACTCCGCCTCAGCATTAAAGCGGTTGCGCTCGACAATATGTTCGAAGTCCTTCTCCTGATTGGAAGAGTTCACACACAAAAAGAAATGATCATCGGCTACTTTGTGAACCAGAATGTCGTCAACAAAGCCGCCGTGTTCGTAGAGTAAGGCGGAGTAGTGAGCTTGTCCGAGTTTTAATTTGGAGGCGTTGTTGGTCGCCACATAGTCAACAAGCGCGCAGGCCTCCGGGCCGCGCACATCAATCTCACCCATGTGGCTGACGTCGAAAAGACCGACCGTTTTGCGAACGGCGTTATGCTCCTCGATGATGCTCGAGTACTGAACAGGCATGTTCCAGCCGCCGAAATCGACCATTTTCGCCTTCGAAGCGAGATGGGCGTCGAAGAGTGGTGTTCTCTTCAGGTCGATGGCGGCAATCATGCAGGGGCAGAATTCTCAGCGTAACATTCTGGTCGAGAATATTCGCCGTATGCAAGGCTTACACGCCCGCTTCGTTCGCGTCCGAAGCCCCGTATTCCTTTAGCTTATTGAAGAGCGTTTTCAGGCTGATACCGAGTATTTCAGCAGCGCGGGTCTTGTTGTTTTTGGTGTGCTGGAGCGTGAGTTGAATCAAGGCTCGCTCGGCCTCGCCAACGGAGGTGCCGACTGGGAGCCGCACGTTTTCCGGTTCGAAAATCTGCGCAGGTGGACGCGATCCGACAGAAACGCCAAAATCGTAAGGCAGATGGGCCATTTGAATCGCTCCTTCCCCCGTCATAATGACGGCCCGCTCCAGGACGTTGCGCAGTTCGCGTACATTGCCCGGCCATGAGTACTTTCGGAACGCGTCCATAACGTCCGGATTGACGTAGGTGACATTGCAGGCGTGCTTCCGGTTTAGATGCGCCACCAGGGTCTCGACCAACACAGGCAGATCGCTGAGGCGCTGGCGCAGCGGCGGCAAGTTGATCTGAAACACGTTCAGACGGTAATACAGATCCTCTCGCAGATCGCCTTTTTTGAGTGCATCATCCACCACGCGGTTGGTGGCGGCAATCACGCGCACATCGACCGATATTTCGTTCTTACCGCCCAGGCGTCGAAAGCGTGAATCTTCTAAAACCCGAAGGAGTTTTGCCTGTGTCCCGGAAGGCATTTCTGCTAATTCATCGAGCAGGAGCGTGCCATGTTGTGCCAATTCAAAACAGCCCGCCCGGCGCTCCAACGCACCTGTGAAGGCTCCCTTCTCATGACCGAATAATTCGCTCTCCATGAGCGTCTCGGGCATAGCTGCGCAGTTGATAGCGACGAACGGAGCGGCGCGCCGGCTGCTGAGTTGATGGACAGCACGAGCGACCAGTTCCTTGCCCGTTCCGCTCTCGCCAACCACCAAAATTGCCGCTTTACTCGGAGCGACCTGTTGAATCGTGTTGAACACCTGCTGCATTTGTGACGAGGTCCCGACCATATCGACCAGTACGCCGGTGTTCGCCAGTTGCCTCTGCAGGCGTTCTGTCTCCTCTGCAAGCTGGCTTTGGGAAGCCGCGCGCTCCAGCAAAACCCGCAAGGCGGCCGGCTGGATCGGTTTCTCGAGGAACCAGAAGGCGCCAAGATCGTGGATGGTCTGAATGGCGGTCTCAATATTGCCGAACGCGGTCAGGACAATGGCGGGCGGCATATTTCCTTCCGCGCCAAGGCGTTTCATCAATTCGAAGCCATCCAGCCGCGGCATCATGAGATCGGTCACGATGACATTAGCGTTGAAGGAATTGAGCTTTTCGAGTGCCTCCTGCCCGTCACCGGCAGTTTGAACACTGAATCCCCAGGCGGAAATCATCGCCGCTAGCGGCGCGCGCTGCGACTCCTCGTCATCAACTACGAGAACGTTTGTCGTTTGGCGTGATGTGGCGTGATTTCCCACGGTTTTCAGTGTAGCCGATCAAAACATACCTGAAAAAACGTGCCCGGAAGGCAAAAACCTCACCGGGCCCGCTTATAGTGATCTGGCAGATAGAACACCTATCTTAATCCGTGCGACAAATTTCCGCTACTGCCTCTTTTCCGGGCCGTGCTAAGGTTCTCTTTGCGGCGCGTTATGGAGGATCCCATTGTCGATCACCGGCAGTCCCAGAATGAGCCGCCTCCGTTCCTCGGCACTTGGTCCCGCGTTTACACGCTGGTTCTGGTGTATTTGTTCGCTCTAATAGCCCTCCTCTATCTACTCACCCGTCTATGGGCTCCTTGAGATAATTCATTCCGGAGCGAATGCCTAAGTTCCTCGAAGTGATAGTCATTTCTGTGGAAGACGCGATCGAAGCGGAGGCGGGTGGGGCCGACCGGCTGGAATTGGTGAGCGCTCTGAGTCTCGGAGGACTCACGCCCGACGCTGGACTGGTCAAGGAAGTGCTGCGCGCCGTCAGAATACCGGTTCGAGTTATGCTGCGCCAAACACCTGATATGTCGAGCGGTGGTCCTGACGAGAGGCGGACCCTGCAATCGTGTGCAGAGATCTTCGCCGGGTTACCGATCGACGGTCTGGTGCTCGGATTTATTCGCGACAGCAAGCCTGACACAGCGGCTCTGATTGACATCCTTTCGGCTGCGCCTGGCTGCCGCGCGACATTCCATCGGGCATTCGACGAACTGGCGGATCCAATGGCTTCGATCGAAGAATTGAAGCACCTTCCGCAGGTCGACACGATTTTGACTACGGGAGGCCAGGGCGACTGGCAGTACCGCAAAAGGCAGCTCGTTCAGTGGCAGCATGCGGCTGAGCCGTCGATCAGAATACTTGTTGGAGCCGGTCTTTCTCCCACCGTGTTGTCCGATCTGGCGAATACTGCCGAGCTCCAGGAGGTCCACATCGGGCGCGCCGCGCGCCGGCCACCCTTAGTCACCGGAAACGTAAGCCGCGAAGCCGTCCGCTCATTGAAGAGCGCGCTTCGATGAGGACGATCGATTGGCTCATTTTCTTCGCCTGGTTGATTTCTCTCGTAAGCTATGGCCTCTATCGGGGACGCGGCAGCAACACCGTTAACAAATACTTGCTCGCCGGAAATACGATGCCCTGGTACGCCATGGGGCTCTCCATCCTGGCCACGCAGGCAAGCGCAATCACCTTCATCTCCACAACCGGACAGGCATACGTAGATGGCATGCGATTTGCGCAGTTTTACTTCGGGCTGCCCATCGCGATGGTGATTCTCTCCGCTACCGCCGTCCCGATCTTCCATCGCGCCAAGGTCTACACGGCCTATGAGTACCTCGAACAGCGCTTCGACGCAAAAACACGCGCGCTGGTTGCTATCGTTTTTCTGATCCAACGCGGTCTGGCGGCCGGCATAGGGCTATACGCCCCGGCGGTGGCTCTCGCAGGTGTCTTAGGGTGGTCGGATCGCTTGATCACTGTTCTGATCGGAATACTGGTGGTCATCTACACGGCGAGCGGCGGCATCAAAGCTCTGACCTGGGCGGACGTGCAGCAGATGAGCATGATCTTCATCGCGCTGGTTGTGAGCCTGATAGTAGCCATTCATGCGTTGCCTACGGGAATCTCATTCGGTAACGCGCTGCAGCTAGCAGCCGCGGCGGGCCGTTTGAAAATCGTCGATCTTCACTGGGATCTAAGCGATCGCTACAACCTCTGGAGCGGACTGATCGGAGGATGCTTTCTCGCGCTCGCCTACTTCGGAACAGATCAGAGCCAGGTTCAGCGCTATCTGACGGGTCGTTCTATCGCGCAGAGCCGCCTTAGCCTGCTGTTCAACGCGATTGTGAAGATCCCGATGCAGCTCTTCATTTTATTCATCGGCGCGATGGTTTTCGTCTTGTCGCTCTTTGTACAGCCGCCGATCATTTTCCAACCTCTCGAGCGGGCCCATGCCGCTACCGCTCCCGGATGGAAAACGACAGAAGCCCAATACAAACTCGCTTTTGAAAAAAGACGCGAAGCAGCGTACCGGCTGTCATCCGCGGCGGACCGATCTCATTCGAAAAACGATGCCTTAGAAACCTTCGTTGCGACGGAAAAAGAATTTGCGCAAAGGCGTAAGCAAGGCCTCGATACTGTGGAGAAACTGCACGGGGGAAAGAAGTACGACGATACGAACTACATCTTTCTCTCGTTTGTTAAGTCTTATCTACCAGTGGGATTGATCGGTTTGGTGATTGGCGTAATCTTTTCGGCATCAATGGGTTCGACGTCAGGCGAAATCAATGCACTGGCGACCGTTTCCGTCATCGATATCTACCGCCGCTACCTGGTTCGGGATCGCTCAGACCGGCATTATTTATTCGCTTCACGCTTCTTTACGGTTTTCTGGGGCGCCTACGCGGTGGCTTTTGCGTCCATCGGAGCTCGAGGCTTCGGTGCCCTTATTGAACGCGTAAACATCGTGGGATCGCTCTTTTATGGCGGTCTTTTAGGCGTATTTGTTTTGGCGTTCTTCTGCAAGCGAGTGAGCGGGACGGGAGCGTTTATAGGTGTGCTGGCGGGAGAGGCCGCAATCTTCGTTGTCGCGGCATTCACGCGGATTTCGTTTCTCTGGTACAACGTGATTGGCTGCGCGGCAGTCGTTTTCGTCGGCCTCTCGTTCGCGGTCCTTGCGAGAAAACCGGCCGAGGTTAGCTAAACGTTCCACTCAAACCTGTAGAGTCGCGATATCGACAGTTGAGTGATGTCCCTCGATTACTACGATGCCGCTTTCGGTCACAAAGTAGCGCTTTCGGTCTTCATCCAAATCGTACCCAATCTCGGTATGAGGAGGGATCTTGACGTTCTTGTCGAGAATGGCCCGCCGCACCCGCGAGTGCCGCCCGACGTCGCAGTTGTCGAAGATCACTGATTCTTCTATATGAGCGCCTGTGTGAATCCGGACTCCGCGGCCCAGCACTGACGATTTAACGAACCCTCCCGAGACGATCGAACTGCCGGCGATAATAGAGTCGACCGCCATGCCGCGACGGTTTTCTTCGTCGAAGACAAATTTCGCCGGGGCATCGAAATAGCCGGCCGTCCGAAGAGGCCACTGACGGTTATACAGGTTCAGTTCGGGAGAGACCGACTTCAGATCCATGCTGGCCTCGTAATATGCGTCGAGCGTTCCTACATCCCGCCAATATTGAGGGGAACCGATGGGATCTCCCGGGATCACATTGGTGTTGAAGTCGTACGCATACATGTCGGAGCGGCCAATAAGGGAAGGCAGGATGTCCTTACCGAAATCGTGCGAGCTGTTTTCGTTCTGGCTGTCGGCATACAATTCGCGCAGCAGGACGTCAGTGGCAAAAATGTAATTGCCCATGGAGGCGTAGACTCTCTCCTGGTCATTCGGCATGGTGGGCGCGTCCACCTTCTTCTCGTGAAACCCGATAATGCTTCCTTCCGGAGTAGTCTCAATCACTCCGAATTCAGAGGCGAACTCTCTCTTAACCGGAATGGCGGCTACCGTGACAGCGGAGCGTTTGTCGACGTGATACTCGATCATCTGCTTGATGTTCATGCGGTAAATATGATCGGCACCGAAAATAGCGACGACATGCGGATCTGCCTGCTCGATCAGATTAATATTCTGATGAATGGCATCCGCCGTTCCTCTATACCAATCTTCCTGGACGGATCGCATCTGAGCTGGAACGGGAATGATGAAGTTGTTCTTCAATAAGCCGCTTACTTCCCAGCCCTCCCGGAGATGCTGCAAAAGAGACTGACTCTTGAATTGAATCAAGACGTAGATGGAAAAGATGCCGGAATTAATCAGATTACTGAGGACGAAATCGACGATCCGATAGCGTCCGCCAAACGGAACAGCAGGCTTGGCGCGTTCTTTTGTGAGGGGAAAGAGCCGGGTCCCCTTGCCGCCCGCGAGCACAAACGCTAAAACACGAAGCTGCATGTGGAAAATCTCCGTACGGGAAATTCGTTGCCTTTCGAGTATATATTCCGCTACTTCACTGTTTAAGACCCCAGTCGAGCGCGAGACGTATGAACGAGCGGACGGCCACGCCTGTCGGACCTTTCGAAAGCCACGCTTTGCCATCATCGAGCCACGCCGTTGAGGCGATGTCGAGATGGATCCAGGGCGTCGGGTCCGCGAATTCTCGCAAAAACCAAGCCGCCGTGATAGACCCGCCGTAGCGTCCGCCGATATTGGGAAGATCCGCGAAGGCGGATTTTAGATAGTCTTTGTACTCGTCATCCATTGGCATTTGCCAGGCCTTTTCGCCGGCGGCGCGCGCGGCCGACAAGAAGCGCCGAAGAAACTTGTCGTCATTCGTAAAGGCGCCCATATTGTAGTGGCCTAGCGCGACTCCTATGGCGCCAGTGAGCGTCGCGGCATCCACAATGTGAGTTGCTCCCTCCCGATTCGCGTATGTGAGCGCGTCAGCCAAAATCAGACGGCCCTCGGCATCGGTATTCAGTACCTCTACGGTTTTGCCCGAGAGAGTGGTAACGATGTCGCCGGGGCGCTGGGCGTCTCCACTGATCATGTTTTCAACCAGCGGCGCGTATCCTGTGACCAGGATCGAAGGCCTGAGCTGGGCGATGGCGCGCATGGCTCCGATTACGGCGGCAGCACCGGCCATATCGTACTTCATCTTTTCCATGCCGTCGCAGGGTTTTATGGAAATGCCACCTGTGTCGAACGTGACTCCCTTGCCGACCAGCGCCAGCTCGTCTTTGCCCTCGGTGTGCGCCGGACGATATTTGAGGACAATCAGGTAGGGAGGATTGCTGCTTCCCTGGGCAACGCCGAGCAAGGCGCCCATGCCCAGCTCAGTCATAGCGGCGCGGTCCAGAGCCTTGTACTGCAGCCCAAATTCTGCAGCCGTACTGCCTGCTGCCTCCGCCAACAATTGCGGAGTAAGTTTATTCGCGGGTTCGTTTACCAGATCGCGCGCGAAGTTCTGCGCATCGGCGATAATCCGCCCCTGATTTACCGCGTCGGCCAGCCGATCTGGCTCGCCGCCGGGGACGGCTATCACGAACTCATCGATTCTCTTTCGACTCTTTTTTGTATCCGACTTATATTTGTCCGCTTCCCAGCCGCCCAGAATTGCGCCCTCGGCAGCGGCAAGGACGTCGGCCTCCTCAGCGGCCTCGAGCAATATTGCAATCGTCCGTATCCCTTTCGCCTTGAGCGAGCGAACTAACACGCCGGCGACACGCCTCAATTCAACCTGCGAGAAATTTTCCCGCTTGCCGCCGCCGATCACAACCAGCCGCTTGGCCGCGACGTCTAGCGGATTATGTAGAAGCGCTGTCTCGTATAGCTTTCCGGTAAACTCACCGGAGCTCCGAACTTCCGCCATCCAGCCTGCCTGCGCGGTTATCTCGGGATCAACAACTTTAGGCGCCTGGGCGGCCGGACCGGCGGCTCCCTCCGTCTCGGCTGCCGCTTCATCTTCGAAACAAATGACTGCCAAGGCATCCGCAACCAGTTTCTCTAGCGGAGAATTAGTGACTGAAATCTGCATCATATGTTCATCCTTGATCCTTGCTCATCTCTGCGACAAGTGAAAACTACCGGCGGGCGTTCCTCGCCATAGCGGCTTTTGCTTCGGCCTGCATTTCTTTGGCTCGGATGGCTTCTCGCTTATCGTGGAACTTTTTCCCTTTCCCGACCGCAATTTCAACTTTGATTCGCCCCGACTTCAGATAAAGCCTGGTGGGCACGATGGTCAAGCCCTTTTCCCGCGTCTCCACCCGCAACTTCTCGATTTCCGAACGGTGAAGCAGCAGCTTGCGCTTGCGTATAGGAGGGTGGTTCATTGAGTTTCCATGCGAGTATTCGCTGATATGCGCATTCATCAGCCAAGCCTCATCTTCAGTGATCTCCGCATAACTCTCTTTAAGCTGGATTTTGCCGGACTTGGCTGACTTGACCTCAGTTCCAGTCAATACCAGTCCGGCCTCGTAGCGGTCGAGCAGATGATAGTTGTGACCGGCAGAGCGATTGTCGCTCAAAATCTTAATTTCGTTTTCTGACATCTTCGCCTTACTGGAAGGAATTGTTCAAGGGAGAAGGCTGCGACAATGTAAAGGGTCGTCTTCCATAACTAGTGTCGCCCAGTGGTACGCCAACTCTGCACGCCGGATGGGGCAGGAGCGTCTTCCATTCGAATACGAGAGGAATATACCCTGGCAATACCCTTAAGGTGTAGAAAGATACTCACTTGGGTGGCGATGCAGGTGAGGCGTCTAGCTTGCGGTTTAAAGACCGCAAGCCGCATGACCGAAATGCTTAAAAACTAGGATGGGCTGGATTCATCTAAGTGAAATATTTCAATAAGTTAGGGCCGCTTTGTGCCGTAGCCTGCATGCTAATGACGGCCACCGGCCAGATGGAGGCGCACACCAAAAAGGGAGACAAGCTCCTCAAGGATGCCCAGAAGGCGGAAGCGGATAAGAACTGGGATGCCGCTTTGAATTTATACGATCAGGCTCTAGAGACGGATCCCACCGACGCGAACTACCTCCTCTCCGATCAGCGCATACATTCTAAGGTTGCTGCACAGCGCCTGGCCAATGGCCGTGAGTTGCGCAAAGACCAAAAACTGGATGCTGCCCTGCTGCAGTTCCAAAAGGCATATCTAGCGGACCCGGGCTCCCAGATCACCTTACAGGAGATTCGGGCCACGACCGCGATGATCAAGGAACGCACCAAGGTGCCGGCCAATACGCCAATTTATACACCCGCCGAACGAGCCCGGCAGGAGATCGAGCGGCGTGTCAATTCCTTACAGGGGCCCCCCACGCTTCGTCCGATCAATGCCCAAATCAGCAGTTTAAAAGTCAACAACCAGCCCGCTCGCGTGCTTTATGAGAGTGTTTGCAAGCTTGCGGGTATCAACTTACTGGTGGATCCCGCGGGCCTCGAAGGGCCGGGAACGGCGGGCAAGAACTTCAATCTGGATTTAACGAATGTCACGCTGGAAGAGGCGCTGAGTTATGTCGCACTCACTACCCATACCTTCTGGAAACCGATTAGCCATAACGCCATCTTCGTCGCTCAGGAAGGTGAGCAAAAGAGGCAGGAGTATCAGGATGAAGTAGTCAAGGTGTTTTATATCCAAAATGCCAGCACGCCGAACGAATTCACGGAGATCTTCAATGGGGTTCGCACCGGTGCAAAGTTGACGTCAAACGTTTTTCAAGTGGCCAGTCAGAATGCGATCATTGCGCGCGGTTCTCCGGATACGATTGCCCTGGTGGAAAAACTGGTCCACGATCTCGATAAACCGAAAGCCGAAGTCACCATGGACATCATCATTATGGAGGTGAATAAGAGTCACAACACGACTCTCGGTGCGGCGCTGTTAGGACAGTCGGGTTTGAGCGTTCCGCTCAATTTCACGCCCCGGAATTCCACGCCGGCTTCTCAAATCCCAACCAGTTCCGGTTCTTCGACGAGCACTACCACCGGGACCACTACGGGGACGACAGGAACTACAGGCGCTAGTACCGGTCAGGTGACAATTGCGCAACTTGGGCATCTGTCGAGCGCCGACTTTTCAACTACGCTCCCCAGCACTGTTGTTCAAGCGCTGCTTAGTGATTCGTCCACAAAAGTTCTCCAACGACCTCAACTGCGGGCTACCGACGGAGGGAAGGCATCGCTGAAGATTGGTGAAAAAATACCCTATGTCTCGGGATCGCTGAATTCAGCAGTCGCTACGCCCGGCTCGATCCCATATGCGACCACGCAGTTCCAGCAGTTGGAAATCGGGACGCTCGTCGATCTTCAGCCACACGTTAACGGATCCGATGACATCAGTATGCATATCCGCATCGAAATTTCCAACAACCCCAACAACATTATGATTGCCGGCATTTCGGAACCGATCGTCGGCCAGCAGGTCGATGAGGCCGATGTACGCATGAAAGATGGCGAAGTAAGTATCCTTGGCGGACTGTCCGAAAAAGATCGCGCCAATTCGTTAGCAGGCGTTCCAGGATTCACCAACATTCCCCTACTGGGCTATTTATTCGGCACAAAAACCCGCACTGACACCGACAACGAGACTTTGATTGCGATAATTCCGCACATTACGCGTGCTCCTGACTATGGAGATCCGGCAAATCAGGGGGTTTATGCCGGAACGGAACGCGTACCGCGTGTGGAGCGCATTCCTCAATCCGTCGAAATCGCTCTTCCGCCGTCCAGCACGCACCCGCGTGCCGGATATCCACCGGCAGCAGTACCGAACGCTCCTAGGGGCGTCGGGCAGGCGCCTCCTCTGACGAGCGCGCCACCGTTACGGGAACCTGTTCCAGTGCTACCGGCGCAAGCGGCCCCGGTGCAGCCAACTCAGACCGCTGCCCACTCGACAGATCAGCCCCAACGCCAGTGAATGAATCAGGTTTAATTGAAGTTGATGATTGTAAGAAGTAGGTGCTCAGGTCTGGATCGGCGGCGCAAGAGACAGTCCGGTCTGACGCTGGTGGAATTGATCGTCGCGTTTACGATTCTTCTGATTCTGACCACGATGGCTGTGCCGACGGCGCGTTATCAGGTGCGGCGCCAGCGAGAGAAAGCGTTGCTGAACGACTTGCGCGAAATGCGTAGCGCGATCGATAAGTACAAAGACATGTGCGACACCGGCAAGATTCAATCGAGCAACCCCGATGCCTACTGCTACCCTCCTTCTCTGGAGATCTTGGTGGATGGCGTAAAGCTGAATAATACGCTCAGCGGAAACAATCAATCCGGCAAGATACGATTCCTGAGACGCATTCCCAAAGATCCTATGACTGGCGATACCGACTGGGGGAAGCGCAGCATGCAGGACGAGCCCACCTCAGATTCGTGGGGCGGACAAAATGTCTTTGACGTGTATTCAAAAACGGCAGACAAGGCCAGTGATGGAACGCCTTATTCAGAGTGGTTTTAGGCGGATGTCGAAGCAACGGACCGTCCACGCGCTGAAGCGCGCCCAGCAGGGCTTTACGCTCATTGAACTGATGGTGGTCATGGCGATCATCTCCGTGCTGCTCGCGATTGCGTTGCCGATCTACCAGAAATCGATTGTCAGGGCGAAGGAGAGCGTGCTACTGAATAATCTTTTTACGCTCCGGAGCATGATCGACGAGTACACGATCGACAAGCAAAAGGCTCCGGAAACGCTGCAAGATCTAGTTTCCGATGGTTACCTGCGCCAGATTCCTCAAGATCCGATAACCGGTTCCGACCAGACCTGGAAAATCATCATGGAGGACACCCCGGTTGGCGGAAGCACAAATCCACCGGGCATTTTCGACGTCCGCAGCGGATCGGATAAGACGGCGCTCAACGGTACGGCGTACTCCGACTGGTGACCTCAGAAACGATCCCCTTCGGACACTCAAATCGAATTTGCTTGCTAAACTGAAGAGCGGCAAGGCAGCTATCGCTTTACTCCCCGATCGTCTAATGGTAGGACAGCGGCCTTTGGAGCCGTTAATCGTGGTTCGAATCCATGTCGGGGAGCCAACCTTCTGAATCAGCAAGTTACAGAAATCATCTACCTCGTTTGTACAATTTTTGTACCGGAACATTTTGCTAAGTTCGTAAATTGTTGTTTCGAGGCAAGTAGTGTCGATGCATGGATTCGAGGCATGTAAATCCATGCCCCCGGAGCCGGACTCGTGGGACTGCCCTATTAAATAAGTCGCGCTCGAAGATCACTGAATGCCAATTAAGAAAGGCAAGCTATGGCAACCAGCTTTGGGAATGTTCCCCCGTCCCTGTCAGTTGTCATGGGCATTTCCTCAGTGAATTATTTCCGATAACCCGTCAGCCGCGCCGCGGCTGTAGTACCAAGTCGGCCGCTTCCTCAGCATCTTTGAGGAGTGTCTTGCGCGGCGTGCCTATCTGCGCACGCATGGTCAGGCCACGAGCAAAATCCGTGACTTGGACCGCGCGCACGGCTACCGGAAAGTCAGGCGAGATTTCTCCCGCGCTGATCCCGTCCCGGAAACGGCGCTCCATCAGCGCCGCGCCGCCCGCGACCGCGCTCTGCAAGAACTGCTGAACCTCAGCGTCGTTCACAAGCGGTGCGACGCACATCATGAGGCAGCCCCGGGCGGACCCTTTCTCGGTCGCACTTTCGACGGCGTACCTCAGAAAGGCCGCGATCGAGTCGCGAAGACTCTGTGGCGAGAGGAGTGCCTTCGCGGCTGATGCACCCTTCCGTTCTGCGTACGCCCTAAGGACGCGCAAGAATATCGCCCGCTTGTCCCCAAAGACGGCATACAGGCTCGGCCGTCCCACACCCATCCCGGCGACGAGATCGTCAATCGTCACTCCGTCGTAGCCTTTCGACCAGAACACCTGAGTCGCCTTTTCCAGCGCCCCCGTCTCGTCGAAGCTGCGCGGTCGACCCCGTGGTCTAGGGGTATTTTTGAACCATTTGGTTCAAAACTCATTGACAATTTCATTGGACCAATATATAACTGAATAGTTCGAAATTAGCAAGCCGACTCTGGCCTCGGGGCCTCACGACTCGGCCTTCACCCTTCAACACGGAGATGCCCATGGAACATTCGATCGCTCTTGTCACCGGTGCCACTTCCGGGCTCGGCCGTGCGGCAGCCCGCCTGCTCGCCGGAGAGGGCTGGCACGAGATCATCGTCACCGGGCGCAGCCTGGCCGGGGCCCAGCAAGCGGCCGCTCAACTCGCGGCTGACCACAAAACAGTGATTTTCACGCCGCTGGCGCTGGATCTGGACAAGCCGTCCAGCGTTCAGTCCGCCCTCGCGGAGCTCGTCAAGCGAGGCCAGCCGATCGATTTCCTGCTGCTCAATGCCGGGTTGGTTCCCTTTAAGAAGCGCGCTCTCACCGCGGCGGGCGTCGAGTCTTCTCAGGCCCCCCTCATCGGGCATCATCAACTGACGGTTGGGTTGCTCAATGCCAACTTGCTGAGTCCCAACGCGCGGATCGTTATCGCAGGTGCAGAACCTGCCCGCGGGGGTGTACCCATGTTCAAATACACCGACCTGCCAGCCTTCGCGGCCAAACGGTTCCAGGGTAATCGAACCGCCGCTGTTGAAGCCCTGATACGCAACGGGCCGAACGTGAAGTACGTGCCCAACAATGCGTATGCCGACGCAAAGCTCATCATCGCTTGGTGGACCGCGGCGCTGGCCCGCCGGCTGCCCTCCGGCATGGCCGTGTACGCCGTGTCGCCCGGTGGCGCGACCGGCACCAACGTCGTGCGAAGCGCTGGCTGGGCGTTGAGGCATATCTTTATCCCAATTGTGAACCTCATTCCCGGCATGAATCAGACGCCGGAGACCGCGGCCAGCCGGTATATCCAGGCATCAAAGTTCGGAACCGAACTCTCGGGGCAATTCTTCGCCTCGGCAAAAGGGAAGTTCTCAGGCCCAATTGAGGTGCAGCGCCAACCACACCTCCATGATCGCGCCAACCAGGAAGCCGCGTGGCAGGCCGTCGTCAAGGTCTCTGGCGTTGATCTCTCGCCTGTCAAATCCGCGTCGCCGTCGGGTCCGACGATTAAAAACGGCCCGTAGACGTAGAACAATTCGTTGTCTTCCGCAGCAACTTGAAAGCGGTGTCCTGAAGGAGAGCTCGGATCGCGGCTTCTTTGATCACGGTCATCGCGTCTATTATCGTCCTAAACAGTTCAGAATTGGCAAATCAACTCTAACCTCTCAAGGAAAATACACATGGAACGGTACCAAGGCAAAAAAGTGGTGATTATTGGCGGCACGAGCGGCATGGGGCTCGCGACGGCGAAGATGCTCCTCGATGGGGGCGCGCGCGTACTGGTGACGGGTCTCTCGAAGGCCGGCCTGGATTCGGCCCAGAAGGAGATTGGCAAGCACGCCATCGTGGTTGCGAGCGACGCGCGTTCGTTGACGGACATCGAAGCCCTCGCCGCTCGGGTGAAGGCCGAATTCGACACCTTCGACCTGCTCTCCGTCAGCGCCGGCTTCAGCATTCCAACGCCTCTCGAGAACGTGACCGAGGCCGTCTACGACGAGATGTTCAACCTTAACGCCAAGGGACCGTTTTTCGCGGTCCAGAAGCTCGCGCCGCTGATGAACCGGGGCGGCGCTGTCGTCCTCACAACCTCCGTCGCCAATGTCAAGGGATTGCCCGGCCAGGCCACATATGGAGCCGCCAAGGCTGCGCTGCGATCATTCGCTCGGACGCTCGCCGTCGAGTTGCTTCCTCGGGAAATTCGCGTCAACGCGGTGACGCCCGGTCCCATCGACACGCCGATCCTCGGCAAAGTGTTTGCCGATAAAAACGCGGTTGCCCAGGTCAAGGAGAAGATGGCCGGTATTATCCCGATGAAACGCTTCGGGACGTCGGAGGAAATCGCGAAGGCCGTCCTGTTCCTTGGGTTCGACGCGACCTACACGAACGGCGCAGAGCTTCCGGTAGACGGAGGATGGTCTCAACTCTAAGGCTTAGACCGTCCAGGAGGGTGCTGGCATCGAGAAGGGTCTTCAATGACTCGCATAAGTCTCGAAAGCTCCGTCGAGTGCTTCGTCGGGGATAAAGCTTTTAGAGGAGGCGCAACAAGATGCACAGCTTGGTAGTGAGCTGTTTGGTAGTTGCTTATCTCGCAGCGAACATATACGCCATCGTGAAGATGCGGGTGTTTGACTTAGCCCGTTCGCGCAAGCATCTCCTACTCTATGGCGTCCCCTTCATATTGTGGGGCTCTCTCATCTTGTTGGGGTGCAAGCTCATGGAGATCATGCGCCGATTTGATGAGTGGGCTGGCTGATCGCCCATCGATCCGCGCGGGCCGATAGATTTGGAGCGCTATGGCAGACGAAAAAAAAGACTGACGATGTTGACAAGGCTCTCGCGCACCTGAACCCGCATGAGAATTGCGGTGAGATGCGCGAGATTCGGGTAAGGATTTTTTGTACCGATTTTGTACCGGCACCTTGCTTTTGAGGCTTTTGATGACTTCAGTGAGTTTTTAGAATCAGTAAGTTGTGAGTCTTCAAAATCCTGTCAAGTTCACACACACACACGTCGTTCGAATCCATGTCGGGGAGCCAATTGTTTTCAGTCACAGACGCGTCTCTTCTGCTTATAGGTGATTAGCCCCGTTGGTAAGAGGTGATTCCGCCCCCTCTTAACTATCGGTGGCAGCATTCCTCAGGATCAACGGGGCTCTTTTACCCTCAGGTGCGTACCAGGCGTACGCCGTATCTCACGCTTGCGGGCGCCTCAGCTTCTGGAGCTGCTGAGATCGATTCGAATTTCGCTGCCTTAGACGGCCCGATAAGCGCTTTCGCCAGTTCCGATCCAGAGTCTTGAACGTACGAGCCTACGGATGTGTTGCCGTCGTAAACGAGGCGTAATCGGAATTTCCCAGTCGGCTCGGTGAAAATTGATTCGACGGTCCGGGTCGCGCGTGACCGCTGCAGGTTCGGCGGGAAAACAGCTGTCAATTTTCCTTGATTGTGATACGCTTCCCTCACACCGGGGAGGAATTGCGTGTCATCCAATTCTCGTTTCCACCTTTCTCGAAGGATTTCTGGTAATGGTCTCTGCTTTCCCTTGTTGATGCTGCTGACCCTCACCGCACCTTCCGTTTTCGCCCAGACCGTCGATACAGCAATTCTGGGTACCGTCACCGATTCCGGCGGCGCAGTAGTGCCATCCAGCACAGTGATCCTCAGCCAGCCGAGTACAGGACTTTCCCGCAGCGCGACCACCGCCAATGACGGCACCTACGAATTCCGATATCTGCTGCCGGGCGAATACACGGTCGAAGTCAAAGCTAACGGATTCAACACGGAGCGCCGCACAGGAGTCACCCTCCAACTCGGTCAGCAGGCCAAGGTCGATTTCACATTGAATGTCGGCACCGTCCAACAGACCATTGAGGTCAACGCCGCGCCTCCCCTACTCCAGACCGAGAACGCGAGCCTCGGCAATGTTGTCGGACCGGAGCGCATCGAAAACCTCCCGCTGAACGGGCGTAAATTCAACGATCTTGCCATCCTCACGCCCGGCGTTCAGGTCTACAATCCGGATCTTCACTCGTCCAGCACAGATGGTTCTGAAATCGGCGGCAACGGCGGCCGCCTCATCTGGGGTCAGGTCAACGTCGACGGCATCACGATGGTCAACAACCGCCACAATTACGTGAACTTGTATCCGTCAATCGACGCCATCCAGGAGTTCAACGTCCAAACCGGCAATTACTCCGCGCAGTACGGAGGCAACGCAGGCACCAACGTCAACATACAAATCAAATCCGGCACAAATCGTTTCCACGGTGACCTGTTCGAGTTCCTCCGCAACTCCGCGATGGACGCCCGCAACTACTTCATCCCGTCACCACTTCCACAGAACATCCTCAAACAGAATCAATACGGAGCCACGCTCGGTGGCCCCATCATTCATGACAAGACATTCTTCTTCTTAAGCTACGAAGGCCTGCGGTCCATTCAGCAGATTCCCGGTACAGCCGTTGTCCTTACTCCGCAGCAGAGGGCAGGCGATTTCGCGGCAAGTCCTACGCCCATCATTAATCCCACAAATGGTCAGGCCTTCACCGGTAACGTCATTCCACCGGGGCTGCTGAATCCGGTGTCGCTGAACATCATTAATCACTACATGCCGCTGCCGAATACGTCCGGCACGGTCAATTACGCCGGATCCGCTCTCGGCGACCTCACTGTCAACCAGGGCATCGCGCGCGTCGATCACTACTTCAGCTCTAAGGATCAGTTGTTCGTTCATTACATCCGCGCGTTCCGCAACTTCCCGACGACGGATCTGAATCCGAACTTCACATTCACCGGAACATACCCAATCAGCAACCTCTCCGCTCAATGGGTCCATACCTTCACGCCGTCGATACTGAATGAATTTCGGGCCGGGTTCGATCTCGAAAATGTCGCTCAGCTCAGCACTTTGACCAATACTGGCTTTACGATTCAATCGCTAGGCATCAACGGGCTAAATGTAGGCGGTCCGAACGGACGTCCGTTGAGGCCCAATGAAGAGGGCTTCCCGATTATCAATATCGCCGGATACCTTGGGATGGGCAGTGACCTTGCGGCTTCGAATCTGGACAACAGTCAGACCTATCAGATGGTCGACAACCTTACTTTCATCAAGGGAAAACATGCCCTAAAATTTGGCGGAGATGTCCGCAAGCTCTATGACGACGCAACGACGAATAACTGGCCCTTCAGCAGCATGACCTTCACGGGAGACATTTCGGGTGATCCGGCTGCGGCCTTTATGCTCGGCTACCCGCGCACGACCCTGACACCCGAGGGTGTTCCCCTCACAAAAGCTCGCCAGTGGCGCACTGCTCTCTACTTACAGGATGATTGGAAAGTCACTCCCAAACTCACCCTGAACCTTGGCGCGCGCTGGGATCGGTTCGGCGTGCCGGTTGATGTAAACGGCGTCACACGCACCCTGGATTTCAGTGCGAATCCGCCGCAGTTTATCCCACCACCTGGCCAGATCTTCCACAATCTGTGGAATATCTCGAACAAAGACATCAGCCCTCGCGTCGGCTTCGCTTACAACCCGACTTCGAATTGGGTGCTTCGCGGCGGCTATGGCATTTTCTATTTCGGCGGGCAGTTTGACAACATCAACATCTTGCAGTTGAATCCCCCCACCGCCGGCAGCCTGACGATTACCAACCCGTCGACCAATCCAATTGCCACCATTCAGAATCCCGTGCCAGCGGCTCTCTATCCAACCAATCCCTTCTTCAATGCCGTGACCCTCCCGGCCGATCGCAACCATCCCGATACTTACGTTCAGAACTGGAACCTGACCGCCTCGAAACAGTTCGGCGCCAACGTTCTCGATGTGGGCTACGTGGGCAATAAAGGCACGCACGTAGATACCAGTTTCCAGAACTGGAACCAACCGGATCCGGGTCCCGGCGACATTCAGGCTCGGCGCCCCTATCCGACGTTCGCTCGCATTCGGCTCGAGTATTATGGCGTGAATACCAGCTACAATTCCTTGCAGGTGCACTTTGAGAGGCGATTCACGAAGGGCTTGAGCTTCAGCGCCGCTTACACTTGGTCGCACGAGATCGATAATGCTCTCGAGACCACGAACAGCGGGGGTTGCGGATGCCAGAATCCTAGAGATCTCGCGGCGGAGCGGACCAGCGGAATTTACGACCAACGTCACAATCTTGTTATTGGGTACGTCTGGCAGATACCGCTCGCCAGCAACTGGACGGGCCTGCCAGGTGCAATCGCCCGCGGCTGGTCTTTCGAAGGCATCATTACGCTTGCCAGCGGCAGTCCCTTTGACATCCTCGAAAGTTTCGACAGCCAGAACAACGATGGAATCTGGGAGCGACCGAATCTCGTGCCCGGCCAAAAACTATCGGTCCCAAACCAGGGCCCGTCCGAGTGGTTCAACACCGCAGCCTTTACGCCGAGCATCCTGATGTATGGAAATTCGCCGCGTGATCCTGTTGTCGGGCCGGGAACTCACGTTTTAAATCTCACGCTGATGAAGCAGTTTCATATGCCTTATGCCGAACATCACGTCCTGGAATTCCGGGCCGAGGCATTTAACGCCTTCAACACACCCCAGTTTTCCAATCCTGACCCGAACCTCGGCGATACTGCTTTCGGCCAGGTCACCAGTACGAAGATAGACAATCGGGAAATGCAGCTCGCCTTGAAGTACATTTTTTGAGCCGTACCCGTTATAAAGAAGTTAGACAGTGAAGGAGCAGTATGAATCATTCGAGCACTCGACGCGATCTCCTCGGCCGTGCGGGAGGTCTTCTAGGCACGATGGCTCTGGCCGATGCGGCGCGTGCTAACGACGCTCGTCAACCGGTTACGGCCGCGGGCGAGGATTATTACGAAAAGCTTGGCGTCACCAAGATCATCAATGCAGCCGGCACGTACACGATTCTGACGGCCTCCACCATGCCGCCTTCCGTTCAGGCTGCGGTGGCACTCGCTGCTAAACACCCGGTTCGGCTGCTTGAGCTGCAGAAAAAAGCAGGAGAATATCTGGCTCAACGCCTCCAGTGCGAAGCCGCCATGGTCACGGCCGGAGCTTCTTCCGCTCTTACACTCGGAACTGCCGCCTGCATCGACGCCATGAACGACGCGTCGATCCAGGCTGTCCCAGTGGCAGTTGCGGGTTTAAAGAAGAACGAAGTGCTCATTCAGAAAGCGCACCGTTACAGCTACGATCACGCGATCGAAAACTGCGGAGCCCGCTTCATCGAAGTGGAAAGCCTCGACGATTACCAGAAAGCATTTAGTGACCGCACTGTGATGGCGCATTTCTTCAATGCAGCCGAAGGCGGCCAGATCAGCCGCGAAGACTGGATTCGCATCGCGCATCAGCACAATGTGCCCTGTTTCAACGACGCCGCAGCCGACGTTCCGCCGATTTCGAACCTCTGGAATTACACGAAGATGGGCTTCGACCTGGTTACCTTTTCAGGCGGCAAGGGCATCCGCGGACCGCAGAATGCAGGCCTGCTTCTGGGCCGCAAGGACCTTATCGCCGCTGCATCGGCCACCAACAACCCGTTCGACGAAGGTGTCGGGCGCGGGATGAAGGTCGCGAAAGAACAAATCGTCGGAATGGTCGCGGCCGTCGATTGGCTGCTTAGCCAGTCGGACGAAGCAATGCAAACGGAATTCAGGCGCCGTGCCGATCTGATCTGTGCCCAACTGAAGAACCTTCCGACGCTCCGGTCTGAAATCGTTGTCCCGGACGTCGCAAACCACGTCCCGCATCTGCTGCTCCGCTATGACCAGAACCGGGTGAAAATCGCGCCGGTCGAAGTCGCGAGACAATTGCGCGAAGGGTAACCCGAGCATCGAGCTCAATCCCTCGACCGGGCATAGAGAAGGTTCTGCCGGACTGCATTCCGATGAGAATACGATCGTCGTGGGCGTCTGGATGCTGGAACCCGGCGAAGACGCCATCGTCGCACGCCGTCTTCACGAAGTCTTGTCCAGCGCCGTCTGACTCTACAACCGAACCGCATTCCGCGAAATATATTCGTCCAGTGACCGGTCCGGCCCGATGTAATGAAATTCCTCGGCGTACTCGAGCCCGTATCTCGCGCCGGTGCGGCGATCGCGCGCGACAAACGCAGCCTGAATAAATTCGTCCGCTGCGGCCTGATCGCTCCCGGTGAAAGCCGGCACGCGTAAGCTCCTCTGCGCCAGCGTGTCGTTCACGTCTTTCACCATGTGATTGATCATCGTTCTGCATGATCGAATGCAGGCGATCTTCTGCTGCAACACCGGGCCGATATCCACCACTTTGTTGACCAGTTGCGGCCCCCTCGCAAAGTAATATTTCTCCGAGACCGAGTGCGGTTTCACTCCCGCTTCGAGATGTTCCGGATAATCGAGGTCCCCTCCCGCCATCCAGCATGCCGCCTCTACCGCTTGTGCCGTTACATAATGATCTGGATTCTCTTCGTAATGACCCCAGGGGTCGTAGCTCAGCACGGTATCCACCTTGAGCAGACGAAATAGGAAGATCAGCCGTCCTCGGAGCTCTGTGCGCGAGACGTCGTCCATTCGATGATTGCGATAGCTCAGGTCAAATGATTTCTTCAGACCAGCCGTTTTCACCAGCAATGCCGTATCCTGCTCGTTTGCCAGCACCGTCTGACCCAGAGTCAGCTTGTAGGAATCCTTCTCGTCGTTACTGGTTCGGATGAAAAAGCCTGTATAACCCTCGCTCAGCAGCTTGGCCAGAGTGCCGCCGGCGAAAATCGGACCATCGTCCAGATGCGGCGTAATCAGTGCCAGCACTTTCCCGCGATGCGGCTGGCCACTTGCGGCACGCTCAATTTCAGGGGCTGGGGCTGTTCCGGTACCAGCGGGAGATCCGACTTGTCCGGCCAGTGCCGCACTTACGGCCGCGTCGATGAATCCTCTTCGCCCAAGCATCGTCTCCCAATTATGCCGCCTGTGTACCACGGGTCCGTATGACAAAAAGGGTCGCGTCATCGTCAGGCCACCTCAATTCTCTGAAAAGCGCGCCGCTGTCTAAATCAAAATTCCTAAAGAGCCGATAGTTTTGCTGAGGGCATTGCTGGCATTTTAGCCAGATGGCTCAGGTTTACACGCGATATGGATTTAGACAGCAGGCGCAGCGTCGCTCAATCTCGGTTCGGCAGAAATGCCGGACTGCTTCTTCTCTTTTCGGCCATGCCAGGTTGGATTGCAGCGCAGACTGTAATCAGTGCGCCTACGGCTCAAAGCTTCGGCCAAATCGCTGTGAGCGGCGGAACAACGCCGACGCAGGTTATAGGCTACGTTGTATCCGGTACGACAAATCCGGTGTTCTCTCTGAGCTACGGCACGGAATACTCGCTTGCAGCGACCCCGTGCACAGGTTCCGGGAACGTCATCTGCACCATTTCGATCAGTTTCCAGCCACACCTGCCGGGCTTGCGTCAGGATGCCGTTCTCGTCAAGGATAAATCTGGCAACGTGATTGCGACTACCTTTTTGTACGGCGTGGGCTTAGGGCCTCTCGCCGGACTTTATCCGGGTGTCATCGCCACAATTGCTGGAACTGGTGCCTGGGGCTATGCAGGTGACGGAGGGCTTTCGACGGCAGCCACACTGGCCAATCCGCAAGGCGTCGCAATCGACAATCTAGGAAATTTGTACATTGCCGATTCGATTAATCAAGTTGTGCGGGAGATAAGCGCGACAAGCGGCCGGATAAGCACAGTGGTTGGGAGTGGCAGGCCAGGTTATACGGGCGATGGTGGTCCAGCAGCAAAAGCGACGCTGAATAATCCGACCGCCGTCGCGCTGGATGGCGCCGGCAATCTCTACGTTGCTGACCAAGGCAACAATGTGATCCGGAAGGTAACCGCCGCCACAGGGCGAATCGCCACAGTTGCCGGGGGCGGCACTGCTGCTTCGGGACCGGACGGTTTGGGTGATGGCGGCCTCGGCGACAAACGCCCTTCTTAGCGGACCCAACGATATTGCAGTTGACGGCGCTGGAAACCTGTATATCGCCGATTCCTTCAATGGCCTGATTCGACAA
Source organism: Terriglobia bacterium (assembly GCA_963799755.1). Lineage (GTDB taxonomy): Bacteria > Acidobacteriota > Terriglobia > Bryobacterales > Bryobacteraceae > Bog-105. The sequence goes on along the minus strand of CAWCYQ010000023.1, from coordinate 75,530 downwards.
GTAGAAGCTTCATCGGGAAACATAACCGTTGTGGCTGCCGCCGGATTGCACAATCCGACGGGAGTCGCAGTGGATGCGGCTGACAACCTCTATATCGCGGACACCGGTAACAGTGTGATCCGGCGAGTAGATGCATCATCGGGCAAAGTTACGATTGTGGCCGGAAACGGCGGATATGGATACGGCGGGGATCAAGGGCCTGCAATCAGTGCGAAATTAGGCAGCCCCGTGTGTGTTCGCCTGGATCCTGCCGGAAACCTCTATATTGCCGACCAGGGAGATAACGTAGTTCGACAGGTGAATGCCGAATCGGGAATCATCACCACAATTGCCGGTACCGGTGCCCCCGGGTATTTCGGTTATGGCGGCATTCCGACCGCCGCAGCTCTCCGTAATCCAACCGGAGTGGCTCTGGACTCGGCGGGAAACATTTATATCGCCGATTACGCGAACAACCTGATCCGCAAGATCTCACCAGCCAGCACACTTGCTTTCCCGAACACGCTGGTGGGTGAAGCCAGCGCACCGCAACAGCTAACCGTTCTCAATCTCGGAAATCAGCCGCTCAGCCTCTCCGGCTTAGCTAGTCAGTTCAAATTTCGGTCAAGAGCCTATCGGCGGCGCGATTTGCTCGTCTTCTTCAGTTTTAGCGAGTGCCGCAAGTTGTACAGTCGCCATCGACTTCTCTCCCACGCTCAGTGGAAATCTGAGTGGAAAACTCACACTGACGAACAACAGCCGCAACGTCGCGGGAACGATGCAATCCATGGTCTTGACGGGAACAGGTATTGTTGGAGCAGTTCCACAGTTGTCGTTGAGTCCCTCGACTTTGATCTTTGCGGCTCAGGCAGTAGGAACATCCAGCAGCGCACAATCCATCACTCTTTCGAATCCCGGAACCGCGGCGCTCAATATTTCCAGCATTCAGTTGGGAGGCGCGAATAGTGGCGACTTCGGCATCACAACTACTTGCCTGATCGTGCTTGCCGCAAAAGCGACCTGTTCGATTTCGATAATCTTCTCCCCTTCTGCTGCCGGCAGCCAGAACGGCTTCGCTGACTCTCGTCGATAATCTCGCAAATTCTCCGCAGACCATCATCATTACGGGAACGGGCGGTGCTCCACAAATCGCGTTCAGTTCGAGTGCTCTTGCATTTGGCAGCCAGCCGGTAGGAACCACGAGCCCGGCGAACACGATAACGATTTCCAATGCCGGATCTGCCGCTCTGAATATCGTCAGCATGGCGCTGTCGGGCGCGAATGCACCGGATTTCAGTCTGACCACCACTTGCGGAGCTACCCTTGCGATGGGCGCGAACTGTTCTGTTTCTCTTGCATTCTCTCCAGGGGCCCTGGGGATACGGACAGCAGCACTGACCTTGACCGACAACTCTTCAGGCTCGGTCCAAACGATAAACTTGAGCGGCACCGGCTCCGTCTGGGCAACGCCGACCGTTTGGCGGCCTTCGAATGGGACCTGGTACCGGTTGCCAAACTCAGGAACAACTCCCCTTGCGACCCAATGGGGGCTCTCAGGGGATGTCCCGGTTCCGGGCGACTATGACGGAGATGGGAAAATCGACTTGGCGGTCTTCCGACCGTCTACTGGAACTTGGTGGATCGTATCGAGCAAGACCTCTGTGGCTTCCGTCCAGACTTGGGGTATTCCCGGAGATATCCCGGTTCCCGCGGACTACGACGGTGATGGCAAGACTGACATCGCCGTTTTCCGACCCTCCACCGGGACCTGGTGGATCATATCGAGCAAGACCTCTGTGGCTTCTGTCCAGACTTGGGGTATTCCGGGGGATATCCCGGTTCCCGCGGACTACGACGGGGATGGAAGGACCGACATCGCCGTTTTCCGGCCCTCCGCTGGAACCTGGTGGATCGTATCGAGCAAGACTTCTGTGGGTTCCGTCCAGACTTGGGGTATTCCGGGGGATATCCCAGTTCCCGCGGACTACGACGGGGATGGAAGGACCGACATCGCTGTGTTCCGGCCGTCGAATGGAACGTGGTGGATTGTTTCGAGCAAGACCTCTATAGGTTCCCTCCAGACTTGGGGTGTTCCGGGAGATATTCCGGTTCCTGCCGACTACGACGGAGATGGAAAGACTGACATTGCTATCTTTCGGCCATTCAATGGGACTTGGTGGATAGTTGCGAGTAAAACAGGATATGCATCCGTTTGTCAACTCGGCGCGAATGGTGATATGCCGTTGGGTTACCTCTTTAAGTAGCCCGGCGCGCGTAAGCCACTGTGTTAACCTCACAGACATCGGTCAGAGCTAGCGTCGCACCTTGCGAAGGACTTGTGAGCACTAGCTGTGTCGAACGTTAAAATTGGCTACAAACGGGAATTCATATGCGGTTTGCCGAAAAGGTGGTCGTCTATTTACTGCGGCCCATCTACCGATCCTTTTTCGAGAGGCCTCTGTGGTGGTTTCTCGCCAGGGTGAAAGTGTTCTTCCTTGCCGATATGGCTGCTCAAATCGAAAGAATGGAGCGGCGGCTTCGAGAAGACCGTGAGGCGAGCGAGGAGCGCTTGCGCCGCGCGGAAGAAACCGATATGGCGCAATGGGATGCCTTGGAACAATTGCTTCTGGCTCTGTTTCATCAGCCGCAATTGCGAACTATGGCTCGCAATGGGGAGAGTGACGCGCCGCGTGAAACGCCAGTTTTGACGACAACGCCTGTAAATTCAGCCCATGCAGCCAGCAGTAATATACGCTGACTTTCGCTGTCTTCAGGACCAGAACTTTCTGGGACGGGGTATCGGATATCACACTGCGGCGTTAATGAGAGCACGTGCCCGGAGCAAGCTATCGGATTGCAAGCTAGTCGGTCTGGTTGATGCCCGGATGCCGAAAATCCCCCCAGGATTCATCTCGTTGGCTGACCGGATAAGTTCTTCGGTCAACCCTTCTTTGAACGGGACCGATGTCGTCTTCATAGATGGATCGCCAATGACGCATGATCCACGCTTCGACCTTCGTTTCCAAAATCATCCGACTGTCCTTCGCGCAGCCGTCCTTTATGACTTCATCCCGATGGATTGGCCAGGGTATTTGCCCACAGCACCGCGCCGAATGGAGTACCTCGCCAAGCTAGCCCGGCTCCGAAAATTTGACCTCTTTCTTCCCATTTCGGAGTATACGGCTTGGCGACTTAGCGAATTGCTGGACCCCGCAAGTTCTCAGGTAAGCGTGACAGGCGCGTGCGTGCGGCATTCCTTATACGAAGCTAAGAGCTGTTTGGGAGAAACGCCCTCCCCGTATGAACAGAACGAGCCTTACTTCGTCACATTCGGCGGCGATGACAGGCGCAAGAACACGGATATTGCCGTAAAAGCCGTAAGGCACCTGAATCTCCTCTATGGACGCCGGATTCCACTCAAAGTGATTGGCTTCTATAGCGTGGCGTATAAGTTTGAGCTCCTGGCCGCAGCCGGCCACGCGGAAGGCGCCGGTTTCTTGGAGTTCTATCCCAGGGCGCTCGAGGAGAAGGTATTCTACTGTGATTCTCCCGATCGCTGGGTAAGACCCAGTATTCCGGATTCGGAAGTTGTCGCGCTACATGCCGGCGCTATAGCTGCCATTGCTCCCTCCCATATTGAAGGTTTCTCATTACCCGTTGTCGAAGCTTCGGTGTGCGGCTGCCCAGTCGTAGCCTCTACCTGCGCGGCGCACCTGGAATTAATCGAACGCCCGGAGGCTCTCTTCCAGTCCGATGACGGGGCCGCGCTTTCCGAAAAGCTCGAGGCTCTTTTAAATAATCCTGCTCTCAGGAAATCTCTTGTTGAATCGCAAGCGCACCTGGCCCCCAAGTTTCATGAGGATGAGGTTGGAAGGCGATTTTGGAGCGCCCTCGAAGCTGCCGTCGATCAGGGCAGCAGAACCGTTTATTCCCGAACAACAAAACCGCGGCTGGCCTTCTTGAGCCCGTACCCGCCGGATCAGTCCGACGCCGCTCTGTATACGGCTTTGACGATGCGTAGCGGTGAGAAATTCTTTGACTCGGATCTTTACACGGACGCCGCCCGCCCGCTTGCGTCTGACGGCTCGTTTCGAAAGGCTGGAGAAATAGGCTTTGCGCCTCTTCTCGACGCTAGCTGCAATGCTGTGATTTCCGTACTTGGAAATGATCCCTCTCACAGCCGTGTTTTCGATGTTTTTGAACGGTATGGCGGCCCTTGTATTGTGCACGACGTGCAACTGGTTGAACTCTATTTCCACCGCCTGGGGCGGGAGCGATTTCTAAATTTCGTAGCCGAGCAGCTTGGCCGCCTCACGTCGATGGACGAAGTGAACACATGGTTGCAGCACCGCAATCCACCTCCGCTGTTGCTTAAACGCATAATCGAACGCGCGTCGCCACTGATGGTGCAAACACGGACGCAACGCGCGCTGATAAAAAGGCGCTATGGAGCGGATGCTCAGGTTCTTACAAGCTGCCCAACCATCCTTTTCGATGGCACTGAGTTGACCGCTTCGCGCCAGCAAGCGATACGTGGCGAGTACAGGGTATCGAATGGAGCCTTTGTGATAGCGGTTTTCGGGCAGGTTACTCGCTCGAAGAGCACGCATACCTGTATCCTGGCGGCCGAACTTCTTCGCAGCTGGAGCATCCCTGCGGAACTTTACTTCATCGGCGATGCAGAATCTGAGGAGAGCGAGGTTGAGCGCGTAGCCGCTCTGTATGATATTGCCGCACATGTCCATTCGGGGACCGAGTTCGCAGGCGACACGGCACATCGTAACTTCCTGATTGCAGCGGACGCTGCCGTTCAACTTCAGCCTTATCCGTTCGGGCAGTTGTCGACGGCAGTGACTAACTGTATCAGCGCTGGAGTTCCTTGCGTCACAACAAGCGACTTGGCCGATTCAGCCGAAGCTCCGGGTTTTGTAACAACAGTTCCGGATTGCTTCTCTCCATTGCAGGTGGCAGAACAACTCGCGCTGATTTGGGAAGCTCATACTGAGCGCAGCTCTCATGAAGAGGCGCGCCAAGCTTATCTTGACGTGCACAATTTCGAAAATTGTGCGAAACGCCTGGTTGAGATCCTCGGATTCGCATGAGTTTCTATATCGATCTGACTGAGTTCCTGGTTAACCCGATCACAACTGGAATTCAGCGGATCATTGGCGAGATCTGCAAATATACTCCTCCAGATACTGCGATTCCGGTCCGTCTTGATTCACAGGTCTACAGAGCGCTATCCCCATCTCTCATCGATGCCATTGGCAGTTTTTTCAGACATGTCGATTCCGGCGGAGCCGAAAAAATTCGCCAGCTGGGAACGATCCAGAACGACTCAGCGATCGGTATATCGCAGGAAGACATTGTTCTCGTTCCTGAGGTTTTCGACAACGCACAAAGAATAGCCTTCTTTAACGAAATGGCGGAGCCTGAGCTCCAGCGATGCCGTTTCATTGTGTATGACCTGCTGCCAATTACTCACCCGGAATATTTCATTCCGGACAACCTTTTAGAAATTTGTGGTTACTTCAGGACGCTTCGGCGGGCTAGCTGCTGCGGGTTCATCTCCGAAGATACGCGAGATGTCTATTACGGCCGACTGAAGCGAAGCGATGTTCGAGGCGGAGTGATCTTGCCTCTCGGTTGCGACTCGCTGGGCCGGAGGATAAACCAGCCGGCAATGAATCGTCCGCTCACGTTCAGTGTCGTCGGAACCATAGAACCGCGCAAGAACCATAAATTGATACTTGAAGCATTCGAGCCATTGCTTCGCGAGGTAAGCGGGTTGAGACTCTCTTTCATAGGTAAAATGGGGTGGGTCGATCCAGATTTCGCTCAAAAAGTGCAGGCGCTTGCCTCCGACGAGAGATCCGGTTTTCGATTTTATTCGACGCCTAATGACGACACCGTTCGGAGCGCTATTGAGCAATCCAGAGCGACAATCTACGTCAGCACTGCAGAAGGTTACGGGCTACCCCCTGTTGAGAGTCTCTGGCTCGGCACTCCGGTGATCGCCTCACGAACAATGCCCAGCCTGAAAAGATTAGGCCCAGAGGGCATCCATTATGTAGAGCCTTTGAATGTGGAGAATCTGCGGCGCGCCGTACTCTCCTTTGTCGATGATGCTTATGCTAACCAGAAAACGCGAGAGGCCGTGCATCTAGACCTGCCCACGTGGCAATCGTTTACGCAAGAAGTCTTACGCTGGTGCGTGTCCGCCGCATGAGCTTCTATATTGACGTCACTGAATTCCTGACGAACCCGATCACTACCGGAATCCAGCGTATTGCCGGCGAGATGTGCAGATATTTTCCCCCAAACACGGCCATTCCTGTCCGTTTATATTCGGGCCGCTACTTGGCGCTTCCGCCTGCTCTCACTGAAGCTATTGGAGGATATTTCCGGGATCCGGGCGAAGCCACGGTTGCGGAAATCCGCCGTCTGGGTGCTGTTGAGAGGGGTTCGCCGATCAAAGTATCACAGAACGACACGGTTCTCGTTCCGGAAGTGATCATAGAACCGAAACGACTTTCTTACTTCGGGGCTATGTCGGATGAGGAGCTGCAGCGCTACCGATTCATCATCTATGATCTGCTTCCGATAACTCACCCCGAGTACTTTCGGACAGAATGGCTTCTCGAGATCTTTGCGTATTACAAGGTTCTCCGGCGCGCCACTTCCTGTGGATTCATTTCAGAGGACACCCGAGATGACTACTACCGGCGTCTGAAACGAACCGATGCGCGGGGCGGGGTAGTCTTGCCGCTTGGCAGTGATGGTTTCGGCCCTAAGACAGATCCGTCCGCCTTCAACCGTAAATTGCAGTTCAGTGTTCTTGGAACAATCGAGCCTCGCAAGAATCACGAATTGATACTAACCGCGTTTGAGCCGCTGCTGCGACAAATCGAGGGGCTAAGGCTCTCTTTTATCGGCAAGATGGGCTGGGTCGATCCGGATTTCGCGCAAAAAATCCAAACGCTTGCCGCCGACAAGAATTCGGGATTTGAGTTCCACTCCGCCACGGACGATCATACAGTCCGGCGGTGTATCGAACAATCTCGGGCAACCATCTACGTTAGCCTTGCAGAAGGCTACGGTCTGCCGCCAGTCGAAAGTCTTTGGGTAGGGACTCCGGTGATCGCTTCCAAGACGATTCCCAGCTTGAAGAATCTAGCGGATGGCATTTGCTTCGTTGAGCCGCTAAACGTAATAAACCTCAGGCGCGCTGTCCTTGCTTTTGTTGATGACTTCTACGCGGCGGAAAAGGTGGAGCAGACTAAGCGACTGGCCCTGCCCACCTGGCAGGGATTTACGAATGAGGTTCTCCGCTGGTGTGAGCAGCCAATACCTGAAGTGGCCGAAATAAGTCAGCGGGAGGCGTTCGGCTCGAGATAGAGATCTTCCAGTGCGAGGCCGAGGTTGCGGCCGTCCCTGGATACACCGAGTTCGGCAGGAGAACGGGGATCATGATTTGAGAACTCGATACGCAGCAAACCTGAGCGAACGAGATCGAGCGGCAGACGCACGCGTTTCACGAAGATAACTTCACGATTCGTGATCGACCAATCCGCAACTTCTCTACCATTTACCTTCATGCTCTCTTTGAATTCAGGACGCTGTCGCGGCGCAAAGGCGTGCGCCTTAAATGTGAGCCAAAGGTCCGAGGTGGGTGCCTTCGCCAGCTTCAACAGTAATACCGAATCGTTGCCGAGGGCCCATGTGCCGTCCGGTTCCGGTCCGCTCCAGCCCTTCATTTCGTACAGTCCAGCGTTCCCGGCCTTGTGAAAGTCTATTGCAGAACCGGTCAAATAGGGCATTGTCGTGAGGTCTACCGGTATCCAGTTCCCGTCCCGCAGGTCGAGTCCGCAAAGTCCGGCGCTGATCTTTTTGAGCAGAGCCCATTGCCTCACATTGGCGAGATAATTTGCGTCGAAATTGAGGAACTCCCAACCGGGAGGAAACCAGCCACTGTACCCGTTCAAAGTAGGGACGTCATCAAGTCGCGCGATGAACATGGCGTCGATCTGATTCGCGAAATACATCCGCTCCGGGGTTGCGGGGTAAGCCAGAAAGAACGAAGCGCAACTGGAGGGTGGGCGATGTACACGTCTGAGAATTGCATCCTCGCTATTGCGATCGATAAGGTGCTGGGAAGTAGTGTTGATTTGTTCGGCGAGAACAAGCGAGACGGTGAGCCAGAAAGCAACTTCCCAGAACCCATCGCGTCGCTTCCTCAGCTCGTTTAACACCACACACGCGATAACCACAACAAGCACGTTTAGGACAACGTTGAAGCGCGCCGGAACGCGAATCGCCGACCCTCCGGGGACAAGACGAAAAACCAACCACCAAGGGCTTCGTCCCCCGACCTTCAGCGAAAGTGCCAGACAGATAAGGAAAGATGCGGTCAACGCCGGCAGTAAATAACGCTGATATTGCTCCGATCCCGTATTGCCAAGCAGACTGCGCCGGTTGAGGCTTAGGAACAAGCCAGCGGCAACCAACCCGAGAGTCAGTGGGGGCCAACCCATCTGGACTTCTGCAGGCACCATCGGTCCACGACCCGAATCAACTCTAAAGACCTCGATCGGGTGGCCCCACATCCAGTTCCCCTGCCCGATATTGATCACGTCAATAAGTTGCGCAGTGTACATCAGATCTTCTTGAAAACTACGGCCGCCAGTCCCCTTCAGTACAGGTATGTAGACAATCAGAAAAGGTATGATTGCTACCCAAAACACCAGGGCGGCCGTCGCGAAAATGGGTCCTCTACGGGCAGTTGCGCCTATCAAGCTTCGTAACGAAGATTGTGTTCGTGATCTCAGTAGCTGAAACGTCAACACAGTCACGATCGCAATTCCGCCGGCGAGTACCGCAAACCATCCTATATAGAAAGATGTGAACAGAACAAGTGCCAACAGGAGGCCGAAGGAGGCAGCATAGATATGTCCCATGCGCCGTTCTCGCTGGCCGTGGGAGCGCCACGCGGCGCAGCTCAAGCACACCAATAGCGGGACGAACACTACGGTCATCAAATGGCCGTGCCCGGCCGAGACGTAATACACGTTTGAGCACGTGAAGAGGGCCGAGCCGACCAGGGCGACCGACCAGCTTACTCTGACGAAAGCTCGGAGCAGCCAAAGCATGGAGAAGAAGCCTACGGTTTTGAACACGATCAACGATGACTCGAATGCGATGTAAGGATCCATGCCTACGGCGCGCCCGGTGATATAGGGCGGCGCAAGCAGGAAGAAGGATTCGCTGTAGCCTAATACGCCGCGCTGAGGCCAGAAGAAGTTTGGAGAAGTGAAGAACGCCCGATCTTGAAAAACCGCACGCCAGTGCTCGAGTATGGTGATGATAAGGCGGTTATCGCCTGTATCCCCGTCGATAAGGTTCAAACCTGAGTCTAGAAAATCACGGAAAAAAATAACCAGGCTCAACAGACAAACAACGCAAGTCGCACCGACGAGTAAGTTCCGGCTACGGTGTGACTCGGAGCCCATCGCATTGATCTCCGATCGGCTTGGCTCACGGTTCCCCTGAAGCTCATTTTTCAACACAAGAGCGATTGTATCGTTGGAGTTGAAGTGAGATCGCCTCCCTCTTTGCTATTCTGGCGTCTTTGACGATGCAAAGTCCCCTCTTATCAATACTGATTCCGCTGTACAACGAGGAGGAATTCATCACTGCGATTCTCGATCGTGTTCTGTCCGCGCCACTACCGCAAGTTTCGGGCATTCCGATGCAACGTGAACTAATCGTAGTAGACGATGGCTCTACAGACGGTTCACTAGAAAATGTCAAGGACTATATAGAAACGAATCCGGATGCACCGATTCGCCTGATACCACATGGTCGTAATCGGGGGAAAGGGGCTGCGCTGCGCACTGCTCTCGCTCACGCCTCCGGCGAATATTCAATCATTCAAGACGCCGACCTTGAATACAATCCGCGAGAGTATGAGCACATCCTTATCCCGCTGCTCGACGGCAGAGCCGACGTTGTGTACGGCTCTAGGTTTCTCGTCGCCGGAGAGCGCCGTGTCCTCTATTTCTGGCATGCGCTGGCCAATCGGCTGTTGACAACCATGTGCAATATAGTCGCCGACCTGAATCTCACAGATATGGAAACCTGTTACAAGGCTTTTCGCACGAGTCTGGCCCAGAGCATACCGCTCCGCAGCGATAGGTTCGGTATCGAACCTGAGCTGACGATCAAGTTCGCGAAACGCGAAGCGCGCATTTATGAAGTACCGATCGGATATTCGGGCCGTACTTACGAGGAAGGCAAGAAGATCGGTATCAAGGACGCGTTCGCCGCGTTAGGCGTGATTCTTCGATACGCTGCATCGGCAGATATTTATACTGAGCACGGCCCCGATATTCTCGACACGTTATCGCGAGCAAATCACTTCAATCGGTGGATGGCCGATACGGTCTCGCCGTATTTAGGCGCCGAAGTTTTGGAACTGGGCGCAGGCATCGGTAATCTGACGCGCCTGGTAGCCTCGAGAAAACGGCGCTATGTCGCCACAGATATCGATACGGAACACTTGAGCCGGCTAGAAGCCCGCCTGCATCACCGGCCGAATATCGAGACCGCTATTTGCGACCTGAGCAGGACCGCCGATTTCGAGCCGTGGCGCGGCAAAATGGATTCTGTAATATGCCTCAACGTCCTCGAGCACATTAGAGATGACATGACGGGTTTGCAGAACATTCGCGCCTGCCTCCGACCTGGAGGGCGCGCGGTCGTTCTCGTCCCGCAGGGATCGGCAGTCTACGGAACTCTTGATGAGGTCCTCGGCCATTTTCGAAGATACTCCAAGGCCGAACTTGAGGAGAAGTTGAAGTCGGCTGGCTACCGTGTCGAGCGCATATTGGAATTCAACCGCATCACATACCCTGGATGGTACGTGAACGGCAGAGTTCTCAAGCGCCGGCACTTCAGCCGGTTTCAATTGGGTGTTTTCGATCGACTCGTATGGATATGGCGTCGCATCGATCCGCTTATCCCCTGGCCGCCCACGTCGATCATCGGCGTAGGTGTGCGCGATTCGTAAAATCACCGGACGATTAATACAAAGTTGCGTGCAAAACCAGAGGCTTGCCGCCTCGGTCGTAAAACCAGGCAACACCTTCCTGGACCATAGAAATCCATATGATGTACGAGCCCGGACCGAGTGGCGCCGGAATTTGCAAACGTAATTCATCGGTTTCCCAGGGGGAGAGCATGGGCCGGTTGAGTAGCGCTCGATCTCCTTCGATCGGAAGGGCATTTCCGTTGACATCGAGCCAGCGATAACTGGCGTTTACGGGTGCCCTCGGAACTCGTCCAAACCAGGCCTGTGTTCCAGTATTTTTTACCGTGATCGGGATGGTGGAGGTCCCGCCCGCCGCTATTCGTAACTCGTGGACCGGAGATGTGATCTCTTGTGAGAACGAACTCAATTCATCTCCCGCGCGCAGAAGGCGCGGATTCCGCCAGATTTGTGTTCCGTCGATTGTCGTCATAGCTTCCAGAGTCGCGTGATTCGGCATGAAGGCGAATTTAGCGGGTTTTTCATGTTCCAGGTACCATCCCGCGCGGAACATAAGCTCTAGTAAATCGCCATCGATTTTGCGCGAATGAGTCGCGGCGATTACCCGTCGCACTCTGGAGTTGAGCTCATCGATGCAAGAACGACAGATTTCCGTTTCATTGCCTTGTACATCGATGTGGACGAGGTCCCAAAGGGGCTGTGCCTTGACCACATCACGCATCGCAACGACCTCGACCCGTTTGGTGTTCTGGAACTGCAATCCTCTGTAGTCGCGATTTGCTTCCAAGGGACGCGATCCCCATTCTTCCGCTGCCGATGAAGCCTCGCTGATGGGCCAATGCGCTGCGCCGGCGTCTACGCCGACGGCTGCCTCGATCAACCTATGCTGGTCGGGATCAAATCCGTTATCCAGGAAATGCTGGCGCAGGAATCGAAAGTGGTGCGGATCTCCTTCGACAGCGCACAAACGGATATCCTTGATACCCCAACGCCTCGCAGCAACAGCTCCGGCAACTATCCAGGGCCCAAAGCCGGCGCCAAGCTCCATCGCCACGTATTGACCAACTGCACTGCGGACTGCTTTCAGCAGCCCGATCCATTCTATGGCTTCGGCGTGGAAGTCGGCGGGTATGGGAGTTCCAATCAGTTGACCATCGAGTGCTCGGGCCTCTTTCCAAAGGGAAGTTGAGCGTATTCGCGATCCCAGAAAATCAACCAGAAATCCCGGCTCTGGTTTCGCGTCAGGATTGATGAACTCTGCTAAAATTTCCGTATCTGCATCCGAATAGCCCGCAAATAATTGAAGCGCCACGTGCGCATCGGTCAAATCCTTTGAATTCAAAATCACCCCTTCTTCTAGCGCCTATCATTAACGCCGTGGGCGTCTTCTGCTGGCCGCCAGTTCCTGGGAAAGCTGGCCAACCCACAATCGGGTTTTCAGCAGATTCTGATCCAGTTGCGTCGCGCGTGTCTGGGTGGAGCGAAGTTCCTCTCTCAACTGAGCGATCTCCGTCGTATCTTCTTGAGTTTTCTTCTCTAGCGCAGCAACTCGTACTGCCAAGCTATCTCGCTCCCCCTGGAGGGCTTGACTCGCTTGTTCCGCCACCAGCGTCGCGTAAATTTTGAACTCATCAAAGATATTAGGCGGTCGTCCGAAATGGTAACGCAGACCCGCGCAGTCGTGCCGCAGGTAGAAACGATTCAGCCCGTCGAAATAGACCATTTCATAGGACGCATTTCCCAGCACCGGCTCCCATTCGGCCCAGGCGGGAACGGTAGTCCCGGGCTCGGTGGCTTCGACTATCACAACGGTAGGGCGAAATCGATCCCAATCGGCGCCTTCAGTGCCATCTTTTCCCAACCCTCACAATCGACTTTGAGAAAGTCGATAGGTCGAGTGACGTATTGCTCGCAAATGGCTGCCAGAGTAGTAATTTTTACTGTTTTTTCCTCTGCTTGATAACCCAACTGTATAAAGCGGTCGCGGTTCGATTCGTCGAAAGTAGAAATTCCGTACTGCTCGAAGACGTACAGGGGCCGGCTCTCCTCGTGTTCGCCCACCGCAAGATTCAAGTTGATATCGCGTGTGCGCTCCTGGAGCAGCTTTTTGTAAAACCACTTGTTCGGCTCGATGTTAATGCCCGACCAGCCTTCATCGTAGAAATACTTCGTCACGGACTCGAGAACGGGATCCATGGCGCCGACATCAATATAGAATCCGTCCTTTCGATCCTGGAAGACGCGTCGCAAGATAACGTCTTCAAAGTTCTGAGCGTAAGAGATCATGCGGGTTTCAAAGCAACTACCACCTGTTCAATACTCTATCCGAGTCCTTTCGAAATTCGGGGATCTCATCGACATGCTAAATTGAAACAAGTTTCCATGGCGCGACGAGCTCTCATTACCGGCATTACCGGCCAGGACGGTTCCTATTTAGCGGAATTGCTGGTTTCAAAGGGATATGACGTTCACGGGATAGTTCGCAGGGTTGCGCTGGAGGATCCCGAACACAGATTGGCGAGGCTTGCTTCGGTGCGGGATCGGATCACCCTGCATGCTGCTTCGCTCGAGAGTTACGCGAGTATTTACGGGGCGGTCGCGGCGATCGTGCCGCATGAATGCTACCACCTGGCAGCGCAAAGCTTCGTCAGCTATTCATTCGACGACGAATTCTCCACCTTGAACGCCAACATTAATGGAACACATTTCCTGTTGGCATCCGTCAAGCACGTCGCGCCACACTGCCGGTTCTATTTCGCCGGTTCGAGTGAGATGTTTGGCAAGGTTGAGGAGGTTCCACAAAATGAGCGTACGCGATTTCATCCTCGATCAAGCTATGGGATCAGCAAAGTATGCGGCTTTGAATTGACGCGAAATTATCGTGAAGCTTACGATATGCACGCCAGCAGTGGGATTCTCTTTAACCACGAGTCACCCAGACGTGGGTTCGAATTCGTAACCCGCAAGATTACGTCCGGCATCGCGCAAATCGTTGCCGGCAAGAAAAAGCAACTCACATTGGGGAATCTGGATGCCAAGCGCGATTGGGGCCATGCGCGGGAATACGTTCAGGCCATGTGGCTGATGTTGCAGCAACCGGATCCGGACGATTATGTGGCCGCTACCGGAGAGACGCATTCGGTCCGAGAATTTGCCGAAGCGGCTTTTGCTTGCGTGGGTCTCGATTACAAAGAGTATGTTGTCTGCGACAGTCAGTTATACCGGCCCGCCGAGGTGGATGTGTTGGTAGGAGATGCGGCTAAAGCCAAAGCAGCTCTGGGTTGGCAGGCCCGGATTTCGTTCCACGATCTGGTTCGCGAAATGGTTGAAAATGACTGTGAAGTTCTGGGGGTGGGAGATGCCCTCAAATCAACCGCCGTTCCCGCAAGATCTGCTCAGGCATAAGACCTCAACTTCGCAATCCGTCAAAAGCTTCTTCAATCTCGGTTTTAACCGCCGCTGAAGGCGGAAGGAACGGCAGTCTGGGCAAACCGCCATAGTATCCATTTAGATCCATCGCGTATTTCAGCCCCGGAATTCCATGTTGACGGGCTATTAATTGGGAGGCAGGAGTGATTCGCTCTTGCCAGTCGCGCCCGGCATTTTCCTCGCGAGTCCGGAATGCCTCCCAGATGGTTACACACGCATAGGGCAGTGCATTCGCAATCGCTAGAATTGCGCCCGATGCGCCGATGCGCAACGCCTCCCAAATGCTGACGCCCGAACCCGTCACCACCTGGAACCTCGGGTTCACGATCGCCACGACTTGTTTCAGTTTTTCCATATTTCCGGAACTGTCCTTCATTCCGGCGATATTCGGATGGTGAGACAGCTCGGCGATCGTCTCCACCGGGACGTCATAACCGGTGAGCTGCGGGATGTTGTAGAGCAATACCGGAATCTTTGCCCGATCCGCAACCGCGCGAAAGAACAGCGCTTGCGTTTCCGGCCGCTGCATTTGGTTGCGATAGTAGAACGGAGTCAGAACAAGAGCGGCGTCATACCCAATCTCGGCGGCCTTGTTGGCGAGGCGAACGGTTTCGTGAACACTCTCGGCACCCACTCCCGCTATTAGCGTCTTTCCTGGCGCGCTTGCGTCTTTCACCCAGGACATGAGCTGCAATCGTTCATCGGCGTTGAGCAGCGGCGTTTCTCCGGTTGACCCGCAGACCGTGTATCCGGCGAGCGAAATTGAGTTTAGTTTCTCGATGTTGTGAATGACTTTTGCTTTGTAGAGATTGCCTTCGTGATCGAAAGAACTCGTGAGGGCGGGGAAGATGCCGTTCAGCTTCATAAATGAAGGGAGCCTGCGGCGTGTTCACGCTGACAGGCTCCTCCAGTTTAAGCCTCAGGGCTTTGCGATATTAACAATGAACGTGATGACGAGCGTGTAAAGCGCTAGCGACTCGATCAGCACGAGGCCCAAAATGAGCGCGAAACGAATAGCTGCGACCGCTGCAGGATTGCGCGCCATCGCCTCGGCTGCCGAGGCCGTAGCTTTGCCTTGGCCGAGGCCGCACAGACCAGAAGCAATGCCCATCGCGAGATAGGCTGCTCCGAGGTGGGCCTTCGACCCACCACCTTGCTCTCCTTGAGCGAATATCGGGGTTGCCAATGCCAATAGAGTCACGGCAAGCAGAAATAGTTTGTTCTTCAAGTTTTTTCTCCTATGAATTGTACTTTCAGGAGGTGGTTCGACACCGTGCGTTGGGACGCCGGGCGCTCACGCTGAAAGCTGATAATGCCTAATGCTCGTGCGAGACGGCTCCACCGACGTAGACCATCGCGAGCACCATAAAAATGTATGCCTGCAGGAATGAAACGAACGTATGCAGGCCGATGAAAGCTACCGGAATGATGGCCTTCGTTAATGAGATAAATGTCAGATAGACTGTCTCTCCGGCAAACATGTTCGCATAGAGACGAACCGTCAACGAGAGCATGCGCGCACAGTGGCTGATGATCTCGATCAAGAAGAACAGAGGCGCAGCCACGATCATCGGCCCAAGAAACTGCTTGATGTAACCTGCACCATGCTCCTTGATTCCGGCCGCGTGATAGAAGAGAAAAGTCACTACGGCAAAACCGAAGGGGACCATCGGATACATGGTGGGAGAATCGAAACCGGGAATCAGGCCGATCAGATTCAGGAACAGGATGAAGATAAAGATTGTGCCAAAGAACGCGACGTAGCGAGATCCATGGTGGTGGCCCACGATTTCTTCGGCTTGCGCTTGAATGAATTCGTAGGTGACCTCGAAAACATGCTGGAGCTTACCGGGTTTGTCAACCGAGAGACGCGTCTTCAGATAACCGAATAAGACGATGGTGACCAGGACGACGATAATCTCGCAAACCATCCAGTCGCTCCATGGATTTGCCCGGTCGGGCGCCGGATGGTGAACCGCGTTCAGAATCGAATTAGCGGGACCGGCCAAGAAACGGTTGAAAAGGGCTGTGATCCAAAGTTCGTGCGTCATTCAATGCGAAGTTCTGCCGTGTAGCGCGTGAGAGACAAGTTCGAGAATCAGGGAGGCCAGGACGGCGGCGGCATTGGTGAGAAGACCGAGCACGACCGCTAACGGGCTGACATTTAAAGTTTTGACTATACCATAGCCAATTCCTAGTAGGATCGCGTAGCGGGCAAAATAGGCTCCAGCCTGCCAGGGTTTTCGGGAAGTGGCGGTCGGCGCAATGCTGCCGCTCACCCAATCGAACAGCCACAAATTACCTAATGAAGCCAGCGCGCCCAGAGCGAAAGCGGCTGCAGAACGAACTCCTTCGGACCAAAAATAACAAACGAACCCAACGAGACCGAATACGCCGGTCAGCAGATAGATCTTTCGGATTGAGAAACTTGCGTCTGTGTCCGTCATTCCTTGGCCTTGGTTTCCCGGTCTAGCTCGCGAAAGATTTGAAACAACCCAGCGGTCAAACCGAGAACAATGCCAACGGCTCTGAGGAAGGAAAAACGAAGCCAATGCTCCGCGAAGGCACCCAAAAAATACCCGGCCACCAGTGACGCCGGTAATGTGAGCGCAAGGGAGAGGTACTTGCCGAACCAGAACAGCGACTTGTCGGGTCTTGATGGCATGGGTTCGTTTTTACAAACCGAGACTTAGTCCGTTCCAGCGAGCCAGCCCGGGCATTTCCAGCCCGAATTGATCGAGCGCACGGCCAACGATGTAATCGATTATGTCGCCAACCTCTCGCGGCCGATTATAAAAGGCCGGGACAGGTGGAAAGATCGTCACTCCCATGCGGGCGAGGGCCAGCATGTTTTCCAAGTGAATTTCGCTGAGCGGACTTTCGCGCGCCAGAAGAACCAACTTGCGCCGTTCCTTCAGGATGACATCGGCGGCGCGGCAGATGAGGGTGTCGCTGTAGCCGGCGCGGATGGCGGCCAAGCTCTTCATGCTGCAGGGCGCGATGAGCATGCCATCCGCCCGGAAAGAACCGCTTGAAACCGTCGCACCCTGGTTGTCCGGGTGATGGACGGCCGAGGCAAGTTTCTCAACCTGATCGACCGAATAGTCGGTCTCTCGGGCAATCGTTACACGCGACCAGCGACTCAAAATCAGGTGGGACTCAACATCGAGAACGCGTAGCGCAGCGAGAGCGCGGATTCCGAAAATGGCGCCTGAAGCGCCTGTTATCCCCACTATCAGCCGCATGAAACTCCAGCATATGCTGTCGGATTGCAAAACGAACTTGTATATTGAATGTCTGCAGTCGTGCGCCGGGAACAAGCACAATTTTGTCGCTCCTGGCCCGAAAACGATTCTCTTTTTGAGGGAGTGTGTATGTTGCGAAGAACATCATCGATTTTCATTCTTCCCTTTTTCTCATTTCTCGCCGCAGCCATGGCCGCTGACGGGCAAGCCAGCCAGCGGGCGGCAACGCTGGTGACGCGAAGTATCGACGAGGCCGATCGCGTAGTTCTTCACGGCAACACACACCCTGCGGTCCGGAACGCAACCGATCTCGGGAAGGTGCCGGATAGCATGACACTAGTTCCACTCGGTCCGACCCCGGAACCGGCAAGCCTGGTACTGGTCACGCCGGTGCTGGGCGCATTGTATCTGCGCCGACGACGGCGCACGGTGTAAATTGCTCACCGGTAACTCGAGCAGAGAAGCGGCGTCACCCGCTCTGACCTTCCGCTTGCCCAATCTCGCAGACCTGGAGGCGGGAAGCGCTCTACTCTATCGCCACATGCTGCCGACGCCGCAATATTCATGGCCTCTTCTCAATGCCCGCGCAGGCACGGAGGTGTGGGTGAAGCACGAGAACCATACGCCGATTGGCAACTTCAAAGTGCGTGGGGGGATCGTCTATCTGGACTATCTTCGACGGACATCGCCTGAGATAACAGGGGTTATCAGCGCCACGCGAGGAAACTACGGGCAATCGATTGGCTTTGCCGCGGCAAAGCTGGGATTGCAGGCCGTTATCATCGTGCCTCATGGAAACAGCCGTGAGAAGAACGCGGCCATGCGCGCCCTGGGCGTCGAGTTGATCGAAGAAGGAGAAGATTTTCAGGCTGCTTCGGAGCACGCTGACGGGCTAGCGCGGGAGCGCGGACTGCATAGGGTACCGAACATCCATCCGCTTCTCGAGCACGGAGTCGGCGTCTATGCGCTCGAATTCCTGAGGGGTGCTCCCGAGTTGGACATAATTTACGTTCAGACGGGCCTGGGTTCTGGAATTTGCGGGTTAGTTGCGGCACGAAATGCCCTTGGGCTGAAGACAGAGATCATTGGAGTAGTTTCGGCGCATGCGCCCGCATATGCTCTTTCTTTCGCCGCAGGCAGGCCGCTCTCACACGCTGTGACAACCTCGCTGGCAGACGGCGTAGCGTGCCGTACGCCCGACAGTGGAGCGCTGCAGGTCATGCTCTCTCAGGTCAGCCGTTTTGTCATGGTCACGGATGAGGAAGTTGCCACAGCAATGCGCGCCTTTTTTTACGACACGCACAATGTCGCCGAAGGAGCGGGCGCTATCGGATTAGCCGCGCTGCTTCAGGAGAAAGACCACATCCGGAATCGACGCGTGGGAATTGTTCTTTCCGGCGGAAACGTGGATACCGACGTGTTCGCGAACGTGCTCAGCCGTTCGTCAGAATCCGGCTGATGTCGTTGTAGATTACGAAGACCACGACCATCATCAGGAAAACGAAGCCGAGCTTGAAAATATTCTCCTTGAGCTGCAGGCTCATCTCGCGCTGCATCAACATCTCTATTACCAACATCAATAGCGTGCCGCCATCCAATATGGGAATCGGCAGGAGATTGAGCATCGCAAGCTGCAGGCTGACGATGGCCATGAGAAACAGATAATCCCAGGCGCCATGCTGCGCGGCTTCGCTCGACATCTGAGCCATGCCAATGGGCCCAGCGACCGACTTAGTAGAGACGCGCCGCTCGATCAAGCTCTGCAGAACCTGTACCCACATCAGCGCATTCTGGCGGTTGAACTTCAAGGATTCGACAAATGCCGGGCCAGGAGCAAGCTTCACGAATTGCACCGGCAGCCTGAAAGTAATGCCGATGAGCCATGGGGTTTTGGGATCACCGGTCGATTTGGCAGCGACGGAGATCTCACGTGACTCACCATGCCGCATAACCTGGAACTCGACCGGTTTGCCACCGGAGTGGAAAACAGCTTCCCGAATTGTAGTTGTGGAAACCACAGGTTTGCCATTGACTTTGAGGAACGTGTCGCCGGATTGCAAACCGGCCGCCTGGGCGGGAGAGTTCGGTTGGACATCCGCCACCTGGACTGCCAGGTCGCCGCTCCAGCCCGCATCACCGATCCCTTGCTTCGGGTCCATGCGCGGCGTGACACTGGCTGTGATTTGCCGTCCGCTACGAAGCACAACCACGGGGATCGCGTGGTTGGCATTGAGCGCCTCCTGGGTCATCACGTAGTCCCAGTTCGGATGCTGCTTCCCGTTGATCTCGATGATCTTGTCTCCACTTTGGAGACCGGCGGCGGCAGCGGCCGAGTTGGGCGCCAGAGAAGTGATGGTCGGGTCCGTGGTATCGACTTCTTTCGGGAAGGCGTACATGTAAAGCCCCGTGACTAGCGCGACGGCCAGCAAAACGTTCATCAAAGGTCCGGCGAACACCACGATCGCGCGCTGCCAGCGAGCCTTGGCCTGGAATGATCGCGGATCGGAGGCCTGCGCGTCCCCGGGCTGTTCGCCGAGCATCCGGACATATCCGCCAAATAGAATGGCCGAGAAACGGAAATCCGTATCTCCCCGCTTGAACCCAAACAGCCTGGGACCGAACCCTATACTGAATGTCTCTACTTTAATCCCGACCGCCAGAGCTGCCCAAAAGTGCCCTAGCTCATGGATCAGAATCATGACCCCCAGCAGGATCACGACCCAAAATACCGGCTGCAAAAAACTCACGCCCGAATACCCTTCTCTTCTATCTCGCGATCCTTAGCCCACTTATTCGACGTAACCAGCGTGGGAACGCTTCAGAACCTTACTTCCAGCTTGCGCTTGCGCCACGTACATTTGTCGCGGAACGCATTTCCGCTATTATCCGCCTGGCACTCGATCGCGATTCTGAGTCGATCGCCAGAACATCTTCTATTGTGCCCGGTTCGCGGATGTTTTGCCTTCCTAATGTTTCCTCCACGACCGCTGCTATGGCGGGGAACGTGATCCGCCCATCCAGAAACGCTTCCACGGCCACTTCATCGGCTGCATTGAGCGTGCAGCCGGCTGAACCGCCCTGCTCGAGCGCCTGGTACGCCATCTTCAACAGTTTGAACTTCTCTAAATCGGGTGCCGAGAACTCCCAGGTCTTGGATTCACGCCAGTCCAGGCGGGGAACGGGCGCCTGATGCCGTTCCGGGAAGGTCAAGGCGTATTGAATCGGCATTCTCATGTCCGTCGCGGAGATCTGGGCGATGATGCTGCCGTCGTTGTACTCCACCATGGCGTGAACGGAGGACTGCGGGTGAACCACCACTTCGACCTGGGAGGCAGATAGACCGAACAACCAGCAGGCCTCGATGACCTCAAAGCCTTTGTTCATCATCGTCGCAGAGTCGATGGTAATGCGGCGTCCCATTTTCCAGGTGGGGTGCTTGAGAGCCTGCTCAGGAGTAACTTGCCATAGGAAATCTCGCGGAGTATCCCGGAACGGTCCACCTGAGGCTGTTAACAATAGCCGAGTCACCTCGCGGCGATCACCGGCGCGAAAACACTGGTGGGCACCGTTATGCTCGCTATCTACCGGGATCAGTTCGGTTCCCTGGGCGCGTGCTGCCTCCATGACTAGCCGGCCGCTTGCCACCAGGACCTCTTTATTGGCGAGTCCGACGCGTTTTTTGGCCCGAATGGCTTCGTAAGTTGCTTGCAATCCGGCCACGCCCACAATAGCCGACATCACAAACTCGGTCTCGGCCGCGGTGACGGCGGCGATCGCTGCCGCCGATCCCGCGCCCAGTTCGGGCCACTCGCTTTTTGACACGCCCAGCTCGGTCAAGTGCAGCCGGAGTCTATCAAGGGACTTTTCGGTTGCCAAGATAGCTACTACAGGCCGGAATTCCAGAATTTGGGAGCCAAGAACCTCGACATTGCTGCCAGCTACCAAAGCATGTATCTGAAACTGCTCTGGGTTTTGGCGAACTAGGTCGAGTGTACTAGTTCCAATCGATCCTGTTGAGCCCAATATAGTTAGCTTCATGTTTTGTGCTGTAATCCGCAGTTATAAGACGTAGTCTCGCACACGGCCGAAAAAAACTTTTGAATTTCGTATAGAAAAAGCTTGCGTTCCATAAATTCATATCCTAATATTGGAAGTAAGCCAGGGAGGCAACTCCCACCAAAGCGAGACTAACCTCATAGAAAGACCCCTGAAGCAACACCTCCCTGGCGCCCGCAAGGGCTTGTCTCGCGACTGTCTTTCAAAAGCCACTTAAATCATATCCGTTTCGGAGAGCCTTTCGATAGGCGACCTTATAAGCGCTCACCTTTAGGCAACTTCGCTGAAAACTCCAATAAGAGATGCTTTCCCGATAAACTGAGTCGGGAGCGCCTTTAGTGGCTCAAAACAATCATCCAACACAACTGCGTCCTG
The DNA here is from genome assembly GCA_963799755.1 of Terriglobia bacterium. Classification (GTDB taxonomy): domain Bacteria; phylum Acidobacteriota; class Terriglobia; order Bryobacterales; family Bryobacteraceae; genus Bog-105. The sequence goes on along the minus strand of CAWCYQ010000023.1, from coordinate 53,399 downwards.
AAACGGACGTGATCACACGCGGCTTTGATCCCAGCCTTTCGGTCGGTTCGGCGCGTCCTGCCGTTTTCCGCAGCTCGACTTACGTGTTCTCGAGTCCCGAAGCGGCCGAGCGCGCGTTCGACATTATGGGTGGTCGAGCCCAGCGCACGGAGGAGGAGAATGTTGACCTAGTCTACTCACGTTTCAATCACCCGAATGCGGAGATCCTCGAAGATCAGATTCTTCCACTCGAGCCGGGGGCAGTTGGCGGCGTGGCGTTCAACTCCGGCATGGCGGCCGTCATGACGGCGCTCCTGGCGGTCGTTAAACCGGGCGATTCCATTGTGTATACAGTGCCGATTTATGGCGGCACGCAAACGTTGATTCAAGGATTTTTGCAGCCTTTCGGCGTCGAAGGCAGGGCAGTCGAGGCGGGACAAGCCGAAGCTATCGACGAGGCAATTCGCAGCGCGAGAAATCTGCGGGTGGTGCTCATCGAGACTCCCGCGAATCCAACGATTACCATGACCGACATCAAGCGCGTGTGCCAGACGGCAGCGAGCCTTTCATCTCCGCCGCTGGTAATGATCGACAATACCTTTCTCGGGCCGGCATTTCAGCACCCGCTGGCGTTAGGGGCTGACGTTTCGTTGTATTCAGCCACGAAATACTTAGGAGGCTTTAGCGATATTATCGGTGGCGTCGCCCTGGGGAAGGACGCTGCGCTGATGAACAAAATCAAGAGCAAGCGGAGTCTGTTCGGCAACATTCTGCAGCCGGATGAGTGCTGGATCCTGAATACGCGCCTGCCCACGGTCAGCCTGCGCATGAAGAGGCAGAGTAAGACGGCTCAGCGCATAGCCGAGCAGCTATCCGGTCACAAGAAGGTTCGCAAAGTTTACTACCCGACGCTGTTCGATGACGCGGAACAAATACGGATTTACGAGGCGCAGTGTGAAGGTCCGGGAGGACTGGTATCTCTCGATTTGAACGGCGGAAAACGCGCGGCTTTCGACCTGCTGCGCAATCTCAAGCTGGCGCGCAACGCTGTTTCGCTAGGCGGCATAGAGACGCTGGCCTGCCATCCGCGGAGCACGACGCACTCGGCTTGGAGTCCGGAGGATCTGGATCACGCCAGCATCGGAGAAGGCTTGGTGCGCGTATCCTGCGGGATTGAGAATTGGGAAGATTTGTTGGCCGACTTCGAGCAGGCGCTCGATCACGTGTAACGAAATAGAGCCCGAAGAGTGGCTGCCGCCAGGGCATGAGTGACCATAGGCGCTCGCACGCTGCCCGTGCGTAGGTAGGCGATGCCGCATGGAACGCCAAGAGCGGTGGTGACCAGAGCCTCGCGCCAGTTGGGGAATCCTCGATACCAAAGATGGGAACAGCCGTAGAGAGCGGCCGAGATGGCAATGGCCAGCACGGATGATCCGCCAAGGTTCAGAAAGAATTTTTCGATAACGCCTCGAAAGAACAATTCTTCGCTCAACGCGACTACCCAGAGCACCCCGAAGAACGAGCCGGCGACGATACCCGCGATTTGCCACCAGGGCCTTTGCAGGGGAGCAAACCGGATCATGCCGATGGCAACGGCGAGCGCACACAAAGGAACGGCGGCGATCGCGAACCACAGGATTCCAGCGATCCATTCGCTGCCGCTCGGCCAGAAGCCGAACTCGCCGGGATACCATTCGCGCAAAATCAGTAGAGCGGCGACGCCAAGGCGTATCCACATCAGATGGCCGAGCGCATCGCCGATGCGCAACGAAGGATCCGGTGAAATATAAATGCGGGAGAAGACGCGAAGCACTACCGGGGCGGCGACAACGATGAGGAATCCTGCATCGTAAGCCCAGCGGCGCGGCGCAACGATGTACCAGTAAGCCAGTACCAGGGTCAGCACGGCGAGCACTTCGAAGGCGTGGGCTTCGAAAGTTCGAGCGCGCAAGGAAAACACCAGGTAGGGTAGCAGCGCGCTCAACCAAAGCAGCAATGCCTGTAAGCGCCTGGGCGGGACACCGCGGAACCAATCGCGCGTCTCTTCGAATATCGATCCCAGATAGAAGATCGCCTCGAGTAGAAAGGCTGGCAGCGCGGCACTCATGATCCAATGAGATTGAGGAAACTGGTTTGAATAGAGCCACGCAGCGCCGATCAACGCGATCCATGAACAGGCTACAGCCGTGAAAAATGGACGCATCAGCCTGAACATCGCCCTCATCGTAGCATCGGCAAGCGTGTTGCCAGGCGTGATCCTGCGAGCGGCGGACCCTCCATCCGGCCTGCTGCGAAAGATCGCCGAACGCGAGACAGCGAACGCGGAGGCGATGGACAATTACACCTACCGGCAGTCTGTGACAATCCAGGAATTTAACGATCGCGGAGCGGTTACAGGCGAGTACCGGGAGGTGCGGGATATTACCTTCTCGCCGAATCACGTCCGTTATGAGCAGGTCACGGAACCCGCGCGCAACACGCTCAAGCGGATTCGCTTGACGCCCGTGGATTTCGCGGATATCCGGAACATAGAGCCGTTCCTGCTCACGACTGGCAAAGTCTCTCTTTATGAAGGACAGTATAAGGGCGAAGAGACCCTGGAAGGCACACCCTGCTTCGTGGAACAGGTACGCCCGCGCCAGATTCTATCCGGCCAGCGATTCTTCGATGGCCTGCTCTGGGTGAGACAGAGCGACCTGTCGGTGATCAAGAGCGAAGGACAAGCTGTGCCCCAGATTGAGACGCTGCGCGAACAGAACCTGACACCGCATTTCACGACATTTCGCAAGAGCGTAGACGATAAATGGTTCTTTCCGGTGCGAACCTACGCGGACGACACGCTGTTCTTCCGCGAATGGCCCCAGCGCATCCGCATCGAGATTCGGTATATGAATTACAAACGGTTCGGGGCGGAATCCACGGTTACCTACGGCCCGGAGCAGACGCCACAGAACCAGCCTCCTCCGAACTAGCGGTCAAGTGCCGCGAAGTCATCTGGCGTGTCGATGTCGACGGCCGCTTCGGGCAGATCGAACGATACAACCTGCTCCTTCGCATCACGCAATAGCGCGCGCGCGCCCGCTTCCGCATGTAGAGAAAGCAGCCGCGGGAACAGACAGCGCTTGAACAGTGCAGGGACGCCTAGGGTTTCGTCGTAATGCGACGCTACCACCGCTGCAGGAGATTGTAAGAGCAGGTTTGCCATTTCCGTCAGACGACGCGCCGTGACGAGAGGCTGATCGGCCAGCAGAATAGCGGCCGCGTCCGAATCAGCTCCCGAGGCCTCGAGGTATTGAACGCCGGTGGCGATGGACGAGCCCATTCCGCTTTGCCAACGCAAGTTTTCGACGATCAGCACATTGAGTGCTGCCAGAACGTCCCGGAGGCCCTGCGATTCGGCTCCCACTACCACGATGATCGGATGGAACTCCGCCTCTGCCGCCTGGGCCACGACGTGTTCGATGAGGGTTTTGCCACGAAAGGGGAGCAATTGTTTGAGCCGTCCCATACGGCTCGCGGCGCCCGCTGCCAAAATGATAGCGGCGACAGACATGGGCAGCTCAGGCCTTCTCGCGTTTCACCAATTGAAGACCGGGTTCCGAAGAACGCTTGCCCGGCAACACGGTCGCGCTTTCGAGTTTGACGAGCTCGCGACGGGCAATCTGCGCCCAGGTGCTGCCGCCATCGAGTTTCAGGTAGGCGCGCCAATGCCTGACCGCGTTCATGACATCGCCCACGCTTTGATGAAGCAGCGCCAGATTGTAGTGGGCATCTGCGTACGAGGGATGGATGCGGAGCGCTTCCAGGTAATGAAATAAGGCATTTTCAGAATCGCCCCGTTCCTCGTAAAGATTGCCCAGATTGAAGTGAGGAAGCGCATAGTTGGGATCGATTTCGAGCGCGGCCTTGTAGTGCATTTCGGCATCCGCCCAAGCATGACCGTTGAACAGCACGGTACCGAGATTCACCCGCGCACCGGCGGAGAGCGGATCTAATTCCGCGGCTTTCTCATACGCCTCGATGATCTGCTCAAGTGGCGCGCCGGTTTGCTCGAGTTCCAAGCCGCGTTCAAACCAATGATCGGCTTCGAGCTTGTTGCGCAGACGCTCAGCTATGGCAGAACTGCTCTTGGTGATAGCCGGAAGCTGGAGCAGCTTGTTCAATTCCTCCTCCGCGAAGTCGAAGAGGAGTTGACCGGAATCCGCTTCGAGCTTCTGCTTTCCAATTTGAATGCGAATCCGCCGGCCATCTTTGTAGACTTGAACGTCTTCGCCCAGATGGGGAGCCGCCTTCAGGTACTCGTGGAGAGAGTGCATGGCTTGCCGTACCCGGCGCGGATGGGCGTGTTCATCGCGCAGCCGCGCCAGCCGTTTTAAGGCAAGAAGATCGGAGAAGTTATATTGCGAGAGTTCAGGGATAAGCTGCTGCCGTTCCCAACTCTTGAGCTGGCGATTGTCCAACTTGAGCAAGCGGCAGACATCTCTCCGGGTGTAAGGTCCACCGGCTTCACTGACTGGGGGATGTTGCGAACAGTCCCGCAGCACAGGGCAATCATAGCACCGGCATCGAGCGGACCTCCGGGTAGGAGTTATGGGGCTGCCAAAAGCAGGTTATTCCCTTTGAAACAATCGCTTGAGGCGAGTCCGTGTTAAATTCATACTAAAAGGGTCGTATATCCATGAATGCTGGCAAGACGGGAGCAAAAAAGGGCGTGAAATCGAACCCGCACACTCTAGCTGACCTGGCCCCCGGCCAGCGCTGCATCATTGATCGCCTGGATTTGCCCGGAGATGTAGCGCGCCGGCTCATGGAGTTGGGATTTTTGCCCGGTACTGAGGTCATAACGGGGCGAAGGGCGCCAGGCGGTGGTCCCCGGGTATTTCGCGTGGACGGCTCCGAAGTCGCACTGCGTAAAGAAACGGCGGCCCGTCTGTTCATCCGACGCCATCCAGAATCTGATCTGGTCGTGCTGCGATGAGCGATTGCCACGGCCCAGCTCCGCGGACTGGCCTGTTACCCAATCCGTCCATTCTCCCGCCGCGGCCTGCAGGCGACCGGCCGATCATTGTGGCCATCGTCGGCCCTCCGAATTCCGGCAAGTCGACGCTCTTTAATCGCCTTACCGGCTTGCGGCAAAAAGTGGCCAATTTCCCCGGTGTCACAGTCGAGCACCGGATGGGCAAGGCCAAGCTGAGAGACAGTCACGAAGTATTTCTGGTGGACCTGCCTGGCGTTTACAGCCTTAATCCGCGAGCCGAAGACGAGCAGGTCACGCACGATGTCCTGAAGGGAGAGCGGTCGGATTTTCCAAAACCCGATGCGGTCATTCTGATCCTCGACTCGACGAACCTGGGCCGGCATCTGGTGCTCGCGGCGCCCATTCTGCATCTTGCGCTTCCGACGCTGATCCTTTTGAATATGGCGGACGATCTCGCAGTGAGGGGAGGCAAAGTAAACATCGCTGCGCTCTCTGCAGAACTCGACTGCACGGTTGCCCTGATCAGCGCCTCGAAAGGCACCGGCATCGATCGGATTCAGCAATTCCTAGTGGGCACGGCCGTGCGGCTGAACACGCCCCCCGCCAAAGTAGAGCTACCCGTTCTGCACGACGTTCCCAAATGCCGTCAGTGGGCAGCTAACCTGGGCAAACGCGCCTCCTATAGGTCCCCCGCGCCGCCTATTTGGACGCGCCGGCTGGATGCCATTTTCCTTCACCCGGTGGCCGGACCTTTGATCTTTCTGGCTGTGGTGATAGCGGTTTTCCAGAGCATCTTTTCCTGGGCGAAGCCGGTGATGGATGGGCTTCAGCAGGCTGTGGCTTCTTCAGGAGTATGGTTCAACCATGTATTACCAGATTCGCCGTGGCGCTCGCTTCTGGTCGATGGCGTGTGGCAGGGCGTTGGTTCGGTAATTGTTTTCCTGCCGCAGATTCTGCTGCTTTTTCTATTCATCGGTATTCTGGAAGACTCCGGATATCTGGCGCGCGCCGCTCTGATCGCCGATCGGACCATGGCGAAGTTTGGTTTACAGGGCAAGTCCTTCATACCGCTACTATCGGCGTACGCCTGCGCTGTTCCGGCCGTGATGGCGACGCGTGTTATTGAAGACAAGCGGGATCGCATGGCAACGATTATGATCGCGCCCTTGATGACCTGCTCGGCGCGGCTTCCGGTTTACACGCTGCTGATTGCCGCATTCGTGCCAAACATTCCTTTGCTGGGCGGCTTCTTCTCGCTTCCAGCGGCAACTATGCTCGGCCTCTACATCCTTGGTTTTGCCGCTGCCATCGTGATCGCGCGAGTTTTGAAATCGACTATTCTCAGGAGCCGCGATAGCAACTTCATTCTGGAGATGCCGCCTTACCGGTGGCCGACGTTCCGCTCCTTAAGCTTGCGGCTGGTGGATCGGGGCAAGGTTTTCCTGCACCGTGCCGGCACCGTCATCCTGCTGGTAGCAATTGGGATCTGGATTCTGGCGCACCTACCGCTCGAGCACGGCAAAGCTCCTTTGCTCGAGCATAGCTTTGCCGGAATGATCGGCAAGACCATCGAGCCGGCGATCCAGCCTCTCGGCTTCAACTGGAAGATAGGCATCGGCTTAATCACCTCGCTAGCGGCGCGTGAAGTGATCGTCGGAACCCTGGGAACAATCTATGGCATCGAAGGGAACGAGCCATCCCAGGGCTTGCAAGCGGCTATTCATCAGGATCTATCGACGGCGGGCGCAGTAGCGCTATTGGTATTTTTTGCCTTTGCGATGCAGTGTTTCTCGACGCTGGCGGTGGTCAAGCGGGAGACCGGCGGTTGGAAATGGCCGGTATTTCAGTTCTCCTATATGTTGGCCCTAGCGTACTCTGGTTCCTGGTTGGCATTTCACATTACCAACTACTTTCTTCGATGAACAGTTTACAGAACGTGGTCATTCTCGGCTCAGGTTGTGCCGGGAATACGGCGGCTATCTATGCAGCCCGGGCGAACCTGGCGCCGGTGATTTTTGAAGGGCACGAGGTAGGCGGCCAGCTTTCGATTACAACCGAAGTGGAGAATTTTCCGGGGTTTCCCGATGGAATCCACGGTCCAGTGCTGGTCGAGAACATGAAACACCAGGCGCAGCGCTTTGGAGCGATCTTCCGACCGGGCCGCATTGTCAAAGCTAATCTGCTGGAGCGCCCGTTCACTCTCGAGCTCGAGGAAGGCGAGGTGATTCAGACGCGGACATTGATCGTGGCGACCGGGGCGTCCGCACGCTGGCTCAATCTGCCGAATGAGCAGAAGCTGATCGGCTATGGCGTGAGCTCGTGCGCAACCTGCGACGGCTTTTTCTACCGTGACAAAAAGATCATGGTAGTCGGTGGCGGGGATTCGGCGATGGAGGAAGCCAACTTCCTGACCCGATTTGGCAAGGAAGTGGCGCTGGTACATCGCAGTGACAACTTCCGCGCGTCGCGCATCATGCTGGCGCGCGCGCAGGCGAATCCTAAAATCACGTTTCTGCCGCACACTGTGGTGGAAGACATCTATGACGTGAGCAAGGGAGTGGTATCGGGCGTAAAGCTAAAGGATTTGAGGACAGGCGTTGTGACCGAGCGGGAAGTGGACGGTTTTTTCGTTGCTATTGGGCACATACCCAACACGCAGCCCTTTGTTGGGCAGCTCGATCTCGATCCGGATGGCTACGTCGTTTCGCACGGCGGAGCACGCACCAATATTCCTGGTGTTTTTTACGCGGGCGACGTGCAGGACCGAACGTACCGGCAAGCGATTACGGCGTCCGGAGCGGGTTGCATGGCGGCCATTGAAGCAGAGCGCTATCTGGAAGCGGAAGGGCACTGAATCGGCGATACTGAGTTAGAGAACTTATGGCGGCAGTACACAGCTTCCTCAGCCCTGAACAGTTTGGGGAGCTCTATTCGGAAGACGACAAACCGCATTTCGAGTACTGGTTTGGAGAGGCTATTCAGAAGCCTATGCCTACACTTCTGCATTCTATTCTGCAAGGGCTTATCTTTGCTTTGCTCCGGCAGCATGGATGGAGAGCCGCCACAGAGCTGCGCCTGAAGGTCTCGAAAGTTGCTCACCCTGTTCCGGATGTTATCGCAAGCAGCCGCCGACTGGAGGGTCCGTATCCGACGCAGAATATTGATCTTTGTGTTGAAATCCTCTCTCCAGCTGACAAATTGAAGGACCTTTTCGTCAAAGGGGCTCACTATCTGGATTGGGGGATAGGGTCAGTGTGGATTATTGACGGCGAGCAGAGGAAAGCATTTGTGATGTCGATAGAGCACCCGGTGCCGCTCGAGGTTGGAGCCGACGATTCACTATCGGCCGTTTCCGGTAACAAGTCTGTCAGCATCCAATTAAGAGAGCTGTTTGAAGAATTGGATAAAGAGCTCTCTTAGGACGCGATACTAAGTTGCGGCACATAGCGATAGGAATCCAGGTTGACTAATTGAAACTCTCCGACGCAGTCAAAGCCACCAAGTGGGTCAGGATCGAGCACGCGAAGAGATTTGCTACCCACGTTGTCCCGGAAGTCGTGCGTCCGGCACGTATCATCTGGAACCAGGCGATTGGCGGCATCTTCCTGCTGTTCTCGCTTCTGTTCTTCGGATACGCCGTAAAATACCTGCGGGATTGGAACACCGCGGCAAGCAACCCGGTCGCCCTTGTGTTTTCGGCTTTCCTTGGCGCTGTCATGCTCTTCTTTGGGATCGGGTCTTTCCGGACAGCGAAGCGCATCGGGCAACGATAAATCAAATTGTGCCTTCCCGAGCAGCCCGGAGAGTTTCCTTTCACGCGTGGGATTTATCCCGACATGTATCGCCGCAAGCTTTGGACCATGCGGCAATACGCCGGCTTCGGGACTGCTGAAGAGAGCAACAAGCGCTACAGGTATCTGCTCTCACAAGGCATCACAGGTTTATCGGTCGCATTCGATCTTCCCACACAAATGGGAATGGATTCGGACCATTCCCTGGCGGCTGGTGAAGTTGGCCGGGTGGGTGTCGCGATAGATTCGCTTGCCGATATGCAGGCGCTGTTCGAAGGAATCAACCTCGAACAGGTGAGCACGTCGATGACAATCAATTCGACCGCCGCCATTTTGCTTTGTCTCTACGTGCTGGTGGCGGAACGTCAGGGCGCCGATCGCAAGAAGCTTTCGGGAACCATTCAGAATGACATTTTGAAGGAATACATCGCGCGCGGCACTTACATCTATCCGCCGCGGCCTGCGATGCGCGTCATTACGGACCTGTTTGCCTGGGCCGGCGAGGAGCTTCCCGAGTGGAATACGATCTCGATCAGCGGGTATCACATCCGCGAGGCGGGCTCAACAGCTATTCAGGAAGTTGCATTCACGCTTGCCAATGCGATTGCTTATATCGAAGCGGCCATCGATGCAGGCCTCAAGATCGACACTTTCGCACCCCGGCTCAGTTTCTTCTTCAACGCGCACAATAACTTCCTTGAAGAGATTGCGAAGTATCGCGCCGCCCGGAGGTTGTATGCGCGAATCATGCGCGAGCGCTTTGGAGCCAAACTGGATCGTTCCTGCATGCTGCGATTTCATGCCCAAACCGGGGGATCGACTTTGACGGCGCAGCAACCGGAAGTGAACGTGGTCCGAGTCGCGCTGCAGGCTATGGCGGCCGTGCTTGGGGGCACCCAATCGCTACACACGAACGGACAAGATGAGGCGTTGTCGCTTCCCTCCGAAAAGTCGGCACGAGTTGCGCTTCGTACGCAGCAGGTGATCGGCTTTGAGAGCGGTGTGGCAGAAGTACCAGATCCATTTGGCGGCAGCGAGTACATCGAGAAATTAACCGCGGAAATCGAGATCGCGGCAAGAGAGTACATCGAACAGATCGACGGTCTCGGTGGCACGCTGGCGGCCATAGAAGAAGGCTACATTCAAGGGGAAATTCAGAACTCGGCTTACAAGTATCAGCGCGCGGTCGAGGAGGGCAAGCAAATCGTCGTTGGCGTAAACAAATTTCGGACCGATGAAGCCGATTCCCCGCACGCTTTCCGTATCGATCCGCAACTCGAACAGCAGCAGATAGAACGCCTGCGCGAGGTTCGGGCGTCGAGATCCGGGGAGAACGTCGAAAGGGAACTGGCTCGGTTAGAGGCAGCCGCCCGCGGGATGGAAAACCTGATGCCGCATATTCTGGAGTGCTGCCGTTCTTTGGTGACGGTCGGGGAAATCTCGGACACGCTGCGCAAGGTCTTCGGAGAATACCGGGAGTCGTTCTAATGGCGGAAAGAATTCACGTCATCGGTGCGGGACTGGCGGGATGCGAGGCGGCGTTTCAAGCTGCTGAAGCAGGTGCGCCGGTCACACTCTACGAGATGCGCCCCCATCAACGAACAGCCGCTCACAAGACCGATAATTTTGGGGAACTGGTTTGCAGCAACTCACTCAAGAGCGAACAGCTGCATTCCGCGCCCTGGCTGCTCAAACGGGAAATGCGGAGTCTGGGATCTCTCTTGATGGCGGCCGCACAACAGGCAAGAGTACCGGGCGGACACGCGTTGACGGTAGATCGCGAAGTATTCTCGGCTGAAATTACGTGTGAGATCGAAAGGCATCCACGAATCGAAATCAGGCGCGAAGAAGTGCAGGAATTACCGGAGAGTGGGATCGTCATTATCGCAACGGGGCCGCTCACGAGCAACGAGCTGGCAGCGGAAATCAGCCGGGTTACCGGATCGGATCGGCTATTTTTCTATGACAGTATCAGTCCGATCGTGGCGGCTGATTCAGTCGATATGTCGGTGGCGTTCCGGGCGTCGCGTTATGGCAAGTCGCTCGATGGGACCGACGATTACATCAACTGTCCGTTCAACAAGGAGCAATACTACGCTTTTGTCGACGCGCTGATAGAGGCCGAACAGTATGAGCCGCATATAGCCGAGGACAAGACCCCCTATTTTGAGGGCTGCCTGCCGATCGAAGAGATCGCGCAGCGCGGGCGCGAAACGCTGCGCTTTGGACCCATGAAAGCCGCAGGGTTGACTGATCCGCGTAGCGGGCGCTGGCCGTATGCGGCCGTACAACTCCGGCAGGAAAACCAGCGCGCGGATAGTTATAATCTGGTCGGCTTCCAGAACCACATGCGGTTTGGAGATCAGGCGCGCGTGTTCCGGATGATTCCCGGACTGGAAAGAGCAGAGTTCTTGCGCTTTGGCCAGATGCATCGGAATACGTACATCAATTCCCCGGCACTACTTCAGCCGACTCTGCAATTGAAGGCCGATACCAGGCTCTTTTTCGCCGGACAGATTTCGGGTGTCGAGGGCTATGCCGAGTCCATTGCGACCGGGCTGATCGCCGGACGCAATGCCGCGGCGCTCGCGCGTGGCGAAGAACCTGATGTGTTTCCTCGCGAGACCGCGCTCGGCAGTCTTTGCCATTACATTACGCGCGCCGATCCCGAGCATTTTCAACCGGCGAATATTACATTCGATCTGCTGCCGGCTCTGGATGAAGAGACAAGGCACAAATTTCGCCACGATAAGAAAGCGCGGCATGCAGAAGTATGCCGCAGGGCGGCTGAATCATTCGAACAATTTCTCCATGGCACAGATACGCGAGTGTGTTGCGGGATATCTGGCTGAACTGGCGCGGCGGGGGGCATCGAAGCACACGCTACGCAACTACGGGTCCGATTTAGAACAGTTCGCAACCTATTTCGAACCGCCCGGCGAGACCGTTCCGCCCGAAATTGAACAGGTGGATATACCGTTGTTGCGCGAGTGGCTCGGAGGACTGTATGACCAGCGGCTCACGAGCGTGAGCGTTCGCCGCAAGCTGGCGGCTGTACGCGCGATGTACAAATTCCTACTTCAGGAAGGCATCGTCCAGACAAACGCGGCTGCCCGGCTGCGCACTCCGAAAATCAAGCAGCGCTTGCCCGACGTGATGAGCGAGGAGAAGACGAATCAGCTCATTGACGCGGTCGAACGCGGCGAAGTGATCGAGAAGCCGTCCCGGGAACGCGATCTGGCGCTGCTCGAGCTGCTTTATGGCTGTGGCATCCGGGTGAGTGAACTGGTTGGGATCAACCTCGAAGATCTGGATCTCCGGCAAGGCTGGCTGCGAGTGCGCGGCAAAGGCAATAAGGAACGAGAGGTACCGATCGGCGAGCGCGCCGCGGGTGCAGTCGGGCATTATCTCGACAAGCGAGCGGCGGCGCCTCGGGAACGCGCGTTATTCGTGAACGCGCGCGGGGCGAGGCTAGGGGATCGCCAGGTGCGGCGACTCGTAAAAATGTATGCGCTTCTCGCGACCGGCGATTCGACCGTCCACCCGCACAGTTTCCGGCACGCTTATGCGACGCATCTCCTGACGGACGGCGCAGATTTGCGCGCCATTCAGGAACTGCTAGGCCATGCGCGGCTGTCAACTACCCAGAAATACACCCAGGTGTCCCTCAAGGACCTGCAGGCGGTCTATGATCGGGCGCATCCAAAAGCGTGATCTCAACGATCCCGGCCATAGCGTAATCTGAATCAGTGCGAATCGGAATCATCATGAACGGCGTTACGGGCCGCATGGGAACCAACCAGCATCTGATGCGTTCGATCGTCGCGATCCGGCGAGAAGGCGGTCTGGCTCTGGCGAATGGCGAGCGTCTTTGGCCCGATCCCATCCTCGTCGGAAGAGATGGCGCGAAGCTTGCCAGGTTGGCCGAACTTGCCGGCATCGACCGCTGGAGCACCGATTTACCAGCTTGTCTGCGCAACTCGGAAGATACGATCTACTTCGACGCGCAAACCACTGCTCTGCGGGCGAGTAGTGTGCGGCTGGCTTTCGAAGCCGGCAAACACGTCTACTGTGAAAAGCCGTTGAGTACCGATTCCGCGAGTGCTCTCGAGCTGGCTCGCGAGGCTGATCGGCTTGGATTGAAACACGGAGTCGTGCAGGACAAGCTTTTTCTTCCCGGCATCCGTAAGTTGAAAAGATTGATCGATGGCGATTGCTTCGGCCGTATTCTTTCGATTCGCGGAGAATTTGGATACTGGGTCTTCGAAGGCGATTGGCAAACCGCCCAGCGGCCCTCCTGGAATTATCGCAAAGAAGACGGCGGCGGCATCATTGCCGATATGTTTTGCCATTGGCAGTACGTACTCGAAAATTTATTTGCTCCGGTGCGCGCCGTCTCCTGCCTCGGCGCGATTCACATTCCGGAACGAGTCGACGAACGCGGCAACAAGTACGCGTGTACGGCGGACGATGCCGCGTATGGAACTTTCGAGCTGGCGAACGGTGCGATCGCGCAGATGAATTCTTCCTGGGCGGTGCGCGTATATCGCGACGACTTGTTCGTGCTGCAGGTAGACGGAACACACGGCAGCGCGGTAGCCGACCTGCGAAGCTGCCGCACGCAGCATCGGGCGAACACGCCTAAACCCGTGTGGAATCCTGACGTGGCGAATCCGATCTCTTTCCGGGACGGCTGGGCAGAAGTCCCTGACAATGAATCCTTCGATAACGGCTTTAAGGTGCAATGGGAGAAGTTCTTGCTCCACGTAGTCGACGGCGCGCCGTTTCCGCACACTTTCTGGCAGGGCGCGCGCGGCGTTCAGTTAGCGGAAGCCGGCATCGAGTCCTGGCGGAAAAGACGATGGGTTGACGTGCCTGCGCCCGTCGATCCATCTAAGGATTAGTCGAAGTGAGGATCACACTTCCCACGGCCGAACGCCGCTTAATTCCGCACGAGCTTGTAAATCCCACGGCTCTGGTTCCAATCGCCGGGCCTGTTCCGCGCAGCCGTGTCCTTTATGCCGCCGCCCATGTGGTCAGTGATCCGCTCGCCGACGTCTCGCCGATGGAGACTCCGTGCCTCGATTGGGAAGCCACCCTTGCCTTTCGACGTCACCTCTGGTCGTGCGGGCTTTCGGTGGCGGAGGCGATGGACACAGCGCAACGTGGCAGTGGCCTGGATTGGGCGGCCTCGCAAGAACTCATCCGGCGCTCACTTTCCGAGGCGCGCGCCGTATCCGGAGGGATCGCGTGCGGCGCGGGCACGGATCACCTATCGTCTTCGGGAGCGACGATCGCGGCCGTCGAATCGGCCTACGAAGAGCAATGCGGATTTGTCGAAGGTCTCGGCGGACGGATCATTCTGATGGCGAGCCGCGCGCTGGCTGCCTGCGCTCATGATGCGGACGACTACCGACGCGTCTATGGCAACATTCTTCGCCAGGTCTCGCAATCCGTCATTCTGCACTGGCTCGGCGAGGCGTTCGATCCCTCGCTCAGCGGCTATTGGGGCCGCCGCGATATCTTCGAGGCGATGGAAGTTTGTCTCGGTATCATCGGCGAGAACCGCTCGAAGGTAGCGGGTATCAAGATTTCGCTCCTGGATCCGCAATATGAGATTGCCATGCGACGTCGCTTGCCTGACGGCGTTCGCATGTACACAGGCGACGATTTCCACTATGACACGCTGATCCTGGGCGATGAGCAAGGCTACAGCGACGCTCTGCTCGGAATCTTCGACCCGCTAGCGGCTGTTGCTGCCTCCGCGGTTCGCGCGCTCGATGAGAACGACACTGCAACTTACCGCAAACTTCTCGGGCCGACGGTGCCGCTGTCTCGGCATCTGTTTCGCAAGCCAACCTACTTCTATAAAACCGGCATTGTTTTTCTCGCATACCTGAACGGCCATCAGCGGCATTTCCGGATGATCGGCGCGCAGGAAGGAGCGCGTTCGATTGTGCATCTGGCTGAGCTCTTCAGGCTGGCGGACGGGGCTGGACTGTTCGTCGATCCAGAGCTTGCGGTAAGGCGCATGCGCTGCTTGCTGGCTCTGGCAGGGGTCGAGTAGTCACATGGGCAATGGAGCTCCAGACTTGAGCCGGTTAAGCCTAAACCAGATGACTACTCGCAATCTGAGCGTGCGCGAAGTCGTTGAGCTCTGTTTGAAGTGGGAGATCAAGCAAGTCGGCCTGTGGCGCGAGCCGGTGTCGCGAACTGGCACTGAAAGAGACGGTCCGTATCGTACGCGATGCGGGGCTGCACGTTTCAAGTCTCTGCCGCGGTGGATTCTTCGGGGCGGAAACAGAAGCTGGCCGGGTCGAGCGGATGGATGATAACCGCCGTGCCGTTGAGGAAGCGGCGGAGCTTGGGGCGGACACGCTGGTGCTGGTTTGCGGGGGCATAACCGACCGGGATCTACAGGCAGCGCGGCGTAAGGTCTGCGAAGGCATACATGACCTCGCCGCCTTTGCAAAAGATCACGGCGTTCGACTCGGTGTCGAACCGCTTCATCCGATGTATACGGCGACGCGATCGGTCGTAGTCACTTTGGCTCAGGCGCTGCTGGCGATTGCGAATCTTCCGGCACAGAGTGCCGGGGTGGTGATCGACGTTTATCACGTCTGGTGGGACCCGGATTTGTATAGCGGGATAGAACATGCGCGCGGGCGTATTTTCGGATTTCACGTTTGCGACTGGCTGGATCCGATGCCAGATTTCGTGAACGGGCGAGGCATGATGGGAGACGGTTTCGCAAACATACGCCGGATTCGAAAGGCGGTCGAGGCCAGCGGCTACTCCGGCCCTATTGAGGTCGAGATCTTCAATCAGAGAATCTGGGATATGGAACCGAGCGAGACGATCAAGTTGATAAAGGAACGGTGGCGGGACTACGTTTAGGGCACACACCCGACTCGCTTTTTGCCATTGCTGCACCTTTGGATGATTCAGCGCATCCTGTCGCTTACACACCTGCGTGGCGCGGGGTTTTTACCGTCTATAAAAGGAAAACGGCGGTAACAATTCCGGCGCGCCGGAGACAAGGTGAAAAGCGCTTATCATTCGAGGCAGTCCGGCGTTGCGAAAACGAGGTATGTTCCACGTGGAACATCTCGTAAATACGGGCTTTTCCTGGTTTGGAGATTGCGGCTCTTATCGATCATGGGCGCTAAAGCACTGCAACTGCGCAGGCGAAAAAATTTGCTGAGCGGTGACTACTTTCGCTCTCGATCGTGGAACTTTTTCAGACCGGCGCCAGGGCGTCAGAGCCGCTTAGGAATTTCGCGCTGGATTCGATCTGCTCGACCGGTGTGAATCGGGCGAGTGCAGCGCGGTGCTTCCGAGGTGCTTGAAACGGTAAAAAAGGCCGTTAGGAACCACCGCAGGACTGAGTAACTTCGATGCCAGCCAGAATCGATAGACATCGCGATCCGGGCCAGTATGAGAATGAACACAATGAAGGTTTCTATTGCCGCTCTTCTCTTATTCATACCGCTTGCTTTCTCCCAGAGGAGTTTTCAGCCGAGGTCAATCGCGCCGAAGCAGTTTGCGGTGATGGCCTGGGGTGATTCTCCGTCTGATGTCGACCAGTTGCGCGGAATGAAAGAGGCCGGTTTGAACATTTCCGGTTTCTGCCGTGCGGAGGATCTCGATCGTGTCAAAGCAGCCGGCTTGACTTGCTTTGTCAACGACCCGAAGCTAAGCGGCTATGCGCTGGACCAGCTTCCGCCGGTTGCCATATTGCGCCGAGACATCGCGGCTTTGAGGAAACAGATTGGTGATAACTCTGCCGCACTCGGTTTCTTTTTGCACGACGAACCCTCTGCGTCCGTAATGGCCAGCCTGGGGAAGCTGGCAAATCTGCTGCGTGAGCAAATACCAGATAAGTGGCCCTATGTGAACCTCTTTCCATACCGTGTGTCTCCCGCCACGCTCGGCACGAGTGATTACGATTCCTACGTGCGTACGTTGGTAAAAACCATCGGGCAGCCGTTCTTGAGCTACGACAACTACTCGCTCGTGAACGGTGAGATGTTGGATTCTTTCTATACCAACCTCGAGATAATCCGCCGGCTGAGCCTGGAGACCAAAACTCCGTTCTGGAATTGCATCCTCGCCAATTCGCATTTCAACTACATGGAACCGTCGGACGCTACATTCAATCTGCAGGTCTACAGCACAATGGCGTACGGCGGCCGCGGCATACAATACTTCACCTATTTCGCGCCGCAGATTGGCAATTACCGGCTCGCACCCGTCGATCAGTTCGGTAATCGGACGCCGACCTGGGACATGCTGCGCCGGATCAACAACCAGATCTACGCGCTAGCGCCGGTTCTGATCCGATTGCGCAGCACAGGCGTTTATCACTATCCCGATGTTCCGGAGCAAGCACAACCGCTTGCAGCAAGCAAACTCGTCGAGAGTGTGGAAATGACACAGCGCTATGTGCGTCCTCCGGTCGCCGGCCGGTTTCTGATCGGAGAATTCGAAGACGACCAGAACCGGCCGTACTTTTTATTAGTCAACAAAGACCTGAAGAACTCATTCCAATTTCGTGTTCATCTCCGGCAGACGGACCGGAAACTGATTCGGATTTCGCCGTACTCGGGACAAGAGGAGCCCTTCGGGCGGGAAATGGACTGGATCGCACCTGGAGCGGGTATCCTGTTCCGGGTTGAATGACTTTTACACCCGAACTTAGGAGTATATGAACGTGCTGTTGCGGGTCGCGATTCTCTCATCCTGCACTGTTCCGTGGCCACGCTTCCCGATACCGCCGAGCATGGGAGAAGTGGTTGAGAGCTACTTTCCAGTTTCGAGAGTGTCGTATTGCCAATGAGTATGAAATGGAGCAAATAAGATGAATCTCGCACGGGAATTCGGTCACAGTGTATGGACGGACATCATCTACGGCGCCCGGATGCTCCGCAGAAATCGTAGCGTTACAGCAGTCGCCCTGCTTTCGCTCACCATCGGGATTGGCGCAAGTACCGCAACTTTCTCTGCCGCAAAGCGACTTCTCTATGATCGATTGAATGTTCCGCGTCCACAGGAACTAAGAATCCTGCACTGGATTGGCGACGAGCACGTTGTAGTTCACAGCTTCTTCGGGGACGTTGAAACTCAGGGCACGAACGTCGAAAGCGGCTCCTTCTCCTTTCCCGTATACAAAATATTGCAGCAACACTTTGCTGCCTTGTTCGCCTTCAGCGATTTAGATGCGAACGCCACGATTAACGGAACAGCCGAGCGGGTTAAAGCGGTCATGGTTTCCGGAAACTACTACTCCAGCCTTGACGTCGTGCCTCAGATTGGCCGGGCGATCCAGAATACTGATGCTGCGACACCCGGTGGAGGCGCTGTTGCGGTCATCAGCGACGAGTTGTGGCGCCGCGACTTCGTTGCTTCGCCCGGGGTAATCGGACAGACCATCGTCATCAACCGGGTACCGTTCACTGTGATCGGTGTCAATCCGAGAGGATTTACCGGTACTGCAAGCGTCACGCAATCCCCCGCGATTTTTATCCCTATGTCGATGCAACCTGAGGTTCTGCCGGGACTGGGAGGGACAGCCTCCGCACTGCGCGACCCGAATCTATGGTGGATCAGTATCATGGCCCGCATGGCGCCGGAAATTAAGGACGCCCGTGCTTCGGCCGCACTCGACGTGGAGCTGGCTTCGGCTGTAAGAGCAACCATGACCCTGGAGCCGGGCGATCATATCCCGCGTTTACTGCTCATACCTGGAAGCCAGGGCCTTCATCGGATCGCCGCTGTGAAAAAGCCGCTGAACGTAATGGCTGCGATGCTTCTATTGGTCCTCCTGCTGGCGTGTGCGAATGTTGCCACTTTGCTGCTGGCCCGCGCTTCCGAGCGGCAGCGCGAGGTTGGCATCAGACTCGCGCTCGGCGCCAACCGCCGGCGGCTATTAAGGCAATCGCTAACCGAGAGCATGCTTCTAGCTTTCCTGGGAGGAGCGGGCGGCCTTTTGCTGGGCTATTCTACGCGAAATCTTATACCACGCTTATTGGTCGATCCCGAAAGCGTGCCATTCAACGTACCTTTCGACTGGCGTGTTTATGCCTTTGTGGCAGCTGTGACAATCGGCACGGGCATGTTTTTTGGGTGGCTACCAGCGATGGCCCTATCGTGGGTCGAGCCAGCCAACAGCCTGAAAGAAACCGCGCACACGGCATCTCGCCGGAGAGGAGTAGGCTCCAAAGCTATTGTAGGAATCCAACTAGCCTTGGCCACCTGCTTATCGATTGGTGCAGGTCTTTTTCTTCGCACTGTCATAGCTCTGACTTCCGTGCACGTCGGCTTCAATGCCGAACATCTCCTATTGCTCCAGGTCAATCCACCATCATCTGAGTACACGCTCAGAAAAAAAGTGCAGCTATATAAGTCTTTGGAGGACGCGTTTTCCGCAGTACCTGGAGTGAAAGCAGTCACTGCGATGTCGGTCCCTCTTGTTGCAGATTGGATGCTAAACACGATGTTTGAAACCGAGGCAGAAGCTGCTACCCAAGAGCGGCAGCCTGGTGAACGGATTACAGCGGTCGGTGATAGCTTTTTTCAAACAATGGGGATTCCTATTATCACTGGGCGGGGCTTTACGGAGCGGGACACGGCAACAGGGCCACCCGTCGCAGTCATAAACAGTAGCCTCGCGCACCGCCGCTTTCCGAAACTGAATCCCATCGGACAAAGGTTCAGGTTTGGCATTCCAATTGAAAATAAGTGGGTGGAGGTAGTTGGCGTGTGTGGCGATACGCAATACAAGTCATTGCGCGAACCGCCACCGCCCCAGTTTTTTGTTCCTTACGCACAGCGTCCGGAGGATGCGGTGGTGTCGGAGGGAATGACTTATGCCGTGCGCACGGACTTGAGCACTTCCGCCAGTCTAGCCTCGCTGCGGCGCGCCGCCGCGAAGGTAGACCCCAATTTGCCCCTGGCGAACGTGCGGACGCAACAACAGCAGATTGATGAGAGCGCGCACGTGGAACGGGCCTTTGGCGCCCTCACCCTAGGTTTTGCGCTAATGGCACTCATTCTTGCTAGCATCGGCGTTTACGGAATCATGACCTACTCTGTTGCGAGCCGCACGAAGGAATTGAGCATCCGGCTTGTTTTGGGAGCGCAGCCCAGAGAAATACGATCCATGATTTTACGCGAGAGCGGCCTCTTAGCTATGGTCTCTATTTCTATCGAGTTGTGCTTGTCAAGTTCTGCAATTTGGATTGGGTCAGCCTGGACCTTTGATGCCGGGATGGGGTCCAGGGCAAGGGCGGCTTGGGAGCGCCTTGCCCTGGTCAGTCTCGTAGAAACCTTCATGCTGCATCTCCCAGCTTGCGCAGCGCTTCTTTCTTTTGCTCTTGCAGCGGATCCATATTGAGGTACTGCATGGCTTCAATCCAGTTCTCGTGGATTTCGACGGCCAAAGCCCGCACGAGCCGGAGGCAGGCGGCCGCGTTCGGGAAGATGCGCACAACCAGCGTGCGTCGTTTCAGTTCCTCCATCAGGCGTTCCAGCATATTGGTCGACTTCAAATTTTTATGATGTTGCCGCGGCAAGCGGTAGAAGCTGAACGTCTCTTCAATGTTTTCTTCCACCCAGGCACAGAGCTTGGCATAACGCTTACCCCACTTCAGCAGCCAAGCCGCCAAGTCACGCCGCGCTTCTTGCGCATCGCGGCGATCATAGATCCAGCGCAACTCCTGCAAGCAGTCGTCATCCGCTTTACGCGGCAGGTAATCGAGGGCATTGCGCAGAAAATGAACATAGCAGCGCTGCCAAACTGCTTCCGGCAGCACTTCCTGGATGGCCCGCCGTAGCCCGGCATGGTCGTCGCTGACCACAAACTCAACGCCTTGCAACGAGCGCTGCCGCAAGCTCATCAGCAGCTCTCGCCAACTGGAGGCACTCTCCCGGTGCGCCAGTTCCACCGCCAATACGTTGCGCCGGCCCTCCCAGTTGATGCCGATGGCGACCAGCACCGCCTGACTCCGCACCGCACCGTCTTCGCGCACCTTCTCGTAGCGCGCGTCCAATATGAGGTACGGATACGGCTCTTCCAGCCGCCTTTGCGCAAATTTCTGCAGCTCCTCGTCGAGCGTCTTTACGATACGGCTCACCGTTGACGAACTGAACTCATGCCCGCACAGCTCTTCGGTGATGCTTTTGACCTTGCGGGTCGATACGCCTTGTACGTACATCTCCAGCATGGCCGCCACCAGCGCCTTTTCGCTGCGCTGATATCGCTCGAACACCTCCGTGCGAAAACGCCCTTGCCGGTCCTGCGGCACCCGCAACTCGATCTTGCCCACGCGTGTCACTAACGTCCGTCCGTAATAGCCGGAACGGTATCCCAGCCGGTTCTCGCTGCGCTCGCCCTTACTGGCTTGCAGCGCCTCCTCCATCTCGGCCTCGAGCACCTGCTGCACCGTCTCCTCAATGATTGTCTTCAGCAGATCGCCGTCCTCGGCTAGCATCTGCCTCAGTTCTTCTGCTCTCGTCCGCGCTTTCGCGCTATCCTGCTTTCGGGTCACCTGTACTTTTCCTTTCTTCAGCCGCTAACTGAATTCGAAAGGTCCAGTCTGACCCATCTCTCTTTTTGCAGAACTATTGAAGCTTAACCTTCTATCGGCGTGGTAAGCGCATTGGTGCTTACGCGCCTCATAAGATCAATGCTGTATGCAGTAGGTCCTCATGACCCTGCGGCAATCCTAGGCGCGGTTACATGCCTATTGGCGATAGCGGTCGCTGCTGCGTGGGTTCCTGCTCGGCGTGCCGCCAGCATTCAACCCGCTCAGGCAATAAGGCAGGAATAAGAATGAAAGAGACTCTTCGGAACCAAGGCATCAGTGGTGAGTGTGTCTTGCGTAGGCGGCGGGGTGTTTTGCACCCGAACTGGATCCGGTGAAGGCGTGCCGGTTCTAAGCGACTGGAGCCTGAAGTTATTTGCCGTTCAGGTGTGGGGAACTGAAGCCGTAGTTTGCGAAGACTGCCTGCCCTTGCGGACTGGTCAAGAAATCCAGGAAGACGGCGGAAGACTCCGCGTTCTTTGTTCCTGCTACTATTCCGGCCTTCTGCAAGATGGGCTGATGCCAGTCCTCCGGAATGAGCTGGGCGTCTTTACCCTTCAGTAAAGAATTCGCAGTTATGACCACGTCGGCATTGCCGCTCTCGAAAAGCTGAAGCGCCTGCCGCACGTTCTCTCCGTAGACCACCTTTTGACGCACAGACTCCCAGAGGCCAGCGTGCTCCAAAGCCTGTTCTGCCGCTAAACCATAGGGTGCGAGTTTCGGATTCGCCAGAGCGATAAAACGGATCCAAGTCTCTCGTAAGTCATTCATTTCGTGAGGCTTCCCGTCGCGCCAGAGAACTCCTAAGCGGCCTTCGGCATAGGCGCGCACGGAATTCGGGCTCAATTTACCGTGGGCAGCCAACTGATCAACAAACTGCGCGTTCGCGGACAGGAAAACGTCATAAGGAGCTCCATTTTCAATCTGTTGCGCCAGGGCTCCGCTGGCTTCTGTAACGAATCGAATCTTCGTGGTGGGGTACATTTGGCGGAACGAATCGGAGAGGTCCGGCTCGAGAGAGGCGAGATCGGCTGCTGCCGCTACGGTCAATGTATTTTGAGCTACACTGGCGGGTGGCAGCAAAAGCGCAAATAACAGAAGCAGCCAACTTGACAAGATGACACTCATATTAGATACTAAAGTTGTGCTAAGTATAGCCGGTCGCCTGATCGCGGTTGGCGGAGGAAATCAATACACATCATGAGTAAGATTATAGGAATTGACCTAGGGACTACTAACTCGGTAGTCGCCGTGATGGAAGGCGGACAGCCGGCTGTCATTCCCAACCAAGAAGGTGGGCGCACGACGCCGTCGGTAGTTGCTTTCACGAAAAGCGGGGAACGGTTGGCGGGGCAGGTGGCGAAGCGCCAGGCCGTTACGAATCCAGAGAACACCATCTATTCGATTAAGCGGTTCATGGGACGCCGCTTCAACGAAGTCAGCGAAGAGATGAAGCTGGTCCCGTACAAAGTCGTTGCGGGCGAAAACGGCGATGCCCGTGTTGAAATTCAGGGCAAGAAATACTCGCCTCCCGAGATTTCGGCCATGATTTTGACAAAGCTGAAGGAAGCCGCTGAAGCCTACCTAGGCGAGAAGGTCACGAAGGCGGTGATCACGGTACCAGCCTACTTCAATGACGCGCAACGCCAGGCAACAAAAGATGCCGGGCAGATCGCCGGTCTCGAAGTGATGCGTATCATCAACGAGCCGACGGCGGCCGCGCTGGCGTATGGTCTCGACAAGAAAAAGGACGAGACGATCGCGGTTTACGACTTCGGCGGCGGCACCTTCGATATCTCGATTCTCGAAGTAGGCGATGGGGTTGTGGAAGTCAAATCGACCAACGGTGATACTCACCTGGGCGGCGACAACATCGACCAGCGAATTATCGACTGGCTGGTTCAGGAATTCAAGAAGGATCAGGGCGTCGACGTTTCGAAAGATCAGATGGCGCTGCAGCGGCTGAAGGAAGCGGCGGAGAAAGCCAAGATCGAGCTTTCAAGCTTGCTCGAAACTGAAATCAACCTACCGTTCTTGACTGCCGACGCCAGCGGGCCGAAGCACCTGACCAAGAAGCTGACGCGGGTGGGACTCGAACACATGGTCGAGGACATTCTGCAGCGCTCGGTCGGACCTTGCAAACAAGCAATGCAGGATGCAGGCGTAACCCCACAGAATATCGATGAAGTGGTTCTGGTCGGCGGATCGACCCGCATGCCGAAGGTACAACAGATGGTGCGCGATCTGTTCGGGAAAGAGCCGAACAAGAGCGTCAATCCTGACGAAGTGGTTGCCGTGGGCGCGGCTGTTCAGGGTGGCGTGCTCGGCGGCGAAGTGAAAGATGTGTTGCTGCTCGATGTGACGCCTCTGTCGCTCGGAATCGAGACGCTCGGTGGCGTGTTCACCAAGTTGATCGATCGCAATACCACCATTCCAACTCGCAAGAGCGAAACCTTCTCTACTGCGGCCGATAATCAGACCTCGGTCGAGATAAAGGTTTACCAGGGCGAGCGCTCCCTGGCGCGGGATAATCGTTTGCTGGGCGTGTTTCAGCTGGTCGGCATTCCGCCGGCGCCGCGGGGCATTCCGCAAGTCGAGGTCACTTTCGATATCGACGCGAACGGCATTCTGAATGTCGTGGCCAAGGATCGGGCGACCAACAACGAGCAGAAAATCACCATCACGTCCTCCTCGGGATTGAGCAAAGAAGAGGTGGAGAAGATGGCGCGAGATGCAGAATCGCACGGCGCAGAGGATCGCAAGAAGAAGGAGGAGATCGAAGCGCGCAATCGTGGAGACGCCATGGTCTACAACGTCGAAAAGATGTTGAAAGAGCATCGGGACAAGATCTCCGCTGACGACGCGAAACAGGTCGAAACGGCCGTCGAGGATCTCAAGAAGGCAATGGCCGATGGCGGCCTCGAAGGGATTACATCGGCTACCGACAAGCTCACTACGGCCAGCCACAAACTGGCCGAGGCGATGTACAAAACGCAGAGCGCGGGTGGACCGGGCGGCACGCCTCCAGGCGCGGGGCCTGAGACAAACGGAGCTCAACCTGGCGAAGAGAAGAAAGACAACGTCGTGGATGCCGAGTTCGTCGACGTCGAAGACAAGAAGTAGCTCGGTGAAATAAACAGGTCGAGGCGCGTTTAGGATGGCGCGCCTCGTCTGCGTTTTCGGGAATCATTATGCCTGCTGCAAGCAAGAAGGACTATTACGAGACGCTCGGTGTTGCCCGCGGCGCGGATGCTGACGAGATTCGCAAATCTTACCGGCGTCTGGCGCGGAAATATCACCCGGATGTAAATCCCGGGGACAAAGCGGCGGAGGAGCGTTTCAAGAGTGTCCAGGAGGCTTACGACGTACTGAGCGACGAAGAGAAGCGGAAGACCTACGATCAATATGGCTTCTACTCGCCCAACATTCCTCCCAACGGAGCGGGCGGTGGAACGGGCAGTGGTCCGGGATTCGGCGGATTCGATTTCGCGGAGTACTTACGGCAGCAGCAGCGATCGAGTGGCGGCGCCGAGGAGGGCGAGGGTCCGGGCGGCGGTTCGTTCCGGGATATTTTCGGCAGCTTCTTCGGCGGCGGACGAGCCCGGCAGGCCGGGCAGCAACCGGAGCGAGGCGCCGACCTCGAATACGGCCTGAATGTCGATTTCTGGCAAGCGATTCGTGGTACTCAAGTCAAGCTCAACATTACGCGCCAGGAGACATGCGAGACCTGTCATGGAACGGGTTCAGCGGGTAGCGGCGTGGCAGTGTGTCCCGAATGCGACGGCAGCGGAACGGTAACTCAGATGGCCGGCGCCATGAAGTTCAATTTGACTTGCCCGAGATGCGGCGGGAGTGGCAGATTGAAAAACGCCTGCCCGACTTGCCGCGGGGAGGGCCGCGTTTCACGCCCGGACACAGTGGAAGTGCGAATACCGCAAGGTGTGGCGTCGGGATCGCGTTTGCGCGTTGCGGGCAAAGGTAATGCGGGCGTATCGGGAGGACCGGCGGGCGATCTTTACATTACCGTTCGCGTGGAGGAGCATCCTTTCTTCAAGCGAAACGGAGATAACATCGACATTCAGGTACCGCTGACGGTCAGCGAAGCCGGACTGGGAGCGAAGATTGAGGTGCCAACGATCGACGGACGGGCGCTGCTCAAGATTCCACAAGGCACGCAGAATGGACAGAAGTTCCGGTTGCGTGACAAGGGCGTTTTCAATGGCCGCAAAAATACCCGAGGGGACGAAATTGTGGAGGTCGTTCTGCACTCTCCTGATGTTCAAAACGAAAGGACACGCGAGTTGCTCCGTGAGCTGGCTCAGGTCCAGACCAGCGATGTCCGCCAGGAGATTTGGCAGAAAGTGCAGCAGCCGGGCGTTTAGGGTGTCGATATGACGAGAAACAGAGGCAAAGCGGCTTACATGATTTCGGCAGTGGCCGAGCAGTACGAGATTCATCCGCAAACGTTGCGTTTGTACGAGCGGGAGGGTTTGCTCGCGCCTTCGCGCAGTGAGGGCAATACGCGGCTCTATACGGATGCGGATCTGGAGCGGTTGGAGATCATCCTGAAGCTCACGCGCGAGCTAGGGGTGAATCTGGCGGGGGTCGAGATCATTCTCAACATGCGGGAAAAGATGGAAGCCATGCAGCAACAGATGGAAGGATTTGTGCGGACGCTGAACCAGGAGCTGTCGGACCGGGTGGCGAACCGGCAGGGGGAGACCAGCCAGTCGCTTGTGCCAGTGATCCAGATCAACTCGCTAGGCTTGCGGGGAGATGCGCGTCGCGGCGGTACGGAAGGTCCGAAGCGTCGGCGGAGTTAGGCTCGCGCGAGTTCGTCCTTTAGGTTGCCAAGCATCTCTTCTACGAAGGTGATGTTCAGGAAAGTCCGGCCATCCGGAGTAAGTCATTCCAGATCTTCAGCCCGAGTCCGAGTGGTTGCCACAAGCTTTCCTTTACGATGGCCACTTTTCGGATATGGTCCGGTACCCACCAGGTACAAGAAGTTCCGGCAGGGAAAAAACCGATATCCCCCGGACCGAGCCGTCGCTCTTGGCCCTTCTCATCTATCATGATGGCTTCGCCGGAGACGACCATAATCGTTTCATCCCGGGTGTAATGCCATTTGAAGCGTCCTGCCGTGCAATCCCAGGCGACCAGGTTTGACGTCCAGTCATGGCTTCTCACCAAGTTCTTTGATCGTGATTGCGGACTCCCGCTCAAAACCCAGTTGTCTGGGATCCCCTCAGGTTCGAGCGGCACAGAGGAGGGACTGACCGTAACAACGGCTTTCGACATCGGTTCCTTAAGATATGTGTGAGCAATACTGCAGTTTTCGCTCACGAATCCGGCTAGTCTCCAGCTAGGAAAATTACTGATAGCTGGTTATTCGCAAGGGCATACTCGGCCGGTGTCGTTGAAGTCTAGATTGTAGATGGTATGAGATCAGGCGCGCAGAGCGCTCATGGGTTCGACCCGCGCCGCGCGTCGAGCTGGTAGATAGCTGGCCAGCAGCGCGACGGCCACAAACAGGATGGAGACGAGCGTATAACTTGCGGCGTCGGTGGCCTTCAATTCGAAAAGCAGATTTTGCAGGATGCGAAGAAGAGCGACGGCCGCAATGAGCCCGAGAGCCACACCGGCGAGGGCCAAAGCAAGCGCCTGGCGTAGAATCATGGCGAAGATCTCGCCGGAACGCGCGCCTAAGGCTTTTCTCACACCGATTTCGCGTGTGCGCTGCGCTACCGAGTAGGCGGCAACTCCATAAATTCCGACGACCGCGAGCAGAACGGCTACGCTCGCAAAAAGCCCGAGCAATATGAGAGTGAAACGCCGCTGGCCAAGAGTGGACTCGAGTACCGCGGTCATGGTTCTCACATCCGAGATGGATTGGCCGGGATCAAGCGAACGGACGCGATGACGTACGCCCGGCAGGTAGCTCAACGGATTGCCGTGAGTGCGGACTAGAAGGTAAGCCGCTTGAGGCGGATGCACCTGATTGGGCACGTAGAACTCAGGCTGAGAGCCAGAGGCCAGGCCGCCTTCGTGGACGTCCGCGCTGACTCCGACAATTTGCATGGGGCCGATTTTTTTATCGAAGCCCTCGCTGAGGTGCTTGCCGACGGGATTGACGCCGTTCGGGTAGGCGGGCCAAAGCTGGCGCGCGAGGCTTTCATTAATGATCACTACTGGTGGCGCACCGCCCGCGTTTTCGCGAGGAGTGAACTGGCGGCCGCGGCGCAAGGGAATGCCCATGGTGCGGAAGTAGCTGGGCGTGACGCTTTGGATAACAGCCATGAGCGGGTGCTCTTCGTCCCGGGTGGGACTCCATCCACATGCAGGATGTTAGTTCTGATCCAGGCTGTGGTGGGAAGCGACATCGTGGCCGCGGCACTACGCACGCCGGGGATAGATTGGACGCGATCAACGAGTTCGCGGAAGAAGTTTACCTTCTTCGCATCGCTATCGTAGCGGCTTGGGGGAAGCGCGATGCGGAGAGTGAGAACAGCGTTCGGGTGGAAGCCCGGATCGACGCTCTGCAAACGAAAGAAGCTCCGGAGCAGTAGAACTGCACCAATCAAGAGCACCAGCGATAGCGCGATTTGCCCGATGACCAGGAGCTCGCGAGGGCGAATAGCGAGTCTGCTGTGGTGAGCGGAGAATCCGGCAGCGGGGCCGCTTTCGCGCAGTGCTTCGATGAGATCGGGCCGCACGATGTGAAGCGAAGGGAACAAGCCAAATAAGACCGCGGTGGCGAAAGCGAGAGCCAGCGTGAAGGCGAGGACAGCTGTATCGATGTGGAGGTCGCGGGACCCCGGCAGGTAGAGAGTGTTGCTGGGGGAGACAAAGGAGAGGGCGTTGGTCCGCTCAATCATTCGCAGACCCCATTTGGCAAGAAGCGCGCCAGCGAGGCCGCCGAGCAGCGAGAGCAGAAGACTTTCAGCGAGCAGTTGCCGGACGATGCGGCCTTTGGCTGCTCCCAGGGCGGCGCGAATGGCGAGCTCGCGGGTGCGGGCCGTAGCGCGAGCGAGGAGTAAACTCGCCATGTTGGCGCAAGCGATGAAGAGAACGAAGGCTACTGCACCGAACAGAATCCACAACATGTGGCGAACGTTTTCGACGAGGCGGTCTTTCAGCCGGACCAGTTTGAAGAGCGTGGCATTCCTGCCGAAATCGGCACGGCCATTGGGGGCGTGCAGAACGTTTAGCTCGGTGCTGGCCTGCTTGAGGCTGACCTGCGGGCGCAAGCGGCCAAAGCCGAGTAGAAGGGAAAGATCCCAGTAGCGCGATGGGAGCACAGACCATTCCGATGGGCGGGTAAACCAGACATCGGCGTCAGGAAACGGGAACTCGAAGCCATGCGGCAGAACACCAACGATGGTGTAGGGTTTGGCGTCGAGGACGGCGGTCTTGCCCGCGATCTCCGGATCGGCTCCGAACTGATCCCGCCAGAGGCGATTGCTGATCATGACAACCGGAGGGCCGGCGTCGGTATCTTCTTCCGGCAAGAAGCCCCGGCCAAGAATTGGTGCAACGCCTAAAACGTCGAGAAAATTGGCCGAGACTCGCGCGCCTTTGATAGGCTGAGGATCTCCTTGACCTGCGAGTGTAACGTGTTCGAGATTTATGCCGTAAGCACCCAAAGCGGAGAAGGAACGAGCGTATTTGCGCAGCTTAAAGAACTCGTCCAAGTTGAACGGGCCGTCCTGATCGGCGCTGTGAGCGTCGCCCAACGAGAAATAAACGAGACGGTCCGGCTGATGGTAGTGAAGCGGCTTCAGGAGAACGGCCTGGATGAGAGTGAAGACAGCAGTGTTGCCGCCGATGCCGAGAGCAAGCGTCAGAACGGCCGTGGCAGCGAACGCGGGATTCCTGCGCAGGTTGCGCAGAGCGTACCCGATGTCTTGCCAAAAACTTTCGAGAAGCGAAAGCCAGCTCATCTCGTAAACATCTTCACGGATGAGAGTTCGATTGCCGAGTTTCAGATGAGCGGCCCGGCGAGCCTCTTCGAGAGTCATGCCGCGCCCTACATTCTCCTCCGTTTCGGTGGCTAGATAAAACTCGAGTTCCTGCCGGTTGGCGGCGGCTCTATCCTTGCGGCGGAGAAACCCGGGCCAGTACATTTCTTCCCGATTCTACTCCTTATGATATTCGAAAGGAAGCACGGCGGATATTTGCAGGACTGTACGACTACTTCGCCGAACCAGCAGTAGGGCGTCTAACTAGCTCGCGTTTCGAAGTGCGGGATCACTGGTGCTGGGACGGCCATTCTCGATGTGGCCGGCAAAGCGGCGGCTGAAATGGGCATCCTGGTCGTGGCTGACCGAGAGGTCGTACCAGTGTTCGCTCGAGGTGAAGCTCCAGACGTCTTCCGTTCTGCTATCCGCGGCCAGTTCATAGCGCCGGGCGCTTTGGCCGTAGGCATTGTCTCGCACAATCACGGTGCAGGCCTGACGGAACGGATTGCGCATCTCGAGATGCAGGCTCCCGTTTGCCCTGTCGACGCGACCAAGAACGAATAGATCCGCCGCGGGTCGAGTAGCGCTGCCGCTGAACTCGCGCAGAAAGCCGTTGGGTCCGTGGACCGAAAGCTGATATTTTCCGTATTTGTCCGTGATGCCTTCAGAACCCTTCAGCGCCCAGAAAGCAGACAACTCTTTTCCCGATTCGATCGTGTAGACCCAGGGGCTGCGTTCGTGCGCCGGAGCATAGACATGAAAAACAACACCGGCGCCTTCATTGGCGAAATCGATCCAGAGATGGTTGTTCTCTCGATCAACTCGTCCGTTGGCCTGCATTCGATAGGGAATTGCGCGTGCGGGGCGGGTTCCCGGTTGTTGAATCGGCAGTTCACCGCGCTCGGGGACAGTGGGATCGGGAAGCTGCCGGCAGGCAAGGTCGGTTTCTTCGCGGTAGTGGCTGGTATCGGGCAAGCGCGGCCAGGAGGCGTTGGGTTGTGCGAAATCAAAAGCGGAGGTGAGATCGCCGCAGACGGCGCGGCGCCACTTCGTGATGTGAGTTTCACGCATTGGTTCACCGAAACGGGCTTCGAGGAAACGGAGAACAGAGGTGTGGTCGAAGACCTGAGAGCAGACCCATCCGCCGCGCGTCCAGGGAGACACGATCGTCATCGGCACGCGAACTCCGAGGCCCAAGGGCATTACGCCAAGTTTCGGATCATGATAAAGCTCATCGCTGGCATCGACAGTGGAGTGCCCATGCCGATGCGAGAGTGGCGGGGTTGGCGGAACAACATGGTCGAAGAATCCATCGTTTTCGTCGTAGTTGATGAACAGCACGGTTTTGCTCCAGACATCCGGGTTCCCTGTTAAGGCATCAAGGACCTGGGCAGTGTATTGCGCGCCATAAGCAGGGGGCCACGCGGGATGCTCGGAATAGGCTTCGGGCGCCACTACCCACGAAACCTGCGGAAGTGTGCCGTTCTGCACATCACTCGCGAGCTGTTCGAGGGGGTGGGAAGATAGCGCTTCACGCCGCAGCTTGGAATCTTCAGGCGAGTGAATGTACTGCAGAAAATAGGCCAGAGGATTGTCGCCGTAATTGCCGTCGAAAGGATGTTTGGAATCGTCCCCGACGCTCTTCTGGTAAATGCGCCAGGAGATGCCCGCTTTCTCAAGACGTTCAGGACACGTGGTCCACGAAGCGACGTTCTTCTCGACGAGGTCATTATCGATGAGCGCACCGCCGCGATAGCCCGGTGGATTGACAGAACCGGTCCAATGGTAGACACGGTTAGGATCGGTCGGGCCCATGATGGAGCAGAAATAGGCATCGCAGATCGTGAAGGCGTTGGCAAGAGCGAATTGGAATGGAATGTCCGATTCCTGGTAGTAGCCCATGGTGAGCCGCGTCTTCTGGTCGATCCAGCGGTTATATTTGCCGTGATTCCAGGCGGCATGGCCGGTGGTCCAGCCATGGTCGAGCGAAATCACGCACTGCGCGCGCGTTTTCGAAGTGTCGAGATGAAACGGCAGAACTTCGGTTCCGGTCTTGGTATCCGGCTGTTGCCAGACGGAGCGGCCGCCGGCGAGCGGAATGGTGATGCGGTCGCCAAAGCCTCGAACACCGCGCATGGTGCCGTAGTAGTGATCGAATGAACGATTTTCCTGCATGAGGATGACGATGTGTTTGACATCTTCTATGGTGCCGGTTTGCGAGGCAGCGGGGATGGCAAGGGCCTTCTGAATCGACTCGGGAAGAGCGGCGACTGCTCCGGCAGTTCCTAGCGATTTCGCAGCAAATCGGAGAAAAGAGCGCCGATCGGATTCGTGAGAAGCCACAATCTGATGCTATCAACCGAGCGCGAGTAGCGGCGGAAGTGAAAAGCCTATGCTGAAGATGCCGAGGTTCGAGCACAGGAGCGATCGAGATGCGTGTCACGGTGTCGCACAGCCAGCCGAAAGAAGAAGTTAAAAGAGCGGTCGACCGGTCCTTTGACGACCTGTTTAAGGGACTGGGTTTCCTGCCTCTGCAGATCGTCAATCAGCAGAGAGCGTGGCAGGGCAATACGCTGAATTTTTCGTTCGACGCAAAGGCCGGGATTATCAGCACGCCAATCAAAGGTTTCGTCGACGTGAGAGACAAGGAAGTAACGATCGATGCGGATCTCGGAATATTTGAGAGGCTGCTTCCAGCGAAACGAGCGCGCGAAGTTCTGGAAACAAGGATTAAGGGGCTGCTCGAATAGGCAGAAGTCTGAATGTGCCTGCCAAGGCCAGCAGTTTCGCGGGTTTCTGTTCACCGCAGCGCGCGGCTCAGTTCATCGGAAAGCGCAGTCGGACTCCAGTATTTCTCGATGTATTCCACGACTAATTCGGTTCCCTGCCGATGGCTTACGTGCGGCGCATCTTGCGGATTGTACATCGCATCCGTCAAGTCGCGCAAGAGAATGCAGCGCACACCCCACTTCGTCATCTGCTTTATGGCGAACGTGCGATTCAGAATGCACATATTGGCATGAACGCCTGTATAGAAGACCGTCTCAATGCCTCGTGCGCGCAGCAGGTTGTAAATTTCCGGTCCGCTGTCGGAGATATAGTCCTCCGGTGCAATCTTCAAACCGGGATTCTCGCGCGTCCATGCCCGGTGCTCCTTGTCGCCGGCCGTATCGCAGCCGCCGTCTGAATCGTCGATCGGCAAAGGAGGCGAGACAATGTTCTTTTCCTTCGGTGGAGCGAATCTCGGGAGGGAAAGCATACGCTTGCGCTGCGGCGCGTTCGCATAGAATGACATCGTCTCAGACGGCGCATGTACAATGATCATTCCATTCTGCCGCGCGAGTTCGAGAATGGGCTCGAGCTTCTCGACCAGGGCCGCCACTCGCACGTTCGCTCCGCTGCACCAGTGTTTATCCCACATGTCACAAACAATCAGCGCGCTCTTGCCTGGATCGAAAGTATAATCGGCACGCACCGCACTCCAGTAATCGCTTCCGCGAAACAATTCCACTCGCGAGCGGACAGCCAAGTGGCATTCTCTATCATCAGCAGGCTTTGCTGGTATCCCAACCAGGATCATTGCTCCCACTAGCCAAGCGCGCCTCATCAAACCTCCACCCGATTTGTCTGCCTGTTCCAGCGCAACCGGCGTCCCTGTTTCAGCGCCATATTGGCCATCTGAATCACCAGTACGGCCTGGAAGCCCAGTCGGATGGGGGCCGTAGGCGTCTGACGCGTCTTCACACATTCCAGAAAGTTGGCCACGTGTAAATCTGTTGCGTGAGCAAAGCCCAATTCCGAATGCTGCGCCAATTCCGGCTGCTCTTCATGCCCCTGCCGGTACAGCCTGAAATCTTCGCGCCCGATATCGAGCCGCGCCTGATCTCCATCGAGCTGGTTCAATTGATCGTTGCGAGGCTTGTAGTGCATAGCGGCATAGTTGATCGTGAATACGGCCAGAAAATCCTCCGGATACTCCGCGATGACAACTACCGACTCCGGAGTGTCTACTCTCTGCTTATGTACTCGGCCGGCGGACGCATTCACGGCCAGCGGAAAGCTCGCATTCATCAGTAAATGGATGCCGTCGAATACATGCGCTCCCTGATCGGCGACGATCCCGCCGGAATACTCGGAATACTCGCGCCAGTTGCGAAAGCGATTCGGATCAAAAGCGCGATGCTCTGCCGGGCCTTGCCACTGCTCCCAATCGAGCTTGCCCTCGAGCTTCGTCGCCGGCGCCGCTCCCAAGGAATTATTAAGCCACCAGGACCGCACCATGCGCACGTGACCTAGCGTGCCCGACGCCACAATCTGCCGTGCCGCCAGAAACAGATCGTAGCTCCGCCGCTGCATGCCAACTTGAATCACGCACTTCGAGTTCTCTTCCGCTTGTACGAGCGCCACGCCTTCTTCCGGAGTACGGCACAGGGGCTTCTCGACGTAAATGTCTTTTCCGGCAGCAATGGCGTCCATCACCATTTGGTAGTGCCAGTGTTCCGGAGTGGCAATCAATACAGCTTGAATATGTTCGTCCGCGAGCAGATCTTTGTAGTTGCGATAGGCCTTAGGCTGAGAACCGCCTCTCACTGCCTCCGAAATCGCCTGTTCTAGATTGGGCTCATAGACGTCGCAGATCGCACCCACCTTCACGTCGGGTTGGCTCTGAAAGACTTTCATCACCGCAGTCCCGCGGCCGCCGCTGCCAATGACGCCAAGCTCGAGC
The DNA here is from genome assembly GCA_963799755.1 of Terriglobia bacterium. Lineage (GTDB taxonomy): Bacteria > Acidobacteriota > Terriglobia > Bryobacterales > Bryobacteraceae > Bog-105. The sequence goes on along the minus strand of CAWCYQ010000023.1, from coordinate 19,383 downwards.
GGCTTTACCGGAGCCGCCGCAGCTATCACCAGTCCGCTTCCACCCAATAAGAATGACCTTCGCTTCATTTCCATAAGCAAGATACGATGTTCCTTTCCCAGGGTTCTATGACAAACGAACTTACGCGACGCACGGCACTCCTCACTAGCCTCGCACTTTTGCGCCTCACTGCGGCTCCCGCCAAACGGAACCTCAAGGTTGCCATTTTCTCAAAACATCTCCAGTTCCTCGAAGGTGCTCGGACTGGCGCACGCCGCTGCCGAAATGGGCTTCGACGGAATTGACCTCACCGTCCGTACGGGCGGCCATGTCGATCCCGGACGCGTTGCCGAAGACCTTCCACCGCTTGTCTCGCTGATTCGCCAGAACGGACTCGAAGTGCCCATGGTCACCAGCGGCATCATTGATGCCAGTAGCCCTCATGCCCGCACCGTACTCAAGACTTTGAACAGTTTGGGTATTCGTTATTACCGCTGGGGCGGTTTCAAGTATGACGCGAATCAGCAGCTCAGCCGTCAATTCGAGAATTTTCATCGACGCTCCGCTCAACTGGCGGCTCTCAACGCCGAGTACAAGGTATGCGCGATCTATCACACACACTCCGGCGTCGATCTCGTCGGGGCTCCGGTTTGGGATATCTTCCAAATACTCAACGGTCTCGATCCTGGAGCCGTCGCCATCAACTATGACGTGGGGCACGCTACAGTTGAAGGCGGCCTCGGTGGTTGGATCGATAGTTTTCGTCTCGCTGAGTCCTACATCCGGGGAGTCGCCTTTAAGGATTTCGTGTGGCAAAAAAACGCTCACGAAAACTGGGAGCCGACTTGGGTCCCGCTCGGAAAAGGCATGGTCCGCTTTCCCACTTTCTGCTCGATGCTGGCCCAGACTTCCTTTGATGGCCCCGTCCAACTCCATTTCGAATATCCGCTCGGAGGGGCGGACGCGGGCAATCGTCAAATCGCTATCACACGCGAGCAGGTATTCTCCGCGATGCGCCGCGATCTCCGGCAACTGCGTACTTATTTAGGTGCCGCAAATCTTTCCCATGCATAGACGAAAATTCGTGCAGACTGCAGCCGCGCTTTGTTCCATGCCCGCCCTCGTTAAGTCAGCGCATTCCTCCGCCATTCGCATTGAGGAAGTAAGTCACTCTTATCAGGATTTCCATTACCGCGCCCCTTATAAATTCGGTGGAGTCGCGGTTGACCGTGTCACTCTGCTCAACGTTGAGTGTGTGGTCAGCCTTCCAAATGGCCGTTCGGCCAAAGGTTTTGGATCGATGACTATGGGGAACGTCTGGTCATTCCCCTCGCGTCTGAATGACGTACGATCAGACGCTCGGTGCTATGAAGGCTCTGGCGGGAAAGATCGACACTCTGACCGGCGACTATCGCGAGTATGGCCACCCCATCGATCTGAATTTCGCACTCGAGCCTTCTTACCTCCATGCCGCTACTGAGATAACCCGCGAACTACATCTCGTTGAGCCGATTCCGAAGCTTTGCATGCTTGTCACCGCGAGTCCTTTCGATGCCGCGGTTCACGATGCTTTTGGGAAAATTCATGGACGCAACGTCTACCAGACCTATGGTCCCGATCTATTGCCGAACGATCTTTCTAAATACCTGGGCAAACAATACGCAGGCCTTTGGCTCCATCAATTTCTTCTTAAGCGCCCGACGCCAGCCATGCCGGTCTATCATTCGGTGGGTGCGCTTGATCCACTCACTCCGGCAGACGTCAAAGTGCCCATCCACGATGGTTTGCCCGAAACGTTCGGAGAATGGATTGTTTACAGCGGCGTCGACCATATCAAGATGAAGCTGAATGGCGACGATCTCGAGTGGGATCTCAACCGCGTCTTGGGCATCCATGCGGTAGCAGTCCAGGCGAAAACACAGCGCGCTTCCAACTCCTGGTTCTACTCACTGGACTTCAACGAACGGTGTCGCAACGTCGAATATCTGCTGCGCTTCATTCACACCCTCAAAGAGCGCAACACCGAAGCCTTCCGCCGTATTCAATACATTGAACAACCCACTGCCCGCGATCTTGTCGCCGATCGCCACAACGTGATGCACCAGGCATCTAAACTTGTCCCCGTCATCATTGATGAATCACTCACCGGCCTGGATATGCTGCTGCTTGCGCGTGACATGGGTTATACCGGCGTTGCGCTGAAGGCCTGCAAAGGCCAGTCGCAGGCTGTGTTGATGGCCGCCGCGGGGCAGGTTAATAAAATGTTCCTCTGTGTGCAGGACCTGACTTGCCCCGGTGCGTCGCTCATCCAATCGGCCGGCTTGGCCGCGCACGTTCCAGGTGTAGTGGGAATTGAAGCCAACGCCCGCGAATACGTTCCGGCGGCAAATAAACCTTGGGAGAAGAAATTTCCTGGGATTTTCGATATCACCAACGGCCGCATGGCGACTGAAACCTTGACCGGCCTCGGCCTTGGCGCCGTATGATCACACTAGCCCTTTTTCTTTTCCTTTCCTCTCAGCAACTGTTCAATGAACATTGTGCAAGTTGCCACGGCGTGGATGCGCGCGGCACAGCCAAGGGGCCGGGTCTCGCCAAAAACCCCCGGATAGCCGAGCAGTCCATAGAACAACTGCGCGCGTTCCTGGAGCGCGGCAGCGTAAGCGCTGGAATGCCTTCATTCGCGGACCTACCTTCCAAGGATCTGATTTCGCTCGCCAGATACCTGCGCATTATGAATATGGGAACAGTTGCGGGACCGATCGCGGGTAAGCCCGCGCGCAATATCTCCGCGCCGCCGCCGAAACCGGGCGACTGGCTTACTTACAACGGAGACTATTCGGCTAACCGCTACAGCCCAGTGAAGCAAATCAGCACTGCCAATGTAGCCTCTCTCAAGTTGAAATGGATTTTCCCGATTGACTACTTTGGGCTTGAAACGACGCCGCTCGCCGCGGATGGAGTCCTTTATGTTACGGGCCCGAATCAGGTCTTCGCTCTCGACGCGCTAACAGGCAATGCGCTGTGGCACTATTCGCGTCCGCCGAGCATCGGGATGGTAGGGGACGCGAAACTTGGCACCAATCGCGGAGTTGCCATCCTGCGCGACAAGGTTTTCTTCATTACTGACAACGCGCACCTGCTGGCTCTCAACCGGGCAGACGGCAAACTGCTCTGGGAAACTCCTTTGGCTCCTGAAGTCCAGCATTACGGCGGCACCGCAGCGCCGCTCGTAGTCGACGATTTGATCATTACCGGAGTTTCGGGCGCTGATGAAGGCATTCGCGGTTTCGTCGCCGCATTCAAATCCGAGACGGGCGCTCTTGTCTGGCGGCATTGGACCGTACCTCGCGGCGGCGAGCCCGGTATCGAAACTTGGCGCGGAACGGAACCTCTTGCGGGCGGCGGCTCCACATGGCTTACGGGTTCTTACGATTCTTCCTTGGGCACCCTTTACTGGCCAACTGGCAATCCGTATCCCGATGGAGAGGACCGCGACCGGCCCGGTGATAACCTCTACACCGACTGCCTTCTCGCTCTAGACGTTCATACCGGTGCGCTTAAGTGGCATTATCAGTTCACGCCGCATGATCTGATGGACCGTGATGCCACCGAACCCTCCGTGCTGGTCGACAGCGTCTATCACGGAAGCCTTCGTAAGTTGCTGCTTCACGCCGACCGCAACGGCTTCTTCTACGTGCTGGATCGCACAAATGGAGAACTACTTCTTGCCAAACCGTTTCTGCGTCGCGTTGACTGGGCTTCGGGAATCGGGAAGGACGGACGGCCCGTTGTTACCGATCCGCGCGGCTGCCCGAGCGATGCGGCAAATTGGGATTCAACGGCCTTTTCGACCGAGACCGGCCTGTACTATTTCATGGCGCTCGAAGAATGCACCGGCAAGCCGGTCGGCTATCCCGATCAGACGGGCCAGCGATTTCTGCGTGCCGTCAACATCGAAACGGGGGAGATCGCTTGGGAGATTCCGCAGCCTGGGCCCGCTCGCGCCAAGACCTGGACCGGCGTTCTGGCTACTGCGGGAGGCCTGATTTTCTATGGCCAGCCGAACGGAGGCTTCGCGGCAGTAGATCAGCGTGATGGCAAAACGCTCTGGCAATTCCCCACTAACGTTCGCATGAAGGCCTCTCCCATGACCTTTAGCTTTGACGATCGCCAGTATGTCGCGGTAGCCGCCGGACCGAATATTCTCTGCTTTGGTCTATGAAACCAAAACCGTGTATAACGTGAACACATTCCGCATCGCGCTGGCCAACATCCGATTGCCGGCGACTCCCGAGGAGTCGGTCACGTTGGCCGAACAAGCGATCGCTCTAGCGTCTGTCGAGCGTGCCGGTCTGATCTGTTTTCCGGAATGCTTCGTTCCCGGCTACCGAGGGGCAGGGAAGACGGTGCCGCCTCCCGACCCTGCCTTTCTTGAACGCGCCTGGGCTGCCATTCAATCGACCGCTGCGAAGGCAGGCCTCTCGGTTGTTCTCGGCACCGAACGCGTTGTCGATGACGCCCTGTTAATCACCGCACTGGTCATCAATCGAGACGGAGCAATCGCCGGTTTCCAAGACAAAGTCCAACTTGATCCGTCCGAGGAGGGTATCTATTCGCCCGGTTCAGGGAGGCGAGTTTTCCAAACTGGGCCGCTAACATTTGGTGTCGCGATTTGCCATGAGGGCTGGCGCTATCCGGAAACGGTCCGCTGGGCCGTCCGACACGGCGCACACATCGTGTTCCACCCACATTTCCACGAAGCTGAGCCCGGCGGGTACCGGCCCTCGACTTTCGCCGATCCTGCGAACTCATTCCATGAGAAAGCAGCGTTGTGCCGTGCCGCCGAGAACACCTGCTATTTCGCAAGTGTAAACTGCGCAAGCGCTGGATCGCCGACCACTTCAGCAGTGGTGCGACCCGATGGGACACTACTTAGCTACCAGCCATACGGTAAAGAAGGGTTGCTGATCGCGGACATCGATATCGGTATGGCCACGGGTCTTCTCGCGGCGCGCTGCAAATCCGCCTAGACGCGACGCGTTCTAGCAGCGGGCGGCGGTGATATTCTACGCAAGGCAACCGGCAAGCGATGCAATGAGTCTGAGGAAACATGGGAAGCCAGATTTGCGACCCTGGTTCATCTCTTGGCTAGCACTGCTCGGAGCATGTTCGGCATTGTGTTCCGCTTCGGCGGTCGAGGTTCATTCGAATTCGGATGGTTGCCTCAACGTGAGCACGAAGAATACAGAGTTTGACATTTTGCGCTCGGGTTACGTGCGAGCGCGGCTGAGTCGTTCCGGTCAATGGCTGACTCTGGACGAGCCTGATTCGAGGGGCAACGCCACAATCGTCGCGAATGGGCGAAGCATTCAGGATTTCAAGCTGGATTGTGTTCACGCGCGAATCGGTGACGCTACTGGCCGGCTTGGTTCGACCGGAAAGCGAATCGAAATCAAGGCGAGAAGCACCAGCGCCCCGGCTCTGGAGCAAACGATTGTTTTTGAGGCCTACGACGATTTTCCCGACGCGTTACTTACCACGCTGGCATGGCGAAATACGAGTTCAACCGCTCTCGCGGTTGAGGTTACTGCCTTACAAAGCCAGCGGCTGAGTGCTGCGATGAGCGGCCATGGAGTGCTTCCTTATCAAATGTGGTCGTTTCAAGGCGCGAGCGAGGAATGGGGTAAGGACGATGTCGTGCCGCTTTCCAGTCATTTCTCGCGCAAGAATCCAATGCAGCAGTTGACGTTCAGCCCCAAGGGAGCAGGCGGAGCGGGCGGAGGCATTCCGGTTGTTGCATTCTGGACGGCCGATGTGGGAGAGGCGATTGGGCAGGTGGATACGATCCCGCTTGCGCTATCAATGCCGGTTCAGACGCTTCCGGATGGTCGAGTGAGCGCCTCTATTTCTTTGAGCGGGAATGCGCGGGTAGCGCTTCATCCTGGTGAAACGTACTCGACGCCGACGACATTTCTCGCGATTTTCCATGGCGACTACTACGAGCCGCTGAGCTTATATTCGAAAATACTTCGACGACAGGGATGGGCACCTGCGCACCCGGTTGCGGCGGATTATCAGGCGAACTGGTGCAGTTGGGGATATCAATTGCAGTTCACGCCGGCACAGGTCATAGGCACTCTTCCAAAACTGCGCGAATTTGGGCTGCGCTGGGCTACTCTCGATGCGGGGTGGTATGACAATCGCGGAGATTGGAATCCGCGAAGCGACATCGGCTTGGACGGGATAAAGCGCATCGTGAACGCCTATCATCAGGCGGGACTTCGCATCACGCTCTGGTGGATTCCGCTGGCGGCGGAAGATGGCGGCAAGGACGTGCTGGATGGACGACCTTACCACGTGTCTGCAATCGTGCAGAAACATCCTGAGTGGTTAATTCTGGATAAGAGCGGTAAACCGGCCCGAATGGCCGGAGGATTTGCCGCATTGTGTCCCGCCGTTCGGGAGGTCCGCAATTACTACAAGGATCTGACTGAACGCTTCATTCGCGATTGGGGCTTCGATGGCAACAAGCTTGATTTCTCCTACACCGTTCCACCGTGCTATAACCCTGCGCACCATCACCATTCACCGCAAGATTCGGTCCGAGCGGTTGGAGATGTGTACCAAACGATTTTGCAGACGACGCGCGCTCTGAAGTTGGACAGTGTCACTCAGGTTTGCCCTTGCGGCACGACGCCCAGCATGGCCTGGCTGGCCGACTTTGACCAGGCGGTCACGGCCGATCCGGTCGGCTCGGTGCAAGTGCGGCGGCGGATCAAGATGTACAAAGCCTTGTTAGGACCAGAGGCAGCGATCTATGGGGACCACGTTGAGCTGACCCGAGTGGTGGGACTGGATTCTGAAGAAAAAGATCTTGGCCGCGATTTCGCTTCCACGGTTGGCACGGGAGGAGTTGTCGGCACTAAGTTCATATGGCCTGCGAGGCATTCCAAATTTCAAGACGCTGTCCTCACGACTGATAAAGATGCCATCTGGAAGAAGTGGACCGCGATTTATAGGCAGAAGATGCTTTCGAGCGGGACGTTCCGCGACTTGTACGTAACTGGCTACGATTCGCCTGAAGGTTATGCGATCGAGAAGGACGGCCGTATGTACTATGCGTTCTTTCATGATAAGCCGGAAAGGCGCGTTGAGCGATTGGAGTTACGGGGACTCGGTCCGGGGCGATTTCATGTCGTGGACTACGAAAACAGGAGAGACTACGGTGCGCTGAATGGTCCCGACCCGCGTCTAGAGGCGACATTTCAAGAACATCTGCTGCTTGAAGTGAGCAAACTTGAGCCGTGAATTCTTCCCGTCAGTGGCGCTCGTGTGGAGCAGCAATGCCATCGTCCACGTGAATTTTTCCCAGCACGTACCAGCCGTCATTCGCGCGTCCCTCGATGGCCAGCCGGATGCCCGGCTGTAGCGTGAGGGGATCAAGCAATGCGACGCTCAGTTCATAGTTCCCCGCACTAAGATTTTCGGGCACAAACAACGGATCCTCAAACACTGCGTCACCCGGCAGCCATTTGCGAAGATCCGCGCCGGTCCGCAGGATCACTGAAGTGTCCGGTGAGCTAAGACGAAATGCAAGGACAAAGGGCCGATATACAGGAGCGACGCCCTCGTTCACCCACCAACTCTTCAACCCGATCGCCTGTCCGGCGGGAACGTGATCTGCCCACTCAATGCGCCGCAACGCGAAGCGATAGCCCATCTTCCGCTCGAACTCTTCGAATTGACTCTTCCAAGCGCTAGGGATGGCGCTGGATTTCAGGTTGACCGTGCTCACGTGCCAGCGTAGAGCCTCGCTGATGATGTAATTCACGTCCCATCCAGCCCGGAACCACGATTCCGGCACGCCACAGGTCTCCATGGAAACGGGAGCCGTTCGCCACACGTCGTGGATGCCGGTTCGCGCAATCTGCTGCGGATAGAAATCGAGCATTTCAGACCAGCCCTTCCGCATATCGCCCCAACAATCGAACCGCCAGCCTGCTCCGCGAGAGGTTCCATAGGCCAGCGCTTCGGGCTCATCGAAATTCATCAGCAGCGGCGTATGAGGAAACGCTTTGAAATAGACATCAATAAGCTTTTTCTGGACCGCGAACTCAGGCATATAGTCGCTCCAGCCTTCACCCCAGTAGCCGACGGTGGAAATATCGACGCTGTCGAGGTCTGGATGCCCGTCGTAGCGCCGTCCAGCTTCTTCGACGAACGCACTCCAGTATTTGAAGTACAACGGATCACTAAAATCGGGTTGCCACATGTTTCCATCTTTTGAAGAGTCCGCGTTTGCGCGGCGCGCGCCTGAGTTTCGGTACCACTCCGGAAGCTGGTGTTTCGGATCGTACGGCATCAAGCGCATGGCGAGACGCTGGCCGTGGCGCCTGGCTTCTGCCAGAGCGAGATCGATAATCTCCCAGTGCACCTTGCCCTGCACAGGTTCGAGCGTCGCCCAGTGCCAGCGGCAGTAGGCAACAGTCGACTCGGGGAAATCGGGCCTTTCAGCGGGAGCAGTAAGCGGCTGAACGGGACCCTCTTCGGACCACTTGACGCCGCGATTGAGAGTATCTCCGTTGTATCGTTGGAAAGTCTGAACGCCGATGCCGGGATTGACCAGAATGTCGTGGATCTCGACAGGCCGCACGATCACCGTTGCGCACGGCGTTAGGGAAGGCAGCAACAGACCCGCTGCAAACAGGATTGAGGCTTTTGAAGTTGACATCGGAGAGGGAACGGTTGAAATTAGTCGAAGCATAACGCCACACATGAAGCAAGTCAATGAGAGCAAGTGGCAGTGTCGGTAGCATGTGAAATGTCCGGGTGAATTAACAGATGATCTGGGGCTTTGAGAAAAACCGGCGCTGGGACGTGAAGCTAGGGATTGGAACCAAGCCGAAGTATTCCGGCTCTGAAGTGGAGCGGATGACGAAACTACAACATCTGTTTTTGAAAGCCATCGCGAAACAGATTACCTGCTGGAGAGCAGCCGAGATCATCGCAGCAACAGAGCAGATGCGGCGGTGGCGAGAGCGACTGCAAGGGGACGGTTACAAGGGCGTGGCCGATCGACGAAAAGGAAAACTGACGTTCCGGCGAGTGCCCTTAACTGCAGTGCAGGAAGTGCTGCGGCTGTATCAGGAGACCTGCTTCAACCTGAGCACCGCTATTTCACGAGAAGCTGCGCGAGATCCATCAGATTGAGCTGAACACACGTGGGTGTAGCAGGCGCTGCAGGAAGCCGGACTGGTGAAGCAGCGCAGCAAGCGCGGAACGCATCGCCGAGGGCGGCCTTGACGGCCGAAAACCGGATATTGCTGCACATTAATGGCAGCAAACATCGCTGGTTTCAGAACAGCCGGCGGCATGACCTGATGGTGATTCTCGACGCAACGAGTGAAATCTACGATGCGCAGTGGTGTAAGAGGAGTCCCCCGGGGGTGGACGGCGGGGTTGCGGGAGGTGGCCGAGAACAAAGGACTATTCTGCGCATTGTACAGCGATCAGGGAAGTCTTTTTTGTGACCCGAAGCCCGGGAAGCCCATCCGCACGCCCGGCTGTGTTCCCGGCACGACAACGAGGCACGTCCGAAAACTTCTGTCGGCTGTTTCTCCCGCGCGAGGCGGCCGCAATAGGGCAAACGTCCAGCCGGGGCGACTGTGATAGATTGAAGCAGTCATAAGGCGGATGGATTTACCGTCCAGTTTTTAGGTCAGAAGCCGTGGTTTGGTGCGGACCGATGGACGGTAAAGACAAGCGGCTGGAAAAGCTAGGTAGATAGCTGAGAAATCAGGAGCGCGGGAGTAATTCAGCGGTAGAATGCCAGCTTCCCAAGCTTGATACGGGGGTTCGACTCCCCTCTCCCGCTCCATGTTTTCAATATTTAGTGGCAATCGAGCATTCTGCCTGCCCCGCTTAACGCATTAATGCATTGACGACGATCTGCAACTATCTGATTCGCCGACGGTGTGAACAAGCGAATGCAAGCCGTGGAGGCTGGCAATCTCCACCTGCGGCGATTTCGCTTCAAACGAGGGAACAGATCCACCCTTGGCGACTAGCCACAGTCTATTTGTTGCGATCTCAGTTTCCAATAACGCGGTATTTGAACCAGTGATGCGGACCGATGATGGACTCTAGCCAACCTTGCTCGTAGGCCTTGGTGACCACGAAGTTGTGGATCTGCGACTAACGGCTACGAAGTGCGTTGCATGCGTTTCGAGACGAGTGTTCGCAAGATTGGGTTGGACTGCTGGGCCTCTATCTTCTTCGCTGGCTCGGGCCGACGGAGTTTGAATCGACGATCTGCATTTCTCATCATTCCGCGAGAACGGGACCACTTATGAGGTGACGGAAAATTAGAATACCGCTCTGAGCGCAGCATCAATAAAAAAGGAGACGAGAATGCCCGGAACAGAATCTTCAAGACGCAATTTCCTGAAAAAGACTCCAGCCGTCCTGGCAGCCACCGCCAGCATGGGCAGCCGTCCCACTCCGGCTGAGGAAAATCCCGACATCGAAGAGTGCGGCTCAATCTGGGAACGTCCGCCAAAACAGGCTGGAAACAACCGCAACCTCATCATCATTGTCAGCGACACCTTCCGGCGGGACAACCTGGGCTGTTACGGCGGGCGCTGGCTCGAAGCTCTCGAGACACCGAACCTTGACAGCTTCGCGAAAGAGGCAGTTGTCTTTGAAAATTTCTATCCCGAGGGTATGCCGACGATTGTCATCCGCCGCACCTTACATACCGGGCGGCGCGCCGTTCCCTGTTACTACTTTCGCCAGCCGGAACCCGTGCAGCTTCCTGGTTGGCATCATCTCTACAACGAAGATCAGACGCTGAGCGAGACGCTCGATGAAGCTGGGTACCTCACCGCGGTCGTGAGCGACTTGCCGCATGAGCAGCGTCCCGGGCGCAACTTCCATAAAGGCTTTCATGTCTAATCAATGGATTCGCGGCCAGGAAGTGGATTATTACGGCACCTCGCCGCATAAACTCCTCGATGTCAGCGACATGGTCTCAAGCGACTATCTTGCTACCATGCCAAGTCTTCATGAATTCCTGAGCCAGTATAAAGCCAACCGCAATCTCTGGAGGCAGGACGGCGAGTCACTTTCTGAAATCGTCTCCCGGACGGCCATTCGCTGGCTGAAAGACAACTTCGAGCAACGTCCTTTCTACCTGCATGTCGAAATGTTCGATTCTCACGAACCATGGGACCCGCCGGAGCGCTTTCTTCAAAAGTATTGGCGCGGCCCTTACACACCCAGCTTTGTCGAACCGCCTTACGCGCCCACTGCCAGATGAAATCAAGAATCGCTTTCGAGCCAACTACGCAGGCGAAGTCAATTGCGTCGATTATTGGATTGGCGAACTACTCAATACGATCAAACAATACGGCTTGTTTGAGAACAGCGTCGTTGTCTTTATGTCGGATCACGGTGCCATGCTGGGCGAGCGCGGACAGTTCCTCAAAGGGCCGGACAAGCTCCGCGGTCAGGTGACGCACATTCCTCTCCTGATTCACACGCCGGACCAGCAATATGCGGGAAAGAAAGTTTCGGGCTTCGTTCAGGTCTACGATGTTATGCCGACCGCGCTCCATCTGCTCAATTTGAAGGCACCGACGCGCGTCACTGGACAGAATGCCTGGGACTTAGTGACCGGCCTAACGCGATCGCTTCGCGACTATGTCGTTCAGACCTACGGCTGGATCGGCGTAGCTCGCGACCAAGGTTGGAACTATAGCGAAATCTGGAAAGCGGAAGCTCATCAGGATACGTTCAGCGTGGTGCCGGGAGCATCGCCCGCCGTCTACAAGCCGCAGCTTTACAACTTTGAGAAAGATCCTCAGGAGGTGACCGATGTGGCCGATCAGCACCCGGACGTCTGCCGGCGAATGTCCGCAAAGCTGAAAGAATACATCGCTTCCGGCCAAGGCGTGACTTACGGCCATTTCAACCAGAAGTCAAGCTTCAACACCGGAGAGGTGTACGTCAATCAATCCCGATGAATTACCTTCCGTAGGCTTCATTCGGCGATAAGCCGGTTTTCAGTCCTGAACTGCGAAGCCTTCTTCCTAGCCCTTTGCCGACCAGGCGTTATTGTTCCGTGGGGACTTCTCACCCTAGCCGACAAACCGTCAACCCGGATTGCTTCCGATTGACGTACTTGTTTCCGAGGCTCGTCACTCTGCGAAGCCACTATTCCGGTCATCGGTTCGGAGACTGCAACTGGCTGCGGCGATTTCGACAGCGCGGTAGCGCTCGCGCGCGGTGTTGATAATCAATAGGCGCCAGCGATTCGCGATTCAGGGCCGCCCGGATCAGTGCCGCCGCGTAGGCGTTGTCCGTCTCTGCGGGCGTTTTGAAATCCATGCCCCGCCGCCAGTCTGCCGGGGCCTCGGGGTGAACCCCGCTCAGAATCACCCATCCGCTTTCCGTACGTCCCCTCCACGACTACTGGAGTTGTGTCGGGATATCTGGCGACAACTGCGCCCCCGCCGGTGAGCTGCGGGCCGTCCTCCCAGTACTGATCCAGCGTTTGTCCGCCGACATCGGTACCATGACGTGCGCTTGGGAAATGAACCGGACGCGCGGCTGATCCGATTCATTCACGAAAATTTGCCCCACGTCCTGCCCACGTCGCGTACGTCATTTGACGACTTCAAAGACCTGTTGGCGGATTATGCCAATGGTGTTCACGGCTATAAATCGTTCGCTGCGCGGATGAAGCGTAGGATACGCGGCGAAACAGAAGACCTGCCGGAATTCGAAGCTGAGATGGAAGAACCGTCTGACTGGTTCGAATAATCGAGTTAAGCTGCCTGTGACCCCGGAATAATCCGCGTATGCGGATCCTCGGCGCGAAGCGTGAAAACCTACCCTTTGTGAAACTCAACCGGGAAAACTCGAACCTCTCCCGGTGCCAAACCAGCAAGGTCGGTGACTGACCGAACCGGGATGCTGTAAAGCGGGCTGCGGCGCGGGCGAAGAATGAAAGGGAATGGCAACACGGCAAGAAACGCGCGTCTGTGCATGGTCTTCAGGATAGCGAAACAGGGCAGGTAGAGCAGGGCGAAAACTATCCTTTGTGAGACGCGCTCGCTGACATTGGTCGCTCTTCGTCATTGTCTTCGTATTGCGCTCAGCTGAGTTCTTGGGCGAGTCCGATGAGAAGCCCTTCAGGTCCGCGGATGTAGCAGAGCCGATACGCTTCTTTATACTGGACTACTTCGCCTACGAGCTGCGCGCCGCGCTTGCGGAGCTTTTCAAGCGTCTCGTCGATGTCGTCCACGGCGAACATGACGCGGAGGTAGCCTAGAGCGTTCACCGGCGCGTTGCGGTGATCCGCGACAGCAGGCGGCGTGAGGAAGCGGGAGAGCTCGAGCCGGCCGTGGCCGTCCGGCGTGCGCATCATGGCAATCTCGACGCGCTGATCGCCCAGTCCAGTGACGCGCCCGGCCCACTCTCCTTCGATCGTGGCCCGCCCTTCGAGCTCGAGGCCGAGCTCGCGAAAGAAATCAATCGTCCCTCGGAGGTCATCGACGACGATTCCTACGTTGTCCATCCGTTTGAGCGCCATCTGTCCAATCTACAAGGTATCGTCTGGTCTCACGACCGACTCTTTTTCCAACGCGCGTTTCACGCACTTTGACGTGTAACGCGCTAGTCGTAGAAGTGATCGACCTGTTGAGAACCGTGTTTTGTTGGTCGGCTATCCAGAACGTGGAAGTAGAGCCGAAGTGCGATTCACGGGGTCTGTTCATCAGGTTCAGGTCAAGTTATTTTTGCAATCAATTGCAATTTTCGACAGTCACTGGGTGGCTCGTGATGCCTCGCCGGTCGAAGATCTCTTCCAACACTGCCAGCGCTTGAAGCGATTGCTGCTGGGTCGTCGTCGGATTGGGCACTGTGACGGTCGTATTCGAGGCTGTAACGCCGGGAATTGATCGTCTGTACTCGTCCAAGCCTAGATTGAATTTCATCTCCTGAATGGTGACGATCAGATTTCCGTAGTCTCTGATCACCCGGTTCAGCATGAGGATCGGGACGTTGTATATGCGCTCTTTCTCGTACAACCTCAGAACGCGGGACTTCTGAATCGCCGCCATTTCGACCAACTCCGCCAAACAATCCAGAGTAGACCCGTGGAAAAGCTTAATCCGGACACTCGCGCGTGTTTTTGCCTGCTCCGCCAAATCGCCGCCGAAGGCACCATTCTTGATCGTCGTGGAAAGCCGCTTTAACTGTTTTGCCAGCGTTTCCTCACCGACATCTTGAGCATCTCCCCATTCCTGTTGGATTAAACGAGCTAAGGTCTGCGCTGGTGTCCCACGGGCAAGCTCGTTAACGATTTTCTGGAACTTCTCTTTCCCGAGTTTCTGGAGCCTATCGAATGCCATTGTCTTGTTGTTTGACGGACGGACCTGTCTTTCACTTCTCAGGGCCAGTAATAACTCAGCACCTAACTCGTTGCCGGTTCATAAGATCCACTCAGTCACTATTTGGTTTAGGAGGCTACCGATACAACTGTGTTAATAGGAATACAGCTATTTAGTTTCACAATTTAGTGCCGCAGCTCATGACTTACATTGTAGGGTACAAGACACCTTTCTCAAATGCATAAGTTGGTGCATGCGCGTCGTTGCAATCGCTCCTGCGCACCTCTGGGCTGATTTGGCAAGAACTAGTGATTGCAATTGATTGCCGCCCATCTCGTACTCTTCCCATCTCGGACCAACAGACGGACTCGACCGCACTGACTGTATCAATCAAGCTGCAAAACGTCTAGGCGTCCGTTAGTCCGGGTAACTGTCTCGCATCCTCCGGCTGTTTTGCCAAGCAGAAACAAGTGGCAATCAATTGCAATTGCCAATCATGGGTCGTGCCCGGAGCCCCGCATTCGTGCCCGTGGCAAAGTAGTTGGTCTGCAGAGGGACTCCATAGCTACACCCATTGGGCCTCGTGGTTGTTTTCGTGTTCAGTATCTTCGAGAGGTGGGTCCAATTGCGTGAAATCCATATTGTTGAAGTCCCAATTAATGGTGAACTCCCCAGTCTCGCCGTTCCGTCCTTTTAGAACGCGGATCTTCCGTTCTGTGTCGATCCCGTGCTCTTTGAACAAGCCCAGCACCGTGCTAGAAATCTGGCCGATCGCGTCCGAGTGTCCAATGTCTTCCAGGCCGACGTCCTCCCCGCTAGTCTTGCTTATCTTCTTGCTTCCTTCGCGGTTGAGCTGCCAGGATGTGAAGGTCGCTGCCTCTATGTCGGTCGTAAAGCGCTTCATTAACTCAATGTTTTCTGCGGCACGCGTGAAACGGTCGAGGCGTGGATTCGCATGGCGTACTAAGTAGCCGCCATCAATGACGATGTTGCTAGAGCCGTGGACATCGGCCAACCCATAAATGTCGTCCACCGTAGGTGCTAGATTTCCATCTACGACGTAGAATTTAGCTTTTTCATCCGACATCAAACACAGCGTGTCGGCAAACTTCTTATACGTGGCTGTGGGAAGGCCCACATTCTTCCACTGATTGATCGAAAGGCCTGTATAGATCGAAGCGAGCCGCCGTGCAATGTCGAGGGGCCGCATCTCCATGCTCACGAAGAGGGTGTTGACTCCTGCTTTCCAGTTCTGCAAAGCAGTCGAAACTAGCATCCAGGTTTTCCCAAGATTTGGTCTGCCCACAAACGACACAACCTCCCCCGGCATGACTCCTCCACTCTGGTGGTCCATATAGGGCCAGCCGAACAGGGATACGTGTTCAACCATCGCGCCGTTATGGTAGTCATTCAAGATCATCTGGGGGCATTCCTCGCCTATATCCAGAATTCGATGGCGGTACTTCTGAAGCCCAATGTCTCTGTCAGCATCTCGTAACACCTTCCGCGCCTTCTCGTGATCATCATGATTGTTCTTCAGGATGTCGTAAGCCGCCTGCATGGAGCCGGTGAGCCGGTTGTACGAGAACCGGTTTTCGAGTTTCTGGAGGTAGTAATTTGCGGGCTCCGGCGTCTCGAGCTGAGCCGTTTCGGAAAACATCGACTGCAACGTGAGCAGTGAGGGCAAGGCGTGGTATTGGTTTAGATGAGAAGCCGTCCAATCATAGATCGCCATCTCATCCGACTGGAATAGTCGGGGCGTCAGTTTGGCCCGCAGCCACGCCAGCTTGTCCTGGCTTTCACACAATTTCTTCAGTACTTGTAACCCGACAGCAAACGACATTTGTTCTTACTCGCTCCTTTCGTGTTCTTTTTATGTCCCTGGTCCAAAATGCAGCTTGATTTGGCTGGACAACATCGCACCAACCGGTTCTTTGTCAATGCAATCAACGTTGCAATCAGCTGCAATAGGGTGTGTTATTGACAAAGCGGCACGCCGGGCAGTTTCAGTAGCTCCATTTCGTTCGGAGAGCCCCGATCTCCATTCGGATGACTACTCGCCACCTTCCTGGATTCGATCTTGATGCCGCCGCAGCGTTCTGCGGTGGCGACTATTGGGCTTTGCCAGCTTCAACGATGGAAGGAATAGGTGTAGCTTTCTGTGGTCCCAGTCACCGTGCGCTTGGTTCATTTGTTTCAGCACATACGACTCACCATTAAGGTTTGCGTCGTATGCTTTAACCTGAGCACCAGCGCCATCACTTCTGCTTCCGGCCATGCTCATCCAGAGCGCCTCCACGAACCGGGGATCTACCGAATTGGCACAAACCATAAGAACGTGGAAATGGCGAGCACATGCGGGTTTGCCAAGTCCTGAGAATCTCTTCTCGTCACCCCGCAGATAGCCAACGTCGCATTTGATCACGCGTTCAAGACGGTTTATGAACGCGTCGAAAATCTTGATGGCCTGCGGATCGGACACCTTCCAAGCAAAAGTGAACGTACAAAAGAGCTTCCAGGGTATTTGCTTGAACCATAACGCGTAATCGTGAACTCTTGACCGCTCGATGGCCGTATGCCATCGAGCTCGGCCATAGAATCGAACCACTCTTCTTGTTGACTTTGGTCTAACTGCCATATGAGTTTCTCCTCTCAAAAAGAACAGAACTTACAGTTACAAAACCTGCTTCTGCGTCGCCCTTTGTGCAGCGGCGTCGCTCTCGCGAAAGCTTCGCTCCGCCCTGCTGCAACTCCGGTCTGGTATGAGTTCCCCGTGTATTCCATATAGGTGCTCTAATTCCCGACCCCGGCGCGCACGGGCGCATCGGGGTCATCTCTGGAACCGAATAGGAGTTTCCAGTAAAAATCGCCAACCGCGTATTCCAACGGCCGACGGGTTTCGAGATCTCCGGGCTTATCCGAAGATCCAGAGTCTGTCGCAGTCCAATCACCCGTAGCCAGACGTTGGCTTCACAACGACACAGCGTTGTCGACAGGATTTCACTTCGAGCGTTTTCTGGTAACGCTCTGGTAACACAGAGTGACACAAATACTTACAAGCTGCAGCAAAGGCATCAAAAGTTGAGATGCCTCGAAACCCTTAGAAATAGGGCTTCATTCCACTGCTTTCCAAGTTGAGCCAAACTAGTCCAAATTAGCCGAATAGCCCTTTCACGGCGATAACAGGGGTTCGAATCCCCTTGGGGACGCCATTACATCAGCACAGTTGTATTGCGTTGAGAGTTGGGCGTGACGGGATGATGTCGCCGCAAAGAACCGCCTCGACCATCATAATCACACCACTACGACTGAGGAGGCGGAAACTGCTCAACGTGAAGCTCACCTTTACGGCCAATGTAGGTCACGTTTTTGCCCATTAGAAAAGCCCAGTAGCCGATTACACCTGCTGCCGTTGCACGTTTCACAAACTCCGGATAGCGGATAGTATCTGTCTGAGCCGCGCGAATGGCTGAGACAATCCCAGACGGAGAAAACTGCTCGGCTATCGGCTTTGACGGGAGATTCATCTTCTCGACATGCGTTCTACCATCGGGCATGTAAAACGTCTCCTCTCGCTTTGCCAGATCAACGAAATACGACTCTACGCCTAGTTGTGAGAGTCTCCTGACCACTTCACCAAAGGTCAGCTTTCCGGCTTGCGATTCTGCCAGAACTTCGTGCATCACTTCTGTATTCATGCGTTCTCCTTATGGGGGTTGGTATTTCGCGGAGGCCGTGTGCCTGCATAAATCTTCTTATCTCTGCTCGTCAGCCGGGTCACCTTTCGAAGCTGGCTCGCCCGTCAGCCATCTCGATGTGTATCCTGCGGGAATGACGATATTGGCATTATCGGGGCCGCCGTAAAAGTGGAGAGCACGATCCCATTTCTGATCGCTCATAGTAGCGATCGAACAAGGGTGTTGGGAGTCGAGATCGTCTCCGTGGGTCAATCGGGTACGGATCGACGAAACGACGCCATTCGTTTCAATCGTGTCGAAATCGACCCAAATCAGGAAAGAGTATGGCTTACGCATGCGGTGTTCCAGGCGCATGATCCGGCCAGTTAAGGTTGCACCCTCAGGTGCCAAACTTCTCAAGGGCCCCACTACGGTTTCCAAAAGTCTTGCCGTAATCACATCTCCCGCACCGGCAGTCGATGTATCGATGGCAGTGGTAAGAGCCAACTTGAGTGGGGCAGCAAAACCAGGCGGAAACAGCGCAGGCTTCGGCCGCTCGGAAGCCTTCTCGGATAAGTCCCGGCACTCCGAAAAGGCGGTGACCCATTCCGTTTCGGTGGCGTCGCGGCTGAGGTCCTGGGTCCGGGCTGTACTTGGAAGGAGAATCCCCTTGCTGCCGGTTGGATCTCCGATAGCTTTGCGCTCGATTTTCACAGGCCAGGATTTCGCCGGCAGTTCGTCAGTTCGACAGTCAGCGTTTTTCTCGAATCGAGCGATGCGGGATCGATTGCGAGAGAGCCGTCATAGCCCGTCTCGCGCCACTGGGCACCAGCTTTGGCGAGGTAACTGCTGGCCTCGACCGGCACGCGAAAACCGAATTCGAGGTTCTGGTTGCTTTGACTGAGGAGCCGAAACCGGACGAGTGGGTTAGCAAATACTGCATCGAGATGAGCCGCCAACGCGCCGGTGCCGATGTCTCCGGAATGCACGACCTCATCGACATTGCGCGAGAGTCCGCTCGGCCCGGTCCATGAATAGATTTCACCTCCGCTTGATACAAGCACCTGGAAACGCAACCGATCGGTCTTATCGAGTTGTAATTTGGTCCGAGCTCTCTGTTCTTCCGCGGACAATCTGCTCGCAGGACTTTGGAGTCATCGGCGGCGTCCGTGGGCCGTAATAGCTGCGATCGATGGTCGCAATACAGGCATATCCAAGCGGAGGCACTCGTGCGATCAATTTGTCGCGCGCACGCTCCAGAAGGTCAGCAGGATCTGGTGACTGAGCGTTCATGAGCACAACGCCAACAGCGAAGAGTCCCAGAATTTTCA
>CAWCYQ010000022.1:0-101445 GCA_963799755.1 Terriglobia bacterium | reverse complement strand
AGAACGTTTTTAGCCCAGCGGCACGGCGCCGGAGTCTTCGTTTGCGAGAACAGGTGGACGCCGGGAGGGTGAGCTAAAAACGTGTTGGACTAAACCGCTCCACAAAAGCTCGGTCTATGGGTTTTCAATCGCCCGAACCAGGCGTCGGAGGGAAGAGTGCTGGCGTGTTGCGGATGCGAGTGAAGGGCAAACCGTCCGTGGTTCTTGCCGCGGATTGACAAGATAGGAGTGGGAACAACTGGAGTAGGTCGATAATGCTGCAGCATGGCCGCACGTCTATGACGCACTGGGCAAGCCCAGTCGGTCATCTGTTATTTCACAGTTGATCGCGCCGCTCATGATGAGTTTATGCCCCTTGGAGGCATGGCGACAGCTCTCGGTAAGACCGCGATCTTCACCATGTGGCCTTGCTGCATTGCGGACATTGGCGGAGCGAACGGCCGGTGAGGTCTTCGTAACGGTCGCGGTAGTCTGTTTCCGGCTCCGGTTCGGCGTTGTCTTTTCGACCGCGGCATGCCGAGCAGCTGGCGGCACACAGCGAGCTTTTCCTCGCGGTGGCGGTTGCCCAGAAACCCGTAGTAGCGAATGCGCCGGAACCCGTTCGGCAACACGTGCAGCAGGAAACGCCGGATGAATTCCTCGGCGCTCAAGGTCATCGTTTTGACCTGGTCACCTCCCGATAGTCTTTCCACTTGAACCGGACCTGATCGTTTTCGATGTCGAGCAGGCGGTTATTGGAGATGGCGACGCGATGGGTATAGCGGCCCACGTAGTCGAGCACTTGCTGGGGTCCGGCGAACGGAGCTTTGGCATAGACAACCCATTCGCAGCTTTTCAGCTTGGCCAGATGCCGGGCGAACGCAACGGCTTCCGGAGCGGCTCCAGGGAGCGGAAGAACTGAAGTTTGCCGGCATCGAATGCCCTCTCCAAGGATTCCAGGAAGAGCCGGCGAAACAGACAAGACAGAACCCGGACCGGCAAAAAGAAGTCCGGCCGGCAGGAAACCCAGCGATCGCCGTCGGGCGACAGTCCGCCGCCGGGAACGACGCAATGCAGGTGCGGATGAAACTGGAGGTTTTGACCCCCAGCTGTGCAGGACGGCGAAGAAGCCGATCTCCGCGCCGAGGTGTTTGGGATCCGCTGCGATGGTTCTCAGAGTCTCGGCTGTGGCCCGGAAGAGAATGCCATAGACCACCTCCTTGTTCTGGAGGCGATCGCGGCAATCTCTTCCGGCACGGTGAAGACGACATGAAAATAAGGGACCTCAAGAAGTTCGGCTTGGCGGTCCTCAATCCATTGGGCCCGAGCCAGAGACTGACATTTTGGGCAGTGGCGGTCCCGGCAGCTATTGAAGCATTCCGCTCATGACCGCACTGATCGCAGCGCTCGAGGTGGCCGCCGAGAGCGGCTGTGCGGCACACCTCGATGGCGGTCATGACGCGCCGCTGCCCGGTGGACATCGACGCGCCATGCTTGTTCCGATAAGCTTCGCCATAGCGGCGGAACACGTCCGCCACTTCCAGCTTCGGGCGATCCATGAGCCCGCCGCTCAGAAATGCTGAGGCGTGGCGGGCTTGGGCTCAACGGGAACGGGACGAGGCAGCAGGTCGAGCGGACTCGATGCCGAACACACTTTGCTGGTGGCGATCCGCAGATAACGGGCCGTAGTCGCCAGGCTGCGGTGGCCGAGCAACAGTTGAATCGTGCGGACATCGGTTCCGGATTCCAGCAGATGAACAGCGAAAGCGTGGCGCAGCGAATGAGGCGTAACCGGCTTGCGGATGCCGGAGAGCTGGCGCGCCTTCTGGCAGGCCAGTTCAACGGCAGCTTCTGCTGATCGGCCGCCCGGGAATATCGCCCTCGAAAAAGCCAATCTTGGGTCCGCACGGCTCGCCACTAG
The DNA here is from genome assembly GCA_963799755.1 of Terriglobia bacterium. Lineage (GTDB taxonomy): Bacteria > Acidobacteriota > Terriglobia > Bryobacterales > Bryobacteraceae > Bog-105. The sequence continues at coordinate 99,545 of CAWCYQ010000022.1, read as the reverse complement.
CTGCGGAGCGTCTCCAGCAACTTGGGGACAGCATGACGTAGCGGTCCTTCTGGCCTTTACCCTGGTCGACGCGAATGACCATCCGCTGACTATCGATGTCGGCGGGCTTCAGACGAATGCACTTCGGAGATGCGCAGTCCGGCGGCGTAACAAGTCGTCAGAATGGCTCGATGTTTGCTGCTGCCCACGGAGCCGAGAAACTGGAGCACCTCTTCCGGGCTCAGAACCACCGGCAGTTTCTGAGGTTTCTTCGGTGCGGGGATGACGTCCTCGAAGGTCCAGTCCTTTTTGAGAGAGACCTTATAGAGAAAGCGCAAGGCAGCCACCGCGATGAGGACCGAGCCAGGCGCCAACTTCTTTTCATTGGTTAAGTAAACTTGGTAGGCGCGAATATCCTCAGGCCCCAACTGTTCGGGTGATTTGTCGAAGTGGCGTGCAAACAGGGACACCTGTTGCACGTAAGAGGTTTGCGTGTTCAGGGCGAGATTGCGCACCTGCATGTCTTCGGTCATGCGTTGCCGAAGGGATGTCATTGGAATGCTCCTTGAGATGGATTTGCTGCGAACAGCCCATCCATGCTTTCGCATCGGAGCCTTCCATGTGCGGGATTAAAGCAGAGGAACAGCAAACGCCGCAACTACAGATGCCTTGAATGGATCCTGCTACCGAAATACCGCGCCGCGCTTTAGTCCAAAGGACGTTACGTTGTTGGAAACGTTCAAAGCTAGCTCCGCGCCTCATTGAAGCAATGGGGCCATAATCGGCAAATGGGTGTTTGTGATTTATGTGGGGAAAAGGCGGGATGGTTTCAGGACAGGCACCCGGCTTGTAACGAGCGGGCGGAGGGCCTGAGAAAGCAATTACGTGAGCTGATTTTCAACGGCGCATGCAGCGGCAAAACCTATGAGGCGCTGGAAACTGAGGCTAAAAAAATGGCCTCGGAAAACAAGGTGCCGTTTGCCCACTTCCGGGAAACGTTGCTGCAAGGTGCAAACGACGCGGCGAGTCAGATTGCAGTGCAGTCGCCCGTTTCAGAAGAGGAATTGCACCGCGTCGTCGCAATCCTCCAGGGCCTCGGCAACGATTCCTACAGAGCGGAATTCGCGCAACGGAGATGGTTCGGCATGGGCGCTTTGTTTATGAGCAACACGCTGTGGCAAGTGCTTCACGACCTTCCGCCCTACTATGACAGCGTTGACCGAATGCAAATTTAATCTTCAGTCTGGCGAGCATCCCGTATTCACTGCGGGAAAGGTCGTGTTTGCTGAAGAGAGAACGGTTTCAACGCATAGCAGAACATTCGGGAGCCTGAGCCTACCTATCGGGGCAGGGATGTATTACCGCATCGGCGGCTCGCAAGGGCATCAGGAACAGGCTTCCGGCCTGATGCCGCTTGATATGGGGGAAATGCTCATCACGAACCGGCACTCTATTTCGGCGGGCAGAAGAAAACGCTGCGGATTGCACTGAATCACGTTATCCGTTATCAGCCCTATGTGGACGGCGTCGGCGTTTGCGAAGTTCACGGAGCGCCCAAGGTGTTTGTACCGGATTACAGCGGCATGGATACCGGCTGGTTTTTCTTTAACCTGCTCTCGGCTCTTACCAGCAAGCTCACGCAATGAGTCACACTCCGAAATAACGGACAAATGCCTCGGTGAAGACATAATGCTTGGCGTTGGTATTCATGGGAACAAAGCGGATGAGGTTGTAGTTCTCAAGAATTTTTAGCTTGTTATCAAGGTCAGGGTGCTCTTCGTAGTAGTAAAAGCATTCGCCGCCGCCAGAACAGTAATTCCAGAGCCTTTTTAAGTGGAACGAATTTGCGGCATAGAGGATGGGCCGTGAGGTCTTTGCGAATTTCTTCGAGAAGGTCGGGCATGAGCTGCTCAAGTCTTAAGAACAGCAGTTCCTCGTCTTCCGGATTCGGCGTATTTTCAAGAGAGCGCAAAGCTGCAGATTCGCTGATGGTCTTCCATCGCCGCAGAATTTCGTTGGTGTAGCGCTGCCTATCGTTATCAACCAAACTTGGCATGTGTTTGGCATAGCCAGATACCGTTGATGGCGGCCTTGCGCTCTTCACTGGTCATTTCCGGGTTATAGCGCAGACCTCCCTCCGAGGCCGCGCTGATTATGCGCTGCGACGCCAGTATTGACGAACTTGGTGGGATCATCCTGCGGGCCGCTGGTGGACTGCCGACATTGAGGATTGGAGCAACGATAGCCAACTCTTTTGGCCAACGCGTCCTTCACTGGCAATGGAAAGTCATCTCTCATGGTTCCAGTCTGCTCGTTGACAAGAGAACGAGCAATTGAAACATTTCCCTGCCTTTATGTAGATAGGTATGATAAAGGAGGTTATCATCTCTAAGAGAATCCGCTCTAGTGTTCGAGCGAAAGTGGGATGGCGCGGAACTGAATTTCCTCCTTATCGGGCATGCCGTTGTTCACGCCGAGGCACTAGATACGGAGCGTCAGGATAGAAGGGCGAGTTACGTCTGAATCGACGCGTCCGAAAGTAAGAGTGGCCCTAACGGCAACATTTGTGGGCAACGTGGTTTCGGCATACATCCACGGATAGCGGTTCGTGCTTGCACCCAGCTTGGCTATCTTGGCTTTCTGCTCATTTCCGGTCGAATCGACGATTGACGTCCAATCGTTGTAGAGGCGAACGACACGGTCTTCTTTGGTGTTCATCACTCTCACAACGCATGTCACACCGCTGTTGCTCTTCTGGCAGCCGTCCAAACGGGATACGAAATCGCCTGCTCTCTCGGTCGTGCTCTCCGCAGCGGGAGTACCGTGCGCCTGAGAATCGTGCGAAGAGTCAGGCGGGGATTGGGCAATTTCATCATGTAAGCTCGCATTCTGCTGCTTCAAACCTGTATTCTCTTGCCGCAAGCCCGCGTTCTCTTCTTTCAGCCCTTCGTTCTCCTGGAGAAGCCGGATGTTTTCCTGTTTTGCTTTCTGAAACTCGCGCGTGTCGCTCGGTGTGGTCAGGTGTCCGGTGGCAAAAGTGCCGAAATAGTCGCTCCACCACCAATGAGAGCCGCAATCAGCAATCCTGCGGCAGTTATGAGCGGCCCTCTCACACTTCCTGAGTCAGCATTTGAGGCCATAGATTTGAAGTGTAGCGACGGAATGAAGTATACTCGATGCGCATGTCCCCGCCGCTCCTTGGCGCTACGCTGCCGCTGTAACGCGGACTCCGCTTCCTGCGGGGTAGGGAAGGGGAGGGAGCGGGTTTGCCCGGTGCTGCCGATGCGACCCCCTTCGCGCATCAGGCACCAATGGCCGAATAAATCCGGCTGCACGTCGAGCCGATAGAAGCGGTGCATGCGCTTGGCGCTGTCAATACCGTAGAGAACGGTGGCGTTCATGCGGAAAGCCTCGAAATGGTGCTGTGGCTGACGTTGTAGGTGCGGGCGATGTCCATGAGGGTTTCGCCCCTGTCTCGGGCGGCCCAGTGCTTCCTTACGCTGGTGCGGCGTGAGCTTGAAGTGCGGCCCCAGCTTCACGCCTCGAGCTTTAGCTCGAGCGCGTCCTTCGCCGGTGCGGGCGCGTATCAATTCCCGCTCAAACTCCGCCAGCCCTGCCAGGACGGTGAGCATCAATCTGCCGTGCGCGGTCGTGCTGTCGGCCCAGCTATCGCCCAGCGAGCGAAATCCGGCCTTCTTCTCCGCAACCTGCGGCAGCGCGTTCAAAAGGTCGCGCGTGCTGCGAGCCAGGCGGTCAAGCCGGGTGACTAACAGCACGTCGCCTTCATCGAGCGCGTCAATCACGCGCGCCTTCCGTTTTTTGTGCATGAATCGTGATTTCTGCAAAAGTGATCGGTGGCTGCCTTTGCAAGAGTGTTGGAAAAGCAAAAAAGCCGGTAGCTCTGAAAAGAGCTACCGGCTTTTTTGACACAAAGTTGCGTGCCTCGCTGACTCCGCAGATCAGCGAGTAACCAGGTTCGCGATTAGTTCGTTGGTGGCCACCCCCAGCGCGGCGCCCATGTTGAAATCCATCCGATTCACGGCCCAGAAGACACCGACATCCCGCCCCGGAGCAAAGGCAATGTAAGTCATGAAACCGCCGCCCCCGCCGGCCTTCTGCAGGATCATGGGCAAATTTCCGTTGGCTGACATCATAATCCAGCCGAGTCCGAGTCCTGACATCGGGCCGGACTCATCGAAGCCGATGGCAGCGGTCATGGATTGGCGCTGACGGTAGGCGGCATGGGCCAGGGTAAGAACGGGCCACGCCACGGGATTGGCCGTGTCGAGATTATGTCTGAGCCAGCGCGCCACATCATCACCAGTCGAGAACAGGCCGCCATTGCCTTGGGTAGCCTCCGTACTGACGCATTTAAGGGGCCCGCCAAAGCCGCTGCCCATCATCAAACGCCCGCATTGCTCTTGGTTAGGGTCCAGGGTCGTATCCGGCATGCCCAGGGGATCCGTGATCAACTCGCGCAGTAGCTGTGGGTAGGGTTTCCCGCCCGCGACCGCGAGCGCATCGGCGAGTAACGAGAAGCCCGCGTTGCTGTAGGCGGCCACACTGCCGGGGGCCCATTGCAACTGGTAGTTGGAGAACCAGTGCCAGAGTTCCGCTCGCGTTGGCCAGGTTAAATCAGGCTCGTGCGGGTCATGAGCGGCATCACGAGGCAGACCAGCCGAGTACGTGGCGAGATCCAGCAGCGTGATCTGGCGTTCGCCAAAGCTCGGAACGGTCGCGCCTTGCGCATAAAGCGCCAGCGGGTCAGTGAGGCGGACCTTCCCACTGTTTACCATCGCGGCGAGCACCTCGCCGGTAAAGACTTTCGTGACGGAGCCCAGACGCAGCAGCGACTTCCCATCCGGCAGGATTCCGTTGCCCTTGCCGGTCTCGCCGTAGCCTTGGATCACTGTGTCCGGGCCGCGAACAACCACGAGCACCATCCCGGGTGCTCCCGAATTGACGAACATGACGAGGCCGTTCAGTGCGACGGCTTCCTGGAGAAGCGCGGGCGCGGAGGCAACGGGGGGTGTCTGGTTGGGCGAGGGCGTCATAAGCAAATCGACGCTAACACATCTCATGAGTTTTCTAAATAATGGTTTTGGGTAATTGCAGCGTCATGGCTCGCGCACAAGGCTAGTTCCGTGCATGATTCTTGATTCGCTGCACAACGGGTCTAACGCCCTCTGGCTCTGGGTTTGAGCGGGATTTTCAGGCTCGAAATTCCACGTCTTCGGCGGTAAGGGCATGGCGCGAACTGTGCCGGATGCGCAGTACCCACACATGCTGTTCCGGTGCCGTGATGTTGAAGATGATGCGATAGACTCCTCTGCCCGTGCCGTCGCCTCCGGGCGGTTTCTGTACGAAGAATTGCAGCGTCATGGTATGGCCTCTTGATTTCCGTCACAGTAATCAAGTGGCGAGGATTTTGAAGGCCGAAATTTTCCCGCGAGCGAACGCCTGACCCTCAGGGCCATGCGAAGCGTCATTTCTCTTCGGCTGCTTGCCCGCCTTCCGCCGCGCTGGCCTTCTTCTCCTTCTTCGGCTGCTATGGCAGCCGCGCGGCATCGCCGGGTCGTGATTCCACAGCGCGCGAAATGCCCTTGGTCGGGAGAGGATGCAACGGGGAGAGCGAAGCGGGGCTTCGCCTTGCCAAGCCGTGTTGGTATCGCGCCAGCCGTCAGCTGCGCGGTAATGCCAACACGTGGCTTGAGCGAGCCGCGAAAACAGACCTGCGCAGTCTGTAAGCCGGTTTCTGTATCCGCTCCGCGACAGGTCGCAAAAGCGGCGGCAACCATTCCTCTAGGCTCCTCATTACTGAAGGAGCTCCAGCGATCTACCCGGAAGTGGTAACGGAGCGGGCCGCTCCTCCTCCCCTATTTGGTCTTGCTTCACATGGGGTTTGCCCTGCCAGACGCGATTGCTCGGCCCGCGGTGCGCTCTTACCGCACCTTTTCACCCTTACTCGCCCCGTTTGCCAGGACCAGCGGTATATTTTCTGTGGCACTTTCCGTAACACGCGCTTTGAGCGCGCACCCCCGGCCGTTAGCCGGCATGCCGCCCTATGAAGACCGGACTTTCCTCTCGACTGACCCGAAAAACGGGCCCATCCAGCGGTTGCCCAACTGCGCAGGCAAGCTTCAGTATGCCATTTTTGCAGCGCTCAGCGATCCGCGATGCAAGTGGGTCACAGGAGCCGCTTGCAAAATTGATAATGCGGAGGGGGAGTTCTGAAATTATAGAACAAAGGGGATAAGAAAATGTTTGAAAAGGGGCCCTAGCCTTGTACTCTGTTGTTTCCGACGAACAAAAACAAGGAGCAAGCCCTCTCATGCAGAGTACCCCACGCGAACAATTACTGGCGGTTCCTACGTTCTGCAGAGTGTGTTATTCGATCGTGTGGACTCGGAGTTGGGGCCGTTGCCGGAGAAGGCACGGCTACACCGCACAGCTGCCGGTCGCTTCGCAGCCGCTCCAGTATCTGCCGTGTCGTCCCCAGCCCGTAGATCGCTTTCGCCAGAAAGGCCGCCGCCAATGCCTGCCGGTCCTTGGCCGGTCGCCCTCGCCAGCCCTGCTGCGGTGCTATCCAGCGCGACACCGGAAGCAGCGCCAGCACCGCTATCAGTATATGCGGCTGGAGCACGCTGCGGCAGATTCCGCACGAAGCGATGATCGAGAATACGCAGAAAGAGCGGCTGATCGGCCACATCGCCCGGGATTCGACGGCCATTGAAGCACGTGAGCGGTTTCCGGAAAATCCGCCGCTCAAGCGAAGGCGCGAAAAACACAGACGCGGCCCCAAGCCTAAGCGCAGCACGCCGCGCAGCCGCATCGAAGAACAGCGCCGCATGCCCTTAGCGGAAATGCTGGCCGGGTTGCCGCAGCACTGCAGCCTGGGCGTGAAGCAAAGCAGCAAGGGGCATCTCAGCTACTGGCGCGGTTACAAGTTGCACTTGGATGTGGCCGACGGACAGATCCCTATTGCCGCGCTGCTCACGGGCGCCTGTGTGCACGATTCGCAAGCGGCCATCCCGCTGATGACCCTCAGCAGCGCACGCGTTACTTATCTTTACGACTTGATGGATACCGCTTACGACGCCCACCAGATCGACGCTCACAGCCGCTCGCTCGGACATGTTCCGCTGATTGCGCCCAATGGTGTGGCCGCCGCCCTGCCGCCACCCCAGAGCAGCTTAGAGCGCTATGACAAACGGCGCAAAACGCCCACCCGCTGCGACCGCAAACGGCTTCCGTTCACACCCGCCGAAGAGCAGCGCTTTCGGCTGCGCAGCATGGTCGAACGCGTCTACAGTCGTTTGAAAGATGAGTTCGGGGTGCGTTTCATCCGGGTGCGTGGAGCCAGCAAGATCATGGCGCATCTCATGTTCGGCGTACTCGCGCTCACCGTCGATCAACTGCTCAAACTTACCGGTTAGGCCTAGCTTTCTTCCTGAAAGAGGTGACGCTGCCAACCAGCGCAGCTCCCGCGTGCCCATTTTCCTTACTCCTGCCAAAAACTGCTCGACCTCACGCCACTGCGCACCAACCCACAGCCCGTTATCCCGTTGTCAAGAGCACTGCCCGGCTATCTCTCGCGAATTTTGCAAGTGGGTCACAAAAACCTAAAAAAAGTTATTTGCCCTACTTACATAGACATAGAGTTCATCTTTTTTTTGCAACCCAAGACAGCAACGGTAAGGTCGTGGGCGAGATAGATGGCTACGGCAATGAAAGAGGCTGAGCACAAGCGCCTCTCCATGCGAGGAACAACAGGACGACGCATTATGACTGAGATAAACCGAGAGCATCCTGAATTCAAACGGAAGCGACATATGTGGCGCACGTACCGGGACCTGTATGCCGGTGGCCAGGAGTTCAAATTTCGCGCAGCGGACTATCTGCTTCGCCGTCAGAAGGAGCCCCTTGACGTTTACGGTGAGCGGCTCCAGCGGGTGTTTTACGAAAACTACATCGGTTCGATTGTGGATTGGTACGCCGCTACATTGTTCCGAAGGCAACCGAGCCTACAGCTTGAGGGAGGGTTGGCTTCAGGGAGAGAGTTCTTAACGCAGCTCGCCGACGACGCCGATTTGCGTGGTACGAGCCTATCCGCGTTTGTCCGGAACTGCTTTGTGGATGCATTGATAGCCGGGCGGAGCCACATCCTGATCGATTTTCCGGCCACTTCCGAAAAGCCGAAGACGCGGGCTGAAGAAGATTTGGCGGGAGTCTCGCGTGCGTTCCTTGTGCGCTACGAAGCGGAAGAACTCATCAACTGGAGCCGGAACGAACGCGGCGAGTACGACTGGGTGGTAATTCGCCACAGAGTACAGAAGCAACCGAAGCTGGAAGATGCGGGCATAGTCGAGGAAATTTACTGGCGTTACTATGACCGGACCAGCTTTCGGAGTTATCGGCAGGTAAGCGCGGGCAAGGAAGAAGCTCCGATCGAGTTGATCGCGCAGGGGAGCCACGGGCTTTGCAGACAGCAGCGGGTTCCTCTCATCGATTTGCAGTTAAGTGACGGTTTATGGCTGATGAACAAGGCCGCCCACCTGCAGTTAGAGCACTTTAACAAGTCGAATGCGCTCAGCTGGGCGATTACGATGGGTCTTTTCGCGATGCCGGTAATTTATTCGGATCGGGAGTGGAACCAGATAGTTGGCGAGAGCTACTTTATCCAGTTAGGTCCGACAGATCGGTTTGGCTGGACGGAGCCTGATGGTAAAGTCTACCAAATCGCGGCGCAATACCTAGAGACGCTGAAGGAAGAGATCTATCGGGTTTGCTATTTGTCACAGGCGTCGGGAGAGATGACCGGCGGCCATGCGCAATCAGCGGCAAGCAAACAACTTGATTTCACTATTACATACGAGATACTCCGCGCATATGGTTCCATGGTCAAGGAATGTATCAAGAAGATCACCACGGCGATTACCGAAGCTCGTGAAGACGGAGTAGCAATATCAGTTGCGGGGCTTGATGAAGTGGACATCAGCGATTTTGGAACAGAACTGCAACAAGCGGCCAGCCTACTACAGCTTGGAATTAATTCTCCGACTCTACGGACACAAATTTATCAGAGGCTCGCGACGAAATATCTCAACGATGCGCGACAGGAAATAAAGAATCAAATCGCGCAGGAGATAAACGAGCAAATGACCACTTAGGAGGAAATAAGTATGTTAGAGCAAACGCAAACGGATCAGCCAACGGCTGTTTCCGACGTGCGGGACGTTGTCCGGCAGGCAATCGAGGAATTTGTACGGGCAGAGCAACGGCAAGCCGAGCCGGCGTATAAGGCGGAGTTACAGGATGAACGCAAACGACGCGAGAGCTTGGAAGCGAGAGTAAATCAGCTGGTCGAAGAAAACAAGAAGGCCAGGGCTGCTGCGGAAGAAGCAGATAGATATGCTCAACTCAGAGCAGAGTTGCAGCGAACCGGGATCTCCAAAGTCGATCTTGCATTCCGAGCTCTGAAAGACGAGATCGTCCGGGGCGAGGATGGACGTTTGCAGGCGAGAGGAACAGACGGCAAATCTCTACACGACTGTGTGGCGGGGTTCGTGCAGGAGAATCCCGAACTGCTGCCAGCGAGAATCGCGGGCGGTAGCGGAGCCCAAAATCCAGCCAGGCAGGCGCTGCAAGGCGAGGGAACAGGGATGTCACTAGAGAGTATCCGGCCTGGCATGAGCAAGGACGAACTGGAACGGGTTCGGCAGCACATTTCAAAGTTGGCATCGCAGGCTCTGCGGGGCTTCTAGGCGAATTCGTAGCGTGAGACAGATCTGGATGTGGTGAATTACACGCCTCATCCTAAGTGACGAGTGGCGGGTGCCACAACCGGTCCGACAACAATGAGTATCGGATCTTCGACGACACATTGATGTGTCGTGACTAATTTACAGGAGAGTTATGTCAACAATTACATCTGCCAACCTGGCAAATGCGATCGTTAAGTTGGTTGCCGCCGATGCACTTCCTGCATTGGTAGGGAACCTTGTTATGGGTAACTTGGTAAATCGCGACTACGAGCCAGTGTTAGCTCATAGCGGTGACACAGTAAATGTGCCGATTCCTCCAGTGCTGGTTGCGAACAACATAGCGGAAGGCGGCACTATTACTGCGCAGAACCCGAGTTTGGGAAATGCGCAAATCGTGCTCAACACGCACGCCGAAGCCTCATTCCAGATTCCGGATGTGACAAAGGCGCTGGCGTATCCGGAACTGCTTAAGGCGTACATGCAGCCCGCAGTGATTGCGATTGCCGAGCGTGTCGAGAGCGATCTCTTGGGCTTATACGGTCAATTCACAGCGAATACGCCGGTAGGTACAGCTGGAGTTCCGGTAACGGAAGCTACGATCGATTCTGCGGAAACTGCCCTGTTCAGCGCGAAGGTTCCCGCCAGTGCGCCGAAATACCTGATGGTCGATTCGAACACATATTCCCAGATCCGCCAAATCCCGCGGTTCAGTGAATATTATTCGTCCGGTGAGGCGGGTCTAAAGGCGCTGGTGGAAGGCAATGTCGGTAAGATGAAGGACTTCTTCATCTTCCGGTCGCAATTTGTGCCGACCACAGGTTCAGCGCCCCAGACCACTCACAACTTAGCGTTTTCCAAGGATGCTATGGGACTGGTTGTTCGCCGGCTGCCTCAGCCTCTACCGGGCACCGGGGCGGTTGCCGAATACGCGGAAATGGGCAATTTCGGATTGCGTATTGTGATGAGCTACCAACCCAATACGCTGGCCCAGCAGTTCACCGTAGATGTTCTTTACGGCTGCGGAGTTCTCCGGAACAATTTCGGAGTCCAGGTGAATAGCTAAACAAAGGCCAATTGGTCGAGGGGGAGCTTCGAGAGAGGCTCCCCTTTTCATTTGGGAGAGAAGCATGGATCTAAAACATTATTTTCGAAAAATTCGAGAGATCGAAGCGACAATTAACACGCCGCACACGTTTGTGACAAGTCTGGAAACATCGGACGGCGGAAAGGGGGGAGTAGTGACTGAGGTGCGCCGTGAAATAGCGGCGAAGATGATTGCGGAAGGCCGGGCGCTCCTGGCCACCAAAGCAGAAAGGGACGCATTCCTCGGGCAACAAGAGACTGGACGGGCAGCGGCAGAGAAAGCCGAAGCGGCACGGCGGCTCCACGTGACTATCGTTTCCGACAGCCAATCGATCCGACCAGCCCTTCAATCCGCTCCCGGCGAAAGCAGCACTTCGAGGAAGTAGGACAAAAACAAAAACATGGCTCTGTTCACTGATACGGCAGTCGTCACCATGACCGATCTGCTCCCGTTCGAGGGCTCGCTGGCGCAGGTGGTGTCATCGCACAACATAAACGTCGACACCAAGATAAATGTCGCCATGGGTGCTATCAGTGACAAGCTTATGCTTTGGTTACTGAATGTCGGGGCTTCGGACCCGCAATGGCTAACCCGACGGAGCCTAGGCTTATCTACGGTTGTGGTCACGCCGGCGCTACGACGCTGGACAGCTCTTGAATCGCTTTCACGCATCTATGCAGAAGCCTATAACTCGCAACTAAATACGAGATATCAGGGAAAGTGGAAAGAATATCAGCAGGAAGCAGCAAACGCCGCGAATTTGTTCTCGATTGCCGGAGTAGGCATCGTCTATACCCCACTGCCTCGTCCTGCCATGCCGTTGATCTCCGTTCAGAGCGGCAACTTGCCGACGCAGGGAATCTTCGTGCAGACTTGCTGGGTGGATGCGGAGGGCAACGAGAGCGCCCTGAGCATAGAGAATGCCACTGTTCTAACCGCAAATTCGGATATTGCGGTTGCAATGGCTGAAGGAGCACTTGGCGCACCGGTGGCAGCGATCGGGTGGAATGTCTATGGCGGTGGTCAATCGGATGGGGTAACAAAGCAGAATACCCAACCACTAGCAATCGGCTCGACATGGGAGTTACCTGCTTCAGGACTTCAAATAGGTTCCACAGCCACTGGGGGACAAGCTCCCGTTTCCTACATCACTCTTTCGAAGCAGATCAGGCGAGGATGAGATGACACCTCTATCGCTGCTTGCGGCGCAAACATTTTTGACTAAGCTAACAACCGGTTGTGCTTTACAACAGCAGATTACCGTGATCAGCAGTGGACTGACGTTGGCGGTGCCAGCTATCGCTTCAGAACAAGTCGTGCTTTCGTCCGCGCCGGCCGAATTGGCCGACAACAACGTGCAATTAAGTTATCCGAGGGTTTGCGCATATAGTAGCAGTCTCAGGAACTCTCAAGTGGAGAAGTTCCGCTCCTTCTCCGGAGAGGTGATGCTCGTCGCGGAGATTTGGGCAAGCGGCGATTTAATTACCGACGTTGAAGCCTGGATCCAAGTCTACGTGGAGGGTGTGGCGAACATCTTACAGAGCAACATCGGTGACTGGGGTAACGGGATGTTCTACTCAGGGGCCTACGATGTGCAGTTTCAACCCCCGAAACCGGGCGGTCTAGGCTTTGTCGAAGCGGCAAAGCTCACGTTCGCTCTAAACGTGAGCTTGAACTAGGAGCGACTGAATGAGCACTTACATCTCTTCGAATGCTAATCGTTTTTACGCCGCTATAGAAGCTAGCTTCGGACAGGCGGCGGTGATCACTCCGGCGAATCGGTATTCAGCTATTCGTTTGCGTGCCCACCAGAGCTTGCAACTAAACAAGCGGCTTGACAAAACAGGGACGCGCACCTTTTTGGGCGACTCTCCCAATTCACGGCGTCAGACGGCGTTCCAGACCCAGCTCTATCTCACTTCTTGGAACGGAAGTGTGGTGCCGTCATATGGGCCGCTCTTTCAGGCCGCGTTAGGAGGCCCTCCCATTCTGAGCAGCGGATTAACGATAGCCTCGGCCCAAGGATTGATGCAGTTCCAAACATCGACAGCGCATGGGCTCTCAATGGGCGCTGGCGTAGCGTACAGCAATGAGATTCGATTTGTAACTAGCGTTACGGGCAGTCAGACGTTTTCGATAAATGCACCTTTTAGCAATCTGCCGGCGCAGGGAAGCAGTCTCTCTCCATGCGTAAGTTATGCATTGGCTACTGAGCTGCCAAGTCTCACCATTTACGACTATTGGGATCCAATTACTGCTGTGAGTCGAATAGTAACGGGCGGAGCGATAGACGCTTTGCGGATTTCGATCAATGGCGATTTCCACGAATTTACGTTCAGTGGACCAGCTGCAGACCTTCTGGATTCGAGTAGTTTTGTGACGGGTACGGCGGGTTTAGCCAGCTATCCGACCGAACCCGCACTGCAGGCGTTTAGCTATTCGATTGTGCCCGGTCATCTCGGTGAAGTGTGGCTAGGAGGGCCAGCGAGCCAGTTCTTCACCCTTACGGAGGCAAGCGTGGAGGTAAGGAACAATGTCGCGATGCGGAGCCCAGAATACGGATCCTCGTATCCTCGAGGCATCAGCGCGGGCGAACGGGAAGTTCTTTCCGATTTCACTCTATTAGCGCAGGATGATGCGCAGACGGTCGCCTTGTATTCGGCAGCCAAGCAGCGAAATCCAATACCGGCGATGCTGCAACTCGGCCAGCAGCAGGGGCAGATCCTGGGTATTTTCATGCAGCAGGTTGTACCGGAAATTCCGGTCTACGATGACTCTCAACCGAGACTGCAATGGCGATTTAACAACAATCTGGCACAGGGTGTATCTAACGATGAAATCTTTATTGCATTTGCATAAAGAGGCAGATTACCAAAGCATAGCTTGGCACAAGAGCCGCTACTTGGAGCAGGTGAGCTTTGCAGTTCGACGATCTTCATTGGCGCAGCGAATAGAGCTAACCGAGCGAGCGCGGCGTCTTACACTCAAGCACGAGTTCCTGGCTTCCGGAGACTTGTCTGATCAGTTGACGGCATCGCTTTCGGAGTTGTTAGTTCGACGTCTTTACCTGGAATGGGGCCTAGCGGAAGTAAAGGGCCTCAAAATCGACGGAGAACAGGCGAGCACTGAGACGGTGATAGAGCGCGGCCCGGAAGAGCTTGCCGACGAGATAATCGAAGCCATAAAGGCAGAGACTGGACTCTCGGAAGACGAACGAAAAAACTCCTAATCGCATTCCATTTTCAGTTCTCCTCACCAGCCGCGTGGAGATGCGATACCTGCCGAAAAAGCGGCCTGGTGAAAATTCGGAACTGCGCGTGGCTAGGCGCAAACCGGCCGCAAGAGTCAAGGGCGGTGTGGGCGAGAGGACGAGTCGTGACGACCCAATGCCCAAAATCTCTGATAACTGCCGAGAGCCTTCATTTTCTCGAAGTTTATCGGATCTGGAAGAGGCTGGACAAAAGTTGCACGATGTCCCTGCCGGCAAGGACTGTAGAAGCGATCGAGCTTCTCGAACAAGAGTGGATTGCGGAGAATGAGCGTGAAAACCAATAGCGATTTTACGAAGTTGTTTGGTCAACGAGCCGGAGCAACGGCCGATGGAGTTAATCTCTCGCGTTTGCTTTTGCCCACCAAGTCAACGAGCCTAGCAGTGTCTAGAGGAGCCGCTACGTCGGCCAGTCCGGGACGATCGTCGGATGTCCGCTCGCTTCCCTTCAGTGAGACGGGAACGGCGAAGGCGATCAACTTCGGCTCGCCGTCGAGCAATAGGGCCGTCAGCTCACAGGGCGCAAGTGAGTGGACTAACTTGTTGAAGCAGACCGCGTCAGGAGGGGTTACGAGCGCATTGGGTGGAGGTGCCTTGAGCGCAGTTGGCGGGCTTGGGAGCCTAGTGTCAAGTATCGCAGCGCTGTTTGGTGGTGGAACGAAAACTGAGGCGCCCCTAACTCTGTTTAAACTGCCAGATTCGCAGAGCCAAACACTATTTGCGAGTTCAAACGGGACTGGAGCATCACAGGCGGGCAACACACGTGCCGGCGGCATTTATGTGACGCCGCCCAGCGGCTCCTCGGTCCAGGTGGAGCATGGCCAGCCATCGCCGGTTCAAAGCGCCCAGATTACGGAAGCAGTGAAGCAGGCGCTCTTGAACTCAAGTTCTCTTAACGACGTGATTGCGGAGATCTAGATGAACACCTTTCCTCTGTTAAGCACTGGGGCAGTAACCCAATATCCACTTGGCATAGCAACAGGACAGAGTAGCCAGGTCATTCGCTTTCTCGACGGAACCGACCAGCGATTCCGGATGCAAGGCCGCATGCTGCGGCGCTGGCAAATCCGCCTGGACCTCCTGAACGAGGACGAGATACAGGCTCTTGAAGCGTTCTTCAACTCGCAGCTTGGAGCATATTCGGTGTTCGTCTTCCCAGATCCCTATAGCGGAGCTGGCGTTCCCAATTGCGTTTTCGGCGCAGATGCCTTCTTGAGCAACTACGAAGGAGTTGATGCGAGCAGCACTTCTTTCTGGGTGGTTGAGACAAATGGCTGATCTTTTCTTTCCTCAACTGTCAAGCGGCGCGATAGGGCAATATCCTATTCGAAAAACCAAAACAACCCGAACAGTCAGAAATATCATGCAAGACGGCAGCGTGATTTCTTACGCAGATCCGAACGGAGCACAGCTAATTTGGCAACTCGGATACACTGCATTGTCCCTTCAGGATCTAGGTCTCTTAACCGCA
The DNA here is from genome assembly GCA_963799755.1 of Terriglobia bacterium. Classification (GTDB taxonomy): domain Bacteria; phylum Acidobacteriota; class Terriglobia; order Bryobacterales; family Bryobacteraceae; genus Bog-105. The sequence continues at coordinate 83,979 of CAWCYQ010000022.1, read as the reverse complement.
CACTTTAACGCTTGCCAGGGCCGATTACAGGGGTTTACCTTTATCGATCCGACGGATAACATGCTGAGTGATAGCTCCAATCTTGTAGGACCGTCCTGGCAGTGTTCAAGCTTAATTGAGCTTGCCGGCAACTGTGAAGACCCGGTTGGCGGATCGACTGCCTTCACGGTGACAAACAACGGCCAGGCAAATGAAGAGCTGTCGCAGATACTCGCTGTCCCAGCTGGCTATCAATACTGCTTCTCAGCATATGTGCTCAGCGCCGAACCGGCGTCGATTGAGCTCATTCGAAGTGGGCCCGCTAGTCAGCAAACAACTATAGCAATGGCGGGTCCTCAATGGGCTCGAGTAGCGTCCAGTGGTGTGCTTTCCGATGAGGGCACGACCTTCACTATCGCAATAAGTCTAACGCCAGGTCAGCAGATCGCGCTGTACGGTCCTCAGCTAGAGGCGCAGATTCTACCGTCGCGCTATCGGCTAACTAATGATTCAGGCGGCGTGTATCCGAACGCACATTGGGGCGTGGATGAGCTGGCCATATCCGCGGACGCACCTGAGCTCTTTTCGACCGCCTTCACGATAGAGACAGCAATCTAGAAGCGAATGGGAACGATAAATCAAATCAAACAATTGGCAGAGGCCGACACACCACTGTTGTTTTTCCAGTGCATAATGCCGTCCGGCGATACGGAATATTGGAGTACGCATTCCATCGTGTTCAGTGGACAAACCTACTCTGCACGAGTCCTGAAGCACAACCTATTTGACCTACAATTATCTTCCGATGATGCAATGGATGGCATCACTCAGCTTTCATTAACTCTCGCCAATGCTGATTCTGCATTATCGGAACTGAACGCGGCAATTGGTTTGAAAGGGTCGCAGTTGACGGTGTACTTTGCATTCGCCGATCTCCCCAGCGGGACCATCACCACGGAGAGCACCATCCTCTTTCGCGGAATAGCCGGTGACCCGGACCTGATTACAGAAGAAGCGTTGACGCTGAGCTTCACGAACAAACTTAGCTTGCAGAGAATTCCAGTTCCGGAAGTCCGTATCCAACGCACCTGCCCATGGAATTTCCCATCAACTTTCCAGCAGAGAACAGAAGCGTCGAACGGCGGAGATCTGGGGCCGTTTTCACGGTTCTACAAATGCGGGTACTCAGCGGATGTTGCGGGAGGCGTTGGAAACCTGAACGCTGGGCAAGCATACACCTCCTGCGATAAGTCTCGAACGCAATGCGTACAGCGCGGCATGTTCGACATTGACCTGCAAGGCAATGTTACCCGTCGCTTTGGTGCGTTCGAGTTTGTTCCATCGGCGATAAATGTCAGGACCGCGGGCGATAAGACTTCCCATGTCTCGCCGTTGTTAGATAACTCGGCCAAATTCAATGATCCCGTTCCGATCGTATACGGGACTGGTTGGCTGAAGTCTCCGATAATCTTTGCCAGAAACGATGGCAATCTCACGCATATCGAAGCATTGCTTGGAATTGGCGCAATGCAGAGCGTCCTTAAGGTTGTCGTCAACGATGTCGAGATTCCTCAGAGTGTAGCGAACAGCGACATGTCTACAACAGGATGGTACTCGCTCGTAACGACTGGTACGCGCCAAGGTAGCTTCGATCAGGATTTTGTCGATTCCTCTGGAAATCCGCTGGGCGATCCGTACGGCGGCCTTTCAGTGCTGCTGGTTGTTGTCCCTAATCGCATCAGTAGCGGTAAGTCCCTTCCGAACATTGAGGTACTACTGCAAGGATTATTGCTAGACAGCTACAATTTGGACGGAAGTTTTCAGGCAACAGGCTTTACGAACAATCCTGCTTGGGTGATTCTTAATATCCTGCAGCGTTGCGGCTGGTCTTCTTCTGACCTCAACCTTTCGACTTTTGCTGCTGCCGCGGCATTCTGCAGGGAGCTGATTTCGACTACGGATCTCAATGGCAACCCCTTGCAGGTGCCCCGATATGAATGCAATCTGATCCTCACTAAAAGGCAAAGCGCAGCCTCGGTGATAAGAGGTATCCGCGTTGCCTCCAGCTTGATGCTTCGTTACGGTGTAACTGGTCTGCTTGAACTCGTGCCGGAGACAACACTTGCCGCCCAGCAACCGGCCTTGCCGGACGGCGGAAATAGCACTGAAGCCCTTGATGGTGGGTGGCCCTCCTACGAGTTTAGTGATGGTTCGGCATCCTTTTCCGGTATAGTTCGCAATCAGGATGGAAGCTCAACCGTCCGGCTAAGCAGTCGAAGCATCTCGGAGACATCGAACCGCCTTAGCGTGGAATTTCAAGACGAAACGAACGAGTACCAGCAAGATAGCTTGTCAATTGTCGATTCAGACGATTCCGCGCTGATCGGGTATGAGATTAGCAATCAATCCACAGCGCTGGGAATAGCGAATTTTAGCCAGGCTACCAGAGTTCTCTTGCGGCAGCTAGACAAGACCATCAAGGGCAACTTGTTCATCCAATTTCAGACTAGTTTCCGGGCTTTGAAAGTCAGACCGGGTGACATCATAGCGATCAGTTATTTGAAAGAAGGCTTTGACCGCACACCTTTTCGGGTGATCAGGCTATCGCCGACGACGAACTATCAAGCCGTGACCGTGATGGCACAGATTCACGACGATGACTGGTATAGCGATAATCCGACGGTCTTGACGAATGCAGGAAGGCAGCCCGGAACTATGGTGCAGGTTCCGAGACCGCTCATCGGAACGGTTGCACACAGTGAGGCAGGTAATTTCGAATTCTTTGATTTTGGGATAGAGGAGGAACTCCAGGCGTCGAGTGACGGAACTGCAACGGATACATTGACTGTGTCATTCTCTCAGCCTTCGATGCCCAGTGCTAATCTTCCAAATCTTCCTCTAATTAGCTTGAGCCCACAATATTCGAGTAGTGGCGGAAGTCTCCCAAGCGGCAATCTGTATTATGCCGTTACTGCTGTTGATCTGGCGGGTAACGAAGGCCCGCTCTCCTTCACTGTTCCTGCTTCCATAGTTGGAACTTCTAATTCGAATCAGATCACAATCGTGGGATTAAGCTTTCCGGCGAGTGCTACGCAATTCAACGTATACCGAGGACTTACGCCACAGCAGCTATACCGGATCACGCCGTCGCCGCTTCCGATCGCCGCTCGGTATACGGATTCCGGTGCGACCCCTTTACCTCTTGGGCCGCCCGATGCAAGTTTCGATCACGCCAACTTTTACTACCGGTACCAGTACGCTGGCCCCGTAACAGCAGATATTTTTTCCACCTCCAGCATCGGCTGGAGCGACATGGGCGCGACGGGGATCAACTATAGTGGCTTAGTTGCGCGAATCGTGGAAGGTACGGGCCGGGGTCAAGAACGAACCATCGTTAGCAACACGGAAACGACGCTAAACCTGAGTACGCAATGGTCGATGGTTCCAGATTCCACCAGTCAGTTTGTCATCGCGGAAGGTTCGTGGAAGTTCGCCGCTGTGACATCAACAAGCCCGGCCAGATTTGAAATTCCTTATGAGGCGGGTGCAGTCATCGAGATTTCCGGGCGTGCTGCGAATGTCAATAATCAAGAAGCTGCAACGGACCTTTGCCCATTGACGCAGTGGTGGTTAGGCGGCGGACAGTTGGATGCGGGAGTTGCCGGGGCGCCGAATTTTGCATTATCTACTCCGGGCGGCGGAGCCCTTGTGTTGTCCCAAGTAGGATTCGAGGATCTAGCCAATACGTCATCAGTGACGAGCGGTACTCTGATCCTCTTTGCCTGGAACGAACTTCTCACTCCGAGCCCGTATACTCTGGCGGCTGCGTTGAACGATTCTGAAACGGTTCTACAACTAGCGCAGCCCTCGGCCTTTTCCATCGGAGATATTCTTCAAATCGGAGTTGAGCTGATCACGATACTTTCCCCTGCTGACAGCAGCAATGTTTGCACGGTCGGAAGAGCATCACTGCTCTCTGGTTCGAGTTCACACTCTGCTGGTGATGCCGTGCTGCTTTTAACTCAAAGTGCCATTATTGTTCCTTTCGCGTCGGGCTTCTTTGAAAACCGAGCGTCGCAGAACTACCTTCATACGGTTAGTCTTCCCGATTATCGAATTTGCGCAGCTCAGTTCTATGTAACCAACTCTTTCGGTGATGGTGAAACCAACCAGACCTGCTATGTCTCAGCCACTGAGACCGGACTCCGGACGCTTTCCGGTGGCCAGTTTTCTCTTCAGGTGAACGGATTCATTGCGACGCAGCAGAATGCAGCGCCGCCCATGATTGTGGAAGCGTCGCATGCGGTGCGTGATATTCGCGCTACTCTGACACAAGCATCGGCTGGATTCACGATTGGCATCGATCTGCTTCAGAACGGCACTTGGTACTGTAGCTTGGAAATTGCTTCGGGCAATACCAACTCCGATTCCATCGTGAACGGCCTATCCCTACCTCCTCTCCTGGAAAACGCTGCCCTGACGATGAACGTTTCACTGAACTCGGTACAAGGGTTTACTGGCCCTGTCATTCCCGGCAGAGATCTTACTGTAACGATCCGTCTGTAGGGGTGGATCCGAGCGAAGGCGGCTAGCTAAGATAGTCCATTCATGATTTATGTTTGGGCCGTTGCCGTTGTCGTCCTGGTCCTGTGCGGCATAACGATCTACAAAGCGGTTGGTGTGAAGAACTCAGCCGACTTTCTTGTCGCGGGGCGCACTTTAAGTTGGCCCGTGCTGGTATTCACGCTACTTTCATCCTGGATTGGTGCAGGGAGCCTCCTAGCCGGCGCGGAAAATGCTTATAAGAATGGGTTTGTTGCTCTGTGGCAGCCGTTCGGTGGTTGGCTAGGTCTTTTGTTGATCGCGATAATTGCGGGACGGGCTCGTCATTTTGCGCAATTCACGATTCCCGATCTTCTTGAAGCGAGATACAATTCAGCGGCTCGTGTCCTGGGCACGATTGCGATCGTGATTTCCTGCACTATCATCACGAGCTACCAATTTATTGGAGGCGGCGATATTCTACATTTGATTTTCCCGGAAATTGCGAGAAATACCGGCCTATACATAATGGCCAGCTTTGTGATCTTCTTTACTGCTGCTGCAGGAATGGCTTCGATCGCATATCTGGACCTGGTGATCGGTTCGTTAGTTACCTTGACTACAATCGTGGCGGTGCCGGTTCTACTGAATCGAGTCGGAGGTTGGCAGGTCGTGCGGAGTTCGCTGCCGAACACGCACTTTGAGGTCCTCGGAAACTATAGTCCGTACAGCGCAATCGGACTAGCGCTCCCAACGATGCTGCTACTTATAGGCAATCAAGGGATGTACCAAAAGTTCTTCTCGGCAAAGTCAGAGAGCGACGCGCGGAAATCGGTGGTGGGATGGATTGTAGGAACGGTCTTGCTCGAATCGCTTCTCATTTCGCTGGCAGTTATTGCGAGCTCAAAGATCCCCACCGACAGACCCCGCGAGATCATTCCACTGACCGCAAAGCTGGCCTTACCGCGCTTGCTCGGTGCGATTCTGCTGGGCGGAGTTTTCGCGAAGGTAGTTTCGACGGCTAACAACTACCTGTTCTCTCCGGCTACTAACCTGATTCATGATGTGTACGAACGATTCGTTGATCCAAATGCAACGGCGAGACGGACTCTAGTCGTCTCGCGTTTGATAGTCGTCTTATTAGGAATCTTTGCGGTTTTGCAAGCTACACAATTCGAATCGATTCTGAAAGCGTCACTCTATGCGTATACGGTTTACGGCGCGGCCGTGACACCCGCTGTAATGGCGGTCTTCTTTTGGGAGCGCGCGACTGCGGCGGGAGCCGTCACATCGATTGTCCTTGGGACCATCGTCACAATTGGCTGGGAACTCATGCAACAATATGGCCCCGTCACTTTAAAAGTCTCGGTCGGACCGATCGATGCGATTTATCCAGCGTTGATAGCATCGGTATTGAGCCTCGTCACAGTGAGCCTGTACACTTCGCCAAACCCGCAGCGCTGGGAGTCAGATAAACATACAATCAGTTTTTGATGCTCATCCGAGAAATCCAAGAAGCGCTGTCCCGGTATCAGATAGATGGCTGGCTATTTTTTGATCACCACCGCCGCGATCCTCTGGCCTACAGGATCTTACAAATCCCCGATGTCATCGAAGCGAGCAGACGCTGGTATTACTTTGTACCCTCCCACGGAGAACCCCGGAAGTTGGTTCATCGAATTGAGAGCGGCGTACTTGATTCGCTTCCAGGTAAAAAGCTCAGCTACTCGAGTTGGCAAGATCAGCAAGCAAAACTGAGGAGTCTTTGTCGAGGATTCTCACGGATCGCTATGCAATACTCGGCGAATTGCGCGATCCCTTATATTTCTCTGGTAGATGGCGGCACCTTAGAACTGATTCGCACAGCCGGATTAGAAGTTCTGAGTTCCGCCGATCTTGTGCAAGAGTTTGAAGCTCGTTGGACGGAGGAACAATTTAAGCAACATGTTGCTGCCGGCAAATTGGTAGACACAGTCCGTCGGGAGGCGTTTTCTTTTGCTGGAGAGAGACTACGAACTAATACCGCTCTATCGGAATTCGACGTTCAGCAGTTTATCCGCGAGAAGTTTCACAAGTTCGGTCTGGTAACTGATCATGGCCCGATCGTGGCGGCGAATGCAAATGCGTCTGATCCACACTATGAGCCGAGCCGGGAGAAAACCCTCACGATCAAGCGGGGAGATCTTGTGTTGATAGACCTGTGGGGCAAACTGGCTGAACCGGGCGCGACCTATTATGACGTTACGTGGACCGGGTTTTGCGGCGATGTAGTTCCTAGCAAAGTTCAGAGGGTTTTCGAAGTGGTCAGAGACGCACGAAACAGAGCATCGGGCTTCGTGCTTAAAACAATTGGGGCGGGTGAGGAGATCGCCGGATATCAGGTGGACGATGAGGCGCGAGGATTCATCCAGGAGAACGGTTTTGGCGAATATTTCTTCCACCGCACAGGCCACAGCATCGGAACGGAGGTGCACGGAACGGGCGCGAACATGGACAATCTAGAATCGCACGACGAGCGGCGTCTGATTCCTAGGACGTGCTTTTCAGTCGAACCTGGCATTTACCTGCCCGAATTCGGAATCCGATCCGAGGTCAACGTGTACGTTGGAGATGGATTCGCCACCGTAACAGGTGAGGAACAAAGAGAACTCATTCGGATCTAACTCGAATGTCTTGTACCCCATAGGCCGGATCAAATATTTTGATTTGATGTATGCGCTCTGAACGTTCTACCTTTTGGTATGGCTGCAGCGAGGCATTTGGAGCCGCCAGCGTCGCTGGTTGGGCTTCTTCACCGGGTCAGCAATATCGTAAGTTCTGATCTGTCTCTCGACGAGATGCTAGGGGAAGTAGTAGGTCTGACGGTCCAGGTTACCGACTGCGACGCATGTCTGGTTTACCTCATCGAACGAGAGACCAACGAAATTGTTCTTCGAGCTTCGCAAGTCCCTCATCAAGTAGATCTCGGTAACATCCGCCTGAAGGTGGGTGAGGGTGTGACCGGATGGGTAGTAGAGCACCACTCGGTGGTCGCTTTAGCCGCAAACGCCTCGTCCGATTCCCGTTTCAAGCGATTTCAAGCGTTAGTTGAGGATACTTACGAAGCTTTCCTTTCGGTTCCGCTGGTGACGGGAGGGGACGTAATCGGAGTTATCAACGTGCATCATCGCGATCGGCACGCGCACAGCACGGACGAAATTGCTCTTTTGACGTTCGTGGGAGAGCAGATGGGCGGTGCCATCACGAAGTCCTTTCTGGCTGAAGAGAATGTTCGTCTCCAGGAGGAGACGGCAGAGATGCGGCGGCAACTCGAGACACGTAAGATCGTGGAACGAGCGAAAGGCATTCTCCAATATCGACACAGCTTGACAGAAGAGGAATCCTATCTTCGATTACGAAACGAAAGTAGAAGGCTACGGCGGCCCATGCGGGAACTCGCGGAAGCGATTATTTTGTCCGAAGATTTAAGCAAGAAGAGCGAACGCCTGTAGGTCCCGTATTCTGCCGCTACAATCGTAGTTGGGGCCTGAGTTCCAACCGCTATTCCGTAATCCCCACTTACTGACCATTGCGGGTAACTTTTGGCCACGTAAGATCGACGAAGCCAAATTTCCGGCCCGTCGCCGAGCTTATCGGGTTGATGAAAAAACCACCGTAATCAGTTTCGAGCATCAGCCGGCCACTCCTGCCATTAGCCAGCTCATTCTGCTGCACGGCTTGGAGGGCTCAGCCGACGCGGGCTATATTGCGAGTTTCGCGCAGGAAGCTCTCATGCGAGGTTTCAACGTATGCCGGCTAAATATGCGCACGTGCGGCGGCACGGAGGAACTCTGCGAGACAATGTATCATTCAGGTCTCACGGACGACATACTTTTTGTCATCCACGAGCTTCGACGTCAGAGTCTTGTGCCTATATTCCCGATTGGCTTCTCGCTCGGCGGAAACGTTGTTCTAAAGCTGGCGGGTGAGTTGGGCGCGACGGAGTTGCTGGCCGGTGTAGTCGCTATCTCCACGCCAATCGATCTGGCGGCGTCGGTTCGCGCCATCGACAAACCTTCCAACATTCTCTACGCGAGGCGATTTCTCTCCCGCCTCCAAGACCGGGTGAGGCGGAAAAGTAAAATCACACCGGGCTTGTATAGTAAAGACGGGCTCAAAGACGTTAAGTCCATCTGGGAGTTCGACGACCGGTTTACCGCGCCTCTCTTTGGATTCGGCACAGCGACGCAGTACTACGCAACACAGTCGGCGCTGAACTTTCTTCCAGAGATTCGAGTCCCTACGCTGCTGGTGGCAGCAAAAGACGATCCGCTTGTCCCGTTCGAGGCCTATCAAGCCCTCTTTTTGGAGCGCAACCCTGCCCTTGAGCTAGTCGCACCTGACCACGGAGGGCACCTTGGATTTCTTTCGCGAGTGAAACCGAGGTTCTGGGTGGATGGCATTGTCCTCGACTGGATTAACCGTAAGTTAGGAGACCGCACGCTTCAGGCGAGTCGAAGGGTAAGCTGAAACGAGCACCGATGATTGAGAATTATCCCGATTGGAAAAGTCTACCGGGCGTGATCCTGGATGGTGGCTATGAATTAAAAGACATCGTGGAAGCGGAAAGAGAGCGGGCGACGGTCAGGGTGCGGGTCCTTGGCGATTACTCACTGAAAGCGTCCGCCAGCTTTTACCTTGTAGACCGGACCGCAGCTAAGAAGCAGGCGGAACTTTGGGACAGCCTCCGCGCATTCGCATGCAAGAGGAACTTAAGCGTGCCGCTTGGGGCGGGAACATTAACGCGACCCTTCAATAGTTTACCTGGTGTTTCAGAATGCGGATGAGAGCCTGGCGGACGTTCTTAAGCAGAGGGCGCTTACGCCGGAGGAGGCAACCGAAGCTCTCCGCTGCACAGCGCGCGCGCTGGAAGAGTTGCACGCCAATGGTCTCGTACACGGTTGCGTTTCCCCTGCAGAGGTGCTGGCTGTTGACGACTTCATAAAACTCTCGACCGAAAACGTTCGAGAGGTAAATGGGGAACCGATCCTAGACTACAAAACGGCCAAATATCTGGCTCCGGAGAGCGGGACGCGGAACCTGACGATCGCTTCCGATATGTGGTGTCTCGGCGCGACCTTGTACGAGATGCTCACTCAGAAGAAGTACGAGCCCGGTCTCTATGGTGACGCGATCGCCTTAAGGCATCCGTTCGGGACGGTTGCGGAACGCTGCCTGGAATCCGATCCAGACAAGCGGTGCAAGATGGCAGAGCTGGAGTCGATACTGAGATCCAAGCCTCAACCGGCCAAGCCGAAGCCGGCTTCAACTCCGACTCAAGCGGCGCCCGATTCGGCGAAAGCTGCCACGGTCGCCGGGATTGCGAGTAACGGGGCGCCATCCGCCACGCCACATGTGCGCGCTGAGTCTCCGGTAGCTGAAGTGCGCCCAGATTTTGCCGAATCTCAGGTAACCAAAGAAGCGCCGCTACGAACCGGTATCCCTGTGCAATCGGGTAGTCCGGTCCATGGAATAGTAAAGGAGACCTCTTCGGCAGCAAAACCGGCAGACCATTCCGGGTCGTCTTCGCTCCCAAATCGAGTAAGCGAAACCACACGGCGGATCGACGAGCCCGGCGGTTCATTCACCGGCCGTCGTGGATTGTTCTACGCCGTCGGAGCGTTCATTGTGGTTTTTCTTGTGCTTTGGATGATTCGCGGGCGCTCGACTGCGAAAGCACCAGCTACGCTGCCCACTCAAAGCAAGGTGTCGGATAATGCTACAGAAGCGTCGAACCAACCCAAGCCGGCTTGGCCCACCAAGACTCTAAGCCCCGATGCCAAGGAGAACAAACCGAATGCGACTCCCATGGAGCGTGGCGGCCCGTCGCTTCCAGTACAGTCAGGGGAGAAGACGATCTGGCGAGTAATACTGTATACGTACAATCACCAAGCAGATGCCGAAAATAGGGCTCGTGAGTTGGTGGGCAAACGCCCTGATCTTCAGGCTCAGGTGTTTTCATCTTCGAACTCGGGCGGTCCCTATTTGGTGATAGCTGGCGGCAAAATGAATCGCGCTGAAGCCGCTACCATGCGGCAGAGAGCGCTGCGCGAAGGAATGCCGCGAGACACATACATTCAGAACTACAACAAGTAGGTGGCTCGCATCGTGAGATTCATTGTGGCTGCTCTACAGGCCAGCTTGGTGCATAATGCGCTTGCATTTCCGCTGGGCCGGAGTAACTTTATAGGGAGCCAAAGCCATGCAACGGCTCTTGTCCCGAGTTGCTCAAAATTCATCCTGTATCTTCTTCCGCTATAAGTGCGGCCCGAGAACCGCAGAGAGGGTACCCAAATCCTCGTCTTAGCATTTCACGACGAGACATATAATTTGAGAGGCACATGAACGCGAAGGAAGCGGAGAGTGAGCTTATATCGAAGCTCCGTGCACGCGACGCAGATGGAATCGCGACTGCGTACGACCGCTACGGGCGTCTGGTGTACTCGTTATTCGTGCGAGTCACGCGTGATGAAAGCGTGGCTGAAGACCTGGTACAGGAGCTCTTTCTTCGTGTTTGGAACAAGAGTCGCGAATTCGATCCGACCAAAGGAACGCTTGGAGTTTGGATCTTAGCGATTGCGCGAAATATAGCGATCGATCACGTCAGATCGGCGCACTCACGGTTTCAAACCAGGCTGCGGTCCATAGAACAAACCGATCAGCTTTCGTTTTCGTATAAACCAGTGGACTCTGTATCAGTCCTTGATAGCGCCAAAGCAGTCAGGCATGCGTTTTCAGAGCTCACGCCGAATCAAAGGCGGGTTCTCGAGATGGCATATTTCGAAGGGTTTTCTCAGTCTGAGATAGCTGCGAAACTACAGCAGCCTCTCGGCACCGTGAAAAGCTGGATGCGATCCGCCATGGGACGCTTGCGCATAGCCGTGAAGGCGGGTGTGACGAAATGACGCACGACGAAATGAACGAGCTGTATGAGTTGTACGTACTCGGCACGCTGGAGGCAGAACAGGCTACCGAGGTCGACGACCATGTAAACACCGAGTGCGCATATTGTCTCGAACGCATCCAGGAAGCGGTTGTGGTCGCGTCAGCGATGTCAGGCTTGGCGGAGGATCACGCGCCGCCAGCCCGGCTTCGCAAGAGAATACTTGCCTCTGTAAGACCGGAGACAAGGAACAAGAGTTGGTCTTTGGCGGTGGCCGGATTAAGTGCGGCGTGTGCCGTTTTGGTGCTCGCAACTATCTGGTCGGTCAATTCAGTCCGCAGATACCGCACCGAAATTTCCGGCCTCCAGGCCGAACGGAACCAGCTTCGCGAAGCGGTGGAAATTCTAAGCAAATCGGAAACAAAGACTGTCCAATTTGGTTTGGCGAGTAATCAACCGCACGGACGAGTATTCGTGAACCGGAACCGCGGTCTGGTCTTTGTTGGATCGCAGCTCCCGCAACTGGAGGAGAACCGAACATTCCAACTGTGGCTGATTCCCAGGAGCGGAGCGCCGGAATCCGCTGGAGTGTTCCGGTCGAATGCGGCTGGTGATTTCGTGAACGTGCGAACCACACCGATAGATACCGCGCGCATACATGCGGTTGCCGTTAGCGTGGAACCGCGAGGTGGATCACCCGCGCCGACAACCACGCCGATTCTGGTGGTACCGCTCGTCTAGCGTAAGAAGGGCGGCGGGACCAATAAAGTCTGCGCCGCCCGCCCTCTGTCGGGGGGTGTGAGTCAAGGGCAAGAATATAGGTGCAATTCGCGAACCGTTCCCTGAAGTTTGGGCAACTCGCTTCTATCGAGGAGTATAGAGCCCGTATTTGGTGCAAGTACCAGGCACGCAATCTTGAGAGCATCTTAAAAATGGTCGATTGTGGCACTCAGTGGCCGCTTATGGGACGGGTCGCACTCGGTATTTTAATCACTCTGTTCTTCAATCCTCGTGCAGAGCCATCGCGGGATCGAAACGATCAGGCGAAAGTTTCGACCTTCTTGGCTTCGGTACTTCCCGCCGGAGGCGGATTCTTTTGTGACGGTGTTTTCCCGCCTTCTGGCAGGGGCACGAGCATCTGCTCTTTTCGATAAATCAGGGTCGAAGTGTTGTAGCTCGCCAATTCGAAACCATGGCCATGAGTAATAGCATCGGTTGGACACGCTTCGACACAGTATCCGCAAAAAATGCAGCGATTGTAGTCGATGTTGTAAACTTTGGCATAGCGCTCGCCTCCGCTGATACGCTGCTGCTCGCTGTTTTCGGCGGCTTCGATGTAGATGCAGTCGGCGGGACAGGCGGCGGCGCAGAGAAAGCACGCGACGCATTTCTCAAGACCATTTTCGTCGCGCTGAAGCACGTGCGCTCCTCGGAAGCGTTCCTCCAGGCGTGCAGGGCCGTCCGGGTACTCTTCCGTTACCGTGGGCTGTAGCATTTCCTTGAAGGTAATGCCCATGCCTTTGGCTATTGCGGCGGCCCCGCCTAGCACTTCACCAAGTTTCGCCATTGCTATCTTCAGGTTATCGCAAAGGAAGACGTCGATGAATCCGAACCTCAATCTGAAAGCCTTGGCCGGAGTTGCACGGCCGCGCCGGACGGCTTCAGTTGTTGCTTTAGCGATTCTCGCGACGCTGTTTCTACCGGTAGCCGGGGCGCACACGGTGATTAATTCCCGTACAACCATATTTGTAGATGCGAGGGAGCCCTTGCCAATCCAGAAGGCAGTAAACGATCTTGCGGCTGACTGGAAAGCCGTTTTTGGGCAAGCGGCGAGGATAGTGCATGAGCCATCGCTGGTATCCGCGACGACGATATGGGTCGCATTCAAGGGTTCCGAGCCGCAGGGCATGGCGAGGCCGTCAGGATGGGAGCGCCTGCTGATCCAAGACGTTCCCAATCCGTCGAAGAATTCGCCTGCGGTAAATGCCGTCGTATTAACCGGGTCGGATGTGCGAGGAACAATCTACGCCGTCTATCAATTCTCGCAGCAGTTTCTTGGCGTCGATCCACTGTATTGGTGGACCGATCACGAACCGCGACATCGGAGCCGCGTAGAGTTGCCTGATAACGTTAGTATCAGTTCTGGACCGCGCTTCCGCTATAGGGGTTGGTTTCTGAACGACGAGGATCTGTTGACTGGCTGGCGCCCGGGAATAAAGGACGGAACGGGAATCAGTCTGGAAACCTGGGACCACATCTTCGAGGCCTTGCTGCGGCTCAAGGGGAACATGGTCGTACCGGGCACTTGGATCTTTCCTTACGAACCGCAGATTCAAGCAGCCGTCGACCGCGGACTTGTCATCACGCAGCACCATGTGAATGTTCTCGGTCTCGATACATACCGCTGGCCGAAGAATCGGCCGTATTCATTTTCGACTGCTCCTCAGCTTCTGGAATCTGCTATGCGGCGAGCTTTGAAGCAATATCCAAAGGGTTCGGAAGTGATCTGCAGCGTTGGCTACCGCGGACAAAATGATTATCCGTTCTGGTTTGTAGACAAGAGTGCGCCGGCGACGGACCAGGGACGAGCTGAAGTAATCCGGGCGGCCATCGATCGAGAAATCGAAATCGCCAAACAGGTGCGGGGCAACCCAGAGATCGTGTTGAATGCCTGGCGCGAAGCTGCGCAATTCGTCCACGAAGGTTTGTTGAAAGTGCCAGTTGGTGTGACATTAGTGTGGCCGGACAATGGTCATGGACTCATCGAAGACAAGGGCGGGCTTGCGGCGGGGCAAGGACTCTACTACCACACCGCAATGTTCGATTACTTCTCCAACCACTTCACCGAAATGTTGCCGCTGCAGCGAATACAGACCGAGTTAGGACGCGCGGTGAAGGCGAGCGCGACTCAGTTCCTCTTGGTGAACACATCAAACCTGCGGCCGGTTCTGAGGACGACGCGCGCTGTGATGGAAATAGCCTGGAATCCGCTGCCTTGGAAAGAGCCCGGGGCCGCGGACGCCTATTTGCACAAGTGGTCGGAGGAGGAGTTCGGGAAGTCAGCGGCGGACTCCCTGGTCACGTATTACAAAGAGTATTTGGACGCGCCTGCACGATACGGAGATAAAGAAGACGCTGTCATGCAAGATAACTTCTACCAAACCGCTGCTACGAAAGATTCTGATGCAACTCGTCGGCGACGATCTGCAATCGCCAGTGAAACTGGGTAGTCAGATCACGCACGATTATAAGAACGTTGATGAACTCAGCAGAGCCATGTTGGTCGATTGCCAACAAGCGGATGCTCGATGGAAGCGCCTGGAAGAAATCGGCGCCGAAGCTCGCAAGCTGGTCGCGGCGGACCGCCTGCTATTCTTCCAGGCAAATGTGACGACACAAACTGGTATTCATTTGCATTCGAATCGCATGCTGGAAGAGATTGCGAAAGCGGCTCTAAAGAGCTCGAATGACGACAAGCTGAGCGCTGTGAAAGCTGCCATCCGAGAAGGCCAAGCCATCGAAGCCGCGCTCGAAGCTGCTGATTACGGAAAGTGGCATGGCTTTTATACAGACGGAGACTGGCTGCTCGATATACCGCGAACACTGGCTCTCGCCCAAGCCTATGAAGACAAGTTGGAGGGCCGGCGCATTCCCGAGAACGCGATTATTCGCGCGCGGGATGGCGGATTTGCTTACTGGATGGTTACCGCTTACCAGGGTACGCAAGAAGTTCAATTCTAGCGGCCGCTCAGCGAAAGGATGCGAAGATAACGGTAGAGTGCGAGCGATTCTGCTTTTCCTTCTCGCTGCGACGCTTGTTTTCGGAGAGAATTTCAAGCTTTATCTGAAAGACGGCGACTATCATATCAGTGCGTGAATACCACGCGGAAGGCGACCGCATTCGGTACTACAGCGCCGAGCGCAGTCAGTGGGAAGAGATTCCAGTCGCCTTGGTCGATTTGGCGAAGACGGAGAAGGAGCGCAAGACGAAGCTAGAGAGCCTCACTGCCACTGCCCGTGAGGAGGACGAGGAAGAGAAGGCGGAGCGGGCCGTTAGGCATGAGATAGCCTCGATCCCTGTGGACCCGGGAGCATACTACGACCTTGAGGGTAAGATTGAGGCGGTTCCTTCGGCCGACTACCAAATCATCACAGATAAGAAGCGCCGGACGTTACAGATACTCAGCCCGGTACCGCTCATTCCCGGCAAGGCGTCCGTAGTGGTGAAAGGAGAACATGCAAAGTTCTCCGTAAACGAAGATCGTCCCTCCTTCTATTTGCGATTGGCAAAGGAGGAGCGGTTTGGCATCCTCCGGTTGACTCCGAAAAAAAACATGCGAATCGTGGAGAATATCTCTATCATTCCTGTCGCAAAACAGGCGATGGAGGACCGTAAGCAGATGGACACGTTCGATCAGGAGTTGGCCGAAGGTCTCTTTCGCGTGTGGCCGGAAAAGCCGCTAACCCCGGGAGAGTACGCACTGGTCGAGTTTTCCGATAGCCAGGAAACCAACGATGTGCAATTGCTTATTTGGGACTTTGCCTATCAAGCGGCGGTCAAGTAAGTTTCACTCGTAGCGCAGGGCCTCCGCTGGCGCAATTCGTGAAGCGCTTCTTGAAGGATGTAGGGTGGCGACAAGGCTGGTCAGCAGTGCCAAGGTGGCCACCCAAACAGCGTCGACCCAGCGGCTCAAGAATGGGACGTAGTTGATCGAATAAATCTGTTCGTCCAGCGAAAGCCAGCGATAGTGATTAAACAAGATAGTCACAGAAAATCCGGCGATCAGGCCGATCAAGGTTCCTATGCCGCCGATGATCAATCCCTGCAGAACGAAGATGTGTCTTATCTGTCGACGTCGTGCCCCCATTGACATAAGGATGGCGATGTCCCGCTGCTTCTCCATAACGAGCATCACTAGAACGACCAGAATGTTCAGGGCCGCCACGAGCTCGATCAGACTCACGGTGATGAGGCTGACAATCTTCTCTAACTTGAGAGCGTTGAGCAAAGATCGATTCTGGCCGAGCCAGGTTTCCGCCTGGAGTTTGGGGCCGATAATCGGGGCCACGTCGGCAGCGACGGCGGGGGCGCGGTAGATATCATCCAACCGGAGCTCGATTGCATTAACCACATCAGGAAGATCCAACACATTTTGAGCCGACGTCAATTCTGCGAACGCCCAGGAGGAATCGAGGTCGTACAGTCCCGATTCGAATATTCCAACAACGCGGAAGCGAAAGAGACTGGGTGCGATGCTGAATGGTGTTAATTCGTTGCCAATGATTGTCACGGGGCTGCCCAGAACAAGCCCCGCCTTTTCTGCGAGACCGGAGCCAAGCACAATGCTGCGCGCAGCGGCATGAGGATCATCGAAACTCTGAAGAGAACCAGCTTTGAGGTGGTGCAGCATCTGCGGTACCGGTGCATCATTCCCCAAAGGAACTCCTTTGAGGATTGCTCCCAAGCTGACAAGGGGACCTCTCAAACCCACCTGATCGTACAAACCGGGCGTGACGCTAATGACGTGAGGAACACGTTTAAGACGGGGAATCAACTGCCGCCAATTCTCAATGCCGTAGGTAGGATTCCGCTCTTCGATGCGGACGTGCGCCGTGGCGCTGAGCAGACTTGACTGGAGGGTACTAGCAAAACCGTTGTTGATAGCGAGTGCGATGATCAGAGACGCAACACCTGCCGCAACTCCGACGATCGAGATCACAGTTATCACCGAGATCACGGCCTGCTTGCGCTTGGCTCGGAGATAACGGAGAGCTACAATCCACTCAAAGCGATACATACTGCTAAGGGCCAAGTTCGCGCAATCGCTCAAGCAGCCCGATGTCTCGTTCCGGGCGAAGGAGCGGAAAAAGAATGACATCGCGGATCGATTTTGAGCCGGTTAATAGCATTGTCAATCGATCAATTCCGATACCCTCTCCCCCGGCCGGCGGCATGCCATAAGAAAGCGCCCGAATGTAATCTTCATCCATCATGTGCGCTTCGAGGTCGCCGCCTTCTCTGCGAGCCAACTGCTGCTCGAAGCGCCGGCGCTGCTCCTGGGGATCGTTCAATTCGGTGAAGGCGTTAGCGATTTCCATGCCTGCCGCATAGAGTTCGAAGCGCTCGACGAAGGCCGGTTCCTCGCGTTTATTTTTTGACAGGGGAGAAACCTCGACCGGGAAATCGTAGACGATGGTTGGATCGACGAGTTGCTCTTCGATGCGGCGTTCGAAGATGTCGACCAGGGCGGCTCCGGGCGAGTGCTCCTGCGAGTGACTCTGCAGCCATTCGGGATCGCCAACCTGTTCGATGGTGGGTCTTTCACTCTGCGGCCAGAGCTCCACGATGGCTTCTCGCATGGAAAATTGCCGGATACTGCCGAAATCGAGCGTACGTTCGTTATAGGCGACCTTTTCGGATCCAGTGGCATCAATCGCGACCTGTGGCATAAGTTCCTTCGTGAGTGCCATCATGCCGCGATAGTCGGTGTAGGCCTGGTAGAACTCGAGCATGGTGAATTCGGGATTGTGTTGCGTCGAGATGCCTTCATTGCGAAAGTTACGATTGATCTCATAGACGCGGTCGAAGCCTCCGACGACCAGGCGCTTTAGGTAGAGCTCAGGGGCGATACGAAGATAGAGATCGATATCGAGCGTGTTGTGGTGCGTCGTAAAGGGGCGGGCGGCGGCACCGCCATATAGCGGCTGCATCATGGGCGTTTCGACTTCCAGAAAGCCGTGGGCATCCAGCTGCCGCCGCAGGGACGCGATGATCTTCGATCTCGTTACAAACGTCCTGCGAAGTTCCGGATTGGCGATGAGATCGAGATAGCGTTGCCGGTAGCGGATCTCGATATCTTCCAGACCATGCCATTTCTCTGGCAACGCCAACATGATCTTCGAGAGAAAGAAAAGTTCTTCGGCGTGTATCGTCAGCTCGCCCGTCTTCGTACGGAACAGATAACCGCTGACGCCGATGATATCGCCGCCATCGAGCAGTTCATACAGGCTGAAGCTCTTCTCGTCCACCGCATCCTTGCGAACGTAGACTTGCAGTTTTTCGCCGTCCTGCAGCAAATGAAGAAAACCAGCGCCTTTGCCCATCCGGCGAATGGTCAGGATGCGCCCTGCCACTCGGACGTGTATGCGAACCGCGAGGTCTTCGGCCGTTGTCTGGCCATAGTCCCACAGGATTCGAGATATCGGATGGGTGAAATCAAAGGCATGCCCATAGGGTTCAAAACCGAGCTGCCGGATCTGCGCCACTCGCTGATGGCGCTGGCGCAGAATCTCATCTTCCAGTGCCAACTGAAATGCTCCTTGAAAGTCTTATTGTAGAGGGCTCAGCGCCGAATGATGACTTCTCGCTGTGCGCCGCGGGTAAGGAAAAACTTCAACGAGGTCGTTTTTTCGAAGAGCTTCTCCAACATGCGATTGTTGAAGTATTGACAGCGCTGCGGAGCGCCGCGCGCGGTCTGCAGTAACGTTTTCGAATCCTGAATACGATAGCTGTAAATCGGCGCCTGCGTTTGTCTTCTCGTCGGCGTTGAAAAAGCCCAGAATCAGTGCTCCGGGTTGCATCACTCGCAGCAACTTGGCCACTGTATCGTCTAGCAGCGGGGATACCAGGAACTGCAGAGTGTCCCAGACGAGAGCCCCATCGAAAGTATTATCCGGGAAAGTGAGGGTTTGTTCCAAAAACCGATGAGCATTGCTTGCAGCTTGCTGATTTGTGAAGAAATCTGCACCGAAACATTGCTGCATCGTTCCAATCGCATCATCGGAAGAAATCCGATGTCCATAACCGGTGACGAAGCTCACATTTGCCTGGCTGGCGCCCGACATATCGAGAATCGAGAGATTTTCTGAATTCCGCAACATAGTGCAGAATTGTTCAAACCCGCTGCTATGGCGAGTGACGGGAAGTTGAGCATCCCGAAGAGGTTTAGCTAGTATTCCCTTTGTACCGCTAAACCTCATCTCGATCGGTCCGCGCCCCTGGGCTCTTCAAAAGCAACTAGCGACTCGAACCTCCGGCGCTGCTGATGACGGTTTGGACTGGCTGAGAGGGAGCCTGCTGCGATGCCTGCGGTGGCACGCCGATTGGTGCGGCTTGGGAAGCTTTGGCCACATTCGGTTTGGAGATGTCTATGCTGCCCTTAAAATAGGCTCCGTCCTCGATCACTATCCGGCTGGTCTTTATATCTCCCACCAGCTTGGCTTCCTTTTTGATATCGATCTTGTCCGTAGCGTCCACGTTTCCATGGATGGAACCTTGGATGATAATCTCGCGGGCTTTGAGACCTGCCTGCACCCTCGCATTGGGACCTATTGTGAGGCGGTGTTCATGACACTCAACCGTTCCTTCCACCTCACCGTCAATCGTCAGGTCTTCACGAGCAAAAATTTGACCTTTTACGGTAACATTCTTGCCGAGCGCGGCAGCGCCGCCCCGGACGCTGGGCTCATGTTCGAAGGGTCGGTTTGGCGATGACATAGTATTCGTTTCTTTTCTCGATGGTTCCATTTGGGACGAGGACATTGCTGACGTAATCGGCGACCGCTGTTCCGGTCTTGCGGGCACCTCGTCTTCTCTTCTCTTACTCCACATCTAAGAATCAGTCTCCTGGGATTCGCTGCATTCATGGTACTACTCCGCGAGATCGCTACGTATTCGACTTCGTACGGGGTACCATTCGAACGGTACAGGGCTGGAGCACGTCTTGTACGAATATTGAGAACCTCGTAAAACAAGACATAGGAAGGAAGTGCGGCGCGACTTCCCGGTCGGGTAAGCCTGAAATCCATTTCGTATCCGGTTTACATCTGCGCTGCTGCGGCACCCGGGCTTTTGGGATAATAGGTACGGTGAAGTCTCGGGAACTCGAAGCGCGTCTTGAGCGCGTGGAGCAGCAACTTCGTTTGTTTCAGCGTGTCAGCCGTCTGATGACGCGCGATATGAATCTCGACGACGTCTTGCAGGAGATCTTGACTCTCGTGCGAGACTTCCTCAAATGCGATTCCGCTCTCATCTATCTTATTGAAGAACGTGAACTGGTACTCTATGCGACCAGTGATCGGGAACACAGAAACATCGGCAAGGTGCGCTTGCGATTCAGCGAAGGTTTGACAGGATGGGTAGCACGCGAACGACGCTTGCTGGCGATATCGCGAGAAGCCTACAGCGATCCCAGATTTAAGTCCTTCAAGGACCTGCCACAAGATACCTTCGAAGCGTTTCTCTCAGTTCCCATCATTTCTCAAGGCGGTGTCGTGGGCGTTATTAACGTTCAGAACAGGGAGGCGCGGGTCCACTCTGGTGACGATATGGAGATGCTGACTACAATCGGGGAACAGGTTGGCTCTCTATTAGTTCTGTCAAGACAAAAAACGATCGCCAACTCGGAAGTGACACTGTAGATTTATTTACCCGCTCGCGCTGCCGAAGCGACTTCTGGTCGAGACTGCACGGAGGTCGCATTTTCCCCAGTACCGGAAGTGCCATGTTCCAATCTTCCCCGGCGCCTGAGGCTTATAAATGCGTGTTTGCATACGGAGCAGCGGTATCCACGGCCACCCATGGTGAGCAAGATCTTCCTCCAAAGCCCCACGCGCATTTGTCTACTGCTAATGGGTACAACATCCCTCACTAGACATCCCGGACAAATGATGTGGCTTTTCGAGAAGCGCCAGACATTGATCCAGAAACGTTCTCTGCAATCCAGACAACGAAACGGGTAGACACCCAATGCCATTTTCGGTAGGTCCAATGTGGACGTGCGTTGCGACCGACGCAGATTAGTGCTGCCACAAGCAGTACAGGAAAACTCAGGATGCATCATAGATTACGAATTGACCAGGTGTTTGCACGCGGCCGCGCTTTCCACGTAGCCGGCGCGGTATTCCAGGAACGCATTTCGAAGACGATCGAAAACTGCGTGCTCCTTCCGTAGAGAGTGGCCATCGAGCGCAATTACAGGGAGCAAGTCTCGGGTACTGGAAGTAATAAACACGCAGTCGCTCGCCTCTAACTGGTCGCGATCTAATTCCCGTTCCTCCACGGTCACACCGTTCACGCAAACACTCTCTAGCAATATGCCCCGAGTTACTCCAGGCAAACATCCTGAAGTAAGACGCGGTGGGGTGTATACATGAGTCCCTACTACAGTGAAGATATTAGCAGATGTACACTCGCTGACCTGTCCGTGCTCGTTGAACAATAGAGCTTCGTCGAAGCCTCGCTGCCGCGCTTCTTCGTACCACGTTAGGTTCTGCACCCAGGACGTCGTTTTCGTTCCCGCAAAGGGCGAGGCGCCGAAACGAGCGTTTGGCACGGAAGTGAGTTTAGCGCTGTTCCCCCATTTGTTCGGATCGGCCGTGAATGCTACTAAATCATATTCAATATCTACATTGGGGCCCTCAAACAGGCCCCCCTTATTCCGCACAAACGCCAGCCTGAGGACGGAATCAAAAGCTTGGTTTGCCTCAACTAGCGAGAGCAGGATGCCCTGGAGATCGTCCGCTGCAAGGGGGAAAGGAACGTGCAGGAGATCCGCATCCCGGCGCAGACGCGCATAGTGGCGCTCAAAGGCGAAGAGGACTCCATCCAGCACCCGCAGAGTACTGAAAACGCCCCATCCATTCAGAAATCCTATCTGGCCTGGAGCAATCAGCTTCTCGCCGGCATTTCGGATCTCACGATTGTGAAGTACGAATCGATGCACCTGAATACATTTTAGCGGAAATGATCGCATGGTGGGCCGCGCGGCTTCGCTTCCCTGAAGTCGCTTTGTAGTTTCCGTACTGTGCTAGCTTGATCAATGCCATGACGGGGCATTACTTGCAGCGACGCGCCTTCCTTCTGGGCACGGTGCGCGCCGGTGCCGCACTCGCGCCTATAATCCGCGGAGAGTCCCGGGCTCAAGCGGACAGCGGCGAGCTTCGGGTGTTGGATAACTTCATCCGCGACTATATGCACGCGATGAATGCTCCCGGGCTCACGCTCGGTCTCGCAAACCAGCACGGCGTTCTCCGTACGGCAGGTTTCGGCTATTCCAATCTCGCTACTCAGCTACCCGTCACGCCCGATCAGCTGTTCGAAATTGGTTCCATCACTAAGTCTTTCGTGGCGATCGTGATATTGCAACTGGCTGAACAGGGAAAACTAGACCTTCATCGACCGATCTTGGATTATCTTCCGTGGTTACCCATTGATGCGAATTACGGTCCGATTACGATCCATCACCTACTGACGCACACGTCGGGTCTGCCCGACACGCTAGCTCTTTTTCTCACTGATCCGCGAACTCGCCTGGCGCAGGCTTCTCAGCCGGGAGAGCGCTTCCACTACTGCAACGCGGGATTCGACGCCCTCGGCTATTTGATCGAGAAGCTGGATGGGCGGGAATTCGCAGACGCGATAACTGCCAGGATCCTCGAGCCGCTTGGGATGGCGTCCACTACGGCCGCCATTACCAATCGAACGCTGAACCGCAGAGCGAAAAGCTACGTGCCGCTTTTCGATGACCTGACGTTCGCCCGTCAGGGCAGACTTGCCCCGGCACCCAATCTGGTATTCAGCAATTCCGCCGGCTGTATCTCGTCCACTCCGGCCGATATGGCGAAATATATGCAGATGCTCTTGCTGCGTGGCGCAAGCCCGCGCAGCCGCATACTCTCGGAAGAGAGTTTCGTGCTCTTCTCGAAGCCTTACATTAAGGCAGAAGAATTCAGCTCGTCCGCTTTTTATGGCTATGGCATTGCTGTGGATCGGTTGAACGGGCACAAAATCTTGCGTCATACCGGCGGCATGGTTTCTTTTGCGTCAGCCATGCATGTCGATCTCGATGGGCAGGTCGCGGCTTTTGCTTCGATAAATGCGATGCAAGGATATCGTCCGAACCCTGTGACAGAGTTTGCGATCGAGGTTATGCAGTGCCAGCGAGAAGGAAAACCTCTCCCCGCCCCGCCTAAGGTCGACGATCCGCGGATTATAAAAGACGCAGGCAAGTACGCCGGAGTCTACACGTCGCCCAGCGGCAAGACCGCAGAGGTCCTGGCGTCGGAAGACAAACTGAGCGTCACGATTGGGCAGCTTTCGAGTAATCTCGAGCGCTCCGGCGACGGCGTATTTGTGGCGATAGACCCGGAACTGGCGCGCTTTCCTTTCGTGTTCGGGCGCGCCGCCCCGCCAAAGGGAGCCACCGAGGAGCAAAAGAAAAACGCCGCCATCGTAGAAGTCATGCATGGAGCGGATTGGTACACGAATTCCCGGTTCTCCGGGCCAAGAGAGTTTCCGATGGCACCCGAACTTGACCCCTACCTTGGCTACTATCGCGGAGAAAGCCCATGGGTAGGTTCTTTGCGTGTAGTAGCCGCCAAGGGTAAGTTGTGGCTCGATGGAGCGACACCTCTGGAGCCCCTGGGCGACAACCTTTTCCGGATCGGAAGCGATCCGAACGGTCCGGAGACAGTAGAATTTCTGCATTTGGTAGATGGAAAAGCCCGGCTAGTCAAAGTCTCGGGCGCCGACTTATGGCGAGTGAACGCGCAATAGCCTTAATAGGAGTCGAACCATATTTCTCCGTAAGCTTTGTTAAAGATCGACACATGAATCGAAGAAATTTCAATCGACTGGGGGCCGCTGCGATTTTGGGCCTGCCGGCGCTCCATGGTTTCGCCGAGAGTTTCGACTACCCTTGGAATCTCGGGATCATTACTGACCAGGTCGATTTGGATCTAAGCCACGTGCTCAGCAGCTTTTACCAGAGGTATAAACTTCGTTGGGCCGAAATCCGCGAGTTGAAGCTCGACGGTAAGAACCGGTACGTCTATGACACCGCGACGCCGGATCAACTGAAGCAAGTAAAGCGACAACTGGATGACGCCGGCGTAAAGTTGTCGGTTCTCGATACGGCTGTTTATAAGATCGCGTTGCCCGGCACCGCGCCGGTGGGAGCGCGCCCCGCGTACGTCAATCCAGAACAGAGTGGCTTCGGTCGGCAGATGGATGACCTAAAGCGGGCGGCGGACGCCGCGCACATCCTTGGCGCGGACCGGGTACGTATCTTCACCTTCAGGCGTGTAGCGGACCCGGCGGTTATATTCGACCGGATTGTAGAGCAACTGCAAAAGGCGCTTGAGATCGCCAGGCACAAAGACGTAACTCTGCTGGTTGAGAACGAATACGACTGCAACACCGGCACGGGCACGGAAACTGCCAGACTGTTCAAGACGATTCCTGACAGGCGATTGATGCACAATTGGGATCCATGCAACGCTTACGAGATGGGTGAGCAGCCATTTCCCAAAACGTGGAATCAGCTCGATCATAGCCGAATCAGTCACATTCATTTGAAGGATGCGGCTGGCAACGAATGGAAGCCGATTGGGGCAGGGAAGATCGACTTCGCCGGCCAGTTCAAGGCATTGAAGCGGATGAAGTATTCGGGAACGTTGTCTGTTGAAACGCGCTATAAGGACCCGCGCCAGAATTTATACGCTTCGAGCGTTGAGTCGATGAATGGTCTCGAGAGTATCTTGAGAAGGGTCTGAACACGCCCCTTCGAATTCGGCTCTCCGGGGCGTAATCCGGACTTTGATTTTAGTACGTGAAGATTCACGCCGTTTACCTAGGCGCCGTCGGATCCATGAAGTTTTACTAGCTTGTTGTACAAACCGAGCAAAAGAAATGTGGGGGCCCAATGACCCACAAAATTTGCCTTCCGCTCGTCGCCGGTCATCTGAAAAAATAGCGAAACGCCGATAGAGCCGAGCGCCGCCCATAAGAAGGTATCTGAAGGCAACTTTGCCGTTTGTTGTTCAATACTGCGTGCCACCGGCCCTTCGCGATGCTCCTCGCGAGCCATCGAACGCGGTTCCGTGATCATTTCTGAATTCATCATGTGTTCTCCTCGCCGATAGGATGTCAACGCCTGGGGCTACGGTTTCATATATATCTCTGTCGACCAGGCACCCTTGTTTTGGGCAGGCTAATTATTTCGTCAGTACCTGCTCGAAGAACGCCAGAGCCCGGGGATCATTGGATTGGCCAAGCCAGAAGAATGCCTGCTTGCGCACCGCCGGATCACGTTGCGTGCGGGCGATCTCGATCAATTTGGGGATAGCCTCGTCTTTCGGCAACTGCGACATGGCAAAGACGGCCTTTTTCTTCACCTCAGTATCGGGGTCGTTCTCGATCGCATTTTGAATGGCCGCTGCCGCCGTTGTGCCTGCCTTTTGGCCCAGCCAGAACAAGGCTTGACTGCGAACATGTGGCGATGGGTCCCGCTTGGCGATCTCGATCAACGTCTCTGTTGCATCGGGCTGTTTGCTGATCGAGAGAGCGAAGACCGCCTTGTCTCGTACCTGTTCGCTCTGGTCGTGCGCAACGATGTTCTTGAGAATTTGGACGCCGCGCTCGCCCCGGCTGGCTCCCAACCAGAAAGCAACCTTTTCTCGCACCTGGACGGGCTCCGTGGAACGCGTCAGTTGCTGCAGGAGATCGTCGGCTCTAGGCGTGTCGTGCTGCGAAATCGCAAAAACCGCTCCATCCTGCACTTCGCTGGCCCCGTCGTTCTTTGCCAGGTATCCTAAATAGCTGAGACTTGCCTCGGCAGGGACTCCGGTCAGCCACACGAACCGGCGGCCGCCTGCGTCCAGCGGACAGCTTAGGGAAAAGAGCCTGATCTTTTCCACCTGATTGTTCTCGACACGGAACAGCACGGCAATCGTATTGGTCCCTTCGAGCTGCACGGGAGCCGTCAGGCGCGCCCGGCTGTAATGATATTCACCGCCTTCGAGCGCACAGCCGCTTTGCCGTCCGTCGTCGAAGCAGCAACTATTGCGGTCGCTGCGCATTGTCTGAACCGCGTAGCCGAACCATGTAGGGCCGTCGCTTACTCGAAAAGCGGAGCTCAAGTCTCCTGAAAATGCCCTCGTTTCGAACTTTGCGTTGGAAACGCTGGGCTGTTGCGCAGTCTGCGCCAGTAAACCAGTCGCGGCAACTAGCAGTATGAGCGATTTCATTTAAGCAGCTCCATCATGTAATCCGTCACTTCCTTGGAGTGAATCATTGCCATCTTCGAAACGATCTCCCTTTTCATCTCCGGATCTTTCTCGCGCCGGGCGAGATCGACGAGTGCCTTCCCGTTCTGCTGCAGGAACAGCGAATTGAGAACGGCTTTCCGCACCTGAACATCCTTGTCGTTTTCGAAGAGAGAAACCATCGTGTCGCCCTGGACCTTGTTGCCCATCAATCCGAGCGACTTGATGGCCGCCGCGCGCAACTCCGGATCACTGTCTGTCCGGGCGACCTGCACCAGCCGCGAAGTATTCCCGCTCAGGAACATGGATTGCAGAATAGCTTTCTTGTCCTCCGGCGACTTATCGGATTGATAGAGTTGCCATAACTGCTCTTCGCCCCCAGTAAGCGCAAGCTGGCGGATGGCATCGCGCCGCAGGTCCGGATTTAGTTCGGTTTGTGCCACATGCAGCAACTGGTCGCGCGATCCCGATTGCATATAGCTCTGCAAAATCGCCCGCTTGACCTGCTCATTTGAAGACAGTGTGTAAAGCGACGCCAGTTGCTTGCGGGCATCATCGTTACCCATCATTCCCATCAGGCGGATCGCCTTGACTTGCAGGTCTGGATTTGCTTTTCCAGTCGCGATGTTCGCCAGAAGTTTACTGGCTTGCGGTGACGAACTTTGCGTGAGAACAAAAAGGGCCTGCTCTTTCACCCGCTCCGAGTTGTCGCTCAACAGGACCTTTTCGACTACCGGGAATGCAGCGGACGGGTCGGAGCGCATCAGGCTGTTTACCGCCATCAGCTTTAGATCGTCGTCGGATTCGGCGCTAGGACTGACTGGCGACCCGGTCTGTGCCCGTATTTCGAGATCGAGGGCGCGCGCATCCTTGAGCCAGCGGCTCGCGGGATATTTCTCGCGCAACTGGGCGATTGTGAGCAGCGCCGCTTCGCGCTGGCCCGCTCGATTCTGCGCGTACGCCTTCCAATACAGCGCCGCATCGGCATTGGATTTAGAGCGCGCAGCCGCCGCGTCAAAAGAAGAAACGGCCTGTTCCCATTGACGCGCGTCAAGCTCGCTCAATCCCTTCTGGTACTCGGCATCGTCGCGAGCTGTCGTCTGCTGCGATTCGAAGCTAAAGGCGGGAATCGCCTGCCAATTTTGTGCCTGTGCCGCGGCCGCAAGCGCCGTCAGCAGAATCATGTTGCGAATCATAACTTCTGTCCTTCTTCGCGAGCATTCGCGCTCGTGATACGTACTTTCCACAGCAGCCCGTCATTCTCAACGCGCTGCTGGAGCATTTTCAAATCCTCGGCATTTGCCTCAGGCGAGCCATTCGCTAAGTCGAGTAACACCCGTTCCAGATCGTCGAGCAGCGCAGCGTCTCTCCTGTCGCCCAAATGCATAGCGGTCTGCCGAAGCAGCCGGTTTTCCTCGAGCAGATTCCGTGCGCGTTCCCTCTCGTCACTGAGATCCAGGGTTCCTGAGCTTGCATGAACAAGTTCAGTCAATACGATCTGAGATCGCTCCAGGTGATCGCTCATGGCCATTAGAAGTACCCGTTCTCGCGACTTGTCAGACACGGACGCGCGCTGCCGCTCCGTCCAAACCCCCGCAAAGAAGGTGATCGCGAGCACCGCCGCCAAAGCCGGAGCCACGGTCCAAGCCCAAAACCATTTGCGTATTGATCGGGCAGTCTGCATTTGAGGAGCAATGCGCGACCAAACTTCTGCTCCATAGGAATCCGTCCGCTCCGGAACCGGATATTCACGTAAGCTCTCGAGCGTTGTCTCGATCTGGCGAAAGCGCGTGCGGCATTCCGTGCAATTCTCTAGATGCTCTCTGGCCCCCGTATTGGCATCTCCGTAAAACACATCCAGCAGTTGTTCGTCTGCCAGGTGATTCATCGCGCGGCCTCCCAAGCTGGCTCCAAAGCCCGGCGCAGCTTTTGGACGGCACGGAATACGCTGTGTTTGGCCGCATTTGCCTGTACGCCGAGGGTCCGCGCGATCTCTTCAATGTCGCAGCCTTCGTAGTGCCGTAGAACAAAGGCGGCACGCTCCATCTCGCTCAATTGATTCAGAGCGGGTTCGAGCAGCTTCGCCAGCTGCCGGCTTTGCGTGAGGCGCTCGGGCCCAGGTTGCGGTGTAGCCACGGCTTCCAGCCAATCGGTTGATTGCTCGCCCCGATCCTTGATATTCACCTCTTTGCGGCTCTTGCGCGAACGGAGCAGATCGAGCGAGCAGTTCGCGCAGATGCGATACAGCCAGGTAGAGAAGGCTGAACGGCCATCGAATCGATCGATTTGTTTATAGGCGCGAAGAAACGTTTCCTGCACCACGTCCTCCGCGTCTTGTTCGTTACCACACATACGATAGGCCAGGCGAAAGATGGACCGGCTGTGACGCTCGACCAGGACACGAAAGGCAAGCTGATTGCCTTTCCGCACTGCGTCGGCGGCCGCTTGATCGGTCCATTCCATCCGGCTGGTCTTTTAGACTAACGGATTGTTATGCGGTTAGCTAAAAGGCAGGAGAAAGGAGAAGATGCGAATGGACAGCTAAGCCCGGCGCGAGGGCTCGCTGCCGGGCTTAGCTGAATTGGTTGGAATTTCAGAATTGAATCGACTTACTTAGCGGCGTCCGCCGCCATGGCCGCCTGCGCCACCGCGGAATCCACCCACTGCGCCACCACGGAACCCGCTGCCAACGTAACCGCGCCCGCCATAATACCCGCCGCGTGGATACCATCTGCCGCCCCACCCGTAGCCGCCGTAAAACCCGAAACTAGGCCCCCAGTAATAGGGATAACCCCAACCCCATGCACCGTAGTACGGATAACCATAGCCGTACGCATAATATGTGTTGTATGCCGGCGGAGGCGGCGCGGCGCTCTCATACATACCGCCACCGCCATAATTGCTGTAACTGGGACGATCGTATTCGTTCGGCTGTACATAACGGAAGGCTTGTGAGCTGTTCACCGTAGAGATCGTCACGGGCGCCTCCGTTTTGAAGGTGAGCACCTGTTCCGGATAAACCACGCTTGCATGATTGTGCGTCACGAGCACTCCGATAAGACCCGCCGCCGCACCGGCGCCAGCGCCAATTGCAGCGCCAGTTCCCCAACCGGCGGCAGCGCCGATGATAGCGCCCACTCCTGTTGTAGCCGCAACGGTCCCAGCCTCCGCACCACCCGGAGTTGTCCCACCCTGCCGGCTGATGAATTGCGTGTTCACCGGAATCTGCTGCCCGTCAACCAACGTGAGATTCGTCAGGGCCAAGCCCAGCCGCGCCGGTTTATCGTAATGATGCTTTTCCGCTGTTACGACGCGGCCCCCTAGCGTCTGTCCGGGCTCTGCGACTACTACGCCGTTAACGACTACTGGTTGCATCAGGGACGCTGTAAACGCATCCCCTGGCTGATTCTTGTCGGAAGAGAGCATTTGGTTCACTCGCACCGTCAGATAAGTCCCAGCGGGCATCGTAAGCTGCGCTGGAACGGGCGGAGGCGGTGGATAATTTTGCGGCTGATTGTTCTGGTTCGGATATCCATTCTGACCGTTATTTGCGGGAGGATAGCCGGCCGGAGGGTAACCCGCAGGCGGGTAAGCCGCCGGAGGGCCCTGATTAGGATCCTGATTTGTATTGGCAGCCGTATTCGGGCTATACACCTGCGATTGATCTCCGACGCGCTTCCAGCCGCCATCCGGGTTGGCGCTCTGCTGCTGCGGTGCGTCAGCGGTTGTGGCTGGAGCAGGAGCTGATTGGTCCTGAGCAAACACTACCGTCGAAGCGGCTAACAGGCCGGTTAGCGCTGTTCGCACGATGGTTCGAGCTCCTGGAAAGTATTTGGTTTTCATAATGCTGCTATATCCCTCGACGCACCGATCCAATGCACGTTTCATGCCACAGTTGGGCCCATATTCTCAGTGGCTTACCGAGCAGGCGCATGGCCGCCTTGCACCGTGGATGGTGGATTTGAGCCGCTTAACCCTTTGGTCCGCGAAAGTGAGACTACACTAGACGGAATGCGCCGTCTTCACTGGATCGGTATTCTTCTGAATATGCTCGTTTTGGCTGCTTCAGCGGCTCCAGCTCCGCGGTTCAGCATCAGTTTCCCAAAACAGCGGAGCGCCCACCCGCTTGACGGCCGCTTACTGCTGATTCTTTCCACCGACCCTTCGGCGGAGCCCCGCATGCAGATCAACGACACGCCGGCAACGCAGATTGTTTTCGGCATTAACGTCGACGCGCTGCAACCGGCGGACGCTGCGATCGTCGACGATTCGGCTTTCGGCTATCCCATCCACCATCTCAGCGATCTCAAGCCAGGCGAATACTTCGTTCAGGCTGTTCTGCACCGCTACGAAACCTTTTATCGCTCGGATGGAAAAACCGTGAAACTCCCGATGGACCGCGGGGAAGGGCAGCATTGGAACATCGCTCCGGGAAACCTATATAGCAAAACGCGAAAGATCGCCTTGAACGAAGGCGCCGCGCGAGACCTTCGCTCTTTCGCTCGAGCAGGAGATCCCGCCCATTCCCGGTCCCAAAGACACCAAATACATCCGGCACGTCCGAATTCAGTCGCAATTGCTGTCGAAGTTCTGGGGTCGGCCCATGTATCTCGGCGCGAACGTCCTCGTACCGGAAGGTTTCGATGAGCACCCCGAAGCGCACTTTCCGTTGGCGATCAATCACGGCCATTTCCCGCCTGATTTCGATGGATTTCGAACCGAGCCGCCCGATCCGAATTTAAAGCCGGATTACAGCGAGCGCTTCCACATCGCCGGCTATAATCGCATCGAGCAGCAAGAGGCCTATAAGTTCTATAAGCAGTGGACTGCGCCTCATTTCCCTCGTTTTCTCGTTGTTGAGATACAACACGCCAACCCGTATTACGACGACTCATATGCCGTGAACTCCGCTAATCTCGGTCCCTATGGCGATGCGATAGAAACTGAGCTGATTCCCTACATTGAAAAGAAATTTCGCGGCATCGGTCAAGGTTGGGCGCGTTTCCTCTACGGCGGTTCCACTGGCGGCTGGGAGGCTCTGGCCGTACAGATGTTTTATCCCGATCACTACAACGGCACGTTTGCCGCGTGCCCCGATCCAGTCGACTTTCGCGCCTTCACCACGATCAACCTATACAAAGACAAGAACGCCTATGTCATCGAGGGCGCTCACAAGGCGGTAGAGCAGCCGGGCATGCGCGATTACCTGGGTCATGTGACGGCTACCCAGCGGGACTTAAACCACTACGAGCTTGCGCTTGGCGATAAAGGACGTTCAGGTGAGCAGTACGACATCTGGCAAGCTGTTTTCTCGCCCGTTGGTGCCGACGGTTATCCCGAGAGAACATTTAACAAAGAAACTGGGGCGATCGACCACGCTGTAGCGCAATACTGGCGCGAGCACTATGATCTGAGCCACATACTCGAGCGCGACTGGCCAGCTCTGGGGCCTAAGCTGGAAGGCAAAATTCACATTTATGTCGGTAGTGCCGATACCTATTTTCTGAATGATGCAGTGTACTACATCGAAGATGTCCTCAAGAACGCCAGAAATCCTCCATATGGGGGAGAAGTAAAGTACGGAGATCGCGCGGAACACTGCTGGAATGGCGATCCCGAGCTGCCCAATTATCTTTCGCGCCTGCACTACAACACCATGTATCTGCCGAAGATGCTGGAACGGATGAAAAAGACCGCGCCGCCGGGTGCCGACCTGAAAAGCTGGCGTTATTGACCAAGTATTCTCGACATCGCCTCTTTTTCCGTTTTCAAAACTTGCCGGGCCCGCTGATTGTTTCGGCGCTCCATTCCGAAATAAGTAAGAGCCGGGTAGCCGATTCCCAACAGCAGCGCGATCACGCCGCTGCGCGTTGCGAGCCAGAATCCATATCCCAGAACCAAAAAACCCGCCATTCGTAGGCCACTCTCGAGCCTTGTCGACCACATGGCAAACTTGTCTTGCCTCTCGAACCACCCAAGGATTTCTTCCTTCTCTGCGCCCCGCGCCCGCATTCTGCGAGTCTCCGCCGTTAGCTTGGCGTTCCGATAAAGGAATAGCATCGCTGTACCGAAATATCCGATCAGCAGAATGATCAGTCCGGGCCGCAGGCTCGGCCATGTCGTCCGCCAGAGCAACGCAGCCAATAGCAACGCCACTATCAATGAAAATCGTACTCGCTTTGCGTTACTCGTACGAGTACTAGCGCTCAGCGCGCAGATTCTATCAATGGCGGCTTGCATGCAGCAATCTTACCGGGCACTTTTTTGATCTGGCTTTACTTGCGGCATGCTGAAAGAGAGTATGTTGGCATTGATGACATCCGAAACACGAGCCAGGCGACGGCATTCCTCGCCGGGTGTGGCTCATCATGCCTGTGGCGTTGGCCGGATGGGGCGCGCTATTCACAAGGCCACGCCGTCGATTGCCTGACCCCGCAGCCGGTGGCAATGGCCCGGCCGTGAGACTCATTCTTTTTTCGTCAGAAGGCAAACCCGAAGCTGGAGTAATGATCAGGAAGATAGTGAAGTCATATGCTGAATGGCGGCGCGAAT
Source organism: Terriglobia bacterium (assembly GCA_963799755.1). Classification (GTDB taxonomy): domain Bacteria; phylum Acidobacteriota; class Terriglobia; order Bryobacterales; family Bryobacteraceae; genus Bog-105. The sequence continues at coordinate 50,939 of CAWCYQ010000022.1, read as the reverse complement.
TGCCCTCTGATGAGTACGAGGTGACGAGGCGCGGAGTAACGGAACCTCCATTTACCGGACGCTACTGGAACGTTGATTCACCGGGAATCTACCGCTGCGTTTGCTGTGGGAATGCGCTGTTCCGTTCCCACGATAAGTTCGATTCCGGCACCGGCTGGCCCAGTTTTTCCGCGCCCATCGCCGAGGAGAATGTGTACAGACAGATTGACAGGAGTCTCAGTTCGATTCGGACGGCAATTGCGTGCCAGAAATGCGACGCACACTTGGGACACGTCTTCGATGATGGTCCTCCACCAGCGGGATTGCGCTATTGCATGAACTCCGCCGCTCTGGAATTGATTAAGTACGGCTGAGTGAAGTGCTTTCTTATGCCCAGCTGTAACCGATCTTTGCCAGAGGCAGCTCTCGTATACGTTGTCCAGTTGCAGCGAAAATCGCATTGCAGACGGCGGGAAGCAGTGGCGGTAGTGCGGGCTCTCCGAGGCCCGTCGGCTCGTGATCGCTCTTCAGGAAGTGCACTTCGATTTGCGGAGCATACCTGGCGCGCAGCAATTGATGCTTGTCGTAGTTGGTTTGAACCACTTTGCCCTGCTGCAGCGTGATCTCCTGGCTCATCAGCTCGCTCATACCATCGATGATGGCCCCCTGCACCTGAGCTTCCGCGCCGCTCGGATTGACGATCTGGCTGCCTACATCGCCGCACGCCCAAACTTTATTCACTTTGAGCGTGTTGTTCGCACCCACCGTAACTTCCGCCACGTGAGCGAAATAGCCCTGGAAGCTGTAGTGGAACGCGACACCCATCGCCGTTCCCTTCGGCAGCTTGCGTTTTCCCCAACCCGATTTCTCCGCCGCGAGGTCCAGTACGCCACGCATGCGCGCCACGTCGTAGGATTGTTGTCTTGCGCCCTGTTTCGTTGAAGCGGGTTCGTTTTCCACTTTAGGCTTCGCCGCCGCCGCCACTTTCTCTTTGCCGGCCCCGCCCAGCAATTCCCGCCGAAACTCGATCGGATCTTTGCCCGCGGCGTGTGCCAACTCGTCGATGAACGATTGGAATACGAACGCTTGCGAATTAGCTCCTGGGGCTCTCAGTGCACCGGTCTTCAACTCGAGCGGCATCACCGAAGAACAGATCAAGAAATTCTGAACAAACCCGGAGGGAAACTCGGTTGGGGAAATCGCGGCCGCCGGCGCAAATTGATCGCCCTCTCCGTAACTCACAAAGTGATTGCGCCATGCGACCACTTTCCCGGAAGAATCCACTGCTCCCTTCAGAAAGTGAAAACCGCCAGGACGATAGTAGTCGTGCGTCATATCGTCCTCGCGCGACCATAGTAACTTTACCGGCACGCCCGCCTTTCTCGCGATATATGCTGCTTCCACCATGTAGTCGTTTGTCAGACCGCGTCCGAACGATCCGCCGGCTCGCAGAAGGTGGATCTTGATATCGCTCTCAGGTATCCCGAGTACTTTCGAAACCAATCCGCTGCCCCGTCCAGGCTGCTGTGTATTGGACCAGATCTCGAGCTTGCCGTCCTTATAATGAGCCGTGCAGTTTCGCGGTTCCAGTGGCGCATGCGAGATAAACGGATACGAGTAATTGGCCTCAATGACCTTCGCAGCCGCGCTATACGCCGCCTCCAAGTCACCGTCATTCTTCAATATGCGCTGTGCCGGCTGGCTCGAAAGCTCCTGTGCCCGCTGCGCAAACTGCTCACTGCTCTGTTGAGCGCCCGGCCCTTCATCCCACTGCACATTCAGTTTCTTGCGAGCCGATTGTGCAGCCCACCACGTTTCAGCGACGATGGCGACTCCTGGTTCGAGTCCCGGTTCGCCCGGCGTGAGCGGAGTAACTTTTACTGTGCCATCGACTACGAAGGCATCTTTCACGCCCGGCAGCTTCTTGATTTCATCGACATTCGCTTTAACGACTTTTCCGCCGAACACCGGACACTTTTGGTAGACGGCAAAGAGCATCCCGGGCATGGTGAGATCGATGGCGTAAATGGGCTTGCCGGCCACGATATCGGGGACGTCCACTCCCGGAGTCCACTGCCCGATGATCTTGAACGAGCTCGCATCCTTAAGTTTCAGTGTCTTTAAATCCGGTACTGGTAGATTGGCAGCGTCCGCTGACAATTGTCCATATCCGAACGAGCGGTCGGTCGGACGATGATAAACCCGTCCATTCGAAGCAAAACACTCGGATGCGGGTACTCCCCATTTCTTTGCCGCAGCCGCGATGAGCATCTCGCGACCCGCCGCGCCCACCTGACGCATGGGAATCCAGTTATTCGAAGCGGCGCGACTACCGCCGGTACTCTGCAATCCATACTCCGCGGCGAAATCCGCTTGTTCGACCTTGATCGTCTTCCAATCGACTTCCAGTTCCTCCGCGATCAGCATGGGCAACATGTTCTTCACTCCCTGGCCGATCTCCGGGTTTCTAGAAAGCAGCGTTACTGTTCCATCCGGCGCGATCTTGATAAATGCCTTCGCGTCGAATGGGGGTGGCCCCTGCGGCTTTTGTCCCGAGGCTTTTTGCGGCTCCGTGACGTAAAGGCCGAGCACCATGGCTCCGCCCGAAAGTGCGCTGGCTTGCAGAAATGAACGCCGAGAGACTCGCATGATCAGAAACCTCCCTCTCCAGCACTAGCCGAACTAAATTCTTCGCCGGCCAGATCTGCCACTATAAGGTCCGGGTGTGATGGAGCGGCTATCTGCCCAGCGGCTTTATGTATAGCCTGCCTGATCCGTAGGTATGTTCCGCAGCGGCAGAGATTACCGCTCATCCCGGCTTCGATCTCCGCATCGGTCGGCTTCGGATGTTCGGCGAGTAAAGCGGCGGCGGACATAATCTGCCCTGCCTGACAATAGCCGCATTGCGGTACGTCTATTTCTCGCCAAGCCACTTGCAATCGATCTAAACCGTTCTTTGATAGCCCTTCAATAGTAGTGATGGGTTTTGTCACTGTGGCCACCGGAAGCTGACAGGACCGAGCCGCACGACCGCCGAGATGTATGGTGCAAGCTCCGCACTGCCCGATGCCACAGCCGTACTTGGTTCCATGTAGATTTAGCACATCTCGTAAAACCCACAGTAGAGGCGTGTCCGGCTCGACATTCACCGTCTCCTGCCGTCCGTTGACAATCAGCTTGTAGGTCATTAGGGCACTCCTATCTTTCACCATAAACCCGAGCGGATTCTCGGGCAAGACATTACGGGCAAGCATTATTAGTCTCTCGGGCCGGAACGCTGCCGATACAATGTCAAATTAGTCGATTATGCCTCGAATCAATGCGGCTCTTCTCCTCATTCGAATCGCGAGCGGTCTGGCTTTCCTCTATCACGGGAGTGCCATTCTCTTTGGCGCTTTCGGCGGTCCAGGGCCTGACAAGTTCGCCGGCCTGATGCATGCCCCTGTCCTGATCGCCTATTTGGTGGGGTTGGCGCAAGTCGTGGGTGGCCTCGCGATTCTAATTGGCCTTTTCACTCGCATTGGAGCAGTCTGCGTAGCGATAGTCATGCTGGGCGCCATTTTCCTCGTTCATCTTCCGCATGGCTTCGACATCAATCAAGACGGAGCCGAATATGCGCTCACCCAATTTCTGATCGCGATTGCGCTGATCTTGACCGGCGCTGGCAGCTATTCTCTCTCCTCGCATTTATCGCCGTCGCTACAAAGATTGTTACGAAAACAATCGCGCCGACATTCGCGCTTCACTGACAATATCAACTAGGAATCGGTTCTAAGCGGCACCACAGATTTCCAAGACCTGAGCTTCCGCCGAAAAAGATAACCAGGACCTTCCTATCGTCTCGACTCGGCCTCAAACACGGAATACCGGTGCCCCTGGGGCTGAATTCCGGGCACAAGGTCGGATTACTGGTCGACCGGACAACCCTGGCGTATCCTTCATCAGGTCGGACTCGGTTCGTAATACCGGATAATTCAAATACCCTGAAACGCGTTTATTTATCCTGCTTCTCTTTCCAGTAATGCAGATATGACTTGGCCGCCAGGCCGAGCACAATAATCAGTGCCACGACTAGCGCTTTGCCGCGCAACGTGGCAAACGCGGCCGCGCCCAAGACCGTATAGAGAATTGTTGCCGTCTTCACCCCGATCAGAGTGCGCGGCTGCTCTGGCCTCTCCTGCATCATTGTGTCGGCATGTTATACGCGAACGTGAATGCCAGCCGGACTTCAAGCCCTTTGTAGCCCGCGGGCAGCGGAGGCAGCGGATTCGACATGCTGAGTCCCGCAACCGCTGCCCGATCGAGTGGCTCCGATCCGGAGGTGTTCGCGGTCACCAGCTTCGGTATGCTGCCGTCTCTATCGATAATGAACTCGACTACGGTCCGTCCCCGCAACGTCCCCATGCGCGCGCTCTCCGGAATGACCTTTCGCCAGTTTGCCCGCACGATTGTCAGAATTGTTCGCAGGTACGCCTTGAAGTCGGCTCCGCTTGGGTCGCTCTGCAATTCCACTGCGGCGTGTTGCGCAGGGCCCTCGAGTGCGCCCGGACTGCCCGGCCGGATGCTTTGCGGAACGTCATCGCTCAAGCTGAGTTCGCGCCCGTTTGTCTCGTGTACCGCCCCTTTCATCGCCTGGTCGAGCGCCACCTTCGGAGGAGCCAGGGTGGGATGTGCATTAGCAGGCGCATCGTCGCCGATATCTTGAAACGGACTTGGCGCGGCGCTAGGTGGTGGAGGCTTCGCGATTGGCAAGCCCGCCGGCGAGCCTGCTGTTGGCACGGTGTTCTGCGTGGGCTCAACCGCGGGAGCATGCGGCAAAATCTGCGGCGGCATATTCTTCGCGACTTCCTTAGGTACATCCTGCTTCGGGATCTCGAATCGCCTGACGCTTGGCCGCTGCTGTTCCGGACTGGGCCGGGCGGCCCTCGACGGCGCTAAATCCGCCAGATTGATTTGTTTCGTGATTTTCCCGCGATTCCGCTCACGCTGTGTCATAACATCTCGGGGCAGGTAAAGCGGAATATGATGAATTACCACTGCTTGTTCTGTAGGCAGTTTTCGCTCTCCAATGAGCCCCGGAATCGTGACTACGATCAACAAAAACATCAGGTGCAGCGTGAGAGATCCAGCCAGGACCATGGCCCACTGCGGACGCGTGCGCCGGTCGGGCCAATCGAGCAGTAGATTCAGCTCGACACTTGAAGAGGGTAAGACACCTGATTCCACTAATGCTTGCCGTGGCGCCGGATGGTCTCAGAGACTATGTGCGCGTGTTCCTTGATCGTAGCAAGAATTTCTTCGGCCAAGCGCAGTACATCCGTGGCCTGCTGCCCGTCCACTTTGGGCCGCGACCGCTGCCGGACGGCTCTTACGAACGCGGCTAGCTCCAGTTGCAGCGGCTCGGCTTGCCTCACCGGTAACTTTGAAAAAACGAAGCCATCGGGCTCATTTGCCGAAATCTGCGCTTTGGCTATTTCTTGTCTCTTGTAGTCAACGGAAAAGTATTCGCCTGGTTGAAAAAGTCGCAGTTTCCGCACTTGTTCGGTAGAGACGCGGCTTGCCGTGAGATTGGCCACGCAGCCGCTGGCGAATGCGAGGCGCACGTTAGCGATGTCCACCTTTTGCGAAAGCACTGAAATTCCCGCTGCCCGAATCTCCTTTGGCATTTCTCCTGTCAAGTTCAGCACGATATCGAGATCGTGGATCATGAGATCCAGGACCACGTCAACATCGAGACTTCGCGGCGTGAACACGCTCAGCCGGTGTACTTCGAAAAAGAGGGGGATTCTGCACTCGCTCTCCAATTTCACAACCGCCGGATTGAACCGTTCCAAATGGCCAACCTGCAGAATCTGTCCATTTTCTTCGGCCAGCCGCGTAAGCCGCTCGCCTGCCCCCGCCGAATCCGCGATCGGTTTTTCCACCAGCACATCGACACCCGAGCCGAGCAGCCCCTCCGCCACCGTCTCATGTGTAACTGTCGGGGTAGCCACAATCGCCGCATCGATGGGCCCGGGCAGTTCGTCAATGGTAGTAACGGCGCAAGTGCCATACTCGGCTGCCAGCTTTCCCGCTTTTTCGGCATCAAGATCCACCACCGCGACGAGTTCCGCTTCGCGCATCTGGCTCAGCACCCGCACGTGGTTGCGGCCAAAAGCGCCGGCGCCAATCACCGCTACCCGGATCTTTGAGTTCATTGCGATTTCTCTTCCGCGGCATACCCGGCGATCGCGATCTGGGCTTCATCCGCTCGCCGGATCATCGCGTCGCGATCCAGCAGCAGAGTCCGCCCGGCATCTACAGCTAGAACCGTCGTTCCCGTCTCGACCATGGTCTCGATGGTTGTCAATCCCGCTACGGGTACATCGAATAGCAAATGAGCTCGCCCGCGGGAGGCTTTTATCAAGCGCAGCGGCTTTCCATTCGTGAGCGAAGCCGCTCGCCGCAGCATGGCATCAGTTCCTTCCATCGCCTCAGCCGCCACGCATGCCTTCTCACTGATTGCTACGCTCTGCCCTATATCTGCGGAGGCCAGCACCGACGCGATTCGCCGGCCGTACCGAATGTCTGCTTCCTCGTCCTTGCTCGGTTTGCGTTTCGTTATCGATCCTTCCGGCGCAAGCAACGGCTTCAGCAGCCTCGTCGAGTCAACCAGCTCGATGCCTTCCTCTTTCAGCACGCGTTGCACTCCGCCGATGAGTGACGCGGTGTTCTTCTCTTTCAAAGATGCGAGCAACTTCAGCAGCCGCCAGTCCGGCGTAATTCCGGAGAAGATGCTGACGTGTTTCACCTGGCCAGTCATCATCACTTCGGTCACTTTTTCGCGTTTCAGAATTTCGATCAATTTGGCGAGCTGGCCGATGTTGACCCAGTGAAACGTGGCCGCAAGCTTTTGCAGTTCCGGCGTCGCTTCGTTCTCAATCGCTATCACAGCAATTTCATGGCCTTCGCGCCGCGCTGTTTCGAGCGCCAGTAGTGGAAAACGGCCGTTCCCCGCGATCATCCCGTACTTCACGGTTTCAGCTCACTTGACAAAGCCGCCCAGCGAGTTCCGGATGAAGTCAACCAGTTCTTTGATCTCCGAAGTCTGCGGCACTTCTTCTTCGATACGGGTCAGCGCCTGAGTCGTATTTAGACCCGATCTGCTTAAGATTCGAAACGCGTTCTGCAGCGGCTCGATGGCCTCCGAACTGAAGCCTTTACGTTCCAGGCCAACTTTGTTGGCTCCGTATACCTCGGCTTTATGATCCGTCGCCGTCACCGAATAAGGCAATACATTTTGTTTGATGACGCTGTTGCTGCCGATCATGGCATGCTTGCCGATGCGAGAAAACTGATGAATCGCGCAAAGCCCTCCGATGTTCGCGTAGTCTTCCACCACCACGTGACCAGCGAAAGTGACGCCATTCGCCAGGATGGTGTGGTTGCCGATCATAACATCGTGCGCCACGTGAATATAGGCCATCAGCAGGTTTCCATCGCCGATAGACGTAATCATTCCGCCGCCCTCGGTCCCTCGATTGATCGTCACGAACTCGCGAATCGTGTTGCGATCTCCCACGTGCGTTTCCGAAGGCTCGCCTTTGTATTTCTTATCTTGTGGTGCGACGCCGCAGGAACAGTATGGATAAAAAACATTCTCCCGGCCGATGGTCAGTTTGCCTTCGAGATAAACATGCGCGATCAGCCGCGTTCCCGCGCCAATTGTTACGCCTCCGCCGACGATGCAATAAGGTCCGATTTCAGCTTCCGGGGAAATGTACGCGTCCGGAGCGACTATCGCTGTCCGATGGATCGCCACTGAACTTCAGGTTTCTTCCCGATCGACTACTTTGCACATCAGCGTAGCTTCCGCTACCACTTGTCCTTCTACTGTGGCAGTGCCTTGCATCTTGGCAACAGTGCGCTTCATCTTTATGATTTTCATCTCGATCCGTAGTTGATCGCCGGGAACAACGGGTTTTCGGAATTTGGCCTCGTCAACCGAAGCCAGGAACATAATTTTGCCGCGCGCGTTGGCGTTCACCCTGCTGATCAGGACGCCGCCCACTTGGGCCATCGCTTCAATAATCAGCACGCCCGGCATGACCGGAAAACCAGGAAAATGACCGTTGAAATGCGGCTCGTTTACAGTGACGTTCTTGATTCCGACCACCGAGTCATCGTTGATTTCTACGATGCGATCGACCATCAAGATCGGGTAGCGATGAGGTAAGATCGCACCGATCTCTTGAATGTCCAACGATGTCATGGAGAAGAAGGAACCGCTATTATAGCAATCGAATGCATCCTCTCCTTCGCTACGCCAAAGCCAAGAAAGAAGACATAATCCAGGCTATTGGGCAGATGGTTGAATGCGAATCCCCCAGCGATTCTCCCGTGAACGTCAACCGCTACGTCGATCTTCTGGTGGAGCATTCGAAAGACATCGCTACAGCAAAGCTCATCAAGTCTGAACGGTTCGGAAAACATCTGCGGCTCGAATTCAACGTGCCCGGCACTGGAAGAGTTGGCAGGATTTTGGGCATTGGTCACTCCGATACTGTCTGGCCGCTGGGAACGCTGCAATCGATGCCTTACCGCAGGCGAAAGGGACGTCTCTGGGGTCCCGGCGTGCTTGATATGAAATCCGGTATCGCTTTCTTCGTCTACGCGGCGCGGGCGCTTCGCGATCTGGATGTCCCCGTTCGCAGGAGCATCGCTCTGCTGGTTGTGTCGGATGAAGAAGTTGGATCGAAAGACTCGCGCTCACTCACTGAACTGGAAGCCAAACGCAGCAGTTGTGTCCTGGTCCTTGAACCTGGCTCCACTCTGGCCGGCGCGCTCAAAACGGCCCGTAAAGGTATTGGCGGGTACAGGTTAACAGTGCAAGGTATAGCGTCCCATGCCGGTGTAGATTTCGGCAGCGGAGCCAGCGCCATCGTGGAGATCGCACGACAGATTGACCGCATCGCGCGGTTCACCGATCTCCATCGCGGCACGACGGTAAATCCAGGTGTGATCGCTGGCGGCACGCGCACCAATGTCACCGCCGCCGAGGCTTGGGTCGATATCGACGTTCGGGTAGCGCGTATGAGAGACGCGGCAATTCTGGATCGAAAGATGCGCTCTCTGCGTCCGTTCGATAAGCGCTGCAAGCTTGCCGTTCAGGGAGGTCTGAACCGTCCGCCCATGGAAAGAAGCAAAGCGGTTGCCGGCCTCTTCTCCCGCGCAAAGCAGATTGGCGCCGAAATGGGAATAGATTTGGAAGAGTCTTCGACCGGTGGCGGTTCCGACGGCAATTTCACCGCTGCTCTCGGCATCCCCACCTTAGATGGCGTGGGCGGTGTTGGCGAAGGCGCTCACGCGATTAACGAAAGTATTCTGATCGAGCGGATCGCGGATCGAACCGCATTGCTAGCCGGCCTGCTCGCTGGGCTGTAGCTCCTTTTCGATTTCAACCAACGGTGAGCGCGTCACGTCGCTCTCGAAGTGAGAGATCAGTTTGTTGGCTGCGACCGCGCCCACTAACCTGCTGAGTTCCGCTTTCGGAGCCTGCCTGACTCTCTCCAGGCTACCGAGCGTGCGAAGTAATTTCTCGACGGTCTTTGGCCCGATGCCCGGCACTTCGTGTAGTTCGGAAGTGAGCCTCTGCGCGTTTCTTCGCGTCCGATGAAACGTGACGGCGAAACGGTGCGCTTCGTCACGGATAGTCTGCACCAGATGCAGGATTGGCGAAAACTTGTCCAGGATGATCGGCTCATCTTCCTGTCCATACACGTAGATCCACTCTTCGCGCTTTGCGATGGACGCCAGCGGTTGATAGGTTACACCGATCGCCTCCAGTGCCTGCGCCGCGGCATGGAGTTGGCCCAGTCCTCCGTCCACTAAAACCAGGCCGGGAAATGTCTGCCTTTCTTCCTGCAGCTTGCCATATCGGCGCGTGATCACTTCGCGCATTGAAGCAAAATCGTCGTTGCCGACCACCGTACGAATGATAAATTTACGGTAATCCGATTTCTTCATCTTGCCGTCTTCCCACACCACCATGCTCGCGACTTTATCGGTCCCTTGAATGTGAGATATATCGAAGCACTCGATGCGGTTAGGTGCCTGGGGCAAATTCAGAGCGTCTTGTAAGGCCGTCTTAATGGCTTCCGATGAGGGCTTCAAAACTCGAAAACGCTGATCGAAGCTGTGCTTGGCGTTGGTTTCCACTAGTGCCAGCATGGCTTTCTTTGTGCCCCGCTGCGGCGTATGAATTTCTACCTTCCGCGCGCGCAACTCGGAAAGGAACTCCTCCAGTTCTTCGCGATCCTCGAAATCGGCTGGTACGTGGATCATACCCGGAACATATTTGCTGTTCAGATAAACCTGCTTGAGAAGCGCCTGAAAGAACTCCGACGGATGGAAATCGTGTTGATCTTCCCAGAAGAACTCGCGGCGGTCTACAATTTTGCCGTGGCGTAGGTGAAATAGATTCACAGCTACCAGCGGTGGTTCCGCGTGATAAGCAAAGATGTCGATATCGTCTCCCTCCACCGCCGCCATCTTCTGCCTTTGCTCCATCTCGCGCACCGTAGTCACCAGATTGCGCAGGCTGGCTGCTTCTTCAAAGTTCATGCTTTCCGATGCAGCGTACATTCGCTGTTCCAACTCGGCTGCCAAATCCCGATGACGCCCTTCGAGAAACAGACGAACATCACGCACCGCTTCCTGGAAGGCCTCATCACTCGTCAACCCGGACGTACAAGGACCGAGACAGCGGTGAATGTGGTATTGCAGGCACGGATGAGTGTACTTCTTGTTCAGGTCCAGCTTGCACGATGGAACTTTGAAATGGCGATGGATAAAATGAACCAGACGGTGCGCCAGGTTGCCCGGGAAATAAGGGCCGTAATAGTCTGCGCCGTCTTTGAGAATTCTGCGCGTGACATAAACGCGCGGATACCTCTCGTTCGTCAGCTTGACGTAAGGATATGTTTTATCGTCGCGTAAAAGAACGTTGAAGCGCGGCTTGTATTGCTTGATGAGATTGTTCTCGAGCGCGAGCGCTTCCTTGTTGTTGTCGACTTCGATGAAATCGATGTCGCGCGCTTCGGCGATCAGGCTCCCGGTCTTGGCCTCAGCCAGCCGCTCTTCATTGAAGTAGCTTCGGACACGGCTGCGCAGGCTCTTCGCCTTACCGACGTATATGATTTTCCCTTGTCCGTCCTTGTAGAGATAGACACCAGGCTCAACGGGAAGCTGCGCGACCTTGTTCCGTAATTCCCTGTCTATTTCGCGCATCTATGGCTTTTATAATTTAATTGTGACACGTAGAACGTGGTTGGCAGCTTTCCCGGTTTTTGTTCTGCCCTGGACGGGCCGAAGCTGGGGGCAAACTCCTCAGCAATCCACGCCGGCGCCCCAGCAGGTCCCTGACGCAGACAGCTTGCCCGAAGAAGACGAGACAGAAGCTCCAGAAAAATTTGTCTTGAACCCGCTGGAATCCGAGCGCAACATCCGTATCGGTAACTATTACTGGCACAAAGGTAAGGCCCGTGCCGCGCTCAGGCGATACGAGTGGGCCACCAAATATAACCCAAGTTCGCCCGAAGCCTTTTATAAAGTTGCCGAAGCCGAAGACAAACTGAAAAACAAGGATGCCGCCCGGCTCGCTTTTCAGAAAGTTGTCGATCTCTCGCCTGATTCGAAGCTGGGCCACGAAGCGAAAAAAAAGCTCGGCAGCAAGAGCTAACTCCTGACTGTTACTTTCTTGCTCCGTTCGACGGTTTGGTGCCACATCGATTTGAGTAGCTCACCCACGCCTCGATCCCACTCCGGAAAAAGATCCACGTGCTGCACTTTCCTTGCGATATCCCGCGGAACTTCGCAGTCATTCAAGCGTACCGGCAAAAAGAAAATCTCTTCAGCGGGTACGCGTGAGGCTACATTGAGGGCGTACTCTAGTTCGCACTGAAAATGTCCACGCTTGGCAACCGAGCGGCGCGAGAAGCAGCATATGAAGAACTCCGAGAGGTCTATGGCTCGTTCAATCGCCCGAGCCCAGTTTTGCCCCGGCAACAGCTTTTCTCTATCCATCCAGGGCTCGAAACCCGCGTTCTGCAACGCGGCAAAGAGTCGCTTCACGTCTGCGCGATCCTCCTCGGCATATGCAAGAAAAACGCGAATTCGGCCGGTCGGCTCGAAGATTACGCGGTTAGACGAATCGAGTTTGAAGCTGCCCAGGCCGTCTATTTCGATCGAAGCACCGTCGTGCAGATACCGGTCAATCAGTTGTAGAAGCGCCTTACCGCGAAGGCTACGATTCACGGCTCGGCCTCGGCACGGGCCCGCCTAAAAGGGAAGCAGCCTCGGTTTTCGCCGCTTCCCGCGTAAGTTTCAGGTCTTTGATCAGCCGGTGTACCAGCATATCGACGTCGTCCGCTGCCTTTGCCCTCGAACGGTGGGAACGTTTGGCAAGACTTCGGGCCAAATCTAGCTTGTTCATCGCCCTAAAATAGTCGCTGCCCGACGTCGAACATGCACTCGCCGCCGCGACTGCGGTCACCGATGTTCTTGATTTCCAATTTGTTAAGTGCCGGTCGAAGTTTTTTGAGAATGTGTGATCGCTACTCCGCCCGTAGCACTTCGAGCGGTCTCTGATCGAGAATTCGAGAGCTTGCTAACCAACCGGCTGCATTGGCAAGTAAGGCCGTACCCACCATCGCGATGAGTAGAGAAGACCATTGAAAATCGAAATGTGCATTGATGAATTTCTCCGAGATAAGCCCGGTGAAAACGTTTGCCAAAATGCCGCCTACTAGCCCGGCAACAGCACCCAGGATGGAAAATTCAATAGAGAAAATACTCAGAATACGGTTGCGAGTGGCTCCGAGGGCTTTGAGGATAGCGACTTCGCGGATTCGCCGGTAGCGCGTTCCTGCCACGCTCGAACAAAGAATAATCACACCAGCGACGATCGCAAACAGAGCGAGAAAACGCACCACCAGCGCCACCTGATCTACAGCTTCCTGTATGCGGGTGAGCACGTCGGCAAGGTTCATCACCGTCACTGTCGGAAACTTCTCGAAGATCAATTCCTCGATCTGTGGAATGCTCGCCGGGTCCACGTGGACTGCGCCGTAATAAACCACCGGCAGGCCGCGTAGCGCTTTTTGTGGAAAAACAAGATCGTAGCGAACTGGCGCGCGTTCTGTCCGGCGGAAGATTGCGACCAGCGGAGCGGTCATCGTGCGGCCGGCTATCTGGAATTGGAGCCGGTCGCCCAGCCGTAGTTTGAAATCGCTCTGCGCCTGCTCGGAGACCGCCAGCATCGGCTCAGCGCTCTCTGGCGTCCACCATCTGCCCTCGCGAACCGTCAGTCCCTCTGGAAGTCTGGCGGCAGTCGTGATCCGAATCGTCTGTAGGTCCTCCCTGCGCCTTTTCACCAGTCTCAGATGATCGGCTGCGATGCCGTTATCCGAAAGCATTCGGGCGACGATATAGCCCACAAGCTGTAGTTTGCCCTTAACTCCTGCCTGCCCTTCGATCAAGCCGCTCAGCGCCGCCGAATCACGCACGTCCAAGAGAAATACATTTCCCTGCTTGCCCGGGCCTTCGCTTGTCACCTCGCGCAGCACGGTGCGCTGCAATAGGTAAGTCGTTAGTGTGAACATGACGCCAATGCCAAGTGCGACCAGTACGGAACGAGCCTGGCTTCCGGGCCGATAGAGATTGGCGAAGCCATGGCGGAAAGAAGTGGGCAGCCGCCGGTTCGCCGCCTTTACCATGCGGCGCATCACCAAGAGCAAAAGCGCTGCGATCCCCGCCAGCAGCAGGACGCTCGTGAGCAGCCCGCCCATAAAATAGCCGCCCATCTGCCAGGAGCCGCCCAGCCACACCGAGATTCCGTAGAATCCGACGAAAATGAGGGCCGCTCCAGTCCAACTGGGAATCTTTTCGCGCCAGTGTTTGCGGCTGTCCTGCGCGGCATCGCTCATGTTGCGCCGGAAGACAAGGCTCGGACGTACATTGCGCACGCTTAGCAACGGAGGCAGAGTGAAGAGCAGCGTCGCCAGAATGCCCAGGCTCATTCCCTGCAGACTGAACGACCAGTCCCACGGAACCTGCGGCAACAAAGCGAATACGCGCTGTATCAGCAGCGGAAAGGATTTTTGTACCAGCGCGCCCACGGCGACTCCGATCAATCCGCCCGCAATCCCCAGCCACAGCGTCTGCAGGAGATAGATTTTCATGATCTGGCTGGCGCGAGCGCCAACTGCTTTCATTACCGCAATCGTATCCATATGTTGCTGCAGGTGGGAGTACATTGCCATCGCAACGCCGAGCGAACCCACAATCAGCGCAATCAGACTCACCAGGCTCAGAAAAGTCGTGGTGTTGTCGAGCGCTTTGCCCACTGCGGGGCTGCCTTCCCGATAGTCGCTGAGGAAGACGCGATGTACCGTCGCTTTGATCTCATCTTTGATGCTGTCGAGATTTGCGCCTGGGCGAAGCTTGAAGAGAAAACGCTGGGCGGCACGGCTGCCGAACTGAACCAGGCCGCTGCGTTCGAGGCCGGCACGGCTCACCAGGGCGCGCATCCCAGGGCCGAAACCCGACGCAAGCCGGTCCGGTTCGCTGGTCACAGTGGCAGTGATTCTGAAATTCTTTCCACCGAGACGAATGGTGTCGCCAGGTCTCACCTTCAGGCGCATCTCGAGCTCGGGAGTCACAACCACTGCGTCATTGCTGCTCAATAAATCCGCCAGCGGCCGGGCCGGCTGCAACCCGATCTTGCCATAGAAAGGATACAGTTGCGGATCGACGCTCTTGACCGAAATCATCTGCGGAATATGTTGCCGGTTTGAGCCCGCCATCGAAATCGTTTCCGTTACGCGTGTAACTTGACCGTTGCGAGTGCCGATTGCCTCGATTTTGCTGAGCTGCTCGGGTGTCAGCGTATCCCATGTCTGAGCCTGCAGATCCGCCGCTATAAGCTGTTTCGCGTTCCGCAGCAGCATGCCTCGAAAGGCATAGCCGAATCCCTTGACGCCGCTTAAGGCTGCTACCCCAACCGCCACCGCGAGTACGACAAAAACAAACTTGGCGGGCGCGGCGCGCAATTCGCGCCAGCCGATTTTGGAAGCAGTGCGCAAGCCGAATTGGACGCTCCTGCCCTGCATCACTTCTATGCGTGGCATCCTAGGCCTCCACCGCGGGTTCGGTCATCACATCCGTGAGCACGCGCCCGTCACGCAGCGTGATGATCCGGTCGGCAAATTCGGCGAGGCGCGCATCATGGGTAACCAGAATTAGCGTCGTCTCTTCTTCGCGGTTCAATTGTAAAAGGAGTTCAAGAACCTGTTCGCCATTGGCGGAATCCAGGTTCCCGGTAGGTTCATCCGCCATCAGGAGGGGAGGTCGCGTCATAAAAGCTCTGGCAAGGGCGACGCGCTGCTGTTCTCCGCCAGAAAGCTGGACCGGGTAGTGTTGCCCGCGGTGAGCCAGACCGACGCGTTCCAGCAATTCCTTCGCGCGCGCTCGTGCATCGCCGCTATAGCCGCTCAGTTCAGCCGGAAGCAGGATGTTTTCTTCAGCCGTCAGTGTCGGAACCAGTTGGTAAGACTGAAAAACGAAGCCAATTTTTCGGCCTCGCAGCCGGGCCAGATCGTCTTCCCGCAGGTTCTGAATTTCCGTTCCATCCACCACGATTCGGCCGGCGCTTACCGTATCGAGACCTGCCAGTAATCCGAGCAAAGTGCTCTTTCCGCTGCCCGAAGCTCCCATAATCGCAACAAATTGGCCGCGTGGAATAGTGAAACTAACGTCCCTCAGAATCTCGACGCAATTCGACCCGTTCTCGATGCTCTTTGAGAGCTGGTCGACTTCGACGGCCTGAACGTCTTGCGAATGATCCATGTCAATCTTAGGATTGTGATGAAGCGGTGGCCTTCCTTATTTATTGTGGCAGCCTGTTTTGCTTATACCGCTGTTTCCATCTCCTGTGGCTCACGGGAAAACGCTCCCCCACAAGAACAACGCACGCAGACTCCTTCCGGTTCCACTGCGCCGCCCGCCAGCCCGCCCGCAGTTTCTGATAATCGTCCCATCATCGTCACTTTCGGCGACAGCCTGACGGCAGGAGTAGCAGGCAGAAGCTACCCTGATGATCTGCAAGATCTGCTCGACCAGAATGGCCTTAGATTTCGAGTAGACAACCAGGGTGTAAGCGGCGACACGAGCAGCGATGGTCTTGCCCGCATCCAGAACGTCACTGCTGAACACCCCGTCCTGGTCGTCCTTGAGTTCGGCGGTAACGATGGATTACGCGGAATTCCGGTGGACGCAACTCAAAACAATCTCGCGGAGATCATCAAGCAGCTCAAGGACGCTCGCATTCCTGTCGCGCTGCTCGGCATCACTCTGCCGCCGAACTACGGACCCGACTACGTCAAGCCTTTTACGGCCATGTTTCCGGATTTGGCGCGGCAATTCCACCTGACCTATATGCCGTTCCTCTTACTGAACGTCTATCAACATCGCGAATGGATGCAGCCCGATGGAATTCATCCAAACGGCGACGGAAACAAGATTGTTGCGCGCGACGTTTTTCAGCTGATTCGTCCGATGCTGGCGGGACATCACAGGCAGCATGTCTGAAAACCGTGCTGGTTTAGCCGCCTCTCCCAACTTGTGAGTTATCCAGACTCAGTTCGTTACCTGTATTCGCTCGGGAACGAGTTAAAAGCTGGCGCTAAGTTCGGGCTCGAGCGCATGCAAATCTTGCTCTCCGCGCTAGGCAACCCGGAGCGTAGTCAACACTTTGTTCACGTTGCCGGTACAAATGGCAAGGGCTCAACCTCCGCCATGCTGGCGAGCATTCTCCGGAGCGCCAATTTGCGCGTCGGCTTATACACTTCTCCGCACTTGATCGAGCCCACCGAGCGCATACAAATCGACGGCACAGAAATTGCTGCGCAAGAATTCGCGGAAAGTTTTCAAAGCTGTCCACCAAGTGGCCGAAAAGCTGCTGCTCGAAAGGCGTATCGACGCTCACCCCTCCTACTTCGAAACGGTAACCGCTATGGCGCTCCTGGTTTTTCGCGAGCGCACAGACATCGCTGTGCTCGAAGTGGGCCTGGGCGGTCGCTTAGATGCGACCAACGTCATCACGCCCGAGCTATGTGTCGTCACGCCGGTTTCTTATGATCATGAGGCTTTTTTGGGCAACAGCCTGGAGTCGATCGCGGGCGAGAAGGCGGGCATTTTGAAACCTGGTATTCCCGTTGTCTTAGCGCCCCAGCCCACAGTGGCGGAGAGTGTCATAAGACAACATGCCGAGGGACTCGGCTGCCCTATCGTTTGCGTGAATACCGCCGATATTCGAGTTTTGCAATGCACGGCGCACGGATCGAGCTTTGAATTGCAGAGCGCCATCTACGAGTGTCCATTGGCCGGACGTTACCAAATCGAGAATGCTGCTGCTGCCGTTCTAGCGAGTCAAAAGCTGAACCTCCCGCCAGCGGCTATTGCAAACGGGCTACGCCAAACCCGCTGGCCCGGCCGGCTCGAATTCATGTCACACGATCCCGATTTCGTGCTCGACGGCGCTCATAATCCTGCGGGCGCCGCCGCGCTGGCAGCCTACATTCGTGAGTTTCATGCCAGCCGTCCCGTCTGGCTAGTCTATGGCGCTATGCGTGACAAGGCTATCGAAGAAGTCACCGATCTTCTCTTTCCTTTGGCACATCGTCTCATCCTGACAGCGCCGGATTTTCCCCGTGCGTTACGCCCTGAAGCCATTTCGGAGGTCTCCGGTTACACTGGCGCTGTATTGACTGAAACTGTCTCGCAAACAATCGAACTGGCGCGTCAGGCGCCTCGCGAAGCAATCGTCTTTTTTACTGGCTCGCTTTATCTGGTCGGCGAAGTACGCAAGCTGCTTCTCAACGAATGAAAAAGCTCCGCGGCCTGTTGTTCGCAGATCCCTCGATTGTGCTCGCCACGGCCGTTTACGGAACGATCAGCCTGATCATTTCCTTTTTCGATCGTCGGAGAAACGGTCTCGCTCAGCACCGGGTGGCACAAGCCTGGGCTCGCATGCTGCTTCGCGTCAGCGGTGTGCGCGTCCACGTGGAGGGGCTTGAACGGATCGACGGTGACGCCAGCTACGTGTTCATCTCGAATCATTTGAGCTATATGGATACGCCCGTCGCTTTGGCGCACATCCCTGCGCAGTTTCGCTTCCTTGCCAAACGTGGCCTGTTTCAGATTCCCTTGCTCGGCACACACCTCAGCCGCGCAGGCCACATTCCGGTTCCGCGCGAAGACCCGCGTGCCGCCGTGAAGGTGATGCAGGTTGCCGCGGAGAAAATTCAGCAGAGGAAAATCTCTCTTCTCATATTTCCGGAAGGCGGACGTTCACACGACGGTGTGCTGCGGCCATTTAAGGAGGGCGGAGCTTATATTGCGATACGCGCGGGCGTGCCGGTTGTGCCGCTCGTGATCCTCGGTACGCGAGAAGTGCTGCCGTACGGCAGCGCTGCGGTCACGTCCGGATCGGTGACGCTACGGATTCTGCAGCCTATTGAAACAAAATGCATGACTCTGAAGGATCGGGGCGTTCTAACTGAAAAGCTACGCGATCTTATTTCAAAGGAGCTGGGGAGCTCTTCATGAAATCGTACTATGCGTAGAGTGTGGCTCTTCCATCGATTTTGCGCCATGGGCGCTCTCCTAATTGCTTCGCCCAACATCTGGAGCATTGGCGATAACTCCACGCGGATCGACGTCTCTCCCTCGGATCTCGTTCGTCCTGCTGGCGCGAACTGGCCTTCCTACAACGGCGACTACTCGGGGCGTCGCTTTACGGGCCTGGCTGAAATTACGCCTCGCAATGTGGCTAGTTTGCGTGCGCAGTGGGTCTTTCATTCGCCGAACTCGAACCATCTCGAAGGCACACCCGTTGTGGTGAACGGATTGATGTTCGTCACCTCGGCAAACGACGCGTTCGCCCTCGACGCCCGCACAGGACGGCAGATCTGGCATTACGCGCGGCCGGTCACCGAAGGTCTTGTAGACGATGCTTCTTCCCACCATAACCGCGGCATTGGGCTGTGGCACTCACGGCTCTACATGGAAACCGACAACGCGCATTTACTTTGTCTGGATACGCGGTCGGGGCGCCTGATTTGGGACGTTGCATACGCTCCACCAGGAAACAGCAATTATGGCGCGACCAGCGTGCCCTTGGTTATCAAAGACAAGATTCTGGTCGGAAGTTCCGGAGGCGATAGTGGGGTCCGCGGATTCGTTGCGGCGTTCGATGCCACAAATGGGAAAGAGATTTGGCGAACGTGGACAATCCCGGGACCGGGCGAGTTCGGGAATGAGAGCTGGCCCGGAGACATGTACTTGCGGGGCGGAGCGACGACCTGGATGCCAGGCACCTACGATCCGGAACTAAATACTCTGTACTGGGGCACAAGCAATGCGGCGCCGGATTTTGATGGGTCCGTCAGGCCCGGAGACGATCTCTACACCGCATGCGTGCTGGCTTTGGATGCGGAAACGGGGAAAATGAAATGGCATTTCCAATTCACGCCCCACGATCTCTTCGACTACGACTCCGAGGAGACTGCGGTCCTCATAAACGTGCCGTTTCAAGGCAAGCAGAGAAAGCTATTGGTTGAGGCGAACCGCAACGGCTTTTTCTATGTGCTGGATCGAACCGACGGCGAGTTTCTTTTTGCCACGCCCTTTGTTAAGAAGCTGAACTGGGCGAAGGGCATCGATTCGACCGGCCGGCCGATTCGAACGGGAGTAAAACCTACTCCCGATGGCGCGCTGATCTGTCCCGATATGATCGGCGCGACAAACTGGTTTTCGCCATCCTATAACCCTTCAACGCGTCTGTTCTATTTCATGGCTCGCGAGGGATGCCAGCTTTATTTCGTCAAGCCGGAGAAATTCGCGGAAGGCCGTGCGTTTTATGCAACAGGTGCTGAGCATGCTCCAGGCGAACACGCGCAAAAAATCTTAGTGGCCTATAATCCGGAGACTGGTAAACTCGTGTGGCAATACCCGCAGACCGGCTCGGGAGGTTCGTGGGGCGGCACTATGACCACTGCCGGCGGCCTGGTTTTCTTTGCTAACGACGCAGAGGCCTTTGAGGCTGTTGATGCGCAAACCGGCAGATCGCTGTGGCACTTCGTCACGGGGCAATCGATGCATGCTTCTCCGATGAGTTACGCAATAAATGAGAAGCAGTATGTGGCAATCGCCTCGGGTAGCGACGTGTTCACTTTTGCGCTGCCCTAAGTGCGCGCCGCTTTCAAGACTTCTCGTAATCTTCGGCCAACGATCAGGTCTTCCCCGTCTTGAAGCGTCATAGATACGATCTCCAGCTGATTCTTAGGCGGCTCATGCTTCGGGTCGTCTCCCTCCACGACCGCGGGAACAAGGCTCGGGTTACTGTTAGTCAGTACTTCTATCCGCGGCTCGCCGGCGCGTAACTGCTGATCGCATTGGGCAACGGTCAGCCCGAACTTCTGCTCGTCCCACAGAACTCGCAAGGTCGGATAGCTGTTGCCTTCTTCGGGAACGTAGATCTTGGTAGAGACACCCGGTACGGTCTCGACTAGCTTCGCAATACGCTGCACTCTCGTATTCCACTCGCGATTGAGTGCACTCATGTCGATTTTCTGCCAGGTCTCAATGGCGGTAAGCATCCCGATAATTTCTTCCTTGCCCACTTTCATGGGCCGGCAAATGGAGCCTTCGTAGGGGTTATAGTTCTTAAGCGCAGCATCAATCAAATCTTTTCGCCCGAGCAGTATACCGGCGCATTGCGGGCCCCGAATTCCTTTTCCGCCGCTAAAGCAATACAGGTCGACCCCCAATTTTGCGTAGCGGGAAAGATTGTCGAAAGGTGGAATTCCGGCTGCATCGTCCAAGAGCAACGGCACATTCGCGCGTTTCGTTATGGCAAGCGCCTCCGGCAGCCTGTCGTCACGCCAGGTGGTGTAAACCATGGCTGTTTGCCCACTGATCGCAGGAGCCAGGTTTTCGAGCGAATCGGCTAGAACCAGTTTGGCGCCGGCAAGGCGAATAGCACTGTCGAAAGCGATGCGGCCCCCCAACATGATCACTTCGTTCTTGAGACCCGTGGTGTCAGGTAACTGCCAGATTTTTGCGGGGTCAGTTCCGGCGATGCAGGCTGCTGTCGCTGCCGCCATCGCACCTGCCGATCCGGAGGTCACCATTCCCGATTCCGCTCCCGAGAGCTGCGCCAGGCGCTTGCCGGCCCCTGCCTGCAGCTCGAACATGTCGACGAACTGCCGGGAGGCCGCTTCCATCGCATCGCGAACTTCGGGCAGGATGAGCGACCCGCTCAGATAAGTCCAGGTTCCGCGGGCGTTGATTAGCGGACGGACTCCGATCCGCCGGTAGACGTTCGAGGGCCCCGTTGTAGCCGCCGCGAGTTTTCGCGATGTTTCCTGCCAGGCTAGCGCTCCCAATACGGGTGCGGCCGCTACCCACTTCATGAACATACGACGCTGCTCCAAAACGTGTACCATATCTCTTCCTGGTTAGAGACTCCCCCGACTAATGTAGTCTAATGACAATTCAGAATCGAACCCCATGTCACTTGTTCCACTGAACAGAACACTGATTCCGTTTGTCTGCTTTCTGGCCTTAGCCGATACGGCACTCGCGGCAGAGCGAAGAGTTGATCCGACTTTCCTGCATCGCAATCTCGCCGCCGTTGGGGAAAAGACGACTGAATTGAGTACGCCTGGCTGTAAGTACAAACCCGTTTTTGGGGAAGGTGATCGAGACCGCTCGATACTCGTGGGAATTGCCCGCTTCGGTGAGATTAGCGTCGGCCCAAACGGCGTATGCAAAGCGGTTCAATATCCGGAAGAGGATCAGGTTTACGTAGTGCTTGAAGGGAGTGGATTAGCGCAGTACGGAAGCAGTGACGTCTCCATCGCGAAAGAAGATTATCTCTATCTGCCCGCCACTGTCCGCCACAATCTGAAGAATACGTCCAGCGTTCCGTTGCGAGTGATCGTCATGGGCTTCCGTACGAAGGGGTTCGATAAAGCGCCGCTCCCTCCGAAACCTTTGAAAGCCAACATCGAAGATGTGCAGACGCAGCAGGTGAGCGGCCATCCATCTTCGGCGCTCTATCGGCTCTTGATGGGTGATGTCGATAGCAAACGTGATCGCATAGCAGCGGGCCGGGTTCTGACCAGCATGTTTCTAATGGAAATCGCTCCGGGCGGCACCAATTTCCCGCATCATCACGAGCGCGAAGAAGAGATCTACCTGGTCCTCGAAGGGCACGGCGATATGGTGGCGGGCGGCGGAATTGATGGAATTGAGGGAAGGCATCCTGCCGGACCGGGCGATGCCTATTTCTTCCGCCTGAATTGTACGGTTGGCTACTATAGCGCTCCGGGCGTAAAGTCACGCATCTTGGCGGTACGGTCCTGGTACCCGGGGATGACAAAGAGGGGAATGGAGCACTGATATCGGTAAGGCTGCGGGTCCCGGATTATCTTGACATGGCTCAGCATTTCCGGCTAAGCTCGGCCAACACCGCAATAACTGGAGAGTTGTCATGACCTGCAGAAGTTGTTTCTTCGCCCTGCTTGCCACTGGCTGTTCCGTTCTTCATCTAACGGCCGATGTTACTGGCGCGATCTCGGGCGTAGTGAGGGATAGCTCGCACGCTATTGTTTCGCACGCGGAGGTCTCCGCGACTGAAACGGCAACGAATTTCACGAGAACCGCCGAGTCTGATACGAACGGCGAATACCGCTTACTCGCTTTGCCGCCCGGGCAATATATCCTGACCGCTACCGCGCCGGGATTCGAGAAGTTTGTCACTACGGGAATCACTCTGCAGATCAATGATCAGCTGCATGTGGATGTGAACCTGCAAATTGGCGCGGTGAAGGAAGCGGTCACGGTAGAAGCGAACGCTGTGCAGGTCGAAACGGAGAGCACGCAGCTCGGCCAGGTCGTCGGCACCAAGCAGATCCTTTCTCTCCCGTTGAATGGCCGCAGTTTCCTCGATCTGCTCGGTCTGCAAGCGGGAGTGGCTCCAGCTACGTCCGGCTCCATGCAGCAGGACCGGCCAGTATCGGGGACCTTATCTACCGGAAACGTTTCAGTGAACGGCCAGCGCGAAACTGCCAATGCATTTCTGGTGAACGGCGGCGATGTCAGTGAAGGCAGAAACCAGGGCGCAGGCCTTATCCCCAACCTCGATTCAATCCAGGAGTTCCGGCTGATCACGAACGGTTTCGATGCCGAATACGGGAAATACAGCGGCAGCGTGATGAACGCCATCACGAAATCCGGAACGAACGGTTTCCATGGCGATGCATTCGAATTTCTGCGGAACGACGATTTCGATGCCCGTAATTTCTTCGATCCCACCAAGGCCGAGCTACGGCAGAATCAGTTTGGCTATGCGGTAGGGGGGCCGTTTCTCAAGAACAAGCTTTTCTGGTTCACCGACTATCAGGGCACGCGCCAGGTTGCAGGGGCGAGTACAGGGTTAGTTTCGGTACCATCCGTCACGGAACGGTCAGGCGCATTCGATCCCAGCGCATTTGTGGACGCCAGCGGCAATCCCAGCACCGTCAATGGCTCCTATTGGGCTTCTGTTCTTTCACAGCGCCTCGGTTACGCTGTTCAAAATGGCGAACAATACAGCGCTCCGGGATGCTCCAATACCGCCACCTGCGTTTTCCCGAACGGCGTCATCCCACAGCGTGCATGGGCGAAACCTGCCATTGGCATTCTGCCCTACATTCCGGCCCCGAACCAATCCAACGGTTACTATGCCGATGCCAGCCAGAGGAACACCGTGCGGGACGACAAAATGGGCCAGAGAGTCGATTTCAATAATCAGATGACTGGCAACTGGTTCTTCTATTACCACTTCGACGACTCCACCGTAGCCGACGCGCTTCCCAATAGCGGGGCAAGCGTTCCTGGTTTCCCCGCGACCACTCCTACCCGCGCCCAGGAATTCGTAGTCAGCAATACCAAGACGTTCGGAGCAACGCAGGTAAACGAGTTTCGGTTGAGCTTCTTCCGCACCGCGACTAGAACGGCAGAACCCACCGGTAGCTTCGCCAGCCTGTCGAGCCTCGGATTCGTGACTGGTCCCGGAACGCTCGGCATTGTCCCATCCGGACCGCCCGGCTTTCCCGAAACTGTTCCGCCCATCTACTTCAACAACTTCTCGATTGGCGTGCCGACGTTGACTACTTTCCAGCCGGACAACACCTACGCGCTTAGCGATGGGTTTTCCAAAGTAGTCGGGAACCATTCCATGAAATTCGGCGGCGAGTTCCGCTATCTTCAGATCAATGAGCGGAATACCTGCGCTCCCAACGGTGACTTCACGTTCAACGGAACCGAAACCGGCATTGACTTCGCCGATTTCCTGATCGGAGCGCCAACCGGTTACAACCAGTGCAGCCAGCAGTTCCTGGATTCACGCACGCGGTATGGAGCGACTTACTTTCAGGATTCTTATAAAGCCAGGCCGAACTTAACGTTTAATCTCGGTCTGCGCTGGGAAGTGAGTATGCCGTGGTACGACACTCAGGGCAAGATTGAGACTATCGTCCCCGGCGAACAATCCACTCAGTTTCCGACCGCGCCGCGTGGGTGGGTGGTTCCCGGAGATCCAGGCATTCCCAGTACCCTTGCGCCGACGAGATACAACAACTTCGGTCCTCGTGCCGGAGTCGCCTATTCGCCTGATTTCCATGATGGTCTGTTGGGAAAGATCTTTGGTAGTTCCGGCAAAAGCAGCATCCGTGCCGGTTATGGTATCTATTACACATCCATAGAGGATCTGAACCTGTTCTATGAAGTGGGCGATGCTCCGTTCGGTTTGTATTACCAGAGCAATACTTCGCAGCAACCCATGTTCGACCAGCCATTTCTGAACCGGGCTGATGGTACTTCAGCCGGTCAGCGATTTCCCTTTATTTTCCCGGTTCCCGGCAGTCCAGCGAACAAGACGCTTGACTACTCCAAATACCTCCCGATCAGTTTCTCTCCCGGTTACTCCATACACAACCGGATGCCCTACGCGGAAGACTACAACTTTACCTTCCAGCGCGAGCTTTCGCGGGCTACAGTTCTGACATTGGCGTATGTCGGCACGCAAGGCCATAAGCTCATTTCGCAATATGATGCGAATCCAGGCAATACTGCCTTGTGCCTGCAACTGGCGAGCGCCGGCTGCGGCCCTTATGGAGAATCGAACACGTACACCTTGAATGGAATTACATATAACGGCACCAGGACAACTCTCGGTCCCGATTTCAGCCAGGGAAATACGATCACGGCGAACATCGCAAACTCTAATTACAACTCGTTCCAAGCCTCGGTTGAGCGCAAAGCTTCTGATGTTACGTTTCTGCTGGCGTACACATTTTCAAAGGCAATCGATAACTCTTCGGGCTTTAACGACTGGGTGAATTTCAGCGACTATCGGCTTAGCCGCGCCCTCTCTTCTTACGACGTCACCCATAACTTTATAGCGAGTTACAACTGGGCCCTTCCCTTCGATCGTTGGTTCTCGGGCGGTCCGAGACGACTCACGCAAGGGTGGAACTTCGTGGGCATCAGTCGCTTCTCAACGGGCTTCCCAATTACGATGAATCAGTCCGTCGGCGACTTGTCACTGACTGGCGACAGTGAGAACGACACCCCTGACCTGGTAGGCAAAGTTCAGACTCAAAACCCGCACAATCCGGGCCCGAATGGACCCAACACCTACTTCCTCCCCGATGCCTTCGCCCCCGAGACCGTATGGCAGTTTCGGAACCGCAAACCGGCGTTTCTTCCACGGACCAGGCATATTAAATACCGACTTCGCGTTGGAGAAAAACACCCGGATTACCGAATCGATGAGCCTGCAGTTCCGCGCTGAATTCTTCAACATCTTCAATCACACGCAGTTCAATAACCCGAGCGGAGACTTCAGCAGCAGTAACTTTGGCGTGGTCACGAGCGCGAGCCCTCCCCGCATTGGCCAATTAAGCCTGAAGTTCCTCTGGTAAGATCGTGTCTCGGGCGGTGCTTTTGCACCGGACACGTTGTTGTTCTATGCGCGGATGTCTTCCGATCGGGTTCCTGCTGCTCTCGGTCGCAGCGCTCTGCACCGGCGTTGACTCGGCAGCCGACCACTACAACCGGGGCTTGGCGTTCAAGTACAAAGGCGACTCGGCTTCGGCCATTCGAGAATTTTCGGAAGCACTCACCCTCAAACCGGATTGGTCTCTTGCGCACTATGGGTTAGGCGCAGCTTACTGCGACCACGGCGATCCAGGGCAGTGCAGGATCGAGCTTCGCAAGGCTATTCAACTCGATCCCAACAACGCTCAGGCGAGAAGTTACCTCGCGGCCATACTGCTGAACGCAAATCAGCTTCCCGAGGCTATCGAACAGCTCGAAGCCGTGTGCCGGCTGCGCCCCAACGATCCACGCGCGCACGCCCAGCTTGGCCTCGCCTACCTCGAATCCGGTGATCCGCCGAAGGCGATCGAACAATTTCGGCGGCAGCTCGCTACTCACCCCAAAGATGTGGAAACCCGCTATCATCTCGGCGTAGCGCTTGGTCAGAACGGCGATTTGCGCGGCGCATTGGCTGAATTTCGGCGCACAATCGAGATCAATCCGAATTTTGGTCCAGCGCACGAAAGCTGCGGGCACCGCTTTGCGCAGGGAAGGCGACAATGCCGCTGCGTTGCGCGAGTTTCGGGAGGCAGCTCGTTTGATGCCGCAGAATCCGATCGCGCTGTGCGATCTTGGGCTGGCCCTTAAGGAGACCGGCGATATAGAGAGTGCGATTACGAATCTTCGTCGCGCTATCGAACTGAAGCCCGATTTCGAACGAGCCAAATACGGCCTGGGAGTTGCGCTCCAGATGCATGGACAGACCGCCGAGGCGGCCTCCGAGATGCGCGAAATCCGTGGCTTGCACCAAATGCGCACCGAACTTGCGGAGAGCAAGAGACTCATTCTCGATGGTGTTCAACAGATGAAAGCGACGCAGTGGCAGGATGCGAAGGTACGGTTCGAACAAGCTGCAAAGTTGAGCCCCGATCTTCCGGCCGCCTATTACTACCGCGGCCAGAGCGAAGCCAAATTGGGCGAAACCAGCAAGGCTCTTGAGTCTTACCGGAAAGCTCTTGACTTGGCGCCTGACTACGCCGAGGCACACATGGCTCTCGGAGTTCTCTATGCTAGGACTGGCCGCACCGAGGCTGGGCTCGACCAGCTACGCGAGGCAGTCCTCAGTGACCCCGATCTCGCAGACGCTCACTACAACTTAGCTCTGATGCTTGTGTCAGCGGGCGATAAACGGGGAGCGCTGAGCGAGCTCTCTGAGGCACTGTCGTTAGATCCGGCTAACTCCGATGCCAGAATTGTGGTTGATAATCTTTTGCGCGGCCAGAGCCGCACTTCTTCTGAGCGATGATTGGAAACATGCCGGACTCAATGATCACCACTTTAGGTCGATACCTCAATCGCGTTAGCCGCCGTGACTTACTACGAGGTAGCGCGGGCGCCGGGCTGGCGCCCGCATTCGGCTTTGGCCGCACAACCTCGCCCACCCCCTCAACCAACAAAAGCGTGTTGCCGGCGAAGAATATCTATCAATCCATCGGCGTTCGTCCGGTGATCAATTGCCGCGGCACTTACACCATCATCGGCGGCTCACTCGAGCTGCCCGAAGTCGTCGCAGCCCAGCACGCGGCGGCCCAGCACTACGTACAGCTTGACGAGTTGGCGGACGGAGTGGGGCAGCGTTTGTCCGAGTTGACGGGAGCGGAATGGGGAATGATCTCCTCAGGTTGCGCCGCCGGGCTCGCGCACTCAACGGCAGCTTGCATTGCAGGGGGAAACCCCGATCTACACGTCAGAATTCCGAATCTGGCTGGTTTTCCGAAGGACGAAGTTGTGATCCCCGTACACTCGCGCAACGAATACGATGCAGCCGTTCGCTCGATCGGAGTACGGATCGTCGAGGTGGCGAATGCGGAGGAACTGCGGGCGGCATTGGGACCGCGTGTCGGCATGATCTATGTGCTGGCCGGTCCCGAGGCTGAATCGGGCCCGCTCACCTATGACACGATCTATTCCGCCGCCCGCGAGCGAAACATTCCGGTGCTGGTAGACGCCGCCGCTGAGGTGCTGACGATTCCCAACGTGCATCTGCAGCGCGGCGCCACACTGGTGGGCTATAGCGGAGGCAAATGCATCCGGGGTCCGCAGTCTGCCGGGCTTGTCCTCGGGCGCAAGGATCTGGTAAAAGCCGCCTGGGTGCACAGCGCTCCCCATCACGGCTATGGGCGTGCAATGAAAGTCGGCAAAGAAGAGGCTATGGGAATGCTCGCGGCCGTCGAAGCATGGGGGAAACGCGATCACCAGGCGGAATGGAACGACTGGATGTCCTGGATGAACAACATTGCCAAAGAAGCGGGCTCAATCGAAGGCGTGACGACTGCGATTAAGGAGACGAAGGAGCTATCGAATCACAGCCCCGTGCTCAACATCCACTGGAGCACCGACAAAATCGGTATCACGGGATCGGAGGTGGAACGAACGCTGTTCACTACCGAGCCGCGCATCACGCTTTCCGGCATGGGTGAGAGGCGGTTTGGCCATCCCGCGCCTGCAAACGAAACGGGCGTCTCGATTACCGCCTACATGATGTGCCTGGGAGACGACAAAATCGTGGGCGAGAGACTTCGCGGCATTCTCTCGAAGGCGGCCGGTACGAAATTGGAGAGAGACGCGAGGTCGCCCTCGTCAGACATTAGCGGCGAGTGGGACGTTCAGATTGAATTTGCCGCTGGGCGCTCGACGCACAACTTATATCTCCGGCAAAACGGTTCCGATATCACGGGCACTCACCAGGGTGACTTCCTGGCGCGCGATCTTCTGGGCTCGATGCATGGGAACGAGGTCAAAATGACGAGCAGCATCGGCGAGCAGCACGGAGCCGTGCTGACCTATACATTTACGGGAACTGTGAATTCCAGCGGAATGGGTGGCGATTTAAGTCTGAGCGAATATCGAGCAGCCAAGTGGACCGCTACGAAGCATAAAAGCGATTTCGGAGGTCCGGGTCGGGCATAATCTCTTCACACCCGGAAATAGTCCGGCCGCCACTCGACGATTGCATCTTTGATCTGCTTCTTTGTCAGGTTCTCCTTCAGCGTTCGCTCGGCCAACCCAGGCAGCTCGGCATCCGAAGCAAAGCGCAATGCGATCAGTTGCGACTCCGTCAGCTCTGGAATCCGCACGCGCAAGGCGTCCGGCAACAGCACCGCCAACCGTAACCGCTCTTCAAGCCGGATCACACGATCCTGTACCTTCAATGGGTATGAGCGCGCTAAGAAAGCAATCGTAAACATCGCCACGACGATTCCCAACAGCCCAGCAGCCTCGAATCCCGGGTGGCGAATCAAATGAGCGATCGCCCATATCAGCAGCAATAGCAAACCTGGTAGCAGGCAAAAGTGAAACAGAGGGTCTAAGCGGGCGTGGTTGCTCTTTGTCTGCGGAATTTTTTCGCCCATCGCGTGTCCGGCTCCTTAATCCAAAGTCGATCACATTTTACAAGAAAGCTTCCTATCCTGCGGCAATAAGTGATGCGCGAATCCTGCGATTCCTTTCGGCTCGCCTACCGTCATTAGCTATTCCGCGCGCAGGGCTTCCACCGGGTTCAAGCCCGCTGCCCGGCGCGCCGGAACGTAACTGGCTAGGAGCGCTGAAAACCCAAGCAGCACAGTGACAGTGGCAAGCGTCGGCACATCCCAGGAGCGCACGCCAAAAAGCAGACCGCGTAGCAGTGTAGCAGCACCAAAAGAACACGCGAGACCCAGCACAACACCAAAAACAGTCAACCGGACCGCCTCTTTCAAGATGAGCCGGTATACCGTAGCGCGCTCCGCTCCCAACGCCATACGAACTCCGATCTCACGCGTTCTCTGGCTCACCGAATACGCAACCACTCCATAGAGTCCAACGACGCTCAACAGCAACGCAGTCACGGCAAACAGTCCCACGAGAAGAGCCGAGGAGCGATGAAGATACGCGGCTGGTGATTCATTGATTCTCTCGACCATCGTCTCCTCTCCCGAAACGGAAAGGAACGGATCGATTCCGTGAATTGCCCGAGCGATTTCGGGGAAAAGCGAGTCTTCGCGCTGCGAAGTCCGAACCAAAACGGCCGGCCAAGCGCAGGGACTCTGGTTGTAAGGCACGTAAAGAGCAGGCGAGTTTGCCCCTTCAAGCGGCCCTTCTTTGATATCGTCCACAACGCCCACGATCTGCATGAGCGATTTCGGCTGCCAGTCGTAATAAATCTGCTTGCCGATCGGATCTTCGCCGGAGAAGTACTTGTTCGCAACCGTCCGATTTACGATCGCGACGAGCGGTTTCGAGGCATTGTCATCTTCCCGAAAATAGCGCCCCCACATGAGTTGGGCCTTCAGCGTCGTGAAATATCCCGAGCTTACCTCTCTGTCGAGTACCTCGTTGTTCTCGCCATGATTCGGTAGGCCGGCTATGTGGAAAGATGCCGTTCCCCAATTAGAATCGATCGGAGGTGCAAGCGAGAGGCCAACTGCTTGCACTCCGGGCAGCCTCGAAATCCGATCGACAATCTGGTGAGCCAACAGGATGTCTTGCTTGTCCTTGTCATACCTTCCAGGCGACCAAGAAAGTTGTACCTTTGCCAGGTGATCCGGCTGAAATCCGAGGTCGAGATGAAGCAACAGATACAGGCTCTTGCCGAGCAGGCCCGCGCCCACCATCAATACCATCGCGATCGCTACTTCAAAAATTACAAGGTTAGACCCGAGGCGCCGCCACGTCGTTCCAGCAGAGCCGCGAACACCTTCTTTGAGGCCGTCGACCATTTTAGACAGAGAGGTGCAGGCGACTGGGATGACGGCAAATACAATCCCTGCGAGCAGCGAAAGACAGCCGGCGAAGGCGATCGAGAGAGGGTGCAGACCGAGCCCGTGCAGGTAGGGCATGCGCGCCATTTTTTCGGCAGGAACGACTCTCATCAGGAATCGCATGCCCCAGTCGGCGAACAACAAAGCAAACAGGCCCCCGAGTGCCGCGAGCACGAAACCTTCGATTGCGAATTGGTGAAACAGCCGCGAAGACGATGCGCCTAACGCGCCGCGCACTGCAATCTCGCGCTGGCGTTTATAGGATCGAGCCAGCAGCAGCGTGGTGACGTTGATGCAGGCAATCAGCAACAGCAGTCCGGCGCCCGTCAATAACACAAGCAGAATGGGACGAACGTCTCCGATGATTAGCTCGCGCAAGGGCACCAGGTTCGCGCCCCGAATGTCGCGGTTCGAATCAGGATACTGACTCCGTAATCGCCGCATGATCGCTTGCATTTCCGCTGAAGCAGTCTCGATAGACACTCCGGCCCTAAGGCGCGCAATTGTGATTAGATTCCAGCAGCCCCTTTGCTTCTCACAGGAATCATTCACCCGCAGACTACCCCAGAACTGCGCGCCGCCATAAGGTGCAAATTGAAATTCACGAGGAAGCACGCCAATAATAGTGTTGGGATTACCATTCAGTGTCACTACCTTTCCCAGCACATCCCGCTTGCCGCTGAACCGTTTTTGCCATCCGTCGTAACTCAGCATTACAGAGTGCGGTGCGGCCGGAGAGTCTTCGCCCGTGTGGAAATCGCGGCCCAAAATCGGCGTGACGCCCAGTGTACGGAAAAAACCCGCGCTGACCCGCGTTCCCGGTACCTGCTCCGCACCGTTTCGAGTCGTCAGCGTAAAGCTCCCATTCAATGCGTATGCGTCGATAGAGCTGAAAACGTGATTCAAACGTTTCCAATCGACGAAATTCAAATAGGACACCATCGCTCGCGCATCGCGGCTATACGAATCGAACACGGCCACTAGGCGCCCCTGATCGCGATATGGCAGAGGCTTGATAAGTCCCGCATCTACAAAACTGAAGATTGCAACTACAGCGGAAATCCCCAATGCCAGTACAAAAACCGCGGTGCACGCGAACCCCGGATTTTTTCGAAGCTGTCGAAGTCCGAATCGGAGGTCCTGGGCCGCGTTGTCGATCACGTTCAACCCACGCACGTCCCGGCACTGCTCTTTTCTCTGCTCTATGTCCTTGATAGAGCGAAGCGCGGCATAACGAGCCTCTTCGGCGCTCCTCCCATTCGCGATGCCCACTTCGATTTCGCGGTTGAGGTGGTAGCGCAGCTCTTCATCGAGTTCCCGCTCAACTTCTTCCCGCGCAAAAAGCGTCCGTAGCCGCAAGCGCACTATGTCAACGAACTGCATGAATGCAAAGCGAACCCGAATGCCCATCTTACCTCTCAGTAACTGACAACAGCATACACTGTTGTGAAGTTAACGGCAATTCAAATTCTGCGTGCCCACGACTCCGGTCGGTCATCTATGGGATGATGACAGCAAATGCCGAGCCGTAACGAACACCCTCTCGATGGGGAGATGCTTCAGGGCACTCTGGACCTGCTTATTCTACGGACTCTGGTCCTCGGCCCCGCGCACGGCCATACGATCGCTCATCTCATCGAGCACGGCTCGGAAGATGTTCTTCAGGTCGAGCATGGTTCTCTTTACCCGGCCCTGCATCGCTTGGAGGACCGGGGCTGGATCGCGTCCTTCTGGGGAACTTCAGAGAACAACCGCAAAGCGCGTTACTACCGCTTAACAACCGCCGGCCGCAAACAGCTCTTTGAACACACAGGGCGTTGGGACCGCCTGGTGCGCGCGGTGAACCGGGTCCTCCGACCGGTCGAAGAGTGAACGGTAAGCCATATGGGCTGGAGCCGTTTCTTTCGCCGCAAACAGTGGGACGAAGAACGCGCCCGTGAGCTCGACGCCTATCTGGAAATCGAAACACAGGAAAACATCGCGCGCGGATTGCCGCTGGAACAAGCCCGCGCCACGGCCTACCGCAAGCTCGGGAACTCGACTCTCATTCGCGAGGAGATCTATCGCATGAACACCATCGGTTTTCTTGAAAGCCTCTGGCAAGACGTTCGCTACGGTCTGAGAACGCTCGCGAAGAGCCCGGTCTTCACTCTGGTCATCATTTCCTCATTGGCGCTCGGGATAGGAGCCAATACCGCCATCTTCAGTTTGATAGACGCGGCGCTGTTAAGGATGCTTCCAGTACGAAGCCCCGAGCAGCTCGTGGAGTTCAAGAGCTTCAGCCCCGTTATCGGGCTGAACGAAGCGTTTGCTTATCCGGCGTTCAAAAGATTTCACGATCACAACCAGGTGCTCTCGGGCGTTTTCGCGTTCCGTAATTTGAACGAGGTGAACGTAGAAGTGAACGGACAGGGCGCGCTCGCCAGTGCCCATGCGGTTTCCGGCGACTATTTTTCGGTGCTCGGAGTCAATCCAGTCCTCGGCCGTACCATCACGCCCGAAGACGAGAAGGTCCCGGGCCAAACCCCGGTTGCCATGATCGGCTATGACTACTGGCGAGACCGCTTCGCTCTCGACCCTGCACTGATCGGCAAAAACATCGTCCTGAACAACTCACCTTTCACCATAATCGGAGTGACACCGCCTGAGTTTTTCGGCCTTCAGCCCGGTCAGCGAATCGATGTCTTCGTACCGCTAATAATGATTGCGCAGGTCAGTCCCGGTTGGTCGGCGCCCGGCACTCCCTACTATGTCCTGACATCGCCATTCCGCAATTGGCTGAACATCATGGGGCGGCTCAAACCCGGCGTGACGATTAAAGAAGCCGCTGCCAGCCTACAGCCTGGTTTTCACCAAAGCCAGCGTGAGGCCGCGCAAGGCCTTCGCGGTACGCCACTGGATTCGGCCGCGGTCGGGAAGGCTTTCATCGGCACCGCGCTTCGCTTGGAAGCTGGTGGACAAGGGCTCGCCGCGTTACGCCGCCAATTCTCGAAACCGCTCTGGATCATCATGGCCGTCGTGATTTTGCTGCTTCTCGTTACCTGCGCCAATGTTGCAAATTTGCTGCTGGCGCGCGCCAACGCGCGTCAGAGAGAAATCGCCGTAAGGCTCACCGTGGGAGCAGGAAGACGGCGGCTGATTCGTCAGTTAATTACCGAGAGCGTCCTGCTCGCCATATCGGGTGGCATCCTCGGCTTGCTCATTGCTTTCTGGGCCGGTAGATCCCTACTGATTCTCATGTCGCATCCAGGCTCCCCCATTTCTTTGAGAGTTCAGCCCGATACCAGAGTTCTTGCTTTTACGCTCCTGGTTTCGCTGTTTACCGCGCTTTTGTTTGGCTTAGTCCCCGCATGGCGGGCGGCGCGCTTCGACTTAACGCCGGCGCTCGTTGAAACTACGCGCAGCTCAGGGAGAGCAGGGAATCGTTCGAGGCTCGGCAAGATGCTGATCCTTTTTCAGATAACCGTATCGCTCATATTGATGATCGGCGCCGGTCTGCTGGTTCGTAGTCTGGAGAATCTGAAGAACTTCTATCCCGGCTTCAATAAAGAAAACGTTCTCTTGCTTTCCATCAGCCCTGACCTGATCGGGTATAAAGGAACCCAACTCGTGCCGCTTTATGAGCGCCTGCTCGATCGGATCGGCCGGATTCCCGGCGTCCGATCGGTGACCTTTTCCATCTTCAGTCCCCTGGACCGCAACTTCGGTTTCACCGAGCCAAAGATCGAAGGAGCCCAGCCGCACTCCGGCAACGAGCTGTCACCTGTCGGTCTGAACGTCATCGGACCGAAGTATTTCATAACGCTCGAGACTCCAGTTCTAGCGGGAAGAGACTTCCGCTCGAGCGATCGATCCGGATCTCTCAAAATCGCGATCGTCAACCAAACTATGGCGCGGAACTATTTCGGGAATGCGAACCCGCTGGGGCGCCATCTGAGCGTGCCGGGATGGGTAGGTGATGCGAGTTGGCTCGAGATTGTTGGCGTTGTAAAAGATGCGAAGAATCATGATCTGCGCGAACAGACCCCACCCATGATTTACCTGCCGCTCTTTCAATCACCGGAAGCCGGAATTACGTTCGAAGTGCGCACTGCGATCAACCCTCGCACGACAGCCACCGCAGCAGTACGGGCCATCCAAGCGATCGATGCTCGCTTGCCTGTTTCCGGCGTCAAAACTCTTAACGGTCAGGTGAACGATTCCCTGATTCAAGAACGAATGGTCGCCTCCTTATCAAGTCTGTTCGGCGCGCTGGCTTTGATCCTCGCCACCGTCGGCCTCTACGGCCTCATGACCTATGCGGTGAACCGGAGAACGGGCGAGATCGGCATTCGCATGGCGCTGGGTGCCCAACGAGCGAGGATCGCCGGCATGGTCCTGCGGGAAACGCTGCTGCTGGTTCTTATCGGCCTTGCGATCGGAGTACCCGCGGCGCTAGGCGCCTCCCGGCTGATTCGAAGTGAACTTTATGGCCTGAACGCGGATGACCCGGTCACGATTCTGATTGCCAGTTCGCTCATGGCGGGTATCGCGACTCTGGCCGGATATCTCCCTGCCCGTCGAGCCTCTCGCGTCGACCCGATGATAGCCTTGCGACACGAATAACTCGCGCTGTTGACTCCCTGTCGCGGCAGCGGCGGTCAACAATGTTGCCCGTTAAGAACGCTTCCAGCAAGCGAATTGAATCGTAGCGAACACTGATCGCCACTATTGGATCACTGGGAGATCTCTATCCATGCCTCGTGTTGGCAATCGTCTTCCAGCCGATGCGGCCTGATTGGGATCCGACCGACCCGGAATCGCATGGTCGCCGGCGAGCCTGTATATGCTGCTCCTCTCGTCGCCGAAAAACTCTTTCAGCATCGCTGATCCAGATGCTCCGAGAGGATCCGTGGCCGCTGAGGCGAGGTTGAGGCCAGCTCTTCCGAGACGTTCTGCATACGATTCGGGATCCGGTTCCACTCCCGCCAGATTGACTCAATGTGGTGAGGCTTCAAAGCGCCATGAATTATTCATACCGAAGCGCCTGTACCGGATCGAGTTTGGCGCTTTATTCGCCGGCCAAATGCCAAAGAACAATCCAACGCCCACCGACACCACGATGCCTGCGATCGCCGCCCATGCTGGTACGGCAATCGGCAGCGAAGTGAAGACCAGTTTCGATGCACTCGCAATCAGCCACCCCAGGCCAAGTCCCACGACGCCTCCCAGGCCCGTGAGCACCGACGCTTCTAGCAGGAACTGGATCGTGATGTCTCGCCGGCGCGCGCCGATCGCTTTTCGAATGCCGATCTCGCGCGTCCGCTCCGTTACCGAGACCAGCATTATATTCATCACGCCAATTCCCCCCACCAGCAGGCCGATCGAACTTAAAACGATCATCACCAGAAACGTCATCGCTGTAATCTGGCGAAACTGCTGCACCATCTGTTCGGCTGTGGAAATATCGAAATTATCGGGTTTGTTTGGTGCAACATGACGTTGGATGCGCAGAATTGTTCGGATCTGATCGATGGCCGCGGGCAGCATCCCGTCAATTGCGGTAACGCTGATGGCCACCTCCAGCGTATTGGGGTACATCTTCTTCATAGAGAGAAATGGCACAAATACGCGATTATCCGAGCTGTCAAAAAAGCTGGCCGTCGGCCGGTACATGGCTCCAATCACTTCGAACACTTGTCCGTCGACGTTGATGATTTTACCGATCGGATTCTCGACTCCGAAGAGAGCCTTTTTCACATCGGCTCCGATGACCGCTAGCGGTGCGTGATGGTGAGCTTCAAACTCGGTAAAGAAGCGGCCTTCTTCCATATCGATTTGGCCCGTCTGAGCAAAGGACTGTTCGACGCCCTGCAGACGAGTCTGATACACCGCGTTGCCTTTGTATTTCGTAACAATTGGGCTGTTATTTCTTAGCCATGCCATCGCTGAAACTCGCTGGCAGGCGTTACACTCCTGGCGGATAGTATCTACGTTTTCGTAAACAAACTGTTTTCGCGCGCGCTGTTCCGGAGTGAGATCCGAGGTGCGAAAAGCCGGCTCCCGCATCGCTATGATCGAGTTCGGTCCGAAGCTTTTGAATACGTTGGTAACCGCGCCATCGAAGCCGGTTAAAATTGAACCCACCGCGATGATCGTTCCCGTCCCGATGACCACGCCCAACATTGTCAGCAGGCTGCGAAGCTTGTGGGCTCGAATCGTATCCAGGGCGAGCAGCGTGTTGTTGCGGAAAGAAAGAAAAAAATTCATAGGCTCAATCCGCCCGTAGCGCCACGATCGGATCCAGTTTCGAAGCTTGTTGCGCCGGATAAATGCCAAAGAACAAGCCAACCGCAGCCGACAAACCAACGCCGAGAACCACCGAAACCAGCGGCATCTCCATGGGCAGAGGTGTCGCGTGCTTCACGATCACCGTCAATAGATAGGCCGCCACGACGCCGATCAGCCCTCCTATCGTTGCCAGCACCGCGGCTTCCACCAGAAACTGGTTCAGGATGTCCTGCCGCCGCGCCCCTACGGCCTTGCGAATCCCAATCTCATAAGTTCGTTCTGTCACCACCGCGAGCATGATGTTCATGATTACAATCCCGCCAACGACCAGAAAGACGGAAACAACCCCAAAAGCCATTCCGGCGATAGCGCCCGTTAGATTGTGCCAGGCATTCGAAAGCGTGTCAGACCCGAAGATGCTGAAAGTGTCGTCCTCGCCCGGGGTCGTGTGACGGTATGCTCGGAGCAGCATTCGCACTTCGTCTTTCGCTTCATCCATGTGTTGCGGATCGATCGCCTGGGCGAATATCTCGACCTCGTCGTTCAAACGAACGCCGTAAGTCTTGAAATACGAGTAGACCGGAATCATCACGAAGTTGTCCTGCGACTCGCCAAACACTGTTCCTTTGGCGGTGGCGACTCCGATCACTTCGTACGGTACGCCGTCCGCTTTGATCGTCTTTCCGATCGGGTCCCTATCGGCAAAAAATTTCTGGGCCACGTCGTTTCCGATGAACGCCACAGGAGCGTGCCGCCGAACCTCTGCTTCTGAGATCCCTCTTCCCGTTCCTACATCGATGTTGCTGAGAGATGGAATGTTGGCCGTGATTCCCTGCAGATCCGACCGATTGCATGGTCTCGCCGCCGATACGCGACCGTTACGTTCCTCCACGTCTCGAGGCCTACATCGCTCAATAGCTTTGCATTTGCCCTGATGAACTCGTACTCCGCCGGCTTGATCTGCGGGTTTTTCCGCTGCATCTCCAGAAATTTCTTCGGATCCCAGTTGCCGATAAAAGCGATCCGTACGACCCGAAAACCGTTCGAACCCATATCCGACAACTTCGTCGCGATATAGAGATTCATTCCATGGATAAAAGAAGTAACGGCAATCAGGGTGCTTGTCGCGAGAATGATGCCGAGCAGCGTCAAAAAGCTCCGCAGTTTGTTCTTGCCGAGCGATTCCACCGCAATCCGGCCGGATTCCCAGAAAGATGCACTCTGCAGGAGTCGGGCGCGCGGCATGGTCCTTTGATGAATTACGTCCCCCACGGGAAAAAGTTCCTGATAATTCTACTGCTCTTCAACTACGAGCGCCGTCTCGCGACCGAAAATCGCTGCTCCAGATCTGCTACCAGCTTGCATCCGTGCCCGGGCGTATCCGCGACGGCTACGTAACCATCCTTCACCACCGGCACCCCCGTCACCACTTCCGGATACCATCCTTTATAAAATGCCCGGACGGATTCCTGTACCAAGGCATTCGGCGCATTCAACGAAAGATGTGTTGACGCTGCGAACACGATCGGCCCCGTGCAATCGTGCGGCGCCACCGGCAAATGCCACGCTTCCGCCATCGCCGCGATTTTGCGGGCTTCCGATAACCCGCCGCACCACGCCACATCCAGCATAACGATTCCTGCGGAGCCGGTTTCGAGCAAGTCCCGAAATGCCCACCGGCTTCCCAACGTTTCCGACGCGCAGATCGGGGCAGGGGACACCTCCGCGTATCTCTTCAAACTGCCGAGACTGTCCATTTTGATTGGATCCTCGTGCCAGAAAGTTTTGAAGGGCCCCAGTTCCTGCGCAATCTTCATCGCCGGCAGCAACTGCCACATTGAATGGAACTCCACCATGATGTCCATCCGGTCGCCCACGCGTTTCCTGATCTTTTCGAACGGCTGGAGCGCTTTCTTCAAATCCTCGCTCGAAATGTACTGCCCGCATGTCTTCTCCGCAGCCGGATCGAATGGCCATATCTTCATACCGCTGATGCCTTCCGCGAGCAGCGATTCCGCCAGCTCATCTGCTCTTGTCAGAAAGTCGCTCAGATCATCGAATCCCGTAACGGGCAATGATTCCGCTCGCTCGGAAACGCCCCAATTCTTTGTGGACTGCGTCTCCGCCTTCCGCATATAGTGACCGCCTGCGCACGTGTTGTAGGTTCGTACGCGCTCTCGCGTCCATCCTCCAAGCATTTGCACAATCGGTTTGCCTGCCGCCTTGCCGAAGATATCCCAAAGCGCGATGTCTATCGCCGAAGCTGCCCGCGACTCAACGCCCGTAGATCGAAAGCCGAGATACCTGACCATGTCCCGGGCCACGGCGTCGATGGCCAACGCGTCGCGCCCAATCAACCATCCCGCCACGTCGTCATGAATGTAGGCTTCCACCGCGCTCGCGTTAAAGAATGTTTCTCCTAAGCCGGTCACGCCCTCATCCGTCTCGACGTGTACCCACAGCAGTTGAGGAAACTCGTCTATTCGAATCGTTTCAATTCCGGTAATCTTCACGCCGGCTTCTATCGTAGTAAAACTCTAGGGATTTACAAGCGTGCCCACCACAGTATGCACCAATATGGTGTACATTGATGGCGATGAGTGCATCCAAGCGGCACGTCCGTCAAAGCATCAGTTTGCCGGCCCAGCTGGCAGCGCAGGTGCGAGCCATAGCCAAAACCATAAGGCTTAGCGCTAATGTGTGCTCTTGGAGCTGATCGAGAATGGGCTCGAAGCAGAAAAGCGGAAAGAGCGCGAATTTCTCGAATTAGCTGAGCGGTTCCGCAATGAGGATGATCCGGAGGTTGCAAAGCGCCTGGGCGATCAACTGGGCCGGATGATATTCGGCGATTAATGCCGAAGATTGAGCGGTGGGAGAATCTACCGGAAGGCGTCCGACAGCACCTGATCGATCGAATGCGGGATCGGGCAATCAGCTTAGACGATCTTAATGAGCTCCGGCTCTGGATGGAAATGCGACCGGACGTTCCGGAGAGTGACTGGTACAAGGATTTCGGCTCTTTCAAAATCTGCGGTCGCGGGTCGTATCCAAAGGCCTTCTTGCTGCCGGGTCAAGCTCCGAAAGGCAACGCGCTCTAATCGATTCAGTCGACCCTCCCACGTATGACGCACGTATGACGAATGTCAGATATTTATGGCCTGTCCCGCTGGGCGGATTCGGACCGATACCGTTTTCATAAGAACAGAGATCTCATAAATGAATCGTAGAACCTTCCTCGGGACCCCGGCCTCTGCCCTCGCGCTTGCCGGAGCGGATTTCGCAACGCGCCAAGCGTCATCGAATGAAAAGCCGGTTCGGCTTCGCCAGCTCGATCACCCGCTGGCCATCACAATGTGGGACTTCTCCTGGCTCGAAAGGCGCTGGCCGGGAGCCGGCTACGAAGACTGGGATCTGGTTCTCGATGAGCTCGTTTCCCGAGGCTACCAGGCCGTTCGCATTGATCCCTATCCGCACCTGCTGGCGGCCGCCCCCGAGAAAATCTGGGAGTTGATCCCCGTCTGGAGCGTTCAGGATTGGGGCAGTCCTGCCAAGAATCGTGTGCGCGTTCAACCCGCCTTGAACCAATTTATTCGTAAATGCGGCGATCGCGGTCTGCGCGTTGCCCTCTCGACCTGGTTCCGTCAGGACACAGCCAATGTGCGCCTCAAAATTCACAGCCCCGAAGAGCACGGCCGCATCTGGAAAACCACGCTCGACAGCATCGCGGCGGATGGCTTGATCGAACATCTCCTTTACGTCGACCTTTGCAACGAGTTCCCTCTCGATATCTGGGCGCCATTCGTGCCGAAAGGTATGCTGCGCGCCAGTCCGAGCGGTACAAGCTGGATGCGCGATGCGGTTGCCGTCGTGCGACAGGCTTATCCTGATCTCGACTACACTTTCTCCTTCACCAGCGAGTGGGATACCTGGCGAAAACAGGATGTCTCGATGCTCGATTTTCTCGAACTTCACATCTGGATGGCCGCATCCTCCGACTTCTATGCCAAAGGCGAAGTCGATTACAATTACGAGCGCTTCAACTTGAAAGGTTATGAACACCTGGTCGATCGCGCCAAGCCTCTCTATTTCTCCAAGCCCGATTACTGGAAGGGCAAGCTTCGCGATCGCATCCAACTTGCCGCCGAATGGTCCCGCTTCTCTAATCGTCCGCTCATCACCACTGAATGCTGGAGTCTGGTCGATTACAAGGATTGGCCCTTGCTCGAATGGGATTGGCTCAAGGAACTCTGTGAAGTCGGCGTCACGTCTGCCGCGGCCACGGGCCGCTGGACCGCCATCGCCACCAGCAACTTCTGCGGACCTCAATTTGTTGGCATGTGGCGCGATCTCTCCTGGCACAAGCGCCAAACCGATCTCATTCATAGGTCATTCGTAAAGCTATAGGTATCCTCATTTATGCGCATTTCAACCGCTCTCGCTTCCGCCGCTGTCGCTCTGGTGCTCCTACAGACGGCCGCTGCCGCTCCTGCATCATCTCCCTTCACTTATCGCGAACTGATGATTCCGGTGCGCGATGGCGTGCATCTTCAGACCGTCATTCTCACGCCCGTAAACCAGTTATCGCCCCTACCCATCCTCCTCGAACGCACTCCTTATGGAGTGCCCGCCAAAGCCCCGGCGGAAGTTCCGGAAAACTTGAAAGAGTATGCACGCGATGGCTATATCTTTGTCTTTCAAAATCTCCGCGGCCGCTTTAGGTCCGAGGGCGTCTTCAAGCTTTCCGAAGCGGCGGATCTCAGCGACCCGAAAGCTACCAGCGAAACCACCGACGCCTATGACACCATCGACTGGTTGGTAAAAAATGTCCCCAGGAACAACGGAAGGGTCGGCATCTGGGGAGTCTCCTATGTCGGTTTGACAGCCGGTATGACTCTGCTTAAGCCCCATCCAGCTCTTAAAGCCGTCTCCGAACAAGCCTCGCCCGTCGACCAGTGGATGAATGACGATATGCACCGCTACGGTGCTCTCCGCGAGAGTTACGCGCTGGAATATTCCGTCCTCGAGCAAGCCGATAAAAATGAAAACACTCACTTTGTATTCAGCACGTATGACACCTACGACTGGTATCTCAAACTCGGCCCGCTCAGCAACATCAACAATGATTATCTTCACGGCAAACTGTCGTTTTGGAATTCGCTGGTCGAGCATCCTGATTACGATAGCTTCTGGCGCGGCGAGGCCTGGGTTAACCAGCTTCACTCCACTCCTGTTGCAAGTCTCAACGTTGCCGGCTTCTGGGATCAGGAAGACCCCTGGGGTCCGTGGCAGATCTTCCGGAACTCTTCGCAATCCGATCCCGACCGTCAGGATTTCATCGTGGCCGGTCCCTGGTATCACGGCGAATGGCAGGCTTCCAAAGGAGACAAAATTGGCATCATCCCGTTTGGTGGTCACGAAACCGCGCGCGAATTTCGTGAAAACATCGAGGCTCCGTTCTTCCGTCATTACCTGCACGGCGAAGGGGAAAAGTTTTCCTGGAAGGTCACTACTTTTCAAACCGGCTCCAACACTTGGCGCTCTTATCGCGAATGGCCTCCCGCCGGCTCGACTGTGAGGAATCTCTACTTGCACTCCAATGGCACGCTTTCCTTCGATCCGCCATCCGCTGAAGACAACGCAAACACATTCGTCCAATACATTTCCGATCCCGCCAAGCCGGTGCCCTACCGTCGTCGCCCCATTTCTCCTACCTATCCGGGAGGCGACTGGACAACCTGGGAGGTCGCCGACCAGCGTTTTGTCGATGATCGTCCCGATGTGTTGTCTTTTGTGACCTCGCCGCTCGATCGCGACGTTACCATCACTGGACCCCTTTCGGCAAACTTGTTCGCCTCTACCTCCGGTACCGACAGTGACTTCGTTCTCAAACTAATCGACGTCTTCCCCGAGAACGCACAAAAAGATCCGTGGAACGAGGACGGCCCCAAGCCCGGCGAATATGCACATTCTCTCAACGGCTATGAGCTGCCCATTGCTATGGAGGTGCGCCGCGGCCGCTACAACAAGAGCTACAGTCATCCCGAGCCGCTTATTCCAAACCACCCAACCGCCTTCGCCATCCCACTTCGCGATCACGACCATGTCTTTCTGAAAGGCCATCGCATCATGGTCCAGGTGCAATCGACCTGGTTTCCTGTCATCGATCGTAATCCGCAGAAATTCGTCCCGAGTATCTATCAGGCCACGGCAGCCGATTACGTCAGCGCGACGCAGAGAGTCTACTGCTCTACTGCGCTTCCCTCTCACATCGTGCTCTCTGTCATGCCTTGATCCGGTGCGCCGAAAGGCGCTTCGCGTTTCCGCTCGGGTATCCTTCTTAATGATGTTCAAGAACCTTGCCATTGCGGGACTGCTTGGAAGCGCACTCGGCTCACAGTTGTCTTCGGGCCAGCTCACGCCTCTGGGCACGAATGACAAAGATTTCATCGTGTTCGCCGCCGAAACAGATCTCGCTACCGCCCGTTTCGGACAAATGGCGAGAGAGCGGGCGCTCTCCGATAAGGTAAAACAGTTCGGCCAGATGATGAAGCAGGAGCATGCTGAGAATCTGAAAACATTAAACTCAATCGCGGCGAAGACCGGGGCGTTGGTTCCCGATACTCTCGACGTAAAGCGCATGAAAACTCTCAGCAGTTTGAGGCGAGCGAAAGTTAAATCCTTCGATCATCAATACTTGAAAAGTGTCGTGAACCAGCATGAGAACGCGCTCGAATCTTTCAGGCAGGAAGCCGAGCATAGCTCGAACCAGGACCTCGCGGCTTATGCTAAAGACACGCTTCCAAAACTGGAGGAACACCTCAAAGAGGCCAAGGAGCTGGCCGCTTCGGAGAAATAAGAGCGCGTCAGATAGGGTGATGTTGGATCGTCTCCAGGCTCATCGGAATTTCTTTGCAAGGCTAATCACCGCCTCTGCTGGCGTGCCGGAAGGCCCTTTACGGGATGCGTTCGCCTCCACGCCCAGGGAAGACTTCGTCGGTAAGGGCCCCTGGAGAATTCTGACAGCGTCCGGTTACGTCGAAACGCCGTCCGATGATCCCGTGTTCCTCTATCATGATGTGCTTATTGCCCTGCAGCCAGATGGTCCGATCAACAATGGTCAACCCAGTCTGCACGCGCTCTGTCTGGCAGGGGTTCGCGTGAAGGAAGGGCAAACCGTCGTCCATGTCGGAGCGGGCACCGGCTACTACACAGCGATTCTGTCCAAACTCACGGGCCCGAGCGGATCGGTCGTTGCCTATGAGTTGGAAC
Organism: Terriglobia bacterium; assembly: GCA_963799755.1. Lineage (GTDB taxonomy): Bacteria > Acidobacteriota > Terriglobia > Bryobacterales > Bryobacteraceae > Bog-105. Next base: position 6,438 of record CAWCYQ010000022.1, on the reverse strand, counting down.
CGGATCTGGCGCAGCAAGCCGCCGAAAATCTCGCCAGTTTCTCTAACGTTACGGTAAACGCCCGTTCGGGCTCTGTGGCCCCACTTCCTGCCTGCAACGTGCTCTATGTGAGCGCCGGCGCCACCGCTCCTCTCGACGTGTGGCTGGATGCCTTACTCCCCAAAGGCCGTCTGCTATTCCCACTGACTCCGGCGGAAGGCTTCGGCGGCATGTTACTCGTCACACGCACTTCAAAACGTTATAAAGCTCGTTTCCTTACTCGCGCCCTGTTCATTCCTTGCATCGGCGGACGCGATGATGAAACTGCGCGCAGACTCGGACAAGCTTTTAGACAGCCAGGTTTCGCAACCGTGCGCTCGCTCCATCGAGACAGCCATCCCGATGAGACCTGCTGGTTCGCCGGCGACGGCTGGTGGTTGTCCTCGCACGATTGATGCAACCGCCTGCGCGCTTCCGCTTCTGATACGATGCTTTCGAATGAACCGCAGAAAAGCGCTCAAGTCCGCTCTGGCGGCGGGTGCGGCGTCCCTCGCTCATCCTGTGCTCGCTGTTCCTGAACAGGGACGTGGCAGCTTGAAACAAGGCGTCTCCTATTGGACTTATCAGAAATGGTTTAGCCTCGATGAGCTCTGCAAGCAAGCGGCGCGCATCGGGCTGAAAGGTATCGATCTTGTCAGGCCCGAAGAATATGCAACCGTGCAGAAATACGGCCTTGTCCCCTCCATGACCTCGGGTGCGCCACCGAATACCATCCCTATCGGCTTGAACCGCGTCGAAAATCACGATAAGGTTCTCGCAAGTCTCAAGAACGATATCACTCTCGCGGCCGCCGCGAAAGTCGTCAACGTGATCACTTTTTCAGGGAATCGCGCAGGTATGTCGGACGACGAAGGTCTCGCCAATTGCGCCGTCGCTCTCAATAAGATTAAAGGCTACGCCGAGGAACAGGGAGTCACCGTCAATCTCGAGTTGCTCAACAGCAAAGTCAACCATAAGGACTACATGGCCGATCACTCAGCCTGGGGCATCGAGCTGATGAAGCGCGTGAACTCGCCGCGCGTGAAACTGCTGTATGACATCTACCACATGCAGATCATGGAAGGAGACCTGATACGGACCATCACCGGCAACATTCAATATTTCGGCCATTTTCATACCGGCGGCGTACCTGGACGTCACGAACTCGACGAAACGCAAGAGGTGAATTGGCGGGCCGTCGCCAAGGCCATTGTTGCGACGGGTTATAAGGGATTTTTTTCTCACGAATTCGTTCCCGCGAAGACGCCACCTATTCGCGGCCTGGAAGAGGCATTCGAAATCTGCAATGTCTAAGCTCTCGGCCACCTTTTCTTAACTCAGCTTTTGGCATATCAGTCAGGCCGCTGCCAGACACTCGTTCCCAATTCCCGTCGATTCAAACACTACTCGTCCGCGGCTAAATGATAAGCCGGGCGCGAACTCAGGTGCGGTCCTGAGCGACGGTATTGGCAGAGCCGCTTCGGGGCAGAATCGCACGTGGGAAGAATGTCATGGCCAACGTATCAGAAGCCACGATTGAGCAGCCGCCTTTTAATACAAGACGTCTCACAATCTCCTGAATGCAACTTCTTGATTTCGTTGGTGCGGATGAGAGGACTTGAACCTCCACGAAGTTTGCCCTCACTAGAACCTGAATCTAGCGCGTCTGCCAATTCCGCCACATCCGCATGCTTTAGTGGTGGCTAAGACTGCCTTCCATTGTAATGCACGGGCCCGCTTCGGCGCGTCGGCTGCTTTCGTCCAGGTAAAATGAAGGCAATGCCTGCTGTTTCTACTCCTGCAGCTCGGGAAGCGCCGCTGCGTTCCCCATGGATGACGGTCGCTCTCGGCTGGCTCGTTCCCGGTCTGGGTCATTTCCTACTGGGCCGCAAGGGCCGGGCTGCGATTATTTTTGGGGCCGTCGTAGTCTCGTTTGTAGTCGGGCTTCTGATGCGCGGACCGATGTTTCAGCCGTCGAGCGCCGGCGACATCCTGACACGCTTGATCGAAGCCGCCGGTTTCGTTGGCGATATAGCTGCGGGAGCCATCTATTTCATCGCGGTGGGCTTGGGATACTGGCCACCCGACCAGCCCACGCACGCTGCCGACTACGGTTCGAAGTTTCTGGTGGCGGCCGGTTTGATGAATGTGCTGGCGATGGTCGACGCCTACGAAATCGCCACGCGCGAAAAGGAATAACGAGCCATGCCGAAGCTCAATCTTGATCACTTTCAGACTTCGATTCTGTTCGCGCTTTTGTCCAGCGTGATCCTCGGCCTGACCAGCAAGCGCACCGATGGCGAACGCCTGCGCTACGGCGCTCAGTGCTTTGGCTGGTTCATGCTGGCTCTCTTCGGGATCGGCTGGTTTATGCGTCTGCTGCACGGCTGACGCGCCCTCGCCCGCAAGGCAGATTGATGAAAACCTTCTATATCGAGACTTTCGGTTGCCAGATGAATGCACACGATTCCGAGAAAGTCGTCGGGACTCTGCTTCAGTCAGGCTACCGCCAGGTTTCCGAACCCGCCGAAGCCGAACTCATTCTATACAACACCTGCAGCATTCGCGACAAGGCTGAGCAGAAGGTATTCAACCGTCTGCAGAACTTCAAACGCGAGGCCGGCAAGGGGAAGACATTCGGCGTCCTGGGCTGCGTGGCGCAGCAGGAAGGCGAACGCATCTTTGAACGGGCGCCGCACGTCAGCCTGGTCGCTGGTTCCGCGAGCTACACGAAACTTCCGGAAATGCTGGTTCAGCTCGAAGCCGGCAATCGTCGAGTGACCGGACTTAGCCTCGACACAAACGAAACTTTCGACACGCCTTTTACCCGGCGGGACAACCCGCACCGCGCCTACATCACGATTATTGAAGGCTGTGACAAGTCCTGCGCCTATTGCGTTGTGCCATTCACACGGGGCCCTGAAAGAAGCCGCACGGGCGAGAGCGTTATGCGCGAAGCGCAGTCTCTCACCGAGCTCGGCTACACGGAGGTGCAGCTACTCGGGCAAAACGTTAACAGTTACCATGATCCTTCGTCCGCTGATTGGGACTTCGCGACACTCCTGGCAGCGGTCGGTCGGATCCCAGGTATGAGGCGCGTCCGCTTTACTACGTCTCACCCAAGGGATTTCGTCAAAACCATCGTTGAGGCCATCGATGAAGATCCGGCTCTCTGCAATCACGTCCATCTGCCTGTCCAATCCGGTTCGACGCACGTGCTCTCGCGCATGCAACGCCTGTACACTCGGGATCAGTACATGCGATGCATCGAATGGATAAAGAATTCGAAGCGCGATATCGCTATCACGACCGATATCATCGTCGGTTTTCCGGGTGAGACCGAAAAGGATTTGGAAGAGACTCTCCGGCTCGCTGACCAAGTCGAATACGATTCGATGTTCATCTTCAAATACTCGAAGCGCCCAAATACGCCGGCATTGCAATATGACGACCATATTCCGGAGGAGGAGAAAACACGCCGCTTTCTGGTCATGCAAGAGCGGCAGCGCGCCATCCAGATGCGCCGTAACGCCAAATATGTGGGTACGTATGAACAGGTTCATGTCGAAGGCTATAATCTCGCCACCGGACAATGGATCGGGCGCACTACGCAGAACAAGACTCTGAACTTTCATGACGCAGCCCTCCCCACACCCGATAGGGAGAAGAGTCTCATGGGTCAGTATTTGGATGTGCTGGTCACGCGCGCGGGACCGAACAGCCTGGCGGGCGAGCGCACGCAATTAGCAAATTAAACGGGGAGGATCTATGGAAGTCGAAATGAAAATCAGAGGGCTCATGATGGACCCGATGACAAATATGCCCATTGTCGTTTTGAAAGACATCACTGGGGATTCCGTCCTTCCGATTTGGGTCGGCATTTATGAGGCGAATGCGATTGCGCTCGAAATCGAAAAAGTAACCACCCCGCGTCCCATGACGCACGATCTGATCAAGGTCCTTCTGATGGGACTTGAAACGTCGGTGCGGAAAGTCGTCGTCAGCGAGTTGAAGGACGATACATTCTATGCGCTGATCTGGCTCGAAAAGGAAGGCAAGTTGATGAGCGTGGATTCCCGGCCGAGTGATGCTCTCGCGCTCGCTCTACGCCACGATTGCCCTATTTACGTCGATGATCGGGTGTTGCAGTCCTCTCGAAACTCGAATTCGGTCTCTGAAAAGGTCAATAACGAAGAACTCCGCAAGTGGCTGGAGAACTTGAACGATGAAGATCTCGGTCGCTATAAGATGTGATCCGAAATGAAAAAGGCCCGAGGAGCAATCCTCGGGCCTTTTTGCTTGAATTAGCGGTGTCGGCGGCCGGTTCTGGCGGGTGCTGTCGTCTGCACGCCCGGAATTGTGGGATCGCCAAAGGTTAGCATGTACGGATCTTTCGTGTAGCTGTCCGCTACTCCGGAGAAATCGATTTTCTGTCCGATCTTGATCTTATCGAGTGCCGAAGCGGGCAGGGGTTTGGAAAAAGTTAACGTTGCGTCCGGTTTGGTTGGATCTTCCACTCCCAAGACTACCTTGGTGGGCCTGTCCGGCGGATCAATTGAAATAACGGTCCCGTTGAAGGTCTTGACGCCCTCGGCTCCTCCCGGAACCTCAGCATCTTTGACGTTGCTGTTGAAAAACTGATCGCCCTGATCTCCCGTCAACTGTTGCTTGATTGCATACCAGATTTTGAAGGCAGGATCAGAGGCAATGCGCTTGTTGGTCTCGTCCGCTTGGGCCTGTGCCTGCGCCGCCTGGCTCGTCACCGTCAACCCTGCCGGGGGAACTGCCGCTGTCTTGGCTTGCGTGAGCATCTGGTCAGCGCCGTCCATGCTCCCGTGAAAGTCCTTGTAGGCTTTGTTGAAGTAATCGAGCAGCTGCTTTCGGGTCGCTTCGGGAAGGGCCCCAGGTCCCGTGTACTCTCCGGCATGTGCATATTCGAAAAGTCCTTCCGGAACCTTCTTGTCGTCCACCAGCAGTTTTGCGTAAATGGCCGGAATGTTACCCTGATCCGGATTGGCTTCTAAGCTCGCCTTGTATTCGTTTTCGGCGGTCGCGGTGTCTTTCTTGCTTGTTGCGACCCAAGCCAGCGCGTTGTGCGCGATGCCAAGCGTCTGGCTCTTGGCCTTGTCGAAGTCGGCTTGGCTGACTCTGGCCGGTTTCTTGGAAGGGTCAAAAGCGTCGGGTGCATTATCGATTACCGCCTGAGCGGCCGTCTGCACTTGAGTCTGCAGGTCCGGTGAGGGATTGGTACCACCAACCGCCGGTCCCCAGAGGGCCACGACATAAGCTGCGCGGAAGTTCTTGGGATCAGTCTTCAGAATCTGACTGCACTTATCGATTGCCATCTGGCGGGAAGCGAGGATCGGCTTGCGCGAGTGCTCCAGCGTGATAACGAAGAACTGCTTCCGCTCGGCTGAATAATCGGTCTGCGGATACTTATCCTGCCACTGGTTGAGAAGGTCGAGCCTTGCCTTCGGATCCTGCGTCTGTGTAATTTTCACATACAGGTCGTACTCGGCTCTGTCTTTCCAATTCTTCTGTGTACCGGCGGCCTGCTGGCCTGCTGCCGGCTGCTGAGCAGGTGTGGCCTGCATGGGTGCGGCGGTACCGCCCACGCTAGTAATAAGGGCAATTGCGCCGCTGGCGATGATAGTTTTACTCAGTCTCAAAAAGAGTGACTCCACTGTTACCTCCCTCGAGAGGATATTTCAATTATTGCTAACTGGAAGCGAAAGCAGGAGTATAACGAACTGGTTCTGCATCCGCAACCCTTTCTTACTCTAGATGCCAACGCTCCCTCGCTTGTTCCCGGTTCGCGTACTGAACCGCTAACGAGCGAGAACTAGTTTGCATGCTATCATCCACGTTTCCATGCGCTCTGCGGATCTCGCGGTGATTGCCGCTTATCTGATCTTCATCACCTGGTTCGGAGCGCAATTCAAGAAAAAGCAAGCCACTCTAAGAGACTACTTCCTCGGAGGCCGCGGCGCGCCCTGGTGGGCCATCTCGTTCTCCATTGTTTCGGCTGAGACCAGCACGCTCACGGTGATTGGTACCCCGGCTCTTTCCTTCGCTGGAAACTTCGGGTTTCTGCAGCTCATCCTCGGTTATCTGCTCGGCCGCGTCGTTATTGCCTTTCTCTTTCTGCCTCAGTATTTCCGAGGCGAAATGTTTACCGCCTATGAACTAATGCAGCGCCGCTTCGGCCTTCGTGTCCGCCGTTTCACCGCCGGGACATTTCTTGTGCTGCGCGCCCTCGCGGAGGGTGTGCGGGTCTTCGCCATATCCATCGTCATCTCCATCGTGCTGGGTACTGGAGAAGTGGCATCCATCGTGGTTATCGTCTGCCTAACCCTTTTCTATACTTTCGAGGGTGGCATGACGGCCGTCATCTGGACCGACGTCGTGCAGATGTTTCTC
>CAWCYQ010000021.1:0-15284 GCA_963799755.1 Terriglobia bacterium | reverse complement strand
ACGTGCCAGACCACTTTCTCGCTCAACCCCCTTCCCCAGACGCTGCCTGCTCGCGTCACACGCCTGAAGATTCTTCCGTTCGAGATCCCGGCCGAATGCCGCCAATCGTCTACCAGATTCTTCACCCGCTCCGGCACCGGAACGGTCCGAATATGCGAGGCCTTGCCGATCAGGTCGACGATGGCCCAGTGGTCCTCCCGTAGCTGCAGGTCCGACACGTTCAACTCAACGGAAAGCCGATGACCGGGTTTCCAACAACCGCTGAGGCCCAGTTGTGGCGCCGTTCGATATCGCTTGGCCTCTCCGGACAAGAAGTTCAGGAAGTCTCATGAAGGCATCACTGGCCTGAATGTACCGCGGTAGAAGCGGTTATGCGAGTCGGGCAGATAGAGGCGCACGTGGAGAACTCCGTTGGAGGCTGAGGCTTGCAGCGGCAGGTGAGTTTGCGGATGGCAGGGTGCCCGCTGCAGAACGGGTAAGAGCAGCAGCCAAATTCGCTTCGATATTCCTCTCACAAGCAACATCGGCCCGGGTGCGTTGTCGAATGTCGAGTTTATGGTACCGCTAGAACTTGATTTTGATGTGCCGGAAAGTTTCTCCTAAGTCGATGCACCTTTTCCGCATACACTTGATTAGCCTCACTTAGGCATGCTTAGCGGGGACTTCAAAGGAGAAAAAATGAAGATCGGTTATTTTGTGTTGCTCGGGTTAGCAGCGGCGGTTGCGGTTGCGCCAGCCGCCATGGCAGACGCATTTAGTTTCTCGTTCAGCGGAAACGGGATCAACGCTACTGGCGTGCTCACGGTCGGACAGCAGAGCACTAACTCTAGTAATCCCCCCGGCAACGAGATCACCGGTATCAGCGGAACGTTCTCGGACACGAACGTAAATGTGTTTGGTGCGATTACCGGGCTCGCCACCCCGATATCCTATGTAAACAACCCTCTGGTCTCCGGTTTTGCAACCACCTCAGGTGGTTTATCGTACGACGACCTGTTTTACCCGGCAGGAAACTCTCCGACGGTCTGCTACGAACTCGTCAACGGCGTCCCCACGCTAACCTATCCATTTTCCGGAGGCCTGTTCGACATCTATGGAGTCGCCTTCAATATAGCCGGACCCGGAGGATACGTTGGTGAGATTTGGAGCAACGGCGACGTGGGGAATGGGCCCATCGTCTACGCGGGTGGCCTTGCGAATGCGACCGGTCTCGTCGACCTTCCGAATGCCACACCAGGGCCGGGCGTTCCTCCGCCGGGAGAGTACGGCTCGTTTACAACCAGTCCTGTGCCGGAGCCCGGTTCGCTGTTGTTGCTCGGCATCGGCCTGATAGGCCTGGTTGCGGTATGCGCCCGCAAAATCTCAGTGCGAAATAAGTGAGGCGAATTGGCGCGTGCTTTGGTAACTGGCTCACTGCCGACGAAGGTCGATCTCTACTTTCGACTGCTCGCAGCCCGGATCTCAGAAGTAAGTGCAACCACAATTCTTATTCTCTTCCTCGGCTGCAGCCATTGATCTGGATCTTCGGCAGTTGGTGGAGACAGTTCGGGTCGTTCCGAAGCGATAAATCGCGACCGAGATCACCAACATGCTCGACCATCATGCTCTCGCAATCAGCACTTGAGTTGATAGATGTCCTGACGGAATGATCGGCAAACTGGACATTAAGTCCGGGTTGCCCGGGCATCCGCCCAGAACCTGTAAGTGACTTGGCGATGTGCATCAACGAGCATTTGCCGGTTTGTCTTTTGATGAGGCTCAGGAGTGACGAATATTGGAGCCTGCGGCCTCTGCTTACGAGACGTCTCGTCTGAAAACCGCAGGCTGCGGATCAGGGCATATTCGACGGAGCCGCCGTACCATCGGACCACTTGTCTGACAGGACGAACAGAATCGTCACACGTTCCTCCGGGTCATTTGCCACCATGACAGGTGAGTGGGGATCATCGGCCGCCCAGCTCTTCGTCATGTCGCCGGGGGAAAAAAACATCGCATGCGAGTGCCAGCTCTTATCCCGGTCGTTTAAGTACTGCTGCTTCGACATCATGTAAGCCATCGCGCCAGGCTCCAGCGCGGGCAGTTCCTTCTTATCCAGTGCCGTCGCGATTGCGTGGGCGATTTCAGGCTTCGATTTTCCTGCCAGCACAAGCCTGGTCTTCATCAGATAGATGGGCGCAAAGCTCCGCGTGGCTTGCGCGTTGAAGCAATGGGGTGCACGCATCTTCGGATTCCAGAACTCCGTCTGATCCGTGCTCTGACCCCAGGACCTCTCCACGATGCAGAGAAAGCCATTCGTGCCCTTCACCGCGGTCTTATATCCCCCGGGCCCCAGCACCATCACTTCGGCTGCATCGGAAATGGAAGTGGGTGCAGCACTGCGAGCTAGCGCAATCTCGGATTTCTCGTCAGATATCAGGTACCGATCCAGGGGAGCCATCGCCGGATAGGCAGCTTTTCCGGCCTGTGCAACTGCCTGTCCGCCTGCGTCAGGTAAAACAATCTGCAGACCAAGTGCCAAAGCGATGATCTTGACGTGATCCTTCCGCATCCGATCCTCCCAGTCCGCGCATTTCGCGCCGGTGAGCATCGACCCTGAGATCGATTCGCAGATTGTAAATAGGGCAAAATGGGCGGCGTCAAGCCGACATGGCACAATTCACGATTCGATCATTCCGATCGGTCAGAACCATACTACCTGAAATATCTCAACTGTCGGGAACGGCCAATGCGGTCATCGACAGGATTGCGCGAGGATGGTCGGCGAACTGGAAGTTGTTTCCGGTTAGCCCGTATTCCGGACGGAGCAGCTGGGTTAACGTCCCAGAGTGGACTTGTGCTCGACGAGTGAATTACGCGGAATTACGCGGAATGGATTGACAAGCTCGACGGAGCCGGATATAGTTGGCCCAGTGCGCTAACAGGGCGTCTCCTACCCGCGGCAAGGGAAGCATCCCACCTGTTTTAGTTTGAGGCGCCGTTACCTTCTTTCAGCCTGGTATCAGCGGGACACCGGCAAATATGAAAGGAGGTCTTGTGACCCCGTCGAAGTTTTTACGCTCTCACTCATCCTTTGAGTCCATCCGGAAGCAGGCAAAGAAACTGGTCCGCCAGGTGGCCGCTAGCGACCCCGATGCTGTGTCCCGTGTACACGCCCAACTGCCGGCTCCGATCCTTCCTCTATCGCTGCGAGATGCCCAGCTTGTGCTCGCCCGAGAATACGGTTTCGCAGGCTGGCAGGATCTTCGCACGGCGGTGCTCCGCCGGGAAGGCAAGGGCCTGGAGTGGGCCGCCGCTGAGGCGGAGCGCGCCATCCACGACAACAGCGTAGAACGATTGACGCAACTGGTTCGGGAGTATCCTGCGCTTCTATCGTGGCGTGGCGATTCCGGAGAATCGTTGCTCGGCCTTGCCGCCGGCTCGTTTGGCGATAGCGGCGATCCTTACCGGGAGCAGATGTTCACGCGCCTCCAATGCGCCGAGTTTCTCCTGGATGCTGGGGCCACCGCGAATCCGGCGATATGGGAAGACGCAATTCGCGCCCGTGCCAAGGGAGTGTTGCAGCTCCTTTCGCGCAAGGGTGTTCTGCCGCATAGGCTCGATATTCTGGCGGCCCTGGGTGACTACGACGGCGTGCAGGATTGCCTTGACGCAACCAGGGCCCACCCGCAGTAATGACGCCGCCGCGGTGACACAGGCGTTCCTCTGGGCCTGCCGGTTCGAACATCGGGAGGTCGCCGCTCTCATTCTCAACCGTTGTATCGAACTCGACGGGGCTCTTGGAGAACGGGTGGAGAGATGGCGTGGGCGGAGCGGCTTCATCGACTACCTGGTCGAACATCCACAAACGTACGGAAGCCCCTGGCAGACGGTTGTCAGCCCTTGGCAGACGGTCGTGATGACCGAGCTTCTCAAGGCAAGCGATGAAGGCAACCTCCAAGAGTTCACCCGGTGGCTGCAGCGAGAGCCGGATCTGCTCGGCGAATCCCGTATTGCGCTGCAGGTGGAACTATTGGAGCATGCGGTGTTGAAAGATCGCGGGCCTTTTATCACCCGGCTGCTGGAGTTCGATCCAGCGCTCCTGCGAGCGGTGACGCGCTCTCCTTCGTCCGCGCTGGTGTTCGCTCTGGAATATGGGAAGGCGCATCTCATCCCTCTATTGACCCCGATTTGGCCGTTACCCGACGATCTGTGCCACGCGGCTGGCGTAGGGGACTTCTCGCGAGTGAGGGGTTGGTTTGATGAGCTTGGCCATCCGAGGTTGGGAAGCCTCGGTCAGCATTACCCCACCAACAACCCCTCCGCTTTGCGGAACCTAAATTGGATTCCCGCCAACGCGCAACAAATCCTGGACGTAGCGTTGGCCTGGGCATGCATGAACCGGCAGTTTGAGATTGCGAGTTTCCTGCTGGAGCGTGGAGCCAACATTAATACGGACTGGAGTACGCACGAGCCTGCCAGCATTCTGCATGAGTGCGCCATCAGCGGGAACTACGAAGCGGCACAATTCCTGATCGACCACGGTATCGATATGACCATCCGCGACCATCGCTGGAATGCGACTGCGGAAGGGTGGGCTTACCACGCGGCTCAGGATAAGAAGATGGCGGAGTTCTTGGCACGCGCCGAGCGCGAAAAGAAAGCGCGGTCCCTTTGAGAAGGTAGAAGGGTTGATCGAATTCCTGAACCCAAGCGGAGAGCCGATGCTAGAGACGGCGTGACCGGGCCGGCCCGCATTTTCTCGCGGATCAAAGCAGAAGTGCGTCGGTCCGACCGCTGCGACAGCAGGAGTTTTCAACAGCATCATTCGCTAACGATATTGTGACAACGGATGAAGTCCTGACCGAATATCTGAATTGCTCTTCCGGCTCCACGAATGGGATTCGATTCCTCTCGACATCCAAGACACGGAAGTCGCGAAGGCCTTCGCAGTGACAGAGCCAAGTAGGAACGGCCAAGACTATATTGCGGAACTGACTAGATGGTACAGTTGTTCCTAAAAAAGAGTGACCTGATGGCCCGCATAAGGTCCGATCACCTGGACGTTTGCGGAGAAGCAATTACCCACAATGAACGTCTGGAAGATCGCTGCCGGAATCGCAGCCCTGTCATTGTTAGCGTTGAAAGCAAATCCTGAGAAGGCCAAAGTCTCCAGAGCAAGTCACTCGCAGGCAAGGCTCGATCGGGATCTGCTCGAAGTCAGCATTCCGCAGCTCGAAACGCTATACAGCCGCCATAGGTACACAGTGACGAAGGTCGTGAACTGGTACATCCAGCGCATCAAGAGATACAACGGCGTCTACGGCGCGATCGAAGACCTGGATGAAAGAGAAGCACTGGCAACGGCGGCGCGAGAGGATGCAGAAGCCGCAACGGGCGGCCGTGGCTTTATCCGAGCGGCAATGTGGGGTGTTCCCGTTGTGATGAAGGAGAACACCAGCGTCCGCGGGCTGATCACGAGCGATGGCTGGAAAGGCTATGTAATTCCAGGCCACGAGCTGATTGCTCCGCGCGACGCCGCGATCGTTGCGAAGCTGCGTGCGGCAGGAGCCGTAATTCTTGGGAAGACCAACATGCCAGATTTTGCCGCCAGCGACACAAACCGGAGCACTGCGTACGGGCGCACGGGTAATGCTTACGACGTTCGGTTCAGTCCAGGCGGTTCATCCGGCGGTACAGTGACAGCTGTCACAGCCAATTTCGCGCTTCTCGGCAACGGTACGGATACTGGCAATTCCATCCGGATGCCTGCCGCAACCAGTGCAGTTGTTGGAGTGTTTCCGACACGTGGGCTCGTGAGCATCGCTGGGATCGCCCCTTTGGATTGGCTGCTCGACAATACGGGGCCCATCGCTAGGAATGTGACAGACGCCGCGACTGCGCTCACCGTAATGGCTGGCGAAGACCCGATGGATCCAGCAACGATTGGATCGACTAAAAAAGCGCAGTCGGGCCCGTACACGAAATATCTGAAACGCGATTCGCTCAAGGGCAAACGGTTTGGGGTTCCGGCTTTCATTCTTAAAGGTGCGGGAATCCCGTTCCAGGGCATCCCTTCCGCGGAGACTCCAGCACAAGCGGCGGCCGATCGCAAAGCAGCGCTCATACCCCTGTTGCCCGAGACGCGAGCTGCGTTCGTGCGGGCGATCGAAGCTCTGCGAGCCGCAGGAGCAACGGTTGTCTTCGATGACTTCATCCTGCCGGATAGTTTCGCCGAGACAGTTTCCCGCGTAAGCACGCTTCCGTACATCCGGGAAGGAACAGAAAAATTTCTTGCGGCTTACGGGCCATCCCAATACCACTCGCCGGAAGAGTACCAGAAGGCGGTCGGTTCCCCTTTGCCTGCCACCATTATTGGAGGCGCGAAGCCCGACGCCAATGACTCCCGGCCTCTAATGGCACAGGTCAGATTCGAGAACAATCCTCAGGCGACTGCAGACGTACTTGAGCCGCGCAAGCGAGCACTTGCAGTCTACGATGAGACACTTGACCGTCTTCACCTCGACGGCTATGTTTATCCGGCGATTCAGATGCCGCCGGTGGATGAGACTATGCCGCAGAATGGCGTGCTGAGCACCGGCCCGCACAGTGACACGGGTTGGGTGAACATGATCGGAGTTCCAGCAGTTGTGCTGCCCGCCGGGTTCTACCCAGATGGGCTACCATTCGGACTCGAGATTTCTGCCAGGCGATGGCACGATGGAGATCTGCTCGGATGGGCCTATGCGTTCGAGCAGGCGACCCGCTTCAGGCGACCACCGGTGCTGGTCGAACAGGGCCTGCTCTCGATCGAACGTTAGAGCTAGTTATGCCAAGGCTCCGAGGACGCCGAATGATCTGTCACGCCATGGACATCAGCCAAATCGCCGTTTGTCACTGCGGAGAATCCTGCTCTTCGCAAGAGGTCGGCAACCGGCTCCACTCGTCCCAGCGCATTGCGGGAGCGACTCGCGCGTCCGGCCGTATGGTGTCATTAAAAAAGCACACTTCGGCTTGGTAAGTGTTAGTTTGCGGGTCCAGCAAACAGCAGCAGATTCCCATCCGGATCCTTTACGACGAAATTCTTGGCGCCCCAAGGCTGCTTTTTTAACGTCTGGTGAAAGGCAACAGCAGCGGACTGAAACTCAAGAAACAGCAGCTTAATCTCATCCGCTGTAGCGACGGTCATAGATACCGACAACAGTTCCTCCCGATTGCGGACCATCGAATCGATTACTGTTCGCTCGACGCATCTTAGATTGAGACGCGCCGCGTCCCGGCCCACCTGTGCATAATACGGAGGTCTGCCGTAACTGAATACAAGCGCAAAGCCTAACTTCTCATGGAAAAACTCGCATGATCTTTTGATATCGGTGACGAACAGTTGCGGCTCTGCACTGACAATCGTTGCTTTGGATGGCGATGATTTCACCTTGAGCGACGTGGTCGAAAGTCCGGTTTTCAGGGCTTGCCAACTGTCGAAGCCTTGCTGTCTTGCGACTATTTCTTGCGCATCGCTGAGCTTGAAGCTCGCCGCAAGAATCTCGGAGTCGGGCATATTCAGAAAACGAGGTAAATGCTCGCGGATTTGTGCGGCCACGGGATAGTGGTGTTCGCGATGCCACCGCAATATGAGCTTGGCTTGCTTTTTGAGGTTCTCTAGATTGGGCATGTAGGCCTCCACGATGAGATCGTAGGTGGGCATTGCCCTTCGGCCACCTGCCGTTGCATCCTACATGCGCAGACTACAGTATCTGCGACGGTGTCAATAGTTGTCAATAGCGAACGACGCCAGGTACTGGCTCAATTTGAGCATCGCTCAATCTTCTGTCTCGAAGCTATGTAGCAAAATCTCGCTGCCGCATCACCATATCTTCAAGGTCGATGGTGAGCGATATACTACCCTGGGTTACCGCTAGATGTGTCAGGATACGAATGTTCCAAGTCTTCTTTGTAGTGCTTTCGATTTTCGCTGCATCAATCCATCTCGCATCCGCACCCAGTAGGCGACGCAATCGCTTCGCTATTGCTCGAACGTACTTGCTCTACCTGCTTTTCATCTACGTGGGGCTGATGGGAATAGTGACAGCATACGCACATGTATTCCGGCCCATTCAGACATCCGCGTCCATTGGATGGTCGCTTAGCCCTTATGAGTATGAAGTGGGAATGGCTGATCTTTCCATAGGCGTGCTCGGCGTTCTGTGCTTTCGGCTCCGCGGCAACTTCTGGTTGGCGACTGCGATTGGCAATGCCGTCTGGCTGGTCGGTGACGCTGTGGGGCATATCCGGCAGATGGTGTTGTACAACAATCATGCTTCCAATAACTCGGGTATTTTTCTAGTGGTCGAGATACTGACGCCGTTGGTGATTCTCCTTCTGGCGCTGTATGACCGATATACCGAGCCAAACCTCGCCACCTAGGCGCAAGCGGCCGAATTTTCAGAACCCCAATTCCACAGTCTCTGACGGCGTGACGTTTGGCAGGATTACGAGCGCCAACGATCCGCGCGTATTGCAATTTGCGTTGAAGTTGTTTTTCTAAACGTCGCCGGTCTTCACTTTACGACGCGGAATTCGTTCCCTACCACTTCCTTTGCGGTCCGGCGTGAATCTACCTCGCCTGCTCCGTCCGAGGTGGAGACAGGGAGCAGGGGGAAGAGCAGCTCTGCAACGCGATAGGACTCCTCGAGGTGAGGATAACCAGAGAGAATGAACGTTTCAATCCCGATATCGGCATACTCCAGGAAGCGTTTCGCAACCGTCTCGGGATCTCCGACCAGCGCGGTTCCTGCGCCGCCTCGAACCAAGCCGACGCCTGCCCAAAGATTCGGGCTAATCTCGAGATGCGCGCGGTCGCCCTTATGCAGCGCGACCATGCGACGCTGGCCTTCCGAATCCAGTTTGGCAAGCGCTCGCTGCGACCTGGCAATCGTCTCTTCATCCACGTACTTGATCAGGTCGTTCGCCACCTGCCAGGCTTCCTCATTCGTCTCCCGCACGATGACGTGCAGGCGGATGCCAAATTTCAGAGTGCGTCCGGCTTCGGCGGCTTTCTGCCGAACGATGGCGATTTTTTCGGCTACAAGAGCGGGCGGTTCACCCCAAGTCAAATAAACATCCACCTGGCGAGCGGCCAGCTCGATGGCTGCACTCGAAGATCCCCCGAAATACAAAGGCGGATGCGGGCGTTGGAGCGGAGGATAAATGACTTTGGCTCCTTCTACGTGTACGTGCTTGCCCTTGAAGGTGGTCGGCTCTCCCGAGACAGACTGGCGCCATACTGTGAGGAATTCATCGGTCACCTCATAGCGCTCATCGTGCGAAAGGAACACCCCGTCGCCTTTGGCTTCGTCCGGGTCCCCGCCCGTAACGACGTTGATCAGAAGTCTGCCATTAGAGAATCTGTCGAAAGTCGCGGTCATACGCGCCGAAAGAGTCGGGGACATGACCGCCGGGCGGACGGCGACCAGAAATTTCAGCCGGTTCGTTACAGGAACGAGCGTGGAGGCGACCACCCAGGCATCTTCACAGGAATTACCTGTCGGGAGCAGCACTCCTTCGTACCCCAATTCGTCCACAGCTTGCGCGATCTGTTTCAGATACGCGTGATCTGTCTGGCGCATGAGATGGGTTGTGCCGAGATAGCGGCCATCGCCCTGAGTCGGAATAAACCAGAAGAGTTTCATGCGGAGTTCGTCGAGCCTTTCAAAGAGTCCTCGCCAGTAAAGGAGACGGGTCGTAATCCTCTACTTATTACAAACAAGGCGATGGTACCGGCCAGCGGCATTACGGCGGCTAACGCAAATACCGGCGAATAGGAAAAATGATCTACAAGAAAGCCGGTCAGCAGAGGAAACAATAGTCCCGACAACCCGCCGCAGAGTCCGTGCAAACCGGTCGCCCGGCCCACGGCTTCGTCCGGAAACATATCGGTGACAGCGGCAAACATGTTCGCGGACAGAAAAGTGTGGCCAAATAAAACTATGCCGATGACGCCGAGCGCTTCCGAAACCGTTGGAACAAAATAGACAGCAAAACTAGCCAAGCAGAGGATGGCACCGGCATACATGGTGATCTGGCGGGCCTGTTTCGCGCTGTAGTTTCGCTTCAGGAGCAATCCCGCGGCCCAGCCGCCTGAAATGCTACCCAGGTCGCCCATAAGAAATGGAATCCAACTGAAGGCACCGATATCGCGAAGGCTCAATCCGCGCACGGTGTAGAGATAATCGGGCATCCAATACCAGTAAAACTGCAGAACAGGCCCGACCAGAAACCGGCACGCCATGACGGACCAGGACTGACGGTAGCGTAGCAATTCGAGATTGCTCTGCCGGAAGGAAGTTGTTTCGCTCGTGCGCGAGTTGGGAGTATGCGGCTTTCCAATTCTTCCGTGGAATCTCCACCACAGCGGCACCCAGCAAGCTCCCAGAATGGCGGGGACTATGAAAGCGTAGCGATAGCTGTAGCGCTGCGCGAGGAAGACAACGAGTGGGGGAGCGAGGATGGACCCGATCATGGTTCCGCTGTTGAAAATTCCAATGGCGAATGCACGCTCGGTTCGGGGAAACCACTCGTTCACTGTTTTCACGCCGCCGGAAAAATTGCCGCACTCCCCGGTGCCCATCCAAAATCGCAGAAACCCGAGATCCAGGCCGGAACGCGCAAAGCCGTGCAATCCCGTAGCAATAGACCACCATAGAACTGCCGCTGCCAAGCCCAAACGGACCCCCCAACGGTCCATAAGCAATCCCATGGGAAACTCGCCGCACATCATGCCGAATTGAAATGCCGCGACGATTCGTCCGTACGCCTCGTGTGAGAGGTGCAGTAGTTCGCGAATCTTTGGCGCGAGAACAGAGAGCGTCTGGCGATCGACGAAATTTATGATCGTGATGCTTACCAGGAACGCTAAGATAACCCACCGGGCCCGAGACGCCTGGTAGTGACCGCTGGCGCTATCTGGGGCACCTTTTGTTTCGTTCCTCAGATGGGCCACTGCGCTAAGTTTATCGTCTGGAGACCTGAGAGGCGGGCGCGAGACCGTTCTGGCTGCGACGCCGCTTGCTAAACGCGCTCGGTTCTGAAGGAACGAACACGGTGCGACCGGGAATAGCTGTGCGTCATTCACTCGAGGAAATCTTTGAAGACTTCCAGTAGTTGGGATTTTCCGGAACCGCCTGGCCGTCCGCGCGCGGATCAGAAGCGCCATACTTGATGCCGTGCGAATCCACCATGACGGCATTTCCGCGGCCCATCTTCTGCGAATACGCATCTTCGGTTTGGATCTCATGCCCCTTCGCCGCCAACTGCGCGCGTACTGCCTCTGGTATGCGGGATTCGAGCAGAACATCGCAGCCATTAAATGTTGGCTTTGTGAACCGCGCGGCATCGAGCGCCGCTTGGATATCCATGCCGAAATCGACAATGTTCGAGACGAATTGCGCGTGAGCTTGAGGCTGGTTCAGTCCGCCCATGATGCCGAACCCGATCGTCACAGGGCCCTTGCTGAGAAGGCCAGGGATGATGGTATGAAACGGGCGCTTGCGCGGCGCGAGCGCATTGGGATGATCCGGCTGGAGGGAAAAACCGGCGCCACGATTCTGTAGAACGAAGCCTGTTCCGGGCGCCACGAGCCCCGATCCGAAAGCCCCTGAATTGCTCTGTATCAGTGAAACTATGTTTCCGTCGCGGTCTACCGCTGTGAGGTACGTAGTGTCACGACCGGCAGCAGTTAAGATCGGAGTCAAATTGGCGGGTGCGACCTGGCAGCTTGCCTTATTGCCGATGAGCTTGGCGCGGCCTTCAGCGAAGCTCTTCGAGATCATTTCAGACACGGGCACCTTGACGAAACGCGGGTCGGCTACATATCGCGCCAGGTCCGCATAGGCGAGCTTCTTGGCTTCGATCATCGTATGAAGCGCCTGGACGCTATTGTGGCCGTACTCCTTGAGCGGAAAGCCTTCCATGATATTGAGCATTTCGAGAGCGGCAATGCCCTGGCCATTCGGCGGGAGTTCGCGGACGGTCCAGCCGTGATAGGTAGTAGAAATCGGCTCGACCCATTCGGGTGAGAATTCCGAGAGGTCCTCGCCCGACATTGGATTGCCGAGAGAGTTGAGAAACGAGACCATCGCGGCGGCAACCGGCCCTCGATAGAATCCGTTTGCGCCCTCGTTGGCAATGTGCTCGAGGGTATGGACCAAGTCGGCGTTATGGAACATCTCTCCGGTGGTTAGGGGATGCCCTTGCGGCAAGAAGGTTGGGGCAAATCCCGACGAGTTCTGAAATTGCGGTCCGAAGATCGCCCATGCCTGCGCGTCCATTTCGGGAATCGGAATACCATGCCCAGCCATGTAGATGGCCGGCGCCAGATCATCCTTGAGAGAGAGCTTGCCGAATTTCTCCTGCAGCGCTGCCCACCCTGCCACCGCTCCCGGTACGGTTACGGACTGCACGCTGTGCCCTGGAATTTTTCCAGTAACGCCGTGGGCCCGGAGGAACTCGATGCTTGTGCCCTTGGGAGCCCAGCCGCTCGAATTGATGCCGATTATCTTTCCGGTTTTGGCTTGGTAGACAATCGCAAACAGATCTCCGCCTACGCCGTTCATCATCGGCTCAATTACGCCGAGTGCGGCGTTTGCGGCAATGGCAGCGTCAACGGCGCTACCGCCCCGTTCGAGAACTGCAGCACCGGCTTGCGATGCCAGCGTCTGGCTGGTCGCGACGATCCCGAACGAGCTGACAGTTGCCGATGCCGGATAGTTACGATGGGGATCTTCCGCTCCTGAGACATGGGACAGCAGCAGCCCGCAAGCTATCAGGCCTGAAAGGGGTGTCAGCAATTTTGTGCGCATAAAAGATTTCTTGAGCAGCATATGTCAGAACATCAGTTTCAGTCCGAGTCGAAACTGACGCTGATCCATATTGGCGCTCGTGATATCGAGAAAGTTTCCCGCAGAGACGTTTGCATTGGGAGCCAGGAAATGCGGTGTATTCGACACATTGTCTGATTCTGCCCGGAACTGTAAGTGGATGCGGTCATTGATAGGAAATGTGCGAAACAGACTGACATTGGCGTTGAAAGTTGGAGGAGCGCGCAAAGTATTTCGACCTGAGGTGCCGAATCGAACAGCGGTCACGGGTGCGTAAGCGTTTGGATTGTAATACGGATCTCCCGCGCCAATTCCGCCCAACAGCGTAACTGCCGGTAAGATCTGATCGGCAGTCTGGGTGTTGTTGGGAGCATTCAGGGAAGCACCCGAAGCTGTCACGGTGAAAGGGAGACCGGAGTAAGCGCTGAATGTGCCGTTGACCTCCCATCCGCCGAGGATGTGGCCGATAACTCCATTCTGGAGAAAAGCTTTGCCCTTGCCGAACGGCAGATCATATAATCCGCCGATCTCAAAATTATTCGGGACGTCGAAACCGGCGACCGCCTCATTTCTAGCGAGCTCCGGAGGGTAGTTGAACAGCAATCCAACACGGCCATCGTCGTCTGCCATGTCGATGGCTTTCGAGTATGTGTAAGCACCTTTGATCAGCAGGCCGTTCGCGAAGCGGCGATTAACGGCTAGTTGAAGCGAGTTGTAATGCGCGCTCAACCAGCCATCTTCGAAAAGAGTCGAGACTTTGCGTCCGAGGGAGTTAGCCAGAGGAAGGCCGGCGGTGCCGCTGCCCGGATAGCCGGCATTCAATTCATGATCGACAAACTGATGAGTAGTAGCGGTGCCGACGAACGCAGCGCTCACCACAAAATTATTAGGAAGCTGGCGCTCGACAGTAAAGTTGTAAGACTGAATGTAGCCGCGGTGCAGCAAACCTGGAAACGGGCTCCGGCTGATGACGGTGGATGGCGGAACCGGAGCGATACCGGTTGACAGATCAGGCACGCTCACCGGAGGAATGCCCGCCGAGATAGAGGCATACGGAGTGTAAGAGTTCGGCCCAGTGAAGCTCTGCGGGATCGTCAGCGGATAGGGATCGCGGAAGACGCGCGACATCGGTAACGGATCATAGCTGATTCCGTACCCCATGCGAATGACAGTGGAATCGGTCAGCCGGTAAGCTAGACCCACTCGAGGAGCAAACATCTTATGACTGACCGTTACACCCGGCATTCTCATCATTGCCGCCGACTCCGCCAATTATGATGTCGCCTGTTGCGAGATCGAATCGCCCCAGACCGGTGTGGGAACGCGTCACCAGCGGATACAGCTCGTAGCGCAATCCGAGATCGAGTGTCAGCTTTCGAGAAACCTGCCAGCGATCTCTGCCGTACCAGCCAAACTGCCACTCTCGACCAGTCAGATAGATGTTCTGCAGCGTCTTGCCGACCGACTGATCGAGTCCCAGCAGAAATGCGGCGTAGGCGTTATATTGATTGGGCGATTTGCCGCCGTTCAAAGCCGTGATGGCGCCATCGAATGTGAAATAACCACGCGGCCCAAAGTTACCGGCCTCGGGCTGCCATTGATTTAGCTGGAAGCGGACCAAGTCGAACCCGAAGCGGAATTCATGAGCGCCATGCGTCCACGTCATATTGTTGCTGTTCGTCCAGGTTTGATCGTTGCGCCAAAACGGGCTATAGTTCGCCGTTTGGCCCAGGCTGCTGAATCCAGTGATATTGAAGATTGGGAATCCGCTTTGCCGGATGTCTGGACCATTGGTGCCGGGAATGCCGAGTTCTAATCCGATGTTCTGTCCATAGAATGAATCGGTGCCGTGCTGGCCCATGCGAGTGAATCCGAGTACCTGGTCGAAGAGCAAGTTGGGGCTGAGAATCCAGCTATGGCCAAGGGTCGCCAACTGGGTGAGCGTAGGCGCCGTGCCTGCCCCGTTGCCGTTGCAAAGTCCAGCGCCGCCGGCCGCACCTAAGCTGAAGGGGCAGTTCACAAGAGCTTTCATGACGCTGTACTTACCGAAGATGTGATGTTTGGGCGTGCGGTCCCAGTCGATCTTGGCGTCGATATTGTCCCGATCGAGCGCTTGCGTGCCGGCGCTGAAATAGTTTGAAGTCGTTCCCGGTTGATTGGGCAGAGGGATCAGATTTTGGAGCTTCACGGCGATCGGGTTGAAGTCGCTGGCGGGCACGATGTTGTTGAGGAAGGGCGTTCGACCCTTGCCGGTTGCGTTGCCGGTAGACGGATCGTAGATGGGAGTTCCGTAACTACTGAAATTTCCGGCTCGTTCGGCAGCGGTCGGAACTGTCGATAACGCTGAATAGTTCGTCCGTTCGCGTGTGCCTTCCCAGCTAGCAAAGAAAAACAGGTTGTTTTTGACAATGGGGCCGCCCAAAGTCGCGCCAT
>CAWCYQ010000020.1:0-21378 GCA_963799755.1 Terriglobia bacterium | reverse complement strand
TCCTCAAAGAAGAACTATGCTCTCTGGCTCTACTATCACCGTCTCGACAAAGACCTGCTTTTCAAGGCGTTGGTGAACTATGTTGAACCCAAGATTCGGCTGGAGACGACCGCCTGGAAGTCCTTCGCAGCCAGAAAGGCCGCAGTGGGCGATTCGGGCAAGGAAGCCAAGCGGCTCGCCAAGGAAGTTGAACGACAGGAAGACTTCCTCTCCGAACTGCGGGACTTCGAGGACAAACTGCGTCGAGCGGCGAACCTACATCTGGAACCCGACCTTAACGATGGCGTCGTTCTGAATATCGCCCCGCTCTACGAACTCGTTCCGTGGAAAGAAGCCAAGAACTACTGGGACGAACTCCTCGAAGGGAAGTACGAGTGGTCCTCCATCGGCAAGCAACTTCGCCAGAAAGGGTTGGTGAAGTAATGCCCGTTGTCACTGAATCTCTCGTTCAACTGATCGCCAAGCAGGTTGATGATAAGGGGCTGGTCGTCTGGTACGACCCGGAGCAAGCCTACGGCACGGCGGCTGCGGAGCTTTCCATTCCCAAGACAACTGTGGCCCGGTACGACGGCAGCTTCCTCAAGCTACGAAAAGAGATCGATCACTTACTCAACGACGGACAACCGCCAAGACTGGTCGTATACGTGCCGATGGAGCGAACGGAAACGAACAGTGCGTTGATCGAACTCGATTTGCTGGGGTGATTATGCAGCCCAGGCAGCAGCCGCCAGCGTGCAATACCCGTCTGTCGGTTGTCGGTCGCAATGCCCTCAAGCCGATTCTAGGCGAGGATCAGGTTGCCGAAATCGAACGGCAGGTGGAGTCGGGCAAGCTGTCGCTGAACGATCTGAATGCCCTGGCCGACAAAGGGAAAGACATCTCGACCGGCATACTGACGCTGATCTTCGGCTCAGCCAACCCGCAAGAAGTTGCTTTGGCCTTCCTGCCGGGCGACGAGTATGACGAGGAAATCGGCAAGAAGGAAGCCGAGAAGGAACTGCGTCATCTGCTCCAAGTCAGCTTTGACATCGAACTACCAGCCGCCGAAGCCCTTTCGAATTGGCGGGTCAGGTTGGGACGGCATGTCATGTTGACGGATTTGTTTGCCGCCCTCAAGAAGCAAGTGCCATCGTCGCTCTTGTCGGTCCCCGTGGCCACGAGTACGGCTGGCATCGATGCATGTTTACGGTTGGCTCGAACGTGGCGAAACAACCGGGATGTGCGGGACAGCTACGTAACCGCAGCTAACAAGGTCGAACAGGAGCTTCACCTCAAACAACTTGAACTGCCGGCGGAACGGCTCAAGGAGAATGAAACCTTCCAGTGCGTCGAACAGGCCTTGCTGGTGCATATCGAAGGGGAACTTGTCGAAATCGGCGACTCCGGCTTTGCTGCAAGTGGCCGGGTATCGCCTGTCCCGATTCTGGGCCGACGTGATTCCAGCGATCCAGGCTCGATGGGCGCTCATCTCTTCGGCTGCGGAGGTTTTGATTGAGGCCAACCGGGTTGGCAAGGCGATCAAGACGGCTCCAGCCACGGTTCCCGCCCTCGTCAAAGCGTACACCGATGATGACGAGCCGTGGTGCTTGCTCGACACGCATCACCGGCACATGGAGAGCCGCAAGTACAACTTTGATTTCGCTGCGGTGACGATCATCATGGGCTGGAAAAACTCATCACAAAAGCCGAACAACGCTACACCGAAGTCGGCTCGGAATTGGCCAAGTGCTTCATCACCAATTTCCAGAAGGCCAAGCATCCGATCAAAGGGCTGCTTCAGCAGCGGAATATTTTCGAGAAGCAGGTGAAACCGCTTCTCGGCGAAGGCAAGGTCGCCTACGTGTGGGTGGATGCTCTTCGATTCGAGATGGCTCGTGAGTTGTCCCGGCTGCTTAAAGACGACTTCACGTTGGAAATCCAACCTGCCATCGGCACAATCCCCACGATCACGGAAATCGGCATGGCGGCGTTATTGCCGAAGACTAACGAGTCCGCCAAGGTGGTGGGCGTGGGAGGCGGCAAACTGGCGCTTGAGGTCGATGGCAAGATCATCAAGGACCGCAAGGATCGGGTAGCGTTCTTGAAAGAAACTGCGGGCGTGCCGGTCTTCGATGCGAAGCTGGAGGACCTTCTACCCAAAGCCACCAAGAAGGTGAAGGAAGGCATTGAGAACGCTCAGTTGATTCTGATTACCTCACAGGAGATCGATGAACTGTGCGAGGCCGACAATATAGCCCAAGCCCGACTCCAGATGGATGGAGTGCTGAGTCATCTGCGGCGCGGAGTGAGAGTACTCGCCGATCACGGCATCAAGACAATCGTATTGGTGGCCGACCACGGCCATCTGTTTGCTGACGAAATCGGAGAGGACATGAAGATCGAGGCCCCCGGCGGCAAGGTTGAAGACTTGCATCGCCGGGTATGGGTGGGTGTTGGGGGAACTTCGGAACCTTCATATCTGCGAACGTCGCTAACCTCGTTGGGAGTGGAGAGCGAATTCGACATTGCGACCCCGTGGACCTTCGCTGTGTTCAAGTCCAAGGGTGGCGGGCGAGCCTATTTCCACGGTGGATTGTCTCCACAAGAACTGATCGTCCCCGTGGTCGTGATGCACTCGCCAGTGAAACCGTCGCCTCCGTCAACTGGCATTCAATGGACACTGACGCCCGGAACGGCGAAGCTGACGACGAGGTTCTTCTCCGTGCAGATCGCTGGAAGCCAGTCAAGCCTGTTCGGAATTGAGCCGCCCAAAGTGCGGATAGAATTGAGGGCCAATAAGAAGTGTGTGTCGCTCCCAGTTAGCGCTTCATACGGATTCGAAGATGCAACTGGCGAAGTAAAGCTGAAAGCTACGGAGAACGACCCCAAGCGAATCGAACCGAACACCGTCACCGTCATGCTGTCCGAGGAGATTTCCCAGAAAACGATCGGCGTGTACCTACTCGATGCCATCACGGGGGCAGAACTGGCCGCTCCACTGACGGTCGATGTCGCCATTTCGATGTAAGGAAAACTATGCCTGAACTAGATCGAAAAGCGGCTTCAGTGTTTGCGGGCAAAGTGGTTCGCAAGGACTTGGTTCGCAAGGTGAAGGTGGGGGCCAACGTCCCAGTCTTCGTCCTTGAGTACCTGCTCGGGAAGTATTGCGCAACCGATGATCCCGTGGCCATCGATGCCGGGCTGAAGGTGGTCAACAACACGCTGTCCTCAAACTTCGTTCGTCCCGATGAAGCCAACAAAGCGCAGTCGATGGTCAAGGACAAGGGGAAGCACACTCTCATCGACAAGGTACAGGTGCGGTACGTTTCCGAAGACGATAAGCATTGGGCCGAACTGAAGAACTTTGGTCACAAGTACGTCCACATTCCCGAACACTATCTGCGGGATTACGACCGCCTGCTGATGGGCGGGATTTGGGCACAATTGGATATTCGCCATCAATATGACGAAGAGCAGAAAGGCAAGCGTAGCCCATTCTGGATCGACAGCCTGAAACCGATCCAGCTTGCCACATTCGACCTGGAAGAGTACCGGGCATGCCGGAATCAATTCACCACCGACGAATGGATCGACCTGCTGTTGCGCACCGTCGGCCTCGAACCGTCGCACTTCAATCGCCGTCAGAAATTGCACTATCTAGTACGGTTGATACCGCTGGCGGAGAACAACTATAACTTGGTGGAGCTTGGCCCACGCGAGACGGGGAAAAGCTACGGCTATCAGGAATTGTCGCCGTACACGATCTTGCTCACGGGGCCAACGACCGTGGCCAATCTGTTTTTCAACATGGCCAGCGGCAAGATGGGACTGGTCGGGATCTGGGACGCCATCGGCTTCGATGAAGTGGCTGACCTCCAAAAGATGCCCAAAGAAGTCGTGACAACGCTCAAGACCTACTGCGAGTCGGGAACGTTTGCCCGTGGAAAGGATGCCCTGTCCGGCACGGCCTCTATCGCCATGTTCGGGAACACGAACCAGCCGGTCGAAGTGATGGTACGGTCGTCGCACCTCTTCATCCCAATGCCCGACGTGATCCGAGAGGACATGGCGTTCCTCGACCGAATCCACTTCTACATCCCCGGCTGGGAAATGCCAAAGATGAAGGTGGACTTCTTCACCAATCATTACGGCTTCGTTGTGGACTATCTGGCAGAGGCCCTGCGAGAGCTAAGGAAGCACACCTTCACCGAAGTCCTCGACCGGAACTTTTCGCTGGGATCGCACTTGAAATCACGAGATGTCAAAGCGGTGCGGAAGACCGTTTCGGGTTTGGTCAAACTGATCTATCCGAACGGGGAACTTTCCAAGGAAGAGATAGCCGAACTGGTCGAGTTGTCCCTCGAAGGCCGGCGCCGGGTGAAGGAACAACTCAAGAAAATGGGTTCTTTCGAATTTCATCAAACGTCTTTTTCGCTGATCGACAACGAAACGCGAGAAGAGAAGTTCATCGGCGTACCCGAACAAGGCGGTCGGGACATGATCTCGCTCGACCCTCTGGCCCCAGGATCGGTGTACACGTCCTCGGTGGATGGTCACGCCAAGGTCGGCCTCTACCGTCTTGAGGTTGGTTGCTCTCCCGGCACCGGTAAGCTCAAAATCGCGGGTGGGGTCGAAGGTATGATGCGGGAATCGATTAACCGGGCCTTCGCGTATCTGATGGGTCAGAAAGTCAAAATGGGCATCGGCCAGCAGGTCGATACGACGGATTTCCACGTTGAAGCCATCGATCTACTCAGCAATCAGGTCCCTTGCGAAGCTGGCATTGCCTTGGTCGTCGCGATCTATTCGGCATTAAAAAGAGTGCCAGCTTTGGCCGGCCTGGTGATCCTTGGCGATCTGAGCATCCAAGGGAACATCAAGCCGGCACGGTCCCTGGCCGAGCCGTTGCAGGTTGCAATGGACAACGGCGCACGGAAGGCACTGGTCCCTCTGGAAAACAAACGGAACTTTCTCGAAGTCTCTGGCGACATCGTGGAGCGGGTGGACCCTGTGTTTTTCTCTGATCCAATGACCGCGGCAATGAAGGCGTTAGGGATGACGTGATGCGCGCGCTCGTGATACGCCGTCCATGGATCGACAAAATCTTGGAAGGCGAAAAGATTTGGGAGATTCGCGGGTCTCGAACTTCCGTCCGTGGCCAAATTGGGCTCATCGCCAGCCGCTCCGGAACTGTCGTCGGCATCTGTGATCTTGTCGATTGCATTGGGCCGTTGACGGCCGGCGAATTCCGCAAAAATGCGAAGAAGGCCGGCATGCGTCCGAGCGAAGCGACATTGGGATACTATCGACAAACGTACGCTTGGGTTCTCGAAGGACGCACGCAAACTTCGCGCGGCCCATTGAATACCGACACCCTTCAGGAGCCGTGATTTGGGTACGCCTGGAGACTGCGGTGGAAAGGAAGATGAAGGCGCAACTCGACAAACGGAAGTAGTAGGGTTCGGGCGAACAGTGCGCCAAGTCAGAACCACGGCATACCCGAGGAAGGCGGCAGTCGAGGACGGGGACATTTTACTTTGCCCATTTCTTTGCCCACACTGCATAAAAACGCGTCGCAATCCGTCTCACTGCCGCTCACTGCCCACACGCTACGGCTACGGGAAAAGTCTCGCTAAGCCACGAGGACCAAACAACATGTCACACTCGCTAGCACTCGGTAACAACCGTGCGCTGACGGCGCAAAAAGCAGATTTCTGGGGCTGTTAACCGAAGGGTTGTAGGTTCGAATCCTACCTGAGGAGCCAAATCTTTTCAACGATTTAGATCCCCTCCTCGCTCAATTCCACCCCTCATTTTTTAACATCTGTGGGGACTTTTGGGCGTACCCGTTTCCGCCTGCTGCGCAGACGTGGGTATTTTTTTTTTTTTTTTTTTTTTTATTTTCCACTGACTGTGGGGATTCTTGTGGTACCCGCATCAATTTGTTGCGCATCTGTGGGTACGGGCGATTGGCTCTGCACGATGGCTTCGAGCGCGGCGCGCTTCGCTCCTTTCGGCTGCCTTTATTCGGATGATACGCTGAAAATTCCTCATGCAACTTGAGAAGGTCTACGAGCCGCAGCGCTTCGAACGGCACTGGGCTCAATGGTGGATCGATTCCGGCATTTATCGCGCTGATGCAGCGGCAGCGCAGCACTGCCCTGTCTTCTCCATCGTCATCCCGCCGCCGAATGTTACCGGCTCGCTTCACATCGGCCATATGTTCGAACACGCCATGATGGATGTCGCCGTCCGATGGCACCGCATGAAGGG
Source organism: Terriglobia bacterium (assembly GCA_963799755.1). Classification (GTDB taxonomy): domain Bacteria; phylum Acidobacteriota; class Terriglobia; order Bryobacterales; family Bryobacteraceae; genus Bog-105. The sequence continues at coordinate 15,126 of CAWCYQ010000020.1, read as the reverse complement.
CGAGGTCACTCTGTGGCTGCCCGGAATGGATCATGCCGGGATCGCCACGCAAATGGTAGTCGAGCGTCAGCTTGCCTCAGAAAACCTGACCCGCAAGCAGCTCGGCCGCGACGAGTTTGAACGTCGCGTTTGGCAGTGGAAAGAAGAATATGGCGGACGCATTGTAGAGCAGATTCGCCGCGAAGGCGCCAGTGTCGATTGGTCTCGCGAGCGCTTCACGATGGACGCTGGTCTTTCCCGCGCGGTTCGCGAAGCGTTTGTCCGCCTTTGGGACAAAGGGCTCATCTACCGCGGCGAGTACATGGTCAATTGGTGTCCGCAGTGTCAGACGGCCATCTCCGATCTCGAAACCATTCATGAAGAGACCGAAGGTCACCTCTGGCACGTGCGCTATCAGGTCACGGATAGCAGCGAATCCGTTACAGTCGCCACCACTCGCCCCGAAACTATGCTCGGCGATACCGCGGTGGCTTTTCATCCCGACGATGAGCGCTACCAGCATCTGCTCGGCAAGACCGTCACGTTACCCATTCTGGGCCGCGCCATCCCGGTTATCGCTGACGCCATGGTTGATCCCATGTTCGGCACTGGAATTGTCAAGATCACGCCCGCTCACGATCCGAACGATTTTGAAGCCGGTAAGCGCCACAACCTGCCGTTTGTAAAGGTTATCGGCGAGGATGCGCGCATGACCGAGGCGGCCGGTCCTTATTCCGGACTCGACCGTTTCGAAGCTCGGAAACGAGTTCTCGCTGCGTTAGAAGAGTCGGGCGAACTGGTCAAGGCTGAGCCGTACATCGTCAGCATCAGCAAATGTGACCGCAGCAAGACCATCGTCGAGCCGCTCGTCTCCACTCAATGGTTCATGAAGATGAAACCGCTCGCAGCCAAAGCGATGGAAGCCGTTCGAAGCGGCAAAATCCGCTTTGTGCCTGATGATCGCGAGGCTCTCTTCTTTCAATGGATGGAGAACATCCGCGACTGGTGCATCTCTCGCCAGCTCTGGTGGGGGCATCGCATTCCGGCCTGGCATTGCCGAAGCTGCAAGAAGATCATCGTCGCGAGAGAGACGCCCGCTACCTGCTCCTATTGCCATTCGACTGAACTCGAGCAGGATCGAGATGTACTGGATACCTGGTTTAGTTCCGGTCTGTGGCCATTCTCGACGCTGGGCTGGCCCGATGATACTGCCGATCTGCGCGCGTTCTATCCCACTTCGCTGCTCATTACCGGCTTCGATATTTTATTCTTCTGGCTCTCCCGCATGATCATGCTCGGGATCGAGATGACGGCCGACGTTCCCTTTCGCGAAGTTCATATTCATGGTCTCGTTCGCGATGCCGATAAACAGAAGATGTCCAAAACTAAGGGCAACGTGATCGATCCTCTCATCATCATGGATCGTTACGGAACCGATGCCTGCCGCATCGCTCTTCTCATCTCGGGTGCAGCCGGTGCCGATATTGCTCTCAAAGAAGATCGGATGGCGTCTGGTCAGGGATTTGCCAATAAACTCTGGAATGCTTCTCGTCTGATCTTTATCAACATGGAGCGTTCCGGTGTGACCTGCTGGATACCTGAAGCCGGGCCGCTGGTGAACCATTCGGAAGCGCTCGAAGACATTTGGATTTTCGACCGTTTAAATCAGACCATCTCTACGGTTACGCGCGCGCTCGAGCTGCATCGTTACCACGAGACCGCGCAAACCCTTTGGGACTTCTTCTGGCACGATTTTTGCGACTGGTATCTCGAAGTTAAAAAGCTGCGCTTTCACGAGAACTCAGGGCTGGATGACCACTGGCGCGCCACGCTTGCCGTGTATGAAGCCACGCTTCGTCTTCTGCATCCGATCATGCCGTTTATCACTGAAGAGCTCTGGCAGAGGCTGATACACGGCCCGCAGCCCAACGCTGGACAGCCGAAATCCATATCTCTCGCACCCTATCCGTCGATGAGCGGCACATCGCCTCAACAAGAGAAGATTTCTCAATTCACTATTCTTCAAAACGTGGTGAAAGGTGCTCGCGACATTCGCGCTGATAACAAGCTCGATCCAAAGACCACTTTGGATGCCACGCTGCACATGACAGGAACGGCTTTCAAAGATCAAGACCTGCTGGCGATCGAAACAATCGCCAAGCTGCGGCTCGTACAGCGTCACGAAAATTCTCAAAACGGAGTAGGTTACCGGCTGCAGATTCATGCTCTTCTTTCCCCGGACGCGCGCGCCAGAATCGCAAAGGAAAACGCTAGCCTCGAAAAGGCAATCGCCAATTGCGAGCGTCAACTGGGAGACCCCACTTTTCTCGGTAAGGCGCCCCCGCAAGTGGTAGCTACTCTCCGCGCCAAGCTCGCCGATTATCAGATTCAGTTCGAAAAAAACAATCGGCTGCTCGAAGGCGCCAGTTAGCTGATGTTTGATCTCACGCATCCTGAGGTATGGAATGCCGTCGAGCGCGCTCTGGCAGAAGACATCGGACCCGGCGATGTCACGTCCCGTCTGACAGTGCCACCCGACTTGCAGGCGCAAGGTCGTTTCCTCGCAAAAGAGCCTTTCACTCTCGCCGGCGTTGAGCTTCTGCAGCTCGTTTATCGCTACCGAGGTGGGGCTGAACTCGAGATTCTCAAACCGAGCGGGTCTTCCGTGCAACCGGACGATGTTCTCGCAATCGTTTCAGGTCCCGCGCTGACTCTGCTTGAATGCGAACGTGTTGCGCTCAACTTCCTGCAGCGCCTCAGCGGGGTCGCGACATTAGCGCGCCAACACGTGGACGCGGTTGCCGGAACGAAGGCGCAAATCCTCGACACACGTAAAACAACACCGGGCCTGCGGCTGCTGGAAAAGTATGCCGCGGCAGCCGGTGGCGCCGTCAACCATCGGCAGGGCCTGTTCGATGCCGTTCTGATTAAGAATAATCACATCACGGCCGCGGGCGGAGTCCGCAATGCGCTCGCGAAAGTCACAGACTTCGCTGGACCCATTGAAATCGAGGTCCGCACACGCAGTGAACTGGATGAAGCGTTGAACTGCGGCGCCAAACATCTTCTGCTCGATAACCTGACGTCTGCCGAAGCTCGAGAATGGATCGAATATGTCAACGGGCGTGCGACCACCGAATTGTCCGGCAACATCAATCTGCGGAATATTCGTCCGTATGCCGACGCCGGTCCCGATTTCATTTCCTGCGGCGCAATCACTCACTCTGCCACCGCAGTCGACATCAGCTTCAAGCTTGAATTGTTGTAATGCCGCTCGACATGGAAGAAGTTCGCAGCCTTCGACCTCAGAACGAATTCCACTACTTCAAAGTAATCGGTTCGACGATGACCGAAGCCTCTCGCTTAGCTATGGCGGGCGCTATCCACGGGACAGTCGTCATAGCCGAAGAACAGACCAGTGGGATCGGGCGTCTGGGCCGCTCCTGGATTTCCGAACGGGCCGCCGGCATCTATGTCTCGATTCTGCTTCGGCTGCCTCTAACGCCCACCAATCTGCCGCTCGCCAGTCTGCTCGTTGGATTGACCACGGCTGAGGCTATCGAGAAATCTACACACCTTGCGTGCGATCTGCGCTGGCCGAACGACGTCCTGATCAAGGAACGCAAAGTGGCAGGAATTCTTCCTCAACTTGTGGACGACTGCATCATTGCAGGTATCGGAATCAACGTGAACAACGAGCGTTTCCCCTCCAATCTCCGCACGCCGGCCACCTCGCTATTCCTCGCGAGCGGCCGTATCCAATCTCGCGAGAGGATCCTCGCTCACCTTCTTGAATCGTTGGATACGTTCTCGGATCTGCTCATCCATCGCGGGCCTGAAGCCATTCTGCGCGCCTTCGCCGCCGCTTCCACCTACGTCAGCAACCGGCGGATTGTCGTTGAAGAAAATGGGTTGCGAGGTATGACTGCGGGTCTGGACTCGCACGGCTTTTTGCTGGTACGTTCGGCTGACGGCCATACGCAGCGCATTTCATCAGGTGGTGTGCGTCCCGATCCCGAAGGTGCCGCGTGATGGAAGCAGAGCAGACACCGAGTGACGACTCTGACTGGCCTCGCAACTACTTCAACTACTTCACCGAGATCGAGGAGCATTTTCAGCGGGTGCGGGGCACAGGCCTCTTTCTCATGTCTCCACTCGACTGGGCTTTGATTGAAAGCTGGAAAAATTCCGGTGTACCACTCCAAGCCGTGCTGAAGGGTATCGATGACGCATTTGACAAGTGGCGCAGCCGTAAGCAGAGGCGCCGGCTGGTAAATTCTTTAGCTTACTGCACGCAGGCCGTAATGGAAGCGGCGCGGCGAACTTCAGCAAGTCGCGAACGCGCGGGGAACACTACTGAAGCTCCTTTCGCAAGCGATCAGCTTGCTTCCTACCTGAAGCATGCTGTTGCAGCGATCCGGCAGAGGCCAGAGGTGGCCTTTGAGGAGATTGCGGCTGCAGTCGAAGGACTCGTGCCGCATGTCGAGGAGCACCTCACGAACTTGGAAGATCTGGAGCGGCGTCTGACCGCGCTTGAAGAAAAACTTGTGGCTATCATCCGAACTCTGCAGAGCGATGAGGATCTCTACTCGCTGCGGGAAACGCTCGAGCGCGAGTTGAAGCCCTATCGTGGGAAAATGACAGCCGATCAGTTATCAGTGCTCGAGCGACGTTATTTAGACACCGCGTTGCTCCAGGGGGCCCAGCTTCCACGGCTAAGTCTGTTTTACCTTCACTGACCGGAGCAAAGATGGCGATTTGATACATTGCCACACATGACTTGGGTGACCAGCAAACCGCGAGCGCTACATTGGTTTGCTCTCTCACTTCTGGTTATCTCCGTATGCATCAATTACGCCGACCGCGGCAATCTCGGCGTGGCCGCAAAGAGCATTTCAGTCGATCTTCATCTCGCTCCTGAGCAGCTTGGCTATCTGCTGGCGGCTTTTTCGCTGACCTACGCCTTTGGGCAGATCGTATCGGGCAAAATCATCGACCACTCTAACGTCAACTGGGTCTATGCCGCGGGCTTCCTGCTCTGGTCGGCAGCTACCGGCCTCACCGGCGCTGTTCGAACATTTTGGGCCATCCTGATCCTGCGTCTCCTGCTTGGCGTCAGCGAATCGATTGCCTATCCTGCCTATTCCAAAATGATCGTAATCAGCTTTCCGGAGCAGCTCCGGGGCACGACAAACGCCCTAATCGATGCGGGTTCGAAGTTAGGTCCCGCGCTCGGGGTGGTGCTTGGCGTCAAGATGATCGAATGGTTTAGCTGGCGGGGCATGTTCCTTGTCATCGGGGGAGCAAGTTTGCTGTGGCTGGTTCCCTGGTGCTTTGTCGCTTCCAAGCTGCCCAGCACACCGCCGCGGCAAGCCGTTGAACCGGTTCCCATTCCAAGCTTTCGCCGCATCGCCTCGCAGCGCGTTTTCTGGGGAACCGCTATCGGGCTCTTCGGGGGCAATTACACCTGGTTCATCTTCCTCAACTGGCTTCCTTATTATTTCGAGACCCAGCGGCATTACACGCGCGACCGGCTCGCCCTGTTCGGTTCGCTACCGTTCTGGACAATCGCTGTCTCCTCGCTTTTCTTCGGATGTTTGGCTGATTTCCTGATTCACAAGGGCTGCAATGCCGGGCGCGTGCGCCAGACCTTCGTCTGTGGGGGGCTGCTCGGGTGCTGCTGTTTGATGTTCCCGGCGGTCGTCGTTTCCGGGCCGCTGCTGGCAAACGTTTTGTTGCTATTGGCTTCGGTCTCAATGGGCGCCTGGTCGTCCAATGGATGGGCGTTCACCCAGCTTCTCTCCGGACCTCATGCGGCCGGCAAATGGACTGGCGCGCAAAACGGTTTTGGAAATCTTTCAGGAGTTTTGGGCCAGATCGTGAGCGGTTATGCCCTCCAAATCACCCATTCCTTCGTGGCCGCATTCGCTATCGCTTGCGGCATACTCCTGATCGGCATCTTCGGTTATTTAGTGATGGTGGGGAAGCCCCGCGAGATCTGCTGGGATGTGGTACCGGCCGAAGCGGGCTTTCCGCCCGGTCAATCGGCTGTCAAAGTTTGAAGCCACGCTCAAAGTACTGAGTACGCTGGGCTTTACGTGCCTTTGTTGGAGCCGCCAGCCTGTGATAAGCTTATCGGCAAGACAAGCGGCGGCCTTCGGGCCGTTCGCGCGCCGGTGGGTATTTCCTCCGAGTGCCCACCGGTTTCTTACTTGAATCCAATCATTGACAGGCGAAAAGCCGGACGGTAGACGCGAGTCTGCGCGTTGCTTATTCCGGCAGCCTTCGCCAGTTGCGCCAGTTCGTCGGCCCGAAATGCCGCTCGCACGGATTTCAGCCCATCGTGTACCGTGATTCTGTTCCAGCCGAAGAAGTGTCTCGTTGCCGGAAGAAATAGGTAGGGAAGGATATGCCTCTCTAAGTCGCATACGATCACGCCCTTGCGTGCGGCAGCATAGAAATTCCGGAGGAGATCCACAACTTCTGCGTTTTGAAAATGATGCAGGAACAGGGAACAAAGAACATAATCGAAGCTCTCTCGCGCGAACGGCAGTTGGAAGGCGTCGCCGAGCAGCTTCGGGTGCGAGGCTTTTTCCAGGTTCGTCGCGTTGTAGTCGAGGTTTGTCACGACCGCGCTTGGGAATTGTTCCCGAATAACTCCGGCCGAATCTCCGGAAGCCGCTCCCACATCGAGGAAGGTCGGCGTGCTCCGAGTAGCCGGGATGAATCGCAAGCTTCTGCGCAGCACGGAGTGACCGCCGAGACTGCGGTTGATCCGAACCAGGTCGGCTAAGTTCGGGCGCGCTTCTTCCGGCGCAACATGATCCAACAATTCCGGTTCTATGACTCGCTGATCAAACATACACGAGAATTAAGCTGCACACAGGCCGGTGCGCGATTATAGTTCCATTGGATATGGTCTGTTCCAATTCGGGCTGGATAGAAGCGATCTGCGGGCCCATGTTTTCCGGGAAGACGGAGGAACTGATTCGCCGGTTGAAACGAAGCCAGATCGCTCAAAAGCAAGTGCAAGTGTTCAACCCCAGCATAGATAATCGGTATTCGGCTTCTGAGATTGTTACGCATGGAAATGTAAGAATGCGCTCGGAGCGGGTGGATTCCGCCAAGGACCTGCTGCAGCGGCTCGACTGGAGGACGCAGGTGGTCGGTATCGACGAAGCGAATTTCTTTGGGCCAGCGCTAGTGGAGACAGCCAGCCAGCTCGCCGACGCCGGTAAGCAGGTCATTGTGGCTGGTCTGGATACGGATTACCTAGGCAGACCGTTTCCGCCCATGCCGGATTTGCTGGCATTAGCGGAATCGATAAGCAAAATGCTGGCCATTTGCATGCGATGCGGCGCCCCGGCCAAACACACTCAGCGTCTGGTTGAATCGACGCAACTTATTTTCGTCGGAGCCGTCGATTCGTACGAGGCGCGCTGCAGACGCTGCTTCGAGCCTGGTATCCCGCGCCAAGACGTACTCGATTTCGCCTTGCTGGACCGGCACAAGATTTCTGCTTCGGATTGAAACATAATAGATAAAATGAGTAGCGCACCTCAACAGCCGACCTATATCATCCCGCCGCCGTCCAGCCCAAACTGGAAGACGCCGCTAGTCGTGGGAATTCTTGCCTTGCTGGCAGCAGCCAATATCTATCTATTTGTGCAATTGGATCGGATGAAGGCGGAGAATCGCACCGAAACAGCGAAATTGTCCGCCGAATTCAACGGCGCTATGGAAAAGATGCGGATCGATTCAAGTGAGGAGGTTCAGCGATCAAGGCGCAGCGTGGAACAGTTGCAGGCGCGGTTGGCACAGCAACGCCGCGCGGCGGAACAAGCGGTCGGACAGGCCAAGGTCGATGCCGAACAGAAGGTTCAGAGTCTGCAACAGAGTGTTGCTCAGGAACAGGCAGTACAGCAGCAAGCGATCGCGCAAGTCAAGCAGACGGCGGATACGGCAACCACTCAGATATCGAGTGTGTCAACCGATCTTGGGACCACCAAAAGCAAGCTGGAAGAGACGGTATCCAACCTCAAACGGGCGACCGGCGAACTGGATAACCACACGAGTCTGATTGCGACCAACGGCAAGGAACTGGAAGCTCTGAAAGAGCTGGGCGAACGCAATTACGCGGAATTTACAATCACAAAGTCAAAGCAGGCGACGCGGGTGGGTGATGTCATGGTGATGCTCAGGAAGGCCGATGTGAAGCACAACAGATTCACTATTTCCGTCACCGTGGACGACAAAACAGTTGAAAAGAAGGACCGGACTATTAACGAACCGATCCAGTTTTATACGTCGAAAGCGCATCAGCCGGACGAGATCGTGGTGAATCAGGTCAAAAAAGATACCATCGTCGGCTATCTTGCTTCGCCCAAGGTGCAGAATGGAAGAGCAGGCACTTAAAAACCTAATCATGCGATATCCAGAACAACTCATTGCGCGTATGCGCCAGGACCTGACGCAATATGGCGTCGAGGAGACCAAGACACCGGCGGAGGTAGATCAGTTGGTGGGCCCCCACAGCACCGGCACGGTGCTTATGGTTACCAATTCCGTTTGCGGTTGCGCAGCGGGCAAAGCGCGCCCGGCAGTCGGCATGGCTTTGCGGCATCCGAACCGGCCCGATCGAGTGGCTACGGTTTTCGCTGGAGCAGATCTTGAGGCGATAGCTCGGGTTCGCGAGTTGCTGCCCGGTCATCCGCCGTCTTCGCCCTCTATGGCACTTTTTCGCGATGGCAAGCCGGTTTTTGTCTTGCACCGTTTCCAGATCGAGGGCAGTGAAGCGCCGCAGATTGCCAAGACGCTCACCGATGCATTCGATCAATATTGCGTGACTGCCAAGCAGTAAGACCGAAACGTTTACCTCTCCGCCTCCGATCGGTAAAGGTGGTGGGCGTCAATAAAGGCGCGCACCTTGTCCGGTAATCCCGGAGTGGGAGATCCGGCTGCCAGCTCAGCGCGGATCGAAGAGCTCGATATGGGCAGTTCCAGACCCTCCAGGAAAAGGGCCGTAGCGCCATCGGGTATCCGGTAGGCGACGCCAGGCCGGGTGACCACGATGAAGTTGATCGTTCGAACCAACTCGTCCCAGTTCTTCCAGGTCTCCAGCTCATCGAAAGCATCGGCTCCGATCAGAAAATATAGTTCATCGTGCGGTGCCAGACTTGGCTTGAATCGCCGGACGGTGTCGATGCTATAGCTGAGCTGCTCTCCCGCTTCCAGCCTTGACGCTTCGAACAATGGGTAAGGGGCGCAAGCGATTTGGACCATCCGAAAGCGCTCCTCGTAAGGCGTCAGTCTAACGGCTGGTTTGTGCGGAGGGTTACCGGCCGGGACAAAGAGCACGCGGTCGAGCTGGAAGCGCCTGGTAGCTTCTTCGGCAAGGCGGAGATGGGCGCAGTGGATGGGATCGAAGGTGCCTCCAAAAAGGCAGATCCGCTGGCCTTTAGGCTTGAATTCCTGCATGCAAGGCGTAGCGGTCGAGCCCGGTTCCGGGGTCGCTCGAAATCTGTTCCTGCGCAGCGCGGCTGGCCAATTCGTCGCAGCGATTGTTGTCGTCGTGAAGCGCGTGACCTTTGGTCCATTTCCACTGCGTCGTATGCGCATTTACGAGTTCATCGAGCGCAATCCAAAGGTCCTGGTTATTCACAGGCTGTTTATCGGCTTTGCGCCAGTTGTTTTTCTTCCAGCCGTGAATCCACTTCGTAATGCCGTTCTTGACGTATTCCGAATCCGTAACAATCTCAACAGCACAGCTTTCTTTCAACCGCGTGAGACCTTCGATCGCGGCGGCCAGTTCCATACGATTGTTGGTGGTGTGGGGACTAGACCCGTAGATCTCGCGATAAAACTCCCCGAAGCGAAGAATGCAGGCCCAGCCCCCACGGCCTGGATTCCCCTTGCAGGCGCCGTCAGTAATTAGCCGTACCTGCTTCAAGCAACCTCGGCGCGGTCCGCTGCCGGATTCAATTCACCCGCAAAGAAGGCGTCCACAATTTCAAGAATGCTCGCGATGCTGGCGGCCCGATAGATTTCAGTGCGCAGCTTGGAGCCGTTGCGCACCCCATGCGTGAAGTAGGTCGCGAACTGTTTCATCTTGCCGACCGCGTCCGATTCGCCGTGATCCTCCAGCATAAGATAGTAGGTCTTCATCATTTCGTAGCGCTCACGATCAGACGGGACAAAATAGGAGCCGGTCGCCAGGTATTCCGATATCTGGCGGAAAATCCATGGATTGTAGGAAGCACTGCGGCCGATCATGACTGCGTCGCAGCCGGTCTCGCGATGCATGCGGATAGCGTCCTCCGGAGTCAGGATGTCGCCGTTGCCGATGACAGGAATCTTCACGGCAGCTTTGATCTCCGCAATCCGGGCCCAGTCGGCGCGCCCGCTGTAGCCTTGTTCTCTCGTGCGCGGATGCAGAGCAACCGCTGCCAGTCCGCAGTCCTCGGCAATCCGCGCCATACGCACTCCTACCAGTTCGTGGTCGTTCCAGCCGGCGCGGAATTTGCACGTCAACGGAATAGAAATTGAGGAACGAACCCGCCGCAAGATGGTCTCGACCAGGGGCAAGTCCCGGAGCAGCCCGGACCCGCCATTGCATTTAACCACTTTGTTAACCGGGCAACCAAAGTTGATGTCGACCACGTCGAAGCCGCGCTCTTCGCAGACTTTGGCGGCTTCGGCCATGACCTCCGGATCGGAGCCAAAGAGCTGGCACGTAATCGGATGCTCCTCGGGCTCGAAGTACAGATAACGGAAATTCCGATTAATTTTTTTGGCTTTGCGAGTGCTAACAACGCCATGCGAGCTGGTGAATTCCGTCATCAGCAAGCCGCAGCCGCCCTGGTTGCGGATCAAGCGGCGAAAAACCGTGTCGGTGACCCCGGCCATGGGCGCGAGGACTGTGGCTGGACGGATCGGTATCGGGCCAACCTGGAATTCAGGTGGAAACTCAGAGATCGGATGTGCCGGCATTCAGGGAAACGTCCCGCAAGCAGTTCGGGTCACTCTATTTTAACGTTTGGCAGGCGCAACGTTTCTCCGGTTGCCTACGTTTCAATAGTGAAGACACAGTATGATGCGTTCGGGCATGGTAAAAGTAGCGCTGGCCTTCGTCGCAGGCCTGATTGTAGCGCTGGCGAGCGCGCTTATTTATGTGAGAGCACACGACAAAGCGGCCTCTATCCCGGTGACACAGATCGAACAGGCGCCTGAGCCAGAGCCAGATACCGCTGCTGACCCCCCGCAGACGGCGACTGCTGCTCCAGCCCCACAGCCGGAGGCGATCCCGCCCGAGGAATCCGCTCCGCCGAGACCGGTTGAAAACAAGAAGCCTCTGCGAGTGAAGGCGGTGCGGCCGGCGCAAGAGCGGCCGCCCGTTCAGGTTGTGGAAAATAAACCTGTGGTGACGGATCCGCCCCCCTCGTCTCTCCCGGAAACAGCAGCTTACCCGGCAACGACTCAGGCCGGTCAGAACCAGCCGAACGGCGTCGTGCCAGAGGCTGCTCCAGCTCCACCGGTTCCTGCACCCGAGCCGCATGTCGTGGAATTGGCGGCTGGCACGCCGCTGGTCATCCGGTTGGGCGAGACGCTTTCGACCGATCACAACTACACGGGCGACACCTTTCGCGGGACCCTCGAACAACGCATTATCCGGAACGGATTCATTATCGCCGAGAAAGGCTCTACCGTCCTGGGCCGCATCGTCGAGGCTGATAAAGCCGGCCGTGTCCGGGGTGTCTCCCAATTGAACGTGACGTTAACCGAGATCAACACGACCGACGGGCAAAGAATCGGTGTGCAGACCAACTCGGTCGAAAAGCGCGGCCAGACGAGCACGGGAGCGGATACTGCGAAGGTTGCGGGCGGCGCTGCCTTAGGAGCGCTGATTGGCGCTCTCGGGGGTGGTGGTAAAGGCGCGGCGATCGGCGCGGGAGCAGGCGGCGCGGCGGGTACGGGAGTGGTCCTGGCTACGCGCGGCAAGGCGGCGGTGCTGCCGAACGAATCGCAACTGACTTTTCAGCTTGCCAGCCCGGTTACCATCACCGAAAAGCTGAATCGATAGCCCGGCACAAATCTCGATATGCTTCGGAAGTGGCATCGCTCAGGGCGCCGGCCGAAGATACACGTCCCGGGCAATCCGTCCGGCGATTGCTTTTCATCGACAACCTTCGCTGGACGGTGATCCTTCTGGTCGTCAGCATGCACGCGGCGGATACCTATAGTCCGCTCGGTAGCTGGTACTTTGTCGACCGCTCTGCCTTGAGCCTGCCGGAGCTGATTACCTTCGCCGCCTGGCAGATGTATCTGCAGGCCTTCTTCATGGGGCTGTTTTTCTTTATAGCCGGATTTTTCGTGCCCTCCTCGTTCGATAGGAAAGGTGCTCGCAGGTTCATCTGTGATCGCGCGTTTCGACTGGGTCTTCCGGTCCTGTTCTATATGTTCGTCCTCGGACCGATCACCGAATATTTTCTCGCTCATTCCTGGACGTCTACCGAACCGACCTCCTTTCTGAGAGAGTGGATCAAACACATTCGAAATTGCCAGTTTCTGCAGGAGAACGGTCCACTGTGGTTCTGTCTTGCCTTGCTGATTTTTTCGGTCGCCTACGCGGCAACCCGAGTTTTGCGTAAGACTTCGGGCGAGATCGCGGCGCCGCCGGGCAATGCTCAGTTCATTGTTTTTGCGTTGCTGATGGCCGCTTTCGCATTTCTTCTGCGGCTCACGTTTCGCCCCGGTTTTGCTTTCTTGAACATGCATCTAGGCGACTTCTCCCAATACATCCTCCTGTTCATGGCAGGCATTCTGGCAGCGCGTGGGCGATGGCTGCTCCGGCTGAAACATTTGTTGGGACGGCGCTGGGTACTCGTTGTTCTTCCGCTCGGATTCGTCGTGTGGCTGAGCTTGCTTTTCGCCGGCGACGGACTCGAAGGAAACACTGCGGCCTACTCCGGCGGCTGGCACTGGCAGGCCGCGGCGCTCGATGTTTGGGAATCGTTTACCTGCGTCGCGCTCTGCTACGGGTTACTGACGCTCTTTGAGCAAAAGTTCAATACGCAGGGCTGGCTGGCAAAATTCCTCTCCGATAACGCATTCTGCGTCTACGTGTTTCATCCGCCCATCCTGATTATCACGGCGCGTATGCTGCACGCCGTGGAAATCCCCGCAATTCCGAAGTTCGTGATGCTTACGTTGCTGGCGGCGGTAGCTTCCTTTGTGCTGAGTGCTGCGGTGTTCAGGCGCACTCCCTTGTTGCAACGCATTTTGTGAAGGAGATCGTTCTTACGATGGTCCGTCTGTGCCATCAAGCATGAATTCAGCTCGGGTCGCACAGGGCCAGGAATTCGCGCCAGTCCGTCGGCTTTTGGCTGCGAGCATTATTGGCGGGCCTAGCCTTATCCGGTTAATATTGAAAACCTAAAGCAAAAACCGGCAAGGCATAAGCCCTGCCGGTTTCTGTTTCTGGCGATTAGTGGTGGTGGTTACCAGGTGAAGGTGCCGGAGTACTGAAGGCGGCGCATGGAGCCGCCATTGCCCGAGAACGCAATGTTGGTGATCTGACCCACGGTCGGACTCGAAATGTCATTATTTGGAATGCCGAGGTTTGTATGATTCAACGAGTTAGTGGCATCGAGCCGTAACTGGAACCTCATGCGTTCAGTTATGGCGAACGACTTCATCAACGCGGCATCCAGATTGACGTACTGCGGGCCGACAAGAGTATTTAGCGGGTAATTACCGAAGGTGTTTGGAGCGGGCAGAGTGTAAGGTCCGGTAAAGCCGCCCACGATCCATTGATTCCGGTTTTGACTTGGGGCGTAGGGACTACCCGTTCCGACGTTCGGAACATTATTTGGGCCGGTATACGGCTGGCCGGTAGGAACACCGTTGAAGGTAGACGGATAGGTCCCGATGGTCGGCATGAACAAAAGGCCGCTGTAATAGGTGAAGATACCGCTCACATTCCACCCGCCGAGAACCGCGTCGACGAAGCGATTGGTATTGGCGCCGAATTTGCGCCCACGCCCGAACGGGACGTCGTAATTATTCACGAGCACCCACTGCTGATGCGGCAGGTCGGCTACATTGCCATAGCCAAGTGGACGGTCATAGAGAAATGTATAATTCTGAGACGGTCCATTGCCATCGCCTTGGGCGACCTGATACGTATAATTACCCTGCAGAGTGTACCCGGCCAGGGCCTTAACTGTGAAAATTCCCTGGAACGAATTGTACTGGCTGTTGGCGCAGTTACAGTAATCGTCTATCGCCGTTGTATTTCCATAGTTGTATCTTGGGCCAAGTAACCCGGCGAAGGGGAAAGTGCCGGGATCGGCAGAATGCCCTGGCAGGAAAAACTGTTGGTTGATGTCGAAATTGTTGTTATTTCCCAGCGGACCATGCCGTCCGGAATTGCCGACGTAGCTTCCCTGGACAGAAATCTTGGGAGTGACCTGCTGCTGCACGCTGAAATTATAAGCGTAGGCTAAAGGCATCGTGAATATTCCCGGCCGCGTCTTACAATCGATGCCGGTCGGACACGGCAAGGTACCCTGAGCACTCACGGCAAAGGTGGACGGCGGCGGTGGCCCTTGCGCAAGTGTGAAGACGTCACAGAACGTGTTGTTGCAAACATTCTGCGAAGTCAGCGCTTGATTCGCCAACACCGGCGGGTTTTGGGTCACGTTGTGGCCGAAGGTGGAACCGAAGGTTCCGAGCGAATAGGTCCAGCCATAACCGGCGCGGACGACGGTTTTTTTGCTGAGTTGATAGGCGATACCGAAGCGCGGAGCAAAATTGTGCCAGTTCATTTGCTGATACCCGTGATTGCTCGTCAAGCCCGTGCCAAACACATCGAGGAGGCCGGTGTTGAGATTGTATTCGGCGCCGTTACCCGGTCCATTGACTGTCTCCGGAAAGACCATTTCCCAGCGAACTCCATAGGTAACCGTGAGTTTGGAAGTTGGCCTCCACTCATCCTGGCCGTACCAGAACAAGCGCTTCTGGCGTTCTTCTGCGTCCAAGGTGGAGCTGACATAGCGATTGAAAGTGCCGACGTCACCGAGCAAGTAACTGGCCAGAGCCAATCCCTGGCTGCTTGACCCGTTCGCGTTTATTAAGCCGGTTTGGGTG
>CAWCYQ010000019.1:0-108882 GCA_963799755.1 Terriglobia bacterium | reverse complement strand
AGGAATCTGTGAGATTGCGTTTGTCTTTTACGTCGGCGTATATTTGCGCCGCCTTAGCCTGTTTTTCCATGTTCAGCGTGAGGATACTTGCCCAGTCGGACGTTGGCACCATAACTGGATTTGTGAAAGATCAATCTGGCGCGGTTATACCGGGCGCGACTGTAACCATCAAGAACGAAGCCACTAGAGAAGCACACAGCGTCACGACCGATGCGGGAGGGCACTATACCGTTCCGAACCTGGTCCCGGGCGACTACACACTGTTGGCCGAAAGTAAGGGCTTCAAGCAATTCATCAGCACCCACAATAGCCTGCAGGCAAACTCGACGCTCGAACTGGACGGCAGCCTGGCTGTAGGCGAGGCTACACAAACCGTCGAGGTGTCCTCCACCGCGGAGGTCTTGCAAACCGAATCTGGCGCCGTGCAGGCGGAAATCACTGGCCGGCAAATTCAAGACCAGGAGCTGAACGGCCGTAGTCCAATTTATACTGCGCAATTCCTGCCCGGTATCACCAGCACCGGAACCATTGGGGATTTCAACGGCGTCGGCCTCAATGGCCAGCCTTTTAATGTAAACGGCGCTAGAACTGGAGACACTCTCGTTACCGTCGATGGCGCTCCGGCGCTGCGTTCCCGGGCGAATGGAGCCGTCATTGGCGTCGGAGACGTGGATGCTACCCAGGAGATCCAGGTTCTCACCGCCGACTACGCCGCAGAGTACGGACGTGCTGCCGGTGGCCAGATCCGCATGGTGACAAAAAGCGGGACCACGGACTTTCATGGCAGTGCCTATGAGTACTTCCGCAACTCCGATCTCAATGCGAATACCTGGACGCGCAACCTGAGCACCACCACCAACTTCGCGTCTCCATTCCGATACAACAATTTCGGATATGCCTTCGGCGGTCCGATCGCCATTCCGGGACATTTCGAGAAATTTCGGCAGAAACTCTTCTTCTTCGTGGCCCAGGACTGGATTCGGGAACGCAACACCCAAACGCAGCCCCAGGCCGTGCCGACAACGCTCATGCGGCAGGGCAACTTCAGCCAGTTGCTTGCTCCGAACCCCTGGTACAAGGGCAGCACTCAACTCTACTACCCGGGCACCTGTCCTAAACTTGGCAGTTCAAGCTGCGTTCCGATTCCAGGTAATGTCATTCCGGCCAGCCAGCTCAGTCCAAACGGCATAGCCATTCTAAACGCTTATCCGGCTCCCACGCCCGGCTACCTGCAAGGGACCCAGAACTGGCTTGGCCAAGCCGCTCAACCGATCAACCAGCGGAAAGACATTTGGAACGCCGATATCATCACGGATAATAACAACCATATCGAGATTCGACGATCTGGTCTTTCCTATAACGAGTACGACCCGTTTGACCAGGGGTCGGGCGAAACAGCGAAGTATTTCAATCGGCCGAACCAAACCAATACCGTCGCCTGGACATGGACAGCTACCCCGACCTTGGTCAACGAGCTGCGCGCCACCTACAGCCTGGACCAGGTTTTTATCCCCGTCAACACTTCGGAAATCGGGTTCAACCGGCAGGACTTCAATCCTCCGATTACCTACCCTTACTTATTCGGAGGCAAAGATATCGGCGGAAAGATTCCCACGGTCAGCTTAAATGACAACTTCTATAGCTTGGCTGGCGGCCCTTATCCATCGCACTCGACAGGGCCCATCTTTACAACTTCCGACAGCTTGACGAAAGTAGTGGGAAATCACACGCTTAAATTTGGTTTTTACCTTGAATACACGGGCGAGAACGACAGAGATCAGATCAACGTAGCCACGGTGCCGGGCGGCAGCAACAATCAGAACGGCAACTTTGTGTTTACAGACGGCGGCACGGGCGCTACTTCGGGTGCAAGCATCGCGAATCTGGCGCTCGGGTACGCCGATAGCTATACCGAAATCGGCCCCCGCGCTTACACCATCTGGCGTCGCCCGATGTTTGAAGAGTTCGCGCAAGACTCCTGGAAGGTGAATCCCAAGTTGCACATCGATTACGGCCTGCGTATGACCAGCGTTATCGGTTTCCATCCTCAGTGGGCTAATGCCGATTACTTTGACGGCAATCTCTACAATCCAGCGGACGCCGTGCAGATCAATTCGTCTGGCAACGTCGTTCTTGGCACGGGCGACGCTTACAACGGAATTGTCATCCCTGGGTTCAGCAGTTTCCCAAGTTCAGCGATCGGGCGCGTGCCGGCGGCCACCTCGAATTTGTGCGCTCAGGCCTCCTGCAATAGTCTTTTCGACGCTAGTCTTTCGAAAAGCTATATCAATCCGACAAATGACATTCAACCACGCGTTGGCATCGCTTACCAGATCAATGACAAAACTGTGATTCGCTCGGGCGCCGGCGAGTTCATCACTTCGATGCCTTTGCTGGATAACATCTTTCCCGGCGGCAACTCCCCCTTCCAGCCGTTCGTAACGATAAGTAACGTGCGGGTGGATAATCCGGGCGCTTCCTTAAGCAACGGTACCGAGGGCGCAATCACGGCAACGACTTTAAATCCGAATTTGCATCAACCCGTGGCCTGGAACTGGAACTTTACCCTGCAACGCGAACTTCCTCTGAAATCGGTTATCTCCATCGCCTATGTTGGACATCGCGGGTATCACGGCTGGCAGGTGTACGATATAAACCAGGTTCCAGCGGGCACGCTACAGGCGAACCCTGGCGTGCCGATAAACGCATTGCGTCCGTATAAGGGTTTTGCTGCCATTCAGGAAGAAGAGCCTGTTGTGAACTCGATGTACAACGGGCTTCAAATTAACTGGAACCGCCGCTATGCATCCGGATATATGTTTGGCGTTTCCTACACTTATGCCAAGAGCATGGATAACGGCTCCAATTACCGGGACATCGTACCGGATACTTACAATACGAGTAACCTTTGGGCCCCTTCGGAATATGACATCCGACAAGCCGCTATCATAAACTTCTCGTACGACCTACCGTTCTTTAGGAATCAGCACAGCCTGCTAGGTAAGACGATTGGCGGCTGGACCGTCAGCGGCGCGGTACAGGCCCAGACCGGCACGCCCTGCGGCATCGGGACGAACAACGATTTTGCCGGGGTCAGCTCGACGGATCTCGGCAGCTTTGGGTGCGGATCCGAAGGCCAATTCTGGGTTCTGAATGGATCTCCCCAAATTACCGGAGGATTCGCAGGGGCGTCGGGCAGTGCAAAATACTTCACCGCCAACGTCACGCAACCTACAGCGGGCACTTTCAATCTGCAGTCGGGAGTTCGTGATTCTGTTTACGGGCCGGGGCTGCAGGATTGGAATTTGATGTTGTTCAAGAAATTCGCGATCAACGAACACCATGCCTTCGAGTTTCGCGCCGAGGCCTACGACTTCGTCAACCATCCGAACTGGGCAGCGATTGGTGCGACGGGCGGCCTTAACTTGAATCCGACTTCGTCCCAATTCGGCGAAGTTACCGGGAAGAGCAATCTGGCCCGTAATCTTCAGCTTTCTTTGCGCTATTCATTCTAGGGAGACCAGCTATGGGACACCTCGTCCTTGTGCGGCTGAGAGCTTTCTTTGGTCATTCCATTCTTAAGAGGTGCATCGGATCGCTTGAGGCAGCGCGCCGGGCCGGCAGGTAGCAGGCCAATAGGGTCGCGATCAGAAGAATCAAGCCCACTGCGGCGAAAGCAGTAAAGTCCGTCACTCCGATGCCGAACAAGGCGCTGCGCATAGCGCGATCCACAAAATACGCGCCAATCAAACCCAACGCCATTCCGATGCAGGCGAGCGCGACGCCCTCGCGCATCATCAGGCCAATCACTCCACGCCGGGTAGCGCCCAGTGCCATACGCAGAGCAATCTCATGCGAGCGTTGCCCTGCTGCGAAGGCCATCACGCCATAGATGCCAACCGTGGCCAGGAGTAGTGCGATACCCGCAAAGCTGGTAAGGAGAATCGCAGTGAAGTGGTCGCTGGCGAGCACCTCGTTGCGAACCTGTTCCATAGTCCGCGGATTGGTGAGAGCAATCTCCGGATCTATAGCATGCACCGACGCCGCTATGTTGCTCGCCATCGATTCCGGGTCGCGCAGAGTGCGAACACCGATCGCCGCGCTCGGCCATGGCGTCTGCCAGAAAGGGACATAGATTTCGGGGACATCCTGGCGAAGCCCACGACTCCGCACGTTGTGAATCACGCCGACGATCTGCAACTTAAATGGCGGACCCGGTTCGGACAGGTCAGGAATGGGTTGCGGCGTCAACACCTGTTGTTCCAGGGCCTCAGTTCCTTTGAGATATCTTTTGACGAAGTCCTCGTTCACTACAGCGACCTTCAGGCTGGAGCGGTTGTCCTGCTCGTTGAGCCGAATGCCAAAGGTTGCGAAGAACTCCGGCGTGACCATACCGAATCCGGCCACCGGCCGTTGGGACGGGTCCACGTACCCGGGCTGGCCGGCGATGCTGAAGGGCATTGCGAAACCCAGTCCTTCCATCGGTGTTCCGGTCTCCACCGAGACATGAGCAACGCCAGGAATTGCGGCAATGTTCGAAAGAAGGCGACGATAATAAGCCTCGATCCACTCCGGATTCTTGGGGCGGGAGTCGGGAACAGAAAGGTAAAACGTAAGAACGTGATCGGTGCGGACGCCGAGATCGACATGCAGCAGCTTCCAAAAGCTGTGAATCGCCAATCCGGCGCCAGCGAGCAAGGTAAGAGCAAGGGCAAACTCACCGACTACAAGGAAGCGGAGCAGACGACGGCGGCCTACGCCGGTTCCTGAGCGTTGACCTTCCTTCAGGGCCTCGGCGGCATCGGCACGGGCAGCAAACCATGCGGGCGCGCAACCGAACATGATACCGGCTAATGTTGTAACGCCGAAGGTGAAAAGCAGGATGGGAAGATTCAACCGTAAATCCGCTTCGCTGGGCAACGTGTTGGGCGGCGTCACTGCGATCAGCCCCTGCAATATGCCATAGCCCACGCCGACGCCGAGAGTTCCGCCCGCAATCGCAAGCAGCAAGCTTTCGGCAAGGAGTTGAACGAAGAGGGCCGCCGGCTTGGCGCCCAACGCGCTGCGCACAGCCATCTCTTTCTGGCTACTCAGGCTCCTGGCCAGCAACAGGTTGGCCACATTTACGCAGGCAATCAGCAACACAAAAGCGACCGCGCTCAGTAGGAGCCAGAGCGTCATGATCCTATCGCTCGGGATGAAGTCGTTTTTGAGCGGCTCTACCGTTGCACTCCATCATTACGACGCGCGATACGAACGCGACCCTGGACACGATGGTTCCGAACCCTTACGTGAACCACATCCCCGTGTTGACCGGCGGAATCGGCCGCGAGCAGTTGCGTGAATTCTATTCGCGGCACTTTATTCCCAAGATGCCATCGGATACCGAGATTGTGCCGATCTCCCGGACCATCGGCGTCGACCGGCTTGTGGACGAGATGATTTTTCGCTTCACCCATACCTTAGAGATGGATTGGATGCTGCCGGGCGTTGCTCCCACGGGTAAGCGAGTGGAGTGCGCCTTGGTTGTAATTGTCCAATTTCGGGAAGGAAAGCTCGCCCATGAGCACATCTACTGGGATCAGGCATCCGTCCTGGTTCAACTTGGTCTTCTCGATTCGTCCAAGCTGCCTGTCGCAGGTAAGGAAACCGCCAGGAAGTTGTTGGATCCCGCCCTGCCTTCGAACGACTTGATCCGGCGGACACAAGCCCCGCAGTAGCCAGCTTTCTCGCTCATTCGAGCTCCTATCAAGCCAATTCGGGACGCTTCCGCAACAGCCTCGAGCTTGACAAACAAAATGGCGTGATGCATACTTCAGTAGTCTTGCTATGGGGCGCACGTCTGAAATCAAAACAGAGATTCCACCTGGCACTCTGTACATGTTGATCCTGAAAATTCTATCGCGCGGGCGAATGCATGGTTATGGGATTGCTCAACGAATCCAGCAGATTTCGGAAGAAATTCTACAGGTTGAGGAAGGATCGCTTTATCCCGCGCTGCAACGCATGCTGATCAAGGGCTGGGTAAAGGCAGAGTGGGGCCAGTCGGACAACAATCGGCGGGCGCGCTACTACTTGCTGACTGCGGCCGGCCGTAAACAGCTTGAAGTAGAGCTGTCGCAATTTGACCGCACTACTCAGGCAATCACGAGAGTTATCCAAATGGCGTGAGCGCGAGCGTGAGAAGGATCGACCCTTATGCTTCTAGGTGAACTTTGGCGAAGAACTCTGATGCTCCTCCGGCTTAGACAATTCCGCGCCGATATAGATGAGGAACTGCGATCACATCTGGCGATGAAGAAAGCTGATCTGCTCGACGCTGGCGTCGAGGAGAACGAGGCCGGGTACGCAGCGCAAGTGAAACTGGGCAACATGGCTTTGTTGCGTGAAAAGAGCGCGGACGCGTGGGGGTGGACGGCGTTGGAGGCGCTGTTACAAGACTTGCGCTATACCGTGCGAATCCTGCGCAAGAGCCCTATCTTTACGGGCACGGCGATGTTGACCCTGGCGCTGGGTATCGGCGCAAACACCGCGATCTTCTCACTGATCAATGCAGTCATGCTGCGCACTATCCCGGTGCGAGATCCAGGGCGTCTAGTAGAGATCGCTCGATATTGGGCCGGACATCAACGGAGCACTCTTTCGTATCCCCTGTATAGGTTCTTTCGTGATCGATCGCATTCATTTGCTGGTATCTTGGCGCAATCATCGCCTGCTAAGCAGGAAATCGACATCGGCGGTGCGCCGGAGACTGTAGAAACCCAGATGGTTTCGGGATCTTATTATGGCGTTCTCGGAGTGGCAGCAGCAGTTGGACATACGTTTACACCGGATTATGACCGCGTGCCCGGCAGGTCCCCTTTTGCGGTGATCAGTTACCGGTATTGGCAGCGCCGCTTCGGGCTGGATCCTTCGGTAATCGGCAAGGCATTCAAGCTGCAGCAGACCCTTTTCACAATCGTGGGCGTGGCTCCTAAG
Source organism: Terriglobia bacterium (assembly GCA_963799755.1). Lineage (GTDB taxonomy): Bacteria > Acidobacteriota > Terriglobia > Bryobacterales > Bryobacteraceae > Bog-105. Next base: position 101,904 of record CAWCYQ010000019.1, on the reverse strand, counting down.
GAGTTCTTCGGCACGATGCCGGGCCATGACCCCGATGTCACGTTTCCGATATCGATGGACGCCCAGGTCAACCGGGAATTCAATAAAGGGAAGTCCTGGCTAGCCGATCCCCAGGCCAATTGGCTGTCCGTCATAGGACGACTCAACAGCGGTGTGAGCCTAAAGCAAGCCGAAGCCGAGACTCGAGTTCTGTTTCAAGACCGGATTCGTGCGGAGGCTGGCCGGGAGAAAGATATTCGAGATAAGAACGCGATTCTGGCACAGGAGCTAGTTCTGGAACCGGCCGCAGCGGGGCTCGACTCGCTTCGAGTCAAATTTTCCGAGCCTCTCGTTTTCTTGATGTGCATCGTGGGATTGGTCCTTTTGCTGGCTTGCGTTAATCTTTCGAGTCTGTTGGTTGGTAGAACCTTTGCGAGATGGCGTGAGATTTCGGTGCGGATTGCTGTGGGTGCGGGTCAAGGCCGCCTCATACGTCAATTTCTCGCCGAAAGCCTCGGCTTGGCTTTTGCCGGCGGATTCATCGGCATTGCGCTGGCGCAGCTGTTCTGCCGGTTCCTGGTGATGTTCATGGCGAATGGCGAAGCGTTGTTCCTGCCGGTCCAACCCGATCTGCGGGTGTTAGCCTTCACGGGAAGTATTTCATTGGCAACCAGCATCGCCGTCGGGTTAGCGCCGGCAATCTATGCCACGCGCTTGAACATCAGTCCAGGGCTTAAACAGGTACAGAGTGGAAGACGCAAGAGCTTGGCCAATGTTCTTATCATCGTCCAGATTGCCATCTCTCTCATGCTGCTTGTAGGGGCCGGCCTGTTTGTGCGGACACTGATTAATCTCCGGACTTTGGATGCAGGTTTTCGTCGCGACGGGGTCTTAGTGTTTGGTATCGACTCGGATAAAGCAGGATACAAAGGCGAGCGTCTCCGCAATCTCCAGTCGACGGTGCTCAATCGTCTCAATGAAATTCCTGGCGTAAGATCGGCCAGCCTCTGCTTCGTTCTCGTACTGAGCGGCAGCGAATGGAATGGCACGGTGGATGTGGAAAATTACACGTATCAGCGAGGTGAAAATAATCAGGCTTACTTCAACGAAGTCGGACCGAAGTTCTTTCGCACTATGGGCACCCCCGTCCTGATGGGACGTGAGTTCGATGAACGCGATTTGCCAGGGTCCCAGAAAGTCGTGATCGTGAATGAGGCTTTCGCTCGTCACTATTTCGGCAACGAATCACCGCTTGGAAAGCACCTGAAACATCTGGAGAGCGCTGTCATTATTGGCGTGGTCAAGGACGTCAAGTACCAAAGCCTAAGAGAAACTTTTCCGCGAACCGTCTATTTCCCAGCATTGCAGGACACCTCTCCCCAGTCCTGGAGCAGTTATCTGGTGCGCGTCAACGCGGGAGAACCTTTACGCTTGGTGCAGTCTGTCAGTCAAGTCATTCGCCAAATCGATCCAGCGCTGCAGATTACTGACCCTACAACGCTGGCAGCCGTTGTTGACAGATCCATTTTGAACGAGCGAATACTGGCGATGCTGAGCGCGTTCTTCGGCGCGACCGCGTTGATGCTCGCCTGCGTCGGCATTTTCGGCGTGATGGCATCTGCATGTTGCTCGCCGTACAAACGAGTTCGGTATTCGCCTCGCGCTCGGAGCGCAACGCGAGATGTGCTCCGAGCCGTGTTGTCCGAAGTAGCAATGGTTCTAGTCGCCGGCATTTTGATCGGCCTACTTGCGGCTGCCTCGGTTACCGACGTTGCTCGCCATCTGTTGTTCGAGATGAAATCGACCGATCCGGTCGTGTTCGCCATAGCTACCGGGCTGCTGGCAATTGCCGCATTCGTTGCAGGTTATGTCCCGGCGCGGCGTGCAGCACAGGTCGATCCTATAGAAGCTCTCCGGGCGGAATGAGGGTGAACTGGAGACTTATTGTTTTCGCGACTGCAGCATAACTCGCGCGGATTCGAGATTTCGTTTAGCTGTTTCGAGCCCCGGATCGATAGCTAGCGCAGCTTCAAACTGCGGAATTGCTTCCGTGAGCCGTCCCAGGCGTGCCAAAGCTGTGCCTAGGTTTGCATGAAGGCTGGCATCCTGCGGCCGGAGATCGAGCGCTTCGCGATAGCATGGCACCACTTGTTCCAGCTTATTGGCTGCGACTAGCTCCTGACCCCACATCATCAACACTTCGAACAGATGCTCGCGCGCGCCGCTATCATGCGGATTCTTTTGCAAAATCTTACGGAATTGCGCGGCGGCTAACTCCCATTTCCCCTGAGAGGCGAGAGCATTTGCAAAGTTATATCGAGCATCAGTGTATCCGGGATCGTCGTCCAAAGCGAGTTGGAGTTGCTCTATTGCTTCAGACAGCTTTGATTCCGAAAGGAACGCCGCACCCAGCTCATTTCGTGCCACTGCGCTGCGCGGCTGAACTTGCAATGCTCTTTCAAAGTGAGGAATCGCGTCGCCGGCGTCGCCGCGCGTCATCAGCACCGAGCCGAGGTTCAAATGCGCTGAGAAATCGGCGGGGTATTTCTCCAGGCGTCGCTGCATGATTGCCTCCTGCAGTTTCTTGCGTTCATCATGTTCTCCCACCGGAAGCACCTGAATCCACAAGTGCCCCATCTCATCTGTCGCGTTGTCGCCGTTTTTGACGCGTATGGGAGGATTATGAGGGTTTCTCGGATTATCGGCCGAATTGTCGTAATGGTAACGCATGGAGACGACCGTGTCTTTCGGCAGGAATATTGGCTGCCGGTATCGGTAAACAGCCTGCCAATTCAAATCCCAATTCGGGATGCGAACCAACCACTTTCGCGTTCCATCTGGCAATGTCGCGTATCCTTCCAGTAACTTACCCAGATAGTGCGCGTGCGGATAGACGGCTAAAACATGAACCGCCATCGGTAACCGGAAATCGTCACTTACTAAGAAATTGTGATCTCCCGGAGGTATGTCGATAGCTCCATCGTGCTCGAGCTGCACTAACATCGGAAATTTCGTCTGGGGATGATCGGTAAAGTAAAAAGCAACTGACGGACGCACTAATTCCGGCTTCCCGGAGGGTTGAAGGTGCACGTTCAGTACGACATCCATTCCTGGATCTGCACGCCACGCCATCCCATCGGGTTCTACCCAGGGAACACCACCCGGCTTCCAAAACAAAAAATGACTATCCGGGTCGAATGTGTCTTCTACGATTGAAAGATCCATGCCGCCGAAGCCCGATCCAGGGATCTTCTCGCGCCGGCGCGCTGATCCAGATCGGTCAAGGAGAAGATTTGCGTGATGAAAGACGCGCGTATTGCCGGGTCTGATTTCAACAGCCTTCACCCAGCGCGTAGTTTTAATCGGCAAGGATAGCACAAAATTCCAGAATTCATCCGGGCCGCCGGCTTTCAACAAAAACGGCTTCGGCGCTTCGATCACCAGATCTGGCGGCCCTAATTGCCAGCCGGTTGTGAACGTCGGGGTGGGTAGAGCATCGGCCGGAGATCCTGCCGGAGATCCTTGTTCAACCCAATCCTGGATCATCTGTATCTGTGTGCTGCTCAATCGCCGCTCGCCCTCGAACTCCCCGTAGCCCGATTCCGGCAACCAGGGCGGCATGTAGCGGCGCTTCGTAACGTCCGCTATCTGATGGGCGTGCGTTTTTACATCCGGATAGGTGAGAAGAGAAAAAGGCGCAGCCTCGCCCGGCCGATGAACGCGCGATACGAACGCGACCCTGGACACGATGGTTCCGAACCCTTACGTGAACCACATCCCCGTGTTGACCGGCGGAATCGGCCGCGAGCAGTTGCGTGAATTCTATTCGCGGCACTTTATTCCCAAGATGCCATCGGATACCGAGATTGTGCCGATCTCCCGGACCATCGGCGTCGACCGGCTTGTGGACGAGATGATTTTTCGCTTCACCCATACCTTAGAGATGGATTGGATGCTGCCGGGCGTTGCTCCCACGGGTAAGCGAGTGGAGTGCGCCTTGGTTGTAATTGTCCAATTTCGGGAAGGAAAGCTCGCCCATGAGCACATCTACTGGGATCAGGCATCCGTCCTGGTTCAACTTGGTCTTCTCGATTCGTCCAAGCTGCCTGTCGCAGGTAAGGAAACCGCCAGGAAGTTGTTGGATCCCGCCCTGCCTTCGAACGACTTGATCCGGCGGACACAAGCCCCGCAGTAGCCAGCTTTCTCGCTCATTCGAGCTCCTATCAAGCCAATTCGGGACGCTTCCGCAACAGCCTCGAGCTTGACAAACAAAATGGCGTGATGCATACTTCAGTAGTCTTGCTATGGGGCGCACGTCTGAAATCAAAACAGAGATTCCACCTGGCACTCTGTACATGTTGATCCTGAAAATTCTATCGCGCGGGCGAATGCATGGTTATGGGATTGCTCAACGAATCCAGCAGATTTCGGAAGAAATTCTACAGGTTGAGGAAGGATCGCTTTATCCCGCGCTGCAACGCATGCTGATCAAGGGCTGGGTAAAGGCAGAGTGGGGCCAGTCGGACAACAATCGGCGGGCGCGCTACTACTTGCTGACTGCGGCCGGCCGTAAACAGCTTGAAGTAGAGCTGTCGCAATTTGACCGCACTACTCAGGCAATCACGAGAGTTATCCAAATGGCGTGAGCGCGAGCGTGAGAAGGATCGACCCTTATGCTTCTAGGTGAACTTTGGCGAAGAACTCTGATGCTCCTCCGGCTTAGACAATTCCGCGCCGATATAGATGAGGAACTGCGATCACATCTGGCGATGAAGAAAGCTGATCTGCTCGACGCTGGCGTCGAGGAGAACGAGGCCGGGTACGCAGCGCAAGTGAAACTGGGCAACATGGCTTTGTTGCGTGAAAAGAGCGCGGACGCGTGGGGGTGGACGGCGTTGGAGGCGCTGTTACAAGACTTGCGCTATACCGTGCGAATCCTGCGCAAGAGCCCTATCTTTACGGGCACGGCGATGTTGACCCTGGCGCTGGGTATCGGCGCAAACACCGCGATCTTCTCACTGATCAATGCAGTCATGCTGCGCACTATCCCGGTGCGAGATCCAGGGCGTCTAGTAGAGATCGCTCGATATTGGGCCGGACATCAACGGAGCACTCTTTCGTATCCCCTGTATAGTTTCTTTCGTGATCGATCGCATTCATTTGCTGGTATCTTGGCGCAATCATCGCCTGCTAAGCAGGAAATTGACATCGGCGGTGCGCCGGAGACTGTAGAAACCCAGATGGTTTCGGGATCTTATTATGGCGTTCTCGGAGTGGCAGCAGCAGTTGGACATACGTTTACACCGGATTATGACCGCGTGCCCGGCAGGTCCCCTTTTGCGGTGATCAGTTACCGGTATTGGCAGCGCCGCTTCGGGCTGGATCCTTCGGTAATCGGCAAGGCATTCAAGCTGCAGCAGACCCTTTTCACAATCGTGGGCGTGGCTCCTAAGGAGTTCTTTGGCACGATGCCGGGCCATGACCCCGACGTCACGTTTCCGATATCGATGGACGCCCAGGTCAACCGGGAATTCAATAAAGGGAAGTCCTGGCTAGCCGATCCCCAGGCCAATTGGCTGTCCGTCATAGGACGACTCAACAGCGGTGTGAGCCTAAAGCAAGCCGAAGCCGAGACTCGAGTTCTGTTTCATGACCGGATTCGTGTGGAGGCTGGCCGGGAGAAAGATATTCGAGATAAGAACGCGATTCTGGCACAGGAGCTAGTTCTGGAACCGGCCGCAGCGGGGCTCGACTCGCTTCGAGTCAAATTTTCCGAGCCTCTCGTTTTCTTGATGTGCATCGTGGGATTGGTCCTTTTGCTGGCTTGCGTTAATCTTTCGAGTCTGTTGGTTGGTAGAACCTTTGCGAGATGGCGTGAGATTTCGGTGCGGATTGCTGTGGGTGCGGGTCAAGGCCGCCTCATACGTCAATTTCTCGCCGAAAGCCTCGGCTTGGCTTTTGCCGGCGGATTCATCGGCATTGCGCTGGCGCAGCTGTTCTGCCGGTTCCTGGTGATGTTCATGGCGAATGGCGAAGCGTTATTCCTGCCGGTCCAACCCGATCTGCGGGTGTTAGCCTTCACGGGAAGTATTTCATTGGCAACCAGCATCGCCGTCGGGTTAGCGCCGGCGATCTATGCCACGCGCTTGAACATCAGTCCGGGGCTTAAACAGGTACAGAGTGGAAGACGCAAGAGCTTGGCCAATGTTCTTATCATCGTCCAGATTGCCATCTCTCTCATGCTGCTTGTAGGGGCCGGCCTGTTTGTGCGGACACTGATTAATCTCCGGACTTTGGATGCAGGTTTTCGTCGCGACGGGGTCTTGGTGTTTGGTATCGACTCGGATAAAGCAGGATACAAAGGCGAGCGTCTCCGCAATCTCCAGTCGACGGTGCTCAATCGTCTCAATGCAATTCCTGGCGTAAGATCGGCCAGCCTCTGCTTCGTTCTCGTACTGAGCGGCAGCGAATGGAATGGCACGGTGGATGTGGAGAATTACACGTATCAGCGAGGTGAAAATAATCAGGTTTACTTTAACGAAGTCGGACCGAAGTTCTTTCCCACTATGGGTACCCCCGTCCTGATGGGACGTGAGTTCGATGAACGCGATTTGCCAGGGTCCCAGAAAGTCGTGATCGTGAATGAGGCTTTCGCTCGTCACTATTTCGGCAACGAATCACCGCTTGGAAAGCACCTGAAACATCTGGAGAGCGCTGTCATTATTGGCGTGGTCAAGGACGTCAAGTACCAAAGCCTAAGAGAAACTTTTCCGCGAACCGTCTATTTCCCAGCATTGCAGGACACCTCTCCCCAGTCCTGGAGCAGTTATCTGGTGCGCGTCAACGCGGGAGAACCTTTACGCTTGGTGCAGTCTGTCAGTCAAGTCATTCGCCAAATCGATCCAGCGCTGCAGATTACTGACCCTACAACGCTGGCAGCCGTTGTTGACAGATCCATTTTGAACGAGCGAATACTGGCGATGCTGAGCGCGTTCTTCGGCGCGACCGCGTTGATGCTCGCCTGCGTCGGCATTTTCGGCGTGATGGCATCGCATGTTGCTCGCCGTACAAACGAGTTCGGTATTCGCCTCGCGCTCGGAGCACAACGTCGAGATGTGCTCCGAACCGTGTTGTCCGAAGTAGCGATGGTGCTAGTCGCCGGCGTTTTGATCGGCCTACTTGCGGCTGCCTCGGTTACCAACGTTGCTCGCCATCTGTTGTTCGAGATGAAATCGACCGATCCGGTCGTGTTCGCCATAGCTACCGGGCTGCTGGCAATTGCCGCATTCGTTGCAGGTTATGTCCCGGCGCGGCGTGCAGCACAGGTCGATCCTATAGAAGCTCTCCGGGCGGAATGAGGGTGAACTGGAGACTTATTGTTTTCGCGACTGCAGCATAACTCGCGCGGATTCGAGGTTTCGCTTGGCTGTTTCGAGCCCCGGATCGATGGCTAGCGCAGCTTCAAACTGCGGAATTGCTTCCGTGAGCCGTCCCAGGCGTGCCAAAGCTGTGCCTAGGTTTGCATGAAGGCTGGCATCCTGCGGCCGGAGATCGAGCGCTTCGCGATAGCATGGCACCACTTGTTCCAGCTTATTGGCTGCGACTAGCTCCTGACCCCACATCATCAACACTTCGAACAGATGCTCGCGCGCGCCGCTATCATGCGGATTCTTTTGCAAAATCATACGGAATTGCGCGGCGGCTAACTCCCATTTCCCCTGAGAGGCGAGAGCATTTGCAAAGTTATATCGAGCATCAGTGTATCCGGGATCGTCGTCCAAAGCGAGTTGGAGTTGCTCTATTGCTTCAGACAGCTTTGATTCCGAAAGGAACGCCGCACCCAGCTCATTTCGTGCCACTGCGCTGCGCGGCTGAACTTGCAATGCTCTTTCAAAGTGAGGAATCGCGTCGCCGGCGTCGCCGCGCGTCATCAGCACCGAGCCGAGGTTCAAATGCGCTGAGAAATCGGCGGGGTATTTCTCCAGGCGTCGCTGCATGATCGCCTCCTGCAGTTTCTTGCGTTCATCATGTTCTCCCACCGGAAGCACCTGAATCCACAAGTGCCCCATCTCATCTGTCGCGTTGTCGCCGTTTTTGACGCGTATGGGAGGATGATGAGGGTTTCTCGGATTATCGGCCGAATTGTCGTAATGGTAACGCATGGAGATGACCGTGTCTTTCGGCAGGAATATTGGCTGCCGGTATCGGTAAACAGCCTGCCAATTCAAGTCCCAATTCGGGATGCGAACCAACCACTTTCGCGTTCCATCTGGCAATGTCGCGTATCCTTCCAGTAACTTACCCAGATAGTGCGCGTGCGGATAGACGGCTAAAACATGAACCGCCATCGGTAACCGGAAATCGTCACTTACTAAGAAATTGTGATCTCCCGGAGGTATGTCGATAGCTCCATCGTGCTCGAGCTGCACTAACATCGGAAATTTCGTCTGGGGATGATCGGTAAAGTAAAAAGCAACTGACGGACGCACTAACTCCGGCTTCCCGGAGGGTTGAAGGTGCACGTTCAGTACGACATCCATTCCTGGATCTGCACGCCACGCCATCCCATCGGGTTCTACCCAGGGAACACCACCAGGCTTCCAAAACAAAAAATGACTATCCGGGTCGAATGTGTCTTCTACGATTGAAAGGTCCATACCGCCGAAGCCCGATCCAGGGCTCTTCTCGCTCCGGCGCGCTGATCCAGATCGGTCAAGGAGAAGATTTGCGTGATGAAAGACACGCGTATTGCCGGGTCTGATTTCAACAGCCTTCACCCAGCGCGTAGTTTTAATCGACAAGGGAAGCACAAAATTCCAGAATTCATCCGGGCCGCCGGCTTTCAACAAAAACGGCTTCGGCGCTTCGATCACCAGATCTGGCGGCCCTAATTGCCAGCCGCTTGTGAACGTCGGGGTGGGAGGAGCATCGGCCGGAGATCCTGCCGGAGATCCTTGTTCAACCCAATCCTGGATCATCTGTATCTGTGTGCTGCTCAATCGCCGCTCGCCCTCGAACTCCCCGTAGCCCGATTCCGGCAACCAGGGCGGCATGTAGCGGCGCTTCGTAACGTCAGCTATCTGATGGGCGTGCGTTTTTACATCCCGATAGGTGAGAAGAGAAAAAGGCGCAGCCTCGCCCGGCCGATGACAGGGCGAGCAATTCCGGTAAAGAATCGGGGCGATATCTTTGTAAAACGTCACGGCGGCAATAGGGCGCTCTCCACTGTCCGAGTGTGCGGCGGAAATGGGCAGGGTCAACAGCAGACAGCTAGCCGCGAATCGGACATAAATAAGGTGGCGAACCAGTCCTGTTCGCGCAAAGTTAGGGAGCACGTTCAAGAATTTGCTCGAAAGTAGCAGCGTAGCACCGGCGTGGCTCCGCAAATGAGAACCCGCGAAAGACGCCATCGCTCGCCACGAGTTCATGCGCATGTATAACGCTCCGGTTGTCAACAGGTCGCCATTGGTTGTAAGATCTCAGGTACATTTTCCGCGTGGAGCGTGGCCGTATTGCCCGGAGAGCAGATCATTGATAACGAGAATTTGCGTGAGGCCATCTTGCGCGGCGTGGATCTGTTCGCTGATCCCCTGAAAGTGACTCTCGGTCCCAATCGCCGGGACCCGGTTTGGGAGAAGCTTTTCGGCGCACGTGTTGTCACCAAGCGTGGTGCGATCGTCGCGAAAACGATCGAACTGCAAGACCCGTACGAGAACCTTGGAGCGCAGATGGTTCGCGAGGTTGTCTCAAAGGTCTCCGATGCCGGGGGCGGGGCCACCACCGCGACCGTTCTGGCGCAATCGATCTTCACGGGCGCCGTACAGGCGGTCGCTGCCGGCGCCAACCCATCAGCGCTTCAACGCGGCATCAAGAGGGCCGCCGAGATCGTTCTCGATGAACTGCGAAAGCATTCTCAACCCGCCTCAGGGCAGCTAATCGCTCATGTGGCGACCATGGCGGCTGATGGCGACAGCGTGGTTGGTGAGATCGTGGCCAAAGCCATTCAGGACGCAGGCACGAATGGCCTGATAACGGTTGAAGAATCGCGAACGACCTCGACCGAACTTCATGCGGCTTCCGGTTTGCAATTCGACCGGGGCTATCTAAGCCCGTACTTTATTACTGATCCGGAACGCGGGATCGCCGTCCTGGAGGACGCATACATCCTGCTTTGTGAGGAGAAGATCAGCGAGTTGAAAATTCTGCTACCGCTTCTCGAGCAGATTGCGCGATCGGGAGAACCGTTGCTGATTATCGCGGAGGATGTCGCGGGAGAGGCGCTCGCTTCACTCCTTGTTAACAAAATGAGGGGTACGCTCCGTATCTGTGCCGTCAAGGCTCCCGGCTCTGCCGACCGCCGAGGGGCCGTGCTCGAGGATATTGCGAGATTCACCCACGGCAAAGCGATTACAGAGCATAGCGGCTTGACGCTCGCGCAGGTTCATCTCGAAGATCTCGGCCGCGCCAGGAAAATTACCGTCTTTCGAGACAGCACGACCATCATCGATGCCGTCCGCCCAGAGCTCACGGCGCTCGCCAGAAAGGCTGTCGTGATTGCCGCCGGCGCAACAACCGAAGCAGAGTTAAAGGAGAAAAGGGCTCACATCGAAGACGCGGTCCAGGCCGCGCAGTTTGCCATCGAGGAAGGAATCGTTCCCGGCGGTGGTGTGGCGCTGTTGCGCGCTTCCAATGCGCTCGATAGTCTCGAGCTGCCTGGCGACGAGCAGATCGGCGTCACGCTCCTGAAGCATGCTTGCGAGGCGCCCGTGCGGCAGATCGTCCACAATGCGGGCTTCGAAAGCGGATCTATCGCCTCGCGCCTCCGTTCAACAGACGATTGGAACTTCGGCTTTAACGTCATCACGGGCGAGTTCCAGGACTTGATGCAGGCAGGCATCGTCGATTCCGCCAAGGTGGCTCGCTCTACGTTGAGGAACGCCTCATTAGTTGCGAGTCAACTGCTGGCCTCCCAGCCGATCGTCACTGATGTTCCGTATGGAGCTCCCACGGCTGCGCCTCCTCCGGCACCAGCGCCTGCCGCCCCTGCTCAGGCCAGACCGCCGATGGCCCCATCACCGCCGGCGCCCCCGCCTGTAGCGGCAGCTCCTGGGGGTCCGGAGCCGCCGCGTCCAGCACAAGGATTTTCCAGCAATGATCCGGCTCAATACGTGAATTTTGATTTTCTGGACAAGCGCGACCTACCGTTTCGTTCGCTCGATCTGCAGGAAGGGCTGTACACAAATCTTTCTTACAGGCTCGTGATCGGCATAGGTCTGCAACCGGACAAACGCGCTCCCGGAACGCAGGCGCCGATACACCGCCCCGAACAGCAAGAGGTGACGTTAGATGTCGTCCTTGCAATGCCGGTCAATCTGAAGTGTACGACCGACGCATGGAAACTTATCGAATGGCCCGCTGCCGGGCCGTCGGTAGTCAATGCCGAGTTCGATGTGGAAGCCCGCGTACCCGGCATAGCCAGCGTCAAGGTTCTCATCTATCACGAACACGAATTGCTGTTCTGCGGCGACCTCCGGATCTCTGTAAAAATTGAGCCGGACGACTGGCCGGAAGGGAAAACAGCCATTTACTGGAACCAATTGACGGAGCAGAAGGCAGCATCGTTATCTTTGTTCAAGGAGTATCGGCTTCTTGATCGCGAGCATCGCCGGAGCCTCAACATCTCGGTACACAGGAGTACTTCGCCTGACAAGTACGATCTGGTCTTTTTCTTGAAGAGAAAGAACGAGTCTCCGCCCGACGCAGTAGCACAAAGCCCGGTCGACCTGCCTGCTGCCTACCCGCTTACGATCAACCTTTCGAAGGAAGACGTAATGAATTCCCTGACTCGCGCGCGCCTGGCGCTGCGCCGGTTTATGGATAACCAGGCCGTAAAAGAGAGCGGCTCGGCACCTACCGAATACTCCGGCGCGTATCGCTCCGCCATGAATGGCGCCGGGGAAAACGAGGCCCTTGCTTACGTTGCCGGGCAGGAACTGCTGAAGGACATGACCGTCGTTGGCGCTGAGCTCCGGAGAAAGTTATTCGGCTCCGAGATCGGACAGCGCTTGGAAGAAATGCTGGCGAACGAGATTCAAGAAGACGGCGTCATCATCCAGATATGGATCGAAAACGATGCGAGCGATTTCCTTCTTCCCTGGGTGTGGATCAATCCAACACAGGTGGAGGAAGATAAAAAATTTAGTCCCGATCCGCGCTGTTTCTGGGGCTACAAATACATCATCGAGCAGATCCGCCACTCGCGGCAGCCTTCTGTCGAAGACCATACTGAGATGTCTGCCCGCCCGCTTCAGCTAGCCGGCGGCATCCACAACTTCATCACGGAAGCGGAGCACCTGAAATTCTTCCTTGAGTGTCGGGATCTTTACCAGCCGGCATTTCAGTGGGCGCCCGTTCAAGATAATGAATGGTCAGGTTTTCTTGAAAACTGCGCCTCTCACATCGTCTACTTCTACTGTCATGGCCATACCGAGCAGCTCCTGGATCCACAGTTCGCCGAGATTACCAATCTGCTCAAAAAGGCGGTTGAGAACGCCGGCACTCAGGAGGGTCGAATGGCAGAAAACCTCGCTCTTCAGCAGCGTAAAAAGATTCGGTCCCGCTCGTCTCTTCAAATCAAAAACAAGTTTCTAACGATGACGGATCTGGAGAAGTTTCACCCTGCTCATGAATTGGAAGCTCCGCTGGTTTTCCTCAACATGTGCGAGGCAAGCGAGTTCTATCCCGGAATGACTGACAATTTCATCGACGTATTTCTGGAACGCGGCGCGCGGGGCGTGATCGGTACAGAGATGCCCATGCTTGTCGCGTTCGGTGACTTGTTTGCGAGGCGTTTCTTTAAAGTTTTCTTCAGTCCAGCGGTCATGCGCGAGAGACTAGAGGCCGATGGCTGCGCCGTGGGCCAGGTCTTGTGGCAGCTACGGCGTGAGTTCCTGGACAAGGGCAACCCGATGGCGTTTGGTTACACTTATTTCGGCGATGCGACCATGCGGTTGAAGCCGCCGCTGGCAAAGGGAGAACAGAAATGACAAACAACAACTACGACGCCGCGCTGCACGCCGCCGAGGAGTTGGATCAGTACAATCCCGACGCGCTGCTAAAGGAACTGGGAAAGCGTATCGAAGATAAAGACCAGCCCGGGGGAGAGGAGCGCAGCCAGCGTTTTACCGCCGCCTTTGTTGACGCATCGCAGACGCAGAGCTGGGAATTCCTGGAGGAGGTCGGGCGCCGCTGGTATGCGAACGCCGAAGCCGAGCTGATGAAATTTCTCTGCACGAAAGACAATCCCGAGAGGAACCAGCTTACTTCTGGCAAGAGTGTCCCGCAGGTTGCCGCTTCGCTCGCGACAGCGGGTCTTCTGGCTGCTCTCGCTGCGCCGCCGGCCTGGGCGATTGTCGCGACCACGATCGTCGCGCAGAAACTCGCGGAGACCGGGCTGAACGCGCTGTGCCAGACCTATTACGCAAAGCACCCGGCACCATAATGGGTGCTACTTGCTTCCTCGAGCACCTCGGCAGGGATCTTCGCTTCGCTTTCCGCAACCTACGCCGCAATCCCGGCTTTACCCTGGTTGCGTTACTTTCTCTCGTTCTTGGCGTGGGAGTAAACGCGGCGATTTTCACTCTGCTGAATGGACTGGTGCTGAAGACCCTCCCCGTGCCCCATCCTGAGAGTTTGGTGGAAGTGCAGTCATTCGATAGGCCGTCCGGCGAGTACCAAAATGGATTCAGCTATTCTTTTTACCGCGAATTGGCCGAGCGCAACACCATTTTCCAAGAGGTTACGGCACAGTGGAATTTTACTCTGGTCGAGTTGCAACTCCCGGAAAAACGAGAGCGGCTCAATGGTATGTACGTCACCGGGACCTACTTCGGCTTTCTGCATGCTGTCCCTTATATCGGTCGCTTGCTTAACGAAAGCGACGATGGTGCGCCTGGTGCAAACCGCGTATGCGTGCTAAGTTACCGGCTTTGGCGTAACACCCTCGGCGGCAATCCTGGAATCATCGGAACCACGGTCTCCCTAAATGATAAACGCGTTGAAGTGGTGGATGTCACGGAACCTCAATTCACCGGCTTGGGATTGTAGAATACACCGGATCTCGAATTGCCAATGTCAGCGATAGATTACCTTGCGCAGTTCACGCGTCGGAATGACGCTGCCCTGGGGTTGCAAATCATGGCGCAACTGAAACCCCGAATCGACGACCAGAGCGCCTCCGAGCGCCTTACTGCCCTCGCGAAACGCATCAAGAAGTCGCTCCCCGAAGATGGCTCGAAAACAAGTTCCGATACATTCCGGGTAAAACCTGCGCCCCGCGGCTTCGATGAATACTCGGGCATGGCGCGGCCCTTAGTGGTCCTGATGTCTACCGTTGCACTGGTCCTGCTGATTGCCTGCCTCAATTTAGCGAACCTGCTGCTTGCTCGCGGGCAGGGGCGCGAGCGCGAAATCGCGATGCGCGTTTCGCCTACCGCCCCATACTGCAGAGCCCGCGCGATCGGCAGATATTGGTTACGCGGCTTCGCGGCAAGCCGGAAGCCTTTGAACATCAGTTAGCCAGCATCATCCACCAAGTGGTTCCGGCAATCCCGCTGCAGCAGTTTCAAACAATGGCGGTGAACCGTGACGCCAGCATTTCACAGCAAAGAATGCTGGCGCTGCTGTCGAATATTTTCGGCGCTCTTGCGCTGGTTCTTTCGGCCGTAGGACTGTACGGATTAGTTTCCTATTCCGTCGTCCGCAGAACCCGCGAGATCGGCGTCCGCTTCGCCGTGGGAGCAACACCGTTCGACGTGCTCAGTCTGTTTCTCCGTGAGCATCTCGCCCTTGTTCTCGTCGGATCGGCCGCCGGCTCGCTACTCGCCCTTGGCAGCGATCGCTTCGTTCGCAGTCTGTTATTTCGCGTCCCAAACAACGACTTCGCTTCCCTGTATGTTGCAGCCGGCGTGCTATTCTTCGTCGCGGCGGCAGCAACACTTGGGCCGGCCTTGAGTGCAACACATATCGATCCGGCTGAGGCATTACGCTCGGAATAAGAGAAAACTGTCCGCTGGGCTACCATTTCCCTAGACGGCAGTATGTGTAATTTCACAAACAACTGGCTTCGAATAGCGGCCTTCGTCTGCGCTTTGTTGCTTCAGAGCGGGACGGTCTGGGCGGGCGGCCCGGCTACGGAAGACGATCCCGAAGACTTTCACATTGAACTGATGGGATCGGCTTGGCTGTTGAATTCTGCCGGTACGATTCAGTCAGACGGAACACCGATCGATCTCGTTCGAGATCTCGGGGCAGAGCAGAATCAGCCTACCTTCTACGGGCGATTCGTTTTTAAACCAAGACGCAAGCAGCGGATCGTCGTGGAGGGGACGCCATACCGAATCGACGGCTATAACGTTGTGGATCGTGACGTGATTTATCACGGTCAGACTTTCCACGCCAGCGAGACTCTCCAATCGTCCGCTCAGATGAACTATTTCTTTGTCGGCTACCAATATGATGTGCTGAGCGCGCCCGCCGGGCACCTTGGCTTTTCTGTAGGCGGCGCTTATCTCTCCGCGACCGGCAGCATCCTGGCGAAAGAGACGGGTACAACCGCTACGCAAACGGAGACCATCGGCGTGCCCCTCGCCGGTGCAGATTTTCGTGTCTTTCCCATACCAGGGCGCCGGCTGCTCGATATCGAAGGTGGTATTCGCGGCATGGACGTAGGTTCCTACGGAAATTACGTTGAAGTAACCGGCAGCGGAGGCATCTGCATCGCGCACGCGACGCTGTTGGCTGGATACCGCTACGTCAATTTCGATTTCCATAACACGAGCGCGAATCCCAGCGGCGTGAGCGCGCAGTTGCGTGGACCACTATTCTCCGTACTCTGGCGCTGGTAAAAACGTTCGAGGCAACGGCAGATCTCTACGAGCCTTGGGGATCTGATAGGTTGAAGCGGATGACCCAAGATCTCGAAAAGCTACGCTCGGAAATCGAGGCTTACCTTGTGGAGTCCAGTATCCCCGTGTTTTATGGGTTTCACCGGATGCCAGATGCGATGCTGCAGGTTTCGTGGGACACAGAGCATCATCCGGACTTTCGCGAGTTCGTTAACGCGGGGCGCGCGGCCGGGACAAAGCTGATGGTGTTTAACCAGCAAGCATTTTCGCTCGATCAGATCGATGAGGCGTTGGATCAACTAGAGGACTGCGAGCTCACGCGCGAAGAAAAGCGGCAATACGAGAGCCGCTTGAGACAGTTGCAGACGTATGAAGGCTTTACGTCATCGCTCGAGCTCTCCTTTACCTTCGATGCACGAGTGTACTTGTTCGAGGTGCACACGGATTGGTACGAGTCGTTTACCGACGTTCTGGGCGAGCTCGATGCAGCTACCGAAGAAGAAGGTACCAGCGAAGACGGATCTCTCGGAGGCTACTTCTCGAATAATTGATGCCGGAACTTGATGAGGCGGGACCCAGGCGGCCGATCGCGAGATGGTTGCAGCCTGGAGATCGACGGGACGCGATTTCTATTCTGCAGAAAGAGTTGGGGCTTGGAAGAGTAGCTGCGGCTATTCTCGCGAACCGGGGGTATACCGACCGGGCCAGCGCTCACGAATTCCTCGATCCCGCGCTCGATAAACTCCACGATCCTCTTCTGATGCGAGGCATGGATCGTGCGGTCAGCCGTATGCGGAAAGCTATAGCGGATCGTGAACCCATACTGCTGTACGGCGACTATGATGTCGATGGCACCTGCTCGATCGTAGTTCTTAAAAAAATGATCGAGATTCTCGGCGGCGTGGCGGACTTCCATATCCCTCATCGCGTGAAGGACGGCTATGGGATGCGGAGCGAGGTAGTTGGACGAGCGGCCGAAACGGGCATCCGGTTGATCGTCAGCGTGGATACCGGCATACGCGCCAGCGACGTGGTGCGTCACGCGAATGCAATGGGAGTCGACGTAATCGTCACGGATCATCATCTACCGGAGAGAGAACTTCCTCCCGCACTGGCCATCTTGAATCCGAATCAACCGGAGTGCCGCTATCCGAATAAGAATCTCTGTGGCGCGGGCGTGGCATTCAAATTGGTGCAAGCGCTGCTGAACGGGGCAGGACTGGCCGAGAACCGCCGCGCAGCCCTGCTCGATTCGTTTCTGAAACCGGTGGCTATCGCAACTGTCGCGGACATCGTTCCTTTGACGGGCGAAAATCGCACGATCGTGAAACGGGGATTATCAGGACTGAGCCGCGTACGTAATCCGGGATTGCGGGCTCTGCTCACGGTAGCCGGCTTCGATGAAGGGGAGTGCCCATCAGCACATCAGGTGGCATTTCGCCTGGCGCCGCGAATCAATGCCGCGGGACGAATGGCGACCGCGAAAGATGTAATCGAGTTGTTTACGACCGATAAGACGGATCGCGCCCAGCACTTGGCGGAACAGTTGAATGAATTGAACCGAGAACGGCAGCGAGTGGAAGCCGAAATAGTGGAAGCGGTTCTGAAGCAGTGCGCCGAAAGCGGAGCGGATGAAACAAGCGCGGCGATGGTCTTTGCCGGACCGGGATGGCACCTGGGCGTCTTGGGAATTGTAGCGAGTAGATTGGTGGAGCGCTTCAACAGACCCATTTTCGTGCTTAGCGACGCGGCTGCCGATGAGAGCATCGAGCCCTGCCTCTCGGGATCGGGACGCAGCATTCCGGCCTTTCATCTGCTAGAGGCGCTCGAAAGCATGCCGGAGCTATTTCAGAGATTTGGAGGACACCGCCAAGCTGCCGGTTTAAGCCTGCAGGCGAAAGAATTGGAGGATTTTCGACGGCGCTTCAACCTGTTCGCGACGAGCAAACTCAGTGCGGAGGATTTTCGTCCCCAATACGCGGTTGACGCTGAGGCCAGTTTGAGTGAGCTGACGGATCGCTGCGCGGCGGAAGTTCTTTCGCTCGGGCCATTCGGGTTCGGGAATCCCTCGCCTATTCTTTACTGCGCGGGCGTCGAAGTCGCCGGACCGCCACGGCTGATGAATACTAGCAAGCATATGACAGTAGCGCTGCGGCAAGGCGGGAGAACGCTGTTCTGCAAGGCATGGAACCTGGGCCACCTGGCAGATTGCTTCGAGTCGGGCAGCAGACTGGACGTTTTATTGCAGATTGAAGATGATCCTTTCTCTCGGAAACGAGGATATGGATCGTGGTGTTTGTCGCTGAAGGATTTCAAGGTTGCATATCATTTGAAGACTCTTTTTGTAATTTTGTCTTAACTCAACATTCGTGCAACCAGGGGCAATGGCGGGAAGAAAGTTAAGAATTCGATTTGCTGTAAGACTCGAGTAGCCCGCGACGGCCTTCTCAGTGTCACAAACTATCCGCCGGTATGAAAGGCATAAGCAACGCGCCGCGCTCGTTTCGAAGGGCATCTCGTTCGGGGTTCTCGTACGCAATCTGGAACGGCTCGTGGAATACCGCCGGTGTGGAAGGGCTTCCGCCGCAATCGCTGGCCTCGGCGGACGCGCAGCATCCGCCGAGCCTGCTCATTCTGCCGTTTCATCAAGCAGGAAGCACCGTTTCACTGCGCGTGTTTACGAACGACGCATTTAACCAGCATCATGGGATGCAATCGACCGAGCGCTTCGGCATCGGGACCGATCCGGACGGGGACGGCGTGGTGAATGAGTTGACGCGGGCCGATATCACTGCCGGCGCGCTGTTCCAGGCCGCGCTGCCTGTTCCTTCACGGGTTCTCCAGAGAGATTTCGCTTCACAGAAGGCCGCACTCGAAGGCGAGTCTCTCTTTCGCCAGATTGGTTGTGCGACTTGTCACATTCCCGCTCTGCCGCTCGACCGCAAAGGTTGGATTTATACGAGCCTAACCCTTACAACCCGAGCGGGAATCTGAAAGCCGGTCAGGTGCAACCAATTGCCATGGATTTAACGAACGACGAATTACCGCAGCCAAGGCTCAGCCAGAGAACGGCGTCGTATGGGTTCCTCTATTCACGGATTTCAAGCTGCACGATATCTGTCGCGGGCAGAATGACCCGAACGTCGAGGTATTAAACGCCAATGCCAAAGCCGGGTCCGCCGCGTTCTTCGCCGGAAATCCGAAGTTCTTAACCCGCCGTCTATGGGCGGTTGGCAGCAAGCCTAATTATTTTCACCACGGGCAGTTCACCACAATTCGGGAAGCAATCCTCGCTCACGTAGGAGAAGCAGCTTTTCAACAACAGCAATTTTCTGCGCTCAGTTCTTACCAGCAGGGCGCCATTATCGAATCCCTAAAAACATTCGCTCGCCTAGTCGAACTAGACGGGCGCGATAGATGCTCGAGGAGCACACGATGAAACCGTTAAGAGCTTCGATATCAGCACTCTGTTTATAGCCGCACCGCTATTTATGGTTGCAGCTGGAGCCGCCCAAACCACAGCTTCTGGGGAGGGCGTGAAAACAGCCGCAGCACACATAAGTCCGCCGATATGCAAATGCCGATGAACACGAGTTCAGTGGGTCCGCTTGTCATTGACTCCGCCGACTGGACCAGGTGTTAACGCTGTGAACGAAACAAGACCTCTGCCCATGCTCGAATCAGCTTACAGGCTGCGGGAGAAGACGGGGCCAGCCCGATCACACAAATCCTTGAACTGCCGGGCCACAGTCGACGCGAGGCAGTCCACGCGCTGCCGACGCGAGGATTCGATCGCTAACTATAACGTCCGCCGGATCACAGAATGCGTGCGCTCAGCTACGCTTATCTCGCGTACTCACCGGCGCCGCCGACGGGTCAGCCACGAGGCGCCGGCGTAGCGCAGTCGTACGCTGATCGCAACGAGCCAGCAGTTAGCGCACCCATAGCTGTCTCATCACGTCATCACTTCATTCAGCAGGAAGGGTTCTGCGAGCGTGACCTGACCGGATCAATCAGCAGCCATCTTCTCCGCCGGCCACAACATGAGCCGCACTTGAACCAGGCAGTCTCGCAACCAGAGCCGCCTCCTCTGAGCTGCAGCCTCCCGCCTTTCTTAGCGGCGTTTCACGCACACCGTGATTCACACATCAGGACACTCGCACCACCTCTTGCCATCCCTGCTTATACCCGCGCCCCGTCGTATACTCCAGTTCGCATCACTCCACACATCACTCGCGGCGATGGGCACCCACCTCCTCCACGCTGCATCTCTCTATCCGCTCGGTAAGCATCAACACCTTCAACTTGGCCCGAGCTCCCTCATCATGACAACGCACCCGGAGTCTCTAGTGATCACGCATCATCGACCTCGCTCGGCCGCGCCACACCTCATCAGCCATAAGGCCATCCGTGCCTCGCGAACCTCCTCCTGCTTCTATCAGCCACCACACAATGACCCCATTAACCGCATCGTCTTCAACGCCGTACCATTCCAACGAAGCGCACATCGGTTGAGCGATCTGATCGCACGCACAAGCACGCCGACAGAGCAGTCGACTAAAGCACGCCAACGGAATCATGTTACGCCACCAACAGGTTCACATCCTATGCGCTCAGCAAGCGCAAGCGCTCAGCTATAGCTGCGACACATGGAGGTGCTCGTATCTCACGGCAGCCACCGCTACTTTGCTTGCTCAACCACGCTGCCAACCGCAACCGCACTTCCTATGAGCACCCTGCTCCAGCTATACAAGCACTCCTACAGTATCAAGCAAACGACATGCCGCATATCATCCAGCACATCCTAGCACATTCTGGCAAGCGTGTACAGCAATCACAAAGTCATGCAAACGCACGCTGTGCCTTCGTAGCCGACAACGCTTAGATCCAAGTACCACCTCCTCCCTAATCACGAAGAATATCAATATGACTGGTCCCCAGTTTTTTTTTTTTTTTTTTTTTTTTTTTTTTTTTTTTTTTTTTTTTTTTTTTTTTTTTTTTTTTTTTTTTTTTTTTTTTTTTTTTTTTTTTTTTTTTTTTTTTTTTTTTTTTTTTTTTTTTTTTTTTTTTTTTTTTTTTTTTTTTTTTTTTTTTTTTTTTTTTTTTTTTTTTTTTTTTTTTTTTTTTTTTTTTTTTTTTTTTTTTTTTTTTTTTTTTTTTTTTTTTTTTTTTTTTTTTTTTTTTTTTTTTTTTTTTTTTTTTTTTTTTTTTTTTTTTTTTTTTTTTTTTTTTTTTTTTTTTTTTTTTTTTTTTTTTTTTTTTTTTTTTTTTTTTTTTTTTTTTTTTTTTTTTTTTTTTTTTTTTTTTTTTTTTTTTTTTTTTTTTTTTTTTTTTTTTTTTTTTTTTTTTTTTTTTTTTTTTTTTTTTTTTTTTTTTTTTTTTTTTTTTTTTTTTTTTTTTTTTTTTTTTTTTTTTTTTTTTTTTTTTTTTTTTTTTTTTTTTTTTTTTTTTTTTTTTTTTTTTTTTTTTTTTTTTTTTTTTTTTTTTTTTTTTTTTTTTTTTTTTTTTTTTTTTTTTTTTTTTTTTTTTTTTTTTTTTTTTTTTTTTTTTTTTTTTTTTTTTTTTTTTTTTTTTTTTTTTTTTTTTTTTTTTTTTTTTTTTTTTTTTTTTTTTTTTTTTTTGGCACAACATGAACCTGGACGGGCGCTCTTTCCATTACCGCTCGACCCTTCTTTTTTTTTTTTTTTTTTTTTTTTTTTTTTTTTTTTTTTTTTTTTTTTTTTTTTTTTTTTTTTTTTTTTTTTTTTTTTTTTTTTTTTTTTTTTTTTTTTTTTTTTTTTTTTTTTTTTTTTTTTTTTTTTTTTTTTTTTTTTTTTTTTTTTTTTTTTTTTTTTTTTTTTTTTTTTTTTTTTTTTTTTTTTTTTTTTTTTTTTTTTTTTTTTTTTTTTTTTTTTTTTTTTTTTTTTTTTTTTTTTTTTTTTTTTTTTTTTTTTTTTTTTTCTGCGCGCAGCTACTAGAGTTTTTTCAGCATCAATCTTCGATCCGATCTGCTTAATCTCCACGCGTCAGCACCACCCCGGCCTCATCGTCTCGTGAGTTTCCAGTTGGCTATTCCTCGGCGGATTGCTCTCCAGCAGGGTCCGCGTTCGCTTCGCCAACCGTAGATCATTCTGCGCTACTGTCGTATCGCCGGTCGATTCTTTGCATCGAACGGTCAACAGTGTCTTAACTGTTTGTCTCAGCTCAGAGACCACCCCATAGCTCTTTCAGTTGGACAAGGATTTTGAACACAACAGAAGCGGATCTTCTCACTTACTCTTATAAGGACGATGCGAAGCTCTGCTTTCGATTTGTGGCACCATCTAGAACTGAGCACGTGCTATCGACGTGACGATCCGCCCTATTCTGGTCTGTAATCAGTTTCTAATTCAGTTCACAGCTTAATAGCAGCCTCCGTACGGATATTCCACTCATCGAAATCCGCCGAGCGATTCGCTTTGGAAGCCAGCGCAAGAGCTTTCGCGCTTCGGTTTTCTTGTAGCGCAGGCGCGCCGCCACAGCGAGCGCCTTTTTGCGTGCCTGTGCCAGCCTGCGAGAGCGCTCGCGCCCTCGCACTCGAACTCCGCGAACACAACAGTCCGCCAGCCTCTTCCGTCAGCGTCGTCAAATCCAATGCCTCAGTTAAGAGACAAGCCACGCCAAGCTCGTTCAGCTCTTTAGCAGCTGCAGCGCACAACGTACCAGCATCCACCCCATACAAAGAATCGATTCCTGCTCCCGCTTTCATCACAGCTCCTTCCCTCTTACCCCCTCACATAACCAATCTCTGCTTCCCGGCGGTTCGCCGTACGAGCGATTCTGATCTTCGAGGATTTGCACGAATTCGGCTTCGCACATAGCCCGCATCTGCTCTTCAATCTCCTTGGGCCGCATCGGCATGCCGAGTAGAGCAGCGGCGCCAAGAAATATGCCTAACAGCAAAGTGCGCAGTCGAAGACTGAAAAGACCTCGGCCTGTTCGCAGTCGAGAAACCAAGTTCGTGCATCTAGACACGGCACTCTCCGTCAAACCGCAATGCGGATTTTTCTGCGCGGAAGGATACACACACACGGGTGTGTAGAGCTTCCGTGCGTCGATAACTGGCGATTAGAAGGAGAAGGTAGGCGGCGCTCGAGACGGAGTCTGCTCAATCGCAGGATCTGTCACCCTCTGGGAGCTACCAGGAGAACTGGCACAGACTACAGCCAATAACCAGGCAACCAGCGCGAAAAGCGTGACCAGCGGCGCTAGAGCATTACCGCCGAAGAAGAACAGCCCGGCACAGAGTAGAGCAACCAACGCAATTACGATGCACCAGCGAAGCGAGCTCTTCCTGAGTCTGACCATGGCCTGAGTCTTCTTTCAGGATATTCGATTCATTAGGGCCGAGCCTGCTAGAGCAGTTTCTGTTTGAACTAGTTCGCTTTGGCTTTAGCCTGTGCCGGCGGTAGCAAAACAGAGGCTTCGCGCATGCTCGATGCCACATTGGCCGCTTCCGCCGGAACTTTCTCGGCAGACGCTGCGCTCTTTGCAGCGGCGGCTTTGGCCGCCGCGTCCGAAGCTGTGGATGGATCACCATACAACACGATGACCGTGATGCGCCGGTTCGAGGGATCGAGAGGATTAGTTGCGTTGCGCAAGCTCTGGTCACCATAGCCCCGGATCTGTTTGATCTGATCAGGCCGTACACCGTGCGTCTGCATCAGACGGCGGGCTTCGTGGGCGCGATCGGTCGAGAGTTCCCAATTCGAGTAGCCGTTTGCGTTCCCGTACGCCACTGCGTCCGTGTGTCCTTCGAGAATGATGGAGTTGGGCAGTTGTCCCAATTGCGACGCTAGCAAGCCGATTGCCTCGATACCTAACGACGTCGGACGGGCGTTACCTGATTCGAAGAACACACCCTGAGAATTCTCGAGCAGTTCAATGCGCAGGCCCTCACCGGTGATGGTCATCGTGATCTGATCTCTTAGTTTTTCGATGGCGGGAAGCGAGCGAAAGGCCTGCTCCAGCTTCGTTTTCAACTGCTGCATGTCATTTATCGACAAGTACATCGATTTGCCCGAACCGGTGAGACCTCCGCTTCCGACTTCGTGCTTCTGCCCTTTCGGATCGAGGAAATAGGCGGCAATAGACTTCTTGACCTGATCGCTACTGGCCATGAGCCACAGGACGATAAAGAGGGCCATCATTGCGGTTACGAAATCCGCGTAAGCCACTTTCCAAGCGCCGCCATGATGAGCGGGATGATGAGCCGCCTTCTTACGAATGATTATGATCGGCTGCGTCGACGAAGGATTTGGCAAAATTGTTGGGTCCTGCCACTCTATCGGCTGCCGTCGGCGACGGCTTTAGAGTGCAGCCCGTGCGGCGAAAGCGTTATTCAGAGAAATCTGAGGCGAATTGCCGGCCGCGCCTCCACTACTACTTCATCGGAGTACACGATGGCGAATCAATCCATGCTGCCGGCTTTCCCGAGCACACAGACAGTTTCGAGAATTGCGACCTTACGAGCATTGTGGATCGTTGTCAGTTTAATAGCGGCATTGATCGGTTGCACATTCACGTTCAGTCTGACGGTGAGTTGAAGCGCTGCTCCGCAGCCAAACCACGCAAGCTGCCTCAACCGGAGCAGAAGCGCATTTTCGGAATTATCCTCAATTGCCGCGCTTTCCTGAGCCTGAAGCACTTCGCGTGGGCTTTGGCATCCGACATTCTCACTTAAAAAGTCTCGCCGGATATTTTAAACCTCTTTGCCAGGAAACAGGAAAGTTGTGCCAGTACGCAGCCCTACTTTGAGCAGGAACTTTCTAAAGCACGAGGGTGTCATCCCTATCAGCAAATCGTGACTTCAACTAATTGGAAGACCAAGCTCCGACGCTTGGGAATCCTAGTGCTCTCCCTCTTCGTAATCAGCTATCAATTACGCTCGTCAATTGAGACGATTCATCTGGCTCGGAATCTTGATTTCTGGCTGCCCTTTTCTGTCGAACCGTTCTCGGATCATATGCAGAACATATCGTCGGGAATTGGCTCAGCTGACCCGATTGCTAAAATAGTACCGCTCGATCGTGATGCGCCTTTGCATCTGCTCGCCATCAATCACCGCCAGTTCCGCGGCATGTCGGTCTACTTGACTCAGCTTTGGAATCATCGTCCTACGATTGGCGGGGACCCTACACTCCAGATTTCGATGCGATATGACTATTCACGACCGTTCGCGGCAAGCTTCCTAATCCCTCATTGCACATGCGGTGTAGCCTCGGTCTGGCAACTCGTACAGCTTTTCCTCTTGCCGCCGCTCTTTTGTGTGCTGCTTGCACTTTTCATTGTGCTTCGCCACCCAGGCGCGCTACGCGTCTGGGGCATGTCAGCTTTACTCCTCGCGGCATCACAGCTCGATCTATTCCGGCATGGCGCGAGCTTTCAATGGACAGCAAATACGATGGCATGGCCAGACGGGTTTCGAATACCCGCCACTGCTTACCGTGCGTTCGCGCAGAACATATGGCCCGCCGCTCTCATCGTTACGGCTTCTCATCTGTTCCCGATGAGACCTGCTGTGCGGCAGTGCTCCCGATGGCTGGCTATATTGCTGCTTGGCTGGTGCCTCGTGCAATCGCTCTTGGCGGTCGGCTGGTCTGAGTATTATCTGCCGTTCGTGCCTCTCTACGACTCGTTGCAACAACATAGCGCTGAGCTAGAAATAGCCACGTTCGTTCTGGTAGCGTCGTTGTGCTTCGTTCATAACCGCACGCTCGGCGCGCTCGTTTTCGTCTTAGCGCTCGCAGCCTCATCGGTCCCTTACTGGCCCGCCCCGAGCATCAGTACTGGTCATGAAGTCGCCCTGCCGGCCATACCTCCGTTGAGTGTTCTACCGAACCGTCAATTCATGCAATCCATTCCAACCATTCCTGGGCCAATAGTATCTTCCATTGCAGTTGTTCCGGCTTTTGCTATAGCCGCCGTTCTCCTGCTTCTCGGCCTCGAATTTCGACGCGCCAAGCGCTCGCTCTCGGTTTCATTGCTTTCTCTGTTTCCACCCGCGCTTTACGTATTGGGAGTGTTGAACGGCAACGTCATTTTTGGTATGTCATGGTCATACCTGACGTTTGTTCTTCTCTGCGCAGGCAGCGGTCTGCTCGGAATCTCGACGCACCTGTCGAGTCGCAGAGTATCCCTGCGTCCGGGATCGATGTCCTGGATCAGCCTCGACCAGTGAAGCTCCCGAGGCATAATCGAAAGAATACATGAGTTTCCCGGGTGAGACATCGTTTAGAGAACGCATTGAATCTGCTGGGCGGATGCTGCTCAACGCTTCAGAGCAGGAGTCGCGGCTCCCTTTCCGAGAGGGTGGGTGGACGCGCAAACAAATTCTTGGACATCTGATCGATTCAGCACTCAATAATCATCAGAGATTCGTTCGTGCAGCGCTCGACGGTACCTATGAAGGACCTTCCTACCAGCAGGAAGGCTGGGTCGAGATGCACGGGTACGGATCAATGGAGTGGAGCGCTTTGCTGGAGCACTGGCGGCGTCCAGAATGAGCTTCTCTGCGAAGTAGTAGAGCGAATTCCGGAGAGTCGTTTGGACGCTCAGTGCCAGGTGGCAGATCATTCTCCGGTAACTCTTGGGTTCCTCCTGGAGGACTACCTGAATCATCTCGATCATCACGTGCGGCAAATCGCCGGGTAAAAAACTTTCGGCAAAGGCGGGGCTTACTGCCATGTTCGCGGGCTAGCTCACCATGCGCATGGCTACCGGGTCCCAAGTCACTTCTCTGCGCTCAAAATAGGAGATATTCGTCATGAGAGCGGGACCTGCGGCGCGAAGACCGAATACGGGATCTTCGACCACCGGCGTGCGAGTGCGAACCGCATTCAAGAAAGTCTGATGATGCGCCACCTGCTCGGAGTAGCCGTGAGGTAGCGGAAATGTCTCTTCCGTGTCTTTCTCGAGATTCTCCGCGGTTTCCGGAGGCTCGGGATACTTGGCGGCGGTGTTCCTCCAGGACTTTCTCGGCAATCGCCTTGGAGAACGTATTGGCTGTCGTGCCGGGATCGCGCTCGCGGGGCCGCTTCGAGATCGAAAGCGAATTGCCGACCGAGAGATTGAGCACGCCTTCGGTTCCGATGAAGCGAAAGGCTTGGGAGTCGGCGCCCTCACCGCTGCCGGCTTCGAAATTCACGTTGAAACTGATCTGGAAGCCTGGATGAGCATCGGTTTTCGGGTAATCGTAGAGGCCCGTCATGAGATCGGGAACGTCGCGTCCGTCTTTCCAGTAATAGGTACCGCCGCTCGCTAGAATCCGCTGCGGACCCATACTGTTCATCACGAAATGGATGCCGGTGAAGAGATGGACAAACAAATCACCGGGGATGCCGGTGCCGTAGTCGCGGTAGTTTCTCCAGCGGAACAATCGAATCGGCTCGAACGGACGTTTCGGAGCGCTGCCGAGAAACTGATCCCAATCGATCGTCTGCGGTCGAAGCATCGGGCGGAATGGTATATTGCCAGGCGCCTAGAGACGAGTTGCGATTGATGTATGCCTCAATCAAGTGAACCTGACCGATAGCGCCGCTGTGGATTAGATCTTTCGCCTTGGCGTACATGATGGAACTGACACGCTGGCTGCCGACCTGCAAAATGCGGCCGGATTTCTTTTGCGCTTCGATGACCATGTGGCCGTCTTCCACTTCACGCACCATCGGCTTCTGGCAGTAAACATCTTTACCGGCGTTCAACGCATCGGTGGCGATGCGTCCGTGCCAGTGATCGGGCGTGGCAATGATGACAGCATCTACATCGCGGCGGTGCAACAGTTCACGATAGTCGCGAGTAGTGAAAACCTCTTTCCCGTAGCGCTCCTGCGCAAGAGTACGGCGGCCATCGTAAACGTCGGATACGGCGACGATCTGCACTCCCGGAAGAGCAGCTTCTGTTTTGACGTCGCCCTGACCCATGATGCCGAATCCGATGCAGCCGACCTGCACGCGATCGTTCGGCGAAACCGGCTTCGAAGCACTCTCGGCGGCCGCGGCTTGCGCGACGGCAAGCGTGGATACAGCACCAGTGCTCTGCAGAAAATTACGGCGGCTAATTGGCATATATCTATTCTCTCTGGTCGGCGACGAGCGGTGGGCTGGTTGCCTACTTGGTTGACAACTTGCACAGGATCTTCGCTACGGCCTGCGCGCGATGATCAATAATCGCGCATTCACGGCGCTGATTGCGCTGTCGCTCGCCTTAGGAATCGGAGCGAATACGGCGATCTACAGTTTTCTCGACAGGCTCCTTCTGCGATCTCTCCCGGTGTCCGATCCATCGTCGCTCGCTGTCCTGAACTGGCGCGCTAAGGACTGGAAACGAGACTTCGTGATGCAAGGTATAAGCGGCGATGTCTATGAGGATCCCAAGCTGGGATCGGTAAGCGGCGATTTCCCCTATCCGGCCTTCGAGCTTTTTCAAAAAAGCGATTCGATCTTTTCAGATGTGTCCGCCTATTGCCCCACCAGAGAAGTACGAACTATGAATCTGATGCTCGAAGGACAGGCCGAGATCGCTAATGGCGAGCTCGTCTCAGGAGATTATTTCCGAGGTCTTGCTGTTCTTCCCGCCGCTGGACGGCTGATCATTACAGATGACGACCGCTCAGGAGCCGGCGCTGTAGCCGTCGTCAGCCATGCGTTTGGTGAAAAGCACTTCGGAGATCCCGGCCACGCCATCGGCCGATCGACTATGATCGATAATTTACTTTCCACCCTGGTCGGAGTTACGCCGTCTGAATTCTTCGGCGTCGATCCAGCAGCGGTTCCAGATGTCTATCTTCCAATGCACGCCAACATTCTGCTGGGTGCTGCCGATCAGTTCGGGTTTCGGGCGAGCGGTTACCTCGCTCAGAATTATTACTGGGTCGAAATCATGACCCGATTGCGCCCGGGAATCAGGAGCGGCCGGCTTAGATACCCTGCGTCGCCAGTTCTCGAAGCCGTTGTATGTATTGATGACGCTGGTTGCGCTGATTCTTGCGATCGCATCTTCGAACTTCGCCAATCTGCTGCTGGCGCGTGCCGCTTCGCGCAGGCGTGAGATCGCGCTTCGGCTGAGTGTGGGCGCCGGGCGATGGCGCGTGGTTCGCCAACTCTTGACCGAAAGCGTTCTGCTCGCATCCTTGGGAGGCACTTTGGGCGTGTTGTTTGCGATTGCGGCAATTCATCTTCTTACTCTGCTACTGGCAAGCGGTCCAACGCATATCACCATGCACCCGGAGTTGAACTGGCATGTCCTTCGGCGTGGCTGCCGCGCTTTCCCGTCTCACTGGCGTCTTCTTCGGGCTCGCTCCGGCGATACGTTCCACACGTGTCGACGTCGCACCGGCTCTGAAGGAAACACGAGCGAGCCAGCCCGGCGCGCGGTATTCTTTTTGGCGCATCAGCCTGAATCAGGTGCTAGTAGTGGGACAGATCGCCATTTCGCTGCTGCTGCTGGTTGTGGCCGGCCTCTTCGTCCGTACGCTATCGAATCTTCAATCGGTCAAGCTCGGATTCAATGGCGAAAACGTACTGCTGTTTCAGTTGGACGGCGGCAGGCCGGCCATCGCGACCCCGAGATCGCCGACTTCTACCGCAATCTATGGGAGCAGTTCGCTCGCATCCCCGGAGTGCGCAATGCGAGTCTCGCCGATTCTAGCCGGCAACGGACTGCCCATCAGCGTGCCAGATGCAGCGATTCTCATATGCGCCGCCATTCTGGCTGGGTATGTGCATCCGAGAAAGGCGTCTCGAATCGATCCGATAACTGCCCTGAGACATGAGTAACTTGTATCGCTCTTCGACTTGATGGCCGTGCGCGTCTACAGTTCGAGGCATCCGCGCTATATGCTTCGTTCACGACTCGAATCGGAATCCAGTTTGACAGTCCGGATCTCATCAAAGCCTTCGTCCAACGAGGGCGTCTCCAGATGCTTGGCCGTACGCAGGATGGCGGGGACAGGGATTGCCGCCTTATCTTTACGATGGTTGTTACGTCCTATGGCAGTTCGAACCGGGAGGTCAAAGAAATAAGCGTGCACCTGAAAGCCGGCCGCCTTTGCTTGTCGTATGAATGGCGCGCGTACGGCACGGGTCGCATTCGTGTTGTCTATTACAAACGAGCGACCCGAGCGGATACATTCCCTGACTAATGCCGCCTCCCGTTCAGCGCTGGCTAGGACATCCCGGCTGACATGCTCGTGTGTCCCTGCAAAATGATCGTTGAAATAGGTCGTTTTACCCGATCCCTGCAGGCCGGTGAAAATTATTGCTTGCGCCATCGCTCTAACCTTGGCGGCCGGACGCCATGCAGCAATGCTCCCTGAACCGGGATGTACGGCAACTCGATTCCCGAAAGAGCTCGGCGCAACATGAGTCCTCCCCGGCTCATGTCACCCCGGCCAACAAAATCGATAGGGAACAGGAGACGCTCGCCGAAGATTTCAAGGAGCGGAGCGGTGTACTTACCGCTCGCAACGCTGCCGAGCAGCACATAGGAGCATGCCCGTTCTGCGTGCCGGTCCAGCAAGTTTGCCGCTTCGAGCAAAGGATCTCGATATGTTGGATTCCCTTCGGCCACCGGAACCTCGGCAATAGCACGGAGCTGCTCGATGTCCACCACCGTTTCAGGAGGAACCAGGCCGGCGCCAGGCACGATAACGACAGCCGGCGGAAGCCCGCGAGGGGCCGCACGAAATGCCTCGGCATACGCCATCTTTCCTCGGAAGTACAAGCCACTGATGAAGCTGTAGATTTCGCCAATGGTAGCGGCACCCTGTCGAAGCCTCCGTGCCAGATCAAAATCTGCCTGCTCCCGCAGGAGGATAGAGTAACGCCGGCCGCCTGCTTTCGCGGGAGAGAGCAGAAAGATTCGACTAGACGAAACCAACGTTAATTCTAGCGGGATAAGATGCTTGTCGTGCATCTACCTGTAAACCCACCTGTCTTGCCGATGCTCGCAAAGCGAGTCGAAGAACTGCCGCTCGGCCAAGGCTGGATCTTCGAACCCAAGTGGGACGGTTTCCGCGCACTGATTTTTCGGGATGGGGACGAGATCTTCATCCAAAGTCGCGACGAAAAACCGCTCAACCGTTATTTTCCTGAGTTGCTCGATTCTGTACGATCGGCTTTGCCTCCTCAGTGCGTGCTCGACGGGGAAATCGTGATCGTGAAAGACAACGGACTAGATTTTGACGAGTTGCAGCTCCGGCTTCATCCAGCGGCTTCCCGAGTGCGCCTTCTTTCGCAGCAAAGTCCGGCTTCCGTAGTGTTCTTCGACGTGCTCTCCGAAGGCGACCGCGACTTGCGTAATGAGCCCTTCAAGCGTCGGCGCCACATACTCGAAAAACTGCTCTCGTCTGCTGCTCCGCCCATCCACCTCACGCCGGCTACCTCGGACTCGAGTATTGCTTCCGATTGGTTTGAACGCTTCGAGGGCGCGGGTCTTGATGGCGTGATGGCCAAACCGGTCACGGGCATCTATGAACCCGACAAGCGCACGATGCTCAAAGTCAAACACGAACGGGATTGCGATTGTGTTGTCGCCGGCTTTCGCTGGCACAAGAAGGGCGATGGCAGCGTCGGTTCCCTCTTGCTTGGTCTCTACGATGATTCGGGCGCGCTCCAGCATGTCGGCGTTTGCGCCAGTTTCTCAGCAGAGAAGCGTCTCGAACTCGCCGAATTCCTAGCGCCGTATCGAGAAAACGCTCTGGTCAATCATCCCTGGAAGCAATGGGCCGAACACGATCCAGCAATAGCGGAGACGGGCCACCGCATGCCAGGCGGCCAGAGCCGCTGGAGCCAGGGCAAAGACCTCTCTTGGGAAGCTCTAAGACCCGAGCTCGTCGTCGAAGTCGCTTACGATCATATGCAGCGCAATCGTTTTCGTCATACCGCACAGTTTCGAAGATGGCGCCTCGACAAAAAAACCACTGATTGCACTTACGAGCAACTCGAAGTTGTTCCGCCACAAGAGCTGTTCGAGATCTTCGGCGTATCTCGGTAATTCACGCACCCTCGCTTTTGGCGGCGCGTTTTCGCGCGTGCATAGTCCGCCACTCGCGCGTCGGATCGTCGTCAGGATCGGGAGATTCTTGCGCTGGGCGGAGTGCCTCAGGCACGTTCTGCAGATTCACTCGTATGCGCGTCCAGGTTGAGGATCTTCCTCGCATCGAATCCACCAGCACATCGTCTACAGCGAGGTATCCGGCCGCCTCCGAATGCTTGGACTTCCATCTCTCCAGACCGGCCAGAGCGGCCTCCTTTTCTGGAGAGTTGGCGACCACTAAAAGCGGCATCTTCTTTCGTGGCGTCTTCGCGGCAGACTTGGAGCGCGATGGCGCCACACGTTTCCCTTCACGCTCCGTTTTACGAAAGTGCGGGGGCCAGGGAGCGTCGCCCAAACCAGCCGCTTCGTCTTGATCTGCCAATTCCAGCAGTTTCTCGAGCGAACCAGCTGCCGCGTCCATCGCTGCGTGCGGGTCGCCCAGTTCCGCGAACCGTCCCGGAACCGTAAGCACCGTGAAATCGGCTGGATTGCTCTGCGAAACTTCGTGCCATTCGAGAGGCGTCGATACGCGAGCATCCGGCAGCGGGCGCACTGAGTACGCTGAGCACGTGGTGCGGTCCTTCGCGTTTTGGTTATAGTCGAGAAACACGCCATGGCGTTCCTCCTTCCACCATTTCGAGGTGGCTAAGCCAGGTGCACGCTTTTCGATAGCGCGCGACAACGCGAGGGCAGCGCGGCGCACCTCGGTAAACGTCCAGCGCGGCTCAATCCGGACGTTCACATGCATTCCCCGTGATCCGCTGGTCTTAGGCCAGCCGCGAAGTTCCATCTCCTCGAGAAAGGACTTCACCTCAAGCGCAATCTTGCATACGTCTGCCCAACTTACTCCCGGTCCCGGGTCGAGATCGACTCGCAATTCGTCCGGATGTTCCAGATCGCCCGAGCGCACTGGATGCGGATGTAGCTCGATGCAGCCCAGGTTAACGACCCAGGCGAGGCCAGCCGGGTCATCGACCACAAGCTCTTCAGCAGTGCGGCCGGACGGGAAGGACAGGGTGACCGTTCGAAGCCATGAAGGCCGCTCCGTCGGCGCGCGCTTCTGGTAAAAAGCCTCCTGTTCGGCCCCATTCACGAAGCGCTTAAGAACCAGAGGACGATCGCGAATTCCGGCCAGGGCTGCGGGCGCTACTGACAGATAATAGCGAACAATATCGAGCTTCGATAATCGCGTTTGCTTCGAATAATAAAGCTTATCCGGATGGGTTATCTGAACCTCGCGACCGTCGATCAACAGCGTCTCTGCGGCTTTGTCTTTCCCCACAAAAGATAGGCTACACAATACCGCAAGCTAACGACCATCGGCAGGCGATAGCACCAGCCGCATCTCAGCCGCAGCCTCAACGGCCTTCCTTGAGAAAGGCATCTGGTGATAGTGGCCGTCCGCCCAGCTCTCAATCAGGTCGCCGTAATGCGGATCGCCCGGAACGCCTGACTCTCCGGGCACGTTCGTCATGATTGAACGATCCCAATCGCTTACATCCAGAACCTCGCGATAGCTGGCGCCGTGCGTCTGCACGTAATTCGGTCCGCCTGTAGCATTGACGGTGTAGGCATCCCCGGGCCGCGAATGCGCCGGCAGGTCCAGAGTCGCCACTCCGAGCGGATGCCGGAAGTAAACTTTGTGCAGGTTGCCCCACTTCCACTCCTTCTGGTCTGCCCCTAAGCGCTCTCTGATTTCAGCCAGACTGGTCTCCAGGGTGTGCCTTAAGAGTCCATCTCTTTCCGGGCTGGCCTTCACCTCATTGAGCAGGACATCCGGAGCGAGCCGGATCGAAGCGATCCCCTTCGGGAGCACCGCGCGATGCAGATGTTCAATCCACACCTCATAAATCAACGCGGCGCTCGAATCCATAGTGACGTTGCAATCCCAACTCAGGATTTCCGCACGTACCTTCGCGGCTTGGCTGCCTTCCGGCGGATGCCATCCCTTCAACATCGTCACGAACTCGCGAGCCGGAAGCGAAACCGTATCCTGCTGCATGTGCGCGAAATCGTCCACATCGAATTTTCGCCCGCTGGTCAGCATCTCGAGAATGCGGTCATACCGGGTTGGGGGTGCCCAGGCATAACCAAGCGCATGCGGATAACCTGGCGGAAGAATGTTGTTGTTCGCCGTTGCTACAAAGTGCCGGGCCGGGTTGTAAGCGGTCGGATTCTCGGTAGCTGGCAGAAATCCCGACCATTCGTAATCTCCGGAATCTCCTGGAACCGGAAACAGCCCCGCCCATCCCTTTCGAATCGGCGCCTGACCTGCGGCAATCCAGCCGATGTTACCTTGCCGATCCGCGTACACCAGGTTCTCCGATGGAATCTTATAGCTCGCTACTGCGGATCGAAACTCCGGCCAATTCCTGGCACGCGCCAATTTCAATGCCGGCAAATAGCCAGCGCCCCCCGCCGCCGTTCCCACCCACCGCAAAGCGTACGCGCGATGCCGGCCGTCATCTTCGTAGATCACCGGACCATGCACCGTGTATTTCAGTTCAACCTCGCGCTGCCCCTCGCCTTTCACATCCACCGGCTGCTTCTCCGATTCGAACGTCTTCCACTCGCCTCGATACAAATACTCGCTGGGGTTTGCCGGATTCACCTTCTCGACATATAGGTCCTGCTGATCAATGCCGACAATCGTGAAGCCCCATGCAATGTTCTCGTTATGTCCCAACGCAATGCCGGGCAGTGCGGGCTCTCCAGCTCCAATCGCGTCCCAACCGGGCGCAACCAGGTGAACTGTCTTTCGCAGCGACGGCAGTTCAATCCCACGATGCGGATCATTCGCCAGAATCGGCTTACCCGTGCGTGTCATCGTTCCATCCACAACCCAGTTATTGCTCCCCTGCTCGCCGGGAAAATGGATCGCGCCAATCGCCGCGAGGTAGTCCTTCACAATCTCCGGCGTGATATCGGCCACATCAAGTCCGGCCGGCAAAATCAGGGGAATGTGCGGCTCGGGCGGAAACAGCCGATCGTCATTGGCTAGCCCGAGCTTCTCCACGTCCAGCGTTCGGTTCACTTCCGCCAGCATGTTCCCAGTCATCAGCAGTCCCGCGACTCGCGCCGTCACGTCTTCCGGAGCCCAGAAGCCCGGGTCAAAGCCGGCGATCCGAAACTCCGTCGGGCGTTGACCATGGAGTGATCGGATATACGCGTTGATGCCGTTCGTAAAAGCTGTTGCAATCGCTTTGGCATCGGGTGAGTAACTCCGCCACTCCTGATCCCAATTGCCTCGATAGCGAACCAACCGCGCTATGCGATCACGGCTGAGATACTTCGGTCCCAGGACCTCGGCCAGCTTGCCCGTGCCAATCCGCCTCCACAAATCGATTTGAAAGAGCCTGTCCTGGGCCGTGATGTAACCCTGAACGAAGAACAGGTCGTCCGCGTTTTTGGCGTAAATGTGTGGAACTCCCCAGTGGTCGCGGATGACTTCAACGGATTCCTTCAGACCCGCCACTCGCAGCTGCCGCTCTTTGACTGACGCATGCTGCGGAAGAACGGCAACTGTGAAACATAGGCTGAACAAACATGCTGCAGACCGCCTTCGGCTCGACATCACACAAGTCTAATCGAGCTGTTGCCCAAGCGGTTGGAGGCGCACCCTCGACAGCCAGCCGAACGGCAACTGGACCTTTGGACGGGCCAGTCTCAACGAGGGTACAGGCCTTACGGCACTGGTAAACGCCCTAAGTACCATGTTGCAAAGGAGATAGCGACACGTTATTGTTTTAGATGCACGGTCGTCACGACTGCTGGAGGGAAGAACCATGGCGGCAACAGTTTGGAAGGGTTACATCACCTTCGGTTTAATCACGATCCCGGTGCGCCTGTTTGCGGCCGCGCGGACGGAGCGGGTCAGCTTCAATCAGATTCATGGTGTTTGCGGAAGCCGTATCAAGCAGCAGACGGTTTGCCCACGGTGCGATCGGGTGGTCGAGCGCAGTGAACTCGTCAAAGGCTACGAATTCGAAAAAGACCGCTATGTGATTGTGAATGATGAAGACGTTAAGAGTGTTGCGCCGCCTTCCAGCGACAACATGGAGATCCTGGAGTTCGTCAAGGCGGAAGGAATCGACCCGATCTATTTCGACGCGTCGTATTTCATGGTTCCCGAAGAAGCTGGCAAGAAGGCGTATCACCTGCTGCTCGAGACCATGCGCAAATCCGGCTACAGCGCCATCGCGAAGATCGCCATGCATCAGCGTGAATTTACCGTCGTCGTGCGGCCCCACGCCGATGGGCTGCTGCTCCACACGATGTTCTATCCGGAAGAAGTACGGGAAGTACCGGAATTCCAGCGCGACACCAGTGTGACGGTAAAGCCTCAAGAAGTCGAACTGGCCGAACGTCTGGTCGAAGGGCTCGCGACTGACTTCGACCCTGAGAAATATCACGATGACTACCAGGGCCGCCTCAAGCAAATGATCGAAGCGAAACGCGAAGGCCAGGCTATCGAGGAGCCGGCACCTAAGAGACGTGCCCCGGTGATCGACCTGATGCAGGCCCTGCAGAAAAGTCTCGGCGAACTGCCGAGGAAACCCGCGTCGAAGGCCTCTGAGAGCCAACGCAAAGAAGAAGAGACGCCCAAAGAGGCACAGCCGAAACGCAGGCGAGTCGCTCACGGCTGAGCGTGGCCGATATAGCTTCTCCCGAAGAACCGACGCTCGCTCGCCGCATCGGCGTATTTGACGCCACCATGCTGGTCATGGGCGGAATCGTCGGATCCGGAATTTTCGTCAACCCCTACGTGGTCGCGCGGCAGGTTCACACAAGCGTTTTGATTATCGGCGCATGGGTCGCAGGCGGGTTGACAGCTCTCGCGGGAGCCTTCATCTACGCCGAACTG
The DNA here is from genome assembly GCA_963799755.1 of Terriglobia bacterium. Taxonomy (GTDB): domain Bacteria; phylum Acidobacteriota; class Terriglobia; order Bryobacterales; family Bryobacteraceae; genus Bog-105. The sequence continues at coordinate 65,103 of CAWCYQ010000019.1, read as the reverse complement.
GCCGTGCTAAGGCCGAACATTGGCGGCCAGTATGCTTACCTGCGCGACGCTTACCATCCGGCGGTGGCATTCCTTTACGGGTGGGCGCTGCTGCTAGTGATGCAGACGGGCGGGATGGCCGCGGTCGCGGTCACTTTTGCGCGGTATTTTCGCGAGGTTGCGAGAACGAGCCTTTCAGAGAGCACGATCGCAGTTCTGGCTCTGGCGACGCTGTCGGTCATCAACTGCTTCGGAGTCCGGCTGGGAAGCGCTGTTCAAAGCACCCTGATGCTGCTGAAAATAGGAGCGATCGCCATTCTGCTGGTGGCGGGCTTCACAGCCGCAAAGGCGCTTCCCGCCACGGGAACACAGATCGGAGGCCCGCATTCAGGATCGCTCTTGTCGTCATTCGGAGCCGCTACTGTACCGGTCCTGTTTGCCTACGGCGGCTGGCAAACGGCCAGCTTTATGACGGGCGAGATGCGCAATCCACGGCGGGACTTGGCGCGCGCGCTCCTGTTCGGCGTGACCGGCGTCATGGCCATTTATCTGGGCGTGAATATCGTCTGCTTGAGAACGCTTGGACCAAGCGGGCTGGCAGCGACTACGACCCCCGCATTCACCGTAATGCAACGCGCCATGGGAGCTTACGGCGCAATCTTCATGGCGCTTGCAATCAGCGTTTCCACGCTGGGCTTTTTGAGCCAGGGCATGTTGACGGCCCCGCGCGTCTACTTCGCAATGGCGCGTGACGGACTGTTCTTTCGCTCGGTCGCGTGGCTGCCGCGAAACACGCGAGTGCCCGTGGCAGCCATTATCCTGCAAGGCGTTCTGGCGGCCATCATCGCCGTGTCCGGACAATATGAGCAGATCCTGAACTACGTAGTCTCGATCGATTTCATCTTCTTCGGGCTCACCGGCCTCTCGCTCTTCATCTTTCGCCGCCACATGGATATCTCCGAGCACCATCGCACGCCCGGTCACCCGTTTACCACCATTTTCTTTGTGGCGGCGTGCTGGCTCGTAGTCTTTGCGACTTTCTATCACTACCCGGCAAACAGCTCCGTCGGCCTCGGCCTGGTGTTGCTGGGAGTTCCAGTCTATTTTTACTGGAGCAGGAGGCAAACCTTTGCAAAATAATCAGCGGACGATGGGCTCCGCTTACATGGAATGGGTCAAAACGCAGACAGGTGTCAGGTTCAACCTCGCCAACAGCGGTCTCAAGAACTTTCCGCTGTCAGGATTGCCGCTAAATTTGCACGCACTTACCTTGAGCGGACCTGGCGCGTACGGCTACGGACCGCTGAAGAAAGCAATCGCGGCGAAGTGCGGCGCCGAGGAAGAGTGCGTGGTCACGGCGCAAGGCACCTCCATGGCGAATTACCTGGCGATGGCGGCAATTCTCGAGCCGGGCGCCGACGTACTAGTGGAATATCCCTCCTATCCCCTGCTCTGGGAGGCGGCTCAACAACTCGGCGGAAACGTTATCTTCTTTGAGCGGCGAGCGGAGGAGAAATTCGCACTGGACTCCGGCCGGATTGAGAAATTGCTAACGCCAAAGACCCGGCTGATCGTAATCACGAACCTTCACAATCCGAGCTGCGCTCTGATTCCTAATGAGACTCTGCGCCAACTGGGGCATCTGGCTCGCGAAGCCAAGGCGCGGGTATTAGTCGACGAGGTTTATCTTGATCTGCTGTTCGAAGATGCGCCCCCGAGCAGTTTCCAGCTCGGCCCCGAGTTCGTCGTCACGAACAGCCTCACGAAGGTCTACGGCTTAAGCGGGCTGCGCTGTGGATGGATTCTGGCCGAACCGGAGCTGGCTCGCAGAATGTACCGGCTGAACGATCTGTTTGGCGTGAATAATCCCTACATAACGGACCAGATCAGTTGTATAGCATTCGACAATCTGCACCACATCGCGCAGTGGTCGCGTGAATTGCTCGACCGGAATCGCGGTCTCGCCAACGAATTTCTACGCGCAAACCCAGCGCTTACATGCGACCCTTTGAAGGCCGGAACGGTCCTGTTTCCGAAAATCGGCCTTCCGGTAGATGAGTTTTGCAGTCTGCTGCGCCAGCGTTATGAAACTGCGGTTACGCCGGGGAAGTTCTTCGGGGCTCCGGAGCGTATTCGCATCGGAATAGGGGGAGAAACCAGCATTCTCGCCGAAGGGCTGAACAGGATTCAACGCGCCTTGAATGAATTCAGGCACATGGATCAGTGAGCGCTCTCATGCTTCCGCGAGCCAATCGTACTGGGCCGCGGTGAGCGGCACAACGGACAGGCGTCCCTGCGTCACCAGAGGCGAATCCGCGAATAGCTTATGAGCCTTGATAGAAGCCAGTGTTCTTGGCTCGCTGAGACGCTTACCTGCCTTAATTCGCACCTCGGGCACTTTGGGATTCGCAGTTTGCACGCTGATCACGGTTGCCGTGCCAACTGCCTGGCGTTCCTCGCCCGTGTGATAAATGATCAGCTTCTCGCCGGCCTTCATCTCGCGCAAGTGCTTTACTGCTGTCGGATTCGTCACTCCGTCCCACAGGGTTTCCTTGTCGCGTTCCAAATCCGAGAAGGAGTAAACGCCCGGCTCGGTCTTCAACAAGTAGGAAGGCATGGAATTTATTATGCTCCTGCTGACAGAAAGAGCGGCTTAAGCCGAGGCCAAGCCGCTCTTTCCGAGACTTGCGAGAGATTCTACTCTTTAGTGATGACCGCCGCCCCCACCGCCCGACGAAGCAGCACCGCCGTGGGATGCGGCTCCGACACTTGCTCCTGAGAACCCTGACGAGGCGTGCCCTGCCCCGCTGAAGTTACCTCCTGAGCCCGAAGCGCCCGAAGTGGCGTGTGCGCCGCCGCTAGAGTAGGAAGCGCGGCCTGCTGGAACCATAGCTCCGCTGGATGTCCTAAACCCAGTTGAGGAGTACGAGCGCAGGGACTGTGATCTCGCCGCCTGGCTGGCCATCGGAGAAGTTATGTTGCTTGCAACCGCAGGCGGATGCGCCGCGTTTACAGGAACTGCCACGACCTTCCCACCAGTGGTACTGGTTGCGGTGGTCGGCAGTTGTCCTCTACGATTCCAGACGCCTCCGCCTCCGCCGCCGTAAATAGGCGCGTACATCAGAGGCGCATAGCCGACAGCCATAGGACTGTAAAAGCCGTATCCAAAGGGACTATAAAAAGCACCTGAACCGGGCAACCAGGCATAGCTGTTAAATCCCGAATTCCAGAGCCAGCCTGGATTTGAAAAGCCGCTGAAACCGTAGCCGCCCCAAACGCCACCGTAGCTCGAAGCATTTACGTTCTGCGCTGCCTGATAGCTGGAAGCAGCATTGTATTCGGACCGCACGTTGCTCCAGGCATAAAGCTCATCCTCAGCTTTCGGATCGAATTTCTTCGTTTTGAGGCCAGCATCTACCAAAAGCACTTCGTGCCCTTTGCCAATCTCAGTTTTGCGATCGCCATTCACTACATTGGCCTTGCCTTCGAGCACTGCTACGGTCGGAGAATCGCCGCCCGTAAACTTGTAGAGGCCATTGCGATCAATCAGAACAGAACCGCCGTGGTCGAGTACTGAGACGCTGCTGTCTTTGACAATATCGTCGGCTTCGATCATCATCTCGCCGGTTTTCAGTTCGAGTTGGGTGTCGGTCAGTGATGCCGAGACCATACGAACTTGCGTATTGGCCCCGACCCTCAGAAAAACTCCAGGGGTGAGCAGCACCTCGGCCTTGCCGATGTCCGTCGAAATGGTTTCGTTAGCATTGACGAAAGTCGCCTTCAGATTCTGAGGCGAGATCGGTCTGCCGTCCAGGAAAACATTTCCTTCGATGTAGTTAACAACCCCCGGCTTCGCCGAGATGGTATAGCCTTGCGGCATCGCATACATGGCAGTAACAAAGAGCCCGGTCAGGATCTTTGCTGCTGTCGGCAACACGCGTTTCATACGGGTAACTCCTTTAATCCGACACTTCCGACGTACCCAATATCGATGATCTCAGGTAAACGCCTTCCTCAATCTCGTGGCTTCATTGTACGCCTTTTTTATCAGGGTAGTATCGGCTGTCTTACAACAGAAGTTGTAAATATTTTGTGCGATACAATTGCCCGCACGGAGCAACCCGTTGACACTCAGAGCTATCGACTACGTCAGTCTGATCATTTACTTCGCCTTTGTCTTAGGTATCGGTTGGCTCGCCAAGCGCAAAATTTCCACCAGCTCGGATTTCCTGACCTCCGGCCGCTCGGTGCCGGTATGGATCACCAGTCTGGCCTTTATCGCTGCGAACCTGGGAGCGCAGGAAATGATCGGCATGTGCGCTTCCGGGGCGAAGTATGGCATCATGACCGCCCAGTTTTACTGGCTGGGAGCCGTGCCCGCCATGATCTTTGTCGGGCTGTTTATGATGCCTTTCTATTACGGCAGCCGGGCCCGTAGCGTTCCTGAGTACCTGAAGCTTCGTTTCGACGAGAAGACGCGTGGGCTGAACGCCATCACTTTCGCCGTCATGACGATTTTTTCCTCCGGCATCAGCATGTATGCGCTTGGGCTTCTGTTTGAGCTTGTACTGGGGTGGAGTTTCACGAATTCCGTGCTCCTTTCAGCCGCCATCGTGCTGATCTACACTCTGCTCGGCGGCCTGACCAGCGCCATCTATAACGAGGTGGTGCAGTTCTTTCTGATCGTGCTGGGCTTTGCTCCGCTCTCGATTCTCGCAGTGGAGAAGGCCGGCGGCTGGAATGGCATGAAGGCTCACCTTGAGCCCGTGATGCTTCATACCTGGCGCTATTCGGTCCATGCGAAGGAAAACCCGATGGGCATCAACCTTTTCGTTCTGGTTGCGGGGCTCGGCTTCGTTCTTTCATTCGGCTACTGGTGCACCAACTTCCTGGTAATTCAACGCGCGATGGCGGCCGAAACCATACATGGGGCCCGCCAGACTCCGCTGGTCGCTGCGTTTCCTAAGATTTTCATGCCCTTTGTCGTTATTCTTCCGGGCGTAGCGGCCGTCGCCCTGATGAGCATGTCCAGCGGCTACACAATTCCGCTGAAAGCCACGGGCGGCTACAACTACGATCTGGTGCTCACGACGCTCATGGCGAAGTTTTATCCAGCGGGCATGCTGGGCATCGGTCTCACGGCATTGATGGCTTCTTTCATGTCGGGTATGGCCGGTAACGTGACAGCCTTCAATACCGTTTTCACCTACGACATCTATCAAAGCTACATCAGGCGGACCGCGCCGGACAGCCACTACCTGTGGGTCGGACGCGTGACCACGGTGGCTGGCGTGGCGCTTTCTATCGCGTGCGCGTATCTGGCGACCGCATTCAACAACATCATGGATTTCCTGCAGCTTGTGTTCGCCTTCGTCAATGCGCCGCTGTTTGCGACTTTCCTGCTTGGGATGTTCTGGAAGCGAACCACCAGCAACGGCGCATTCTGGGGTTTGCTCACGGGCCTGATCGGCGGCGGGCTGACTCTTGGGTTAACCGTGGCGGAGGGCAAGGGCGGATGGATTGATCCGCTCTATCAATTTTCATCAACCATGGCCCAGAACTTTTGGATTGCGATTATTTCCTGGTGCTCCTGCCTGATCGTCACGGTCGTGGTGACCCTGTTTACGCAACCGAAACCGGAAAGCGAGCTGCACAATCTGGTTTATGGCGTGACCGACATCCCGCACGAAGGCGGAGCGGTTTGGTACAAGCGTCCTGGTCCGCTCGCCGTGGTGGTCATTGTAGTGCTGGTGATTGTCAATCTGATTTATTGGTAGAAATATATGAACGACTTGCGCCGTCCGACCGGTTATCTCTTTTCTCTCCTGGGATTGATCCTGCTGATCTACGGCCTGGCGAGCCCGCAAGTCCGCGCGCCGCTCGATGCGCAAATCAACGTTAATCTCTGGTGCGGCCTCGGCATACTCATTTTCGGAGGAATTCTGCTTTGGCTCTCGTTCCGGGCGAAATCGTAAAGCTGTTTGAGGAACGCTTCGGGATAGCTTCCACACCGGAGATCTATCGCGCCCCCGGCAGAGTGAATCTCATCGGAGAGCATACCGATTACAACCTGGGTTTTGTTTTCCCCATCGCTCTCGAGATGGCCTGCTATATTGCCATCGCCCCAGCGAAGCACGACAACCTGCGGGTGTACTCGCGGGATGTCGCGTCTGAGATTTCTGTTCCCATCCGCCATATCGGCGAGGCCAAGCCGGCCGGAACCTGGAGTGATTACGTCATCGGCGTCGCTCGTGAACTGGTTCGGGACGCCGTACCGCTGCAGGCTTGTGATCTCTACGTCGCCAGCGAGGTCCCCGCCGGTTCCGGCCTCAGCTCCTCTGCTGCGATCGAGATTGCCACCGCCATCGCCCTTCTTGGCTCACGCAACCTAGAGAAGCTGGAAATCGCCAAACTCGGCCAGCGCGCTGAATCGCAATTCGTTGGCATGCCTTGCGGGATCATGGATCAATACGCTTCGGTATTTGGATGCGAGGGCGCGGCCATCCAGCTCGACTGCCGCACTCTGAACCACAAACACGTAGAGCTTCCGCAGCATGTCCGGATCATTGCGGCCAATTCGTTGGTGAAGCATGAGCTCGGCACCTCCGCTTATCGCCATCGCGTAGCGGAATGCCGGGAAGCTGTCGAGGTTGTGCAGCGCACCCATCCCGAAGTGCAGAGCTTACGAGATGTCACCCCCGAAATGTTTGAACAGGTGAAAGACGCCATGCCGGATATCCCGCGCCGCCGCGCCCGGCACGTAATTTCGGATTCCCAACGTGTTCTGCAACTGGGGGACGCGGCCCGAGCGCATGACCTGATTGCCATGGGCAAACTCTTTCTCGCTTCCCATCGCAGCATGAAAGAAGATTACGAGATCACCTGCCCGGAAATCGACTTCCTGGTAGAGAAAGCCATCGAACTTCCTGGTGTCTATGGCGCGCGCATGACCGGTGGCGGCTTTGGCGGATGCACCGTCAACCTGGTGGCTCCCGCTTCGATTGAACAATTCCGTAGCGAGCTAAGCACGGCGTACCAGGAGCGATTCGGTCTCCAGCCCGCTTTCTACGATTGCCAGCCCGCATCTGGCGCAGGTCGCATTTAACGCTATTCTTAGAACTACAAGGAACTCCATCCATGAATCCATACCAGCAGCCCGCCTCCGCATGGGATAAACTCACCAGTTCGACGGCCCTTACCGCCCAAAGCGCCTCGGTCATCAAGCAGACCTATATCCTGTTCGGTCTGAGCGTCTTCTGCGCGCTGGCCGGAGGATATATCGGAGCAACTTCGGAAACTCTCGCCCGCTTCTTCTCCGGATGGCTCGGCTGGATCGCGGCTATCGTTCTGCTGAACGTGGTTCCCTATATCGCGATGGCAGCGAGGCACAACCCTGTGCTGGGCGTCAGCGCTCTGGCTGGCGATGGTTTCCTGGCTGGCATTGCCATGTCACCGCTGCTATGGGTGGCGCGCACGGTAGCTCCCGTATTGATCCTCGTCGCATTGGCAATCACAGCCTTCGTATTCGTCGGGGTCACGGTGTACGTCATGGCCTCTGGCAGAACCTTCTCTGCGCCCCGCGGTTTGATGACCGGTCTTTTCTTCTCGGTCATCGGAGCAATGATCCTCAACGGCTTTCTGCACATCGGCGCCATCGGAGTTCTCATCGCTATCGCCATCGGCGCCATCGGTGTATTTACTCTGGTTTACTCAACCAGTAACGTATTGCGCTCGCCCATGGCGGACAGTCCGATTCCCTGGCGCGCTCATGCTGTTCGCGGGAGTGTTTAACGTGTTCGTCGCGGCGTTGAGTATTATGCTGCGCCTGCTGAACGGCGGCCGGCGATAGAGAGAAGATCGGAGGCGGTTCGGGTGAGGGACGAGATCGGAGCGCAATGCTTCGGGAGCCTTCGGGACTTACGGCGGATTTCGATTAGATCAGAACAATTAAAAAAGTAGTTGAATCCGGCGGATTCAGGTGTATACTCATTGCGCCCAGGTCGGCGCTAGAGAAACCCGGGGAAGTAAGTTAATTGTTTATACGGCTGGCGTAGTAATCGCCAGATGTCTCGTGCAGGCGGAGCGCGGTTTGCGGACCTGCTTTAATCCCGCCGCACAAGTCGGAGGAAACTCGGTCTCACTCATTGCCAGTCGGAGGGCAATATGAAATCGTATACGTGTGCCCGGAGTCTTTTACTCCTGCTATTCACATCACTCGTGCCAGTTTATGCGGCTTCGCCGGACCTATCTACCGTTAATCACAAGCAATTGGTCGAAGATTACGGCAAGCTGCCTTTAAGTTTCGATGCCAACCAGGGGCAAGCCGATGGGCAGGTCAAGTTTCTTTCGCGCGGCTCCGGTTATGGTTTCTATCTGACTTCACGTGGCGCGCTGCTGGCGTTGCAAAGCCCGAAATCGCAGGGCGGAGGACAGGCAAAGAGTACAGTCCTGAGGATGGGGCTGATTGGCGGGAACGCGAACGCGGTGATCAGCGGCGTAGCCCGGCTGCCGGGCACGAGCAATTACTTTATCGGCAGCAATCCTGAGCGCTGGCACACGAATGTTCCCACGTTCGCCGCGGTGAAGTATGCGGGTGTTTATCAGGGCGTCGATCTCGTCTACCATGGCAGCCAGAGACAACTGGAGTATGACTTTGTGCTGGCGGCGGCCGCCAGGCCGGAACACATTCAACTTAATTTCGACGGCGCCAAAACTATAAGTATTGATCAATCTGGCAATCTACGTATAACTTTCGGTGACAGAAATGTGGTTATGCATGCACCCGTTGCGTACCAGGAATCAGATGGCAGACGTAGACTTGTCGCTGCGGGTTACGTGCTGCATTCCCGAACGCGCATAGGATTCAGACTCGGCGCTTATGACCGGAGCAGGGCACTGGTGATTGACCCAACCCTTGTGTATTCGACGTATTTGGGCGGACTCACCAGAGGGCTTGCCATCGCGGTTGACTCAAGCGGCAGCGCCTACATGACAGGCAATACTGTCTCGATCGATTTTCCCGTCACGCCAGGTGCCGTACAGACCACGTTCGGCGGAAATGGCCCCTCGAATTTTGGGGACGCATTTGTCACGAAGTTCGATCCTACCGGATCTGCCCTGGTTTATTCAACCTATCTGGGCGGCAGCGCGGACGACGCAGCTAACGCCATTGCTGTCGATTCATCGGGCAACGCTTACGTGACGGGAGAAACTGCATCCAAAGACTTCCCGACCGTGAATCCGTTTCAGTCCTCTTGTTTGACTGTTAGCACTGGAGACTGCGGCGCCGCTTTTGTATCGAAACTTAATTTCGACGGATCAGCGCTTCTCTATTCCACATACCTGGGCGGCCATGGTGGTCAATTCGGGAACGGCATCGCTTTCGACTCTCAGAGCAATGCCTATGTATCCGGTCAGACCACTGCGGCCGATTTTCCCACTACTTCGAGTGCCTTTCAGCGGCAGTGCGTCAGTTGCACCGTTGCCAACTCATGGAGCGCTTTCGTAACGAAGTTCAACGCCGCAGGCACTGCGCTCGTTTACTCTACATTTCTGGCTGGAAGCGACTACTCGAGTGCTGCTGGCATTGCCGTGGACTCCTCTGGTAATGCGTATGTCGCCGGCTCCACGTTGGCGACAGACTTTCCCACAACGCCGGGAGCATTCCAAACCGGCTACGCAGGCGGGCAGTTTGATGGGTTTGTCACGAAACTGAACGCATCGGGTTCGGCGCTTGTTTACTCTACCTATCTTGGAGGGACTCTAGGGGATTTTGTTGGCCCTATTGCGGTGGATTCATCTGGCAGCGCGTATGTGACTGGCTACACTGAGTCAACCGACTTTCCCACAACGCCCAGCGCCTTTCAGACGAGCTTCCCCGGGACGTCAAGCGATTTCTTGGTAGACAGCTTCGTAACGAAGTTGAATCCGAGCGGCACATCGCTGGTGTATTCAACTTTTCTTGGCATCGGCGAAGGGTTGGCAATCGCCATCGATATCGCTGGTAACGCCTACGTTGCTGGAGCGGCTGGCTCGATCCCAACAGTGAATCCGATTCAGGCGGCAAATGCGGGGGACTCCGATGCCTTTGTGACTGAACTGAATGCTGCTGGCTCCGCCGTTCTTTTTTCGACCTATCTGGGCGGCCCAAACAACGATTGGGCTGCGGGCGTCGCGGTCGCCGGAAACGATATCTATATTGCCGGGGCGGCGTCGCCGGGATTCCCCACGACTCAGGGTGCCTTCCAGACGACTTTCGCTGGCATTGAAGATGCCATCGTCTGTAAGATCAGCCTCGGCATCCCGTTCGCGAGTTTCAAGGCCAAGCTCGGGCTTGACGTGGACGACGGTGCCTTTGACCTGAATGCAAAATTCACCTTGGCACCGGGCGGCAACATCAATCCTCTCACTGAACCTGTCACGCTCGGGATCGGGCCCTATTCGGTGACGATTCCAGTCGACTCTTTCAAGCGCCACGGGGACGGTTATAGATTCGAAGGTGTGATCGCTGGTGTTCGCCTCGAGGTGTCCATCGACCGTAACGAAGGGCGTTACAGCTTACGTGCCGAAGGAAGGGGCGCAAATCTGAGCGGCATTGCGAACCCGGTCGCTGTTAGCGTCACCATTGGCAACAACACCGGCAGCACCAAGGTTACGGCGGATTTCGATTAGATCAGAGAAATTAAACAGTGACCAATATGCGCTAGCCGCCGATTGCGTACATCGGCCGTTGCGGCGGGACAAAACTCGACCGGCTGATCTCGTGCCCTGCCCACTTCTGCCAGATAGTCCTCCGGATCGCGGTTTCCAAGGACTCGTTCTGGCCCTCTAATAGCGGCTTGATATCCGTTTCTTCTCTGGCAAACAGGCAGTAGCGCAGCTTGCCGTCCGAAGTAAGACGCAGCCGGTTGCAATTCATGCAGAAAGGCCGGCTTACCGATGCGATGAACCCGACACGGTCGCCGTTCGCGAAGCGGTATTCGGTAGCCGGAGCGCGCGGATCCGCCTCCGGCACCGCTGTTAGCGGACCGAACTCCTCGCTGAGCCGCTCGATCATCTCATCGGCCGTCAGAACGGAATCGAGAGACCAGATCTGCTGCGCATCGAGCGGCATGAACTCGACGAAGCGGACCTCCATGCCGCGCTCGCGTGCGAAGCGGACCAGCGGAACCAGATCGGGCTCTGAGATGCCTTTGATTGCTACTGCGTTGAGCTTAATGGACCGGAAACCGGCCGCAACCGCCGCATCGAGCCCGGTGAGAACCCGGGCGAGATCATCTCTCCGTGTGAGATGTTGGAAGCGGTCGCGATCAAGCGTATCCAGATGAACGTTCAGGCGTCGCAGCCCTGCCTCGAAGAGCGGCCCGGCATATCTGGCCAGCAGAACCCCGTTCGTGGTCAGCGCTAAATCCTCGATTCCCTCCAACGCGCTGAGCGCGGCGACGAGTTCCGGCAATCTGGGACGCAGCAGCGGTTCCCCACCGGTCAGCCGGAGCTTCCGAAATCCGAGCGGCACGGCTGTTCTTGCGAAACGGACGATCTGCGGAAAGGTAAGCAAATCGGAAACCGGTTGGAAGGCAGCGCCGGTCTCCGGCATACAGTAGAAGCAGCGAATATTGCAGCGGTCTGTCACGCTGATCCGCAGGTCGGAATGCACACGGCCGTACGTATCCGTCACAGGACCGCTTACCGGCGCCGGAAACGGGAGCGGAGGCGGCGCGAGTTGGATCAGTTGATGACTCACTATTTGACCGCTAGCATTCGCTCGATTGGCAGGCGCGCCCGCTCCATAAGTTCCTCCGCCAGTTCGATATGCGGCTCCAGAGTGTCCAGGCAATCACGCAGCTTTTCGAGCGTGTTCATCTTCATGTAGGGACACTCGCTGCAATTGCAATTTTCGTTAGCCACGAAATAGAACTTCTTCCCGGGGCTGAGCTTTTCTAGCGAGTATCTTACGCCGCTCTCCGTCATCACGATGAACTCATCGGCACTCTGGGCGGTACACCAATCAATGATGGCCGAAGTAGATCCGATAAAATCCGCCATGCGCAGCACGTCGCCCGGACATTCGGGGTGAGCCGCTACCAGTGCATCAGGATGCTCCGCCCGCGCTATCGACAAACGGCGCGCTGGAAAGGTAGCATGCACGATGCAAGCGCCCTGCCAGATCTGCATGTTCTCGCGTCCGCTCTGCTTTTTGACATAGTTGCCCAGATTGATATCGGGCAGAAACAGGATAGGTTTATCGGCGGGAATCGAGTTCACGATCGCAACAGCGTTGCGGGAGGTGCACAGAATGTCGCTCTCCGCCTTTACCTCGACCGAGGTGTTGATGTAGCTGACCACGACGTAATCTGGGTGCTTGCGTCTGAATGCCCGCACCCCCTCCACCGGGCAGCTATCCACCAGGCTGCACCCGGCATGTATGTCAGGGAGAACGACCGTGCGCTGCGGGTTCAAGACTTTAGCAGTCTCTCCCATGAACTTCACGCCGCAGAAGGCAATTACGTCGCCATCGAACTTCTGCGCGACACGAGCGAGCTCCAGGCTATCTCCGATGTGATCGGCGACCTCTTGTATTTCCGCATCCTGGTAGTGATGCGCCAGAATGGTGGCACGCCGCCGCGTCTTCAGTTCGGCGATCTCTTCGGCGAGAGTGGGGGAAGCAATCATGGCACGGCCCGCTTACTTAGATGGTAGCGGGTCGCGCTATGGTTCGGTGCGGTTTAAAACTCCCGGCTCTCTTAGAATTGGAAGCGGCCGGTTACGACCAGAACCCGACCGGAAACGGCTGACCCCTGGAAAGAGCCGTAAGCGCTGGTGGGCGGAACCGCTGTGGCGGTGATTGTTCCGAGTCCCGGACCCGCTATATTCCCGTTCGGGTTCTGAAAGTGGGGATGATTCATGAGGTTGTAGGCGCTGGCGCCAAACTGGAATCTCAACTTTTCGGTGATGTTGATGTTCTTATAAAGCGACGTATCTACGTCCACATACCCGGGCCCGCGGAACACGTTTCGGCCGAGATTGCCGAAGGTGGTCTCGGTGCCGCTTGGCGTGAACTGGTCGGAATTAAAGCAAGGAGTGTTGACCGCGCTGACTCCACAATGAGTGTTCAGAGGAGAAATCAGATTCGCCAGCATAACGCCTTGACCGGTTGCTGAAGTGGCGTTGATGGTCGGCGAAAGGTCGCCCGCTAGCAGTTGATCGTATACGCTGAACGGCGTTCCGGTCCGGGCATAAAACTTACTCGATAGTGTCCAGTTGCCGAGGACATTGTAGAGCAGGCGGTTGGAGGGTTTCCAAGGCATGTCCCAAACGAAATCGGCTACCAGGTTGTGCCTGATGTCGTAGTCGGCATTGCCGTAATTGTTCGCAATAGAGGGGCTGCTCAAAATTGTCATAGAGCAGCCGGAGCAGAACGCATAGGGTTCGCTGGCGCCGTTATTCGAAATGGTGTCCAGGGCATGGCTCCAGGTATAAGAGATCTGACCCTGGATGCCGTAGGAGAAGGAATGGCGCAACTGAACGGTTAAGGCGTCGTAATTGGAATATCCTCCGTTTGAAAGCTCAGTGACTTGATTGAAGCGGGGATCGGGAGCGGAAGTTGGCAAGCCGGAGAATCCGGGCGTGTAGGACGGTTGCACATAAGCATTCGGCCAGCCGTTTTGAGCCACCAGGTTGTAGCCGTGATTCCCGCTATAGGTTGCGGCGAGAACATTCTTTGAGCCAATCGGCTGCTGGATTTCGAAGCTCCACTCGACATAGCGTGGCGTACTAAAGTGATGAGGGATCGAGAAATAGTTGAAGGGACTGAACCCACCCGGCACCGTGGAATTCAATTGATTGAATGTCTGGCCTGCAAAAAAGCCGGTTTTGAAGGCATTGTATTGGGCTGCGGCGGCCCCTGCGGCGCTGGCGGGATTGCTCGCTGTGTCTACTGTTTGGCCTCCGAGAATGGTCGCCGTGTAGGGAAACGGCGGGTTATTGAAGACGTTGGTCAAGAGAAACGCGGGGGCCAAGTCCGAGAACACTCCGATGCCGCCGCGAATCACGGTACTGTTGTTTCCGCGCGGACTGTACACCACGCCCAAGCGCGGATCGGCCACTACGGAATCGGTACTGTAATAAGCCTGCGAGAGGCCACTCCGGATTGAGGAGTTGTACGGAATGTTGATTCCTTTTTGGAAGTCTGATGCGGAAAACGTATCGGTCAAGTTGGAGAAGCAGTTATCGAGGCACGTTGGATTCGCGGTGCGATCGAAGCGAACCCCATAGGTGACCTTCAGATTCGGCTTGATGGCCCATTCATCCTGAACATACGCGCCCAGGTTGTAGAGCCTCAGGTGCGCATCCTGCAGCGGGCTGAACTTCTGGCTGTAGTTGCTGCCGGTAGCGGCATTCGTTACGCCGTCCACGAAGTCAGTCATAGAATCGAACGTGTAGAGACCCACAGTGCCGGCCTGGAACTGGAAGTCGGTCACGCGGTTTCTGCGGAAGTTCACTCCGACCTTCAAGTTGTGATTGCCTTTCACAAAGGACACATCGTCGATTAACTGGCCTTGGCCTGAATCACGCCCTTGCGGAAAGGGGAAGTTGTTCTCGTAAAATCCGCCCAACACGTAGAACGCGCCGGTCGAGGCACCGGAGAATGCGCCGTTCGGACCACCGTCATTGAATGTCATGCCGACCGGGAAGAGCTGTTGGGCGGCCGAGGTATTGGCTGGGCCGAATATCGCGCTGTACCAAAGGAACGAAAGGATGAAGTTGTTCACCGTTGTCGGAGAAATGACGTAGGTGTGATTGATCTGCCCTTCGTATTGCGGCTGAACGCTCTGCGCGTTCAGACTCGGCGTGAGCAGATCGGTAAACGTCGGCTGAAATCCATGATCGCCCTTGAAGCGGAAGAAAATGCTCTGTTTGTCGTTGATCTTCCAATCGACGCGGTGGGTTTCGAGCCACTCTTTGTTGGTATTCAGACCGTTGGCACGCCAGGCGGATGCGCAACTCACAGTGGTGCCAAAAATTCCACCGCCGGGAGCAGCCGTACCTGTGGAGGCGAATTGGCCGCATCCCAGGTTTCCACTCGAATCCTGTAGTTGACCTGAGCCAGTTACCACTCGAGTGGCGCCGGCCGCCCCAGGAGCGCTGTTCCAGATACCGAAGGCCTTCGTATACAGCGGAACCTGCGCGCCAGTGATATTGCCCAAAATGTAGGTCTGGAGCTGCGGCGACGGGATCGAGACCACGGCGCTCGAGGGAAGCGAATAATATAGTCCCTCGCTATCGGAATAGAAGAACAGCTTGTTTCTCAGGATTGGGCCGCCGATGTCGGCTCCCCACTGACGCGAAACGGAATAGGGCCGGGGCGTGCCGCTCGCGTTGTTGAAGAAATCGTTCGCATTCATTATGTGATTGTTGAAGTTGAACAGCAGGTCGGCATGCCAGTCATTGGTACCGGATTTCGTCACGTAGTTGACCTGCGCTCCGGCTTGTCGCCCGTACTGCACGCTGTAAGCGTTTGAAATGACAGAAGCTTCCTGAATTTCATCCTGCCCAAGCAGCAGGTTGCTAGCGCCGGAATTGTTGAGGTTCAGATAGGGATCGTTGTAGTCGTCGCCATTAATGGTGTATAGGTTCGAGGTGCCAGGTAGTCCGTGCGAACTGAAATTGCCATAGCCGCCTCCTGTGCTCACCGCCACCCCGGGCACCGTGAAGGCCACGGTGGTGATATCGCCGCCGGGGGCGGGAAGTTGGAGAACCTGTCTGCTAGTGAACGTGCTGGCTAAATTCGCGTTTTCGGAATTGACCAGGTTGGCGGCCGCGGTGACCTCAACGATCTGTTCCGAGGATTGAATTTTAGTAGCCAGGTCCACCGTTGCGGCCCGCCCTACCTGCACCGCGATTTTCTGAACGTCCGATTTCAGCCCGGAGAGGGCGGCCGAAATCGTGTAGTTGCCCGGCTTTAAGAATGTAAACCGGTAATTTCCCGACTGGTTCGTCACGGCCGTCTGCTCGGCTCCGTTGTCGAGGTTTTTTAAAGTTACAGAGGCGCCAGGAATGATCGCGCCCGAAGGGTCGGTCACCGTGCCTGCCACATCGCCCGTTGTAACGGTTTGCGCCGAGAGCGTCGCGAAGCTCAGTAGCGCCAAAACTGACGTCAGCCCAACGCTTAACAGGATGGATTTAACGTTCTGCATTTGTCTGGTCACTCCCAGGTGGTGCTATCGAATCGAACGTGACGCAGGTTTAATACCAAGATGTAAATGGTTTGTAATGAATGGAGTATCGCTTGAGATTTCCGTAATACCGGATTTTGCGAGGTGTATTAATCCTGAAAATGAAAACACGGAAGCGCGGAGCGGCTCCGCGTTTGAAGCTCGCCGATCGGGAATTTAGAAGATGAGCTTTACGGCCAACTGCAGGTTGCGACGGTCGGTGGCGGTATTCGTAGAGGCGCGGCAAGAGCAAACAGCGGCGACAATTCCCGACCGCCCAGAACCTGGTGCATCAATCCTTTGCCGCTCTTGAAGATCGGCACCGCCCATACCGCGCTGACGCTGATTCGCTGGTGGATCGAAATTGAGAAGCGAGCGGATCCACAGTCGCTTGCTCGCCAGATTAGCCGCGAATTTATTCGTCAGAATGCTGCAGTCCTGTATCGAATCGAGCGGGACAGCGATGAAGCGCATAGCAATGGATAGAGAGAAGAACATTCTCCCCTCTATCCATTGCGCGAAACGCCTTTAGAAGGTCAGTTTGAGAGCCAGCTGCATCGAGCGAGGATTGCTCGAGAACGCCTGGCTCCACTGCTGGAAGATGGGGTTACCGGGTTGAATGGCTGGTCCGCACTAAATCCCCTTGGATCGAGCCCTGCGCGTATCCGCCTCCGCTTCCGATTGGGCCTGAGCCGCCGAATGAACCCGCATCGTTCAAGTATCCGCCCGTATACTGCGGATGATTGAAGATATTCGTCGCACGAGCAGAGAACTCGAGCTTGAAGCGTTCAGTCAGGCTGAACCGTTTCAGCAAAGTGAGATCGATATTATCGATCGGGTTCAATTTCAGAAGACTCCGGCCGCTGTCCGGAAGCGTACCTTTGGGGGCCGCGACGAACATCGCGGTGGGGTCCACGGCCTGGTAGGCGACGGTGTCACCCGCGCTGTTGGTCAGAGGAGTCGCTGTGGTGCCTAAGTTACGGTTGCCGGCAGGATTGATGATGACCCGGTCCGGGGCGCTGTCACCGTTGAGATTGGAATCAATGGCACTCTGCGGCGTTACGAGCTGGCCGGATTGAAAAATGTAAACCGGGGCAATTTCCCAATTTCCGATCAGATTTTTCATGAACCAGTTGCGGTTCTTGAAGTAGGGGACGTCATAGAGCACTTGCGTCACGATCCGGTTGCGATAGTCGAGTAACGATGACGCACGCTCCGGCCTGAGATTTTGGGAATCCTGCGGTCGGCGGGGCGCCAGTACGGTCGAGTCCAAGCGCGTCCGTGGAATCGTCAATATTGTGACTCCAGGTGTACGAGCCTTGAAATTGGAGGCCATTAGAAAAACGCCGGCTCAATTGGTTTGACCAGCCATGATAAGTGGAATTGCCCTGGGGCATGAAAGCAGTGATTGGGCTGATAAAGCCGGCATTAGCGAAAGCGGGTACGAATTTGCCTCCCGCGTCATAAGCAGCCTGCAGGCCGGCCAAAGTGTTGGGTAGCGAGTTCAGGGTCGCTTGACTCGGCGTACTAAAGTAGACCGGCAAGGCGTTAGATGCATTTACCACCGGCTGTATGTTGTATTGAAGCTGTATGGGAAGAAACAACCCCCGGGTCCCGACATATCGAGTCTCGAAAATATAATTTCCGGCGAACTGGTGCTGTATACCAAAATTCCAGTTCATTGCTTCCGGGCGTTTCTGATTCGGAATAAAACCAGCAGTGGCATTCCGGGCATCCATACCCTCCGGAATGGCAACCGAGGCATTGGAAGGAATGCCCCCGCCTGCCAGAAATCCGGTCGCGTTGAGGCCCGTCAAATCGACGGTCGTAGAGAGTTGCGGAGGTAAGCTGAGCGTTCCAAGATTGTCGTACAGCACGTCATATGTGATGCCAAAACCCGCGCGGATCGAGGTCTTGCCGCTCGTGCCGGGCGAATACGCGACACCCACGCGAGGCATAAAGTTTGTTGTCTGGGCGGTGGGCGATTTGAATTCGATCAGACCAGGCGCACTGGCGCTTGCGTTCAGGTCTTGTGTGTTCTCGCTTAGAGGAACGGTCAGGTATTCATAGCGCAATCCAAGGTTGACCGTCAGGTTGGGCGTGACTTTCCAGTTGTCGTTTGCGTAAAATCCCAGAAGCTGCTGATTTTGATAGTAGCTGGCATCGCCTAATGAGCGTTGCGCGATTTGATCGGGATTGTTGTCGTAGAGATAGTCGGATAGATAGCTCCATTCGTAGTCGCCACGCGAACGCTGGATGAACTGCGTAGGCGAGATGGCGCTCCAGCCGTCAAAGCCAAATTTGACACTGTGTTTGCCCTTCGTCCAGGTAACGTTATCGGTCAATTGGTAAAGGTTTTGAATCGTGTATTGCGGGGCGTTCGGGTCCGGACCGTAAGCTGCATTCAATTCGTAGACGTTGATGTTTGGAAACGCGTCCAATCCAGGGAACGATTGATTCCCAAAGATGGGAAACGTCTGATTAAAGCGGTTATAACCTAACCGGAACTCGTTGATCAGACTGGGCGTGAAGGTGTGATACTCCGACAATGTAGCAAGATAGGCGTTGGTCGGCTGGGTGCCGAAAAACACGGACGGGAAGCCTGTCGCATCTACCGATCCTGTCCTGTTCAAGACGAACCGCCCACGCAGTGCATCTTTATCCGAAATGTTGTAATCTACCGATCCCACCCCGACCTCATTGTTGGTGAAGCTGGGTAAAGATGATGAGATCTGACCTGTCGGGATGCTGAGCGCTCCCGTTGCGCCGGGTGCGAAGACGCCGGTTAACAAGCTTTCATTGCTGCCGGGGCCCGGAGCCATCAGGACGGTCGATGGATTCACCGAAGCACCGGTACCGAGATACTTCTGAAATTCCGCGAGGTTCGTATGATTGATACCTGGGAGCAAACTTAGGGTTGCATATCCGGCTGCCGTTGGAGCGCTGTAAAAGGTAGAGTTCACACCGCCGTTAGGGCTGTACTCATAATCTCCAAAGAAGAACAGCTTGTTACGTTTGATCGGACCTCCGAAATTACCTCCGAAGCGATTACTATCGAAACGCGGGTGAAGAGGATTGCCTTCGACAAAGTTCAGGTTATCGGCAGCATTGAGATTCCGGTTCTGAAAATATTCGTACAGCGTCCCGTGGAACTCATTCGTCCCGCTCTTGACCACCTGGTTAAACTGACCGCCGGAAGAATGGCCAAAGTCCGGGGAAAACTGATTCTGTAGAATACTGAACTCGGCTACGGCGTCGTTGGGAACTGTGACGAGAGCTCCTGTGACGCTCAGGCTGTTATTGTCGATGCCTTCAATCGTGAAGCTGTTGTTAGTCGGACGCTGACCGCCGACTGAGGGCCCCATTCCGTATCCAGTACCGCCGGTCGTCGTGACACCCGGGTTCAAGAGCGACAGATTGATAACGCCCGTGCCAGTGCTTGCCGCGGGAAGATCCGCGAGCTGCTTTGCCTGGTAGGTTGTCTGAATTTGTGCCGTTGTGGTGTCGATAGCGGCCGCCGCTGATGATACTTCGACGGTTGTCGCTGCTTGGCCTATGGTCAGCGTTGCGTTCGTGGTAACCGTCTCGTTCAGTTGTACAGCTACACCGTTCACTTCGGCTTTGTTGAACCCTCCGGCGGTGACCGTGATGTTATACGTACCGATCGGAAGATTCTCAAACCGATAGCCGCCCGAGGAAGTCGTCGTCGTCGTGTTTTCGAGATTTGTTGCAACATCCCTGGCAACAACTGTCGCGCCGGGCACCGTCGCGCCCGACTGATCATACACGGTCCCAGTGATGTTTCCGCTCGTGAGCTGAGCGAACGCCGCTCCGCTTAAAAATAGCAACGCGCAGATGGCAGCCATCTGAAATTTCAAAATCTTCATATTGATTCCCTCTGAAGTCCGTCCACGTACGCCATCAGGCTGGGCCGTAGATACACCCCTAGTATTCCTAAGATCTCTCGGGGATAGACGCAATCTAACAGCCACTGGTGACACGTTCGTAAGGTATTGAAAAGGCGGAAAACAGTAACTAACCTGCAGCTAAACAGGTCCCGATTCCTGGATACACCTGGTAGTGGGGCTTCCATTATTAGTATTAGGTCTCCGGCGAAGAGCTACAAAGGCAGTGTTGAACTGCAGCCCTAAATCTCGCTCGGATGAACAACGACACTCACCTCGAATTTGGCGGGAGAAAAGAAAAAGCCGGACCTGGAAGTCCGGCTTCAGATCGCAGGAGGGACTGGGGCTTTATCTAGCAGCTAAGAGTGCTCGCAGATGCCGCGCCCGCTCGGGAGAGCGCAACTGGCGAAGCGCTTTGGCTTCGATTTGGCGAATACGCTCTCGGGTGACGTCAAACTCCTGGCCGATCTCCTCCAGTGTGTGTTCACGCTCGCATCCGATGCCGAAACGAAGACGAATTACCTTCTCTTCCTTCGGCGAGAGCGTCTTGAGGATATTGGCTGTCTCGTCCCGCACGTTCGAGTCGATAACCGCATCCACCGGCGAACCCACCCAGCGATCCTCGATCAAATCGCCCAGAGCGGATTCCCCGTCGCGACCCACCGGCGTTTCCAGCGACACCGGATCGCGCGAAATGGTCTTCAGTTTCTGGACCTTCTCCACCGGAATGTCCATCCGGCGGCTGATCTCCTCGTTCGTAGGAACGCGGCCGAGTTCCTTTTCGAGCTCACGCGTGGCCCGCAGGAACTTGTTCATGCTCTCGTTCATGTGAACGGGAATGCGAATCGTGCGCGACTGGTCGGCAATCGCCCGAGTGATAGCCTGGCGAATCCACCAGGTTGCGTAAGTAGAAAACTTGTACCCCCGGCGGTATTCGAACTTGTCGGCCGCACGCATCAGGCCGATAT
Source organism: Terriglobia bacterium (assembly GCA_963799755.1). Lineage (GTDB taxonomy): Bacteria > Acidobacteriota > Terriglobia > Bryobacterales > Bryobacteraceae > Bog-105. The sequence goes on along the minus strand of CAWCYQ010000019.1, from coordinate 44,037 downwards.
TGCCTTCTTGAATCAAATCGAGCAGGTGAAGCCCTCGATTGACGTACTTCTTGGCGACCGAGACCACCAGCCGGAGGTTAGCTTCGACCAGATCTTTCTTAGCCCGCTCGGCTTCGATTTCCCCGTGCCGGATCACCGAAAGGCTGTGCCGGAGATCGGGGAGACTGGCCCCGGCTTCTCCTTCCTTCTTTTTCAGATCGCGCTTCAGCTCTTTAAGCCGCAGTTGTGCGGAGGCCGAGGCCCGGCCTTCCAGCTTTCTGAGCTCGCTATCGAGCAGCGCCATTTCGTCGGCATTCGCCTCAATAGCCCGCACGAACTCCTTCCAGCGCGCCAGGTTGAACGGAACACGACGGAACGCACGTGACAGCTCCACTTTGGCTCGGACAACTTTGCCGACCCACTTCTTGCGCAGCTTCTTATTAATGGCCGGTATGCTTGCATGCTTCTCGGTAGCCTGCTGCAACTTCTTATCGGCTGCTAGATAAGCAAAGAAAAGCTCACTGATATCGCTCCGTCGTTTGATATCCGCCGGGCTGCCTTCCTCTATATCAGAAGGGCCGAAATCGACATAGCTGTCCACATCCTCGGAGCCCTTCCGAATCAGCTCGGCAAACTCGTAAACCATGCTCTGAATGAGAGGGGACCGGCTGATGGCTTTCTGCATGCGCAGTTTGCCGCGCTCCATCTTGCGCGCCAGATTGACTTCACCCTCGCGAGTCAGCAGCGGAACGGAACCCATCTCACGCAGGTATACCCGGACCGGATCGTCGGTATAGATCGACTCCTCTACCTGCTGAGCGCCGTGGAATTCCTCATCCTGAACCTCTTCAGGATGGAAAAAGTTCGACTCCTCGTCGAACGGGAGCGCTAACGGCTCGCGTCCATCGGCTAAATACTGATCTTCGAATTGATCCACTTACTTAATCACCTCTACTTGCTCAACCCCTCAAACTTTTTCTTTGTTCTGCCGTAATCACACACATGCCGGGAATCCGCGAATTTGGCGCGAGCCCCTACACTTGTTAGACTGAGTCCCAGGCGCAGTGGGATACAAGTGTAAATTATGTAATGTTTGTGCGCCACAATTGTAGCCGATCTTGCCCAGAAAGTTAAGACATTTATTAGGAAGATGTTCGCCAAAGTGGTTGGTTACACAAAAGATATTTGTCCGACGCCCAATCCACGACCTCCCGGCTGCATCCCCCGATTTGTTAGACTTTCCGCTGGAGCATAACGTTTTTCAGCTCCCCTAGAAATTCCTCAAGGTCCTGAAAATCCCGGTAAACCGAGGCGAAGCGAACGTAAGCTATCTTATCGAGCGAGTGCAATCTTTCCATCAGACGCTCTCCGATGACTATGGTGGAGAGTTCGCGATCAGGGGACTCCAAAACCTCCGATTCGATATCGTTGACCAATCCGGCCAGCGTGCCCATACTCACGGGGCGTTTTTCACATGCCCGGAGCAAGCCATTCAGCACTTTCTGACGATCGAAGCTCTCGCGTCTTCCGTCCTTTTTGATGACCATAGTGGGCACTTCGTCGCAACGTTCGTAAGTGGTAAACCGTCTTTCGCAGCCGAGACACTCCCGACGCCTCCGGATGGAATCGCCCTCCTTACTTTCTCTCGAATCGATTACTTTGTCTTCGCGGTGCCCGCAGTATGGACAGGTCATGGAAAACTACGCCTAGCTGTTTGAATTTACAACAGTTTGGCCGAACATAATAGCCGGACGGAAGCGCTTTCAGAAATCAGAGAGCAATTGAACTTCCGTCCCCGCAATTCCGTAACAAACAGTGCAAGCCGATGCGGATTCGAGCTGTCAAACTATAGGTTTCGCCGCACGGCTCTAAAGAAGAATCGATGTCAGCCGCTGCGATCACGCCTCTTTCGATAAACTTGAAGGTTCCGTTCGGGAAAACCGTCTCAGCCGCGCCGTGGCATAGGGGAGCTTCGACGTGGGCTAAGACGAAGCGGCTTTTGGATACTGAATCAAACCTGATTTCGCGGTGCCTGGCTGGGGAGCAGGGCGCATGGGAGGAGCTCGTCCAGTCTTATACCAAACGCGTTTATGCCATCTGCTATCGCTTCACGAGCAGCGATACAGAGGCTCAGGATCTCACCCAGGAAGTGTTCTTGCGGATTTTTCGCACTCTGGGCAGTTTTCGTGCCGGCGAAGGCTCGTTTACAGTATGGCTCACTCGCCTGACACGAAACCTTCTGATCGATCACTATCGCCGTACCAAGCAGGAGCGCGTCACCGATGCGATCGAAGAAAAGCTCAGCGTTCTCGAGGAAAAAACCGCCCAGCACGCGCGCACCGACGGCATGCTGGCCGGCCGGGAGGCGGGGGAATTGTTGCAGGCTGCCTTAGAGAAGTTATCTCCCGAATTGAGAGAAGCGGTAATCCTGCGCGACCTCCAGGAAATGGAATATCGCGAAATTGCTCATATCCTTAGTGTTCCGGAAGGGACTGTGAAATCCCGGCTGAACCGGGGACGCGCTGAACTCGCCCGAGTTTTGCGCCGTAACAAGGTGACGGTATAGGGCTCGCCCTCAAGTGTTCGTTATGAATTGCGCGGAGTTCGAAAGCATCCTGGCCGACTATCTCGACGGCATCCTGTCCGATGCCGATCGTGTCTCTGTCGAGGAACACATTTCCGCCTGCGCCGCCTGCCGGGAATTCATGGCCGATGTGAGCGGTGGCCTGGGTGTTCTCAGACAAAGCGAGCCAGTCGACGCGCCCAGTGAACTGATTACCCGCATCGCATATCTGGCGCCAAGAGGCCCCTCGCGCGACCCTTTTGAGAACCCGGGCCTTCTCAACCGCTTCGTTAACAAATGGCTGCGTCCCGCGCTTCAGCCGAGACTCGCCATGAGTATGGCCATGACCATCCTGTCCTTTGCCATGCTCGAGCGCTGCACCGGAGTTCAGGTGCAACGGATTCGCCCGACCGATCTGAGCCCGGTCCGAGTGTGGAGCGGCGTCGAAGATAAGGCTCTGCGCGTCAGGGATCAGGCCATGAAGTACTACGAAAATCTGCGCATCGTCTACGAAGTCGAAACGCAGCTTAAGGATCTTCAAGAAGCGCAGAACAGTACGCCGCCCGCGCGAGCGGCTCGACCATCTTCTTCCAATCCGAACGGTAGCGGCTCCGGCCGACCGTCAAACCAGGGGGCCAAACCATGAATTGCTATTTACATCCAGAAACGCCCGCCACTGCTTTTTGCCGCGCTTGCGGCAGATCGCTTTGCGCGGCGTGCCAGCGGCCGGCCGAAGGAACTATCTTCTGCCAGGATCATGTGCCGGTCCCGGGTTATTCCGCCCCTCCCGCGCCGGACCCGTCGAACCCCTATTTTCAGCAAGGAGCAGTTCCGCCCACGGCAGCTGTGCGGACGTCCCCTCCACTGGCATTCATCCTCGGATTTATTCCGGGAGTCGGCGCCATCTACAATGGCCAATACCTGAAAGGCTTGGTACACGCCCTGATCTTCGGGCTCCTGATCACCATAACCGATAACACACCTGGTCCGGCCGAACCCCTGATCGCCATTCTGCTGGCGGCTTTCATTTTTTACATGCCCTTTGAGGCTTATCACACGGCCAAAAAGCGTGAAATGGGCGCTATGCCTGACGAGTGGTCCAGCATTCTCCCCAGAAGCCGCCATCTCGGGCGCGCCCCTGTGGGTCCGATCGTGCTCATCGCTATCGGAGTTCTGTACCTGCTCAATTCGCTCAATTTGGTCGACTTCCGCCAAATCGGCCGCTTCTGGCCGGTAATTTTGATTGTGGTGGGAGCCTACATGCTCTACTCACGCGTCACTTCCGTAGACGCGGTTCCTCCTCCCGACGGCCAGCGGTATCCTCCCTACACCGGTCCGGCGCCCGGTCCGACTCCCAGCGACGTGATGGGCACCCGGCATGAATAATCGCGGAGCCATGTTTGCGCAAGCCGCTCGAGGGCCTGTGCTCTTGATCACCATCGGTATCTTATTCGCTCTCCAGCAGGCCGATATGCTCGGTTTTTCCCGCAGTTGGCCCCTGCTGATCATCGTGATCGGGGTGATGAAATTGATCGAGCGCCTTCTGGTTGGTCCCCAGCCCTATCCTCCGCCGCAGCCGCCCGGATACCCACCCAGGCCGCCAGCCGGCGTTCCGCCGCCACCAGGGGGACCTTTTCGATGAGACCTCGCGGTTCGATCGCCGGCCCCCTGATCATCATCCTCATCGGAGTGGTGTTTCTGCTGCACGCCATCTCGCCGGATTTTCCTCTGGTCGACTGGATTGGCACATATTGGCCTTATCTGCTGATTGTCTGGGGCTCCATCGCACTGCTCGAAGTGACTTTCCGCGCCTTGGCTCAACGTCCGATTCCCTATAATGGGGTCTCCGGCGCCGGCTGGTTTGTGGTCGTCTTAATCTGCCTGACGGGATTCACTTTCTTTCAGGTCCGCCGTCCCGATACCTGGTGGCAGAACACCGATTGGAGCCGCGGCTTCGATAGCGCGTTTGGTGAAGAGCACGAGTATTCGCTCAACGTCACACAGAAGAACGTCGGCGCAACGCCACACATCGTGATCGAGAATTTTCGCGGCGATGCGAAGCTGGCGGGTGTCGATGGCGCCTCTCTGACGGTTTCCGGCCACAAAACGGTGCGGGCGCTCAAAGACTCGCTGGCCGATCAAACCGACGCTGCGACTCCAGTGGAGGTGGTGGCTGACGGCAACAATGTTGTAATCCGCTGCAATCAGAATCACGCGCTGTACCGCACGTCGGTTACAACCAATCTCGAGCTTTCCGTTCCGAAGGGTGCTAGTGTCGAGATCAACGGCTCTTCCGGTGATCTGGATGTCGCCTCAGTGGCCGGCGATCTCTCGCTGCATAGCGGTAACGCGGGAATGCGCCTGCAGGATATCGGCGGCAACATCAGCGTCGAAACCCGCCGCAGCGATCTCATCCGCTGCACTAATGTAAAAGGCAATGTCGATCTGCGCGGCCATGGCTCCGACGTGGAACTTAATCGCGTCGCGGGTCAGGTGGTTATCAACGGCGAGTATACCGGCACGCTCTCGCTGCGCAGCCTGGACAAGCCGCTGCACCTGCAGAACATGCACACTGACCTGCAGGTCGATCGTATTCCCGGCGAAATCCGCCTCGATCGAGGAAGTCTCAATATTCAGGACGCGGTCGGCCCGCTGCGAGTCAATGCGCATTCGACCGACGTCAACCTGGAAGGGGTCACAGATGCGATGGAGATTTCCGTCGATCGCGGGGATCTCGACCTGAAGCCGGGCAAGCTTCCGCTGGGCAAGATCACGGCACACACTGCTTCCGGGAACATCGACCTCGCGCTTCCTCTCGCCGCGAGCTTCGCCTTAACTGCGACCACCGACAGCGGCCAGGTGGAGAACGACTTTGGCGATGGCCTTAAAGAGCAGACCTCCGGACGCGGCGCACGCCTCGCAGGATCGGCGGGCTCCGGACCAGCCATCGATCTGGTGACCGGGCGCGGAACCATTACAGTTCGCAAAGCCTCAGAGTCAACACCAACCACGGTCGCCACCATCATCAGGTAGTCTTCTGCTCGTCGGATGTCGAACTGCATGCGCATTTTGGCGAATGCACATAGCTCCTGACCACATTGCGGAAACTTTCAAGCGTAAATTGAGGCGCGGAATCGGGTGTCACACCACAGATTTCCTCGACGATGTGTAATCCAAGCCGCCGGTAACTTTCGAATCGCGATTCGTTGAAAAATTGCTCGGCAGTGGACTGGTGAGGGAAGGAAGGATTGGCGGCGGCGTATTGCTTGACGTCGGGAGGTTCGTTGCCATTGCGTGAGGCTTTGATATAGATGAGAGTCCCAGGTTGAACATCGCCGTCTACAGCGTGATACAGAATGCTGGCGACGGCACAGTGCTGGCCCGAGAACTCTCCGGTTGGTTTGCCGCTGGGCGACATGGGTAAAGAAGGCGGCTCGAACTCAATAGGAATTCCAAGATCGATTCGAATTTTGCGGATGGCGTTAGCGAGATCTTCGTAGGTATAAGCCGGATCGACGCCGGCGTCCGAAAGAACGATCAAACGGCAGCGGCGAACAACCATTTCGTAAAGACCGAGATTTTCGAAATGGCCGCCATCAGAGAGATAGAGCCAGTCTGCCTGATCGTTGGTAAGACCGAGCGCTTCGTTGATGAAGGGGCGAATGCCGAAGCGAGGGCCAGGTCGCTTCCAGAGTCCGTTGCGCGCTTTCGGGTTGCCGAGCCACCAACCGAGGCGCGCATTAAAGAGCGTCATAACGATACCAAGAAGGGGCGACGAATGATAGCCCATGTTGGGGCTGGCCGCCGCACCCGAGATGGTAATGGCAGTGCCTAAGGTGACGGGAAGCCGGTTGGCTTGTTCTTTGAATCTGCCGCCGTAAAGGGACGATTCACGATATCCCAGGCGGCAACTACCGGTATGCAGCCGGGTGGAAGTGAAAGACTCGGCTTTGCGCTGCTGCCACGCAAGGTTGGTCCCGCCAACCAGGTTAAGCGTCATGTTTACGACGTGCAGAGGCTTGTGATGGGTAAGCGTACACATGGGCATATTGTCGGCGCTATCGAAGTTGGTGAAGGGGTTGGGCCGTCGATTCGCGTTCGATGCGCCGAGAAAAGCGCGGATCAAACGCATGCGGTACATGCCGTGGAGAGAGAACTTATTCACGTTGATGAAGTACGACGCAATAAGACAGACAGCGATATAGAAGCCGCCCAGCCAGAAAATGTGGGCGCTGGCGTCGCCCAGCGGTTTAAGGAATCCCGGCCAATAGGACGGAACTTTGGAAGGCAGGTGGTTGATCAAATGCAGCAACTGAAAATTGACTGCGGAAAATAGCATGGTAAGCAGGATAAGAAAGACCGGCAAGAGTAGTCGGGCGCCATATTCCTTTACGAGGCTGAGAGGCGGCAGTTTGGCAGGGCAAGACTTGCTGTCGTCGTAACCGGATGGAGTAGACGGACTGCTGGCCAGCTTGGCTACTGCCCATCCGCTAAATCCCGTAACCGCAGTAAAAACGGCGCTCAGTTGTACGTTGACCCATTTGAGAACGGAGTAGGCGTAGAGTACGGTGATTGCCGAGACAGCCCAGGCGAGAGCGATGGCAAGAAAGCGACCACCGGCGAAAGCCCACCACTCGCGGTCTTCATCCTCCGTGACATAACTGGTGAAGCCAACGAGGAGCATGCCGGAAATGAGGAACACGCACATCAGCAGAGGGAATGCGAGCGAGGCGTAGAGGTGGACGTAGATCAGTTTTCCGCTGAGCGCTTTATGAGGCGCAAATTGTGCCAGCGCCTCCGCCAAAACGCCGCCGGCGAATCCGGTCAGGGCTGCGAAAAGGGCAGTTGCGACACCGATACGGCGAGGCGGCCGATGATATCTCAGGTCAACGAAGGCCAAACCAGCAGCCATGCCACCACCGTGCATCAGAGCTCCAAGGACGCCGAACTGCCACCAGCACAATCCTTCTTTCCCGCGAGCGACGATATTCCACCAGGCAACGTCAGGACTGCCACAGGGCAGCCATGCCCAAAATATTGTGAGATGCATGGCGGCGAGGGATAAGGGGAGAAAGCTCGCATAGACAAACCATTTGGCAGGCTTCTGGGCATTCCCGCCGTCGGGGAGATCGTAGCCAATATAGGCGGTCGATACTGCGCCCGCAAAGACTCCAGTACCGAGCAGAAACCAAAGCGTGGAAGGTGAAATAGATCCAGGTGCAAGGGAGACGAGCCGCGACGCAAGGTCGGGAGCCAAAATGATGGCGGCGAAGAGGGGCAAGAGAACGAACCAGTTGAGGATCACGTTGCGAATGACGGTATTGGCGAGCGCCCATGTATCGGCCGACAACAGCCCGACTTTCGGAGCGAGGTAATTGGAGTAAGTGCGGAGATGTTTGACCGTAGCGGGTTCGGGTTCGAAGGAGGAATCCGGGCTTTCGGATAGATACCGGATCACTTCAGCGGGACCATCGGCGCGATCTTGCTCGCTGCAGCAGGTGAGTTTGTTGGTGCCCGGGCGCGCCAGCCTGGTTGCCCAAGCAGAGAACCACGCGCCGAGATAACCGCCGCCTGAGACTGTCGAGAGGTAATCGAACTCGCCGAGCAACCCGGGACGTTCACCTTGGGACTGGAGCGAACGGGCCGCAAGACCTTGGAGAATACCGAGTCCGAAGGTAGCGCTGCGGATTCCTCCGCCGGAAAAGCAAAGAGCCGCCCGCCCGCGATAGTGCAAACGAGCAAACAATTTCTTTCGAAAGACGCTCTCGGCTGTGGCTAACGCTAGCGGATCGTTTTTCGCCCGCGCCAAGTGGTATGCGTCGCGCGCCGCACTGTAGGCGAGAGCGTCCGGATCGGGTTCAGGATTTCCTTCGTTGAGCGCCCGATCTTCTTCGTCGAGAGCATCGAGGAAAGAGAGACATTGGTCGTTATCGGGCTTCAGGCTCTCATGTGTGCGCGGCCACATGGGACTGCCGAAGCAACTTTTGACCCAATTCTCACACCAGCCGGGGTGGGGTTTTTACCGTCTATAAGAGAAGCCGGCGGTGGTAACAGCTGAAACGAGCGTTTGCCGGAGTGCAAAAGTATGTTCCACGTCCAACATCGCCGTGCGAAGTGCCACATTCTATTCACCTTTCCGCCCGGTGATTGCGTCGAGGCGCTGAAAACCAGAGATGGTGGGTTGTGTTTTTCAGGGAGGGTTGCGAGAAGCGGCAAAAGGGTAATAACCCGGCTTCGGTTGAACATGCAAAGCTGCTTCCTGCGGGCGCGGCTCCGTGACGGATGGATTGTTTTTTGCGAATCATTGTGACGGGCTTCTGGGTTTGTGCTGGCCGATCATCGCGCCGACCAAGTGGAGCACGTCAGGTTGAAACTCCGTCCAGATGCTGGTTGCGGCATAACCTGCGAAGGCGGTTCCGCTTCGCCCAAAAGCCTGCCCGATGGTGTTGCCCGGCCCCGGTGTCCAAGCCATCCCGATGAAGCCGCTGGCAAAAGAGCCAGCGATGCGGGAATACGCCAAGGAGGAAGTTCGAGCAGATCCGTCGCTATAGGGATCGCGCGGGGTCCAGATCGTTTTGAGAAGAGCTTTGCCGAGCCGCGGCAGGATGCGAGAGGGTTCCGATAGCATTGTTCCGGCTTCACTCGAAGCGTGTAGCCGGGGATCTTCGTGATCCACAATTCCGATCAAGGAATCCGTTGTGCTCTTGGTGAGCCCCTGAGTGAAGCGCGTGCCGAACCTGCTGCCGTAGCCTGCCAAGCCCCCGCCCCATTCCTTCGGATCATTCGTGAGTTGCGCAAAACCCGCGGTAAAGGCCGCGCCGAAGATACCGGAGGGTGTGATGGCGCGCTTTTCGAGGAAGTAACAGAATTTCTGATGTGCCGTTAAAGGAGTGGCCGGTTCAGCGACTTGTCCAAAGCTACAGATCGCAGCGCAAGCGATGAGAGCGAGAATGCTAAAAGATCGGGTCATAAGTGGACGTCCCACGGTCGAGTGTTCCTCCTTGCACATGAGCGGCCAGTAATCCAATCCCGACTTAGTGGGGGCCGCACTTATCGAAAAGGTTCAGCGATTATCCATTCAGGTAACAAAGAAGATAGATCGGCCTTGCTCAAGTAGCACTGCCTGGGATATCATCCGGTGCACAGGAAACAGAAAGCAGTGGCTGCCCAAATGCAGAGTGAGGGCAACCGGATGGAACATCACCTGGATTCTGTAAAGGCTGGTTCAATCATGAGTGCATTTCGATGGCGAGATCGTTGCCTGTTGGGGCTGATCGTCGCGTGTAGCCTGGTTACAATCGCATGTCCGCCTCAGCGAAGCAGTTCAACTTATCCCGATCCTAAGACAAGATTCGCTAAGTATACGCAGACCTGCGATGGTGTGCCAGGTAACATCCCCGATCACTATGGCTATTACTTGACGGATCAGCAAAAGCGAGGCGCGTGTACGTGGTATCTCTGGCCCGGCGGCGATCCGCTCAGAACCACAGGCAATCCAGAGAATGCGCGAGGGAATCCACGATTCTGGCGAATGGCGGAGAAGAAACTCTGGACGATAGCCAACACATTGGATTTACCGGTAGATGTTAATATGCTGCGTTACGCTACGGGTACTCCACGCGAAGAACGCTTCAAAAAACTAGGGGTCATCAACGATCCCGGGTGTAAGAAAGCAGCCGGGCCGGACGCGTACGGATTGATGCTCGATACCTGCGAAGATCCCTATTCGAGCGGTATCATGGGCCTGCGCCTTTACCCCAATCCCGATTTCGATCCGGCGCAGTGGGATGCGAATAAGTTCCTAAACTTCGATTCGCGGATTGAGCCGCCCTATTTAGCCGGACTTGCATGCGGCTTCTGTCACGTTGCTCTCAATCCCGCCAAGCCTCCGGCCGATCCGGCTAATCCGCAGTGGGAGAATCTAGCTCCGGCTTTCGGCAACCAATATATCCGGGAAGGCGAAATGTTCAAGGGGAGACTTACTGAGAGTAACTTCCTTTATTGGAATTTCGATACGCAACAGGCCGGAACCTCCGATACAAGCCGCATCAGTACGGATTTCATCAATAATCCCAATGCGATCAATTCCATCTGGTACATTCTCTCAGCGCGCCCCAAACATTCTGAAGTGATGAACGACGGGACTACCCAGGATGTGCCGCACATACTGAAAGACGGATCGGACTCGATCGGCGCGGCAGGCGCGGCGCTGCGCGTCTACATTAATATTGGGAGCTGTCCTGACTATCGCTACAGCCTCGAAGATAGCTTTCTTGGGATCGTCCGGCATCCGCCGCTGTCGTCAGACGCAAAGAATCCGACCACACAGCATCCGTTCAGTCTCGACACGGCGCAGAAGGAGTGCGTCGACTGGCAGTTGACCGCCGCCCGAATGGGCGATGCCGCGAATTTCCTGGATGCGGTGCAGCCGTACCCTTTGAAATCCGCGCCAGGTGGGCAGCAATACCTCAACGCGAGCCCGGCGGTGCTGGATTTGGGCAAAACTGCGTTTGCCGAAAACTGCGCGCGCTGCCATTCGAGCAAGCTGCCGCCTGAAGTGGCGCAAGGCGGCCTGGACAAGCATTCAGCCCAAGCGAAGAGCGCGTGGGTGAAATTGGTGAAGTCCGATGACTTTCTAGCCAAGAACTTCCTCTCGGATGACGACCGCTACCCATTGGTGTCGAAAGATCCTCGTTTTGCGCTGGAAACGAACGCCAAGCGCGCTTTAGGAACGAATCCGGACGAGGGTCATCTGTGGCAGAATTTCTCCTCGCGTACTTTCAAACAATTGCCTTCACCGGGCAGCCTGACTTTACAGAATCCGTTTGATGCGAGCCATCCGATAACGTTTGCTATTCCGCAGGGTGGCGGCGGTTACTACCGCACTCCGTCACTTATCAACATTTGGGCAACAGCGCCATTCCTGCATAACAACATGCTCGGCACATACACCGGAGATCCATCGGTGGCAGGCCGCATGACGGCTTTCGAGGATGCAGCGGAGAAGCTGTTGTGGCCAGAAAAGCGGTCCGGCAAGGCGACGATCAAGGTGACCGGAAAGGACTCCGTGCTGAAAATTCGGGACATCGAGATACGGGTTCCCGCAGGAACTCCGGTGGATCTGCTGGCGAATATCAACGTTCACAAAGCGCTGCAGGTTCCGGAGGTGCTCGATCAGTTGAACCGGTTACTGGCTGATCCGCAACGCCTGGTACGGCTGGTCGAGGTGCTGAAAAATCGGGGGCAATATGACAGCGATTTGAAGCAGTTTGTCCCCGTTCTTCTGAGTTTGAGTCAATCGCCTGACTTCATTGAGGATCATGGACACACATTCGGAGCGGAGCTGGCGGATGACCAGAAGCGCGCGCTGATCGAGTACATGAAGACGTTTTAGCATGGAAAACGACATCATTTTTCAGCCGCTGAAGTTCCGCAATCTGACCGTAAAGAACAGGCTATTCCGATCGAATATCTCGGGGCGGTTCGATAACTATGACGGTTCAGGAACGCAGACGCGAATCAACTGGGAAGAATCGTTTGCCAAAGGCGGAGCCGGCGCCATCATCTCGTCGTTTGTGCCAGTTCAATTGCGCGGCAGAATTCTGCCCAACTACGCCATGATCGACGGCGATGACAAGATTCCGTTCTGGCGCGCTGTTGGCGATGCGGTGCACCGGCACGATTGTAAATTTATTTTGCAATTGAGCCATTCGGGAAGGCAGCGCGACAATCCTGGCGTTGAGAATTTCAAGCAGAAAGCCCTCTCTTCGACGAATAAATCCGATACTTTCCACGGATTGCTCTGTGAAGCAATGACACTCCGTCAGATCAAAGATACGGTGCAGGACTTTGCGCAAGGCGCCCGGCGCGCGCGGGAAGCGGGCTTGGACGGAGTAGAGTTACACGCTTCACACGGTTATCTCATTACTCAATTTCTAAGTTCAGCGATCAACGACAGGAAAGACGAATATGGCGGCCAGCTTCGCAATCGCGCGGCTTTTCTTCTCGAAATCATTCAGGCGATACGCAAGGAAGTGGGTAATGATTACCATCTTCAGGCCAAGCTGAACGCGGTCGACTTCGGAAACGCACTTTATCCGTGGGAGAAGAAAGGCAATACGCTCTCGGAAGGCGTCCAGGTCGCTAAATGGGCGGAAGAAGCGGGAGTGGATGCGATTCACGTTTCTATCGGCAGCATCTTTCCTCATCCGCTGCTGCCTCCCGGTGGTTTTCCGCCCGATGAACTGAACTGGTGGTACGGAACGATGATCTCGAGCGGGGTGCGGGGATATTTCAATTACACGATGTTCCATTTCAAGGTGCTGCGGCCGATATTCACAGCGCTGTGGGGGCGCACCAAGAAGGATCATCCGGTCGAGGCCGTCAGTTCGGAGTATTGCAAGGAGATCAAGAAGAACGTCAGCGTACCGATCATCAACACCGGCGGGTATCAGGACGCGCGGGTGATTCGCCGTGTCATCGCGGAAGGTTACACGGATGCTGTCTCCATGGCGCGGCCACTGGTGGCGAACCGGGATCTACCGAAGGTTCTAGCGTCGGGTGAAGATCTACCCGCGCGGCCGTGTTCATTCTGCAACCGGTGCCTGGTAAATGCGGTTGCCAATCCTCTGGGCTGCTATGACGTCCGTCGTTTTGACGGCGACCAGGACGCGATGGTGGCGAAGATCATGGAGGTTTTTCATCCATCGCAGTTTCAAGGCGCGGCGGTCCGCTGAGGAGTTGATATGGCCGATGAAATCGTCATCAAAACCGCCGAGGGACCGCTGGTCGATGAAATCTATTCGAGCCCGGTCGACGTTTGGCAGCATTGCTTTCGCAGATGGCTGATCCTGATTCCTCTACTGGTGCTCGCGTCACTGGTGGTTTACCTGGTCTGGTACTTCACTTCGGATCGGACAGCGAAGTATGCCGATATCCGCGAGCATTTCAAGTATGGTTCGATCGGGAGCGAGACGGGCGGAACGATCTTTACGCCGGTCGGCGGAGTGCTGCCGCCTTACCTGGTCTTCAAAACGCTGCCTAGAATCTGCCCGGATAAGCTTCCCGGCGGATATGCTTCGTTGGGATTTGTTTTCGAACCCGGACACGGTCTGCCCATCGGTGTCTCGCGGCGGTGGCGTCTCGGAGTAGAACAGGTCGGAGTAAACTGCGCCGCTTGCCATACGGGCACGGTGCGCGCTACGCCGGACAGCCAGCCGACAATCGTGCTCGGAATGCCGGCTCACCAGTTCGATATCGAGCGTTTGTTTCAGTTTGTTCTCTCGTGCAGTCTGGATGACCGCGTTACAGCAGAAAATGTCATCGCGAAAGCGAAAGACATGGGTGATCCTGTCAGCCTGATGCAGCGGCTGCTTCTGAAAACAGTGTTGATCCAGCGACTCAAGCTGGAGACGCTCGAGTTGCAGAACCGGATCGGCCCTTTGTTGAACGGCTCGTTTCCGAGTTGGGGACGGGGCCGCGTCGATACGTTCAATCCATACAAGGCAATTCAGTTCAACTGGCAAATCGCTGATCTGCCGCACGACGAACTGATCGGCGCCTCCGATTTTCCGTCGCTTTGGAATCAGAAACCGCGGGAAGGAATGCATCTCCACTGGGACGGGAATAATACTTCGGTCGATGAGCGGAATCTGAGCGCCTCGCTGGGCGCCGGAGTGACGCCGGTGACGGTAGACCACGCCAGTCTGCAGCGTATTCACGACTGGATCTGGACGCTACCGCCGCCGAAATATCCTTTTCCGATCGATCCCGTACGAAGCGCCCGAGGAAAACTGATTTTCGATCAGCAGTGTGCCGGGTGCCACAGTTTCGGGGGGAGCAAGACCGGAACAGTGGAGAAACTCGCCTCTATCAATACCGATCCGGCCAGACTCAATTCCTATACATACACTTTCGCAACAGCGCAAGCCGCGCTATACCCGGAGAGCCAATATCGCTTCACGCACTTCAGTAAGACAGATGGCTACGCGAATCAGCCACTCGATGGTGTTTGGGCGCGCGCTCCGTACCTCCACAACGGCTCGGTGCCGAGTTTGGCGGACCTGCTGAAGGATCCGGCAGACAGACCCAAACAATTCGTGCGCGGATACGACGTCTACGATCAGCAGAAAGTCGGTTTCGTGCAGGATACTCCTGAGGCGCGCAGCACGGGCTTTCTTTACGACACGTCTATCCCCGGGAACAGCAATCGCGGTCATCTGTTCGGCACGAAGCTTGCCAATGATCAGAAGCAGGATCTGATCGAGTTCATGAAGACGCTGTAGGGCGAGGGAGAAGATGACAGCCAATAGATTTGCGATCTGGTTCGGGCGGGTGGTCTGGCTCGGCATTCTAGCGAATTTTGCGCTTGGCATTGCCGACGTTGTTCCTGCCGGATCAGATGCTCGCCATGTTTTCGTTGCCCTCCGCCTCACCGACCATGTGGCCCAGTTTCGCGGCCCTGCTGTTAATTCTTGTGAGTTTGTTCTATATTCCCGCGGCTGCACGGCCGCTCTACTATCCGCCGGTTTCCTGGCTCGCAGTAGGAGCGCGTTTGGCAGGGGTCATTTTCTTCTGTATCTTCAACCGTGATTATTTCCTGTTCGGTTTGTTCGATCTTATTTTTCTGGTACCGGAAGCGATTCTGTTGACGCTTGCGGTGCGGCTGCAGAAGACGCTGCCCGAAGAAGAGAAAGCAGTGCCGTCGCGGGATACGGCGGCAACGAAAATGCGCTTGGCGGCGATTGCATTTGTCGTGGTCCTGTTGGCAGGCGTCCTGACTTACTATGAGTTCTTCCGCACCGTGCCACCGCCCTATTTCGCGTCGGATGAAGAGCATTTCCTCTATGGGTCCATTGGGACGGAGGGCACCGCCGGAGTTCCGTACTGGATCTGGCTGGTGCTGCCGCGAGTGTTTCCCGACAAGCTTCCATATCCCGGCGGCTACGCATCCCTGGGAATCCTGGCGCAGGAAGGGCGAGAACTGCCGGTTGGATTTTCGAAACAGACGATTGGGATCGAGCGAGTTGGGATTAACTGCGCCTTCTGCCATACTTCCAGCTATCGTAGGACGCCGGTAGAGAAGCCTGTGATTGTGCCCGCGGGCCCGAGTAACACGACGAGCCCACAAGATTACTTGCGTTTTCTGTTTGCTTGCGCCAGTGACCCGCGTTTTAATTCGTCGACTATCATGGCGGAGATTGCGCGTAACTACCACCTTTCCCTGCTGGACCGTTTGACTTACCGGTTTGTTTTGATTCCTTTCACGAAAATCACGCTGCTACAGCAGCAGAATCAAATGAACCAATACGGTTGGATGAAGAATCTTCCGCGCTGGGGATACGGACGCATCGATCCATTCAATCCGGTGAAATATCGGGTGTTGAACCAGCCGGTGGACGGGACAATCGGTAATTCCGATATGGTGCCGCTCTGGAATTTGAAGGCCCATCAGGGATATTCGTTTCATTGGGACGGTCTGAACAATAAGCTGCAGGAGGTTGTGATTACGTCTGCGATTGGAGACGGCACTCCGCCTAACTGGGTGGACTCCGACTGGAAGAAGCCCGATACCGAATCGAGCTTAAAAAGAATCAGAAACTACATCAGCCGGGTACAGCCACCCAAGTTTCCGTTCCCGACCGATGATGGACTGGCAGCAACGGGTAAGGTGATTTACGATCAGCAGTGCGCGGCCTGCCATGCGCCGGGAGGCGCCAGGACGGGCCAGGTGGAGCCGCTTGAGAACCCGATGCTTGCGACGGACCGGCACCGGATTGATATGTGGACACAAGGCGCTGCCAGCGCTTACAACAACTATGGAGCCGACCATAGCTGGAAATTCAGTCACTTCGTGAAACAGAATGGATACGTCAATGTGTCTTTAGAAGGTTTATGGCTGCGGGCGCCGTATCTTCATAACGGATCTGTGCCGACGTTATCCGATCTGTTAGAAGAGCCTGCTAATCGTCCCAAAGTGTTCTATCGCGGTTACGACGTGCTGGATCGCGAGAAGGCCGGGTTTATTTCAGAGGGCGCTGAAGCCGAACGTGTGGGTTTCCGGTACGACACGAGCGAGGCCGGGAACAGTAATCAGGGTCATCTTTGGGGCACAAAACTCAGCGCAGGGGATAAGAAGGCTTTGGTCGAGTATTTGAAAACGCTCTGATCGAGTTCGGCCGGCAAGGGAGACGCGTTAGACGGCAAGATGGAAACAGACCGAGAGATTAGCGGATCGAGGCCGCTGGGCTACGGGATGGACGCTGATGAACGAGCCTGCGCGCCCCCGGCGCTCCGCCCGTCCATCAGCAAGATTGAAAACTGTAGTCTGGAGCTGAGTAAGTGATCAGAGAGAATCGCTACTTACACAAAATTCGGGATACTACCACCGGCCAGCATCTTAAGAGATCGTCAGCCGAAGTCTCTCCCAATAACGCCCGGATGTTTGTTTGGGTTTCGGTCTGCAGCCGGCGGAACTACAATGAGACTACTCGGATGCGACACCTCAAGCCTATCTTTTCAACGGTACTGATTTTTCTGGCTCTGCCATTCGTCTGCCACTCTCAAACGGGGTCACTTAGTCCCACAAATCCACTTTATGCACCGAGTCCGCTCCCCTTTCATGCGCCGCCGTTCGATCGCATTAAGGACGGCGACTACCAACCCGCGATCGAAGCCGGCATTGCGGAAAAGGCGCGAGAGGTCCGGGCCATCGCCGACAATCCAGCACCGCCCGACTTTACCAATACCATCGTTCCGCTGCTCAAGTCCGGTAAGCTTCTCGATCGCTCCGTCGCGGATTTCTTTTGCGTCGTATCAGCCGTTTCCAACCCAACGCTCCAAAAAGTGGAAGAAGTCATTTCTCCTGAACTCGCTGCCCTGAGTGACTCGATCTATCTCGACCCGAAACTATTCGCGCGCATCAAAGCCATCTACGACAACCTCTCCACGCTTCCCCTCGATCCCGAAGCGAAGCATGCCGTTGAGGTCTTTCACCGTGACTTCAGCCGCGCCGGAGCAAACCTCGACACAGCCGGGAAAACGCGCCTGAAGCAGATCAACGAGCAGCTTTCGACCCTTTCCGCCCAGTTCGATCACAAACTTCTGGCGGCCTCCAAAGCCGCTGCCTTCTCCACTACAAATAAGAAGCTCCTCGAAGGTTTACCGGAAGGTCAGATCGACGCCGCCTCAGCGGCAGCGAAGAATCGCAACCAGCCGGGTTACCTGCTTCCCCTCCAGAACACCGTTCAGCAACCTGTTTTCGCATCGCTCGCCGATCGCGAGACGCGCGCGACCGTCTATAACAACAGCTGGAATCGGGCAGAACGCGGCGGCGACACCGACACGCGTCAAACCCTGCTCCAAATTGCGGACCTGCGGGCGGAAAAAGCCCGGCTTCTCGGCTATCCTAATTTTGCCGCGTGGAGCCTCGTCGACCAGATGGCGAAGACTCCCGATGCAGTCTTGACGTTTTTGGACACCCTCAGTACTCCGGCGTCCGCGCGAGCCGCCGCCGAAGCGAAAGATATTCAAGCAGTGATCGATAAGCTGCCGCAGCCGTTCGCGCTCGCCGCCTACGATTGGGATTTGTATTCCGAGCAGGTCCGGAAAGCGAAGTACGACCTGGACCAAGACCAGATTCGGCCATACTTCGAACTGAATCGCGTTCTCCAGGACGGCGTCTTTTACGCCGCGACTAAGCTCTACGGCATCACCTTCCAGGAGCGCAAAGACATTCCGGTTTACGATCCGGAGGTTCGTGTATTCGAAGTGAGCGACTCAAACGGCAAACCGCTCGCCCTCTTCTATGCCGATCTCTTCGAGCGCGATAACAAACAGGGTGGCGGCTGGACCGGCGATCTCGTCGCCGCGCCCAAACTCAACGGCGTGCTACCCGTTGTCTTCAACGTCGAGAACCTACCCAAACCCGCGCCCGGGCAGCCTGCGCTCATCAGCTCCGACAATGTTCGCGTCATGTTCCATGAATTCGGGCACGCCCTGGTGAGTATCTTCGACTCGGCTGTCTACGAAGCCGGTTCCATGCCGAGTGACTTCGTCGAATTTCCTTCGCAATTCAATGAACACTGGGCCAATGATCCCGACGTCTTCGCGCATTATGCTCGCCACTACAAGACCGACGCGGTGATGCCGCCTGAATTGGTAGCGAAAATCAGGCGCGCGCGCACATTCAACCAGGGCTACCTGACGACTGAAATGGTGGCCGCTTCCGAGCTTGACATGCGGTGGCACCTGCTCGCGCCCGGCGCGGTTCCTAAAGACCCCGACTCCTTCGAAGAGGAAGCTCTTAAGAAAAGAGGGCTCTGGATCTCCGCCGTACCCCCTCGCTACCGTACTAGCATCTTTCAACACATCTGGGCGGGCGGCTATGCGGCCGGCTATTACGGCTATCTATGGAGCGAAATGATCGACGATGATGCTTATGACTGGTTCACACAGCACGGTGGTATGACGCGTTCGAACGGGGACCGTTTCCGCCAGATGATACTGTCCCGCGGGAGCAGCCAGGATTTTGAAACCATGTACGAAGACTGGCGCGGCGGACCACCCACTACGAAAGGACTGCTCCGTGAGCGCGGCCTGCTTCCCGCCACGGATTCTCAGTAAGCAGCGTATGTGGGGCCCTCGGGTCGAACGCGCAACTCGTGGCTGATGCTCTTGAAAATCGCGTCATAGACGGCGATGTCGCGGTAGCTGGGAAACTGATGTTGATGCTATGTCAGAACGCTAACCCAGAAAGGCGCGGCGTCACTCGTCGAGCTCGGGGATTCCACGAAGACCTCACCAGCCGATTCAGCAGAGGGACGAGAAGGCTATCTGTTAGGTTCAGACCAGGTCGATAAAGTCAATCGTCCATAGTGACTGAATCAAGTTGAGGCGGGCAACCGTAACTGGCAATCGAAAACGCCGGGGTCCGGCGCTGCCGGGATTTAAGTAGACGACGCCAGAACGCTCTGTGCGGCCAGGTTTGTGAGAGTGCCCACTGATCACGATATTGAACTCCGCGCGAACAGGATCGATATCAAGCTGCTGAATGTCATGTAAGACGTATATAAGGGCCGAAGTAGTTTCGACAACTGCCGTCACTGGCAACTTGGACGCCCAATCACCCTTGTCGACATTGCCCCGAACAGCGACGATCGGTGCTACCGTGCCAAGCTGTTCGAGGATCTTGGCGTGGCCAACATCTCCAGCATGAATGATCAGATCAGATCCCCGGAGCGCTGCCAAAGCCTCCGCACGAAGCAGACCATGGGTATCAGAGATCAGACCGATACTCGAAACATCACTCATGCTCCGATGTCACGGACTCCTTCGGTTGCATTCGATCCGCGAAGAGCCAGGACAAGTATTGCAATGGTCGGTTTGTCGGCGTTCCTACAGTAATCCACGCACAAAAGACCAACTGCATCTGACCAAATCCGCTGTGGCCGAAGATCAACAGTGCCGAGGCCTTAAGTTACCGGTTCCGGGAATGCCCCGGACCGAATTTAACCACCAGCTCCTGCGGCAGGCTGGCGCAAGACATTGACCAACTGGTAATCCGCTGAAAGAGCGCCGCTTGTAAGTACCAGATTTTCGGGGCGCCAGGAAGTGTCGTTCTGGAGACGGAAGGACACGCTACTTGCGATGGACGCGGTTTTCGGAATCGACCGCCTTTTAGGAATCCCACAGAGCGGACTCCAGGAAGTGTGCAGCTTGTTTAGCGCATATTTTGAATCGAGTGGAATTGCGTACTGGGCTTGTAATGCTGAATCGAATTGCAAACCAAGAGCGCTCGCTTTGCTCATCATCCAGCTCAGGGTGATGTCAGACAGCGCACTGGATGCAGCGCCGTCATCCGGTTCACCGCCTCCGACGTCGCTGTGTACGCCACAGAACCAGACTTGTTCGAGGGTTTGGCCTGCTGCCGGAGCAGACGTCCATAGCGTCGGAGGAAATTCACAGCGCATTTCATCGATTGCCAGAGCGTGATAGGCATTTTGCACATTCGGACTGAGAGAAGTATCGAGAAACCCGTAAACGAGTGGATCGACCTGGCCGATCAGCGACGGGATTCCAAGTGAACCGACCGTGTCCCAGACGCCGATCATTTTGATGTTGGCTTTATACATGTTGCAGTTTGCCAGCTTTTGCAGAATTTGCTGGCGGTTGGCCTTGTCGCGGTAAGCGCTGAAGGCGGTTTCTACCATATCGTCAGTAAAGTTTTGCGTCGGAAGACCGCAGGCTGTAATCATGCCGGCGAGACTGCGGGCGGTGTAGGCTCCGCGGCTGAAGCCGAACAAGAAGATCTCGTCGTCGGCTTCGTATAGATGCGCAATCTTCTTATAGCCATCCTTGATTTTTTCGAAGAGACCGGTCCCGAAGGCGCCGCCGAGCAGTTTTTCGACCGGCAACATGCTGGCTCCGACCCCGTCGTCATAGAGAGGCACCTGGTCACCACTAGTTATCAGTGCCTTGTACAGCTTGTAAACGTTGGTTTTGTTGGTCGCGCTATCCCACGTGCCATCAGAACAAAAAGCGATTCGCTTGCTCATGATCTTTGATATCTCCAATCTAATTGTCGAAGCAGTAAGTGAGCTGTAAGTAGTGCAAGTTATGTGCCAAACGCCTGCGTTTCAGAGAGAAAAGGAGTTTCCAGAAACCGGTCGCGGCGGGCCCGCACTCCGGTCTTGAGCGAATCGCCCATTGCGGCCACAGATTCGTCCGCGATGGCTTCGAGGACATCCAGCTCGCGCATTCCGTCCCGATGCGCGCGAGTATAAAACCTTTCAGCGCCGCTGTCGCCAAACTGATTCGCTACATCGAGCATGAAGCCGATGGCTCGTTCCGAAACCAGGTCCGGCGCGTACCGCCGAATGATTGAGGAGGACCTGGTAAACGCATCGAGCGCGAGTTGGACCTGTACCTGCTGAAACTGAAGCGAGAGTGCCGCACGACGGAAGCGAGTGATCCAGGGCTCGTCGATCAGGCTAAACGCCGCGTTCACCGTGTCACCGGTTTTCGGGTCGATGCCTCCGCACGGTTTGGAGCAATTGGCGACGAGCGCATCCGCAACGCCGGGATCGGCGCCTCCGAACACGGCAACAAACTGCTCGCGATTGGCGGTTGACATTGCCCGCAGCATTTCCGCGAGCCGCCCAGGCTTTTGAGCCCATTGAATCAGGCCGAACGACAGTCCCGCGCGATCTGTATTGCGATTGAGAGCGGAGAACCGGCCTGCTCCCTCCATTTGCGCGACCAGGCTCAGGATTTTCAGCAAACCCGTAAATGGTGAATTGAGCACCAGAGTCAAATAAGCGCGCGATGCGCGCGCGTCTGAAGCTGCGGTGTCGATCATTTTTTGCAGCGTGGGTTTGTCGACCTGGTCCGCTATCGGCAGAGCACTCTGTTTTTGAAATGACTGAACGGCCGAAATCGTCTTTGGACTCCAGATTCCGTAGTTGGTGGAGACGACCGTGGGGAGCCCGGGAAATCCGTGACCTGTGAGCAGGTCCTGGATGGCTCCGACGGCGTCAGGGGCCGCACCCTCGCGGATCGCGGGAGCTTCCGCTTGAGAGAACAGATTGTCGATGAATGAAATGCCGGATCCTATTGCGTGCACCGGTAGCGGCGCGGCAGTTACTGTGAGCGGAGCGGCCGAAGACTCAACGGGATTCGGTTTATCGGTCGCTCCGGCCCACAGATAGCTTCCATCCTCAGTGCGGTACCAGATTGCGTTTCCGCTGATTCTTTCGCCACAATCGTCGAAGCCTAAGACGCCTTCGGCCGCGTCTGTCCGGGTGATCCGCACGATTCGCGCTGAGGATTTGGGGCTCTCGCGAATATTGGTATTTTTCAAAACCGTCACTTCGGTTCGCGGCGCGGTGCTCCTCACAGGACTTACGGTATTCGCGGCAAGCAGGTTCAAGAGTTTCGAGCGATCAAAGCTGCTCCCCGGGCATCCGGCGCCAGCACGGATTTCATCGTGCAGCACAATATGATCTACATCGAGAGCGATGTTCCAGCGCTGTGCAATTTCCAGAATCAGCGCGGTAAGCGACTGGTATTGCGCCTCGGTTGTTTTTCCGGCTCCCAATTTCTCCTGCTCGATGCCGAGCGTGTACAGATTAGGATTTTTGAACGGCTTGATCAATTTCCAGGTTGGATTGACCACCACGCCCGCCTGAAAAGCAGTGTCTTTCTCTTCCACATACTGGTGAATTTCACCGCTAACTCCAACCGCGTAATGAGAGGAATTGTAGGTGTTCGGGTTACTGCAGCGGGCGTCCATGCCGGCGAGCGGTCCGCCACTCCCGTGGATGACGATAGCCTCGGGTACAAATCCGGAGCGCCCAGATAGGAAATTCGATTTGCCGCAACCAATCCACTGCTTATACATAACTGTGGTCAACCGGAGACGCCGAGATCGCCGCGCTCATCCATGGCCACGCTCCGGTCGTCGGAGGCCGCGGCTGCGACTGAGATAGCCGTTGCGGTAGGGATTGCAAGCTGGCGTTCCTGGCGTTGCTGGTCGTCTTTGACGGCTACCAGAGAACGCAGCCGGAGGAGGTTTTGAAGTGCGTTATACCAGAAAGGCGCGCCGAGACTGAGAAGCACGGCTGACAGTAAGATGCCGGCGATTTTCATCGGGGCATTGTCCGCTGACCATCTGTGTAGCCAGTCCGACAGACTGAGCGGAACACCTACGAGGTTATTTGTCATCAGGTCGCGTACATTCTGGAGTTCCGTTTCACTCAACTTCAGGTTCGGATTCAGGTTATTCGGAACACTTTGAGCTTCGGTAACCAGCGAGTTACGCAGCGCATCGTCGCTGGCGAGCCGGCTGACAAGAGCCGCTGTGTCCAACTGAATGACCAAGCGCAAGCAGAAGACCGGCTGCAAAAGTAACGTAACGAGTGTAAGCAGTGAAGCGACCTGAGATTCTGTCGATAGTTTGATCGAACCAGAGATTGATCTTGGCGACAAACCCGCTGCTTGCCTGCTGGAGGATGGCGATGCGTGCTCGGGCGTTGTTCGTGAGCTCCGGATGCGTCAACTCAAGCTGCAAGGCGAGCGCGCCAATGTTGTTGATGATGCTTCGAATCTGCTGCTCGATCTCTTCCCGGCTGCCGGGCTGGCAGACACCTGTCGAAACCAGCGCGCTCTGAAGCGCGGTAATTGCCTCTTCGCTCATCGTTTGGGGTCCTTCGCCGGATGCGAGCTCCAGCAGCAGCTTGGTGAGTTCTTCCCGATGAATGACGCTTCCTAAGCGGCCTTTCCCGTCTCGAATCAGCGGGTGCGACAAAACTGCGCGGGCTATCTCTTGGGCGATGGGGCGCTTCATCCCGGGAGAAATCTGCTGGAGTATGTCAGCAAGTCCCTGCCAGAGGTGCTTACCGCGGCTGTTGAGCAAGTTAGTAACAACCTGCGTAATCACCGTTACAATCATGCTCATAAGCAGCATGACTACCGATAAGCCGATCAGAACATCAATTGTCTTGAGCATGGACCCAACTTAGAGGAAGATATTCTTTCAATAGTAATCCGCAAAGTCAATGCAGTTTAGAGGCCGTTTGCCTTGAAGGCGTCTTTGACTTGCACGAATTTGATTCGGCAAAAGGATAGGGCGACAGCGCCGTTTGAAAGAGACGATCTATCGAAGTGTCGCTGAGAGAACGTAACATGAGACCGGGCTGGCGGTCTCCGGTCGCTTGCGCTTGCGCTCGCGGCTCCGAAATCAGCGTGGCGAGCGCTAGTTAACCGACACGTTAAGGTATATCGCTTAATGTGATACGGGCTCGCTCGAAACCGGCAGAGTCAACGTGTACTGCTCCCTGAAACGGATGATTGATATCCGCAATTGCGATCAGGACGGAAGAGATCATCAACGCCAGCATGATTACTTCAATGAGATGAAGCCGGAAATTGGATGCACCAAAGAGGCAGGCCGACATGATTGTGACCAAGGCGCCGAGAAGGAGAACGAGCCATAGGACGCCGGGGAGGTGCGCGTCTACCTGCAACTCGCGGAGGCGGCGGTACTCAGTCATCCTGGCGAGCTCGCCGAGGGTGCGGTCGAGACTGGTTTGCTCGGCGGCTTTAGATATTTCGGTCGCCCCTAGCGTTGCCCAAAGCTGCCGCACAATTGAGGCTGACGCGGGACTGAGTTCGCGGCGGCCCATCGCGGGCCATTCCTCTGTGAGCATTACATTCACGTATTGGCGGCCGAGCTCGAGGATGTGCGCGCGCTGCCCGAGCGGCAGGCCGCGCGAGGAGCGCACAGCATTCACCAGGCAGTTGGCTTCGTCTTCGGCGTTTGCGTCCGCTCTTTCAAAGTTGGTCCAAACGGCGAAAAGCATGAAGCCGAGGATAACGGCGTAAGTGCTGCCGAGAACGCTGATGTGCCAACCGATCAGGTCGTTGTGTTGACGGCGTAATTGACTTGGCCAGAGGCGCTGAAGGAGAAAGAGGAAAGAAATGGCTGCGACCATCGTGAGCAGCATGAGCAGTATGCTCTGAAATGTAGTGAGCACCTTCAATGCTCCAAAGAGTTGGAAGCGCTTTCCTGATAAAGCCTGATGACATTTCCCGCCGGGTCTCGAAATGTCGCGATCAGGCTGGTACCGCTGATAGGTCCGCCAGGGGTCGCCATGACGGTACTGCTCCATGAAGCCGAATGTCTTAGCCAGCCAGACAATCGCGTCGGGGAGATTATGATAGGCAACGTGCGGCAGCACAGCGTCCGGCGGCACGGAGCGGTTCGCGATCACGGCATTATCTCCTGGAGTGGGAGTTCGCCATCAGCGAAAGTCGTCCTGCAACCGGTCTAACTCCGCCGCTCCGGGACACAGTTTCTCAAACTTGATTTGTGAGAGCGGAGTTTCGGAGGTATTGTTCATCTCGTGAAGGTCATTGACAGTTTCGTCTACAAATAGCAGGCCGGTGAGAATCTCACCTTTACTTTGCCGCTCGGAGAGATAGCTCGCGACCTTCCGCCGATCCGTCGGATCATACCCGTCCGGAACGGATTTAAAGTTCAGAACACTCCCATCGTGCATGGTGACGCTGGTCACGCCATTGCGGGCGATGGTTGCGAGGATTTCGGGCGCATGCGGAACGAAATCCGCTTCAGCGCCCTTTACGGCGTGCTTGCGAGTGTAGGAATAGCTTTTGGTGGATCCGGAATGATCGTTGAAGGTGACACACGGGGAAATAACATCGAGAAGCGCCAAGCCTCGGTGTACAAATGCCGCTCGAAGAAGAGGCACGAGCTGCTCTTTGTCGCCTGAGAAGCTACGCGCCACGAATGTTGCCCCGAGACTCAGCGCAAGGGCCACGGGATCGATGGGAGATATCTGATTTGGCTCGCCACGTTTGCTCTTAGAACCTATATCGGCGGAGGCGGAGAACTGACCTTTGGTCAATCCGTACACACCGTTGTTTTCGATGATGTAGGTCATTCTGACGTTACGGCGAATGGCGTGGCACAGATGTCCGAGCCCTATAGAGAGCGAGTCGCCATCGCCGGAGATACCTATGTATGTAAGCGCGCGATTCGCGGCAACGGCGCCTGTCGTAATGGCCGGCATTCTTCCGTGCGCGGAATTGAAGCCGTGAGCACCACTCACAAAGTAAGCCGGCGTTTTCGAGGAGCAACCAATACCGCTCATCTTCGCGAGCATGTGCGGCGGCATGGCAACGTCCCAAAGAGCGCGCACAATGGCGGCTGTAACGGAATCGTGTCCGCACCCCGCGCAGAGCGTCGACATCGAGCCTTCGTAGTCACGAATTGTCAATCCGAGCTGGTTACGCTGCGCGCCCGGATGCTGTGCGACTGGTTTAGTGATGGACGGCACTTCGAACCTCCAGTTGACGGGTGATCCCATCCACGACATGCTGCGCACTCAACGGGTAACCGCCGTAGGACAGCACAGAGCGCAGGCGCTCTTTCGGCACACAAGTCTCGAGCGTAAGCAGCGAACGAAGCTGTGCATCACGGTTCTGCTCTACGATAAAGCAGAACTTATGCTCATACAGGAAAGTTTCCACACTCTGATGGAAAGGGAACCCGCGAATGCGCAGGTAGTCGGCTCGAATGCCGCCTTCGGCGAGCAGATCCAGGGCCTCACGGACAGCCGGATCGCACCCCCCGATCGTGATGACGCCGAATTGCGCATCGGCAACGTTCGAAATCGTGGGTAATGGCACGTGAGTGGAGGCTGCCTTATGCTTCCTAAGCAGGCGATCGAGAACTTCCTGATATTCGTGCGGGGTCTCCGTGTAGCCGCCGAACTTGTTGTGGCCAGATCCGCGTGTGACGTAAGCGCCGTTCACATGAACTCCGGGCAGCGTTCGCGGCGGAACGTGATTCTGGTCCTCATCCGTGTAGCGATAGTATTTCGGCAGATTGCGGAGATCGTCTTCGGAGAGTACACGCCCGCGGTCCGGCTGGTACGAATTCTCCCACGTAAGGCGCGGCACTACCCAATCATTCATTCCAATATCGAGATCAGAAAGCATGATGACCGGAGTCTGGAAGCGCTCGGCGAGGTCGAAGGAGCGGGCTGCGAATTCGAAGCACTCAGCCGGATTGCCGGGAAACAGAAGGATATGCTTGGTGTCGCCGTGAGAAGCGTAAGCGCATTCGATCAAATCCGCCTGCTGAGTGCGTGTCGGCATGCCGGTTGAAGGACCAACCCTCTGGACATCGATAACGACTGCCGGAATCTCAGAGTAGTAAGCCAACCCGAGTAGTTCGTTCATCAGCGAGATACCAGGACCGGCGGTGGAAGTGAATGCGCGCGCGCCATTCCAGGAAGCGCCAATGACCATTCCGATCGCGGCCAGCTCGTCTTCGGCCTGCAGGATACAGTAATTGTTCCGGCCGGTCTCCTTATCGCGCCGATACGTTTCGCAGAACTGCTTGAAAGCGTCCATCACTGAAGTCGCCGGGGTGATCGGATACCAGGCGGCAACCGTAGCACCGGCATAAATACAGCCGAGCGCGGCCGCGGTGTTTCCGTCGATCAGGATCTTGTCATCGTTCGAATTCATCTTCTCCAGGCGAAACGGCAGCGGGCAATCGAAGTGCTCCTTCGCATACTCGTAACCAATGTTGAGAGCCCGGCGATTCGATTCCTGTAATGTTTTCTTACCGGCAAACTTCTCCGACAGTAGATTTTCCACGATCGGAATGTCTACATCGAGCATGGCCACCAGACATCCGGCGTAGGCGATATTCTTCATCAATACGCGTTCCCGCGGATCTTTGAACTGATCGTTGCACATCTGCGCCAGCGGCACGGGTAAGAAATGAACTTCGGCGCGGTAAAGCGAACGGTCGAGCGGCCAGCTCGAATCATAAAGCAGGTAGCCGCCCGAGATCACCTCTTGAATATCGCGGGCATATGTCTGGGCGTTCATCGCAACCATCAGATCGTAGTCGAGAGAGCGCGCAGCGTAGCCGCTTTTGTTTACGCGAATTTCGTACCAGGTCGGGAGACCTTGAATATTAGAGGGAAAGAGATTTTTCCCTGAGACCGGGATGCCCATGCGGAAGATCGCCTGCATCAACAGGCCATTCGCGCTGGCAGACCCGGTTCCGTTTACGTTCGCCAGCTTGATAGCGAAATCGTTTATGCGGGTACGCAACTGTTGCTACACACCTTTGCGCCTGCGTATGGAATTTCGAGCTCGAACTTTTGCATGTCCCACGCCGCCGTAGGGCATCGCTCCGCGCACAGACCACAATGGACACAAACATCCTCGTCCTTAGCCATGATCCGGCCGGTCTGAGGGAGGGCCGCGGACACGTACAAAGCCTGATCGAGATTCAGCGCGAGCGTGGAGAGCCGGGTTCGCAGGTCGAGTTCGTCGCCGTCGCGGGTAATAGTCAGGCATTGAACGGGGCAGACATCTACGCAGGCGTCACACTCGATGCAGCGCGGCGCTTCGAAAGCGGTCTCGATATCGCAATTCAGACAGCGTTCTACTTCGCGCGCTGTCTGCTCGGCGGAAAACCCAAGCTCCACTTCGATGTTCAGCTTTTCGAACCGCTCCACCAGATCAACATGCCGCATCTTCTGCCGTGCGGCCGGATTGTAGTCGTTGTGATAGCTCCATTCGCTGAGACCCATTTTTTGACTGACGAGACTCATGCCCTGGGCCAGACGGTCTGTAAGCGGGACGCCTTCACAGTAGTTGTGGATCGAGATGGCAGCTTGGTGACCGTGCTCAACCGCCCAGATAATGTTTTTGGGGCCGAACGCCGCATCGCCGCCGAAAAAAATACCGGATCGCGTGGACTGGAACGTACGCTCGTCGATCACCGGCATATCCCACTTGCCGAACTGGACACCCAGATCACGCTCGATCCAGGGAAACGCGTTCTCCTGACCGATGGCAAGAATGACGTCATCTGCCGGCAAGAAGATCTCGTCAATCGTCGTCGAATGCTTTGCCTGGGCATCCCATTCGAGACGATCGAAGAGCATGCCTTTCAACTGGCCGCCTTCAACGACAAAACTCTTAGGAGCATGATTGACGAGGATTTCGATACCCTCCTCTTCCGAATCCTCCAACTCCCAGGAGGAGGCCTTGAAGAATCCGCGAGGACGCCGCGCCATGACCTTGATATCTGTGCCACCCAGCCGTCGAGAGGACCGGCAGCAGTCCATAGCCGTATTCCCGACCCCGATGATGAGGACCCGTTCTCCGATGGAATCGATATGGCCGAAAGCGACCGACTCCAGCCAATCGATACCGATGTGAATTCGATCGGTATCATGACGTCCGGGAATCTCCAACTCCTTGCCGCGGGGGGCACCACAACCGACGAAGATGGCTTGAAATCCCTGCTCGAGCAAAGCCTGCATGCTGTGAACGGGCGTGTTGAAGCGAATGTCCACGCCCATGTCGAGGATGAGATCGATCTCCTCCGCAAGAACTTGCTCGGGAAGCCGGAACGCAGGGATGTTCGAGCGCATCAGGCCGCCCGGGTTGTCCTGTTTCTCGAAGATCGTGACTTCATAGCCGAGCGGCATCAAATCGTTGGCCACAGTCAGAGACGCCGGTCCAGCGCCAATGCAGGCCACGCGTTTGCCGTTTTTTGCTTGAGGAATTTTCGGCAGCAAATGAGAGATTTCGCCGCGAAGATCGGCAGCCACCCGCTTCAACCTGCAGATGGCAACGGGCTTTCCATCCAGCCGGCCGCGACGGCAAGCGGGCTCACAAGGGCGGTCGCAAGTCCGGCCAAGAATGGCTGGAAATACATTTGACTCCCGGTTGAGCATGTAGGCATCTGTGTACCTGCCTTGCGCGATCAGCCGGATGTATTCAGGAACGTTGGTGTGGGCAGGGCAGGCCCACTGGCAATCAACTACTTTGTGGAAATAGTCCGGATTTTGAACGTCTGTGGCTTTCACGCGTTCGCTTTCGACCCTGGCGCCAAGCGACTTATTTGGTTCCCCATTATACACATGAACCGCGACGATATCGGCATCGTCTCGAAGTCTCTTTTGCTGACTGCCAGCGACTGCGGCTATTAACCTGCCGCCTGCATCAGCCGATCGGGACGGCTGTCTTCTACCTCAGTAAGGACTGGGAAACCGGGTTGCGGCTATACGGCCTCGCGGAATCTGAAAGCATGAGCCATCTCGGACGATCGCGAAAATAATAAGGACTCTTCAGCTAGATCGTAATCCGTCGGTCCCCATCTGATAACCAGGCCGCGAATGCGGTTATGGTCATGAATGAAGTAAAAGGAGATCGTCATGCGTGTTTTCGTCACCGGTGCCACCGGATTCATCGGTTATGCAATTGTTCAGGAACTAATTAACGCGGGCCATCAGGTGCTGGGAATGGCTCGCTCGGATGCGGGCGCCAAGTCTCTTATCGAGGCTGGCGCCGAGGTGCATCGAGGTGATCTGGAAGACTTGGAAAGCCTGCGCAGCGGAGCAGCCGCTTCTGATGGCGTGATTCACACCGCCTTTAATCACGATTTTTCAAAGTTCGCCGCGAACTGTGAAATGGACAGGCGCGCCATCGAGGCTCTCGGCTCCGCGCTGGGGGGCTCTGAGCGCCCCTTGATCGTTACCTCCGGGACCGGGCTCGTTGCGCCAGGACGCCTCGCGACCGAAGACGATGTGCCCGCTTCCCACTCCACCTCGTTTCCCCGAGTCTCGGAGCAGACAGCAGCTTCGGTGGCTGCGTATGGCGTGCGTGCCTCGGTGGTACGCCTCCCGCAGGTCCATGACCGAGTGAAGCAAGGCCTCATCACCTACATGATCGCCATAGCTCGCGAGAAAGGTATCTCGGCGTTTATCGGCGACGGGCTCAACCGTTGGCCTGCGGTGCACCGGCTCGATGCTGCCCACCTTTACAGGCTTGTGCTTGAGAAGGGTTCCGCAGGAGCCCGGTATCACGCGGTTGCCGAAGAGGGCGTGCCGCTTCGGGAGATCGCTGAGGCAATCGGCCGGGGCCTGACCGTGCCGGTCGTCGCCAAATCCCACGAGGAGGCTGCAAGCCATTTCGGTTTCCTCGGTTTCTTCGTGGGGTCCGACGGTCCGGCATCAAGCGCGCAAACTCAGGAACGGCTGGGATGGCGCCCAACAACACAGCCCGGGTTAATTGAAGATCTCGACCATACGCGCTATTTCTGACCCTGAAGAGAGTGCGACCCGCGGCGCCTTTGCGCGGCGAGTGCGGCGATGCGAGAGGAGTTGCAGATTATTGCAGCCTGGAGCATTCGGCTTTGGCCTGCTTGTAAATCGAGATATCAGGATCGGCATCTCGCCATAGAGTCAAAAACTCCTGGTAAGCGGCTTTCGCCCTCGCTCTGTTTTTCGAGGATGCGCAAGCCCTCCCGACTTGAAGGTACGCCAGCGCGCCAATCGGGTCGGCATATACAACCCCGGGGTGATCGATAACCTTCTGAAACTCTGCCGCCGCTTCATTGCCTTGGCCCAACAACAGATAACATTGGCCGCGCACGTACGCCGGGTAGAGGCCGCCGAAGAATCCGAAAAAATTTGTTCCCGGTGTTGCGAATTCGAAAGGAAGAGTGGTTTGCAACAGGCTCACGCTCTCCGCCGGCTGGAGGCGATGCAGGCTGGCGAGCGCATTGAGCAGTGGCAAGTACGTAAATCGAACGAGCGTGTCTTGCGGAAAACGCTTGGCCAAGTCGTTCGCGAGCGCCTGTGCCCTGGAATCATCATGCGCCAGAGATAGTGCGAATGCGGCCCCGTATTCGACGTCGCGAGCATTTGAAAGCTCGAGTGCGGCCGCTGCTTTCTTTCTCGCCTCCGCTACGTTCCCGAAAAATGCTTCCCAGGCGGCTGACCCCGCGCCGTAGATTGCAGCCCTCTCGGAATGGCCCGAACGCTGCGCCAACTCTACTGCTTGCCGGGACAAGAGTCTGGCCTGGCGCAAGCGACCCGCATGTGCCGCGACCAGAGCTTCAGATTGCAACATCCAGTCTTCCTCAGGCTTTCCGTTCATGCGGGCGGCAGTTCGATTCATGCTTTCGCGATCGTTCCGATAAAAGGCAAGATAGAAGCCGAGGATCAGAGAATCGGGAATTTCGAGGTTGCGCTCCCTTGCGCGCTGTAGAGTCGCTTCGGCATTCGTGAACCGAGCCAACGATGTGTAACCAAAGGCGAGATTAAGATAGGCTGGCGTGGCATCGGGATCGAGTTCGATGGTCTTGTTGGCTTCCGCGATCGTCTTTTCATATTGGCCCAGGCCTTGGCTCGTAAATCCGGACATGAGCGAGTGCGGAGCTGCTTCCCGAGGATAGGTGTGCTCCCAAAGCTCTAGCGTTCGTTGGGCATTTTCAAGGTTTCCGGTGATTTGCCGATCATAGGAGAACGAGATAAAGAACCTCTCCTGCTCGCTTGCCCTGTCGCGTAATTCGTAGGAGCGCCGAGTGCTTTCCGCGGACAGCACGGAATCCCCAATGTCGGCATAAATTCGCCCGAGGAACGCGTGCGCCATCGCAAATCGGGGGTCGAGTTCAATTGCCCGCTGTAACAGCGGCACTGCACTGCTAAAGCTGGCGGAGAACGCAAGCTTTCGAGCTGAGCTATAGGCCTTAAGCGCATCCAGAGACGGAGTAGTGGCTTCGGCCAGCGGAGTGTCATGTTGCCGAATAACGGCTAGCGACTCGCCCGCACCTTGTCTGAATTTTCTGGCGATTTGGCTGAGGGCGTCCAGCACGTCTTCCTTTTTTGCGACCTGAACTTGTTCCACATACAGCGCGTCGCCATCACAACTCTTAGCCGTCAAACCCAGTACATAACGGCTCCCGAGAGGGGCGATGGAGCCTTCGAGAACTGCGCTACTCCCGGTTCTCTCGCACACTTCGCGAGCAAGATCGGCTGTGAGGATATCGCCGGCCGGTCGCCCCATCAGCCGCAACGTCTGCCGGATACGGCTCTCGGCGACAAGGCTGAGAAAGGGTGATTGCTGGAGCTGCACCATCAGCCCTTGTTGCAGAGTGGCGTCGAACAGCGGATCACCTGTCGTATTGCGAAAGCCGGCGAGCACCAGCGTTCCCTTTTCGGCGAAAGACGGCTTACGATTCCGGCGAAGAAGGACGGCGCACATCATCACGGCGAGCGACAACGCCAGCGCGCCTAACGCGAACCGCCATTTCCGATTGGACCAGTGGCCAGCTTCAGGGATGACTGAAGTTTCGATGACCGGTACGGCCTGCAACTTAGCGGCGCCCGCCTCCACTTTCCCAATAAACCGGTAGCCCTTGCCCGATACGGTCTCAATGTATCGTGGCTCGTCGGCCGAATCGCACAGTGCGCGCCGCAGCCGATTGACTGCCACATTCAAACTGTGCTCGAAATCGACGTTCCTGCCGTCGCGCCAGATCTGGTCGCGAAGGTGCTCGCGTGTGATGAGCTCTCCCGCATTCTCCACCAGAGCTAGAAGGATCTGAAATGGCTGGCCGGGAAGACGAATCAGAATGCCGCTTTTAAACAGTTCACCGGTTTGACGATCGACTTCAAACGGCCCGAAGGCGAGCCGGTTTAGGTGTTGCTGCGGCTTCATCATCAGACACCCCGAGGTAGAACACAAGTCTATAATCTCGCGACCTCAGTAACATAGCCGGTGACCTGAACATTTGACTCGCAATTGACCTCGCGTGCATCGCTTCTGGAGGCCGCACGCGGGTATGGTGACCCAAGGGAGATTCATACCTGATGTCTCAACATAAGCTGATCGTTCCTCTCGTTCTCCTTCTCACCGGCGTCACCTTTGCCGACTCGGTTTACGTGGTAAGTGCCGGCATCAACGGTAATGGAGTTTTCGGCACGGTGGATCTGGCGACGGGCGCCTACAGGCAGATTGGTCCAACGGAGCCGGACGGTTACTTCGGAATGGCCACCGACCCGAACGGGACCCTTTACACCTTGAACTATGCCGGGCAGCTCGACCGGATCGATGCTGCCACTGGCGCTTTCACAAGGGTCGGAGCGACCGGATTGCAACCTTGTGTCGTCCCTTCGACTTCTTGCGGCCCGACCAGCGTGTTCGATCTCGGCAGCCTGAACGGGAAGCTATTCGCCACGGACTTTGCAAACAGCATCTACACCGTGAATCCATCAACTGGGGCAACTACTTTGCTGGCCAAGAATTCCGGCATTCCTTCAAGCCCTTTTGTTCTCGGAAGTCAGAACGCCGACGGAACGTTCAACCTGGCAGACGAAGCGATCTGGAGTGCGGGCGGCAAGCTGTATGCCACTTACGACGCCTTCATATACAACTTTCAGAGCTCCTCTGTGGTGAAGATCTCCGTCGCTCCGAAGCTGTACAGCATCGATCCGGCGACTGGATTAGCAACGGTGATCGGGACGACCGATTTAGGGATCGGAGGTGCGACTGACGTTAACGGGATTACTTACTCCTTCAACGATCTGACAACTCAGATCGAGACAATCGATCCCTTGACCGGTGGAGCAACGAGCATTGGAGCCTTCGATCCGGCTGCCGAGGTACTCCAGGGAGCGTCGCCCGTTACGCCCGAGCCTGCATCGGTCGGGTTAGCCGGGCTCGGCTCTGCTGCGCTCCTTTTCTTCGCGAGGCGCAGAAGGGGATTGAAACGACACGAACGCCACTGAAACTTTCATGCAAAATTGCTCGGACTTGAGCTGGCGTACATAACTCAGCTTGCGATGCCGGTTTGGCAAGATTTTGGCAACCCGGCTCGGCGGACCTTCCAAAAAGCTAAAGGCACCGTTGGAGCGGTGCCTTCAGTTAGAGAGGTTTTGGTGAGGCCGTGCGCGTGAACACAGTCACCGGGCGCAATCTCATGCGGTAACACTAGGAAGCGGGCGAGAAAGTCCACTCCTGATTAGAGCCACCCGAGCAGGAATCTTGCTGCACGAGGACGCCATCGGCTGTAGATTCGCCCATGACATCCAGGCATTTCCCGCTGTTTCCCAGCATTAGGGTGTAGTATCCATCGGAGTCGGAAGTAACTATCCAGATCTGATCGGAGGTGTTGTTGTAATAGCCTTGTTCAATCAGAGCTCCATCGGCAAGCTCCGAAGGGCCACCTCGAACGCCTAACGACCAATTGCTGTTTCGCGCGGTGATCCTGTAACCGCCTTTGACCGGAATTAGCATGAATTCCTGGTTTGTGCCTCCCACGCATGTCCATTGATCGGCGAGATCGCCGGCACCTGTCTCCGTCGGACTATTACCAATGCTCAGGCATTTCCCGCTATTTCGCGAGATGATTTTCGTGGGAGCGGGAGAGTACAAAGTCCACTGCTGATTAGAGCCACCCGAGCAGGAATTTTGCTGCACGAGGGTGCCATCGGCTGTAGATGCGCCTATGACATCCAGGCATTTCCCGCTGTTTTCCAGTTGTAGCGTGTAATATCCATCGGCGTTGGAAGTAGCAATCCAGACCTGATCGGAGGTGTTGTTGTAATAGCCTTGTTGAATCAGAGCTCCATTCGCGAGCATCGAAGGTCCGCCTCGAACGCCCAACGACCAATTGCTATTGCGCGCAGTGATCCTGTAACCGCCGTTGACCGGAGTGAGCATGAATTCCTGGTTTGTGCCTCCCACGCAGGTCCATTGATCCGCGAGATCGCCGGTACCTGTCTCCTTCGGACTATTGCCAATGCTCAGGCACTTTCCGCTATTTCGCGAGATGATGTTCATCCAAGTGTCTGGGACAGCAATCGCGTTCAGATCCGCGCGATATTTGGGATCGGCGCCGGTTCGCCACTGAACGTAATCGAAGCTCCAGCGATAGTTTTGGCTGAAGATCTTGCCGCTGTAGCTAATATCGGTATCCAGCGCGTGCCCGAACATGATATCGCTCCGCTGGCGATAGACATCGTTTTGGCTGTAGGTCCAATACCAGGCATAGGCGGGAACGAGCAGGTTCGTGAGGTCCGGGTCATATTCCATACATCCTACTGCGCAGGTGGGACCGGGCGGATCGGGATTGTATGCCAATTCGTGAGTTGTCTGATTGTAGGCATTTGCCCAATCACCGTCGAGCATCATTTCGATGGCTGGGGGAACCCGGGGATCCTGTGTCAGTTCATAGTAATCGATCAAGGCCTCGGCCGCGAGTCCATCAAAAAACGGTTGATGGAGTGTATAGCCGCCCGTAACAAAGATGCGTTCAAAATCATTGATCAAATAGGTTGCGGCTTGCTGCAATTTCGGATTGCGAGGCTGACCGACCTGTTCGGCTTCCATGTAGGCTTCGGCCACGTAAGCTGTTTCCCGGATGACCGTGTCGGAAGGGCCGCCTGCGCTCCAAGCAAATGCCGAATTCGTCGCTAGCAAGATCACTGCTTGTTTATAGCTATTGTCGCCGGTACGCTGCCAAGCCATACGAAGCCCGCGAGGGAAAACGCGCCAGCCGGGGATTTTCCCGGAATTCGAGATCACATAGTCACGATACTGCCGTGCAACATTAAGCGCGCAGTTGTTCCAGAAAGGATCTTGTGTGTAGTCTGCAATCTGATAATACACACGCGTTCCGTCGTAATACCAAACGTCCTGTTCCCAACCAAAACCGTAGGTTTTTCCATCACACCACTTCCGGCCGAGCGTCATCATGTCGTTTTGCCATTTGGCAAGACCTGGAGGGTCGCTTGCTCCCGCTGCGGTTATTGTCTGGGCGCAGATCAAGCCGGAGAAGGATGCCAGGATAGAGAGACCGAAGAGCCATCGGCTAATCGTGCTCCATGCGGCGGCGGCCACGCTGCGCGTACAACACGAAATTGACGGCGCCCTATCGAACCATCCTCTGTATATCGACTCTAGTGGTGTTTGTGGTGAACAGTTGCTCATGCTAAGCAGCTCATCGGCGGTTTCATGGTCAATCTGAGATCAGGAAGAGTCGGAAAAACCTGATGCGTCAGCCACCCGCTGAGCTTCGGAGACTTCGATGAAGGGCAGCAAGACCAATACGGTCGACACCAAAGCCCAGCTGACCTGTTTTCAGCGCCACCTTGCGCGCAAGGATCACGGCTTCGTGTTCGCCGAACAACGTCGAAGGCTAGAAGCTGTCCTCGTTCGGCTGCAGTTGAAGACGAGTATCCATGTCTTTGTTAGGCGGACCTAGTCCGCTTCGGAGTCACCACCGTTAGTGGGGGCGAGAACTAGCCAGATGGCGGCTTATAGCGTAGTCAGCGCTACTTCAGGAACTTTCGTGTCGCCTCACTGGTTGTCTCGAGTTCGCCTTCGATGCATGCGTCCGGTATACGAGCCGTCAGGGCTGTCGAAGTCCCAGGCAATCTCATGGCCTTGGCGCGCGAGCTTCGCCCACTTCGAATGTTTGTTCGCATTCTGCTCGAGCCAGAAACGATATGTATGCCGAACTTTCGCTGTCGAGCCAAGAACGCCAGATCGCGGAGCGCCGATTGCTGACCTTCTGGAGGGTACTGCCTCGCTGCAAGCAATCCACTTACAAGGACGTTTGTTAATTTTTAGCAGGTACATGGTGGACGGCATGGGGTTCGAATGCGCGTCTGGCACGCTGATGGTGCCCGTCAATGTTTGAGTTGATTGCGCGAACGAGCTCATACTGCAGAGCATGAGCAGGCCCGAAAAACACAAATTACGCAGATGGATATTAAACATTCTCCTTTAGGACAAGATCGCCTGGGATAGATTGATCCGGCTGAAGAAGGCCGCGCCTAAGAGCGCGCTCCTTCATGGCCAGAAAGAATACAGGAACGAGGATCAAGACGTGAATAGTGGACGTGATCATGCCCCCCACTATCGGCGCGGCGATCGGCTTCATCACATCGGACCCGATGCCTGATTCCCAGAGGATCGGCACTAGGCTGGCGAGAACCGCAGTCACCGTCATGAGCTTGGGTCGAAGGCGTTGCACAGCTCCGTGGATAACGGCTGCTTCGAGATCCGCGTTTGTGAGCGGCTCGCCTGACCGCAGCCGCTTGGTGAGAGCTTCATGAAGGTAAACAACCATCACCACGCCTGTTTCAACGGCGATGCCGAAGAGCGCGATATAGCCAACCCACACCGCAACACTGAAGTTATACCCGAGAATCCATTGCAGCAATAGCCCGCCCGTCAGTGCGTAGATCGTGGGAAAGATGAGCACCAACGCCTCGGCAACGGAATGAAACACCAGGTACAGCAGAACAAAGATCACGAAGAATACGATAGGCAGGATCAGCTTAAGCCGTTGCTTTGCACGCAATTCGAATTCGTATTCGCCCGACCATTGGTACGAATAGTTCGCCGGCAGCTTCAACCGTTCCTCAAACCGTTTTGACGATACCATGTGCGGTGCTCAGCACATGATGAAAAAGGCAAGTCCGGCTAAATGCACACGAGAGTGCGTAAGGTCCGGGTCCGACTATGCACCTGTCAGCGGCGGTAAGGTCTATGCGCCTAGCGAGGCGGGCAGCTCGACAAGTTCGCTAGCCAAGCTGTCAAAGTCTCAGGTAAGCTATCCGGGAATACCTTTACGGTTGATTCTATAGCCGTCGGAAAAGCATAGTGTGCGAACGGAAGAGCGGAAAGCTGACTCATAGGACTGTTTTTCAGTATGCGACACCTATCCTGTAACCCGGCACATTCCTCGTATTTTGAGGGTTGAGTAGCAGTGCCAGGATGGGTCCACCTACTCTCGATTGCGTCTCTTATCTTAGCTGGCGTTTGCACCTGCATCATTGCGATCGATCTATTCAAACATCCCCAGAAAATGTGGATCATGAACGCCGTTTGGCCGACCACAGCTCTGTACGCTGGCCCTCTTGCAGTGATCGCCTATTTCAAAGCCGGCCGGCTTAGTTCGAAGCAGTCCGTTGAAGAAGCTAAAGCGCGCGGAGAGGACAACCCCGGAAAGAAGAAACCGTTTTGGCAGATCGCTGGAGTGGGCACGACACACTGCGGAAGTGGCTGCGCACTCGGCGATCTTGTGGCCGAGTGGATTGTGTTCGCGGCACCCATCGTCATCTTCGGGCAGAAGATGTTTGGCGCATGGGTGTTGGATTATATTTTTGCGTACTTGTTTGGCATTGCCTTTCAGTACTTCACTATCAAACCCATGAAGAATCTGTCGCCTGGCCAGGGACTCTGGGCGGCTATCAAAGCAGTCCTTGACGGCGTGGCGAGTCGGCATGTATGGCTGGATGGCGATAACGACGTTCCTCATCTTCGGACATGAGATACCGAAGACGAATCCGGTGTTCTGGTTCATGATGCAGATTGCAATGTTGGCCGGGTTCCTAGCAAGTTATCCAGTAAATTGGTGGTTGATTCGCAAAGGCGTATAAGGAAGCAATGTGAGACGAAGCGGATCACAAGACAAAAGATTTCGATCAATGTTCAAGTTATTAAAATCCCCGGCGCTCGTTGCATGCTTCGCGTTCACGGCGCTTACATTTCCAAATTCATCTTCAGTTCCGCGTGTGGAACTGAAGCGTGTTCCTGAAGGTGGTATCCAGCCTCAGACCGCTGTGGGGCATGATGGCACAGTGCATCTGGTCTACTTCAAGGGCGATCCCTCGGAAGGCGATCTCGTTTATGCTCGGTCAAAGGACGGCGTCACATTTCCGATCCGATCCGCGTCAATTCGGTTGCTGGCACTGCCGTCGCCATAGGCAATATCCGCGGCGCACGCATTGCGGTCGGCAGACGCGGTCGCGTTTATGTTGCTTGGAAGGGTTCCCGGAAGACGGGCGATCCTGCGAAGGGGTGCAGTCCCATGCTATTCGCCCGGCTCAACGACGCCGGTACAGCATTCGAGCCGTAGCGAAACCTCATTCGGACGGCGGACGGAATTGATGGTGGAGGAGGAGTTGCCGCTGTTCCGCTCAGCCCAAGAGGTAGTGCACCGCGACATGTACCTGCTGGAATCGAGGGACCACGGCCAGACCTTCAGCTGAGCCGATGTTTCGAAATGGAATGTCGGTGCTTGCGTCATGAGTTCCGAAGCCTTTGCCAGTGGACCCAAAGGCACCATTGCAGCCTGGGAAACAGAGAAGAAAGTTTACTTTTGCTTCGTTAACTCTGACCCGGCCGCACAACCGACGCAATTGTTCCAAGCGAAGGACTAAAATCAAAAATATCCGTCGCTGGCGGTGAATGGGAACGGTCTTGTCCTTGTCTCCTGGACAGAAGGCATGGGCTGGAAACGCGGTGGTTCGGTCCGCTGGCAGCTCCTCGATAGCCCTGGGCGCTCCCGACGGCGTTCCCGCCTGGAATCTCGTTTCCGCTTATCCAGTGAAGAACGGAAACTTTGTTGTTCTGTACTGACCTTTAGCAATTTCCCAACGGCCCACCGCTAGACTCTTTGGGGTGATATTCGGCCTATACTCGTCCGCTTACGAAACGGGCTCATAACGGGAAGGAGGCTCAATTACGCCGTCCTTCTCACGCGTAAGCCAGCAAACCCGCCGTCTTGC
Organism: Terriglobia bacterium; assembly: GCA_963799755.1. GTDB lineage: Bacteria > Acidobacteriota > Terriglobia > Bryobacterales > Bryobacteraceae > Bog-105. The sequence goes on along the minus strand of CAWCYQ010000019.1, from coordinate 3,573 downwards.
GCTGACACCAACGACTTGCATGACAGAATTAGTCTAACCGCCCTCTATCACGCACCACGGGTTGGATGCGAAGCCTACTTTCTTGAGAGAACATTGCAACGATGTGGAGTATCGCCAGTCGAGTTTTCAGGCAAACGATTCCCAAGACGCATCAATTCATTAAACGATTGTTGCCGTCGTCCTCTCCCTGGCGAAGTCGGTTGTGTGCACCAAGGCGCTTTGCCGGGCATCTGCTTTGGGTCCAGGCACGCCTGCTTACGGCCCCTTCGCCCGAAGAACACATACTGGAATGGCTACTCCGATCACTCACCCGAGGTGGTACGTGCTTCGATGTTGGAGCGCATTATGGGTGGATTACAATGGTCGCGGCTCGCCGCGTGGGGCGGTCGGGTCGGGTAATCGCATTCGAGCCTTCTCCAATATTGTTGGACATTCTGGCTTACCATAAACGGGTCAATCGCCTTCGCCAAGCCGAAATTGTGGGAAGTGCCGTTTCAGAGAGTGACCGGGACGCGGTTCCATTTATCCTGTTGAACGGCGGGCTAAGCTTTCGAAACTCTCTCACAATTGCTTCGGACGATGCGCCGTATGTCACGGCAGCAGAGAAGACGATACATCAGGTGAGTTCAGTTACTCTAGATCGATTTGTCTCGCAATCTGGAATAGTCCCCGACGTCATCAAGATCGATGTAGAAGGTGCGGAATTTCTTGTCCTTCAGGGCGCCGAGCGATTGCTTTCGCGTTATCACCCTGATCTGATTCTGGGAGTTCATTCTTACTGGTTACCTCCATCTCAGACCGTTGATGAGATTTTCGAGTTCCTCGCGCGGCATGGATACGAAATTGAGAAAGAGCACATCGTTCGGTTCGAAGGCGGTTATGTAGCCGATTATTTGTGCATTCAGCGCCGAACAGAGTCATAAACGCAGGGTTCAGATTCACGCGGGCACGCGCCACCTCACGAAATATGCTTCACTGCAGATGCAATGAACACACGCATCGCTGGCAAATGGTGTTCGTCTCCACATCAAGTGTTCTGCGAAACTGCTGCGCTGCAAAGCTATTCAGAACCTGCAATAGGGTCTGTGTTTGCAGCGAGCCGATCGGCCGGTGAAAGAAGCAGGGACGAACTAACCCGTTCGCTTCAACCACAGCAGATACCCAAGGGGCATTGCAGCGCGGCGCCACCGGTTCACAAAGGCCCAGGTGTGCGCGAAAATGCAGAGCAATCCGGCCGAGCTTTTCTCGTCCCTCTAAAATGAATCCTGATTCGCCCCACTCCCTCCATAGGGTTTCAAGCTCGTTCTCGAGTGTGACAATCTGGTCGGCCGCGAGGGCGACACGCTCTTGCCGGGTCGCATCCCATTGCTGCTCCCGGTTGAAAGCCTCTGATGTGAGGTCGGCCGCCAGAAATGATAAGGAGTCAAGCTGAAGCCGCTTTGCGGCGTGCGCCGTCTCCGCCAGCGCGGCGTGGTTCGCTCGCTGCACTGTACAGCGCGCCGCAATTGGGAAGGCCGGTTTGAGATCGTGAATTGTGCCAACACCTTTTTCCAGTTGTACAAAAGCACCGGGCACTCGTCGAATCTGATCGTGAATTCGCGGCGGCCCATCGAGGGAAACGATCACATCGTCCAGATGCGCCACAATCTGCTCCGCGCACCGTTTTAGCAGCAGGCCTGTACTCAGCAAAGTAACCCGAATGTTCCGGACCTTCAGCATGTCTGCGAGGTGGAACAAGTCAGAATGCATCAGCGGCTCCCCGCCGGAAAACACTACCCATTGCACGTTCAACTTTTCTATATCGTCAAGATGGCGTGCCAGTTCTGCGGGAGATAATTCGCCTTCGTTCGTCGTTTTCCAGATGTCGCACATTACGCAGCGGCAGTTACAGCGCGCATGCGGATAGAGCACCAGGACAGGTAGAGAATGGATATTCGGAGTCATGCCGCGAGTGCCTTGCCGGCAAGACGAGGCGTTTCGCCGAGAGCTTTCTTGGTAACCGCAAACAGGGTGCGAACCTGACCGCCGCACAGATACTGTCCCCTGCTCTCGACGCTCAGTGGCCGCAGTGAGCGATTCAGTTGGTGATGGCCGGCAAGTCCAGACGATATAAGAACTACGCGGCCGCGAATCATCACTAGTTCCGGATAACTGGTGAGCAGCGTTTCTGCTGGCGTCAATCCGTAGTCCCGGACCATAACCAGGTCCGCGGGTCCGTCGTGCGAAATTCGCCCGTAGCCGTTTGGGAGTTTCAGTATTCGTGCAGCGATCGTTGTTACCATCGCGTACAGCCGGCGATCATCGACGAATTGCCGAGCCACCTGCAACTCGTCCAGTAAATCGCCTTCTGCCGTCATCGCCGAGTCAGATCCCAAGGCGCATGGAATTTCGCTGTTCAGCACCGCTCTGTCAAGGCTCCGTCCCAAGGTGAAACGGTTGGAAGATGGGCACCACACAATCGAGGCGCCAGTCCTTGTTAAGAGCGAAATCTCTTCTCGCCCAATGCCTACTCCGTGGACAAGAACAGTCGAAGAGGCTAGCAGTCCAGCTTTTGCCATGGCATGGATTTCGACGCGAGCGCTTTCGTCCACGCCTTCCGCCGCGTGGATTATGAACGGATATTCCGCTGGTGTCATCCGAAACCGCCTCTCGCAATCCGGCGAAAACCTCAGCGAGTGCGCCCAGCCGTACCTCCTGACCACGCGTACCGGGAACTCGCTATGAAAGAAGATAGGATGCAGTGCATTATGGTGCGCGACGGTCGTTACACCCGAGAGCACATTCTTGATGGCCCCCCAACTGAGCCGAATGGCTTTGGGAACCGCGAGATGCTGCTTCACTGGAGGCTCAAGCGGACGATAGATGTCCTGGGCCCAGGCGGATGCGTTCACGTAAGGTCCTCGACCCAACCTCGGAAAAAGATTCAGCTCAAGATGATCATGCGCATTGATTAGGCCGGGCAGAATCAAGAATCCGGCGCCATCCAGTACCTGCCATTCCGCCGTCGAAATCGGCGACAACGAAACACGCCCCCGATCCACCCACAAATCCATCTCAGCGGTAGTGTTCGCATCGATGGATATTCGCGCGCCGGTGATCAACATGGCTTATTCCAGCTCGCCAGAAACAGTGCTGGTATTTTCTGCACGCTTGCGAATAGCTTGGTTTTCCCGAACGTTCAAAGATGGGCCGCTCCTGTTCGCCGAAATAAGCGGAGCTCCGTGACCCAGCTTCCAATCCGGCACGCAGAGCTATTTGCTCGATCTCGTCGAGTGACCGGATATGATGATCTAACTCGATTCGTAATTCGCCAGCTCTGAAAGAACGTGTCCAACCGGCGGCCAGCGCCTCCGGGTGCATATCGCTCACCACAATCGAAGCGCCTGGAGCCGTCACTCGAGTAAACTCGCCGATAAGCACTATCGAGGTCGTCAAAATAACTGAGCGCCATCGAACAAAGCACCAGTTGAGCGAAGCCTGTTCGAAACGGGAGCCTTTCAGCGCGGCCACTCACCACGCGGCCCCTTAATGACGGGCGCCGCGCAGCTTGCTCCACCATTTCCTGGCAGGCGT